>NZ_JANAVE010000002.1:0-1388025 GCF_024213315.1 Paenibacillus sp. A3M_27_13
TTGCGGACGTGGCTCAGCGGTAGAGCATCGCCTTGCCAAGGCGAGGGTCGCGGGTTCGATTCCCGTCGTCCGCTCCACTTATTAGTCCCCTTAGCTCAGCTGGATAGAGCGTTTGACTACGAATCAAAAGGTCGGGAGTTCGAATCTCTCAGGGGACGCCATTAACTTCATAAGCCGGTGTGGCGGAATTGGCAGACGCGCGCGACTCAAAATCGTGAGGGAAACCGTGGAGGTTCGAGTCCTCTCACCGGCATCTATTTCGGGATGTAGCTCAGCTTGGTAGAGCACCTGGTTTGGGACCAGGGGGTCGTGTATTCAAATCGTGTCGTCCCGATAAATTAATGGCGGGTGTAGTTCAATTTAGAACTCCAGCCTTCCAAGCTGGTAGCGTGGGTTCGATTCCCATAACCCGCTTTATATAGATGAAAAAGAAGAGATGGCTTATTTTTATGCCATCTCTTCTTTTTACTTTTAAACTATTCCTATCCACATGACAACCAGTAGAAACTCCAAGGCAATCTCCTCCGTTCCTTTGCGTTATTAACATACATAGGCAACTTCCAGAATTCTTATTTTCTGATCTCCTCCATATACTTAAGTTTCAGTTCGCAGTTCAGTTCTTGAAGGAAATATTCGCATGCAGACAGAAAATCTCATCAGAAATTGCCCCACCTCCTGCACCCCGCAACCTAACTTTGTTATCGGCGAGAGAAGCAACCGCTCCAGATCCAGACCTTCAATCTGCTTAACTATCGGTCAATGGGCTTTGAGCGAAGCGCTGACCGAGTCATCTTCGTCTGAGAAGCAGCCAGTACACCCCGCTCTGATCCCGGACCTCGAACAGGGTCACTACTTCAACAGTTGAAGATATCCGATCCGGGTAACGAAGAAGTCGCTCGGGTGGTGCCGAGCACATAGGCTTCGTACTCATTTGGTTTACGTATGCGGGTATTCCCCTTCCATGCAGAGGGGTTTTCCAAAACAAACATGGCCTAACGGCCACCATCATGAATGAAAATGTCTTGGCTTGTGAATCTGAACCTCCTTAATGGAAGTACAGGGCACAGGCCGAGATTTTTTTGGTAGGACATACTCTGAGTCCTTAATTTCCCGACCTCAAGGAACTATAGGCAGCATCGTATTGTCTCGCTGGTCGAATATTTAAAGCGGTGTTGGTGAATACCAGTCTATGTGAACACTATTTAACAAACTAACTAACAAATTCGCCATTCAAATCTTCTCTTGAATCGATTTTGGTGAAATGTGGACTCCTGCTGTTAGGGCGTAAAGAGAGAAGAGGAGGAATAGAAATTGTCGTATCTGGTTGATTTTAAAGATGTGTCTACGGTTGGTTTAGAGTCTTCACCTGTAGCAGAAGCGCTTGCGGGTTTACGTGCTAATGAAGCCCGTTATTTTATGAATAAATACAAGTATGAATTTACGGTTGTACCCGCTAGCGAAAGCCAGGAGAGCCTTGATTATGTGAACCGAATTTTGATAGAAGAACGTGATAATGCGTTTGCGGCTAAACCTTTAGAAACGTCGCGTTTTCAAGTGGAAAATATCCAATTCACCTACGTTTTTTATGAGGATGGTCTTGCAATCAATGTCATGTATTCGGTGGATGACTCTAAAAAGCGGGCCGTTGGTTTTAAGCTTTCTGAGGGGATGGAGGTACCAAAAGAGTTAGAAGAGAAGTTTAAGTTTGCTAGGCAGGAGTCTAAACTAGCTGGAACAATCCGGGGCTTCTTTTGTAATTAAAGGACAATATTAAAGTAAGCAAAAGCGCAAACGGAGGAATCCATCCCCTTATTCTCTTTGCAAAAAAATGTGAAATCAAAGAAAGGGCTATCCCGCAAAAGGATGGCCCTTTCTTTGAAGGAATGATGAAAAGCAATTTTGATTGAGAGAATGCTAGAAATAATAGGGAAAGATACCGCTTATCATATGATTATCATACAGGAAGATCGCGGGTAGTCTCTGATAAGGAGGCTATTTTTCGAGAACTTGCCCTTCAGCCAACGTGGTGAACCATACCATAAGTAAAGACGAAAAATTTTCTTGGGGGAAGTGACCTAACAATACGATTAGCCAGAATAGTTCGATGCGAATGAAGATAACAACACTCAGTGTGGTATACATTCGTGTTGATCTCGTGTTTTAATATCCAAACTTCTATTTCATACATGTTGTTGCTAGTCTATGTCTTGCTTCGCTTTTCTCAAGTGCTTTATTAAGCGGCCCATGATCGATTCTCGGTCTCGCCTCCAATCAGTTGTTGAAGTAGTGAGACTGTTCGAGGTCGTGGATTAGTGCAGGCTGCACAGGCCGCCATCCCAGAAGTTCCTGAGTTGCAACGCTTGATCTTGGGATATCGAGCGCTGCAAGTGTACTGAGGAAGCCGAAGTGGGTGTCTGCTTCTTCACGGGAAATGCTGACTACAGGCACGTTCAGGTGTTTACCGATAACACTTGCGATGTCGCGAAATGGCACTCCTTCATCTGCGACCCCATTTAGTCGTGAACCTGCGGGCGCCTTTTTTAACGCAAGGCGGTATAGATGTGCGGCGTCAAGGCGGTGCACAGCCGGCCAGCGGTTGGTCCCCTCTTCCACATAGGCTGAGAAGCCCTTCGTTTTGGCAATGTTGATCAGTCTCGGCACAAATCCTGTGTCACCCTCACCGTGTACCGAAGGACAAAGCTCTACGATTGAACGAAAATTTCGTGTCCTAGCGGGCCTAGGCTCCTTTTTGCAGCATCCGGAATTTGCCGAAGCAGGAACAGCCGGGATTTTCGAGCCATGGGTTGTTGTGAACCGCGAGCTTATGAACCGAGCCGTCGTCCGCGGTGAAATTCCCGCTCACGCGGACATTGAGATGGCTTGTCAGGTCATTACTTCAGTGGCTTCTTTTCGCGGACTCATCCAGCGCAAACCGTTCGACAAGCCTTTCTTCACAGCGCTAATCGATGGCATTCTACTGCCTGCACTCAAAAACCCGCAAACAGCTCCAAATATTATGGACAGATGATGACCAGGCGCTTACCAGAAGAATCTACAAGGTGGATCAATCACAGAAATGATTCAACTAACGGGAAACGATATTTGAATTTAAAACAGGGAGCACACTGCCACTGTGAGGTACAAAAAGAGACCCAAATGTGATTTTGGTTGACGCAGTGAAGGATGATTAAATTTTGTAATCATACTGAAAGAGTGTTGTGGTTTGTGAAATAACAGCACCCTACTAAACACCCAATATTCTAAAAATGGTTTTTAGTCTAGCGAATAACCGGCTATTCGTCCATGCCTAAAATAAACAACTCACGTACACTAAACTATCTTTATAGGGAGGTGTCGTTGTTGAGTTGTCCGGATAAAAAAAATCGTGCAAAAAGAAAACCACAATTGTTTGCCATCCAAAAGAAAAGAAAAAAGAAACTGTTGAGTTTTCTGTATAAAAAAAAATCGTGCAAAAAGAAAACCGCAATTGTTTGCCATCCAAAAGGGAAAAAAAAGAAACGACGTCTTCTAGTTATTAAAAAAATAGTGCGGGTACCGTGTCCCCCACCTAAAGGTCAGCAATTACTTCAAGGACTTGCGGGAGCAATTGCAGAAGCAGGACCTCAAGGACTTGCAGGAGCACTTGGCCCCCAAGGATTGGCAGGACTTGCAGGAGCGATAGGAGCACTTGGTCCCGAAGGACTTGCAGGAGCACTTGGCCCCCAAGGATTGGCAGGGATTGCAGGAGCGATAGGCGCACTTGGCCCCGAAGGACTTGCAGGAGCACTTGGCCCCCAAGGATTGGCAGGGATTGCAGGAACGATAGGCGCACTTGGCCCCGAAGGACTTGCAGGAGCACTTGGTCCCCAAGGACTTGCAGGGATTGCAGGAGCACTTGGGGCGCTTGGCCCTCAAGGACTTGCAGGAGCACTTGGTCCCCAAGGACTTGCAGGGATTGCAGGAGCGATAGGTGCACTTGGCCCCGAAGGACTTGCAGGAGCACTTGGCCCACAGGGACTTGCAGGGATTGCAGGAGCAATTGGCGCAGCTGGATTGGCAGGACCAGCAGGACCAGCAGGACCAGCAGGGCCAGCGGGACCAGCAGGAGCAGCAGGACCAGCAGGACCAGCAGGGCCAGCGGGACCAGCAGGAGCAGCAGGGCTAACAGGTCCAGCAGGAGCAACAGGAGCAACAGGAGCAGCAGGAGCAACAGGAGCAGCAGGACCAGCAGGTGGAGTATTAGGCTTTGCAGATTTCTTTGCCTTGATGCCTCCTGATAATGCAGCAACTGTTGCTCCCGACACGGACGTGAGTTTTCCGCAAGATGGTCCAATCAGTGGGACTGCAATTACCCGTATAAATGCGAGTTCTTTTAACTTGGCTACAATTGGCACTTATCAGGTTTTGTTTCAGGTAGGTGTAAACGAACCGGGTCAACTCATTTTAACACTCAACGGCGCTGACCTGGCTTATACGGTGGTCGGGCGTGCAACAGGTACTTCTCAAATAGTAGGAATGGCTCTTGTACAAACAACGGTCATTAATTCAGTACTCACAGTGCGAAATCCTGCTGGCAATGCCGCGGCACTCACGATCACTCCATTAGCTGGAGGAACAAGACCAGTTTCCGCGCACCTTGTTATTACGCAGGTTGCATAGAGGGAAAGAAATGCAGTATTTTTCGATAATAATGCCAATATCAAATAGAGGCCGCCCTCAATATTTCTGCGGTGCAATAATTTGGTACGGTGACATTGTGCTCCTACGACATAAATGTATTGCTTTGTAGCGATCACCGCCGACAGGGGCGTTTCTCCAGACATCTGTGATGGGGGACGTCCCTTCTTTGATAAATGTATTAAACTAACGGGGAACGATAGTTCAATAAATACATTGATACCGCAAACGAAAAAGAGGAGTAGATTTCCTTAGGGCATCTACTCCATACTTCTAACGGTTATTGTTAAATTGTTGGTTCTTTTGGCGTAATCAAAACCTACGGGTGATCTTTTGAAAGAGGGTTAGATATCGAGTTTACGGCTACCGATCCATTTCACCATGTCAGGATCGCGATGTGAAAAGAACAGGCTCTGTTTCGTATCTAACGTAGTAATCGACTCCATATCCTCTTGGCTTAACTCAAAGTCAAAGATATCGAAGTTTTCGATAATTCTTTCTTTACGAACGGACTTTGGAATCACAACAACTTCTCTTTGTGTCAACCAGCGTAAAACCACCTGAGCAACGGATTTATTATACTTTTCAGCTATGGCTGCCAATATCTCATGCTGGAACAAGTTATTTTTCCCTTCAGCAAAAGGCGCCCAGGATTCGATCTGAACGTTATTCTCTTTCATGAATTTTGCATTTTCAATTTGCTGATTGAATGGGTGCGTTTCAACCTGGTTTACGGCAGGAACTACTTCATTATGAATAATCAAATCGATCAGGCGATCCTCATGGAAGTTACTAACGCCGATTGCACGGACCTTTCCTTCACGATACAATTCCTCCATAGCGCGCCAAGAACCAAACACATCTCCATATGGCTGGTGAATTAAATACAAATCCAAATAATCCAACTGCAATCTTTCCAGTGATTTTTCAAATGCCTTTTTTGTACGCTCATAACCAGTATCCTGAACCCAAAGTTTCGTAGTGATAAATAACTCCTCTCTTGTCACGCCACTTCGATTAATCGCTCTGCCAACTGCTTCTTCATTTAAATAAGAGGCAGCGGTATCTATCAACCGATAGCCTGCCATAATAGCGTCATAAACGCTTTGTTCACATTCATTTGCATCTTGGATCTGATAAACACCAAAACCGAGTATGGGCATCTCAACCCCATTGTTCAAAGTTACTTTTTGCATATAAAATCCTCCAGTATTTTTAATTATTATGTGTAAATCAACTACAATCCATATTCATAACAGACACCCACTTCACATCCTTATTATGCACCAGATGACAAAGCGATCGTTATCCCGTTCGTGCCAAATGTTTGCCTAATCCTCTCACTACCACCTACAACTTAATTTAATTCGGGGTTCAACTAACGGAAAACGATAGTTGAATTTAGAACAGGGAGCACACTGCCGCGGCAAATGCTCCCTCTTTCATTGAAGTAACAGGCAGATTGGTGCAATATCCGTCAAAATTAAATACACAAAAAAATTGACTTCGAGTGTACTCGAAGCCGTAGACTATCTTCTAAGATCAAGCATGAACTTTTGACGCTGATTTGATATGTTCCGGTATATCGTACTTTTCTCCACATTCTGGGTTATTGTTAACTGGATTCCAGGTATCGTCTAATTGACCAGCCAAAACACTTTCGTAGTAAGCCTTCTTCTCTTTTATGTGCATTAATTGAAGGTTGTACTCATGGATCTTCGCTTCTAGTTCTTTTTCTTGTTTTACAACAAGCTCAGCCCTTTCAGGAATCGTCTCATCACCTTGCAAACACATAGCAATGTAATGTTTGACTTCTGAAATCGGCAATCCTGAAATACGAAAGCAATGCACCATTCGCAACCAATCCAGATCATGTTCAGAGAATAAGCGATTGTTTCTGCCGTCTCTCGAAACGAAAGGTATTAATTGTTGGTCATCATAGTAACGGATCGTATGTTTTGTAAGGCCAGTTATTTCAGATACATCTTTTACCGTATATTTTGGTTCATGTAATGTCTGATTCAAAATTTCGAACCTCCTTGCTATTGACTTCGAGTTACTCGAATACTTTATGATGTTATTGTACCAATGTTGTGAGCGCTCATCAACTGGTAATCTCCTCTGGGAATGCGAATAAATGCTTTAACTTAAGACAACAATTACTACAGTTTATAAATGAATAACTAGAAAGAGGTTAGAAAATGAACGCAAAATATAACAAACTATTTGAATCCTTTACACTCAAAAATGGAATCGACCTTAGAAATCGAGTCATTATGGCTCCTATGACAACTTGGGCCAGTAATGAAGATTACACGATTTCAGATGAAGAAGTAAATTATTATAAAAAAAGAGTGAACGGTGTAGGTTTGGTTATAACAGGCTGTACGCATGTCCAACCAAACGGTATAGGTTTTACGCATGAATTTGCAGGCTATGACGATACCTTTATTCCAAGTTTACGAAAATTAGCCGATGCGGCGAAAAGTGGAGGAGCTCCTGCGGTACTTCAAGTTTTCCACGCAGGCAACAAAGCACTTCCGACCTTAACTCCAAATGGAGATGTGGTAAGTTCCAGTGCTGTACAGACTGAAGCTACGGCATTTGCTCCTTCCGTTTTACCGAGAGCACTTTCACATGATGAGATCATGGAAGTAATTCGTGCATTTGGAGAAACAACAAGACGAGCCATTGAAGCAGGATTTGATGGTGTTGAAATTCATGGTGCACATGGATTTTTGCTGCAAAACTTCTTTTCTCCATTCTTCAACAGACGTGAGGATCAATGGGGAGGTTCTTTAGAAAATCGCTTGCGTTTTCCGTTGGCGGTTGTTCAAGAAATGAAAAATGTGATTCGAAAATTTGCAACAAAACCGTTTATATTGGGTTACAGGCTTTCTCCTGATGAACCAATTGAAGGTGGTCTGCGAATGAAAGATACCTATACATTAATTGATCACCTGATTGAAGAAGGTGTTGATTATGTGCATGCTTCACTCGTAAATGCGCTCTCGTTAAAGCCGTTCGATAGTCAGGATGAAAAAACATATCTTGAATTAATTGTAGAGCATGTAAATGGCAGATTGCCTGTAATGGCAGCTGGTGCTATGGACACTCCGGATGACGTTGTAACGGCTTTAGATAAGGGGCTGTCCTTAGCGGCTATTGGTCATACGTTAATCATGAATCCAGACTGGGTAGAAAAGGTTCAAAGTGGACAAGAGTCTGAAATCCAAACAGCGATAAAGGCTTCAAAAGTTAGTGAGCTTGAACTTCCGGAAAAACTTTGGGGTGTCATCCAAGCTTCAGGTCCATGGTTTCATATCGAAGAATAACATTTTTATTGTTATCACGTTTTCATCAAGAAAGGATGTGAATTATATGTCAAATATTCAAGATAAGGTTGTCATTATTACAGGTGCCTCAAGTGGAATTGGAGAAGCGACTGCAAAAGAACTTGCCTCTAAAGGTGCGAAGCTGGTACTGGCCGCTCGTCGTGAAGCTCGTTTGCAAAAGCTGCAAGAAGCAATTCAAAATAATGGCGGGCAAGCTGTTTATAAAGTGACGGATGTTTCCTCACATGAGCAGATGGAAGAGTTAGCGGATTATGCGCTTAAAGAGTTTGGAAAAATAGACGTAATGGTCAATAATGCAGGAGTCATGCCGTTATCCCCTGTTCATGAAAAGAAAATCAAAGTATGGGATTTGATGGTGGATGTTAACATAAAGGGTGTACTTTATGGTATTGCTGCCGTTCTTCCAACCATGAGAGAAAGAAGAGAAGGGCATATCATTAACGTTTCCTCTATAGCAGGGCACTTAGTATTCCCTGCTAGTTCAGTTTATAGTGGTACAAAGTTTGCTGTGCGTGCCATTACAGAAGGCCTTCGTAGAGAAGAGTGTATCAACAATATTCGAACGACTATTGTCTCGCCAGGATCGATTGATACAGAATTAACAGCAGCAATTTCAAACTCAGAGTTAAAAACAGCAATTAATGAGGATATGAGAATTGCTATCGAGCCTTCTAACATTGCTCGTGCCATAGCATTTGCAATTGAACAGCCAGCCGATGTAGCAATTAATGAGATGATTATTCGTCCAACAATTCAAGAACTATAAAAATAGAAAAATAATGAGATATGTTGATACTGCCCTAAAAATAGATTTTGGGGCAGTATTTATATTTGTACGGTTTACATGCCCCTTGCTATTGCTATGGGATAGATATGATTTGTTAGCTCTATAAAATGGGGGTTGACCAATACAAAGCATACCATTGGAATCAGCCCAGTTTATAGATGCTTTCAGCAGATTTTCCCCATACCCTATCCCCAAAATTCTTTACATACGCAGACTCCAAATTCTACTTTAGGAGCGAAACTATCTTAATAAATACCCTCGCATCTGAAAACCCAACGTATCGATTCCCCACTACAGCAGCTCAAAATAAATTCTCGATTTTATAGTGTCCGTTTGTATGATTTGTTCAAACCCCGATGTATCTAAAAATGCCTCCTTGCTCTCTATCTAAATTTCTTTCTCTCCATCATCTGTAATCTTAATTCAGATAAATCTGTCGTAGCTTGGTTGATTGCCGATCTAACAGTATCCCTCTATTAGGTTGAAATCCTATATAAATCGGTTGAAAATGTTGATTTTACCAATGGACAAGGATTTGTACAATAGAGTTGTAACGCTTACATTTCCAAGGAGGTTGCGGCGAAATGAAGAGACTTCAGGTGATTGGCAAGCAAATCAGGACCCCGAGATCCAAAAGGAGGCCGTGTTGATGAAATTTAAGGGAATATTGGCGGCATTTTTGTTTTTAACCACAGCGTCTGTGTTGTTTGGGACGCATACGGCAGAGGCCCATGAACTATCCAATGACAAGCTGACGATTCAGACAGGTGAGCACGGTGAAATTTCATCCATACGTATCAAGGGAGATGCTTTCCCGACAGAGTACGTGATGAACGCAACGGTTACACCTGAGCAGAACACCGCAGATCATCAGTGGCTAGGGGAGCTGATGTTCACGTACCGCTTGGATGGAGGCAGCTGGACGAAGGCATGGACGAACAAGTCGGCAGACGCACGTAAGATCACAACCAGTGGTAACCGTGTCACTGTCACGTACGAGAATTCTACTAACGCAGAAGGCATACGCAATTTTAAAGTCATTGAAACGTATTCGGCAGAGTCGAATGGTTCGGTGCTGTGGAATATACAGGTGCAGAATACAAGTGGAAAAAAATTGGAGATTGGTGATTTCGGTTTGCCTCTGCCTTTTAATGAGCAGTGGACCAACGGTGATGCGATCTACGAAACTAGAGTGGTGACGCATTCCTTTGTCGGCAATAACAGCTCCTATATTACAGCTGGGCGTCCCAGCGGCATTGGTTCTTCCCTGCTGCTGATTCCTGATTCCACAACAGGTGCGGGCTTTGAATATCAGGATCACTGGCGGGATGAGGAGCATCCAGGCAGCAAATGGGCCTGGAATCCAGCCAACGAAGGCAAATGGCTGGAAGGACTCAATGTATTTTATATTCATTCCAATGTCATCAAGTCCACGAATCGGGGGTATTTGCCCAATACAAGCCTGATCCTGAATCCTGGTCAAAGCAAAAACTATGGTTTCAAGTTTCTGGCGGTGAAGGACGAGCATGATGTAAAAGATACGTTGTACCAAGAAAACTTGGTGGATACAACAGTCGTACCCGGCATGATCGTGCCTACGAATCAAAAAGCGAAGGTGGACCTGCGCTCCAAGCAGGCGATCAGCAAAGTAACCTATCCAGACGGAACCGTTATTCCGCAGACAGATAGCAAGGCCGGAGGACATTACATTTATGAACTGAAATTTACTAAGCTGGGTCCGAACTTCATAACGGTAGAATACGGCAACGGCAACAAAACGGTGTTACAGTTCTATGCCATCGAGCCGATTGATCAGGCGTTGCAACGGCATGCTACATTTATGGTCGACAAAACCCAATGGAATGTACCGGGTGATCTGCGCGACAAGGTATTTGATGATTGGATGATGCATACCAAATCCAAACGCAACATTTTTAACGGCTATTGGGGTTGGGGAGACGATTGGGGTCTGACCCACGGACAGTTCCTGGCTGAGAAAAACACACTGTCTCCAGTCGCCAAAGAGGTGCGGGCAGTAGACGATTATTTGGAGACGGCGATCTGGACAAATCTGATGAACGGACATCATGAGGATTATTTAATTCATGATTTCTTGATGCCAGAGCCTAACGATACACCGACCTATCGAGGGTATGCGTATCCGCACGTATACAACACGTATTTCAGCATGTACAAGATTGCCAAGGAATACCCGGATCTTGTCACTTACAAGCATCCAAAGGAAACCTATTTGCTGCGGGCGTATAACATTTTCAAAGCATTGTATGAAGGGCCAGTCGCGTACAACTGGGAAACAGGTTTGATGGGCGAACTGACCACACCGGATATTATTCAGGCACTTCATGATGAAGGCTATGATGATGAAGCGAATGATCTCAAGGAAAAAATGGATCGTAAATATAACAATTTTAAAAATACAAAGTATCCTTACGGTTCTGAATATAGCTATGACAATACAGGGGAAGAGGCTGTATATACGTTAGCCAAGCAGAATATAGATACAGAGGGCGAGCAAAGTAAAGCCCTGGAAATGATGAGTAAAATTAATGCCAAAACCCGTGCGGCACGCGGTCATATGCCCGTATGGTACTACTACACCGATCCGGTGACGATTACCGGGGAGAACTGGTTTAACTTCCAGTACACGACTTCGCTTGCCGGATATGCGATGGATGACTGGATTCGCCATCATGAGGACAATCACCGTGAGGAACAACAGCGGTTGTCCTATGCAGCTAAAATTGCCAATGTTGGAGCGATTAACTCCGGGCAAATCAGCTCCGACCCTGAAAACATCGGGGCGGTCGCATGGACGTATCAAGCGGAAAAAGGCAATAACGGCACGAACGGCACTGGCGGCGGTAAAAATGTTCCGCTCTTTAACGGCTGGCGCGGCATGAGCGGTGAGGCTGATCTCGGATTGTTCGGTGCGCTCAAAACATTAAGTGCTGATATCGCGATTGATCCTATTTTTGGATTGACGGGCTACGGTGCAGAGGTGAGCAAAAGCGGCAACGTGTATACGATCAAGCCGCTGGACGGCCTGTTCAAGCGGGTCAATCTGATCACGGAAAAGCTGTATATCGAGCTGGAAAAGGACCAATATACAGAAGCCAAGTTGGCAACATCCAAGGATTATGTATGGTTCCAACTGAAAAATCAAACGCCGGGCCAAGCTCATTCCACGTACGTTACATTTGACGGTTTGAAGAAAGGAACGTATCTGGTTAAAGTGGGCGGTCAATCGCAAGGAAAGTTTAATGCGTATGCGACCACCAACAAACTTAAATTGGAGATTGGTACAGCATCCTCCTATACGGTAGAGTTGACACCGACCACACCTGATCCGAACAAGGCGCCTGTCGTGGATGCCGGCAAAGATTCGAAGGTAAAGCTGCCGGATCAGATCATTCTGAAAGGCACGGCTACGGATGATGGGCTTCCGCAAGGAAAGGTGACAAACGAGTGGAGTCTGATCGAAGGACCACAGGACGCGAAGGTCACATTTAGTAACAAAACATCGCTGCGCACGAAGGTGGACGTTTCCGAGCCAGGAACGTATGTGTTCAAGCTGACAGCCAGCGATTCTCAGTTGTCAGCGGAGGCTAAAGTAACGGTGGTAGCTGAACCGGCGGCTCCGTTACTTGAACAGCTTGCAGTTTACAAGTTTGATGAAACAAGCGGTTCTGTAGTTGCGGATTCATCGGACAGTGGCAATGATGCTGCCGTGAAGGGAACGGCTGCATGGGCTGCGGGTAAAACAGGCAATGCTGTCAGCCTGAACGGCAAGGACAGCTATGTGCAGCTGCCGGCGGGTATTGTCAGTCGGACACAGCAATTGACCGTATCCGGCTGGGTCAAAGCGAACAGCCTGAGCGATTATGTGCGGATTTTTGACTTCGGCTCCGGGACGAATGAATATATGTTCCTGACGCCTAAAGCAGGAAATACCATGCTGTTTGCCATTACCAACCAAGGCAACGGGCAGGGACAGGAGCAGACGATTGAAGGCCCTGTACTGCCAACAGGCGTATGGAAGCATGTTGCGGTCACGCTTTCGGGTTCCACAGGTATTTTATACGTGGATGGAAAAGAAGTGGGACGCAATACCAACCTGACCTTGAATCCTACCAGTCTGGGTCAGACCAAAAATAATTTCATCGGCAAATCTCAGTACCCTGATCCGTACTTCAATGGTCTGGTGGATGAATTCCGTATCTACAGCCGTGCTTTGAATGCAACCGAGGTGGCAGGACTGGCCTCTGGTACAGCACAAAACCTAACGGGAGCCGAGAAAATCACGGCTTTAAAAGAAGTAAACGTGACGACTCGTGCAGGTGAAAAACCCGAACTGCCAAGCGTCGTGGAAGCTACGTATGGAGAAGGCTCCACCAAATGGGTGGCTGTGGAATGGGAGGATATAGACCCTGCACAATATGCTGCTCCAGGTTCGTTTGAGTTGAAGGGTAAAGTAGAAGGGACAGAGTTAAAGGCAATTGCGAAGGTAACTGTGATTGAGGCTGGGGCTGCGGATTCATCGGTAACACCGGTTAGTCCGGAGAATTCAGTAACCTCGTCAACTACGACACCCTCGGTAACATCTGCCTTACCGCTTCGGCCTATTAGCTCCGCTAAATCAGCGGGGGTATCCTGAATGGGAGGCAACAACGCATAGTCATGACTAACCTTTCCCATCGTCACTTTCCTCCTAATAAAGGGGAGAGTGGCGGTGGGTATCCTTGCATTTGAGGTGCAAAACCGCGAACAAAAAGGTGAATGGGGGAAAAAGTATGAGCAAGATTACATTTCTGGGTGCAGGCAGTACGGTATTTGCTAAAAATGTGCTTGGCGATTGTATGTTGACGCCTGCTTTGCAGGGCTTTGAACTGGCGTTGTTCGATATTGACCCTGTAAGGCTAAAAGATTCAGAAAATATTTTATCCAATTTGAAAAAAACAACAGGGAGTACCTGTGTGATTCGCTCCTACACTGATCGCAAGGAAGCACTACGTGGGGCGACCTATGTGGTAAATGCCATCCAGGTAGGCGGCTATGATCCGTGTACAATTACGGATTTTGAAATTCCTAAAAAATACGGCCTGCGCCAAACGATTGCCGATACGGTTGGTATTGGCGGTATTTTCCGCAATTTACGTACGATTCCGGTGATGCTCGATTTTGCGGCAGATGTGCGCGAGGTGTGCCCGGATGCATGGTTTCTCAACTACACAAATCCGATGGCTGTGCTGACGAATGTGATGAACGTTTATGGCGGTGTCCGTACGGTAGGGCTGTGTCATAGCGTGCAGGCGTGTATACCGGAACTGTTTAAAAGCCTCGGGCTGGAGCAGGAAGGTGTAAAGGCAAAAATCGCAGGCATTA
Organism: Paenibacillus sp. A3M_27_13; assembly: GCF_024213315.1. Classification (NCBI taxonomy): domain Bacteria; kingdom Bacillati; phylum Bacillota; class Bacilli; order Caryophanales; family Paenibacillaceae; genus Paenibacillus; species Paenibacillus sp. A3M_27_13. The sequence goes on from NZ_JANAVE010000002.1 coordinate 14,224, forward strand.
ATCATATGGCGTGGCTGCTCGAAGTGAGCAAGGACGGTGTGGATTTGTATCCTGAGATTAAAAAACGAGCCGCCGCTAAGCAACAGGAAAAGCATCATGATATGGTGCGCTTTGAAATGATGCTAAAATTCGGCTATTACATTACGGAATCGTCCGAGCATAATGCGGAGTATCATCCGTATTTTATCAAACGGGCATACCCTGAGCTGATCGAGCGCTTCAATATTCCTTTGGATGAATACCCGCGTCGCTGTGTGAGCCAGATTGCACGATGGGAAACGATGCGTGAAGAGCTTTTGGGTAATCAGGATCTGCGTCATGAACGGTCAAACGAGTATGCCTCTTATATATTTGAGGCGATCGAAACGAATCAGCCTTTTGCCATTGGCGGCAATGTGATGAACACAGGCTTAATTACCAATCTGCCGAAGGAAGCCTGTGTGGAGGTACCTTGTCTGGTGAATCGTAACGGGGTTACGCCAACCTTTGTCGGGGATTTGCCACCCCAATGCGCTGCGCTGAACCGGACGAATATTAATACCCAGCTGTTAACGATTGAAGCTGCAATCACCGGGAAAAAGGAGCACATTTATCATGCTGCTATGTTGGACCCGCACACGTCCGCAGAGTTGTCCATGGATGATATCGTTTCTCTGTGTGATGACCTAATTGCAGCCCACGGGACATGGCTCCCAGCCTATGTGTAAGGGAGGCAGATGAATGGGAGGCCGTGGTCGTCAAAAGTTCGCCGGGATTCCTACAATCCGTGGGAAATTCATTGTACTGACGCTGGTACTCACCGTCATTCCGATGGTGGTACTGACCTTTACCTTTTACCGGATCGCGGCCCATTCCCTAGGTGAGAAATCGGAAGCGCTGGCTATGCAGTCCCGGCAAATGAGTGAAAATTACGTCAATGCGACGCTCTCCGATTTGAATGATCTAACCAATGCCATTCTCAGCAGTCCTGATGTGCAGTCCACACTGGAGACCAAGCCGGAAGATGATTATGAATATTTACGGAACGATGAAACACTCAGTATGGTTGTCCGTACGCAAACCCAGACCAAGCCGTATATCACGTCCTCTCTCATATATGCCGCCAATGGCGGGCTCAAGCATTCTCTCTATCAGGGGAATGTTTCGGTCCGTTTTGGCGGCCTTCCTACATTAGAGGAAGCACGTGTGTACTATCGCCGCCTACTCGCCGAGCGGCCCATGATGTGGATGGCTCATTCGCCGTTTGAATCAGGACGCGGAATGGCGGAGGATCGCATCTATGTGGGGAAACTGCTCCGAAAAACGACTGGAGATTATGCACCACTCGGATTTTTGCTGCTGGAAATCGACAAGGCCAGTCTGTTTCGGGGGCTTGCTTTTCATGAAACAGATGGCAATACCCAGATGTGGGTGCTGGATCAGGAGGGCGAGCTTGTATACCGATTGCCGGAGCAGGGTGTTGCGGATCAAGCGCTATTGCGGCAGATTGCCAAATCGGCTGTGGATAGGCCTGTGCTTACGAAGGACTGGAGAACATGGAACGGCCGCCAGACGATGATCTCTTACGGCCCGTTAAATGAAGGACAATGGACGCTGCTGCAAAAAGTCGATCAGTCTGTGCTGTTCGAGGATGCGCGGAAAATTGGTGCCTGGACCATCTGGACTTTTTTGATTGCACTGATGCTGGGCTGGATGCTGTCTTATCGGCTGAGTGACACGATTCGACGCCCCCTGCTTCAATTGAGCCGATTAATGGCGGTCGATGGGAGTGTGAGCGCTACAGGCTCAGCCCAAGCTTTCGAAGCTCCTACTTCCGTTGTTTTTAATCCTAAGGACGAGGTAGGGCAGATCGGGGAGCGTTTTCTTCATATGATGCAAAAAAATCATGAACTGTACGGTCAGGTCTACGAAGCGTTGCTGTCGCGTAAACAGGCTGAGTTCCGCGCGCTTCAGGCGCAGATTAATCCGCATTTTTTGTACAACACGCTAGAATCGTTGAAGGGAATGGCCTTGGCGAATGGGCAACGGGATATGGCAGAGGTAATCGGTGCCTTCGGAAAATGCTTTCGCATTTCGCTAAGTTATGGCCGAGAGCAAATCAGTTTGGGACAGGAAGTCGAGCATGTAAGCGCCTATGTGAAGGTGCAGCAGTTCAGGTTTAGGAATTCGTTCGAGTGGATTTGCGAGGTCGAGGAGGATATTTGCGGATTTTATGTACCCAAACTAATCCTCCAGCCGCTCGTCGAAAATGCTATTTATCACGGCTTAAAAGGGCGCACCGACCGTGGCTATATCATGTTATCTGGTACAAGGGAAGGAGATATGTTGCGTTTGACGGTCAGTGATGATGGGGGCGGTATTGGAGCCGAGCGTCTGAACGATATCCGGAAGTCGCTGGATGCGGAACGGGGGAGTGCTATTGGCTTTGGGCTGCGCAATGTGCATGAACGTCTTCGGCATTATGGTCCGCAATATGGACTGTCCGTGACAAGCGAGCCGGGTCAATACACCTCGGTTACCTTACTGGCACCCATTCGAACCGAATAAGAAAGGGGAGGATGGCATGTACCGGCTGCTGATTGTGGACGACGAATACCATATTCGGGAAGGACTGAAGCTGATGGTGGCGGAAAGTGGCCTGTCAGTGGAAGTCAGTGATGTGGCGGAGGACGGCGCGACGGCATTACGTTTGTATACGGAGCAGCGACCGGACATGATTTTACTGGATATTAATTTACCGGATATGAGTGGACTGGACGTAGCAAAAACCATTCGGGAAAAGGATCAGCGGACCCCGTTATTATTTCTAACAGGGTACGAATCTATGACATATATTCGTCAGGCAGTTTCGCTTCAAGCGGTCGATTATTTGCTCAAGCCGGTGACCAGCGAGGATTTCGAAGCGGCATTGAGCCGGGCAGAGGATCGCATTGCGCAATGGCGAAGAAGCGAGGAGGAAGCCATTCACCGCCATCGTTCATTGGAGCCATTGTACAGGGAGCATCTACTGCTGGATTTGCTCCAGCAGCGGCGTCCTGCAGCCGAGGTCATTCGGGACATGGACGGGCTGGGATTTTTCGGCGAGACGAATGGGCCGCCTTATACCGTGCTGTGCTGCGAGCTGGAGGAGGCGTCGCAGCAGGAGGCAACCGCCACTAGCAAGCCACACGGTTCCATGCATAAAAGCAGCCATGTATTCGCCGGACTGACGGGGGAGGCTGCGGGAGCAGCCGGGGCGAAGGCGCATGGTGCGGCGGTTTCCCGCGATCGGCATGTTGTGCTGCTGGCGACGGCATCTTGCAGGGCGGCGGAACGGACGGCACAGCAGATTCGGCAGGCCGTGCAGGAACGATTGAGCCAGGGCGTGTCCATCGGGATTAGCCGTCCCGTACAACGGATGGAGCAACTTCCCGAAGCGTATGAGGAAGCTGTGCAAGCGGCAGAGCATCGGGGGTGGGTGGGCTATAGCCAGATCATCCCCTATGAGAGTATTCAGGCGGCCGAGCCGAACAGCAGTCAATTACTGGAGAAGGAACTGCTAATGATTACGGAAATTCGAGCAGGCAATGATGCTGCCGTACATGCGATTTTACAGGAATGGTCAGGACAGTTGGCAGGGTTGCCCGTCAAGCAGGTGAAAATGATTGTCACTCAGCTCGTGCTGTTCGTCATGCGGATCGTTCAGAGTGATGCATCTGTAGGACAAACGTCCATGCAGGAGCAGGACCCGTTGTTGGAGCTGTCCCGATTACGGCATGGGCCCGAGATGATTGATTATGTATCGCGCTATTTTGTTCGGGTGGGTCGTCATGTCCGAGAATCACGTGAGAAGGGGATTCCACGCAAATTCCAACGGGCCAAGGAATGGATTCGGGAGCATCTTCAGGAGGATGGTGGGCTGAACCGTCTTGCAGAGTACATGAATATGAGCCCCAAATATTTGAGTGCCCGTTTCAAGCAAGTTACAGGTGAAAGCTTCGCAGACTACCAGACGCGTGTTCGCTTTGAGCGAGCCCGAGAACTGCTGCTGGACGCGAATCGCAAGGTGGCGGAGGTAGCGGAGGTTGTGGGATTCACAGATACCAACTATTTTAGCATTGCCTTTAAAAAGCATACCGGACTGACCCCGACGGAGTTTCGTAAAACATTTTTGTAAACGCGCTGTTAAAAAAATCATACCAAAACAAAGAGAGTCTGGAGTCGTTGGGTGGTCGGCTCTGGGCTCTCGGCGCATAATAGGCTTGTAAGGAGAAACCAGTTCAGGAAGGGGCCGGTTGATTTGCTGAAACGAAGGTTACGGACATGGATGGCTCTCGTGATGACGGCGATGTTGACAGGGCTGACGGCTTGCAGTGGTAACGCTGGCGAACCGGCTAATCCCAATGCGGTCGAACTCAAGTTCATGTACTGGGGAAGCAATGACGAGAAGCAGGCGATGGAAAAAATGATTCAAAGCTTTAATGCATCCCATCCGAACATCCGGGTGAAGGGCGAGCATGTCCCTGGTGACTACACGACGAAAATTAACACGTTAATGGCTGCCAATCAGCTTCCTGATATCGCCTACCTGGGCGATTCCCTCACGATGAAATGGGCAAGTGAAGGTAGTCTCCTGGATTTATCCTCTTATTATGACGAATATCCCGAATTAAAAAACAAGCTCAAATCCTCTTATCTCTACAGCGAACCCGGCAAGTCTATCGGCAATTACACCGCATTGGAAGTGATGCAGTTATTTTACAACAAGGAGTTGTTTACAGAAGCAGGGGTACCCGTCCCTCCGGCTGATCCTCAAAAAGCGTGGACATGGGATGAATTTCTGGAAATTGCCAAAAAGCTGACCAAGGATCAGAGCGGCAAGCATCCGGGAGACAGTGGATTTGATCCGAAAAATATTGTGCAATACGGCTTTGCCTTTGGCAATGACCGCAGCTCCTGGGGGCCGCTTTTAGCGAGCAACGGTGGAGGTTTGACTGACAAAACGGGCAAGAAGTACACCCTGAACAGTCCTGAGTCGGTGGAGGTTTTTCAGAAGTTGCAGGATCTGGTTTTCAAGGAGCATGTTTCTCCTGATTTGATCCAGCAGCAGGACATGCCGTCCAATACGATTCGGCTTCAGACAAGAAAGGTCGCAATGGTTGTGGACGGGACATGGTCCCTGCTCGATTTTTCGAACAACAAGCAGCTGCAATGGAGTATCGGCGTTCTGCCGAAGCTAAAAGAGCCCAAAACGATGATTGTTGCGGGAGCCACGGTCATTTTCCAGAGCACCAAGCACCCGAAGGAAGCGCTCGAATTTTATTTGTACCATAACAATCCCGAAAAGGTGGATCTGTTCAAGTCTGGTCTTTGGATGCCTATCGAGGAAAAATATTATACCGATGAGCAGGCCATCCAGTCATGGACAAATAATGCCGCACATCCACCGGAATTTCAAAAGGCTGGCATTGAGTATGCCAGAGATTATGCGATCAAGCCGTCAACTTCGACCCTTCGCAACTGGCCTGATATCGGTTCCAAGCTGACCCCAGGGCTGGATCTGATTTGGACGAACAAGAAGACGCCGCAGCAGGCGCTGGATGAACTGGAACCTATCATTCAGCCATTGCTTCAAGGAGTATACCCGGATGAATAATGCGGCGGGACAGCTGCGAAAGGAGAACAGCCCATGAAGCGACCAAAATCAGGAATGATGCGCATGGAGCGAAACTGGGGTCTGCTATTCGCGCTTCCTGCCATCCTCGGATTAATGATATTTACAATTGGACCGATTGCGGCCTCGTTCGTATTCAGCTTAACCGATTGGACGATTGGCGGACAGATGACCTTTATCGGATTGGACAATTACCGAACCATTTTGACCGAGGATGCTACCTTTTCCCAATCCATGTTCGTGACCACATATTATGCACTGGGTAGCGTACCTCTAGGCTTGGCGGCAGCTTTTATCATTGCGCTGTTATTAAATCAAAAGGTGAAGGGTTTGTCGGTGTTCCGTACGATTTATTATTTACCTACCATTGTACCGAGTATTGCCAACACGATGCTGTGGCTATGGATGTTCAACCCGGATTTTGGTCTGTTAAATTCGCTGCTGGAGGGTGTTGGACTGCCGGGGAGCAAATGGATTTATGACGAGAACACTGCAATACCCTCGCTAATCATGATGAGCACCTGGGGGATCGGGAACACGGTCATTATCTTTTTGGCGGGACTTCAGTCGGTTCCCACCCATCTGTATGAAGCAGCTGAGGTAGACGGCGGCAATAGGTGGCACAAATTTTTTCACATTACCATTCCTTCGATGACACCAACCATTTTCTTCAATCTGGTCATGTCTTTAATCAGCACCTTTCAGGCATTCAATCAGGCGTATGTTATGACCAACGGAGGGCCTAACAATTCAACCCTGTTCTATGTGTTCTACTTGTGGCGTACGGCCTTTACGGAGACTAAAATCGGCTACGCCTCAGCGCTGGCCTGGATCTTATTTTTCGTCATCTTGGTCCTAACGGTTCTGATTTTCTCCACATCCAAAAAGTGGGTCCACTATGAAGGAGGGGAACGTTCATGAATCAGGTCACTTCTTCTGTCAATCCTTCAGAAACACCACAACATCCGCTTCCACAGCCTGAACGCTCCCGAAGTCCTGCTACCGCCACCCGTTCCAAACCATTCCCAATCAGCCGTGTTGTACTGTATGTCGTTTTAATGATAGGTAGTGTTTTAATGCTGTTGCCATTTGCATGGCTCATTCGTAGCTCTCTGATGGGGACATCTCAAATTTTCGTGTTCCCGCCAGAGTGGATACCCACTCCTTTTGAATGGAGCAATTACCCGGAAGCGCTGACTTCAGTACCGTTCGGCAGGTATTTTATGAATACGTTCATCATTGAGGTATGTGTGCTGGCAGGAGTGATGTTGACCTCGATTGTATCGGCGTTTACTTTTGCCCGCCTACGCTGGCCTGGACGTAATCTGATCTTTTCTCTGCTGATCGGGTCGATGATGCTGCCTTACGCGGTGACGCTAATTCCCACTTTCGTGATGTGGCGTGAGCTGGGCGGTCTGAATACATTTCTGCCGCTGATTGTTCCTGCATGGTTCGGTGGAGGGGCGTTTAACATCTTTTTGATGCGACAATTCATGCTGACGATTCCACGCGATTTGGACGAAGCGGCTTATATGGACGGAGGTACGCCTCTGACTGTACTATGGCGCGTCATTATTCCTTTATCTTCGCCTGCATTGATCGTGATCGGAATATTTACATTTATTGATGTGTGGAATGATTTTTTGGGCCCGATTATTTACTTAAGTGACGAAAAGCATTTTACGCTAGCACTGGGGCTAGCGACTTTTCGGGGATTGAACAATACCAACTGGCCTTACCTGATGGCGGCTTCCAGCACAATTTTGGCTCCCATCGTCCTGATATTTTTTATCGGACAGCGCTATTTTATCGAAGGCATCACATTGACAGGGATAAAAGGCTAAAAGGAAGCTGAGACGCGCTGGTATGCTTGAAAAAGAGACGGAGAATTGGGTGCAGGACTTACGGGAAAGCGGCAGCGAGAAGAGCATACATGTGTTCAAAAGCAAGTGGAGAGTATGTTCTAAGGCATATGCCCTGAAAAGAGATGTGGAATAAGGAGGCGTACGAGTGAAAGAGGAAGAGAGTCAAAAGACAAAACCGTTACAGGGTGTTCCAGGCAGACTGGCCCGGTTACGCTCGGAATTCCCGGCTCTAGGGATAGATGCACTGCTTATTACACATGGGACTAATCGAAGATATATGACCGGATTTACAGGCTCCGCTGGAATTGCACTTGTTACGCAGGAAGAGGCTTTTTTAGTGACGGATTTCCGCTATATGATGCAGGCAACAGATCAGGCAGTGGAATATTCAGTGATTCGGCATGAGGCGCAAATCTTCCAAACCGTGGCCGATCTCACAAGTAAATTGGGTGTCCACAGACTGGGTTTGGAGAGCAGGCATGTCTCACTTCAACAGTCGGGACAGCTTCAAGCCGTGCTGGGCTCGTTGGAGTACGTACAAACGGAGGATGTCATTGAACGGCTGCGCGATGTGAAAGACGAAGAAGAGATTCACACCATTAGCGAAGCTGCTCGTATTACCGATGCCGCCTTCACGGAGGTGCTGAATTATATTCAGCCTGGAGTTACAGAGCGTCGGATTGCGGCGGAACTGGAATATCAGCTTCGGCTCGCAGGCGCGGAATCGGGTGGTTTTGCGTTCATTGTCGCTTCAGGTGAGCGTTCGGCGCTGCCGCACGGACTGGCCAGTGACAAGGAAATTGGTCAGAACGAGTTCGTCACAATGGATTTTGGCGCAAATGTGCGTGGTTATCTATCCGATATCACGCGTACCGTATTCGTAGGCCAGCCCTCAGAACGACATGAGAAATTGTATGCCATTGTGCTGGAAGCAAATATGAAGACGATTGCAGGACTTCGTCCCGGCATAAGCGGTCGGGAGGGAGACAGTCTGGGGCGGGATGTGATTGCTTCTTACGGCTATGGGGAGCAGTTCGGTCACGGGCTGGGCCACGGTTTTGGTCTGGAAATTCACGAGCAGGTACGGCTGTCCCGCGAAAGTAAGTCGGTGCTCGTACCGGGTCACGTCATTACCGTGGAACCGGGAATTTATATCCCAGGCTTCGGCGGGGTTCGCATTGAGGACGATGTGCTGATCACAGATGACGGTGTCAAGGTACTGACCTCTTCGCCTAAGGAACTGCTTTTATTATAAAACGCAGTGGCGTTATAGGTAACTGTCCATAGTTTGCAAGTCATTCAAAAATGAGATGGAGGGGATCAAATGAACACGCATAAAAGGCACACCAAAATATGGCTGACTGCACTGGCGGCTTCTCTCATTGTGGCTTTGACACCAGCTATTCCGGGTCAACAGGCTTATGCCGAGGCAGAGTCGGATGTAAAAGTCATCGACATCTTTAGTCGGACGGTGAACGATTATGGTATAGATCTGGTTGATTGGCAAGGATATCTGGCGAACCCGTATGTGAAGCTAAAAGTGAAGCCGCCAGCGGATGCCGCTTTTCCGTTAACGGTTACGTTAAATGCGCAGGGCACGTCCCGGCTGATGATGGATCTGCCAAGTACGTTGTCGGCGCAAGGTGCAAGCAAAACGCTGACTTTTGCCAATGCACAGGAGGAAAAAGATTTTCGGTTAGCCATCCATCCTGACCGGATTGGAGGAAACGGTGAAATAGAGAACTATACGCTGTCTATGTCCGTTGCCGGAAATGATGGTCACACGACTACTCAGTCCATTCCGATTCGCGTGTTGGATCAGGACGATAATGAAGAGCCCACAGTCCCTCTCCATTTTGATTACCGCTTCGATACGATCAAGCCTTATTTCAATGATGCGGCTACCAAAAAAGCCGCAGAGCTGGCGGTAAAGGACTGGTTCTATTTCTTTGATCTGGCTCCTTTCGATGAGGTTCCTGCCAACGCTGAGGTAAACCATCTGCCAGGAGACGACTGGCAAAATGAAATACAGGTGACAAATGATAAGCCCTACAAAGGCATGTGGGTGTTTATGAGAGGGCTGAACGGACCCTATTCTACGGGCTTTCCAGCCACGAACGGCAATTATCATACACGTAACGGTGTGACCGTCCCGGGGAACCTGAACCGTTCCTATAGTTTGATTCTGGATTTCTATGATGATGCGATTCCATTTACATCCGTGGACGATGAAGAATGGTATCAATCCGATCTGTCCAAAGTGACGGATGTGCATGGGCTGATCATGCATGAATTCGGTCATGCGATTGTATTCAGCGACACATTCCCGGGTGTCAAAGCGCTGAAGGAAGCGGCGGGCAATGACCCGGATATTATGGCTTATCAGCACAGACCAGCCGCGCTGGACGACAGCTATCATCTCTCCGGAGAGCTTGCAGAAGTCGACCGATTGAGCGGTCAAAATGGAGGCTGGCGCCATCTGTTTCCGACCCGGCGTTGGATGAACACGAAGCTTTCGCTGCTGGTAGCAGAAAAAGCAGGCTGGCCGCTGCGTAAGGACCTGACTCCTTTCCTCGCGCCAGAAATCATGACGAAGGAATTGCCTGCACCCGTCAAAGGTAAAACGTACACGGCCAAGCTGGAGGCCAAGGGAGGCGTTCCGTTTTACGATTGGACGGTGACAGGCGGTCAACTGCCCGCAGGGTTCACACTGGACCGCTTTACAGGAACGATTAGCGGAACAGCAGGCAGCGGAGCAGGCAACAAGACGTATACGTTCACCGTACAGTTACGGGATTATGATGAGCTGAGCAAGCCTGTGAAACAAAGCTTTACGCTCAAGCTGTAAATAATACCTCACAAACAGATTAAAACGGTCGAAGGGAGGGAAGCGAATGAAACATGATGCCGCGGATCTGGTCATTGTAGGCGGCGGAATCATCGGTACAGCCATCGCTTATTATGCGGCTAAGTCCGGTATGAAGGTCGTGCTGGCTGAGCGAGGGGAGATTGCAGGAGGCACTTCGTCCCGTTGTGATGGAAATATATTGGCAATCGATAAAGAGCCCGGGTTTGACAGTCGAATGTCGTTGGTATCGCAGGAGCTGGTGGCAGAGCTGGCTAGGGAACTGGAGGATGAGTTCGAGTATCGTGCGCCTGGCAGTATTCTGGTCTGTGAAAACGATCAGGAGATGCAAGCGGCTGAGCAATGGGTAACCCGTCAAGAGCAGGAAGGACTTCCATTTCGCATGCTGGATCAGCAGGATTTGCGAGAGGAATGGCCGCATTTAGCGAAAGATTTGCCGGGCGGGCTGGAGTGTGCGACAGATTCCACTGTAAATCCGGTGTTGATGACGTATGCACTGGCCGAGGCCGCGCGTCGGATGGGGGCCAAGTTATTACCGCGCATGCCGATACAGTCCATCCTTCAGGACGAAAGGGGGAACGTCCGCGGGGTGGAGACGCCTAATGGCGCTATCCATGCCGGTGCAGTGGTATTGGCGACAGGTGTGTGGACACGCAGCATCGGTCATTCACTCGGTTTGGACCTTCCGATCATGCCGCGCAAAGGGCATATACTGGTGTCTGCCCGAATGCCTTCCATTGGGAACCGCAAGGTAATGGAGTTTGGCTATCTGATGAGCAAGTTTGGCGGTCAGCGGAGTGTGGATGAGCTTTATGAAAAATACGGTGTAGCGCTGGTGTTCGAGCCAACCGCATCCCAAAATATTCTGATCGGCAGCAGCCGTCAGTTTGTCGGTATGGACACAGGTGTCGATCAGCAAGTGATTCGCTTAATCGCCCGCAGAGCCATTCGCTTTTTCCCTGCTTTAGCCAATATACCGCTGATGCGGGCGTATACCGGCTTGCGTCCATGGACACCTGATCATTTGCCAATTGTATCGGCAGTGGACGAAGTACCGGGGCTGTATATCGCTTCTGGTCATGAGGGGGATGGCATTAGTCTTGCGGCGGTTACGGGTAAGCTGGTGACCGAAATGGTACGCAGTGAATCCACTTGTATTCCGGTGGAGCCGCTGCGATATGACCGATTTGGGGAGGCTTTTACCAGCCACGAGGTTCACGGGGAGGTAACCGGATGAGTGTACCGGGCAGAATTACTACCATTGATACCCATACGGGAGGCAATCCGACGCGGACGGTCATTCACGGCGCGCCTAAGCTGGTAGGTCATACGATGCTGGAAAAAATGACTTATATGGCAGCACATCATGATGATTTTCGCCGTTTGCTGATGTTCGAGCCGCGAGGGCATGAGGTGATGTCGGGCTGCATTTTAACAGAACCTTGTCATCCAGATGCAGATATCGGTGTGGTTTTTATAGAGACTGGCGGCTATTTACCGATGTGCGGTCACGATACGATTGGAGTATGTACAGCGCTGATGGAAGGCGGGCTGATTGCTGCGGATAAAAAATCAATATTGCTGGACACTCCGGCAGGCCCGGTTCATGTGCGGCTGAAGGTGGATGCGGGCAAGGTGCGACAAGTAACGTTCACGAACATCCCTTCTTTTGTGTACCGCCGTGAGGTTGAGGTCCAGGTAGAGGATATCGGTCAAGTCACGCTGGATATTGCGTATGGAGGCAACTTTTACGGCATTGTAGAGGCGGCTTCCATCGGTCTTGCACTGGAGCAGAGCAATGGGGCAAAAATTGTACGAACAGCAGTGCAGATTCGGGAGGCAGTGAATGCTGTTGTTGAGGTAGTACATCCTGAAAATCCGGTTATTCAAGGATTGACGCATATTGAATTTTACGGGGAGCCTGTGGCTCCACAGGCCGATTGCCGCAATGTCGTCGTCATCCCACCGGGAGGTATCGATCGTTCTCCTTGTGGCACAGGAACCTCGGCCAAGGTAGCGGTGCTGCACGCCAAGGGAAAACTGGGCTTAAATGAGCCGTTTGTACATGAAAGCATCACAGGTTCCATGTTTCGGGCTGAAATCGTGGGCGAGACGCAGATAGGTCCTTATCCGGCAGTCATTCCACAAATTACAGGTTCGGCTTGGGTGACGGGACATCATCAATTTGTGTTGGACCCCGAGGACCCGCTTAAAGAAGGTTTTTTGCTGATGTGAGCATTTTGCATCATTCCCGAATGCTGAATATGAAAATAAAGATGGGAAAGGGTTGGTAAGCATATGGCACGTTTTGAAGGTGTATATGTGGCCTTGGTTACACCGTTCACGGCAGAGCTGGAGGTAGACCATAAGCGTCTGACCGAGCTGTGCGAGCATCTGATTGCAAGCGGCATTAGCGGACTGGTTCCTACGGGATCGCTGGGGGAATATGCGGCTTTGTCCCCGGAGGAACGGTCGCAGGTTGTGCATACCGTAATTGACGCTGCGGCAGGGCGTGTCCCGGTTGTTGTCGGCTCGGCGGCTCCGTCCACCAAACAGGCGGTGCATTGGATTCAGCATGCGAAGGATGCCGGGGCAGCGGGTGTCATGGCACTGCCGCCCATTAATTATAATCCACTGCCTCACGAGGTAACGGCCCATTATGAAGCATTATCGGAGGTGGGCTTGCCGATCATTGCGTATAACAACCCCCATGATTACAAGGTTGACTTGACTCCAGATATTCTTGCGGACTTGTCGCGAATTGAAAATATCGTAGCAGTCAAGGAATTTTCGGGTGATGTACGGCGTATTCACGCTATTTTGGATCAGACAGAGCTGGAGGTCATGGTCGGAGTAGATAATCTGGCGATGGAGGGGGCATTATTCGGCGCGACAGGCTGGATTTCGGGGGTACCTAATGCGCTGCCCAAGGAAGGGGTAGAGCTGTTCCGACTTGCGCAGGCGGGAAACATGGCGGAAGCGTCCGCGTTGTATCGCAGGCTGCTGCCGCTGTTCCACTATGATGCCAGCCCGCAATTGGTACAGTCCATCAAATATATGATGGAGCTGGCTGGATTTCCGGTCGGTCCGACACGTCCGCCCAGACTTGCGCTGCCGCAGGCGGATTATGACCGTATTCGCGAAGCATTTGAGGTGGCGGTTCGTCCAAGCGAAGTTTCATCCTGAATGGAGGTGAAGACGATGGAGAGCCGAAATTGGATCGGCGGTGAGTGGCTGAACCCTTCAGGCGAGGAAATGGTGGTTCACAATCCTTCGTCCTTGAAGGAGGAGGTCGGAGTCGTCCATTTTTCAGAAACGGGCGATATTACACAGGCCGGGGATGCGGCACGGCTGGCTCAGGCGGGTTGGGCCGCGTTAAGTCCCGCAGCACGGGGAGTTTATCTGTTCAAAGCAGCCGGGTTACTAGAGGCAGCATTACCTGAATTGGCTGAGCTGGCCAGCCGTGAGATGGGCAAGCCGATTACCGAGATGCGCGGAGAGGTCATGCGAGGTGTCCATCTGCTCCGATACTACGCGGCAGAGGGCGTACGATCCATCGGTACAGTCATTCCTTCGAATGAGCCGGGGGTGCTCCAATACACGAAGCGCATTCCGCTGGGTGTAACGGCAGTCATTACGCCGTGGAATTTTCCGGTAGCTATTCCGCTATGGAAAATCGCCCCTGCACTCTTGTGCGGAAACACGGTCATCTGGAAGCCTGCCGAACATGCTTCATTAACTGCAGTGCGGGTCGCCGAGCTATTCGAGGCGGTGCAGCTTCCGCCCGGCGTACTGAACTTAGTCATTGGGCAAGGTAACCGTATTGGCGATGCCTTACTGGAGCATCCGGTACTGGATGCGGTCAGCTTCACGGGTTCTACTGCTACAGGTTTGGGCATTGCCGAGCGATGCGCGCGCCGTAACATGAAGTACCAGACCGAGATGGGCGGTAAAAATGCCGCCATTGTGCTGAAGGACGCGGATGTAGCACAGGCGGTGGCGATGATTGTTAGCGGAGCTTTCCGTTCAGCCGGGCAAAAATGCACGGCCACCAGCCGGGTGATTGTGGAACAGTCTGTCTATGAGACGTTCACGGAAGCCTTACGCCAAGCGGTGGAAAAAATCCAGATCGCCCCTGCACTGGACCCCAGTGCGTATCTTGGACCTGTGGCATCGGCAAGTCAGTATGAGAAGGTCATGTCCTATGTATCACTCGCCCGCCGGGAAGCCGATATTTTAGCCGAAGGTGGAGCCGCCGCCGGGACGGATAACGGATATTATGTGCGTCCGATGGTGGCGACTGGACTTGATTCGTCCCATCCATTGATTCAGGAGGAGATTTTTGGACCCGTGATGGGTGTCGTGCAGGCAGACGACTTTGAGGATGCGATTCGACTGTGCAATGATTCTATTTATGGATTAAGCGCCTCGCTGTTCACCCGCGATTTACGGCTGGCTCACCGGTTTCTGGATGAGGCGAACGCCGGTATGGTCCGGGTTAATCAGGAGACGGCTGGTGTCGAATACCAGGCTCCGTTCGGCGGTCTGAAGCAATCCAGTTCACATACCCGGGAACAGGGCCAGGCGGCGCTGGATTTTTATTCAGCGATTAAAACCTGCGCGATCAGCTATGAGTAAGCGGGCGACGGGACGAAGTGAGACGGTTGAGAGCGCATCAGGTCATCTGCTCGTATGTCGCTGTGAAGAAGTGAGTATCGCACAGATGGAGCAGGCCTGCCGCATGGGCGTGGACACCGTGCGCCAGCTTAAAATGGCTACGCGGGTGACGATGGGGGCATGTCAGGGCAGGGTATGCCGACAATTGGTGGAGTCATGGTTTTACAATCAGGTTCCTGCCGCCCGCCGGGAGGCGGAGCTGTTATCCCAAAGGCCTCCCGTGCGTCCCGTAACGTTCGGGCAGCTGGCAGAGGGAGGTTCCTTATGAGCCGCATGCGTATTGTAAATCACCCTATTTTGGGACCAAAGCCGGAACGGCGGCAGGTATCTTTTATTTTTGACGGTCGTCCTATGCAGGGATTGGCCGGAGAGCCATTGGCAGCAACGCTGCTGGCCAGCGGTGTCCGTTTGCTGAGAAGGCATGAGGAATCCGGTACGGCTAGAGGTGTATACTGCGCCATTGGGCATTGTAACGAATGCCGCCTGACGGTTCATCCGTTCGGTACCGTCCGTTCCTGCCTGACCAAGCTGGAGGAAGGTATGGTGGTGGAAACCGGACGGCAACTTTCGAATGAAATCACAGGGAGAATTGTGACATGAATGAAATGGCGCATCTCATCGTCATTGGGGCAGGTCCCGCTGGATTGTCCGCAGCGGTATCGGCTGCTGAGCAAGGATTGCCAGTCACGGTACTGGATGAGTTTACAGAGCCGGGTGGACGTATGCCCGGGCAATATCATGAGGAAGGCAGTCAAGGCTGGTGGGTTGGAAAACACGTTTCGGATGAGCTGATTACCCGTTGCAGGGAACTTGGGGTGGACATTCGCTGCGGCGTTTCCGTACATGGTATGGAATATACAACGACGTGGGAAATTTCCACTTCCTGTGGATTGTTCACTGCGGATTACGTATTGCTGGCGACTGGAGCTGCTGAAATTCCCGTTCCGCTGGATGGCTGGACGCTGCCCGGCGTGATGTCCATCGGGGCCGCGCAGGTGATGACCAACGTTCATTACGTTAAGCCAGGAGAGCGAGGCATCATAGTGGGCATGAACGTATTGTCTATGGCGATTGCCCGCGAGCTGTCTGTCGCCGGGGTGAAGGTGGCGGCGATTACACTGCCGTGCGCTAATCCGCTGGCTGGTGCGGCGGCAGATCCGACAGCCTCCGCGAAGCTGCTGCTTCAGCTGTCGGGGCTGGCCCCTGCCGCCTGGATGCGTGCAGGCGGCAGGCTCGCAGCTGCGATGCGGATGGAGAAACTCATCGCGTGCTGCTATCCCCACAGAGGCTTCCGTCTGTGGGATATCCCGATCCGGTTGCGGACAGCAGTGCTGTCCGTCAACGGGCAGGACCGGGTCGAATCTGTGACCCTGATCCACGTTAAACCGGACGGCTCGCCTATTCCCGGCAGCGAGCGCGTCGAACCCGCCGACTTCGTGGCGTTGAGCGGCGGCTTGTACCCGCTCGCTGAGCTGGCGGCGGTAGCCGGGTGCAAGTTCGTGTACAGCCCTGAGCTAGGCGGGCATGTTCCACTGCATGGTGAGCGAATGGAAACCTCGCTCAAAGGGCTGTACGTTGCCGGCAATATTACCGGCATCGAAAGCGGGCTGGTCGCGATGGCCCAAGGTCGATTAGCCGCCGCTTCCATGCTCCATGCCGCTGGACTCGGCGGAGCAGGCGGGGAACAGCGGGTACAGGAGGCGATCCGTGAGGTCCATTTTGCACGCAAGCATGCGCTGATTCAGTTTCATCCCGGCATTACAGAGGCGAGAACGCAGCTGTACCAGCAGTGGGGGCAAACCTCTGGCAGCGGCGCGTAACGGCTCATTGTGTTTGATATGCATTTTTTTATCCCAAATTCGCCTTAAAGGAGGAACGGAAAGTGACTCTTAAAGCAAAAGCCCATATGAAAGCAAGGCCGTTCGCACTGAATGAGGTGGTATTGGCTGAAGGTCCCTTCAAACAGGCGATGGAGCTGAACCGATCTTATCTGTTGGAGCTTCAACCAGACCGCCTGCTGGCGCGTTTTCGGGAATATGCCGGACTTACGCCCAAAGCGCCTCAGTATGAAGGCTGGGAAGCGATGACTATTTCCGGTCATACACTGGGACATTACTTGTCCGCTTGCTCCATGATGTATGCTTCAACGGGCGATGAGCGTTTTAAAGAAATTGCTCATTACATTACGGATGAACTAGCCGTTTGTCAGGCGGCGCATGGTGACGGATATGTATCCGGTATTCCAGGGGGGAAGGAACTTTTTGAAGAGGTGTCTGCTGGAAATATTCGCTCGAAGGGCTTTGACCTGAACGGTGCCTGGGCACCCTTGTATACACTGCACAAGTTATTCGCTGGCCTGCGGGATGCGCATCATTTGACAGGGTGTGATAAGGCATTAGATGTAGAGCGCAAGCTGGCGGACTGGCTCGAAGGAATTATGAAGCCGATGAGCGATGAGCAGCTCCAGCAGATGATGTTTTGCGAATATGGAGGCATGAATGAGGTATTGGCCGATTTGTATGCGGATACCGGGGAAGAGCGCTACTTGTGGCTGGCTGAATGCTTCTGGCACAAGCTGGTGCTGGACCCGCTTAGCTCGCAGGAAGACTGTTTGCAGGGCATTCACGCCAATACACAGATTCCGAAGCTGATCGGGCTTGCCAAGGAATATGAGCTGACCAATGATACGAAACGCCGGGCAACGGTGGAGTTTTTTTGGGGGCGGGTGGTGGATCATCATTCGTATGTCATTGGCGGGAATAGCTTTGGAGAATATTTTGGCGCGCCAGATGGCTTGAATGATCGCATCGGGCCTCATACGACGGAGACGTGCAATACCTATAACATGCTTAAGCTGACCAATCATCTGTTTCAATGGAATGTTTCCGCCAAGGAAGCGGACTTTTATGAGCGAGGTCTATTCAATCATATTTTGGCTTCGCAGGACCCGGTTCACGGGGGCGTAACGTATTTTCTGTCGCTGGCGATGGGTGGGCACAAGCATTTTGAAAGCAAATTTGATGATTTCACGTGCTGTGTCGGCACAGGGATGGAAAACCATGCGAGCTACGGCAGCGGCATTTATTTTCACGATCACGATAAGCTGTATGTCAATCAGTTCATTGCCTCCACGCTGGAATGGAAGGACACAGGTGTTACGTTAAATCAAAATACTTCCTATCCAGAGACAGATCATACGACGCTGGAGATTCAATGCGATCAACCTGCCTCATTTATGCTGCTCATCCGTTATCCATATTGGGCTGAAAAAGGAATTACCATTCGTGTAAATGGCAAGGAGCAATCGGTTGTATCGGAACCGGGCAGCTTTGTCTCCATCGCCAGAACGTGGATTGACGGTGACGTTGTAGAGGTGACGATTCCGATGTCGCTGAGACTGGAGCAGATGCCAGATAACCCGGATCGGGCGGCTATCATGTATGGACCGTTGGTGCTGGCAGGCGACCTTGGACCCTTAGAAGATCCTAAAGCCAAGGATTTCCTGTACACACCAGTATTCATCCCCCAAACGGAAAAGCTGGATGCCTGGATTCAGCCCGTGGAGGGCAAGACCAATACGTTTCGTACCTTGAATGCAGGGCATCCCCGGGATGTGGAATTATCTCCTCTGTATAAAATGCATGACCGTACGTATTCCGTATACTGGGACATTTTTACCAAGGAAGCGTGGCAGGAGGCGGAACAGGAATACACAGCGGCACGCGAAAAGCTGGCGATTCTGGAGCAGTGCACGATTGATTTTGCCCAACCCGGAGAAATGCAGCCGGAGCGAGACCATAACTTCCAGGGAGATGCTTCGACTCGTACCGGATATGTGAATAACCGACCTTACCGGAATGCGGGAATTGACGGCTGGTTTTCTTTTGATCTGAATACAGATCCGTCTGCTCCAATGCTGTTGGTCATTACCTACACAGCTACGCTGGAAATGCCTAACTGCGGTTTTGATATTTTGATTAACGGTCATCCGCTTGAGCATTTTAGTGAAGGTTTTGATGAGGCCGATAAGTTTTACAACGTTAATGCTGCTATTCCGGCTGCATATCTGGAGGGTAAGGATCAAGCGACGGTGACCTTCAAGGCCAAGCCGGGACAGCGTATCCGCAGATTGTTTGGGCTGAGGATGGTCAACAAGGACGTGTATGAGCAACGCTATCAAGCTGGAAGTTCAGGTATACATGAATGATCTTTGAAATGTTTCGTGAGAGAAAAGTAACGTTTGATTTTTAGTCCGGTATGATTTATGATGTAAGAAATATTGGATGATGCTGGAATAATCCATATGGTGGTATGAGCTGATATATTCATAGTTTTGTTGCGCGTGAAGCACACGGGCTGTTTCTTCCTTCATAGGGAGAGGCAGCCCTTTCTTGTTGATATTTTGCGGAAATATAAACTTTTTTAAAGAGTCAGTTCTATGATTTAGGGGGAGGGATTGCTCAATAGAGTCTATTTGTTAGGAATGCTTTGTATTAGAAGTTTTTCTTATAGATTTTGTAATAGGGAAACTCTATAATATATAAGTTGTATCCAGTATTTTCCGAAAGTGGGGATGCGATAAGTTTATGAGATTAGAGATGATATACATAGTTTAAAGTTTAAGCTGACAAAGGGGATAGAGAGATGAGTATGAAAAAATGGATGTTGAGTTTGACCGCAGTCACGTTGCTATGGGGCGCGACAAGTACGATTCCAACGACGGAGGCAGCAAGCAGCACCAAACCGATTGAAGTCTTGTTAAACGCGAAAAAAATACAGTTTCCAGATGCTAAACCTTTTCAGGATAGCAACGATTATGTGATGGTTCCGATTCGTTTTGTATCCGAGGCATTGGGGGCTAAGGTTGGCTGGGAGAAAACAGGCGGTCAATTGGCTGTGTCGATTAAAAATGATGCACATGCTGTTAACATGACAGTGGGTCAAAACACCGCTACCGTGGATGGGCAGACCAAAACGTATGAAACGAAGATTATTTTGAAGCAAAACCGTACTTTTGTGCCGCTGCGGTTGGTAAGTGAAGGCCTGGGGCAAACGGTGGAGTGGGATAAGGTCAGCCGCTGGGTCTGGATTGGGAAGAAGGAAATTGCTGCGCTGGAGGATACAGGGCATAAGGCGGTGAGTATTGAGCCGTATAAGAAGGCCATTAGTACAATTCCCAACCTCATGAAGAACGTTGTTGATGGTACGACATACGAGAAAGTGGTTATTTTCAAACAATCTGATCTGCCTACTAAGTTACTACGAGAAATTTATTCTGTTGAGCCTTATACGACACCTAAAGGTGTTCCTTACCTACGGGTGAGAGAAAAAACAAGTTCGAGTACAGCGGCCAGTATTTTTTACCTGACCAAGAACAAGGATGCACGCCTCCGTCCTCCACTGGATGAGTTGACGCAGGACAATGGTGATGGTACAAAAATGATTTATTACCCGATCTATTCGTCTGCTGATGAGCTTTTCCAGGGAATTAGAAATTATAAGTCTTTCAAGCTGGCAGACATTCAGTACATTGGATTTCGCTTGCAAGGCGATGGTTATATTCCAATGATGGTCAACCCGTGGAAGGGTAATTAAGCACATGAAGAACACCAAACGAATTCTGGCCGTATTGCTGGTGGGGGTACTGCTTTTGTTGCAGCTCTCACCTTTTTCTTTTCCCACCGATAAGGTGGCAGCCGATTCAGAAGAAATCACACCGCTGTCCTACTATCCAGACAAGAATGCCCGCTATTTTGTTGGGATGATGTACTTCGATATGTGGATGAACACCGCTGGTAAATGGGTAACCGACGGTGGAAAAGAGCCAGGAAAAGGGATGCACGGTGAGGCGAAGTTCACGTACAAATTTAATTTTCCTGGTCGTAAGATTAAGAGCGTTGAAGCAAAGTTGTATAATCCAGCAGCGGAGGTCAACAAAAATAATCCTGATTATAAAAAGTATTTTTCAAAATCTCGGTTTGATGATTACATTGAGTATGTAGATTATGTAAGTGATGGTACGAAGGAAGACGACATTCTTCCCTATCAAATAAAGGGGGTTGGAACGGATACAACCATTATTCCAATCACCGTAAATATAAAACTGGATGCGATAACTCAACCTAAAAACATCAAGGAAGAGAGCTGCCCGAACTGTGCCAAAGAAGTTGAAGCGTACCGCATCTACCAACCCATCCTGTTTAAGATCGAACTGGAGAGCAGTCTAATCGTCAAGCATTTTACAACTGATGGAAAATCACTTAACAACGTATTTACACCAATAGAAGATGAACTAAAAGCTGATCAACCGTATGATTTTACCCCGCCAACCAACCCGAAATATGAGTATGTGGGTTATAAGAAAAGCACGACTGGTAAACCGCCAAGCGGAGATATTTTGCCGGGAATTGTACCCGGATTTACTTATGACGGTTCTTTTGAGCAGTTTACCGCTTATTTGTATTACAAAGAAGCTCAGGGCTGTCCTAAGCCTGGAGAAAGCCAAGAGGGAGCACCCTCAGATTGCCAAGATAATGAACAGCCAACAAAAGGTGTTGTCTGCTCCCGCCCCGTTCCAGGTCTGCGCTTGGAAACTGCCGAACTGGACCCGACAGTATCTGCCGTTATCAAAGCGGACCAGCGTGGTCGGGAACGATTTGACGTATCCAAAGGTATTCCTACATCTGAAAGCCTATACGGTCATGTGCAAGCGAAGAGATACCTTTTTCAACATAAGTTTGTGAACATGACAGGCCAGTGTACATATACAGTGAACGTAAAACGGGAATATCGATTGACCTGGCGGCCTAAGAAAAAATCTCGACGGAGTGAGACCGTGAAGCGAACCTATACTTACCAAATCGTCCGTCCATACTCATATTGGACGATAGATAATTTGGAGGTGTACGGCATTAAGGAGGCTACGCTCCGAAATTATGCGTTACCTAATGAAACAATCACTTTGCGTCCGCAATCTTATACACCCCCTTCCTATATTGCAGCGACTCAGGGCAATTTTTATCCGCCCCCTGCACCCGGGACAGTGGATGGCGGTAGCCGTAGCAAAAACGGTGGCAGCAGCAAGCCGAGTGTACCTGATGACCGTAGTGCACTGAAATCCAAGGCAGAGGGGGCTGTTAAGGAAATCGAAGTGGAAAACGACACTCTAACCTTTGAAAACAAGATCATTATGAATCCAGTGCGTGTTAAGGTGAATGGCCCTAGGCCAGGCGTTATTCCCTCTTCTGGAGCGATTGGGCCGGATGTGCTGTACAGTCCGGATCATGTGATTGATAAGTATAAGATAAATAAGTCCAATACGCCCAGCAGCGGTGACATCACTTACGCCATTCTCAAAGGAAATATCAATGGAGGTGCGGATAAAACGTTTCCGATACAGGGAATTAATACAGTGACTGTCCACACTCCTGTAGTGAATCTGTCTAAAGTGTCGGACGATGCTGCTCATAACCAGAAAACCCAACCTACGAAAGGACGATCCGCGCTTATTTTGGAGCGCCCTTTCCGGGTGACGATCTCGACAGCAGGCCCACATTTAAATATTCCTGGCTATGGTGATCGGGAGTATGCCAAATATGTACGAACCAAGCAGGTACGATTTCCGTTCGATGTCTACGACAAAGGGAAGACACAATTTTATCCGCGGGGTACCTGGATCGACATTCCGGTGCAGCAGCTCGACACAGACTTTTATTTGCCCGTATGGGTGGATGAAGGCAAGTATACAGTTGAGTTCCGTACCATTGCCGAAAATGCACCGGACGGGTTCACCGAACAACGCCATGCCAACACGGATATCGCCCATCATGTTGCCAATGATGTGGTGAATATTGAGGTCATCGGACGGATGTACGATTTTCATATCACGGATATTGCCGATTACCATTGGGAGCGGGTATTTCGACAGCGAAAAGGAAGCCCGACGCATAGTGGCCTGTCCTATTGGACGGGGCTTGGCAATATAGGCGGGTTGCCTAGAGGGAACCCGGAGCCGTTCACCTTGCCCGTTCGTCCCGGCAGTCACCCATATGAAGGTTATGCAAATGTGGCGGTCAAGACAGGCTATCATTTCAAGTTTGACCTCAAAACCAAAGGCAATATGTTTAGCGCCAAGGACGGTATTCGCATCACGCCATCGTTCTATTGGGTGAGCAAAGATGGGCGACAGCGGGAAGAGGTGGATCTGTATACACATTCCGGCAGTCGAAAATTTATCCGTTTGGGATCGGCGGAGGACCGGGAAAAGCGATATGTTATTTTGAATGAACGGCTACGCAATGTGCCGATGGAGGAAATGCAGGACACGTCAGCCTACCAATACAAGCATGAGCTGAGTGAAGCACAGCAAAGCCAGTTGACACTGGAACGTTATGTTTCCCTGTATGCCCACCGTATTGCACGCAGCAAGACCTGGATTGGACGTTACGACTGGCTGGTACTGCCTGCGGCTGTGCGTACCTTGATTGGTCCGAAGACAGACCTGCCAGATGGGGTCAACGTGGATCGCGCTAATGCGTCGATTCAGCGCTGGTATGGTGAATATAGCCTGCCTGCTGATGTATACGCAGTCACCAAAGGCACGGATTTGCGCGAGGTCAGTCGCCGTCAGGAGCTAAACGAGCATACAGATATATTCAAGAAAACGGGCTTTATCGTCGTCAACTTTAATGTGGAGTCACTGCGTCAGGGGGACACCGAGCATCCGCATTTACAGTATATAAATGGTCCGCTATTGAACCAGTGGCAACTGGAGGGTTACCGCCGAGAGATAAAAGACCCGTACGGGCATATCTTTCATTTACAGGACGGGGATGTAGTATTTTATCATGCGGATCAGTCCAGTCGGGACGATTTCAGTTCATTTGTCCCTCACTAGCTTGCAGTAATCAAGACGAATCCTAATCCATAACTAGCGCGAAAAATACGAAAACGGACAATGGAACAATCCACTGTCCGTTTTTTTTATGCCTAAGTTTTTCATACGTTATAATAGACCGATATATCTGGGCTTTTTTTACGGAGAACAAAGGAACGGCTAAACAAAGGAATGATTGAATTGAAGGAGTGATCATGGTGGATGAAAAGGATTGTTTAATGTTGTGCTACATTGCAGAAGAACAGAGCATGAAACGTGCCGCCGAACGTCTATATATTACACAGCCTGCCTTGACCTACCGTCTGAACCAATTGGAAAAGGAGTTCGCTGTACCTCTCATTGTACGCGGGAACAGAGGAACGAAGCTGACCATGGAAGGGGAGCGACTGGTGGAGTATGCCAAACGGAATTTGAGGGAACTGACCGAATTAAAAGAAGCTGTCATTCACCTGAGCGAGGAAGTAAAAGGTACGCTGCGCTTGGGGATTTCAAGCTATTACGGACATTATCGGCTACCGCCGATTCTTAAAAGCTTTAAAGATATTTATCCTGACGTGCAATTTTCAGTCACCTGCGGACTCAGTGCGGAAATCTATGAGATGCTGCGCGGGGATGAAATTCATCTGGGTGTTATCCGCAATGATTACCCTTGGTCTGAGGGAAAGCATCTTCTTCATGAGGAGCATATCTGCGTGATCTCCAAAGAAGCTGTAGAGCTTGAGCAATTGCCGGAGCTTCCAATGATTCGTTATAAGGACCCGGGGAAGCCGCAACTTTCCGGTCATATGTATTCCTCGTTCAACGAATCGGTACAGGCATGGTGGAGTGAGAGAATAGGCCGTGCACCACGAGTTTCTATGGAGGTGGATAGCTACGAAACCTGCAAGGAAATGGTTCGGCACGGACTGGGATATTCAATCGTACCCGAAATATTTATCTCTCCCAAGGATGAACTGTATGCATTTAATTTGATTCGTAAAAATGGAGATCCTGTCCTGCGTAGAACATGGATGTTGTATAAAAATAAATCCAGCCGTCCTATGGCAGTGGAAAGATTTGTAGAATGGATGCTCCAGTCTTGAGGCTGTAAATACATTGAATATACGTAATTAATGGTGAAAAATAGCGTATATCAAGGACAAATATATCATATATAAAATAATTTTAAGGATAAAGCCAAAAAATATTAAATTTACTTCACTGGTCTTCGCTTATACAATGTTGAATATTGGTTGTATAATTATTCGTTATTGCGAATGAAAGGCGGTATTCCATTGATGGATTTAACAACGAACGGACATAATGGCAGAACGTCATCCCATGAAGAGATTTTGAAGGCTGTAGATGCAAAGGATCATGAGTTGCGGGAGCTTGCCCGAACAATACATACCCATCCTGAATTGAGCTTTCATGAATATCAGGCTCAGGGATGGCTCACGAGTACACTGGAGCAAGCTGGTTTTGCTGTGGAAAAGGGGATTGCAGGACTGGAAACCTCCTTCCGCGCCGAATGGGAAGGGAAGCCCGGCGGACCGACAATTGCTTTGCTGGCAGAGTATGACGCACTTCCGGTGATCGGACATGCCTGCGGTCACAATCTGATCTGTACCGCATCGGTCGGAGCAGCCATAGCCCTAAAAGAAGCGATACCGGACCTACCCGGACGTATTGTGGTATTGGGCACACCCGCCGAGGAGGAGGGTGGCGGCAAAATCATGATGTGCGAGCACGGTGTGTTTGACAGTGTGGACGCCGTGATGATGGTGCATCCACAGAACAAAACGATGGTTTTACGCGGGGGACTGGCCTGCGTCGACGCCACCTTCACGTTTCATGGCAAGCAGGCTCATGCCGCATCCTCTCCGGAGAAAGGCATTAGCGCGCTGGATGCTATGATCAATGCCTTTGTGGCGATTAATTCCGTTCGCCAGTTCGTTACCAGCGACGTACGTATCCACGGCATTATTACCAAAGGCGGGGATGCTCCCAATGTCGTGCCGGAGCTGTGCGAGGCTGTGTTTATTTTACGGGCGCAAACCGTCGTCGGTCTGGCTGAGGTGAGGGACAAGGTGTATCGTGCTGTTCGTGCGGCGGCAGAAGGTATGGGCGCGACGGTGGATATTGTCGAGGGGCTTATTTATGCGGAGCGCAATACCAACAAGAAGCTGGCGGCTTTGTTCCAGAGCAAGTTGGAGCAGCTGGGTTTGGAGGTTCACGAGCCGCCTGCGCAGGGAGGGATCGGCTCGTCGGATATCGGCAATGTCAGCCAGATTACTGCAGCGATTCATCCTTATATCCGATTGGGTGACGCGTCCACGCATACGCCAGAATTTGCCCGGCTTGCAGGAGCAGAGGAAGGCATGATTGAAATGAATTATGCCGCCAAAGCGCTGGCGCTGACCGCTTATGATCTGGTAACCGATCCGGTGGCTCTGAGAGAGGTACGGACTGAATTTGAACAATGGCACGCGTTGAGAAACGGGGGAGCATCCGAATGAGTAGCAACACGACCGTACCGAGCGGTCCGAAGAAATGGCTGAAAATGCCGCACACCTTTGTCATTCTTATTTTCCTGACCTTAGTGGCTGGAATATTGACTTATGTCGTTCCCGGTTCGTACGCTCATGTCGATCCGAATCCGGTTACGCTGTGGGACATCCCAAAATCCATCGTATCCGGTCTAGTCGATTCGGCTGATGTTGTCTTTTTCATTCTAATCATTGGCGGTGTCTTTCAGATTATTACTTCCTCGGGCACAATTGAGGCGGTGACCGGAAGAGTTGCGAGGTCTTTTTCCAACAAGGGGTTATGGGTCATTCCCGTGTTTATCACCTTGTTTTCCGTAGGTGGTTTTACCATGGGAATGTCCACTGAGGTGATGGTATTCGTGCCGATTGGTATTGCCATCGCCCGGGCGTTGAAATTTGATGCGTTGACGGGTACAGCCATGATTTCGCTGGGAGCCTCCTGCGGGTTTACCGCCGGGCTGCTGAACCCGTTTAATGTCGGATTGGCACAGGCGATTGCGCAAATTCCTATTTTTTCAGGGCTGTGGCTTCGTGCCATCCTGTTGGTCATCCTGATCGTTATTACGAGCTTATATATTATGCGTTATGCCAGTAAAGTGAAGACAAGCCCGGAAAGCAGCCTCGTTTACGAATTGGAAAAGAGCGCTGAAGACAAGCCGGTGGATCTATCCAATCTGCCTTCCATACAGCTTAAGCATATCCTGATCATTTTGACCGTTATAGTAAGCTTCGCGATGTTAATCTGGGGAGTGTCCAAAAAAGATTGGTGGATGGAGGAACTGGCTGCCCTGTTTCTTTCGATGGGAGTCATTTCCGGCTTTTGTGCAGGCTACGGGCCAAGTCGCATTGCGACAGAGTTTGCCAAAGGGGCCAAAGATATCACCTATGGTGCCCTGATCATTGGTTTTGCACGTTCCATCGTCGTCGTGCTGGATCACGGCAATGTGATTGATTCGATCGTTAACAGCCTTGCTATCATGGTGGGACATCTGCCGGAATCCGTGCAAGTGCTGGGTATGTATGTGTTCCAAAATGTCATGAATGTATTTATTACCTCCGGTTCGGGGATGGCAGCGACGACGATGCCCATTATGGTGCCGCTGTCCGATCTGTTGGGTATTACACGGCAGACCACAGTCCTTGCATTCCAGTTGGGAGATGGATTTTCGAATATGATTTTGCCTACTTCCTCTGCCTTAATGGGGAGTTTGGCGGTGTCGGGTATTCCATATCAGAAATGGGTTCGCTTCTTTTGGCCGTTACTGGCCGCCTGGTTCGTACTGGGTGCAGTATTCGTGGTTGTAGCTCAAATTATTGGGTATCACTAAAATATAAAAGGAAAATTAGATATATATTGAGTCCTCAGTATGCCGTTAACAGGCTTGGTGAGGGCTGTTTTATTTGGAATGAGTAAACAACACGGTTTTGTGTAGAGAAATCCTCGGATATTTAAACGCGTTTGGGGGAACGGCAAAACTATAATAATAGGGAATTTAATTTATGTAAGCGCAATCATTTCAGGTATTTGCTTGTCATCACAATACATTCGAGGAGGATGACCTGGATGGCTCAAGGGAAAGGCGCATGGCGAAAGGGAAGCTTGACCGCCGCGTTGGCAGCGATGCTGGCGATGACGGGGACGACTGGAGGAGTGGCTGCGGAAGACTTGTCCGAACCGACGCTGCAGGCGGAATCAGCAATCGCAGTTGAACAGAACCGTAGCGGCAGCATTCAGCTGGAAAAGCTGGATCGCGGACTGGTAGCTGCGGCAACGCAGGAGGGGGTATTTTTAAGCTGGCGGTTATTGGCTCAAGAAGTGAACGGTTACGGTTCAACGGGGCTGACAGGAGCGGACTTTAACGTATATCGTGACGGTAAGAAGATCGCGACAGTGACCGACAGTACCAACTATGTGGATAAGGAAGGGAATGGGAAATCGGTATACAGAGTAGCTTCAGTCGTTAATGGGCGGGAAAAGGATCGTAGCGCCAAAGTGAAGCCATGGCAGCAGGGTTACTATGAACTTCCTCTCCAAAAGCCTGCCGATGGCGTAACACCAGCAGGTGAATCCTATACTTATTCGGCCAATGATATGAGTGTGGGAGATGTGGATGGAGATGGGCAATATGAATTTTTTGTAAAATGGGACCCGTCGAACTCCAAAGATGTATCTCAGAAGGGGTATACCGGAAATACGTATGTCGATGCGTATACGGCCGAAGGCAAGCTGTTGTATCGGATTGACCTGGGCGTGAATATTCGATCAGGTGCGCATTATACACAGATGATGGTGTACGATTTTGACGGCGATGGTAAAGCCGAGCTGATGTTCAAAACGGCTCCAGGGACCAAAACGATTTCTTTTGATAAGAAGGGCAAGCCGAAAAAAGAAAAATATATTACTCTGCCACGTGAGGATCGCAAAGCAGGGATTACACATGAGGACGATTACCGTTTGAGTCGCTCGGATTATTATGAGCATGTGGTGAACATGTTTATGAACTGGACGAAGCATGAAGAAGTGGTCAAGGGACAATGGCCTGCTACGCTGGAGGAATGCTTTGGTATCGCTCCGAAGTACAATTATCCGTTATCCCGAAAGGATGCGGAAAGCCTGACAGACTACTTTATGGATGTATACGCGCCTTCACGGAGCGACAAAAACAAGCTTAGAGAGTTCGAGGGCTTCATCGTCGATGGACCGGAGTATTTGACGATTTTCAAAGGGAAAACGGGAGCTGAGCTGGATACCATCCGCTATGAGCCGGAGCGTCATGACGATGGCCTCATGTGGGGAGATTACGCCATGGCCCGCATTGAACCCGCCAACCGTGTAGACCGCTTTCTGGCAGGTGTGGCTTACTTGGACGGACGCAAGCCGTACGCTGTATTTGCACGCGGCTATTATACGCGTTCCACTTTGGCCACCTACACATGGGATGGTCGCCATCTCCAAAAACATTGGATGGTGGACAGTGGCTGGACACCGATGACCAATCCATTTAACGATAGTCCGCACGGGCGTGATGGAACGGACCCGAAATTTGGCACCTTGACCACACAGGGAGCGCATTCTTTGAGCGTGGTGGATGTGGACGGTGACGGCAAGGACGAAATCGTATACGGTTCCGCCACGATTGACCATGATGGCAGCCTGTTGTACAGCTCATTTGATGTCATGCCTCCTGAAAGCGCAACTCCAGGTCAAACCGCCAGATTGGGACATGGCGATGCGCTGCATGTGACCGATATTGACCCGGATCGCCCCGGCAAAGAAATCTTTATGGTACATGAAGGTGGCACCTACGCTCCATATGGCTATTCTTTGCGGGATGCCAAAACGGGTGAAATCATTTACGGCGCATATTCCGGCAAGGATACAGGTCGGGGAATGGTCGGTGACATAGATCCGGATCAGCGAGGTCTGGAGACGTGGGCCATAGGCCTGTGGACCGCAGCGGGTAAACAGCTGGATACGAAGATGCCAGGTACCAATATGAGTATCAAATGGGCAGCTGATATGACCACACAAATCGTAAACGGTGCAATTGATGTAACCCCAACCATTGAGGATTGGAAACGAGGTACATTGATGACCGCCACTGGAACCAAAACGAACAACTATACGAAAGGAACTCCATCGCTGGTAGCCGACATTTTCGGAGATTGGCGGGAGGAAATGCTCGTCCGCACAGCGGATAGCTCGGCAATCCGTATCTATCTGAGCACAGAGCCTACGACGCATAAATTGTACACGTTGATGCATGATCCGCAATATCGCACGGATGTGGCGCGTCAAAATACCGGGTATAACCAACCTTCCTATACGAGCTTTTACTTTGCGTCCGATATGGATTGGGCGAATGTACCGATTCCCAAGTTCTACACGCCAAAAGCCTTGATGGAGGAAGAGAGCAGTGATGAGGTGGATGAGGCAAAGACAGCGGAGGTAGATGAAAAAGAAGTCGATGAAACGAAAATCGATGGGGCGGAAATAGATGCGAAGGAAATAGAGGGAGAGCCAGTAGTTCCAGTAGTTCCAGCAGAGGATTTATAAACCAATAGCTGAAGACTAAGATCTATTTCGGCGTATAAATTAGTTAATGGATTTAGAAAAAGGCAAGCCTCTGGATGATTTAGGGGTTTGCCTCTTTGCTTTCTTAGAGCTTTCACAGTAGAGGTAGCTCTATCCAAGGTCTGTATTGATGGTTAGAAAAGCCGTAATAGTGAGGGAAACGCTGAAAGTAGCGGAGAGGACGGAACGATTGAGAAAAGCGTCAGCGGTCGCCTTTGTATCCGGATTTTTACCACTAGGCTATTTAATAAAATCCGGATACAACAGCGATTGGAGCAACGTTCCGTTCACGTAGCGTCGTCAGAACACCTTTTTACTTTTCTATTTGTAACACTGGAGTGGATTCTCTAAATATCGGCTCTGTTCTGATATGCGTGATCTGATAAGGTCTAGAAGGATTTTTGACCCGTGCCAATAGCATCTCAGCCGCTGTAATGCCCATTTCGTTGTTGTAGATATGCACGGTGGACAAATGAGGTTCCACAATCCGGGATTCAGGAGCGTTATCAAACCCAAACACAGCAATATCGTCAGGAATTTTCAAGTTTTTATTTTTGAGCGCTTTCATGACACTGACGGCAATAAAATCATTGGCGCACACGAACGCAGACGGTAGCACGTTCATGCCTTCCAATTGTTTATCCATCCAATCCGACTCGGAGAAAAAATTCCGGTCCTGATCGACGATACAGCAAGATAAATCCACATTTAGACCTGCTTCGATTAAAGCTCTGTTATATCCAAACCACCGTTCATTGAAGCTTTTGCAATGCTTATAATCCCCAGCAAACCCGATCCGCGTAAATCCACGATGAATCAGGCTTTTGGTGACAGAATAAACGCTATGTTCATTTTCCATCAGCAATAAATCCGCTTTCAAATCAGGATAAGAAATGTCCACAGAACAATCAATAAAGATCGTGGGCAGTCCCAAATCCGTAATAAGCTCACTATATTGTGGATCAAACATTTCAATACAAATAATTCCATCCACCTTGGAGGCTTCAAAATTATTAGGAAGCGTTCCTGCATGGATTTCATTTTCCCGCACAATATGAATCGACAGATTATACCCTTCTGCGCTTATTCTTTTCTCCAAACCACTGATGAGTAAGGAGCCAAAATGTGAGCTGTTCGGCAGATTGCATGTGACCAGGGCAATGTTACCTTGATTTTTCGGGATGATGCTCTCCGTTTCCACATAGGCAAATTGCTTATATTTAAGTTCTATCGCTTTTTTAATGACCTTGTTCCGAGTATCAACCGGGATGCTATCATTACCGTTAATCGCTTTGGACGCGGTATTTCGAGAGATTCCCAAAGCGTCAGCAATGTCTTGAATGGTGACTTTTTCTTTCTTCATAGACAGGTTCCACCTTCACTAATAATGGATTGCCTGAGAGGTACAGTTGCCTCTTACAGCTCTCCGTTTAGACCTTAAATGTATCTTAAATGTATAATAGTTCGCATGAAATAGCAATGTTTGCATTACAAACGAACAAATAATATTTACATTTGTAAATCTTGTTTGGTAACTTATATTTATCTCCATCGGATCGACAAATAAATTTAAATCCAATCTTATATAAGCTGGACAAAAAAAGTGCGTATGGGAAACAGAGAGGACAGATCCATGCTGTATAAGTAAAGCGGTCATTGTTTATGGTTAACTTTTAAAGTTGGATTATATACTATGACTGTTATCATTTCTTCTTACAAAAGCATAATTTATTAATGCTATATTTAGTCAAATGTCAATGATTTTTTTACAAAATAATTGACGAATGACATTTCGATTTGGTAAATTGAAGATGGGAAATGTAAGCCTTTTCAAATTTGTTGTATAGGCGATTTATTACAGATTGGGGGAATTGCGAGTATCAGAAAAACAGGAGATGCTCGTCGGTTATGCTTCTGATACGCAGGAAGTATATGTAGACCGGGCACGGTCAGGCTGTTCGGATTTACATGAGGACTTTGCGGGAAGACACGCAGCCCCACTGGAAACAGTAGAAAACCGATTGGACATTCATATCTATGTGGATCGTTCGCCGCTGAAATGAGACGTTCTCCATGACGATCTAAACAGCTGATTTTCCAATTATTTTGTAGTGGATGCGCGGTGTTGATCCGTACTAGAAGGTAGGGGATTGGGGATGAAGGTGGAGTTTACTAACACGCGAACGAACCTGACCGGCTGGCAGATTAAAGGACAGGGGCACATAGAAGATAACATCCAGGGACTTTTGCTGAGGTCGGAGCCGCAGGAAAATGTGATGGCTATGTCCGGAACAACGTCTCAGAATTTTACTTTTGAGGCGGATGTGATGGTCACTGACACACAGGCGGATGCTACGCTAGTATTCCGTTCCAGTGAGGACGGGTGGTCTTCCTATATGCTCCAAATCGTGCCGGCTGCCGGATTGTTGCGGTTGCGGGATGCTACCGGGGATATTGGAAGACTGAAAGAGGAACGTCAGGTCAATTTAAAAAAAGGAGCTATTTATCATCTTAAGGTGAGCGTAGAGGGCTCCCATCTTAAAGTGTTCTGGGATGAGGGATATAACCCGATTATAGATGTGTTCGATACGACTTATACATCAGGATATTTGGGGCTGAATGTCTGGAATGGATCGGCGTTATTTCAGAACATTCAAGTCAGTGATATGGATACGAATCTAAGCGGACCGCTTCTGATCCGTGGAAAATGGCAACCTGACCTGAAGGGGCAAAGGGCTGAGGGAACAAGTGCAGTAGATGCGTTGAAAATATATGGCTCCGCAGCTACAGACCTGGTGCTGGAAGGCGGTGTGACGCTGAATCCTTCTGAACCGGGAATGCAAGCAGGACTATTTTTCAGAGGGAGTCAGGATGGGGAAAATGGATATGTTGCTTCTGTGCAAGGCGAAGGCAATCAGGTTCGCGT
The DNA here is from genome assembly GCF_024213315.1 of Paenibacillus sp. A3M_27_13. Classification (NCBI taxonomy): domain Bacteria; kingdom Bacillati; phylum Bacillota; class Bacilli; order Caryophanales; family Paenibacillaceae; genus Paenibacillus; species Paenibacillus sp. A3M_27_13. Next base: position 47,710 of record NZ_JANAVE010000002.1, read on the forward strand.
ACAACTGAAGAAGGCGGACGGAACGTTGATTACAAAGTCGGCGCAGACATATCCGGGTGGGTTCAGCAGCAAACACCACTTGGAAATCATCGCTCATGGAGAGCGGATTCAGGTATTTATAGATGGATATACTCCTGCGGCAATTGATATCATGGATAGCAGCAATACCAACGTCTTTGCAGGCTTGAAAGTGACCGGGGGAACTGCTTATTTTCAGGATATCTACCTTACCTCTGTCTCGAATTACTATACAGAAAAATATCGCCCGCAGTATCATTATTCTCCTGCCAGAGGCTCGGCGAGCGATCCGAACGGATTGGTTTATTTCGAGGGGGAGTATCACCTGTTCCATCAGGATGGTGGACAATGGGCGCATGCGGTCAGCCAGAATTTGCTGGATTGGAAAAGGCTTCCGTTTGCATTGAAGTGGAATGATCTTGGTCATATCTGGTCAGGCTCGGCTGTAGCCGATCTAACCAATACTTCCAGCTTGTTCGGTGACTACGGAGGAGCAGGGCTGATTGCCTATTACACTTCCTTCAATCCCGATCAGCTCAAGGGCAACCAGAGAATCGGCCTTGCTTACAGCACAGACCGGGGACGTACATGGCAATACCCGAAAGACCGTCCAATTGTAATAGAGAACCCGGGCCAAAGTGAAAACGATCCTGGCCATTGGGATTTCCGTGATCCTAAAGTAGTGTGGGATGAAGTCTATCAGCGCTGGATTATGGTAGTGTCGGGAGGCGATCATATCCGTTTTTTTACCTCCACCAACCTAATAGATTGGCGCTGGACGGATAACTTTGGTTATGGTGATTATATACGTGGTGGAGTATGGGAATGCCCGGATCTATTTCAGCTTCCGGTAGACGATGGTAATACTTCTAAATGGGTGCTGATGATTAGCACTGGAGCCAGCACAAACACTCAAGGCTCGGATGCGGAATATTTTATCGGTGAACTGACGTCTGATGGCAAATTTCAAAACGATCATTCACCGGGGAAGGTGTTGAAAACCGATTGGGGCAAGGAATTCTACGCCTCAATGTCCTTCTCCGATGTACCCGACGGGCGGCGTATCATGCTGGCATGGATGACGAATTGGGACTATCCGTTCAGCTTTCCGACTTCTCCCTGGAAGGGACAGTTTAGCATCCCGAGAGAGTTATCGCTAAAAACAACTCGTGAAGGCATCCGTTTGATACAGCATCCGATATCCGAGCTGACTTCGCTGCGTTCCCGTTTATTTGCGATAGAAAATCAAAGTGTCACGGAATCTTCTCCGAATATACTGGAAGGTTTGGATGCAGGTGCCTATGAGATTGAAGCGGTGTTCGAACTGCCTTCTGTTGGGGCTGCTTCAGCATTCGGGTTTTACGTGCGGGATGGCGGTGAGCAAAGAACGGCGGTCGGCTATACAACAGACATACAACAAATGTTTGTAAACCGTGCTGATTCAGGGCTTACAGATTTCTCTACTCTATTTTCAACGCTTCATAAAGCATTACTTGCACCTATCGGAAATCGAATCCAAATGCGTATATTTGTGGACGAATCCTCGGTTGAGGTGTTTGGGAATGATGGAGAGGTCGTATTTTCGGAGATTATTTTGCCCGATTCGGCGCGAAGAGGGATGGGCTTTTACACCCAGGGTGGTGAGGTGAAGGTTGTTTCCCTCCATGTTTATGCCTTGCGGAACAGCTGGAGGCTACCAGATGCTTCGTCTGCCAGTGTGATCATGGATCACACTTATGTGGAGCTTGCGAGGGAGCAGACGAAGCGTCTGTACGCGAGTGTGGGGGATGAGTCTGGAGAAAAAGAAATCTCGCTGATTTGGGTTTCTAACAATCCTGAGATTGTAAAGATCAATGCGTCCGAGGACGGGAGTGCGTTAATGGAGGCGGTTGCCCCGGGAGAAGCTGTTGTTACGGCTTCCGATTCGGAGGATAAGGTCCGCGGTAGTACCTTGGTTAAGGTGCACGGTGGGGTGTTTCATACCAACCTTACAGGTTGGAAGCCGGATGTTTCCGCATCGCGGTGGATCGTGACAACGGATGGGATACGAGGAAGCTATATCAGCGATGCGAATTATATGGCTGCTGAGCAGGCGGAAGATTTTACGTACGAGGCTGATATGAAGCTGCATGGAAATGGAAGTGCTGGATCTATGATTTTCCGCGCCAATGCTGACGGATCGAGTGGCTATTATCTGAATTTGGACCCCAATCTGAAATCGATTCGCCTATTTTTTAAAAAAGAGGGTCGATTTGAGGAGCGACAGGTGCTTGCCAAGGTGCCAAGATTCGTTTTGCCGGAAATGTTTCATCATATTAAAATCGTGGCGGAGGGCCTGCGCATTCGCATTGATGTAGACGGTGAGCAGGTCATCGACCTGGAAGATAGTACGTTCACCGAGGGACTTGTGGGTGTGAATGTATTTGGAGGGCAGGCGTTTTACCAACATGTAAGGATCGAGCCAATTTGAATTTCTTATTTCAAAAGGAGAGCCGTCTTAACGGACTCTCTTTTTTTACGCCTTGATGTTATTGAGAATATATAATGTAACCGCACACATGTAAAGAGTGTGATATCTTACCTAACGTAAAATTTGACACATATGTGAAATGAGGATAAATGTCAGAGATTTCATGGAGAAGCGAATTGACTGGATTTGTCCCTGTCTCTAAGATGTAATTATATTCCAGACAAAAACAGAGATTTGTGTAAGGGAATATAACGTGGAGAGGAGGGAATGAATGGACTCTTTAGCTGATCTCTCGGAAACCCCCTTAGCATTGGAAACCCTCAGACGACATCCCTGTTATAACGAAGAGGCACATCGCTATTTTGCGCGCATTCATCTTCCAGTAGCCCCGGCATGCAATATTCAATGCCATTATTGCAACCGCAAATTCGATTGCGTCAATGAAAGCCGTCCCGGCGTTGTTAGTGAACTGCTCACGCCGGAGCAGGCGGCGAGCAAGACCTATGGCGTAGCGGCACAGCTGATGCAGCTGTCCGTTGTCGGCATTGCGGGACCTGGAGATCCGCTGGCCAATGCGGAGGCAACCTTCGATACCTTCCGCCGGGTCCGTGAGACAGTTAAGGATGTCATATTCTGTCTCAGCACAAATGGCCTTACCTTGATCAGGCATATTGACAGGATTGTAGAGCTGGGTATTTCGCATGTCACGATCACGATCAATGCTGTAGATCCAGTGGTGGGGAGCCGCATTTATGGATGGGTCTACGATGAAGGAAAACGCTATGCAGGAGAGGAGGCCGCGCGGCTGTTGATTGACCGCCAGCTGGCAGGCTTGAAGATGCTGGCTTCGAGAGGCGTATTGTGCAAGGTGAACTCGGTGCTGATTCCCGAAGTCAATGATGCCCATCTGCCGGAGGTAGCCAGGGTGGTCAAGGAGCACGGCGCAGTGCTGCACAACATTATGCCGCTCATCATCGCACCTGGCAGCCGGTATGAGCAGGAAGGGATGCGGGCTCCCCGTCCCCGTCTGGTCCGGCAGCTGCAGGAGCAATGTGCTGAAGCGGGGGCTGTCATTATGCGCCATTGCCGTCAGTGCAGGGCGGATGCGATTGGACTGCTGGGCGAGGATCGCAATCAGGATTTTACATGGGAGAACATAGCGGCTGCTCCTCCCATGGATGAAGGGGCAAGGGCACAATTTCAGAAAGAACTGGATGAGAAGGTGAGAGTGAGAATGGAACGCAAGGAGGGACAATCACACCACAAACAACCGTCAACCGGGGCTGGCTGTAGCTGCCCGTTATCGGGAGATAAGCCTGAAGCGAGCTTCACCTCAAAGCCGGTCCTAATCGCAGTGGCCAGTCGTGGCGGAGGGAAGGTGAATCAGCATTTCGGCCGTGCCAAGGAATTTATGATCTATGAAAGCGACGGGACCATCGTAAATTTCATAGGCATTCGTAAGGTGCAATCCTACTGCCACGGGAAAGCCGATTGCAATGGGGACAAGGTCGAGACGATGAAGGAGATACTTTCCATGGTGCATGACTGTGCATTGCTGCTGTCGTCCGGCATAGGCGAAGCCCCCAAAGAGGCATTGCAGGAAGCTGGCGTGCTGCCTATTGTATGCGGCGGGGATATTGAGGAATCGGTTCTGGAATATGTGAAATTTCTGCGTTATATGTATCCTGTGCAGAGCAATAAAGGAAGTAAGCGCAATAAGGGAGTTAAGGGCAATCATTCGGATTTACCCATTAAACATTTTGGAGGCTGAGAAAATATGAGACAAATTGCGTTTTACGGTAAGGGCGGTATCGGCAAATCGACAACCTCGCAGAATACACTGGCTCAGCTCGCGACCAAATTCAAACAAAAAATTATGATCGTAGGCTGTGATCCCAAGGCAGACTCCACCCGTCTTATTCTGAATACGAAGGCCCAACAGACAGTGCTACATCTGGCTGCTGAAAGGGGCACGGTAGAGGATTTGGAGCTGGAGGATGTTGTCCAGAAGGGCTTCGGTGACATTCTGAACGTGGAATGCGGCGGGCCAGAGCCCGGTGTCGGCTGTGCAGGACGCGGTATCATCACAGCCATTAATTTTCTGGAGGAAGAGGGCGCCTACGAAGGGCTGGATTTCGTATCCTACGATGTACTGGGGGACGTTGTGTGCGGGGGCTTCGCCATGCCGATCCGGGAGAAGAAGGCTCAGGAAATCTACATCGTATGCTCAGGCGAGATGATGGCTATGTACGCTGCCAACAATATTGCGCGCGGGATATTGAAGTATGCCAACAGCGGCGGGGTGCGTTTGGGCGGCTTAATCTGCAACAGCCGGAATACGGACCTGGAAGCGGAATTGATTACAGAGCTTGCGAGAAGACTGAACACGCAGATGATCCACTTTTTGCCGCGTGACAATGTTGTACAGCACGCTGAGCTGCGCCGTATGACCGTTACCCAATATAACCCGGAACATAAGCAGGCTGCGGAGTATGAAGAGCTGGCAGGTAAGATTTTGAATAACGATATGCTAACGGTTCCCACTCCCATTTCCATGGAAGATCTGGAGGATCTGTTGATGGAATTCGGCATTATTGAGGATGAAGAAACCGCAATTAACAAAGCTGAGGCGTCCGGGCAGTAGGCTCCAGCTAGAAGGCTTAATGACGGAACCAACGTGTGATGATGGAGGGAGCTGAACGCGTAGCTCGCAGGAGGGAGGAATAGGCCAAATGAGCAATATTGTGGATAAGGGAAAGCAGATCGTAGAGGAGATACTGGAGGTATATCCCAAGAAGGCCAAGAAGGACCGGACCAAGCATTTTGAGATCGCGGATGAGGAGCTTGTGAACTGCGGAACCTGTTCCATTAAGTCCAACATGAAATCACGGCCCGGCGTCATGACAGCAAGGGGCTGTGCTTATGCAGGCTCCAAGGGTGTGGTATGGGGCCCGATTAAAGACATGGTGCACATTAGCCATGGTCCCATCGGCTGCGGGCAATACAGTTGGGGTACCCGACGCAATTATGCGAATGGGGTATTGGGAATCGATAATTTTACCGCCATGCAGATTACAAGCAATTTTCAGGAAAAGGATATCGTGTTCGGCGGAGATAAGAAGTTGGAGGTGATCTGCAGGGAAATTAAGGAGATGTTCCCGCTGGCTAAGGGCATATCCGTGCAATCTGAATGTCCGGTCGGACTGATTGGTGATGATATCGGGGCCGTGGCTAAGAAGATGACAGAGGAACTGGGCATTCCGGTCATTCCTGTACGCTGTGAGGGCTTTCGCGGAGTGAGTCAGTCTCTGGGCCATCACATTGCCAATGATGCTATCCGCGATTTTCTGATGGGGCGCCGCGAGCTGAAGGAGTGCGGGCCTCATGATGTCTCCATTATCGGGGACTACAATATCGGCGGTGATGCCTGGGCCTCGCGCATTTTGCTGGAGGAAATGGGACTGCGGGTTATAGCACAGTGGTCGGGTGATGGTACGATCAATGAGCTGGGAATTGCGCATAAATCCAAGCTTAACCTGATCCATTGTCATCGTTCCATGAATTATATGTGCACAACGATGGAGCAGGAATACGGAATTCCCTGGATGGAATATAACTTCTTCGGCCCGACCAAGACGATGGAGAGCCTCAGAGCGATTGCTGCCCGCTTTGACGAGACGATTCAGGAAAAATGTGAGCAGGTCATTGCCCAATATATGCCGCAGATGGAGGCGGTCATCCGTAAATACCGCCCACGTCTGGAAGGCAAAAAGGTAATGCTTCTGATTGGCGGACTGCGGGCAAGGCATACCATCGGTGCCTATGAGGACCTGGGGATGGAAATTGTGGCTACAGGCTATGAATTTGCCCACAAGGATGATTACGAAAAGACATTTCCCGATGTAAAGGAAGGCACCATTCTGTACGATGATCCAACTGCCTATGAGCTGGAGGAATTGGCCCAGCGGCTGAATATTGACTTAATGGGTGCCGGAGTCAAGGAGAAATATGTGTATCACAAAATGGGCATTCCCTTCCGTCAAATGCACTCCTGGGATTACAGCGGGCCTTATCATGGTTTTGACGGCTTCAAGATTTTTGCACGTGATATGGATATGACCATAAACAGTCCAGTATGGAGCCTGCTGCCGTCCCGGCAGACTGCGGAGGTGCCGGTATGAACGAGCGTCTGAACATTGTCGATCACAATCAGCTGTTTCGGCAGGATAAATATGTGCGCCAGCGTGAGGAGAAACGGGCCTTCGAGGCCCCTTGCTCGCCAGAGGAGGTTACCGCCACCCTAGAGTACACCAAGACCAAGGAATACAAGGATAAGAATTTCGCTCGTACAGCTGTAGTCGTGAACCCGGCCAAGGCTTGTCAGCCGCTGGGAGCGGTTATGGCTGCGCTGGGCTTCGAAAAAACGCTCCCGTTCATTCATGGCTCACAGGGCTGTACGGCTTATTTCCGTAGCCATCTTGCCCGCCACTTCAAAGAGCCTGTTCCTGCCGTCTCCACCTCGATGACCGAGGATGCCGCCGTATTCGGCGGCATGCGCAACCTCATTGACGGTATAGAGAACTGTATTGCCTTGTATCAGCCGGAGATGATTGCGGTATGCACGACCTGTATGGCAGAGGTGATCGGAGATGATCTGTCTGCCTTCTTGGCTAATGCCCGTCAGGAGGGAGCCCTTCCCGAGGATATGCCGGTTCCTTTTGCCAATACCCCCAGCTTCTCCGGTTCACATATTACAGGCTATGACGCCATGCTGCGCTCTGTACTGGAGACGCTGTATAACAAGTCAGGCCGGACGCCGCAGCCTGGTCATGAATTGAAGCTGAATGTACTGCTCGGGTTTGACGGGTATACGGGCAATTTTGCGGAAATGCGGCGCATACTGGGGATGTTCGGCGCTACGTATACCATTCTGGGTGACCACAGCAGTAATTTTGATTCAGGGGCCACTGGAGAGTACAGCTACTATTACGGGGGAACGCCGCTTAAGGATGTGCCTGAGGCCGCAGATGCTGCCGGCACGTTGGCGATCCAGCAGTACTCTCTTCGTAAAACATTAGGCTATATGAAGCGAACCTGGGGGCAGCAGGTGTCTTCCATCTCCACGCCGCTGGGCATCCGCGCTACTGATTGCTTGCTTGAAGAGATCAGCCGTCTGTCCGGAAAGGAAATTCCCGAGGCATTGAAGCAGGAGCGCGCCCGAATTGTGGATGCCATGATGGATTCGCATGCTTATCTTCACGGCAAACGAGTGGCTATGGCGGGAGACCCGGATATGCTCATCGGCCTGATTGGCTTTTGTCTGGAGTTGGGCATGGAGCCGGTGCATATTGTTTGCTCCAATGGGGACCGGAAATTTGAGAAGGAAGCAGAGCTTCTGCTGAAGTCCAGCCCTTACGGTGCAGAAGCCACGGTTCATTCCGGTCAGGATTTGTGGCATATGCGTTCGCTGCTGTTCCAGGACCCGGTGGACCTGGCTATTGGCAGCTCCCACCTGAAGTTCGCGGCCAAAGAGGCGAAAATTCCTTTGCTCCGTGTGGGCTTTCCGATCTTCGACAGGCATCATCTGCATCGTTATCCGATTATCGGCTACCAGGGTGCGCTGAATCTGCTTACCCAATTCGTGAATACCGTACTGGATGTCATGGAAGAGCAGGCTCCGGATCATAGCTTTGATCTGGTGCGCTAATTGCTGTACCGCGTAGATGGAAGTTGGCAGCTATTTCAATGGATTCTATCTGAAATAAGGGGGGTGTGCGGATGGAGCCGGCTGTGTCTAACGGAAGGCTGGAGGTATCCTGCGGCAACAAAATTCCCAAAAGCACGCCCTGTCCCCGGCCTGTGCCGGGGGAGGCTTCGGGTGGCTGCTCCTTTGACGGGGCCCAGATTACACTGATCCCCATTGCAGATGCGGCTCATCTGGTGCACGGGCCGATTGCCTGTCTCGGCAATAGCTGGGAGAGCAGAGGCAGCCTGTCCAGCGGCCCGGAGCTGTCGGCGTATGGCTTCACTACTGATCTTGGAGAACAGGACATCATTTTTGGTAGTGAACAGAAGCTGCATGAATCGATCCGCTACATTGTCAGCCGCTTTGCTCCTCCCGCTGTGTTTGTCTATACAACATGTGTCACAGCCCTCACCGGTGAAGATATCGAGGGGGTCTGCAAGGCTGAATCGGAGCGGCTGGGGACGCCGATCATTCCGGTGAACAGTCCGGGATTTGTGGGGAGCAAGAATCTCGGGACCCGGCTGGCCGGAGACGTGCTGTTCCAGCATATTATCGGCAGCACCGAGCCGGAACAGACAACCTCCCATGATATCAATCTCATTGGGGAATACAATATTGCGGGCGAGATGTGGCATATCGAGCGGCTGATGCAGCAGGCGGGAATGAGTATCCTGTCCCGAATTACCGGGGACGGTCGGTTCCGTGAGGTGGGATGGGCGCATCGTGCCAAGGCCAATATGGTCGTATGCAGCCGGGCTTTGCTGGGCCTGGCAGTCCAAATGGAGCGTAAATACGGCATTCCTTATTTTGAAGGTTCATTTTATGGAGCAAAGGAGACGAGTTATTCCTTGCGGCAGATGGCTTACCTGACCGGAGATCGTGATGTAGAGCGACGGGTGGATAAGCTGGCCGCACGGGAGGAAATGAGGCTATCGCTGGAGCTGGAACCCTACCGCAAGCAACTGAAAGGAAAGCGGGCAGTGCTCTATACCGGAGGGGTAAAGAGCTGGTCTGTCATTACGGCTTTGCAAGAGCTGGGCATTAAGGTAGTTGGTGTAGGCACGAACAAGAGTACTGCCGAGGATGTATCCCGGATTGCTGACCGTATCGGAGATGATGCGGAATACATCCCGGAAGGCGGCGCCCGGCAGATTCTCAAGACCGTACGGAGCCGCAAGGCAGACATGGTCATTGCCGGGGGCCGGAACATGTATATGGCGCTTAAGGAACAGATTCCTTTTGTGGACATCAATCAAGAACGGCACAAAGCCTATGCGGGCTATAACGGGCTGTTGTCTCTAGCGAAACAGCTTGTGCATACGCTGCAGCATCCGGTATGGGAGCTGACCGCCAAATTGGCTCCATGGGAGGAGGAGACGGAATTTGCCGATTAAATCCGCCACGAAGCCTGTCAGTGTCAACCCGCTCAAGGTAGGACAGCCTCTGGGCGGCGTGTTGGCTCTGCAAGGGATGTATCGCTCAATGCCTTTGCTGCACGGCGCTCAGGGCTGCTCGGCCTTCTCCAAGGCGCTGCTGACTCGCCATTTTCGAGAGCCGATTGCCGTTCAGACCTCTGCGCTGCAAGAAATGGACGTTATATTTGATGCAGACCGGAATCTGGAGGAGGCGCTGGATCATATCTGGTCTAAGCATCATCCAGATGTCATCGGCGTTATCAGCACGGCCCTCACTGAGGTGGCAGGTGTTGATTTTCAGTCCAGGGTAAAAGCGTTCAAGCGAGAGCGGGCCTTGAAGGAAAGTCTGCTGTTTTCTGTATCGCTGCCTGATTTTCACGGTTCTCTGGAGACGGGCTACAGCAGTACAGTAGAGTCGCTAATGGATGCCGTACTCGGGTTAGCCGGAGGCAAGTCCCCCAAAAAACAGCGCCGGACGCAGGTCAATCTGCTGCCGGCTTCTTATCTGACTGCCGGAGATGTCATGGAAATCAAGGATATTATCGCTTCCTTCGGCCTGGAGGTTATCACACTTCCCGATATCTCCACTTCCTTGTCTGGTCACCTGCTGACAGGTTTTTCCCCTTTGACGAGAGGGGGGACTCCGCTGGATTCAGCCTGCCAGATGCTGGAGTCTTCCTGCACCATTGCCATTGGCGCGAGCATGGAGCGTCCGGCGCGCAGGCTGACTCATGCCGCAGGCATTCCCTACCACTTGTTCACGGGTCTGTCTGGCTTGACCGCGAGCGATGCGTTCATACATTTTCTGCAGAAAATCAGCCGCGAGCCAGCACCTGTTCGCTTCCGCTGGCAGCGTGAAAATCTGTTGGACAGCATGCTGGATGCCCATTTCTATTATTCTGGCGCTTCGGCCGTAGTGGCGCTAGAGCCGGATCATATGCTGTCGACCGCAGCCTGGCTAGAGGAGATGGGAGTGGAACTGAAGCGGCTAATTACATCCTGCAGCACGCCCGCACTGCAAAAGACAGAACGGGAAGTCTGGATCGGTGATCTGGATGATGCAGAGGAGAGCGCGCAGGGCGTTGATTTGTGGATCAGCAATTCACATGGAAGGAAGGGAGCGGCACGGGCCGGGGCCTCATTCGTACCGGCAGGCTTGCCGGTGTATGACGAGCTGGGCGCCCACACATCCGTAAGCGTCGGATACCGTGGAACTATGGAGTGGGTGAACAAGGTGGGTAATGTATTGCTTGCCGAGAGGGGGAGAGGAGGGTGAAGGTTGCATTTGCGACGGAAGACGGTGTGCATGTGAATGCTCATTTTGGGCAGAGTCCCATGTTCACTGTATTCGAAATCCGGCACTCAGGCGTCCAGTTCCTGGAGCATCGGCGGATAGCCCTGGGGAGCGATGAGAACGAGGCGGGCAAGATCGCCAGCCGCATTGGCCTGATCGAGGATTGTGCCTTGATCTTCCTGGTACAGATTGGCGCTTCGGCCGCCGCCCAGGTTACCAAACGGACCATTATGCCTGTGAAGGTGGCCTTCGGTAGCACCATTGAGGAGCAGGTCCAGCGTCTCCAGAATATGCTGGCTCGTAATCCGCCCATGTGGCTTGCCAAAATCCTGCACGCTGAGGAGGGCAGCGGCAAAGCCGAATCATGAGCCTTCTGTAAGGAAGAGCAACCGTATATGATGTCAAGATCCTGCGGACCGAATATCTTAAAGGCGGGAGCCGCACATGGAGGGGTGGACGAATGGTACAGCTGCTGGAAGACAGTAGATACGGACGCCAGTTGAAGCTGCTGGGAGTGGAAGGTCAGAACAGGCTAAAGCAGGCTACTGTTATGGTTGCAGGCATCGGAGGATTGGGAGGGACAGCGGCCATGTACCTGGCCGCTGCTGGAGTGGGAAAGCTGATATTGGCCCATGAGGGCGTAATCCATCTGCCCGATATGAACCGGCAGGTGCTGATGGACAGCGGACGAATCGGGGAGGAACGGATGGAAACGGCATTGCAGCATTTGCATCGTATCAATCCGGAGACCCAGCTTGAGGGCCACGCCGACAGAATCACGGAAGAATCCTCTCGACCATGGGTAGAAGCGGCAGATATCGTGATTGATGCACGATATGACTTTCCGGAAAGATATGCGCTGAACAGACTATGTGTTCGACATGGCAGACCGATGATAGAGGCGGCCATGTACGCCTATGAAGTATCATTGATGACCATTGATCCCGGTAGGACGGCGTGCCTGGAATGTCTCTACCCAGAAGGCGGACAGCCTTGGGAGCCTCTGGGATTCCCGGTCCTGGGAGCCACCTCTGGCTTGATTGGCTGTATGGCTGCACTGGAAGCGGTCAAATGGATTACAGATGCGGGCAATCTGTTCACTGACCGCATGTACCGTATGAATGTGCTGGATATGAGCAGCTGCACCATAGCGGTCAAACGCAATCCGCGTTGTCCGTGCTGCGGAACGGGAGGGAATACAGATGAGTCGATTGCATATTTGTGATACGACACTTCGTGACGGAGAACAGGCTCCGGGCGTTGCCTTTTCGGCCGAGGAGAAAACTGAAATTGCCATCATGCTGGACTCGGCGGGGGTGGAGCAGGCTGAGATCGGAATTCCGGCAATGGGAGAGGCGGAGTGCAGGTCTATTGCCAGGATTGCTGCTCTCGGACTTCAGATGAAGCTAATGACCTGGAATCGCGCGGTGTTCACGGATATTGATGCAGCTGAATCGACAGGTGTCGGCTGGGCCCATATTTCGGTTCCCGTGTCGACGGTGCAGATGAAGGCCAAGCTGGGTATGAATCCTGAGCAGGTGACGGAGCTGATCCGCAAGTCAGTCGATTACGGTCTGTGTAAGGGATTGACTGTTTCCGTAGGCTTTGAGGATGCTTCAAGGGCAGATGGCCTGTTCCTTGAGCAGTTGGCGAATCAGCTCTATAGGGATGGTGTCCGGCGCTTCAGATATGCCGACACGCTGTCCGTTCACCATCCCGCTGCCATAGCTGCCCGTATAGAAAGATTTGTATCGCGTGTGCCGCAGGATGTGGAGCTTGAGATTCACTGTCATAATGATTATGGCCTAGCGCTTGCCAATACTTTGGCAGCTTTGCAGGCGGGAGCTGTCTGGGCCAGTACCACAGTGTCGGGCCTTGGGGAAAGGGCAGGTAATACGGCGCTGGAGGAAGTGGTGATGTCGTGGAGGGACCTATATCAAGGAACCTGCAGTGTCCGTCCCGAACTGCTGAACCCGCTGGCTGCACTGGTGTCCAAAGCCTCCAACCGAATCATTCCCGAAGGTAAGCCAATTGTGGGAGACATGGTATTCGCCCATGAATCCGGCATACATATCAACGGTCTGCTAAAGGAGCGCGCCGCCTATCAGGCCCTTGATCCGACCGAGCTGGGCGCTGACCATTCGTTTGTACTCGGCAAGCATTCGGGCAGAAGTGCAGTTCAATATATGCTGGAGCAGGAAGGAATCGAGGCAGGCTCCGGTGAAATCAAGTTCCTGCTGGAGCGGCTTCGCCTAGTCGGTGAAGATCCCAAGCGTGTCATTCATAGCGCGGATTTAAGGCGCTGGCTGCAGTATTATCCGGCAGAGCTGCCGAAATAACCGAAAAAGCGTTCCCGTCCGGTGAGTGTGACCGTGACTGGAACGCTTTCTTGCATATCTTTTAATTTCACAACCGGAGTCTCCAATTTGCTGGTTAAACGAAGCCGTTCAGAAGGGTATAATAAAATATAGTGCTGTATAAAGTGCGTATATATGGTTTTACAGCAGACAGGTTCGAATCTTATAACCATTACACGCTGATCTGGAAGGACGGCTATGGGCAATTGGAGGAATGCTTGTGGGAATGATGTTTTCTTTTCTAAAAAAATATCGGGTTCCAGCCATCGCAGCGCTCGTGATGATGTTGCTGGAATTGACGGTAGAGCTATCGCAGCCATATTTGATCTCTAAAATCATTGATGAGGGCATCCGACAGCAGGATTTGTCCGTCGTCTGGTTATGGGGCAGTGTATTGGTGGGGAGTGCCGTTATCGCTTTTATGGCGGGGATATCCAGCTCTTTTTTTGCTTCACATGCAAGTCAGGGCTTCGGCTATGATTTGCGGGAAAAGCTGTACCGTAAAGTGCAATCCTTTTCGTATCCTGTGTTTAAACGTTTTGCCACTTCGTCGCTGATTACGCGCCTGACCGGGGATGTCACGCAAGTACAGGATACGGTGTTTATGAGCCTGCGGTTTATGACACGGGTTCCGCTTGTAGTCATCGGCAGTATTGTGATGGCACTGGTTGTACATTTCAGGCTTGGGCTGCTATTGGCGGTTATGGCCCCAGTGCTGTTCGTGTTTGTGTTGGTGATGATGCGGAGGACGGTCACTTTGTTTAAAGGTGTCCAGCGACGCTTGGATGACGTTAACGGAGTGATTCAGGAGAATCTGACAGGTATCCGTCTCATCCGGGTTTTTGTGCGGATGCGGCATGAAATCGAACGTTTTGCCCATTACGGAGGCGAATTGATGAAAGGGACGGTGTCCGCTCTACGCTGGACAGAAACGACGATGCCGTTCATTTTGTTTACGATGAATGCAGGGATTATTGCAGTACTTTGGTTCGGACGCGGCCAAATTTCCACTGGGGATGCCAGTGTAGGACAGGTGGTCGCAGTCGTCAATTATTCACTGCGGACAATTGGAGCCTTGTCTGCCTTATCAGGTATCGTTGTTGTATTTTCCCGGGCAACTGCATCTACGGGGCGGATTCGAGAGGTATTGGAAACATCTAATGAAGATGGGCAAGAGCTGGAGCCTGTTTCGACGCATCATACACGGATTGAGGGACAGGTGGAAATGGACCGGGTAAGCTTTCATTATCTGGGCAGTGATCTGGCTGTCCTAAAGGATATATCTTTTAAGGCGCAATCGGGCGAGCGGATAGCTATTATGGGGGCCACTGGCTCGGGCAAATCCTCACTTGTGCAGTTGATTACACGTCTGTATGAAGAAGATGAAGGTTATGTGCGCTTTGACGGAAAGGACGCTCGTGAACTGGATGCGTCCATATTGCGAGAGGCTATTGGCTATGTGCCTCAGGAGGTACTGCTATTCACCGGCTCGATTCGGGATAATATTGCTTGGGGGCTGGAGAATGCCAGCCTGGAGCAAATTAAGGAAGCTGCACGGATGGCGCAAATCCATAATATGATTGAACGCTTGCCGCAAGGCTATGACACGATGCTCGGGCAGCGTGGTGTCAATCTGTCTGGCGGACAGAAACAGCGGCTTTCGATTGCCCGCGCACTGGTGCGCCAGCCGACAGTGCTGATTTTGGACGACAGCACAAGTGCATTGGATGTAGGGACAGAAGCAGCACTACTGAATGCACTCGATGGCCTGTCCTGCACGACATTTCTCATTACGCAAAAAATCAGCTCGACGGCCTCAGCAGATCAGATTTTACTGCTGGATGAGGGTCGCCTGATGGCAAGTGGAAGTCATGAGCATCTCATGGATAGCTCGGATCTGTATCGGCGTATCTATGAATCACAATACGGAAAGGAGGAGTCGCATGTTCAAGGAACTCATTGAACCGTTCCGTCAGCCTACACCGCCGTCCGGTGTGCTGCGAAATCCGGTGGGAGCGGAAGGACGCCGCAAGGCCAAAGCGAAGAACTGGTCTGGCACGTTAGGACGGATATGGGCTTATCTGGCCCGCCGTAAGGCCAAACTGATGCTGGTGCTGTTCATGGTACTGCTCAGCTCCGGGCTGGCTCTGCTGGGTCCATATCTGGTCGGCGTAGCGGTGGATGATTTTCTCGAAGGTCCGGGTGGACGCACGTGGATTTATTTTCTCATCGGATTAGGAGCTGTATATCTGCTCAACTCGCTGACCTCCTGGCTGCAAAATATCTGGATGATCGAGATTGCCCAAGAGACGGTGTACCGCATGCGTTTCGATCTGTTTTCACATTTGCATCGACTACCGATTCCTTTCTACGGCAAACGTCAGCAGGGAGAGATTATGAGCCGTCTGACCAATGATATCGAAAATGTCAGTTCTACGCTTAACAGTTCCGCCATTCAGATTTTTTCGAGTATATTGACGTTAATCGGTACACTCACGGTGATGCTGTGGTTAAGCCCGCTGATGACCCTGCTGACCTTTATCGTGGTGCCGCTAATGGCTGCCGGGATGCGCTGGATTACACGTCGCACCGGGCCCTTATATAAGGAACGCCAGAAGAATTTAGGCGAACTGAACGGATACATCGAAGAAACACTGTCTGGGCAGCAGATTATTAAAGCATTTTCGCAGGAAAAGAGAGTCATCCGTGGTTTTGGCGAGCGTAATGACCGTATTCGGCTATCGGGCTTCTGGGCACAAACGATTTCAGGCTTTATACCGAAGCTGATGAACGGACTGAATAATCTCAGCTTTGCTATTGTAGCGGGGATCGGTGGGATTTTGGCCATTCGCGGCTCCATCACTATAGGTACAATTATTGTATTCGTAGAATATGCCCGCCAGTTCACCAGACCGTTGAATGATTTGGCTAACCAGTGGAACACCCTGCTGTCCGCTATTGCCGGAGCTGAACGAGTATTTGAAATATTGGATGAAGATGAAGAGTCCAAGGATGAACGCGGCGCAGTGGAGGTAGAGCATGTGGAGGGGGCGGTGCGGTTTACGGATGTTTCCTTCGGTTATGATGAGGGAAGCGCTACGCTGGAAGGTATTTCTTTTGAAGCCAAACCGGGTGAAATGATCGCACTAGTCGGCCCGACCGGGGCAGGAAAAACGACACTGATCCAGCTCCTTTCCAGATTCTATAGCCCCGACCAGGGAACGATTACGCTGGACGGGCGCGATATCACCACCATACAGCGTGAAAGCTTGCGCTCCCGCATGGCATTTGTGCTACAGGATTCCTTCCTGTTTCAGGGGACGATTCGTGAAAATATCCGCTTCGGCAGACTGGACGCCACCGATGAGGAGGTTGAACAAGCATCGAAACTGGCTAACGCCCATTCCTTTATCATGCGGATGAAGGACGGATACGACAAGGTGTTGGAAGCGAACGGCAGCGGCATCAGTCAAGGGCAAAAACAACTGCTGGCTATTGCCCGTGCTATTTTGGCCAACCCTTCCATCCTTGTACTCGACGAGGCAACAAGCAGCATCGACACCATTACCGAGATGAAGATACAAGAAGGACTGGAGCGGCTCATGCAGGGGCGAACAAGTTTCGTCATCGCGCATCGGCTGAATACCATTCGTCTGGCTGATCGGATTCTGGTCTTAAAGGATGGCCGTTTGGAGGAGAAGGGTTCTCATGATGAACTGCTGGCTCACAAAGGCTTTTACAGTGATTTATATTATGGTCAATTGAGTAAGCAAAGCTCCTAAGCCGGCTCGCGATTAACAGATTTACAGGCATACTTAAAAGGACTACCTCGGGGGTGGCCCTTTTTAAGTATGCCTTTTTACAGGTACGTACTCTTAAAGAGGCGTTTGAAATGAAGATACTGCTTTCACACCATTAAATATACCCATACCCCGTATATGTATGTTAGTATGGATGTGCAAGAATAAAATCCCACTTCAAAGGAGAGATCATCATGAAAATCGCAATCATGCTTTTCGATGGAATTACGGCATTAGATGCAATGGGTCCATACGATGTATTTGCTGCTACACTGAAATGTGAAGTGAAGTTTGTCGCTAAGAAAAAAGGGTTAATCAAGCTGGACTCAAATATGGGTTATTTGCATGCCGATTACAGCTTTTCTGAAGTTAGTTCAGCTGATATTCTTGTTGTTCCAGGTTGCAGTCCGCCAAATTATAAAACTCCAATGAATGACGAAGAAACGTTAAATTGGATTCGCCAAATACATGAAACTACGAAATGGACCACGTCGGTTTGTAACGGCTCTTTGATTTTGAGCGCCGCAGGCTTGTTAAATGGAACCGTAGCCACCAGTCATTGGGGTTCCTTAGACCTGCTCCAATCTCTTGGAGCCATTCCAACAGATGAGAGAGTGGTTCGTCAGGGCAAAATCGTTACAGCAGCCGGTGTCTCCTCTGGTATTGATATGGCACTCCAGCTATTGGCATGGGAATTGGGAGAAGATATGAGTAAAGGAGTTCAGCTGATTTTGGAATACGATCCTCAGCCTCCGTTTGACACGGGTTCACCAAAGAAAGCACCTGCTATATTGGTAGAACAAATAAGAGGTATGTTACAAGAGTTTGCAAAACAGGAGCCTAATGTGTAAAGCAAGAATAAAAAGATCTCTTTCTGGTATTAGCTTGGAATAATAGGTTTGTAATTTTATTTACAAGGGTCCCTATTTCAACTAATATAGTTTACACATAGTAAAGGGTTACATAGTGTAAATGGTTGAAGGGGGTTACAAACATGAGCAGCTTACCTAAGTCTGCTACATTTCCACTTTTCATTCTGATGCTGAATTTGTTTATTGCTTTATTGGGTCAAGGTATGGTGATTCCCATTCTGCCTGAATATCTGAAACAATTTAATGCGGCAGGAGCTGCTGCGGGGTATCTTATTGCCGCTTTTGGAGCAGCACAGTTTATTTTTTCGCCCCTAGGTGGGCAGCTTTCGGATAGATGGGGGCGGAAATCCATGATCATCACCGGTCTGTTTTTAACCGTCATCTCGGATCTAATGTTTGCTGTTTCTACGACATTGCCTCTTCTATATATAGCCCGATTTATCGGGGGGATAGGTATTGGATTAATGGTTCCTTCTAATATGGCCTACGTCGCTGATATTACCACTTCTGAAACCCGAGCTAAAGGAATGGGATACTTGGGTGCCTCCATGAATTTGGGTATGGTGCTTGGTCCGGGGTTAGGCGGTATGATCGCTGAGTTTGGCATAAGGGTGCCCTATTTTTTTGCTGGTGGACTTGGACTTGTAGCTACGCTGCTTAGCTTGTATATGCCAGAGACACTACCCAAGGAAAAACGAAAACCCGCTAGCCAATGGGTCCGCCGGGAGCCAATTCGCAACCAAATCCTAAATTCATTTCGGACATCCTATTTTCGTTATCTTCTCCTCATTCTGATCATGACATTAGGTTTGATGAATTATGAAACGGTGTATGCTCTTTTTGTGGAACGAAAATATGGTTTTGATGCCACTAAAATCTCAATGATCATTACGGTTGGTGCAATTATAGGCATCGTAGTACAGATATGGCTACTTGATTATCTCATCAAGAGACTTGGTGAGATGAAGCTTATACGTCTTTCTTTGATCATGACAGCCATCGCTTTACTGTTAATGATAATTAAGATCAATTTAGGTTATCTGCTGGCGGTATCGGCGCTGTTTTTTGCTTTTAATGCCTTCCTAAGGCCAACCGTAAGTACAATGATCGCGAACTCAGCTGGTGATCGTCAAGGATATGCCGCCGGATTGAATACGACGTATACCAGCCTAGGCAATATATTGGGACCCATTTTAGCGGGTTTGATGTTTGACAAACACATTCATATTCCTTATATTTTTGGTGCACTTATCCTTGCATCTGCCCTTTTCTTAACCTTACAAAAATCGAAAAATGAGAAACGGATGGTTGTTAATGACTGAGAACTGGCACCAGAATTTGAAAAACAAAAATCGGGAAGAACTCATTGCGGCTGCCAAGGAACTTTTTATGAAGCAAAGCTTTCTCAAAGTTAATATTAAGGATGTATGCAACGTGGCTGGTGTAAGTCGGGTCACATTCTATAAGCACTTTCAGTCCATGAACGAACTGATCTTTGAGGTTCAGATGGAAATCCTTGAGAGCATGACCGAATTTGTTAGAAGGGCACCTTCAGCCGAAATGAGCGGTAAGGAGATGCTTACTTTGATGCTTGATGCATGGATTGATTACGCTTGGCAACATCCAGAATACATCAAGTTTATTCTTCTATTCGATCTGCATTACGAAGCTTATGATTCAAATCAAGAACTCAAAGAACAGTACAAAAATTTTGTTAGCCGGGAAAAGGAACGACATTTCCTGATGGATGCTCTGGAAGTTGGATTCCAAGATGGATCATTAAAGTCCGACACAGAACCCTTGAAGACTGCTCATTTTATCTTCACGTCTATGATGGGTATACTCCAGAAAATGAGTCTGACGTCCAAGGACGATTGGAATAACGAACTTGATGATATAGAAATTGCTAACCGATTTGCGGGAATGTTGATTCAGTATTTAAGTCCAAAAAGTGATAAATCCTCAACCTTTTAGGCAAGAGTCGCCTGCCGTATTCCAAAGGATTTCAGATCGTCCGATGGAGTGAAATAGAAGTACAGGACTCAGTCTGTTAAACTGTGAAAATAGAGCGGTTGCAGATACGTTGTCGTGTTAGCCTTATCTATTTTTGTGGAGGTGCGGGGATGAACGGAAGTCTGTTTGAGCCACGGCTGCGTGACGGGGATTATATTCCCCGTTTTTTTGCTTACTATTACAAGCAATGGCATGACTACACCATGTCTTACCACGATCATCATTCTACCGAAATTATGTACATGATTTCCGGCTTTTGCAGGGTAGATGTACAAACGGGAGAGAATGTGGAAGAAAGCATCACGCTGCGTAAAGGCGAGTTTATTATGCTGGACGCAGGTGTACCGCATCGACTAGTGGTGGAAGGAGAACAACCGTGCCGGATGCTAAATGTAGAGTTTGGTTTTACGGAGGGAGTGAGGGTAGGGCCGTCTATCCGACAAATGGCAGCAGAGGAGCAGGAGGTCACGACTCTCATGTCACGTCCGTTCCCGTATCTGGTATTATCGGACCCGGAAGAGGTATATTATGCGCTGAAAAGTCTCGTGCTGGAGCTGGACCAACGAAAAGAACAGCCGGGTGCAATGGCAGAGATGCTTTTTATGCAATTGCTAGTACGAATTGCACGTCTACGGGAAGAGGCAGAGCGCAGCAACACGCAGCAAACGGATATGTACATCAAACGATGCATTGAATTTCTCCATCTGAACTATGACCGAGATATTGTGGTTAAGGACATGGCGGCAGCCGTGAATCTGCACCCAGGTTATTTGCACCGTATTTTCAAAAAGCATACTGGGCTAACACTCACCGCGTATTTAACGATGCTGCGAATGGACAAGGCCCGTATGCTTCTTCAGCAAACGGACATTCCCATTCAAGAAATTGCCGATTATGTAGGCGTGGCCAGCAGGCAGTATTTTCATATGTTGTTCAAAAAGCACACAGGCAAGACGCCTGTTGAATACCGCTCTGGTGTAGAGCGCAATGTGAGGAACTATGCGGAGGAGGATGGGAGCTGATAATAAGAAGCCTCTGAACCATTGCCGATTTAGGTCGGTATGACTCAGAGGACGTGTGTTTTGAAGCATTATAACATGTGTCCGGGCTTCTTGAGAGCTAAAGTGGGGTCATTTCCCAAGCCACATATTTTCCATCTGTTCAAGTGATCTCCCCTTGGTTTCGGGAACCTTGCGCCATATAAAGACTACGACGAACAACGAGATGGCTCCGAATAACCAGAAGGTATTGGACGGGCCGGCTGAACTCAGCAGAGGAGGGAATGCCTGCGATACCAGATAATCGCCGGCCCACAATGCCATCGAAGCGATGGCGACCGCTTTGCCGCGAATGCGGTTCGGAAAGATCTCCGAGATCATAACCCATACGATCGGCCCAAGTGATATAGCATAGGAGGCCACGTAGATCAATATCATGATGAGCACAAGCGGTCCGGTGGTCAAACCCATTTTGAATGCGGCTCCAATAATGACCAAACAGAGGGTCATCAACGAGGTGCCAATTATCAGCAGGACTTTTCGTCCCGCTTTGTCGATCAGCCATACGGATACGATGGTGAACAACACATTGATCATCCCGATCCAAATGGTCTGGGTCAAAGAAGCGTCCGTACCGAGTCCCATTCCCTTAAAAATAACCGGCGCGTAGTACAAAATGGCATTGATGCCGGTAATATGCTGCATAATGGCGAGCATAACACCAATAAAGAGAGCGACCCGAATACCAGGAGCGAACAATTGTTTCAATGAGTTGTTCTCATTTTTGAATGATTCCTTGATATCAAGCACTTCCTGCTTAGCGGCTTCTTCACCATGAATTTTCAGCAAAATCGGCAGCGCTTCATAAGGCCGATTCTGTTTAATAAG
Organism: Paenibacillus sp. A3M_27_13; assembly: GCF_024213315.1. NCBI lineage: Bacteria > Bacillati > Bacillota > Bacilli > Caryophanales > Paenibacillaceae > Paenibacillus > Paenibacillus sp. A3M_27_13. The sequence goes on from NZ_JANAVE010000002.1 coordinate 69,581, forward strand.
CCATCTCGGGCTTTCGGGTATGAAGAGCATCAAGAGCATAAAGATCAGTCCCGGAACGGCTCCCACTCCGAACATCCAGCGCCAGGCTGTTGAGACACCCCAGGCTTCATCCCCCAGGCTGACGATCCACGAATTCTGAAAATAAACCAGGAAAATCCCAGTTACGATCGCCAACTGATTTAAAGCAACCAAACGGCCTCGGTATTTAGCGGGAGCGATCTCCGCGTTGTACACCGGACAAACGGTGGAAGTGATCCCTATGCCAATGCCACCGATCATGCGAAAGATAACATACCCGGTGAACGTGTCTTGAAGCGCTGAGCAGATCGAGCCGACGATGAATAAAAATCCGGCGGCCAGCAATACCTTTTTTCTGCCGATCTTTTCACTCATGTAGCCGGAGAGAGCCGCTCCGGTGACACTCCCGACAATCAGACTTGACACCGCCCAACCAACCTGAAATTCGCTCAGCGAAAAACGCTGCTGCAGGAATTCGACTGCTCCCGAAACAACCGCGATATCAAAACCGAACAGGATACCTCCGAGCGCAGCTACGATGGATACCAACGTCACAAAAAGCATATTGGGTTTTTCTGATTGAAGCGCTTTCTGTTGAGCGCTTTCATTATTGATGATTACTGCCATATGATCATCTCCCCTCCAGATCTCTGGAACCTCATTCCGTTCTTCGAGGAGAAGTATAACATGCGCTTATAAAAGAAAGGCCGGTTATCGTCTTCAATAAACGGACCTTTTCATGCACGATTTTGGCTTCGATTCCCGAATCGGAGATAGAGGGGCTGAACCTAGCATTACCTTGTCATTCGAGCTTAAAAAAATCCATGCCGATAGTCGGCATGGATGAATCTCTACTATTTTTGGCCTTTGAACTCAGTGGGAGGAACGCCCGTTATCTTCTTAAAGACGCGGCTAAAATAGTTCGGGTCCTTATAACCCACTTCAAAGCTGATTTCCTTAAGAGTAAGGTTGCCGGCCTTAATCAGAGAGATGGCTTTATCAATCCGCAGCCGGGTTACGAAGTCGATGAAGGTTTCTCCGTATTCCTGTTTGAAAATTTTGCTGAAGTAGTGAGGATTCAAATGGACAAAATCAGCCACTTCTTCCAGCGAAAGATCATCGTTGAACCGTTCCTCGATATACATTTTCGCCCTACCCAGCATAGTCAGTGTTTGAACCTCTCGCTGTTCGCGTATCCGTTGCAGTGCTGACATGACGTACGTCTGCTGAAGCATTCCATTCTCCGCTTTGATGGCAAGCAAAGAAGCGTTTCCAGCCTCTGATGACTTCAGTTCGTCAAAGTGGCAGAAACCTCCATCCCGCTTGCGTAGGGTGGAGGCAAAAACGGCTTCGAAATAGGACTTGCGAAGTCCTTCCTCGCCGCTATGCAGCGATCCGATTCCAATGGCCGTCTTTATACCAAGTTGCTGCTGGGCAAGCTCAGAGAGCTGCTGAACAAGGTGTTTAACCAGCTGCCGCCAGTCGTTTTCGCCGGTGACAGGCGGCTTGCGTAAAAAGGTGGCTACATGATGGTCGATCAAGGAGCTTACAATGGCATTCGGGCCATGCGTTTTTACATAGCTTCGGAAATGATCGTAAATTTTCTTTTTATCCTGCTCGTCCGTATATCCGTCAAAGGCGGCAATGATGGCGCTTCCCTGATCAAGAGGAAAGTCCAGCCATTCCGATAGCTGGGAAGCGCTTGAATCCACGGTCTGGTCGACCATAAGCATTAAAGCCAGCTCATTTTCTGCGAGCGGCATCAGCTGTGAGATTTTGTGCCTAAGCTCCAATTCTTCCGTACGTGCCCGCTTCTCGCACTCAATTTCTTCAATCAGTCGTTTCAGTGTACCGATGATCAGTTCTCGCTTCGCTGGCTTCAGAATATATTCTTTCACACCCAAAGAGAGCGCCTCCCGGGCATAGGCAAAATAATCATAGGCAGTGACGAGCACGAATCGGGTATCGGGAAGCCGCTCCTTTAATTCACGAAGCGCCGCAAGCCCGTCGATTCCAGGCATATTGATATCCAGAATGGCAATATGGGGACGGTGCTCTTCCGCACATTCAATCGCCATGCGGCCGTTGCCGGCATGAATAAACCGGAATATCCCCGGCATCGCCCGTTCCACTGTCAATTCCAGTCCTTCTCTCTCCAAAGCCTCGTCATCCGCGATCAACAACCGATACATCAGTCTGCTCACTCTCCTTCTTGACTGGAATTCGTATTGTTATGGTAGTACCTCGTCCGATACTGCTATTGATTTCAACCATTTCTTCTTCCTTTCCGTAGAACAACTGCAGCCGCCTAAACACATTTTGCATTCCAAGTCCTGTTGAACTGCCGCTTTCGGCTTCGCCTTTAAGACGGAGTACGGACAGTCGGGTTTCCTCCGTCATGCCCTTTCCGTTGTCCGAAATTTCAATTTGTACATCTTCGTTCGCTCTCGACAGCGTTAACATGATAATGGCTCCGTCTTCCATATCTGCCACACCATGAAGAAAAGCGTTTTCAATAAATGGCTGGATCGTCAGGGCCGGAATTTGCTGCTGAAGTACGGAAGCGTCAAAGTGAAGATCAAAGCGAATTCTGTCCCTGAAGCGCGCCTGCTGGATGGTTACGTATTCGCGGATATGATCCAGTTCCTCCTGGAGAGTTACGGGTTTGTCCAGCTTCTGCAGGCTGTACCGTAGCAGATTGGACAGCGAAACGATCAGGTCGCTGGTTTTCTCCGCCCCTTCCAGAATCGCCAGCTTGGAGAGCACATTTAAGGTATTAAATAAAAAGTGCGGGTTAATTTGATTTTGCAGAGCCAGAAGCTCCAGTTCCTTCACAAGCCGCCGCATTTCCAGACTCTGTTTATCCTTCTCGATGAGGATACTCAAATCGGCGGACATTTGCGAAATGGCGTCCGACAGTACGCCTAGCTCGTCATCCCGTCGCGGTTGGGGCTTGATATTCAGATCACCTGTGGCGATTCGCTTCGCCAGTCCGACAAGTCTGCCGACAGGGCCAGTAATGCTGCGCGAGACCCAGATTGCAAGCAAAACCCCCATCAGCGCGTTCATGCCGAACAACGCCACTCCCCATCCGTTCATTCGCTCATTCTTGTTCCGGATGTTCTCAATGATTGGCCGGTAATAAGCCAGTTCATCATCGATCAGTTGCTGACCCTCCTCATGAATATAGCTGACGGTTTTCTCCGCTTCAATATAATGTTCAAAAGCCGATTGAGGATCTTGTGCCTTTGCATCCAGAACTGCGGCTTGTTTCTCTTTAAGAAATGTAGCCAACAGATTCACGTAGTCCTCCTCGGCGAAAGAAGGGTCGGTCGAGGAGGAGACTTCCTGAATTCTGCCTTTCAACTGCATCAATTGGTATTCTGTCGGGCCCTGCACAGCCTTATCGCCTCTTGGATTAAGCAGATAGGCATATAGGAGATTTAAGTTGCTCTCCGCCGATTCGGAGGTTTGCTCGATGAGAAGAATGCGGCCAAGCATTTCATCGTAGCTCTGTTGTACGACCTTTCCGCTTTGGAATACAAAATAAGCGATGATATTGGCGAACACAACTAGAAGAGGGATGAACAGAAGCAGCTTCGTTCTGATCGTCATCGTCTGTCATCTCCGGTCATGTTGTCGGGAGTGTCCGCATGCATCTCATATATCCTGGTGTATGTTAATTCCTGGGGGGTATTCCCCTTTAGATAATCATTCAGTAATTTTATGGACTTAGCCCCCATTTCCTCTGGCTGTTGAACAATGGTCAGTTCGATTTTGCAATCTCTGATGGCTTTCAACGTCTCGGCCATATCGTCAAAAGCGAAAATCTGCAAATTCCGCGCTCCGCGTCGCTCCGAGGCTTCCAGAATGCCAAGGCCGTCCAGCGCACTGAATCCGACCATGAAGCGGATCTGCGGATACCGGGTGAGCATGTTCTGAGCTTGCTGTGCTGCCTGAAGCCGTGAAATATTTGAGGAGCGAATCTCCACAATGCGGAGCTTGGGATAGCGACCGATCACGGAACGAAATCCAGCAAGCCTGAGTCGCTGATTCTCGACGCGCTCGCTACTGATCATAACTCCAATGTCGCCACGCTCTCCAGAGGCTTTCGCTAACAGCGCGCCCATCCGTTTTCCTGCTCCTTCGTTATCCGTTCCCACGTAAGCTAGTCTAAGGGAATCTGGTTCATCCGTATCGATCGTGATGACGGGGATGCCAAGTCCGGCTGCTTTGTCGATTAATCGGCGATACTCTGGATCATTTATCCCTTGAACCAGAATTGCATCCGCCTTACTGGCAATCGCTTTATCCAGCAGTTTGACCTGCTCGGACGGATTAATGCGGTCCGGCCCGATATAATCGAGCCGCATACCGTACTGTTCCGCTTCCTTTCGGGCTCCTTGTTCGATTGACCGCCAGTAATAATTATCCAACTCCTGGGATATCAGTACGACTTTTGTAGCGGAAACCCCGTCTTTTGGAGAAACCGTCTTCAATAACTCTGCAAATTGGTGAATTTGAAAAGAAGACAGAGTGAACTGGAAGAGCAGCCAGGCAAATAGCAGGAAGACTGGGATAAGGATAAATGTCCATTTACGGTTTGACATGTCTTGCTCCTTTGTAAATATTTACAGACTCACTCATTATACAGCAACAAAACAACCGCACGCAGCTATCGTCAGCATAAGCGCGGTTATTGAGGAGGAATTCCATATTTTAATCAAGGTACATGACCAAAGTAGAAATCTTGAAGGGTAAGCAACAACAGATATTTGAAGAATGGTTTGCCCATCTTACAAGTAGTGAGGAGATGGAAGCCGAGCAAGTACTAAGTGAATTCCGTGGAAAGATAGCATTGGAGATAGGCCCCTACCAGTAGAATTAGGACATTTTTAAGTCCAGAAACTACTGCAGGGGCTTAAGTATAAAAAAATAACCTCACTAAATCAGACCATGCTTTTTAAAGCTGTGAAACAGTCCATCTTCATCGACAGCATCCGTAATGTCATCTGCAATGGCTTTGAGGCCCGGTTTGGCATTTCCCATAGCAATTCCTAGCGCACAATATTCAATCATTTCAGCATCGTTCATCCCATCTCCGATAGCAATGGTGTCTTCTTGGGATCTTCCCAAATGCTCAATAAGCTTTTCAATAGCTACGGCTTTGTGAATACCGGGAACCATTAGCTCGCCGCTGTCTTGCCCGAAAGCAGATACAGTACATTGAATAACCTCAAATTTCCCTGCAAATTCCTTTTTGATCTGTTCGAAAGGAACATTTTTGTTTTCCAAAAAGCATGCTTTGTTCACGTCACTACGGTACAGGTTGTCCTCTCCTATAGTTAGGCCAGTGATAAACGGATGCGGACGTTGTTCTTTTTTTTCTCTGGCTACGGGATCATTGTCCACATCACCATAGATAAGCCGTTCCACATGGGGCAAAAAGTTTTTACTCGCAAACAGTCCCCCGTTCGATTCCAAATAAAAGTCCAAGTCATGTTCATCAAAGTAATCGACCATATGTTTAACATCTTCATCCGATACTTTGTGGTGATATAACATCTCGCCTTCGATTTCTACAAAGCCCCCGCCAGCTCCGATGATCCCGTCAAAACCGACCTCCATGATAAAATCATAAATCTCCGCTTTGGATCGGCCAGTGCATAAATAAATCAGATGTCCGTTCTTTCTCGCTTCGATACATGCTGTTTTTGCAGATTCGGGAATCATACCATCATCATCCACTAGCGTTCCATCTATATCTAAAAAGATAATCTTTTTGTTCATCTTAGGCTGCTCCTTGCTCTCCAATGTTTTCTTTTATGTTACTACATTTACCGCACTTAAAGTACATATTGAACTGAAAAAACACTAGATAGAAAGAGAGAAACGGATGGAGCAAAATGGAAATGGGCAACCCTCTGCTAAAGCGAAAGTTAGGATTTTTGACACCTAAATACGAAACTGGTCATGATTTTGATAACGCTTTCCGCAGAGCTATTGCTACAATGACGGTATATACCAATTCTAATTACCGGAGGTTGAATGCCGTGTCATTTAAAGTAGCTTTTATTGGAGCAGGAAGCATCGGTTTTACCCGTGGAATTTTACGAGATTTGTTATCGGTGCCGGAATTTAACGATATTGAAGTGGCTTTTACGGATATCAGTCAGCACAATCTGGATATGGTTACTGAGCTGTGCCAGCGGGATATTCGTGAGAATGGTTTGTCCATACAGATACAGTCCTCTACGGACCGAAAGATAGCTCTAAAGGGTGCCAAATACGTCATTTGTACCATCCGGGTTGGCGGGCTGGAGGGCTTTGCAACCGATGTGGATATTCCGCTGAAATATGGCGTGGATCAATGCGTGGGCGATACATTGTGTGCAGGAGGGATCATGTACGGTCAGCGTGGTATTGCTGAAATGCTGGCCATCTGTAAGGATATCCGCGAGCTAAGTGCACCGGATGTATTGCTGCTGAACTACTCGAACCCGATGGCGATGATTACGTGGGCCTGCAACAAATACAGCGGTGTGCGTACAATCGGTCTATGTCACGGCGTCCAGCATGGGCATCACCAAATTGCTGAGGTGTATGGTCTGGAGAAACAGGATGTGGACATTGTGTGCGCCGGAATCAATCACCAGACGTGGTACATTCAGGCGTCACATGAAGGCAAGGACCTGACAGCTGGACTGCTGGAGGCTTTTGAAAAACATCCCGAATATAGCCGCACCGAAAAGGTACGCATCGACATGCTTCGTCGTTTTGGCTATTACAGCACAGAGTCGAATGGCCATCTAAGTGAATATGTACCTTGGTACCGGAAGCGTCCGAATGAAATTCTGGACTGGATTGATCTAGGCAGCTGGATCAACGGAGAAACAGGCGGCTATCTGCGTGTATGTACAGAAGGACGTAATTGGTTTGAAACAGATTTCCCCAACTGGATGAAAGAAGACCCATTGGAGTACAAGGCGGAAAATCGTGGTGAAGAGCATGGTTCATACATTATCGAAGGTCTAGAAACCGGACGTGTATACCGGGGGCATTTTAATGTCGTAAATAACGGTGTGATTTCCAATTTGCCGGACGATGCGATTATTGAAGCGCCTGGATATGTGGATCGAAATGGTATCTCCATGCCACATGTAGGAGACCTTCCGCTCGGTCTTGCTGCCGTCTGTAATGTAAGTATTTCCGTCCAGCGTTTGGCTGTCGAAGCGGCTGTACACGGAGATGATAAGCTGCTGCGGCAAGCGTTTATGATGGATCCGCTAGTGGGCGCGGTGTGTAATCCGAAAGAAATTTGGCAGATGGTCGATGAAATGCTGGTGGCGCAGGAAGCATGGCTGCCGCAATACGGAGCAGCGATTGCCGAGGCGCGCCAACGTCTGGCTGCAGGCGATCTGATTCCAACCCGACCTTATGAGGGAGCAGCGCGACTTAAGGTGAAAACGGTTGAAGAAATGCAGCTGGATCGGGATGCCGCCAATAAAAATGCAGGGCAATCCGACAAGGGCAAGGATCGCGAAAAAGTGTAGAACAACAAGAGCATAGATTGACTTCACAACAACAAAAGGGTGTTTTCACGGTCATGTGGCCTGAAAACACCCTTTTGCTGTCGATAGATATAACGATTTGGCATAGTTGGCGTTCTGGAGTTTATCATTGTCGATTTAGGCTGACGGAAATTAAAGAATACAGTCTTGCTTTTTTTGAATTCGCTCTTTTGCTGTCGATCCTAAATCTCCTGAGAGCTTGTCATAGCAGGGATGTTCAACAAATGAAGGAACCGGTTTCAGAAAAAGAGGTGCCACAACGAACCGTTAGAGTGGCAATTCATATGCCTAATTAATAATGTAGTCCTTAATTTATTCAATTTACAGCAGATTTCCAGCTCACTATAATCTAACATAGGAGGTGACAAAAAGGGGAAAATGTGAGCGCATGGACAAATAGAAAGCGCTTACCTTTCGCAACTATGAACGCCGATTTTTTTTGGAGAAAGTAGGCGTAACTCACATTTAATCATGTAACAATCAGGTGCCGACATAGGAAGATTCAACAAAATCCACGGAAAGATAGGTGAAGCAATTGAAAACAAAGCAAGTGCTTCGTAAAAGCATGAAGTATGCTTTTGCGCTATCACTCGTCGCAAGCAGCTTTCTACCAGGTGCAGGATTTACGGATAAAATACATGCAGAATCCCATGTGGACAATCCTTACCAAGGGGCGACAAAATATGTTAGTCCTGATTATGCGGCTAGTGTTGATACATCGATTGCCAAGATTACGGATGCCAATCTGAAAGCAAAAATGCAAACGGTCAAAACATTCCCGACAGCCGTATGGCTTGATCGTATCGCTGCTATTAACGGCGGTGGAGGCAAGCTTGGCCTGGAAGCGCATTTGGACCAAGTATTGGCGCAAAAGAAAGGCAGCACACCGATTACGGCGGAATTTATTGTGTATGATCTGCCCGGACGGGATTGTCATGCCTTGGCTTCCAATGGTGAATTACCGCTGACTCAGGCAGGGCTGGAAACATATAAAAAGGATTATGTTGACAAAATTGCTTCTATTTTTGCAAATCCCAAATATAAGGATATTCGTATCGTAGCGATCATTGAACCAGATAGTTTGCCAAACCTGGTAACCAATCTGGATGATCCTAAATGTGCGCAAGCCAAGTCTACAGGGATTTATGAAGCTGGCGTTAAGTACACAATGAATAAGCTGAACGAGATTCCGAATGTGTACAAATACGTAGATATCGGTCACTCTGGCTGGTTAGGTTGGGATAACAACCGTGCAGCAACGGTATCCCTGTTTACAACTATCTTCAAAGACACTAGCAAAGGTCTGTCCAGTGTAGATGGCTTTATCACGAATACAGCCAATACTTCACCGCTGACAGAACCTAATTTGCCTGATCCAAATCTGAATGTCGGCGGACAACCGATCAAATCGTCCAAGTACTATGAATGGAATCCTAATTTCGATGAATCGGATTTCGCAGAGTCATTGCATAGAGATTTTGTCAGCGCAGGCTGGCCGAGCTCACTCGGTATGTTAATTGATACAGGCCGTAACGGATGGGGCGGACCTAACCGTCCGACTTCCGCAGTCGGCAATGATATTAACTCCTATGTAAACTCAGGCCGTGTTGACAAACGCTCGCACCGTGGTAACTGGTGTAATAACAGCGGAGCAGGTATGGGAACACCGCCACAAACGGCTCCAGCTGGCCATATTGATGCTTATGTATGGGCGAAACCTCCGGGTGATTCCGATGGTTCCAGCTCACTCATTCCGAACGATGAGGGTAAAGGCTTTGACCGTATGTGTGATCCTACCTATACAACCAAGGATGGCACATTAACAGATGCTCTACCGAATGCACCTATTTCAGGAGCATGGTTCCATGATCAGTTTGTGATGCTGGTACAAAATGCGTACCCTGCAATCGTGCCTTCCACTGGTGGTGTGGACCCAGCGCCTACAGCTCCAGCTGTACCGTCAGGCTTAAAGGCTGTTGTGGGCAATGCTCAAGTAACGCTGACTTGGAATGCGTCTACTGGTGCCGATAGCTACACGGTAAAACGTGCCACTAGCGAAGCAGGTCCTTTTACAGCCGTTGCGCCTCTTGTAACGGAAAGAGAGTACACGGATAAGGGGCTGACGAACGGAACAACTTACTTCTATGTTGTAAGTGCTACGAATGCGAAAGGAACAAGTAAGGATTCCGCAACGGTAAGCGCTGAACCTAAAGGTACACCGACTGATCCAACCGACCCTACAGAACCAGCGGGTGATCTGGTTGTAATGTACCGGGCTGGTGACACCGACCCAGCTAATAACGCAGTCAAGCCTTTCCTTAACCTGAAAAATAAAGGTACAACACCCGTGAAGCTGAGTGAGCTGAAAATCCGCTATTACTTCACGAAGGATGGCAGCCAAGAGCTGCAATCTGCAGTAGACTATGCGCAAGTAGGCAATGATAACGTGCTGCGTACCATTACAGACAACTATATTGAAATTGGTTTCAGTGCTGCTGCCGGCTCGCTTGCTGCTGGAGCGCAAACAGGTGATATTCAGATCCGCATGAACAATAGCGACTGGTCTAACCTGAACGAATCCAATGATTACTCCTTCGATCCAACGAAAACCTCTTATGCAGAATGGAACAAAGTAACGTTGTTCCACAATGATAAGCTGGTGTGGGGAATCGAGCCTTAGGATTTAGCCAGAACAAGTGCCCTTGAGTGATTGAAAAGTATTAAAAGAAGGCTACGGCATAGCTGTCGTAGTCTTTTTTTACGTCTTCGAATAAAGAATTTGATGACCAAGGGAATAAGCATTGAAATTGTGTATAATGAAAAAAAGAATGCTGTTCTACTGTGGAGGGTCATCATGAGCAAAAAGTTAATCTTAGATGTAGATACTGGCATTGACGACGCGCTTGCTATTGCGTATGCGGTCCATTCGCCGGAATTGGAGCTACTCGGTATTACAACCACCTTTGGTAATATCTCGGTGGAGGAGGCAACACGTAACTCACTGATTCTGCTGGAAAAACTGGGGGTAGAGGCTCCGGTCGTGTCTGGCGCTCACAAGCCGTATGCTCGGGAGCTGTTCAAACCTTATTCCCGGCATATTCACGGTGAAGACGGTATTGGCAATCAATTGAAGGGGGCGCCCTCCCGTCAGGCTGCGTCTGGGGATGCGGCTGACTTTATAATCGGACAGGCTCGTCGCTATGAAGGCAAACTTACCCTGGTAGCTGTGGGACCGCTGACCAATCTTGCGATTGCATTGGATCGCTGTCCCGAATTGCCCCAATTGCTTGACCGCCTGATCATCATGGGCGGCGCGGTTACAGTGAAAGGGAATGTAACTCCGACGGCTGAAGCGAATATTTATGCCGATCCAGAAGCCGCAGCCTATGTGCTGGGAGCGGGCTTTCCGCTTACGCTGGTTGGGCTGGACGTCACGATGCAAACACTGCTTCCCCAGCAGGATGTGGACAAATGGCGTGAGCAAGGGACCGAGCTGGGCGCGTTTATGGCAGATATGACAGACTTTTATATGGAAGCCTATCGCAATTTCAGACCTGGTATTGCAGGCTGTGCATTGCATGATCCACTGGCTGTAGGATTAGCGATAGATTCTAGCTTTGTGGAGACGCGTCCAATGCACATTGCCGTTGAGGTGGGGGGTTCCGCCGAGGTTGGTCGCACCCGTGAGGTGCAAAATGAGAACGAAGCTCAAGCACTGACTACGGTTGATGTGGCACTTAAAGTCGATGCGGAGCGATTTTTGCGTCATTTTCTTAGCCGGGTGGTATAAAAAAATAATTCGAAGATTGCCGATGAACCTGCATCGGCAATCTTTTGTGCATACATGTTTTAAGGGTCTTTATCTAAAGGTGGACTCACTGCTATAAAATCCCATATCATGTTAGAATAGGTGTAGTTAGAAAAACTGCCGGACCACAAAGGAGGAGATTCATTGTGTTTTCTGCTGCTCGACGACTGCCTTTGCTGGAACATATGTATAATCATGCCCCGACAGGAATCGTGATTTTGTCGAGGGAGGGGAAGTGCCTGTACGTCAATCCCGCCTTTTGCAAAATGGTCGGATATGAGCAGGAGGAATTACTGGATATCCGATATTACCATCTCTTGTATAAAGAGGCTCAGGATCAGCGAGGGTTGAGGGAGGCTTACGCAGGTTGGCTAAAGGCTACGGATCAAGTCTATAAGACAGAGCTGCGTTTGAAACATAAAAGGGGAACATCCGTCTGGCTATCGCTGGAATTAACCATATTTGATGATGAGGCTACCGAACAATCTTATTTGATTGCATATGCAATGGATATCACGGAGAAAAAAGATATGGAGCAGGTGCTCTCGGATAATGAGGATTTGTACATGCTGATTACGGAAAATACGCCGGATGTTATCTCATATAGCACGGCGGACGGCATACTCCAATATATTTCTCCTTCGGTGGAAAAACTCCTAGGCTATACAAAGCAGGAAATGCTCGGCAAAAAGCGGCTCCAATTCTACCATGTTGAAGATGCCGATTATATGCGTGTACATGGACTCTTCAAGGAAACAGGCATCATGAAGCGGCGTGTTCGTCATAAGGACGGGCACTATTTGTGGCTGGAAGTATCGTACCGCATTATTCGGGATGAACAGGGCAGAATCAAGCGAGTACTGTCCATCGGACGCAACATCACAGAGCGCCAGAAGAGCGAGGAGAATTTGGCAAAAGCTCAACGGTTGGCGATGTTCGGCTCATGGGACTGGGATCTGGTCAACAATGTTATGCATTTCTCCAAGGAATTTCGCAGCATTTTTGGTTATCGTGTCAAGTCGGTTGAAACAAGTATTGACGCGTTCATGGCGGCTGTTCATCCAGAAGATACAGAGCGCATGAAACAGATTATCACCAACGTTATATTAAAGGGAGTTCACGAAGAAACCTTTTACCGGATTGTATTGCCGAATGGGGAACAAAAGGTACTGCGTTCAATCTGGGAAGCTGAAATGGACGAGCATGCAGGCAAGCCCGTTCAAGTGGTTGGAATGATCCAGGATGTTACAGAGCACCGGGAAATGGAGCAGCGTCTGCGCGAAAGTGAAAACCGTTATAGGTCACTGTTTCAGCATAATCCACTCGGGATATGCGCCGTGAATATGGAAGGTCATATCTTGAGCGTGAATCCGAGCTTGGAGGAGCTTACGGGTTATACGAAGGATAAGCTGCTTGGGGCTGACATACTCATCATGGCTTCCTCTGAGGAACAGGACAAAATCAAGCGTCACATGGAGCTGGCCAAGCAGGGTGAGACGCAAACCTATGAATCGGAATTTATACATAAGGAGGGGGAGCGTCTATTCATCAAGATGACGAATATCCCGATTTTCGTGCAAGAGGAAATTGTAGGCTGCTACGGGATTATAGAAAATGTTACCCCTCTTAAAAGCTACATTGCTCAAATTGAAAAGCTCAGTAATGAGCATTCGCTTATTTTGAATGCCGTATCCGAAGGAATTGTAGGTTTAAGTACCGAAGGACATGTCCGCTTTATGAACCCGGCAGCTGTTGAGATGTTTGGCGTAGGATCTGCCAATCCGCTGAATGGCGCTTGCATAGACATGATCCTCCATGCTGACGAAATTGGCAGTCATTTTCCGGACGAACAGTCCTCTATTCTTCAAGCGATTCGAAGCGGAGCCTCTTATCAGGCAGAGGAAGCTGTATTTTGGAAAAAAGGCGGGTCCAGCTTTCTGGCCTCCTATCGAATCAGCCCTTTGATGGATAATGGCGAGCGAAAAGGGGCTGTGATGGTTTTTGTAGACAGGACGAATGAAAAGGAGATCATTCGGGCCAAGGAGTCTGCCGAACGCGCCGATCGGGCCAAGTCAGAGTTTCTTTCTGTGATGAGTCATGAGCTCCGTACACCGATGAACGGCATTATAGGCATGGCGGGGTTACTGGCAGATACTGAATTGGATGAGGAGCAGCGTAGCTATATAGACATTATTACCAGTAGCAGCGGTGCTTTAATGCAGATATTGAACGAGATACTGGATTTGAGCAAAATCGAAGCTGGCAAAATGTCTTTGCTGCACGAGTCCTTTGTGCTAGATGATGTGGTGGGCAGTGTGGCTGACCTATTCATGACGCAGGCTATGGAAAAAGGCATTGAGCTGGAATGGCATGTGGATCAGGAAATGCCGGGGATGCTGGTCGGCGATCATGTGCGTATTCGACAGGTGCTGGTGAATTTGGTGAGCAATGCGATCAAATTTACGGAGCGAGGGCGTGTAAATATCTTTGTGGAGAGAAAGGCTTACAGCCGTCGTAAAAATAGATGCCTGATTGAGTTCAGTGTAACGGATACTGGAATCGGTATCCCAGCAGACCGCCAGCATCTATTGTTTCAGCCTTTTTCCCAGCTTCATCCGGCACTGAACCGAAAATATGGAGGGACGGGACTAGGATTGTCCATCTGTAAAAACTTGGTCAAGCTGATGGGGGGGGCTATTGGTGTAGATAGCGATGAGGCCAGAGGAGCGACGTTCCGGTTCCAGCTGGATCTTAAGCTGCCGGAAGGTTCAACGCTTGCGAATATAAGCCGTGATGAACCTTATGAGTCAAAGGAAGGCTAAAAAGAGATAGCCGTGATGCGTGATGCATCACGGCTATTTTTGTAAGGAATAACCAAAGAAAAGATTGACAAACTGTTCTAACTGTACTATTAATGATAGTACAGTTAGAACAGTTCAGTATATACAAGTGAATCAGAATAAGTCTTGAAAGGAGGAAGTCCATGTTCGAGCTGGATATCCGCAGCCGCAAGCCGATCTACGAACAGCTTATGGACAGGGTAAAGGAAATGATCGTGTACGGATCACTTCAGCCGGATGAGCAATTGCCTTCCGTACGGACATTGTCCGCTCAGCTTACGGTGAATCCGAATACGATTCAGAAGGCGTATCGAGAGTTGGAACGAGAAGGATACATTTATTCCGTTCAAGGCAAAGGCAGCTTTGTCACACCTGCCGAGCATCAGCCGCAGCAAATAAAGCGGGATGAGATTCGGGCGGCATTGTTAAAACAGATGATTGAAGCCGTCCATTTCGGTTTTACGCAGCAGGAAGTGGACGACATATACGTGGAAGCTATACAAACAAAGGAAAGGGGGATGTCCCTTGATTGAATTAAGGGAAGTCACAAAGACATTTACAGAAGAAAAGGCTGTCGATCAGCTCGCCCTTACGGTGAAGAAGGGCTCTATTTTTGGGTTGCTGGGCTCGAACGGGGCAGGGAAAACGACACTGCTCAAAATCATCGCCGGGATTTACCGACCGGATGCAGGAAAGGTACTGATTGGCGGACAGTCCGTATATGAGCAGCCTGAAGTCAAGCAGCACATTCTGTTTATGCCAGACACCCCCTATTTTTTTCCGCAAGCGACAATTCGTCAGATGGCCCGGTTTTACCGCTCCATTTATCCGAGCTGGAGCGAGGAACGCTACATACAGCTTACGGAGATTTTTAAGCTAGATCCTAAACGAAAGCTTCACCGTTTTTCCAAGGGGATGAAGCGTCAGGCTGCTTTTTTGCTTGCCTTGAGCTGTATGCCTGAGCTGCTCATTTTGGATGAGCCGATTGATGGGCTGGACCCGGTGATGCGTAGAATGATCAAAAATTTACTGTTCCAGGAAACCGCTGCACGCGAGATGACCGTCGTGATCTCATCTCATAACTTGCGTGAAATAGAAGACATGTGTGATCACGTCGGCATTATGCACCAGGGTCGGATGCTGCTGGAAAAAGAGGTCGACGACCTCAAGTCTGATACGCATAAGGTACAGGTTGCCTTTCGTGACAGCACGCATGAGGAAGCCGTATGTGGACAACTTTCGGTTGTACATAAGGAGCGGAGGGGCAGTGTTCTACTGCTTATTATCCGGGGTGAGCGAGAGCGGATTGCAGAGACGATTGAAGCGTATGAGCCGCATGTGTTCGATTTGCTACCGTTGACGCTTGAAGAAATTTTCATTTATGAAATGGAGGACGCAGGTTATGACATCCAACCGATTCTTCTGTAGCGGCGGCGTAATTCGCCAAAGCCTGAGACAGCATGGCTGGATCGGTCTATTGTACTTGGTAGGATTATTATTTACGGTGCCACTGCCACTATTTATGAGTACTGGAAACGAGCGAGTGCCCACGGTTTTGAGAAGCCTGTTCGATAGTACAAACTCAGGCGATGGAATGCAAAATATCATTTTATTGGCCGTACCTGTGCTGGCGGGTGTGGTGCTGCTTCGTTTTATTCAGCGTCAGGGCTCCTCGGATTTATATCACAGTCTGCCCTTACGCAGAGAGCATCTGTTAACGGCACATTTAATTAGCGGTCTTATCCTTTTACTCGTACCTATATGGCTGACCGCGGGAGTAACTGCCCTGCTAAACACGTCGGTTGAACTGCCTTTTATTTTTCATATCAATGATATTGGATCATGGGCTTTGGTCGTATCGGTTCTTACGATTTTCCTGTTTGCTTTTACCGTGTTTGTAGGTATCTGTGTAGGACAATCGCTGTTACAATCCGTTGTAGTGTATGCTTTGCTGTTGTTGCCCTTTTTTTTGTATTCCATGATTAGTCGTTTTCTGGGGCACAATCTATATGGTTACTCTCAGATTATTGGAACCATTGTTCAAAATAGTAATGGCGTGGAGTTGCGCAGCAGCAATAATATTTGGTATAGTTTATCGCCGTTCGTCCGCATTATGGATTTGTCGAGTAGCGCATTTTCATATGTGGAACTGCTTATTTATATGGGTGTTTCCTTGCTGTTTGTGATTTTAAGCTATGTGTTATATCGCAAACGGCTCGTAGAGAAGGCAACGCAGGCCATGGCCTTTACTTTCTTCCAACCCCTTTTTAAGGCAGGAGTCATGTTATGTGCCATGCTGCTGATAGGAGAATATTTTTATAGCACAGGAGGCCAGGGGAGGGACTGGTCGATCTTCGGGTATGTGCTTGGAGCTATTTTGGGTTATATTGCTGTGGAGATGGTAATCCGCAAGACATGGCAAATTGTACGTATTCGTGCTTTGCTGGAGCTGGTTACATACGGGGCAGTTTTGGGTCTGGCAATGTACATCCCCACGTCTAGTTGGATAGGCTACGAGGAACGGATTCCAACCGCGCATTCAGTCGAGCAAGTCTATGCTGGGCAATATTTGTATCTGGACGGGGGAGCGACACAGAAAAATCTCTATTTTTCGCAAGATAAAGCTTTTATCGCTGCTGTGCTGAATTTACAGCGTGAGCTTGTAAGAGTACATTCAGCTGGAAAGACGTCCGGGTCCAATAAAGAACCTCAACAAATGATATCCATTGCTTATCGTTTGGATGATGGTACCATTATGACTCGTAGCTATACATTTCCTGAGCAACCTTTCCGGGCAGCGCTGGCAAAAGTGATGATGTCTGAGCCGTACAAAACAGTAAGCTACTCACTTGATAAGCTGAATGGTAAAGCGGAGACGATCAGCATTCAATCGGCAGATGATAATGAACGGCGAGTTGTTCTGACCGATCCGGAAGATATTCGTGAATTTGAAGCTATACTTAAAGAAGAAGTTTTGGGCATGAGCTATAGTGAAATGCAGGCAGGTTCTTACGCGTTGGGGAATATTGATATTGTGAACAAACCTTCATCTGTTTTAGTAGAAGAACCAGATTGGGCTCGCAGCGTCTCCTTTAATTGGCGCATATCCTTCCACAAGCTGAATGCTTGGCTGGAACGCAAAGGATACGCCGACAAGGTGATTGTCACGTCGAAAGACATTATATCGGTTCGAGCTATTCCAATGGTTTCTCAAGAGAAGGAGCCGTATCAGCCTGGTGAGTATATTGAAGCAGCGAATTTATTCAGGATATTGCAGCAGAAGTATAAAGTCACCACAATTAAAGATGCAAAACTTTGGAATACTGTGCTGGATAACCGAAATAACTACAGCTATGATCCACAAGTGGAGAAAGGCACTTATCTGTTCCAAGTTAAAATCAAGTCCATCAGCGGTTCCGGCTTTCGTACAATTTATTACTTATTAACCTCAAAAGACATCACACCAGAGCTTGCGAAGGCATTACTGACAGCTCCTTAAGTGGGACAGCGTCTGGTTTGGATGGTATATGGACGGAGGTAGATGAACATGGGAAGGTTCCGACACGACATATAACAACCTCATCGACGGGCAAGAGCCCCTCCACATTAGAACTGACGTAAATAGAGGCATAGAGAGATACAACATAGAACAAACAGAGAGAAGAGATCAATAACGTACAGTTCAATGATGGAGGAGCAATACAATATGAAATATACAGAAGATCGTGAATTTCTACAGTTCTTGGAGCATCATAAGCAGTCATTTTCTGGATGGGATTTTTCATTCATCTCGGTTACGGGACGTGTGGCGAGCGAGCCTTTGGACTGGTCTTATGTCAGCAAGGCTATGAAGTTTATTCATTCATCCAAGGCGATGCTGGATATGGGAACAGGCGGGGGAGAGCTATTATCTCGGCTACGCCCTTTTCCAGAGATCGTATGTGCGACAGAAGCATATGCACCGAATGTTCCTATCGCCAAGGAAAGGTTGGAGCCGCTGGGCGTGCGCGTTATGGCTATACAGGATGACAATTCCCTTCCGTTTGGCGATGCCGGGTTCGATCTTGTGCTGAATAAGCATGAGTCATTTTCGCCAACGGAGGTACGACGTATTTTACGACCAGGTGGGACGTTTTTGACTCAACAGGTAGGGGGCCTGGATTGTGCGGGCATCAACGACCGTTTGGGAGCGCCTGATTACGAGTATGCGGACTGGACCCTCTCTCAAGCACTTGCAGGTTTGAAAAGCAATGGTTTCGAAATTGTAGAGCAGCAGGAGCAGTTTCCAGTACAGCGGTTTTACGATATTGGAGCACTTGTCTACTATTTAAAAGCCATTGAATGGCAGATTGCAGACTTTCAGCCAGAGAAATATATAGAACAGCTGTATGGTCTGTATTTGGATATCCAACGTGATGGGTACTGGGACGTGAAGCAGCACCGTTTTTTGATCCATGCCAGAGCAATATAAAGAAGATTCGATACCAAAAAGGTCTTTCCCGTGGGGGAGGCCTTTTTTGCCATAAGCATTAAGGTAAGAACAATATCAGAAGCCACATGGCGGTTGGCAGTGAAATACCAACGGCTATCGCTATATAGGGCAAGGGAGTTCGGAAGTAGTTTTTACAGTCCGCCTCCTTGTCCTTTTTCTCGTGATAGAACGCTACCTGGCTTGCAAAGCTGTGAAGTAGCTTGAGTGCTTCATCGCTGGGAATGTGCTGTAAGGAATGCCATAGATCATCATGTGCTTTTCGGAGCAAGGTTACATCAGATGTATGATTCGGATGATCGGATAAGGACATTTTTATCCTCCTCTCGTATACTAATCTTTACCATAATTGTACAATGAAGAAGCAATGGCTTACAGTCTCATTTCATTCATTAGATATAGGGGGATGTACATGTCTGATCCAAAGGGAGTTATAACCAAGCCGGAAAAGGACGAGTCTGTGCGGATAGCATGGTTTTGGCCATGGCTGGGCGGTACGTTTATGTTTGGATTGTTTTCAGTCATGTTTAATGTAGTTTGGAGTATGGTTGTGGCACCCCAAGTGCAGCTTTTGCTGAGGCATGAAGGTGTGACGGATACAACTGTGATTGTAATACTGCTTCTATATGCATGGATTATCGGTCTCATCTTTGCAGCTTATGGTGCCTTGAGTGCACGTATGTCCAGCATGGGCAAGCTTCCGCTGATGCTGACCGGGCTATTATCATTAATATGTGGGCTGTGGTTGTGGATTATAGGAATACAAGGGTCTGGTGGTCAACCTGCTGAAGTGTGGGGAGGGGCGTGGGAACTTTTTTCACTCTATCACGCCTGGGCAGAGCCTGTGTTGGAGGTACTGGGGCCATATACACAGCATGGTGAAATCTGGTTTCTACTGGCAGCACTGCTGCCGATAGCTGGCATGGTAGTAGGAGTTGGGGTGAATCGTTATCCAGCGCTAACCGACAAGAATGGTAAGGTGGATCATAGATGGCAATGGATTGTTGCCGCGATATCTGCTGCGCTCGTCATTGTGCTGACGATTACACTGATGCTTCCTCAACGCCCGTACATTGCAGAGAAGGATTTTCCGGTAGTTGACGGGGCTACGGCGGCCATTCCGTTTGCGCAGGATATGCTGCATGAACTGACTGGAATGAGCAAGGCGCGAGCGGCGCACGAGCTGAGATTCAACACGACTCATCAGGCATATGTCAATTTAATCGAAAAGAAGGCGGATCTGATTCTGGTGGCCGGTCCTTCCGATGAGGAACTGCGTCTGGCGAAAAGTCGGGGAATACAAATGAGGCTCACGCCCATTGGGTGGGATGCGTTTATTTTTCTCGTGCATCAAGACAATCCGGTTAAGGGACTTTCTTCGGAGCAGGTTCGTCGTATATATGAAGGGGCTATCCATAATTGGAATGAAGTAGGGGGCAAGGATCAGCCGATTATTGCTTACCAGCGAGAAGAAAATTCAGGCAGTCAGACATATATGCAAAAGAAAGTGATGGGAGGCCATGAAATGGCTGACCCGCCACGTGAACTACAAATTGGCATTATGGGTGGTATGATTAATGCGGTCGCAGATTTTAACAAGGATTACAACGCGCTCGGATATTCATTTTATTATTTTGCAAATGTGATGCATAATCGTCAAGAGGTCAAATTTTTGTCTATTGATGGAGTGAAGCCGAACAAAGAGCACATTCGCTCGAAACAATATCCATTCACAGCTCAACTGTTCGTGGTCACACGGGAAGGCGAGAAACCAAGCCCTTCGATGCAACGATTACTCGAATGGCTGCAAAGCGAAGCAGGAGCCCGGGCCATCGAAAAGGGTGGCTTTGTTCCTGTAAACTCGTAATCCTGTAACGATGATTCGCATACAGTCACCGTATATTCACCTTAAGAGTGAAACGAAGACAGCAGGGTAATACATAGAATATGCTTTGCTGTGAATACAATACCCGCACAGCATGTATATCACCAACATAAGGGGATGAACGAAAATGAAGAAAAAAACATCGGTCTGGGTGCTTTTACTCGCCGTAGCCATAGTGACAGCGGGGTGTGAAACAGGCTCACAAACAAGTTCGGAAACAGGACAAACAGCTCAAAATGAGCAAAAGGGTGTCACCTCGGCACAAGCGAATGGTTCAGGAACCACTGTAGATACACCGAAAACAGGAGGACAAGCAACCACAGACACTACGATAGCGAAGGTCCGCATGGACAATATTACCGCGCTGCGTTTGATCGACGGCCAATCCGGCTGGATCGGCGGAAATGGCTGGATTGCCCGTACGGACGCGATTGCATCCGATTCAGTCGGATCGACGTGGAATGTGCAATATCAGGGCCAAGGTACGGTTCAGCAGATTTTTGCCTTGAACGGACAGCAGGCTTGGGCTGTTATGGCAGACAGCGGATCGCTGCTGGCCACTCGCGATGGCGGCAAACGCTGGGAGGTTGTCGGGACTGTACCTGAGCAAGGGCAAGCGGGCTTTTTACACTTTGTATCATCCAAGGAAGGGTTCAGTGGCAACCAATATACGAAGGATGGCGGGCAAAGCTGGTCCTCGCTCCCCGTGCCTGGCCACTTGGTAGGACAGCCATATTACCATGATCAGCAAAACGGCTGGGCAGTTACGCAGGACACAGACCGTTCGTTTCAGATTTTACACACGGTTAACGGGGGCCAAAAGTGGACTACTGTCATGTCACGGACAACGGAGGCGCCTCTAAATGGAGCCATTATTCGTTCGGTAGAACGTGGCAACGCATGGATCGAGCTGGTTGGCGATACGGGGATGAATCAGACGTCGTATTCGCTTTGGCATACTGCCGATAGTGGACAAAGCTGGCGTGCTGTGCTGGCGAATGCCACTGCTGGCGGCGGTCCGGCACCAGGTATTAGCCAGCAAGACAACCAGGTTCCCAAAAATGAAGGGGCTGCACCAGGTATGCTCTATGCGGTTAATAGCAGTACCGCATGGATGGGCGGTTACTGCGCACCGTGCGACAAGCCCAATACCATCGGCTGGACGACTGACAGCGGCAAGACGTGGAACAATGGCAAGCAAGGCTTTGACGGTTATGGTGGTCAGCAAATCGGGATGGCAAATGCCAAGGAAGGCTGGGCTATTTTCTCGGATTCAGAGCAGGCCCCAGTCATGTATACCACCTCGGATGGTGGACAGCATTGGACGCAGAGCCATGTATTTGACAAGCCTGTGGCATCAGGCTCCTAAGGAGGGAATGCATATGAGCCAACATAAGAAAAGTGTGATTACCTGGACTGACGGTCGTGATGTGCCGCTAATCGGGCAGGGCACGTGGCATATGGGTGAAAAAGCGTCACTCCGCCAGGAAGAAGTGCGCGCGCTTCAACTTGGCTTGGAGCTGGGCATGACGCTGGTGGACACGGCTGAAATGTATGCGGAGGGCGGCGCAGAAGAGATCGTCGGAGAGGCCATTCGGGGTCGCCGGGATGATGTCTATCTTGTTAGCAAGGCGTATCCTCATCATGCGGACCGCCAAGGACTGGCTCAAGCGTGCGAAGCGAGCCTAACCCGAATGGGAACGGAGTATGTGGACATGTATTTGTTGCATTGGCGTGGGAATATTCCGCTGGAAGAGACGATACAAGGTATGGAAAAACTGCGTGAGCAGGGCAAAATCCGCAGCTGGGGAGTGTCCAATCTGGACAAGTCCGACATGGAGGAGCTATGGAGCCTAAGTGGAGGCGAAGCCTGCTCTGTCAACCAAGTGCTGTATCACGCAGCTTCGCGGGGCATCGAATATGATCTGCTACCTTGGAGTCGTACGCATGGGGTGCCTGTGATGGCCTATTGCCCGATTGCCCAAGGTGGCCGCCTGCGACGGGGGCTGTTGGAGCATCCTGTTATGGTAGACATTGCTGCCAGCCACGGGGTAACTCCATCCCAAATTGCGCTCGCTTGGGTCATACGGGACGGTGATGTCTGGGCAATTCCGAAGGCGGTGCAGGAATCGCATGTACGAGAAAATGCAGCGGCAGCAAGTATTCGGCTCACTCCTGAACAACTTCAACAAATAGACGAAGTTTTTCCTCCGCCAACGCGGAAGCAGCCGCTGGATATGGTTTGAGGAAGGAGGAGCCCATGACAGAGCGAGAGACAGAACTGCATGAGGTAGATGATCATCTGGATTATGGATTATCCGTTGTATTCATCGGCTTTAATCCCAGCTTGAAATCAGGCGAGGTAGGACATCATTATGCGAATCCGCGCAACCGCTTTTGGCGCATACTGGAGGGAGCAGGCTTGACACCTCGCTTGTACGATCCATCAGAAGATCGGGAGCTGCTGAAGCTGGGCTTCGGATTTACGAACATTGTTTCCCGTCCCACGAGGGGAGTAGAGGACATTGCACGCGAGGAATACGCCGAAGGACGTCTGAAGCTATACGAGAAGCTAAAGGAATACCGCCCGAGGGTTGCTTGCTTTGTCGGCAAAGGCGTGTACACCGAATACAGTAAAAAATCCAAAGTAGATTGGGGATTTCAGCCTGAACCGCTAATTCCCGAGATGCATGAATTTGTGGCACCTTCGTCTAGCGGACTGGTGCGCATGTCGCTGGAAGAAATCACAGATATTTATCGCCATCTTCAAACGTTCCTTTCGTCAGAGATCGTCTGAAATGCAGTAAGTATGGTGAATACAGCTAGCACAAAAAGAACCACACGCTCCAGTCCCTGCTGGGAAGAGTGTGTGGTTCTTTGAGCTGTTTCTATTGTAAGGCTTTCGCCTGCCATGCCTGTTCCACGGGAACATAAGGATATCCCAGATCACGTGCGACCGCTTCGTAGGTAATATGTCCGTTCAGGACATTGGTGCCGCTAAGCAGTGGCTTGCTTCTGCGAAGCGCCTCCTGCACACCCAAATCTGCGAGCTGGAGAGCAAAGGGGAGCGTCGCGTTCGTCAGAGCGAGCGTCGAGGTTTGCGGTACCGCGCCCGGCATGTTTGCTACCGCATAGTGAATGACGCCATGCTTCACATAGGTAGGCTGGTCGTGTGTCGTGATGTGGTCAATCGTCTCGACTATGCCGCCTTGGTCGATGGCGACATCCACAATCACAGAGCCGGGCTGCATCGTCTGTACCATGGCTTCCGTTACGAGCCGCGGGGCTTTGGCACCAGTGATCAGGACAGCACCGATCAGCAAATCACTTTGCGCCACGGCTTCAGCAATGTTGGACGGGGTGGACACCAGCGTATGGAGCTGATTGCCAAAAATATCGTCCAGTTGGCGCAGTCTTTGCAGGCTCAGGTCGATCAGTGTCACATCTGCCCCGAGACCGATGGCGACCTTGGCAGCATTGGTGCCGACCACCCCTCCGCCAATAATGGTCACTTTACCGCGTTTGACCCCCGGCACACCTGCCAGCAGGATGCCTTTGCCACCCTTTGGTTTTTCCAGCAGTTGTGCTCCAATTTGTACAGCCATTCGTCCGGCAACCTCACTCATCGGGGTAAGCAGCGGGAGGCTGCCTTCAACATCTAGCGTCTCATAGGAAATGGCGGCTACGCCGTTGTCTGTTAAAGCGCGGGCCAGTGCTGGCTCGGCAGCCAAATGCAGATAGGTGAATAAAATCAATCCTGGTCGAAAATACCCGTATTCAGAGGGGAGCGGCTCTTTTACCTTGATAATCAGATCCGCCTGGGACCACACGTCCGCAGCTTGCTGCACAAGAGTCGCACCCGCAGTGGCATAATCTCCATCCGTAAAGCCGCTTTCAACACCTGCATGGCTTTCCACAAATACGTGATGTCCGTGTTGAATCAATTGAGCTGCACCTGCTGGCGTTAGAGCGACACGATTTTCGTTGTTTTTAATCTCTTTCGGAATCCCAATTTTCATTTCATTCACCTCTCCTAAAAATAATTGTTAAGAAAATTACACTATCATTTTTGTGCAGTTTGCCGATTAGTTACATGGACTCAAGCCGATAAATGCAATTCATGTTAGATTAGGTACAGTTTACAAGGGGGGGGAGCTCCTTGACATCATACATTTTGTCGGATTATCTGACTTAAAGGCTCGACTTTTTGATGAATATATGTCATATAAAATGACATAAAGACATATACATAAGGAGAATGCCGATGAACGGTAAAAAAACATTTACCATTGCGGATGTGCTGGAACGTCCCGTTTTCCGGCGGGCAAAACTGGCGGCGGGGGAACAGGGCGTAAATCGCCGTGTGGGTTGGGTACATGTACTAGAAATCACAAATGTTTCTCCGTTTGTGAGCCGTCATGACTTGATTTTGACGACCGGCCTGTGGCTCACACGGAAGGGGGAAGAGCGTGCCGAGTATATGGAGCAACTGATCCGCTCGGAAGCTGCGGGATTGTGCGTGGAGCTGGGCACGAGCATTCATGAAATCCCCTCTGAAATTCTGGAGTTGGCGGAACGACATCACTTCCCGGTCATCGTATTTGAGCAGCCAGTGCGTTTTGTTGAAATTACACAAGATATTCATTCCCTACTTATTAACCGACATCATGAACTCCTAAAAGATCTGGAGCGATTTTCACGTCAGCTTCAGCAGGAGACCCTGCGCAGCACTGATATGAACGCCCTCTTGCGTGTGCTTCATGACTATGCAGCCCGGCAGGTCATCTACATGTCTTCCATTGAAACCAATCGATTCGTACCTTCCGTCCAGCCGGATCTAGCGGACCGTATTGCAGATTTTTATGCCAATGAAGTGGAATCTAGTATGACCGCCGATCGGGAGGGGCATCTGCTGTTTCACCTGAATGAATCCACCGCCGTCTTGTTCCAGCCCGTTGTATGCTTCGGTCAGGTGTTTTCCGCAGTAGGTTTGGTGCTGCATAGTGAAATGCCAACGGAAGAAATGTCGCTGTTACTCGATTACACTGCCAAGGCAGCCGCTACATTGGTGCTGAGAACACAGTTTCTTGAAGACCGATTGCTGCGTAATCAAAATGAATTGATTCAGGATGTATTGAGCGGACAGCTTCCCAGTGAAGAACAGGCCCAGACCCGAATGGGCCTGCGATTGTTATCGAAGGGGCAGTATTTATTTTGGGCAGGGGTCATTGAGGTAGAACATCAGGACAAGGATGCCAGTCAGGTACGCAAGGAATCCATCAATCAGGATGTGCTGGTGCTGCTTCGTTCATTGTTGAAAAAAGAAACGTTGCACAATCTGCTGATGATGAAGGGGAGTCAATGCTACATCCTTTGTGCCAAGGAGGAATTAACACTGCGTTCCGCAGCGCAAATGAAAAAAGTGCTTGCCCATACTGTTCAATATATTCAGAATTATGCCGCAGGACAGCTTGATAAGGTGCGCATTCATGCAGGCTTTGGTAAAGTAAGGCATCGCATGACGGGGACGGATCGCAGTTTTGAAGAGGCATATGAGGTCATTGAAGTGGCACGAAGCGTCCCAGTCATGAAGGATCGGTTATTTTACGACAGCATCGGAATCTATCAGTTGTTGAAGGCGGTGCCCCGCATTCCTTTTCTACAAGAGTTCGTAGAGGACCATTTGGGCGGGCTGATTGCGCATGATCGTGAGCACCATATGCAGCTTCTGGATACACTGGATGCCTATTTTCAATCCCATGGCTCCAAGCGTGATACCGCCGGAATTTTGTACATTCACAGACAGACCCTTTATAATCGGCTGGATAAAATTAATGAAATCATAGAGGGAAATCTGGCAGACCCTGACAAACGTCGTTGCCTAGAGATGGCGCTACTGGCTTACCGAATGCTTCAGGCTGAAAATTGATCCTAAATAACTAGTTCTATTTTCCATTCTACTCATTTACAATGCGTGTTAACACTGAGATAATAGAAGAGATAACGGAAATATCTTGAAAGGGGATTAATATGAATATAAAAAAATGGATCGCCGTCCCTCTTATTCTGTTAATGGTAGCTTTGACAGGTTGCCAGGCAGTAGGTGGATTTGATGTAAGTAAAAATTTATTGGGAACACTTGATGTGAAATCCCAGCAAACAACGGAGAAAATCTCTCTTAAATTGACTCCAAAAGAAGGAATCACGCAAGGAGATAAAGAAATCGTAGATTTGATTAATTCGATTTCCGTCACTGTGGATGAAGCCAAGGTACAATCGGAGGAACTTGCTTCTGCCAAAGGTACATTGCACATCGATAAGTATAATTTGCCGTTTGAACTTGCTTTAGACCGCCAAGGTTTGGCTATTCAACTGGAAGGTGCCAAAAAACCTTATTACATATCTTTGAACTCGCAAGAGAGTTTGAGCGGTCTGCCTGCTGGATTTGATCCATATGTATATTCCAAAGACGTGAGAGAACTGACGAAAACAGCCGCTGCACTTATGCTCAAGCATGCGCCTAACCCTTCTACCATTTCTGCAACGTCTGTAACCGAGGAAGTATACGGTGAAAAAGACAAAGTGAAACTGACCCATCTGCATGCTGAACTTCGTGGTGATGAGCTGGTAACATTGGTAAAACCGTTCCTGGCGAATCTGGCGAAGGACGA
This sequence comes from Paenibacillus sp. A3M_27_13, assembly GCF_024213315.1. Taxonomy (NCBI): domain Bacteria; kingdom Bacillati; phylum Bacillota; class Bacilli; order Caryophanales; family Paenibacillaceae; genus Paenibacillus; species Paenibacillus sp. A3M_27_13. The sequence goes on from NZ_JANAVE010000002.1 coordinate 96,863, forward strand.
AGCAGGCTTGAAAGAGCTGATCGGGCAAGCCATTGATATGACTAAAACGATTGCTTCCGGCATGAATATTGAAGGTAGTGATAAAGTAACAACGGAACTGAGTGCTAACAAAGAAAAAATGGTCAATGAGGCTTATACCGAAGTTAAAAAGTATTTGGATCTGGCCGTTGATCAGTATGATGTAGGCGTTAGCACCATGTATGCACAGTCCCCTGAAATCAAAACGGTTCTGAGTGCTAACACGGTTCTGAAAAGCGACATGTATTTTGATGAAAAAGGAAATGTTCGCAAAGCAGCGACAGACTTGACAGTTGCTCTGCCAGATGTGGACGGTCTTCCGGTGAAGTCCTTCACAATTCTGACCGAAACTCAATCCTGGAACGTCAATGGTAGTGTGACGGCTGATAAAGTGGATATTTCTAACGGTGTTATTGATTTGAATAAACAAGCTGAATTAACTCCGGGAGCGACGCTGCGCAATTTTGAAGCGAATTCTCCGATCTACAACATTTTAAAAAATGATTTGGAAATTACAAAAGTAGAAACCATTTTCGATCCTAAAGACGATTACTACGTCTTGGAGAATCGTGGTGGCACTGCCTTTATTCCATTGCGTGAACTGACGAGCGAACTGAACTCCGAGTTAAAATGGGATGCAGCTGCTAAACAAACTACTGTAATTGATGATATTACAGGTAAGACGATTAAGCTGAAAAGTGGCTCCAAACAGGCTGTATTGGAAGGAAGCACATTGACGCTGCCACAAGCTCCATATACGGATGAATATGGCACATTGTATGTTCCTTTCAAATCAGTTGCCGAGGCGCTTGGCGCCACAGTAACTCGTAACAATGATGGGGAATATGTACTGAAACGCGACTAAAAAAGATATTCAAGGAACCGGCCCAATTAGGGCTGGTTCTTTTTTAGTTAAATTGGTAAAATGCTCAGTAAAGCGATTAAAATAAGCGCTTACAAATTTTAAAAGTGCCATACTTTTATACAGGGAAAATTGAGATAATTATAGTATCATTCCAGCATAGGAAAACACATACAATTAGGGGGATATACGATGAAAGATATGGAACTATTGAATTCCAGAGAGGGACAAATGGTGCTTGCCCGAATGTACGGTCAACAGCAAATCTCTGAGCAAACGACTCGATATGAATCACTTATACAGGCGTATCGGGAGCATTTTGGTGTAGGGGATATTGAACTGTTTAGTGCTCCGGGACGTTGCGAAATTGGTGGAAATCATACAGACCACAATCACGGGAAGGTGCTGGCAGGCAGTATAACACTCGATACCATCGCTGCAGCTTCTAAAGTGGAGGAGTCTGTAATTACATTCTTTTCTGAAGGCTATAAGACGAAGTACGTCATCGATTTAACCGACTTGTCGCCAAAACCGGAGGATGACAGTACGATGCTGCTGGTTCGTGGTATTGCCGCTGGTCTACTTGAATTCGGATACCGTATCGGGGGATTCCAAGCTTATATATCAAGTAATGTATTCTCTGCCTCAGGTTTAAGCTCTTCCGCTTCTTTTGAAATGTTGATATGCACGATATTAAATCATTTTTATAACGAGGGAGCGTTAGATGCAGTTGCTAAATCCAAAATTGGTCAGTATGCGGAAAATAGCTATTGGAATAAGCCGTCGGGACTGCTCGATCAGATGGCTTGCGCGTATGGCGGCTTGATTTCCATTGACTTTGAAAATCCCAAGGAACCGATCATAAATCCTGTTCATTGGAATTTTGAACAAAACGGATATTCCCTTGTTATTGTAAATACAGGCGGAAATCATGCTGATTTAACGGACGATTACGCGGCGGTGCCCAACGAAATGTTTGCAGTGGCTCAGTCTTTAGACGCTTCGGTTTGCCGTGACTTATTGCCAGAGGATCTATATGCCAACCTTAAAATGGTCAGGGAAAAAGCAGGAGACCGTGCAGTACTGCGGGCGTTGCATTTTTTTGAAGAAAATAGGCGTGTGGATGAACAAGTGAAATCACTGGAGGAGGGGCGCTTTACTGATTTCCTGAGGCTCATTACCGAATCTGGTAATTCCTCATGGAAATGGCTCCAAAACGTATATAGAAGTGGGGTTGCGCGGGAACAAGACGTATCGGTTGCACTGGCTTTAACCGAAATGTATTTACAATCAATAGATAACAGCGCATGCAGGGTACATGGTGGTGGCTTTGCTGGTGTCATCTTGACGATTCTTCCGAATGATCATGTGGATAATTATAAGGAGTGGATCAGCGGAATGCTGGGAACTCCGGTACTTGTTGTCAACGTCCGTGAGGACGGTGCCGTTAATGTTAGTGATTTGATAAATGTTGAACGGACTCATTGAGAGTTTACAAACTAGTCAGTCAGTAGAAGACTTTAACCCATGGGTTAAAGTCTTTGTCCTTTTTATCGCCGATACAGCTTAGGTTTGCGTTATAATAAAGAGATGATAGTTTTAATGAAGGAGGGCCTGTCATGGCTATATACCCGTCCTGGTCCTATTCGCAATCGAGGGCTCAAACGTTCGATGAATGCTTACGCAAATACTATTATCATTATTACGGCTCGCATAATGGCTGGAATTCGGCACAGGGCGCTGAAGAGCAAGTTACGTTGTATCGGCTCAAGCAACTGAGCAACTTATATATTTTATTCGGGAATATCACGCATCAAATGTGTGAATCAGTCATACGTGGATGGATGGAAAAAGGGGCTATCCCGCGTACAGCATACCTCGAGACAGCTATGAAGAACATGTTGAATGACAGCTACAAGGAATCGCTACACCGTGAGCTATGGCTACAAGATCCGAAAAATCGCGTCATGCTGGCGGAGGTTTATTACGACGACGAGGTGCTTTCGGAACGGATCGCCCTTATTAAGGAGCGACAGCACGCGGTGATACACAATTTATACCGTACTGCGATTTGGCATGAACTGCAACAGGGAAAGGCCCGAATTGTAGAAGTGGAGAAGTGGGATACGATGCTCCTTCACGAGACGAAAGTGTATGTCAAAATGGATTTGCTCTACCGTAGAGACAATGGAGACATGGTCATCGTGGATTGGAAAACAGGCAAGGAAGGCGATTTTTCCGACCAACTTTTTTTGTATGCTTCCTATGTGCAGGAGCACTATCAGCTTCCATTGGAGAAGATCGAGGTACGTGTGGAGTATCTGATGACAGGAGAGCATGAGGTGTATCGTCCCGCGCAAGAGGATATCGACAAAGTGGTTGGTAATGTCGGACGATACATCGAGGAAATGAAGTCCTGTCTCGATGACGATTACTATAATCGCCCCAAGCCTGAATCTTTCTTCACTCCGATGCCTTCACGCAGAGCGTGCGGAGGCTGTAATTTTCGTGAGGTGTGTAAGTACCGAGCGGTGTGAAATGACTTGATCGCCTTTGCCCCCGGATTCCTACCCTAATTAAAGCTAGTGAATCCGGCCATATGGCAAATCTATAATTCTTCTATGTTTTGAAACCGCTTTATAATTTAGAAGCTGCGAGGTATGATAAGGGTATTATTGGAAAATGCGAAGGAGGAAGTTAGGAAGATGACGAGTATAGAACACGCACGTATTCTTTTTCAGGGAGATTCTATAACAGACGGAGGAAGGGGACGAAATGAGGATGCGAACCATTGGCTGGGTCAGAGCTATGTGTATCTGATCGCAGGTGCGTTGGGGAGCCGTTTGACTACCACGCAGCCAGAGTTTGTGAACCGGGGAATTTCGGGGGATCGAGTTTCGGATTTGTATGCACGTTGGAACGAGGACACGTTTAGCCTGAAGCCGGACCTGCTCAGTATTCTAATCGGAGTGAACGACGCCTGGCGGATCGTGGAGCAGGAGCCGTCCGGGGTGACGGACCGATTTGAACGAGCCTATCGCCACCTTCTGGAAGAAACGCGTGAAGTGATGCCTGATCTGGGACTCGTGCTGTGCGAGCCGTTTATTTTGAAAACGGGAGCTACCGAGGCGCGATGGGACATTTGGCAAGAAAAAATAACGGGATACCAGCGTATTGTACGTCAGCTTGCGGACGAATTTGGGACCGTGTTTGTGCCGCTCCAGAGCATGTTGAACGAAGCCGCTACCCAGGCGGACGCCTCCTATTGGCTGCATGACGGGGTTCATCCGACAGCGGTTGGGCATCAGTTGATAGCTGATCAATGGATAGATATCGTGCAAAAGAGTCCGCTGGCGATTCGCTAACAGGGTCATACATAGTCTACTCCTTGTCATTTTTGGGTAATACACGATTATGGACATCATTACTTATGTTATGGTTCCATCCAAAAATGAATGTCAAAGGGGGTGCTTCTTGCTTCGTCATGAACGGAGCAAGAGAGGGCTATGGAAACGATAAATATCATTCTGGTTATATTGCTTATCGCATTAACTGCTTTTTTTGTGGCCTCGGAGTATTCCATTATTCGTGTGCGGGTATCTCGCATCAATCAATTGGCCTCTGAAGGCAACAAAAATGCGAAAGCCGTTAAAAACATTTTGTCTCGGCTGGACGAGTATTTATCTGCTTGTCAGCTCGGAACCACATTAACCTCAATGGCGCTAGGCTGGCTAGGGGAATCTACTGTTGAACATCTGCTACATCCCCTGTTTGTGTTGGCTCATATTCCAGCAGGCCTGACGGGAGTGCTCTCCTTTTTGCTGGCTTTTCTAATCTTGACCTATTTCGAGGTGGTCATCGGGGAGCTGGTACCCAAAACATTCGCCATACAGATTGCGGAACCGATGGCATTGTTTTTTGCCCGTCCGATCACGATATTCTATAAAATGACCTATCCCCTGAATTGGGTGCTCAGTCGTTCATCGCGTGTCATTACGGGTCTCTTCGGGCTCAAAAGGGTATCTGAAGAAGATGCGGCACTCAGTGAAGCCGAGCTTCGCTTGGCGTTATCTGAAGGCTTTCGTAGTGGTGAAATTACACCGACAGAATATCGATATCTAAACAATGTATTTGATTTTGACGACCGTGCGGCGCAGGAAATTATGGTACCGCGCATCCACATCCGTTCCATCTCCCACCAGGCAACAGTGGCCGAGTTTATGGAGCTGATCGAGGACAAGGTTTATAATTTTCTACCTGTAGCTGAACATGGCGACCGGGATCGTATTATCGGGATGATTCGCGTCAAGGAAGCCCTGCATGATTTGGCACGTGGGCACAGCACAGGGAATACGACGATGGCTTCTTATATTCACCCGGTGCTTCAGGTTATCGAGACGGTTCAGGCTCGGGATCTGCTGATTCAGATGCAAAAACGACGCATTCCTGTAGCGGTGCTGGTGGATGAATATGGTGGAACGTCAGGACTTGTCACACTAGAGGATATTATGGAGGAGATTGTTGGAGACATTCCTTCCTATACCGACACCGAAACCCCCGCAGCGTTAACTCCACTCATTACAAAAACAGATGATCATCGTTACATACTCAAATCACAGGCGCTCATTCATGAGGTCAATCGACGCTTGGAGACGGATATTGAGGCCGGGGACGTATATACAATTGGGGGATGGATGCTTTCAGAGCGTTTTGATATCCAGCAAGGAGAGAAGCTGACCATCGGTTTATGGGAGTTTACCGTACTGGAAAAAAACAGTCACCAAATAGACACAATTGAAGCGATTAAGAAAGCAGTCGTTGAACAGAAAAATGACAATGATTTTTAATAATGGAAAATGACTTTGTCGAGTAACAGCTCGCTTAAGATGTGACGAATGGCCTGTAAAGCTTGTGACAGCGCGATTCGTCCGTTTTAAGATGCAAGCTGCTACCTGGTAACATATTGTTTTTTGTGATTAGGATAGGGGACTTAAGACTCTGTATCTTTATGCTCATGAATATATCTGTCTATGAAAAATACTACTAGAAATGTAGCAATTTTATGGTAAAATGGAATCAAATTTGAGTTTTTTGGGGTGGGCTACAGTACATGAAGATGTCACTAGGTACGAAAATGGTTACTGCATTTGTCTCAATTTCTGCAATAACCTATGGAACAAGCGCTTTTTTTATTTTTGTACTCAAGGACTGGCTTGCTCAAGGTACACAAGAATGGGTGTACACTTCGATCATTCTGTTATTGGGTGTTCTGTGGAGTGGCATTTTGGGCTGGTTGATCTCAAAATTACTCACACGGCCAATTGTTAGGTTGGCAAAGGCGGCAGAGGAAGCCTCGGCGGGGAACCTGTCTGTTGTGATTCCTGAACGTCGTTCGGAGGATGAAATTAAAGTTCTGTATGATGCATTTCGGCATATGATGCTGAACATTAAAGATATGTTCAACGAGATCTCGTACAGCACCAGAACAACTTCGCAAAGTGCGGAAAATCTGAGCTTGGCTATTGTGCAGGCTACCACACAAATTGAGTCCATGTCTTCGGTGGTAGAAGATATTTTGAATGGCGTGGAGCAGCAAAAGCAAGCATCTGCCCAATCTATTAAAACAGCAGACCGAATGCTGGGCGATTTTAAAATGATGCGTAGCAAATCGGGGCATATGCTGGAACTGTCAGGCCATATGGAGCATTCAGTAGATTCGACGCAGACCGTATTTTCATCCCTGATGGATGGAATGGGAGAGCTGACAGCATCACATGGTCGTTCGCAGCAGGTAATTGCCCGACTGGAAAAAGAAGCTTCCCAAATTGAAGCGATTACAAGCACCGTGAAGGATATTGCGGAACAGACCCATTTGCTGGCGTTAAATGCTTCCATAGAAGCGGCGCGTGCGGGAGAAGAAGGGAACGGGTTTGCTGTAGTGGCTCACCAAATTCGCGCACTTGCTGCCCAAAGTACGGAGTCTGTGCAGCAAATAAATGCCATCGTTAGCCGTGTCCAGTCACAAATCGTAGAGACAGTGCAGTTGATGCATCAGCAGACGTCATTGGTCAGTGCTGAGGCGGAACGGACAAGCTCTGTGGATCAGACGCTGAACCGTTTGAACGCTATTGTACGTGAATTTGTCGAGAGCATCCGTTTAATGGAAGAAGCCGTGACGGAGCAGACGAACCGGGTAGATCAAACCTTTGAGCAGATCCATCGTATTCAGCAAATGTCAGGGGCCTTCTCTGAAGGAGCTCACAAAATTTATACAGCTGCTCATGAGGAGACAGCAATTATGCAGGAAATTTCGTCTTCTTCCGAGGATTTGAAAGTGCTTACGAATAAACTCATGATGAAAACACGGGGAATGCAACTATAACAGAAACCGTCATGTGAGGCATGATATATACAAACAAAATATAGCCGCTATACACCGGAAAACGAAGCAAAATGGTTCCCCGGTGTGTAGTGGCTATTTTTTAATTTCAAAAAACTCACATTGTTTTCTGGGGTGGTAAGCCAGATCACTGACGCTGGATTGCACGACAATGGTTTGATCGTCGAAACGGATTATGATTCCGCCAGAGCCAATCAATTGGTCATCCTGAAATACTCGGACACGAAGATGACGTTCCAGTGCCTCATTGAAATCCTGATCTGTAATTAATCGGCGATTAATGGCCATGAGGGTTCTCCTTTGAATATAATATCTTTTATCATAAAGGTAAGGTATTGAACAAGCAAGAAACACGGCTAGAACATAATCGGCTATTGGGTATAAAATAGAATGCAACGAAGAGAGAAAGAGATCAAAGGGGGCTAGCTATGGATAGGTCGTGGTCAGGGCCTTGGTTTGATGCCAATGCGCCAGAAGGGTTCGAGGCTTTTACTCCGTCACATGGGTTGGCTATATTGGGACTCATTGTATGCGCTTTGATGCTGTGGCTGACTCGGGGATGGATTCGATCGAACAAGCCTGTAAGCGAGGGAATTCGCTGGTTGTTAATTACAGTCCTCATTCTGTCAGAGGTGACTCTGAATATTTGGTATGTGATGCAGCATATTTGGGATGTCCAGACCTCATTGCCATTAGAACTGTGCAGTGTGACACTGCTGCTGTCTATCCTGATGCTTATTTTTCGAAGCCGCTGGTTATATCCGATCATCCTTTTTGCCGGAATTGGAGGGGCGCTCCAAGCCGTACTTACGCCTAATTTGGCATATGCATTTCCGCATTATCGTTTTATCCATTTTTTCGTAGCTCATAGTGCTATTATTTTGGCAGCCTTGTATATGAGCTGGATAGAAGGACTCAAACCGACATGGAAGAGTGTGGGAGGAGTTATGCTTTTTCTGAATGGCTTGGCGCTGATGGTGTGGATCGTAGACGATGCTCTCGGTGCTAACTACATGTTTCTAGCTGGAAAGCCGTCGACACCGTCGATATTGGATGTTTTGGGGCCATATCCTCTGTACATTCTGGCAGAAGAAGCCATTGCACTGCTGTTCTTTTCGCTTCTGATGCTGTTGTTCGAGGTGCTTCCAGGAGGCAGGCTGTATGTCCGCTTTCGCAAAGGAGCTCTGCATGGTGCTGACAGGTCGATATAAAGCCGTTGTAAAGCCATACAAAAGCAGCCTATTCCACAAGTATATGACTAGGGATAAGGCTGCTAAGAATGCCAAAACAGTAGTATGGGTATAACGTTCCCCATTCTAATACTTAACGCAGTAGTGATTCTGCTCCGTCTACATAAATTTCCGTACCCGATACATGAGATGACTCGTCTGAGGCGAGAAACAGGACCAGATTGGCAACCTGCTCTGGCTCACCAGGGGCATCCTCTAGCGGATGCTCTCCGCCCTTCGGAAATTCGACTGGAATTTGTACCTTCTTCAAGTCTTCCGAAGGGTACGTGTTATCGTCAATTTCCGTGTCGATGGCTCCCGGGCATATCGCGTTGACCCGGATTTTGTAACGTGCCAGCTCCAGTGCTGCCATTTTCATAAAAGCAACCTGAGCTGCCTTGGTGGAGGCGTAGGCTGAGAATCCAATACCTGAAAAGGTTCGATTACCGTTGATGGAGCTGGTAATGATAATGCTGCCGCCGCGTTCTTTCAGGTAAGGGACGGCATATTTAACGGTAGCAAAGGTGCCGCGAAGATTAATGTTCATCGTGCGGTCCCATTCCTCCAGTTCCAGTGTCTCGATAGGGGCCATCGTGCCGTTAATGCCTGCATTGGCGAATACTATGTCCAGCTTTCCGTACGTTTCCACGACTTTAGCGAACCCCTGCTGAATCATGTCCGGCTTGGAAATATCACATTCCAGCACAAGCGCCTCGCCGCCAGCCTGCTCAATGATTGCTTTGGTCTCCTCTGCATGCTTGGGTGTCCGATCCAGCATGACCACCTTGGCGCCTTGTTCTGCAAAACGGATCGCGGTTGCCTTGCCGATCCCTGAACCTCCACCACTGACCACTGCTATCTTCCCTTGCAATCTCTGCTCTGCCATTGACTATTCCTCCCATTCCGTTCATAAACTAAACCTGACTCGTTATTCCATACCTCTGTACGTTGATGGTGAAACAGTCACACTGGATTTCATCCCATTTGCGAAATATGGTAACATAGGCGAACCAGCAGGAACTTATAGCAAAAACATATAGCAGGAACAAGTATGGAGAAGACCGAGTGACGGAGGTGGATCGAATTGAGCTATAACGCAAATGACCGACCCGAATCGACAGACGCTATAGCACTGACCGGAAAAATGAAACCGTGGGCACTGAGCGGCCCCAGTATTCAAATCGATCCGTTGTTTCCCTATTACGCCAACCGTTCGCGGGACAGTATAGCAGATGAGATCGCCCTTGCGGGCTACCAGACCGTTCATTATTTTGTCGTGCGTGAAAATGAAGTGGATGGAGCGCTTGTTGCTGCTTTTCAACGCAGAGGCATAGCGGTGTGGGCAATGGTGCTAGGCAACGGTTCTTTTGGCGTGTCCCAGCTGCCGCCGGAGTGGAGAGAATGGCGCATGGAGCTGCTGCGCGAACCGAACGACGGATTTCAGCGGCTTTCGCATTTTGCTCAGGAGTATGTGGAATGGAAAAAGAAAGCCGCTGCCCGGCTCGTCACCGATATTCCGTTCGACGGGTTCGAGGTGGCGGAGCCTTATTTCCCCGAATGGAACGGGCTGCGCAGTGGAGTGTACGGGGATGTTGGGCCGCATGCACAGCGTGCCTTTCGCGAGCGTAGCGGTGAGGACATTCCGGATTTCCGCGACAAGCATGCGCGGAATTATTACCGGAAGGTTCCGAAGCTGTACGCGCAGTGGGTTGATCTGCGTGTGGACGCCGTGAACGGCCTGATCAGCGAGCTGGTGAACGGCGCGGGCGGTGTACGTGATGTCCGGCCGGACATCTGCGTGGCGACATGGTCGCTTGCTGTGAGCGGACGCGGCGATGTCCCAGGCCAGCTGCGGGAATGGCAGGGTCTGGACGCGGTAGCTATGATCGGGTGCGTCGCCCCGGATATGCACGTACTCCAGACCCATTGGCCGGACTGGATGCGCCGCCGTCTACCGCCACAGTATACCCGGGGCTATGCTCGCATCGCGCAGTCGATACGGGCCGCTTATCCGGGCCTGCCCCTCGGGGTGCAGGCGGATATTGGCTCCCTCGCGCGTATGGTACGTGACCGCGAGTGGACGCAGCGGTTTGGGGCTACCGCCCTTGAGGGCGGCTACGACGCCTGGACCGCCTATGAATACCATTTGGGTGGTTACATGTACGATGAGCCGCCCAAACCGCTTAAGGCGGAACGTTCAGCCGAAGATGAGGTAGTTATTTCTTTCAGCAAGCGGATTGCCACACCGTCTGTAGATGAGCTGCGTATTTGGAGCCGGGAGGACAGAGCAGGTACAACACGCGAGGTGAGCCGCCACCTAAGAAACGATTCACTAACGTTGCTGGAGCTTGTGGATGCCGTAGCAGACGGAAACCGTCTATTGCTGCGTATACACAATTTACCAGCAGAGGCGTTCAGCTTGCGCCTTGATGGTGTACAGGATACACCGGAGCTGTGGTTGCTCAAGGGGAGGAAGCTACATCGCAATCTGCCAGAGGATGAAGTGAGGGTTCCTTAAAATTTGGGTAATAACAAAATAACAGCTGTATAAACGGCTCATTTGCCATAGCATTTTAGAATTGTATATTTTTGAGGAGCAGCATCTTTTCAAAACATAAACGATAGTGGAGTGAAAAAAGTATGTGGGATTGGGATTACCTGATTCGGGTCATGTTTGCCGGACTATGCGGCGCCTTAATTGGCTATGAGCGCAAAAGTCGCATGAAAGAAGCGGGCATTCGCACCCATTTCATTGTCGGTATTGGCGCAGCGCTCATGATGGTGGTATCCAAATATGGTTTTCAGGATCAAACCGTCTGGTCGAACCTGTCGCTGGACCCTTCCAGAATAGCAGCACAGGTTATAAGTGGAGTCGGCTTTATCGGCGCAGGGATGATTTTTACACAAAAAAATAGAATTAAAGGACTGACCACTGCCGCAGGCATCTGGACTACCGCCGGAATCGGTATTGCCGTAGGTGCAGGGATGTATGGGCTTGGTGCAGGTGTAACGCTGTTTATTTTAGCGGCTCAGTCCTTGCTCCATAGTCGTTTTTATCAGATGGCTACCCCGTCTACGCGACAAGTAGTTGTTCAGGTCGACAATGAGCCGGGCGTACTGAATCGGATCAAAGAACTGCTGGAGCACAAGAAGCTGACGATTCACAGCTTTCACGCCGAGCGCATCAATAACGGTGAGCAGTTGGTTATTCATATGCTTGTAAAGCTGTCCCGGTCAGAGGGAGTGGAGGAACTGCTGTCACTGCTGCAAGAGATGGAAGGTATTCGTTCAGTCGAGACTAAGTCCAATTAGACGAATTTACTGCTTATTTAGTAGCTTTTTGTCGAACGCTGACAGACCCATTTAACAGTAAAAAACTTTAAAAATAATGATTGAAAACGCTTCCTTTTGTGTATATACTCTTACTACATCACAGAGACAGCAGCTTAGAAAGCATCAGGGGATAAGCAAAAACGACCTCATGCGTATGCACAAGGTCGTTGCTGTTATCCCGTTTTGAAAGACTGATTTGATGTCTTACTTTACTTTGACTGGAGCTGGATATTTTTTACCCAGCGTATCCACAGTGACTTTTTTCATCGTAGCCGGTTTGATCGGTTTGTCATTGCTATCTCGTTTGGAATTGACGATAGCATCGACCACATCCAACCCGGACGTTACTTTACCGAAAGCGGCATATTGACCGTCGAGGTAGTCCGCATCGGCAACCATGATGAAAAATTGCGATCCGGCCGAATCCAGATCCGCTGAGCGGGCCATGGATAATACGCCACGTGTATGTTTGAGTGTATTGTTAACACCATTGCTCTTGAATTCGCCTTTGATACTGTAGCCGGGGCCACCTGTACCGTTACCTTGCGGATCACCACCCTGAATCATAAAGCCTGGGATGACACGGTGGAAAATGGTACCGTTATAGGCTCCCTTTTGCACCAAAGAAATGAAGTTGTTAACCGTGTTCGGTGCTACTTCCGGATACAGCTCAAGCTTAATTTTCTTGCCATCATTCATGACAATCGTGACAATCGGATGGGAAACAGCCTTGCTTTTGTCTTTAGTCGCAGCAGGAGTTGTAGTGCTTGTCCGGCTGGCAGCTTCCACATCGGCCGCTTTTGTGCCGCATCCAGCAACCAGCACGAGCATGATGGCTAGCAGGCACAGCGTGTACCATGGGCGTATCGTTTTTCGGTTCATTGATATTCCTCCTGAAAGGTTGGATGGTGTAACATCCTAAATTATAGTTTGGGGGCAGCGCAGAACACTTTTCCATTTTCTATCATACCTTTTTTGCTGGGGATAAGGAAATACGGGTTTGAAAGCCGTATTCTTGACCCATACTGCTGCTATTCCCAAGGAAAGGGGCAGGATCATGATGGAGGTAGACAAAAAGCTGGCGAAAGGTCTCATATGGGGTATGGCGTTCAGTCTGCCGGTTTGGGTAGGGGTGCTGTACTCAGTACAACATATTCGTGACTGGCTATAACATAAAGCGTAAAGATAGGCCAAAACCGTTGTGGTTTTGGCTTATTTATATTTGTGCCAGTCCAAATTGCTGTTATTCAGTAGATGCTCGAAGTTGTTATCCAGCTTCTTCTGTTCAGCTTTTTTTGCTTCGACGGCACGCTGCCGTTCGTCTTCTTTACGCTTGTCCTGTTCTGCTTGGGCTTCATTGGCTTGAGCCTTAAGCTTATTCAGCACATCCTGACTCAACAGATCTTTTAACGTAGCAGGTTTGTCCTGAGCCGCAGGAGCAGGGGAAGACGAATTTCTCTTCTTAGCCATGTCATCATCTCCATTCCATTCGATTATATCAGCTTCTGCACGGTTGTTCCACGATTGAAGGATGAGCTGGGCGGTAGACTTTTCTAATTTAGAGGGTAATAATGGAATGAGCAGAAGGGACGTGTGGCATCATGCATCTATATTGGAAGCGAAACCTGGTCATTTTGTGGATTGGAGTATTGTTTTGCAGCATGGCCTATTCCGTGTCTATTCCGTTTTTACCTATTTTTCTGAATACGGAAATGGGCGTAAATGATCATCTGGAACTGTGGTCGGGGATTGCCTTTGGAGTCACTTTTTTAGCCAGCGCGCTGATTGCCCCATTTTGGGGTTCGCTTGCAGATAAGTATGGACGTAAGCCGATGTTGATTCGTTCAGGCTTTAGCCTGGCGGTGTTGTACCTGATATGTGCTTTTGTGACAGATCCGTATGTGTTCGTAGGAGTACGGTTGTTTCAAGGCCTTCTATCCGGGTTTATTCCTGCTGCGATTGCGCTGGTCGGAACGGGCTCGCCTGAGGAGAAAACCGGCTATGCACTCGGTATTATGGCGACCGCTGGGGCGACAGGCAGCATTATAGGTCCGCTGATTGGCGGTGTAGTGAGCCATTATTATGGCAATCGGAATGCCTTTTTTTTCTCTGCAGCTCTTGTGCTGGTATCTGCGTTAATCGCGACTTTTGGCGCTAGAGAGGACAGCTTCAAGGGAACCAGTACCCGCTCGCATGTTCGTGATGATATCAAGGAGGCTATTGCTAATCGGCCTTTGTGCTTTTTGCTTATTCTGGCGGGATTAAGTACCTTTTCCGTCATGATATTGGAACCGTTAATTACGGTATATGTGCTTGAAATGGGAGTTGACCGTAGCCGGGCGTCTTTAAGTTCCGGGATTGTATTCTCAGCCGTTGGTATTGCGGCGGTGCTCATGGCTCCCCGATGGGGACGGATTGGAGGCCGGACCGGATTTGCACACGTGCTGCTGATTGGACTGATCGGTTCGGGAATCGGGAACATCTTACAATTTTTTGTAACCAACTTTGTTGGTTTTGGTGCGCTTCGGTTTGGATATGGATTGTTTTATGCGTCCGTCATGCCGGCTATCAACGCAATGACTGTTGAGGTCACCAAGCCGGAGTTTCGCGGACGAGCCTTTAGCTTGAGCCAATCAGCCACTCAACTCGCGACCATGGCGGGGCCGTTGATTGGCGGTATGCTTGGCAGCTGGATGCCAATCCGCTGGATCTTTGTGTTAAACGGTGGCATACTGCTGCTTGCAGCGTTGTTGCTATGGGCGAAGGGAAAAAACGTGTTCCCAGTTTCAGCCAGGAAGAACGTAACGGATCAGGATATTCATTCTGCCGGATAAGCGAATCACACAGGATTGTCTAAGAGGACAATCTTAGAGCTCATAGAGCAGGTCTTTTTTTGTGCTATTAGATAATTATCCCAAACCTTTACTTTTAGTATACTTATTCATAACCCTCTACACTGATAATATGACAAGGAGGGATATATTATGATAAGAGACGACATTTTGCGTCAACAGCTTGAGAAAGCTCGTCAAAAGCTGTATATTTTGCAAGCAAAACATGGCTTTAATCATGCCAGTGTGCTCAGACAGTCTGTAATTATGGATAACCTCATCAATCAATATAACCACCTTTTTTATATAAAAGAAAAAAAGCCGACTGCATAAATGCAACCGACTGGGCGAGAAACTTTTGGTGAGGTCACTCGCCCTTGTACTGTAGCGCTAATACCTATAACAACGATGCTTATCTTAACTTTTATAACTAGTGTGCAATCTATCATTTTAGGTACGGTTCGTTTGATGAGCACTCAGTAGGACACCTATAATGACGACCAAACCACCAATGATTTGGCGCCATGTAATCGTTTCTTGCAAAAGTAACACAGAAAATAAGACTCCAAATATCGGAACCAAATTCATCAGAGAAACGGAACTGCTCGGTGACAGCTTGATTAATCCGTAATTGTAAAGCAAAAATGCGATAACGGAGCAGAATACGCCCAAATATACTAACAACATAAACGATCCTGTTGTCGGAGCCTGCCAACTATCCTTTTCTAATAGAGCCAACGGTATAAAAAAGATACTCCCTGCAACAGTTTGATAAAAAGATAACGTCACAGGCGGATATTTGTCCACTACCTTGCGCGTCATGAAAGTGTAAAACGCCCACGCAAAACCCGTTCCAATCAATATTAAATTTCCGATTAGTTGATTCTTATTAGCCGAACTTTCGCCAACTGAAGTCAAGAAATATACCCCGATCATGGCTAGTGCTATGCCGCAAATTTTATATTTGGATATTTTCACTTTATACAAAATAAGTTCAAGCAGCGATGTAATTGCGGGATATGATGCAACAATTAATGCTGCGTTGGAAGCGGTAGTCAAGCTAACCCCTATATTCTCCATTGAAAAATAGAGAGTGATTCCCAAAACACCACTAAACGAAATCGTAGCCAAATCTTTTGGCTTTACTTTGATATGTTCTTTTTTAATCAGCAAAACGATACCTAGCACAACGGAAGCTATAATAAATCTGGATAGACCCAAGGTAAGAGGGGGGAACGTCGTGTAGGCTGCTTTGGTGGCAATAAACGATGTACTCCAGATCAATAGGGCCAGAATCGTAGAACCGTAGTAAATCCGGCTGCTTTCGCTGTGATGAGCTATGACTTTGTTCAAGTTAAATCCTCCCTGAGGTAATTTCCTGTGAAATGATAATAGTAGCTACTAAAGTGACTACTATAAAAACGTTACTAAAAAGATAGTGTGTATATCAGTTTTTGTCAAGGGGAAGTGATATAGTAAGGATGAACACGAATTGAGGAGAAGACGTCATGAAACCAAAACCAAATATATTAGAAATTCTACGGGATTTGAATTTTAGTGAATATGAAGCCAAGGCTTATGTGACCTTATTGGAAAGCTCTCCACTTTCGGGATACGCCGTTTCATTGAATTCCGGGGTACCGAGATCCAAAATTTACGAGGTTTTGTCTGGAATGGTCAACCGTGGGGATATCATGGTCAGTCAAGAAAATACGCCTCTGTATGTGCCGCTCCCGCCACATGAATTGATTGCCCAGAGAAAACGCAAAGCAGAGCAGATTTTCAATGTGGCGCAAGAGAGTTTGGAGCAGTACACAGCATCATTTCAAAATAGAGAGAATATTTGGAATATTTCGGGGTATGAAGCCATTATCAATCGCATAAATGAAGGGGTAAAGGGAGCAAAACACCGAATTTTATTGGAAATTTGGAAAGAGGATGCCGAGGTGTTCCGAGATGCCTTAGAGCAAGTCGCTCAACAAGGAATTGAAGTGATCATTGTAGCGTATGGGGAGCTTAATTTTGATTTCGCTACTGTTTACCGCCATGATATGAGTGAGGAGATTACGTCTGAAATTGGTGGTCGGTGGATTGTACTTAGCGTAGACGACCGGGAGGTCGTAGCTGGCATACTTTCACTTGGTGATGACAGCCGCGCTGCATGGACGTTGCATCCGGGTCTGGTGATGCCGATTACAGAAGTGATTATTCATGATATTTATATCATGGAGATCCTATATGAGTTCCGTGAACAATTAGAGGCGAAATTCGGCCCTAATCTAATTCATCTTCGCAATAAATTTGCTATGGGTCCGAATGGCAAAGGATATTATGTTCCTTTGACTGAAAAAAGCATTAAACGTGTATAGAGATTGTCTGAGTTCCGATGTGCAAAAATAAACAGGCCCATGGAGTGTTATTCCATGAGCCTAATTTTATTGGATGTTGTGTTCAATTATTTTACGGTTACAATCACACGTTGATAATGCTTTAAAGGATGTTTTCCATTGTCCTGTACTTCTGCAATGATATGAAGCGTATTCCCTGACTTAGCATCTGCAGGAACTGTGAAACTAACTGCATTCGTATCACTACCTTGCAAGTCAATCGTGTTTACTTTCTCGCCTTTAGCTACTTCTCGATGAAGCCCAAGCTGCATTTTCCCCAGCAATTCAGGTTTAACTTGTGCTGGTTTTACTTTAGAATCCTCATACGTGTCTGCTTCAAAATATCTCCACCATTTATAGGTCAATTGATTACCGTCGGGATCTGAACCTTCTGCATGCAGGGTTATTTTCTCCCCTGGACTAGCGGTTAGGTCTAATCCTTCTTTAATGGTCAACGTTGGATTGTGGTTGGCATCTTTGTAGTCGGATGCAATAGCCCAATCTGCACGAGCAGCAAAGTCATTTTGAATATCATCAAACCAACGCATCAGAGAATACTCTGCTTCGAATTTTTTCGTATGCACATCATAATCTAACACGGTATTTCTAAATAATTTATCGTTAACGACACCGAAACGACCTCCCCAGCCACCATAGGTTGGGTTTTCCATACTCCGCAATCCGTTATCAATTAAATAGAAGAAGGATGGAGAATCACCTTCAGAAATAAAGTCATACTTGTCGTATTGTGGATTTTTCTTTAAGTAGGCTTCACTGCCTCTTTGTTCTTCATCCAACTCGCCTTTGATGATATTGCCATCGCCCATCAAGGCATACATATTGAGCAACTTGCCATGACCATCTTTAATATTTTTGAAGTTCCATTCCCCGTGCAACTTGCTGTTTACTTCTTCTGTGTGCATTTTCCAAGCATAAGCGAAATGCCAGAAGTTAGATTGATCATTGATAATTCTGATGTCAGGCCAATTTTTAGCGATGTAATTATTGTAGCTATCGTCCTGGTCCAGAATGATGTACAGTACGAGTTTATCACTTACTTTTTTTCGAATCGTTTCCCATTGATCTGTATTTTTATATTCGTCTTCAATGGACTTTAAAGCTCTGGCCGTGGTATTGGTTCCACCCCAAGTTTGTACGTACAAATCTCTTTTGTCATCGTCCAGGAAAAGTGTTTTAAGGAAATTGGAGCCTTCCGTTTCTTTGTCCATTTCACCTTTATTTGAAATGTTACCTATTTTGGTAACGCTCTTGATATATTCAGGCTTTGGATATCCCTCGGCATGTTTGATTAAGTTGGGATAAATCTCTCCGTAGGCATCAATCATGTCCGTTACCCATTGTGTTCCGGTCCATCTAAATGGCTTGATGCCAGCCTTTTCATCACCTGCATAATGATATACAGAGCTAGTCAGTACAATCCCCGACAAATCCATTTCATTGGAGTAAAGAAGAAAGCGAATGACAGAGTTCATATCATCTACTTCTCCATCGGTAGTGATTACCGTTCTGGCCTTGGTTGCTTTATTTTCTACTTTATTTTCCGTTTGTTTTTCTGTTGGAGCAGCGCTTTCATCCTTCACAACGGCGGGAGCCTTACTACTACAGCCACTGATGATCAAAATACAAATCATGGCTAATAAAAAAATGCTTAACCCTTTTCTTTCTCTCATTTCTGTTCCCCTCTCTGAACGTTCCTATGATGTTTTTTTTAGGATTATAACCATGTAGGTATTCTTTTTATTCAAGAATTAGGCATAAAAAAAACCTAAACATATATATGCCTCAACAAAAGTCGAGCATACATACATTTAGGTTTTGCCTGCATGATCAGTCACAATCCTGATTCAATTTTACATCATTGTCCGAGAAAATGAAAGCGGTTTATGAATCCCGGCATAAAATTAGTTTTACGCTTTGAATAAACCGGATTCTTTGACTTCAGACAGGAAGTTGTGGAACTCAGGAATGTTCAGCTGTTGCTGAGCATCGGACAAAGCGACTGCTGGGTTTGGATGGACTTCCACCATGATACCGTCGGCTCCAGCAGCCAAGGCAGCTTTGGCGCAAGGAGCCAGGATGTCCTTACGTCCTGTGGAGTGAGTCACGTCCACCAATACAGGCAGATGGCTTTCCTTTTTCAAAATCGGAACAGCGGAAATATCCAGCGTGTTACGCGTCCATTTTTCGTACGTACGGATACCGCGTTCAATCAGCATGACTTGCGTGTTACCACGGGAAACGATGTATTCAGCAGCATGAAGGAACTCTTCCATTGTGGCAGCCAGTCCGCGTTTGAGCAGAACCGGAGTTCTGGTTTCACCCGCAGCTTTGAGCAATTCAAAGTTGTGCATGTTGCGCGCACCAATTTGAATAATGTCGATGTATTGGATCGCTTCCTCCAAATGTCTTGGATCGACGATTTCACTGATTGTAGCCAGCCCGAACTCGTCGCCTACACGTTTGAGAATTTGCAGTCCTTCCACGCCCAGCCCTTGGAAATCATACGGGGACGTACGTGGTTTGAACGCACCACCACGCAGAATCGGCACACCGGCTTCCTTGAGAGCCGCACCTACTTCGCGAGTTTGCTGGTAGCTTTCGACCGAGCAGGGACCTGCGACCATAATGGAGGCTTTGCCGCCCACCAGCGTATCTTTAACCTTGATAACTGTGCTATCCGGTTGATTTTTGCGGCTGACGATCAGATGTTTTTTGTGTTCTTCTTTTTGATAGTTCAAAGAAGCCTTGAAAATATTTTTGAACAGCTGGCGAATCGTAGCATCGTCAAAAGGCCCACGGTTAGCCGCGATCAGCTTGTCCAGCATTTGTTGCTCACGTACCGGATCAAAGTCAGGTACCCCTTGAGCTTCCTTCAATTTTCCAAGTTGTCCCGCCAGTTCAGCGCGTTGGGACAGCAACTCCAGCAATTGCAAATTTGTAGCATCGAGCTGTTCACGCAGCAGCTCCAAAGAATTTTCATTTGTAGACATACAGTACACCCTTCCCAAATTTAAATTTGTTTTTTCTGTCAGCCCATGGACTTTTCTTGCAGAAAATAACACAAAAAGGCACTCGTCGCAAGGGACGAATGCCGTGGTACCACCCTAATTACAGAAGTATACATACGAATCGTCAACGTCGTTCAGTCGACGGCAGTAACTTCTGAGCTTGATGCCCGTAACGGGGGCTTCCGGAAACCTCTACTGCGGACAAAGGAATGAATCCTTCTGTCGGTTCAAGGCTCGACTCGGGAGTGAATTTCAACGCGGGATTGCGGTACGCTCTCAGCAATTCGTACCTTTCTGTGGGAATCCGTTAGACGTTTACTTGTCTCCGTCACTGTCTTTGTTCATGGTATTCAAAAGATTTGACCTTATTTTAAACAAAGTAGGTGCAGAAGGCAAGCCCTGATTATCAGGTTCAGTTTTCGCACCGTTTTGAATCGGTTATAATGTGAACAGCAACGGGACCCCCTTGCAATCTAAAAGACGTGATGTCCGAGGAGGAATTATGAGCAAAATCAGAGTATCGGCGGTTCAATATCATCTGCATACGATTGACTCATTCGAGCAATTTGCCCTGCAATCGGAACATTATATCAAAACAGCGGAGGAATTTGGCGCGGAATTTGTTCTGTTTCCTGAGTTTTTTACGACCCAGCTTATGTCGATTGGTGATAGTGAAGGCAAAGCTCTGACGATCAACTACCTGCCGGATTTTACGGACCGGTACCTTGAATTATTCACTTCGTTCGCACGTCGAACCGGGATGCATATTATCGGTGGCACTCATGTAGTTAGGAGAAACGAACGTTTATATAATACGGCACATTTGTTTTACCCGGACGGGCGTGTGGCCACTCAGGACAAAATTCACATTACACCGACAGAGGTGCATGAATGGAATATGGCTCCCGGTGAGGGGCTGAATGTGTTTGAGACGTCCAAGGGCACCATAGCGATGCTGACCTGCTATGATATTGAATTTCCCGAAATCGTTCGCATGGCGAAGGCCAAGGGAGCAGATATTATTTTCTGTCCTTCCTGTACGGACGATCGTCACGGATTTTACCGGGTACGATATACAAGCCACGCCAGAGCGGTTGAAAATCAGGTGTATGTCGTTTTAACGGGAACTGTCGGCGCTTTGCCTACGGTTGATTTTATGCGTGCCAATTATGGACAAGCCGCAGTCATTACACCCAATGACATTCCTTTTCCGCCACGCGGCATTATGGTGGAGGGTGAACTGAACAACGATATGATTGTGACAGCAGATCTCGATTTGCAGCTGTTGTACGATGTGCGCGAGCGGGGCTCGGTTACAACCTGGCGTGACCGTAGAACAGATTTATACACAGACTGGAGCTAATGAAAGGAAATAAGCCATGTATCGCAAAGAATGGTTCATCTTTGACGGCGATCGGCCGCTACGGGCGGTGATTCGTAATTATTCTACAGCCGATTATGAGGGATTGCTGCGTATTCAGCAGGAGAGCTTCCCCCCACCTTATCCGCAGGAGCTGTTATGGAGCCGGGAGCAGATTGCCAGCCAGACAGAGCATTTTGCAGATGGAGCGCTGTGTGTGGAAATTGAGGGGGAACTGGCGGGTTCGGTAACCAGCCTACTGATGCATTATAACCCCGAACATCCCCAGCATACATGGGAGGAAGTAGCAGATGACGGTTATATTCGTACGCACTGTGAGGACGGCAAGGCGCTGTATGTGATTGATTTGGCGGTACGTCCTGCTTACCGCAGATTGGGTCTGGGCAAATGGCTGATTTTTTCCTTATATCATCTTGTGATTGAACGGAGACTGGATCGTTTGCTGGGCGCGGGGCGTATGCCTAGTTATCAGCATCATGCCGACCAATTGAGCGCAGAAGCGTATGTGGATGCCGTAGTGTCTGGTGAGCTGAAGGACCCGGTATTAACTTTTCTGCTTCGTTGCGGACGGGTGCCTGTTTGTATCCTGCCGAATTATTTGGATGATGAACAATCGCGTAATTATGCTGCCCTCATGGAATGGCGAAATCCGTTTCATACCCATCACTAATTGTAGAGGAGCGTGTCCTATCCTATGGAATATCATCGCATTACTCATATTGAAGACCCCTTGTTTGCGAGCATGCATCAGCTAATGCAGGAAGTATTTCCACCAGAGGAAGTGCTGGAGTACAGTCTGTGGAAGGAACCGCTGGAAGACCCGGGTATTCGTGTCTTTGTTGCGGTACAGGATGATAAGGTAGTTGGTGCAACAGAGTATCGTTATTATGAGGACTTTAATGTAGCTATGACAGATTTTACGATCATCGGACAACCGGGACTGGGCATTGGACGTTTTCTTTGGACACGACGCCAGAATGACTTGCACGCGCTTGCTCAGGCCAGCGGACAGCAGTTACAGGGGATGTTTGCTGAAATCTATGACCCTTACCGTGGCAACGAGCATCCCTTTGGTGGTGTCAAGCCAATGGACCCGTACGTGCGACGTGAGGTGCTATCTCATCTGGGCTATAAGCGTTTGGATCTGGACTACGTACATCCGTCCTGGAATAACGATGGTGTAGCAGTAGAAGGGCTGAATTTAGGCTTTATGCCTGAGGATGATAGCGTGGAAGAAGTGAGCGCCAAATTGGTGGCAGCTTTCATACGTCGGTACTATACAGTATTGCCGAACAAGCCTGCTGTCTGGAACGAAATGGTAGATGGATTGGAAGCTAAATCGACAGTAGCATTGCTGCCATTGTAAACATATGAAGTACAAAAAGGGTGCACTCAAGCCATGTATCATCTGCGTGGCTTAGGTTGCACCCTTTTTGCATTCTCTAATTGACCCTTTCATTTTCCTTGATCCCTGGGTTCGGGCTTCGCAGATGCGACTCCTCGTGGGTTATCTTCGGCCGAAATATCATCTGTAGTTGTCTTGTCCGCGGTCCTACGTTCGTCTGCTTCCACAGGATTCAAGGTTTTGTAGCGCTTATACTCCATATCGGCCTGAGACATCGGATCTTTATACATAGGAGATCAGTCAACTCCTTTCTGTTATACACTTCATTACCCGCACAGCAGAATGGGTAACCGTTTTCTTTCACCCGATAAAATGAAGTGGTTAATCCAGCATATCGTCGCTGTCCAGTTGCTCTTCTTCGTCTCCATCCGTACCGTTCAGCAAATCGGTACCATGCAGGAATTCAGCAGGAGCAGAAGGATCGACAGGACTGTTCGGTGTCAGTTCATCGGCATCTGGGACGTCCTCCAGAGGAGTATCCGGCCCTTCCGTAAGATTCTCCCAGTTGGTTTCTGCATTTTGCAGAGAAGGCTCAAAATCATTGTCATGTAGCTCAGTAGTTCGATCATCACGATTGACCATGTTGCTCAGCTCCTTTACTTTTTGTTGCTTATTCCGACCTTACCCAAACAGAAGAACGGCTAAACCTTGAGTTAGTGTGTCTGTAGGAAGTTAAAATCATGCGAATAGGGATATGCCCATTCTCAATTAGCGTTTTTTTGGTAACTGCTGTGATATGATAAAGAAGATAGGGAGGGATATGAATTGGAATGGTACATGTTTGGTCCGATGATTAGTCGTATCCGAGTAGGTCAAAAGGCATCTACCCCGGGATTTTCCCGCACCCTCATTCGGCGCCCGGAAGGCTTATACTGGACAGATGGCGGACAAGCGGGAAAAATAGTAGAAATACGCGATTATTTATTTTCCGATATTTGGACGATCTATGAAGATGAAGATTGTGAACCATGGTTGGGGCTTAGAGAGCAGAAAGAGCGGCGCGAACAGGAAATGATCATTAATCAATATGAAGATTTTACAAAAAATGAGTAAAAAGAACATGATACCCTTCTTATGAAGAAGGTATGCACATCATCGTATAGAATAATATAATTTCAGGACGTAAAAAATGTTAAAACGTATACAAACTTGTAAATCCTACTATGTAACTTTGAGGTGCTTAACATGAGGCATGTGCCCAAAGCTGTCGCCACCCTGCTAGCGGTCATTGTGTTGCTGTTGTCGCTGGGCCACTCCGCCTATGCGGCCAAAATGACCCCGGAAAGGGATTATAAAATACCCTCCTGGGATATGAGATGGGGAGCGGTAGACGAGGATGGCTCTTTAGATGAGGTAAAGGATCGCAGCAAGATCTGGATGCATATTGAAGATGATACACAACTGCTTAGGCAGCCCGGTAATATAGGCTCCGCCTGGATTCGTATTAAGTTACCTTCGTTAAATGATGAAACGCCAGCGGTACTTTTTGAAAATATTTATGGCAGGCATATTACGCTGTATAAAGATGGGACCAATTTTTACGAATCCTACCGTGGGTACAATTATGAGAATAATCGTATTCTGATTCCGCTGAAGCCGGAAGACAGCGGTAAAACATTATACATATGGACGGAAAGCAGTAAGAATAGACTGGGCATTATCGGCAATGTGATGACCGGTGATTATCGTGATTTATTGGGAACCTTGGTCAGAATGGATGTTTTAGATATTGTACTGGGCAGTACGTTTATCTTTATCGCCCTGGTATTACTGATCTGCTCGTTTTTTCTGTTCCGTCCGAGTATGGCCATGTGGCTGTCCCTAAGTGCGATTGTATTGTCTATTGGTCTGATGATCGTAACGTATTCACCATTCTTGTATACATTCTATCGCGGCTATGGCAAGCTGTACTTACAACTTTTTGATGTGGCACTATTTATTCTGCTACCTTCATTAGCCTACTTTTTTGAGCAAAATATCAATTCGATTATACTGATTCGCAAATTCAGAAAGGTGTTAACCGCCTACTCTTTGTTCTGCTTTACCATGATGATTGTTAATTTAGGAGCACAGGAGCGGTTGAACGATATATATTATTTTTTTAGTGTAGTCATCCTGGGTATATTACTCGTCGCCTTAATGATACTGCTGGTATTTGCTTCGGTTCGCATGGCACTTAAGGGTGATCACGAAGCGATCATTTTATCGACAGGCTTTGCATTTTTTGCAGTCATCTCTATCGGGGAACTGAGCTGGTTCTTCATTCTAGACGGACACTACAATATGTTTTTGTGGAAATGGGGCGTGTTCGGTTTTGTACTGGCGTTGATCGCGATTTTGGGCAGAAGACTGGCAGAAAAGCACAAGCAGGTGGTTCGGTATTCCAGAGAACTGGAGATGTTCAATAATGAGCTTCAACGTTCGGAGAAAATGGAGATTATTAGCGATCTGGCTGCATCTGTAGCTCATGAGGTACGTAATCCCCTTCAGGTTACACGTGGATTTCTTCAGTTGATGAGCAAGCAGGAGGATGGTAAAAACAAAGACTATCTACATATCGCTCTGGAGGAGCTGGATCGAGCGTCCGCGATTATTACTGATTTTTTGACTTTTGCCAAGCCAGAGTTTGACCAAACCAAAACGTTGACCATATTGGACGAATTCAAACATATTGAAGGAATCATCAGTCCAATGGCTAATTTGCAAGGTGGAAAAATTTCACTGGATATTCCCCAGGAAATCAAAGTACGCGGGAATTCCTCCAAGTTCAAGCAGGCGTTCATCAATATTATCAAAAACAGCATTGAAGCGCTGCGAGACCAGGGTCATATTCATATATGGGCTTATGTGGACAACGGAGAAGCTGTCATTCATATTCGGGATAATGGTGAAGGGATGGATGCTCAGACTTTATCCAGACTAGGTGAGCCTTATTTCTCGAATAAGACAAAAGGCACGGGTTTGGGGATGATGGTGACTTTTCGGATTATTGAAACGATGAATGGAAAAATAACTTTTACAAGTGCAAAAGGGGTGGGAACGGAAGCGACCATCCGCTTCCCCGTAGCCGGATAATATCCGGCTTTTTTGCATTCGGAGAAAACGGAGGGAAGCTTGCTGAGCCCACCCACATGAGATTAAGGAATATAGATTAAATAAGCATTAACAACCAATTTACCACATCGAGCGAGGTTTCTGGGATGCAGCGAGTACACCGGAGGGGTCTGGAGGAATTACCAGAAAAAACTGATCAGGCGTTTCCTCTAACGTTTTGATTTGGATATGATCGGGGATCACGACTCCTAACACATCACGAATTGCAGATTTGGGATCTGTCATCAGTTTCTCTCTGAAACTGGCATCCTCCCAAGCTTTTTGAATGACTTGTGTTTGAAGAACTTCAGTAGCCATCAAAAATCACCCTCTCATTCAATTGGTTATATTTACCTAGTCAGTATACCACGAAAGACTCAGAAAAATCTAGCATTATTTCATATTTTTGGAGATCCAGTAATCAAGTCCGCCTCTTCTCAAATGCGAGCGTCCGCCTTCAATTTCCGCCGCCACTTCGCCCAGCTCCGCTGCGATAGAATGTGCAAAGCTACGTAGGCCGTGGATAGAAGGCTCCAGGGTCTCTAACTGTTGGACTGCTTGATCGGCAATGTTCACATAGTTGGCGAGCGCACCGCGTACATAAATCGCTTCCTGAATCTGTTTGGGTCCCAATCCTTCACAGTAAGCCGTCTTCTGCTCGGCACTGATATGGGACAAAAGACAGTTATAGCTATGTTCGACCAAATCTTCTGACCAATCCGCCCAATCATCCGACATTTGAAGCACGAGTAGCGCCAAGTCCGTCATATCTGTAATGATCTGGATCAGATCGGCACGGCCTGCAAGCAGTAAAGCACCCGTTCCGGCCATTTTTAATGGGCTTGCTTTCAGCGCGACCTTATTTCTTTCCCCTTGAAAATAGTCCTCTGTTCCTTCGGATATCACACTAACGGCCCATTCATCAATATACGTTCGGGCATATGACCAAAAAGGAGAGGTTGCCGGAAAAAGGTCCCGATATACGCTTAGACACTCGGTATAGAATAGCTGGCTTAACGCGAGTTGCGTTTTACGGTTGTCTGCTGCTGTGTCCATCACATCATCTTGAATTAAATAGTGAGCCATGACGAACACGTTGCCAAGTGACAGCTTGCGGCATGTTTCGGGGGGGAGTCCAGTGAGTTCTTGCAGCCAAAATGGAAGCAAATAGCATATGTAATTACGCGTGCTGTCTTCCCTCAACGGATTAAAACGCGCCAGATAGTCCAAACCCTCTTGCTGAAAGGGAGCTGGAAACGTGGACGTCCGTTCCTCCGCTTGACGAAATACTTTTTCCAATTCGTCTTTGTATGCAAAATACCATTCCATCGCTATCACCTGCATCTCTTATGAATATTTTTATAGCGATTTCTAGTTGTTAACCGCCATTATACAACAGATTGCAATTTTCAAGATTTTGTTATTTTTACATTGAGAATGTTGTAAAAAGGATATCGACAAAAATCCCGGCTGGGAAGATCCCGCCGGGATTTTGTTTTTTTAAAATTAGATGATCTCTAAATAGTCAATATAAGCATCCCATGTCCCATCATCGGCTGTTACAACAAGCTCAATCTCTTGATTTCCGGTTCCATGGCTGACATTGTTTAAAGTATAGACCGCAGGACTGCTCCCGCCGAAATAGAAGGTACCCTTCGTTTGTCCACCAATTTTCAAGTCAACTTTGGCCATGTTGGAATTATTTGAAGCACCACGGAGTGAAAAACTATGGGTGCCACTGGTAAAATTCTGTGTGAATTTCACTGAATCATTGTTGGAGTATAAAGCCACTCCGTTGAACGGCGAGCTGATATTTGAAGTGTACTGACCGCCTTTGGTCATATTCTCTGCTTCCACTTTTGTGCCTTTGTTTGGCGGCGTTTCGCCGTTTCCGCCATCAGGCGCTACCGCCTGGCCATTGCTTGGTGAGATCATACCAGAGCAAAGGTTACGGTTTTTGAGGTTCTGTGCAATTTGTGGAATAGCTTGGAGTGTAGTCTGGTACTGATCATGCATCAGGATCACATCGCCGTTTTTAAGTTTGCCCGCAGCAGCTACGATCTGTGCGGTGGAGGCGCCGTTCCAGTCTTGGGAGTCAACGTTCCACAATACTTCGGTAAGACCGTTTTGGGTCTCAATGGATTTGAGGGTTGCGTTGGTCTCGCCATACGGAGGACGGAATAACTTTGGTACCGTGCCAGTAATGGACTGTATCGTTTGCTGCGTGCGTGTAATTTCCGATGACATCTGCGATGTGTTCAGTTGTGTCATATGCGGATGTGACCATGAATGGTTACCGATCCACATGCCTGCTGCTTGCTGGTCACGTACAAGCGAAGGATTATTCTGCACGTTTTGTCCAAGATTAAAGAGCGTCGCCCGTAAACCGTTTTGCTTCAAAGCACTAAGCAGCGCTTTGGTGTTAGAGGGATTGGGACCATCGTCGAAGGTTAACGCTACATAACCGCTCGAGCAATCAGCCGCAAGCGCCTGGTTGCTCGAGATCACCAGCGAGCCTGTGAATAAAGACAAGGTGATTGACATAATCGCCGTCCATTTTCCTGCTTTAGCTATAAACATGGATCTACCTCCTAGCTATTTTAATATAGTATGGATGTTCCGATACTCCGAACCGATTCAACTCTTTACTAGATTTGAAATTTTAGTCGATCTCCAAATAGTCAATATAATCATCCCATGTCCCGTCATCGGCTGTTACAACGAGCTCGATCTCTTGGTTTCTGGTGCCATTATTGCCGCCAATCGTAATTGTATTACTAGTTACATTGGCACTCCGACTGCTTTGGTATCCCTCTACAGTAAGTAAAACTTCATACATCTTGTCCATGTCTTCCCACTTTTTGAAGTGCTCGCTGATCGATATGGTTTTGCTCGTGCGTTTGGATGTCCATAAAAATAACCTTATTTTTTTGTTTCATTGGACTTTCCTCCTGAGCCTCACTATGATGCAGTGCATTCTGTAGTAGCTTGATGCAACATGTCTTTCCAAAAATCAAATTGTAAACGTTTACAATTTGATTTTATCATATTTTCCTTAATATATAACTTGAAAAATTTCAAGTTATATTGTAGAAAGTATAGTTATTCATTCTTGCTCACTCTACAGGATAGGGTTCCCAAGGAGCGCGTGTAGATCGAAGGTTGGGTGTAATTGTGATAGCAATGTTCATAATTTCTTTTTCCCGTCTTATGGTTACTTAACAGGCGAAAATATGAATAAAAATAGCGGGAAAAGAAAATATTATTTTAAAAAGGATGAAAGAAGGGTCTGCAACATGAAAAAACAATGGAAATTGACCGCTGCTATTCTGTATGGAGGAGTGATGATGTATGGCACTGCGGGTGCAGCTGGAGCTTCCGGGACGGAACCGAGTAATTCGTTGCAAACTCTCACTCCCAACGACTCTATCCAAGGGGCAGCCCGCCAATGGAATGCTGAACCACAGGACGACCACGGGCATGGGCATGTTCACAGACATAGACACGGCAAACGGCCTGGCGGCTTGAATCACCATCTCAACGAGAAAGTAGCCAAGCTGCTGGGCATCACTCCTGTCCAATTAGAGAAAGAACTGGGACAAGGGAAGTCATTGGCCGAGGTTGCTAAAAGCAAAGGCATCCAAGAAGACCAGCTCATTGATAAATTGAAGAATGAAATGACCGTGGATTTGAAACGGCTTGTGAACCGTAAAGGCCCGATTACATTCGATCGTAAGTCCGGGGCTTCGAATGAAGCTCAATTAAAACATGAGGCAGGGACGCCCTCAACCTCGACTAACGAAAACTAAATGTATCTTTTTGCACTAAAAAACCTTGAGAATGGCGGTCCTCAAGGTTTCCATATTCACCGGGCGGTCCGCATCGGATTCCTGCTCTCGCAGGGCACCTTGGTCTGGCACAGTCCGCAGCCGGCACCTGATTTGGCCTCGCCGCCGTTTAGAACCGCAAAGTCCCGTGATGCTTGGCCGTACACAAATTTCATGCAGGCAATCTTGTCATGTCCGCCTTCCTTGCTGATGGCTTGCACAGGGCAGCGGGTAATGCACACACCGCAGATGCCCTTGCTACACAGCAGGCAGTTTCCGGTATGGCCTGTGACTTTTGATGCTCTGGCATCAGGCGGCACCTTGAGATCGGTCACCACGGACAGCAGGCGGATGGCAATTCCTTTTTCGGTGATGAAGCCGTCGTTGATACTGAAGGTGCCAAGACCCGCAGCATATGCAATGTGGCGCTCCGACCAGTTGGAGATCGGCCCCCCTGTGGCACCATAGATGCTGTACCAATCCGTATCCAGCGGTGCAACTGCACGGTAACCAAGGCCTGTTAAGTATCCCGCCAAATGCCGCCTTGCAGACTGTACAAAATATTCATCGCCAAAGGTCCGCAGCAGCGCCCATTCCCTTGAGGCTCTATCTTTTTGCGCCCGATTAGCCTTGCGGATCGTCTCGCTGATCGGCAGCACAACGCTGATAACGGTACCTCCATCAAAACTCCCCATTCCAAAGGAACGTTCAAATGCTTCCTGCGGCGTGGAGTGGTCGGGCCCGACCACTCTTTTGTACTCCTCAAACAAAGGATCATTGCCCGCGGCAAATTGAATAATCGGCTCCTCGTAATAAGGACTCTGTAGTTCTTCACAAACATTGCCTTTGTCTTCGCTCACATAGGTTTTCATCTCGGCTGCGATGATTTCTCTCATATCCGGTACGGATTCAACCATCCTATCCACATCCCTCTCCGTGGTTATTGTTCACAGCAAAGCTTCCTTTCAGAAGTCTTGTGGCGGGCTAACATATATTACTGACCTGCCTTGATACCGCGAAACATTTCTTTTTTTCGTGTATATACACGAATTGAGCAACACTTCATGTATGAGTGGGCGGCTAATCACAAACCCAAATGTTCAATTTTGGATAAGAGTGAGGTCAGTATCTGCAGATTCCCGTTTCCCAATGATTCCTGCAAAAAACGTTGCGCCTCCTCCCAAAGCTCGGCTGCGTCGTTGTATACCGTTCTTCCACTCTCCGTCAGAGTAAGGCAGCGGTTGCGACTGCCCTCAGCAGATGTATCCTCCACATATCCGCTATGCTCCAGCGCCTTCAAATTGCGCACAATCGTTGTCCGGTCGAGCCGCATCTCCAGCGCCAATTCGCTTACACTTGCCGGTCCCAGCGCAGTTAAGTGCTTGAGAAGCGAGAATTGGCTAATATTGAGTCCGCTCGGGGCCAGATACCGGTCATACAGTCCCGTAACAGCCATCGAGGAACGGCGCAGATTAATGCAGGTACAAACTGAGGCTGATTGCTCCTGCGGAGATTTCTTATTCTTTTCTGTCGTTTTCATAAGTTCTCCATTCGTGTACTGTTTCGTGTATCTACACTATCTCAAAAATAACAGGTTTTGTCAGAGATGTTTGTCACAGCAGTCAGCTTTGTCGGTCTATCATGATTTATCCCCTGTAGTCCTTCCTAATAATGAAAAGTTTAAATAACCAGTCGCACGAAATCAACCAGCGACTGGTTATTTAGCTTTGCTAGAATATGAGTCGTGCGATACCTATAATAGCTTTTTAAGCTGGGAAATACGGCCTTGGGATACGCCAAGCCATTCAGCATATTCACCTTGCTTGGCTGCTGGATGCTCACGCATAAGTCTTCTTAGCTTTTCAACCAAATGTTGTGAAGGCGACCGATGTGCTCGTTTTTCTTTGTATGGTTCCTTAACAACAGGAACAGGTATTTGACTTACACCTATATTTCCCTTCAGATCGTTTATGCATTTTTTACATAAAAATGAATCCCTGAAATAGCTTAAATCATGAACCGAATAACATAAGTGACAGCAGACTCCAATATACTTCCGCATACTCAATAATCCTGTTTCAACATCTAAATAAAATTCTAAAGACTCACCAGCTTGAATACCCATAGAGGTTCGCAACTCCTTAGGGATAACAATCCGGCCTAACGTATCCAAGGGACGTGTCATACCTGTATTTTTCAAATGATCCTCTCCTTCCATTGTCCAACATCCAATGATCTCCTAATAAAAATATAAAAATCAATAAAGTAAAAGCATTTATGTTTGTTCCAAAAGATGGTATTATCGTGAAGGAAAATCTATAATTATACTATTAGTTTCCAAACTATATTGTTTATTGAAATTGAAATTCTATGAAAATGCTGAAAGGGTGGTTTATCCATGGAAATCACACCTACGATACAGGCAGAAATTCAAACCTATTTGAAACGAAAAGGCTTAACGA
This sequence comes from Paenibacillus sp. A3M_27_13, assembly GCF_024213315.1. NCBI lineage: Bacteria > Bacillati > Bacillota > Bacilli > Caryophanales > Paenibacillaceae > Paenibacillus > Paenibacillus sp. A3M_27_13. The sequence goes on from NZ_JANAVE010000002.1 coordinate 129,120, forward strand.
TGACCAAGTTTGGTCACACGATTGATTTGAATGTAGGTACAGTTAGTAGCATTGTGACCGGTAACCGATCTATTTCTGTTCACCAACTGGATAGTATTACTGCGGGAATGAATTTACCACCGGATTATTTTTACGAGCGTTATATTGAAGAATGTATTGAAGAATCTCCGCTCAACTGGAAAAAAATCAGCCCTTTCCTATACCGATGCATTGAGCTAGGACGACTGGATTGCTTGCAGCGAGTTGTAATTCTGTTATTGGATAACCCTAATTATCCGCCATCGCTCTTTGAAGTCGCCGAAAATGTATACAAAGACGGTTATAATGAAGCAGCGGCTTACCTTTACAAAAAGGTGGCTGAAAGTGAGAAGCAGCAGCATTCAGAGCGATTGGCGGTCTGCCAGTATCGTTTGTTCCAAATCAATATTGGACAAGATAGAGCTGTAAATCTTCAGGCTGCCATTGAATTTGCCCCTTTTGTTGATCGTTTAGACGAGATAGAGCAATTAGATGCATTAAAAGATTTAGCGAACGTGTATAGGTCATTAAGTATGTGGGACAAGGTGTATGAATTTGCATTTCAAATGGGTCAATTAGGACAGATCCAATATAATTTGGTTCATAACTCCAAGCGAAAAGGAACAGAGCCACGAAAAAAGCTAAGTAGGCCGCTGTTTGTATACATAGCTTACGCCGAACTGATGTGTGCTAATGCTTATGATGCAAAAGGAGAACATGAACAGGCATTAGAACATCTTCGCGGTTATTCCGATCTAAGCTGGGTTAAGGAAAATGATCCAGATACACTCCATTGGTTAAGTAAATTTGAGCAATGGGCAAAAATTAATACCTGTGTTAACAAGCTTATGTCTGGAGATATTAGCGTGCTACCAGATTACGTTGACCATATATCAGGAGAACAACATATATTTGCGGAACTTTTAAACGTTATAGAAGTAGCTAATCGGTACAATATCGACATTGATCATATTCTTCAGAACTTTAAGCCCCAAATATCAGCTTATCGAAATCAAGCATATACGAGTACATTAACAGAGCAGCAAGTTATACTCGAAGAAACTGCACGATTCTGGTATAAGTTAGCTAAATACAACCTATTTAAACAAAGATATCTTTCAGGATTTGAATGCTTAATAGAAGCTTTGAAAAAAGCTGGTATAATTAACCATGTACTACTTATTTCTAATTGTGCAGGCTTATTTCTCCGTTTCAGTGAGTATGCTGCTCCTGAAATGCAGGCACAATTTTATTCTGCTTATGAGGAGGTGTGGGAAAAAAATGATCAAGAAGATGGCTTTAGTTTTGGCAACAACTAGCTGTTTACTGGTATTCGCACTACCAGTTCCAACTGGAATCCCAAGCTCTAACACAATCCAAGTCCAAGGACATGTTGGCACGGCTTAATCAATTTTTGAGTATTTTTCACGGACCAGCTTATTGCTGGTCTCTTTTTGTATTATTTTGTAATTTTTTGGTTCAAAAAAGATTATGACGTATTTGTACATCCCTCCTTAAAATGAGATTCATTAGGAGGTATGCAGGATGAACAGGTATGAAACAGTAACGTTAATTCAACAGATGGAACACGCCAGACAACATTTGCATGATCTTTACGAAGAGTATGGCTTCGGACATGCTTGTGTACTTGAGCAGTCTATGCTTTTGGATGAACTGATTAATCAGTACAACCGTATGTTTCAGACCAAGAAGCTGCCTCACTATGTTTAGAGCTAGATCATTAACAACGACGATGTTATGTTCGGTTCATTCCCCCTTCTTTTTATGCAAAACTATGACTTCTCCCGCGTAATGTTTATTATTATTCTATATAATGACTTATTTTAAAATAAAATACATATTCATGTCATAAAATGTTAATCATTTTTTTGAGGGGACGGCATACTAAGGCAACAAAAAAAAGCAGAGCTCAATAAGCGAGCATTGCAGTTTGAGGATAATATACACATATTAAGAGACTTTTATGGCAGGTATACATGAGTGAGTTTTATTATTATGTTGAAGAAAAGAAGATTGCTCTTTCTATTCTACTCATGACCATTTCCATTCCGAGCTTGGCCGCAAATGCTCAAGGACAAGAACCTTCGTCGAATGAATTTAACCAGTACATTAAAGATGCTATTGAGCAAGAAATTCAAGTGAATGAGGGAGATGACAATGGTTACAAAGTATTTTATTATGCTGGCAAATCGGATGAACCTTACATTAACTATTAGAGACAAATTAACTATTCTAATATCTATGTAGTCAAATTTAATGGTTTGGGTACGACTGGTAGATCGGTTAAAAGAGTTACTGCAATTGCCATGAATAATGCTGGTTCCCCTAATACATCCTTTTCATACGGATTTAACTCGCCAGCTATTTGGAACAATATGAGATTCCTAATTAATAATAGTGCTGGAACCAAGTACCCCGAAAATGTTACCAATTTGAGTGATGATGTTTGGAATCATGGTGGACGAATTGATTATGTCAAGGATTCAAATCATGTAGAGAAGTATACTTTTTACAAACAATGAATGTAATTCGATTAGAAAAGGATTGATGCGTTATGTTAAAAAAAGCAGTTAACACATTACTTTTTTCCTTAATCTTCTTTTTGACAGTAGATCAGGCCAAAGCAGCTCTTCCTAAATACTTGTATAATCTTGTGATTAAAGTCAACAATGTTGAGGTTACATCCGATGCTAATCCTTATATTGAAAGAGCGACGAATACTACTTATGTTCCCATTAGATTTGTATCAGAAAATCTAGGTGAAACTGTAAACTGGAACAGAGAAAAGCAAGAGGTTACAATCCGTTCGGAAGATGGTAAGACAGTGCGCTTGACAATTGGAAGCAAAGTTGCTTATGTGAACGAACAGCAGAAAATACTGCCTAGCGCTCCTGTAATGCCGATATCTCCTAACCGTGTCATGGTGCCACTCAGATTTGTTTCCGAAGTTATGGGTGCTACTGTAGACAGTAGTAAGAAAGATGAGACTCTGTACGTAAATATCACCAAGGCTAATTAATCATTCCGTCTTCTTATTGAGTTGATAGATAGGATGTTTCTAGTTGAGGCCTCAATAATATCAAATGGTAAACGCATTAGTCTGGAATTCTTGTTGTATAAAAGCTTTAGGTAATATGATAATTGTTTTTAATTTAGTTTAAAAAAGGACATTCCCGGAATGAATCGGGAGTGTCCTTTTTTAGTGCTGTAGCATCTTTTTTCTATTAGCCAAGCTCCTGCGTGCTTTTGGAAGCACGTTTGGAGGAAAGGAACTGGAAACGAAACGAGTGCCAGTTCAACCGCTGTCTGCCTTTAGAGCCAACAATCCAGTTGCCGCCAGGCAGATGGGCAAACAGCCAGCTTATGCCCAGAGAAACACTTGCCACGACGATAAACGTAATGAGCGTAGCTGTAAAATGATGATCGCCCAGTGCAAGCGGGCGGGTGTAGTAGGATATGAAGGCCAGTACGAGCGCATGGGCCAGATATCCTCCAAAAGAATAACGTCCGATCCAGTTCAGCATACGGCGAAACGGCTCGGATCGCGTATCTTTTTGCAAATGGAGCAGCAGTCCGTACAATAAAAGCAACTGCGACACGATTAGAACAAAGGTGCTTGGCTTCAAATAGGTGGAAATATTAAGATTGATCGTATCGCCCGACTGGATCAGCATCGTGTGACCCATGAGCATGAACAAACCAATAAAGACAAATACATTCCACGGCAACGTCTGCTTGGCCAGTCCACGCCAGGTGTCTGTCATGTAAGCACATACTGCGCCCAGCATAAAATAGAAAAAGTACATGACAAAGTTGTAGGTGCGATAATCCAGCAGAGTCTGCCAAAAGGACGGCAACCCAGTGCTCCATGCCGACATGTCATAGTAGGACCATTGTAACAGCAAAGCATAAACCACAGCGGCAATCAGCATAATAGCCAAAACAAGCTGTTTGCGTCTTTTCGCGCTGTAACGACGTAGAAACGCTTGAACCTGGCCGGCTGCTTTTGAAAATAAAGGAAACAAAATATAAAACTGAAAGATCATCACTACAAACCATAGATGATATCCGCTGACGGGGATGATCATTTCCTCGAACATACCTTTGTAAAAATAAATATTTCCCCACTGCGCCGTTGACCAGTTTTGAGTGCATACCCAATAAATAACAGTCCAGCAAAGGAAAGGAACATAAATATCTCGAAACCGCCTGCCAATATAGCGAGGATAGCCAATCGGTTTGTTGCCGTTATAAAAAAGTAGCGCCGCAGACAGGAAAACGAACGTCGGTGTGCCAAAACGTGTCAAATGATACAGCATCGCGAGCATAACAGAATCTGGCTGTTGGATGTCGCTGCGATAAATATATTCGCCAATGCAATGCTGAAGCACGACAGCGAGGTAGGCAAGGCCCCGTAGTTCTGTCCACTCCGCGATACGCGGCTTGCTCATCCATATCACTCCTTTTCCTCAAGATACGCACATGTTTTCCCTAGCACAATTGTAGGTATTGTAACGTAGAAACATTAGTGCAGGATTAACGCCACCTGAAAGTAAGAAGAGTGAAGTAGTTCCAATTTGATATGATTGCGTTTACAATCTAAGTAAAACCAGAATAAATTAAAGTGAATTTATAACTTAAGGATACACACAGGAAGAGGAGAGGAAGGATGAAAAAAACGCTGCTGGTATATATGCTGTTGATTGCGGCCTTTGCTCTCTATGTGTTCAGGTATGAACAATCTGGCCCGTTGAATGGCACTTGGGAGGATAAGGGGCTACGAGGCAGCATTGGAGAAACCTATATGATGATTACCTTCCAGTCTGGTTTGGAGTATTGGAAAAGCGGGCTTAAGGGCTTCGAGGATGCCGGGGATGCGCTGGGGGTGACTGTGGAGTATCGGGGAGCAACCCGTTATGATGCGCAGGAGCAGACGACCGTTATTGAGCAGGCGATTGCTCGTAAGCCCGCAGGGATTGCCATATCAGCGATTGATCCTCACTCCCTGATTCCGGTGATTAATAAGGCGCTGGATGCGGGCATTCCTGTAGTACTGTTTGATGCCGGAGCGCCGGGGAGTCGTGCGTATTCCTTTTTGGGCACGGATAATTATAAGGCGGGCGTGACTGCTGCAGATAAAATGGCAGAGCTGTTGGGACGAGAAGGCCAAGTCGCTGTTCTGACACTACCTGGACAGCAAAATCATGAAGAACGCTCGCGTGGCTTTCGCGATACCATTCAACGGCAGTATCCTGCGATGAAGGTGGTGGAAGTCGCAGATGGCCGTGCAGACGCGATGGTCTCCCGGGATGAGTCGCAAAGGCTGATGAAAGCTTATCCGAAACTGGCGGGCATTTTTGTGACCGATGCAACGGGAGGAACAGGTGTGGGTGAAGCGGTACTGAGCCAAAAAAACAGCCATCCACTGAAAATCATTTCTTTTGATACGAATAAAGCGACACTGGATATGATTCGTGGTGGGACAATCTCGGCAACGATTGCCCAGGGAACATGGAATATGGGCTATTGGTCGCTTCAATATCTGTTCCATCTGCATCATCATTTAACGATTCCTGCACCTTCTTCCTCTGGAGACAACACTCCGCTGCCCGTGCGGGTAGATACTGGGATTTCCGTGGTCACCCGGGCGAATGTAGATGATTATTATGCGAAATAAATTTTGGAAGCGTATCCACTTAAGGGTGCACCAAACGATGCCTCGCTTGCGCAATATGCCTTTACGCTTTCAGCTCATGCTGCTGTTCCTGTTGTTTGGCATTGTGCCTTCGCTGGGATTAGGTCTGCTGGTCAATGGGACGGTGGAACGGATTATTGAGCGGCAGGTGGAAGACCATACGATGCAATTGATTGGCAAGGTGAACGAAGCACTGGACACCAAAATGGAAAATTTGCAAAACATGACGTATCTGATTGCTTTTAACCCCGATATCGGGGAGTTCTGGAAAGGGAAGACGCTGGCTGACGGCCACGCGGGTCATGCGAGTATAGTAACGCCGGAAAACCAGACTCTCACTTCCAAGCAGGCATTAAGTTCTGTACAGGAGCAGGATACGCTATATGAAATGAAGCAATTTTTGCAGGGCTATACTACGTTATATCCTGAAATTGCAGGGATTCTGATCGTAAACGAAAAAGGCGACTATATCAGCAATGAAATGTATGCTCGAAGCACGCGTAGCCTGACGGAAGAAGGCTGGTACCAACAGGCGGCGCAGCATGCAGGCATATTCACTGTGCTAGGACAGCCGAGCCACCGTAATGTGACTACTCATGTCCGGTACAAGGACAGCGAAATTGTCTCCGTCGTTCGTTCGGTTACGGATCCGGAAACCGGACACGTGTTAGGCGTGATTATGATTGACCTCAAGCTGCGGGCTGTATCGCAGGCTGCCAGAGATGTAACCTTGGGCAAAAGCGGGTATTTAATGGTGACAGATGCTGAGGGGCGCAGCGTGTACAGGCCAGATATGCCTTTGATTGAGCGCATTCCGCCGCAATGGTTCGGGGCAGGTGACAGCGGGATGTTTACCCGTGAAGCTGGGGGCAGAGAATTGCTGTTCATGTTCAGGGCTTCCGAATTCACGGGCTGGAGAACAGTGGGGGTATTCCCGGCACGCGAATCTACACTGGAAGTTCGGCAAATTAAGTTCTATGTTGTCTGTTTTGTTTTTATTGTATGTCTATTTGGCTTAACGGCATCCTTGCGATTGTCGAGTTCCATTGCGCAGCCGATTTTCCGGCTGATGTCCTATATGCGAGCAGCAGAGACAGGAGATCTTACAGTTCGCCAATGGAGTGACCGTGGGGATGAAGTTGGAATGCTGGGGCGGAGTTTTAACCGGATGCTGGAGCAAATTCGCCGTCTCATGTCACTTAGCGAACTGAGGGAACGGCAAAAACGGGATGCCGAGCTGCGCAGCCTTCAGGAGCATATTAAGCCGCATTTTTTATACAATACGCTAGATACCATTCACTGGATGGCTCGAAAAAATGGAGCAGACGACGTGTCCGACATGGTGGGGGCGCTATCGAGATTGTTCCGTCTCGGGCTGAGCAAGGGGGATGACTTTATTCCGCTGCGCTCCGAGATTGAGCACATATCGAGCTATATGCAAATCCAGCAAACCCGCTATCGTGACCGACTTCGCTGGGAATTGAATGTACCCGACGAGCTAAAGGATCTGTTCGTGTTGAAGTTAATGCTTCAGCCTGTAGTGGAAAATGCGATTTATCACGGCATCAAGGCCAGACGAGGCCCAGGCACGATTTGGGTAGAAGCTAAAGCTGAGGGCGACAAGCTGCTGCTGACGGTACGTGACGATGGAGCAGGGATGACGGCAGACCGTCTGCGTGAACTGCGTGACTGGCTGGAAAACCCCCTGAAGGCGATGGAAGGAAAGCAGAAGCAAAAGGGAGTTAGTACCCATGGCAGAAGCTATGGCATGCTGAATGTACAAGCGCGTATCCGGCTGTCTTTTGGCGAGGAATATGGAATTGTACTGGAGAGCACAGAAGGGACAGGTACCTGCGTGACGATCACTCATCCGTTGCTGCTGGATAGGGCACAACTGAAGAAGCCTTATGAAAAAGGAGAGGGTCAGGATGACGAAATCAAAGGCCACAGACAACTCGACAACGGCGAGTCTGATTGACCAGGCCATAACAGAAGTGACCATAGGCACAGCAAAACGTTACCAAGTATTGATCGCAGATGATGAGCCGATCATCCGAGAGGGGATACGAGATTGCATAGACTGGGCGGCTTTGGCTATGGAAGTTGCAGCAGAGGCGGAGGACGGAGAAGAAGCGCTGGAGTTGGTGGGTCAGCTTCATATCGACATCGTGCTGGTCGATATGAATATGCCGTTCATGGACGGGATTGAACTGATTCGGCGGCTGCGGGAAGAGCGTCCGGAATGCCGTTGTCTGATCATTTCCGGGCATGATGAATTTGCTTATGCGCAGGAGGCTGTCCGACTTGGCGTGGAGGATTATATTTTAAAGCCGGTAGATGCGGATCAGCTTCATGCTGCGCTGTTGCGGCTTCGTCAGCGAATGGACGAAGAGCATAAGCGTGCCGCCTATGTAGAACAAGCCGCCGGACAGATTGAACGGAATATTCCGCTGCTGCGCCAGCGTTTTTGCCTGGAATGGATGGAAGGGCAACACACGGGAAAAGACATCATGGAACAGTTGGCGTTTTTACGGCTTCCATCGCGACCGCCTGCTCAGATCGGTGTCGTACGGTGGCCTGCGGCAGAGGCACGGCAGACGATTATGCGTGAGAATGACCGCCAGTTGTTTCTTTTTGCCGCTGAAAATATTATTGGCGAACTGCTGGAGGACCGACCGCATGTGTTGTTCCGCGATGCGAACGGGCTGATCGGCATATGCCTGTGGCAGGAGGCACCCGAGACGATAGGCGCTTCCATGGAGCAGGCGATTGGACGCTACCTGAATATAGCGGTTCATACGCATGTGGAGTCCAACGCGGGTGGACTAGAAGGTGCAATTGACGCGTACCGGGTGAGTCGGGATCGAGTGTATGGCGAATCGCAGCTGTCTCCCATCGTACGTCGGGCCCGGCAGCTCATTCAGGAAGGTTACGCCGATCGGGAATTAACGCTGGAAGCCCTTGCTTCGCGGCTACAAGTATCCGCCGTATATCTCAGCCGTGTGCTCAAAAAGGAGCTCAACGACAGCTTCGTGACCCTCGTCACGCGTGCTCGTATCCGTAAAGCGGTGCAACTGCTGGATTCCACGACGTTGTCTATCTATGATATAGCAGAACGTACGGGTTACGACAGTCAGCACTATTTTAGCACCGCTTTTAAAAAGACTATGGGCGTGTCCCCTGTGCAGTACCGTAAAGGCGGTGGAATTCAAGAAAGCACGGTGGAGTAGGAATTGGCACGGGGGATGAGTCCCACACTGTCTCATAATAAACTGTAAGAAAAAATGTGTGTGTAATCACACCTACGCATTCAGGGGTTTGTTACGCTGGGGATAACGAACAAATATCTATCAATATTTGGAGGAAAACGATATGTTTTGTTATCAGTGTGAACAGACGCCGAGTGGCGGGTGTAAAGTAGTTGGGGTGTGCGGGAAGGATGAGACGATAGCAAGCTTGCAGGATACGATGATTTTTGCATTAAAAGGGATTGCTGCCTATGCGACACATGCTCGCCAGTTGGGCTATACCGATCCTGAGGTAGATCGCATCACGCATGAAGCGTTATATATGACCTTAACCAATTCTAACTTTAATGTACAAGAGCATTTGGAAATGGCGATGAAGGTCGGAAATGCGGCTGTACGGATCATGGATGTGCTGGATCGTGCGCATACGGATCGTTTTGGCATTCCGCAGCCGATTACTGTCAGCCAAAATAAAATCGAAGGCCAATGCATCGTCGTGACCGGACATAATTTATATGCGCTGGAGGAATTGCTGCGGCAGACGGAGGGTAAAGGAATAAACATCTATACCCACTCGGAAATGCTGCCTGCTCACGGTTATCCAGCATTGAAGAAATATGCACATCTCAAAGGGAATATCGGTAAAGCCTGGTACGATCAGCGCCGACTGTTCGAGGAGTTCCCAGGTGCGATTCTCGCCACGACGAATTGTGTTATGCCGATTAAAGGCACGTATGCAGACCGCTTCTTCTCTTATGAAGTAGCCGGGCTGGAGGGAGTAGCCAAGATCATGGACGACGACTTTTCACCATTGATCGAGCGTGCGTTAGCCCTGCCAGCCGCAGATGTAGATTCGGAGCAGGTGCTTACAACGGGATATCATCATGAGACGGTTATTGGGCTGGCTCCTGAGATTATTCAGGCAGTTAAAGACGGGCATATCCGCCGTTTCTTCGTCATTGCAGGCTGCGACGCACCAGGCAAAGGCGGTAACTATTACCGCGAGCTAGCTACATCCTTGCCGAACGATACGGTCATTCTGACCACGTCCTGTGGTAAATTCCGTTTTAATGACGTGGATTATGGCACCGTTGGAGATACCGGCATTCCGCGTTATATTGATTTGGGGCAATGCAACAATTCGGGTTCTACTGTGAAAATCGCTCTGGCATTAGCGGATGCTTTCGGTTGTACGGTGAACGAGCTGCCTGTCAGCATTGTTCTGTCCTGGTTTGAGCAAAAAGCGGTTGCCATCCTGCTGGGCTTGTTCAGCCTTGGCATCCAAGATATTCGCATTGGGCCGAAGCCGCCTGAGTTCATTTCTTCTGGCGTACTGGATGTACTGGTGGAGATGTTTGGCTTGAAGCTAATTACTACCGCAGAGGAAGATATGAAAGCGATGTTGGCGTTGTCGTAAGGGGTTGGTGGGGAACTGCAAAGCGCAGTTCCTTTTTTGTTTCATCGTTCATCGATTCTTATAAAGATGTCCGTAAGAATCTTTAATGCCAGCTCAGTATCTTTGGATTCACGAGTTCTTAGGAGAGTCAAAATGGTTTTTATACTCGAATCTTCTTCGGTAAGCTCATCATTGTCCTTTACATATGTAAGCAACTGATAGACGCCCACGTTCAATGCCTTCGCTATTTTCTCCAGATTTTTCAAAGATATATTTCTCTCCGCTCGCTCAATGAAACCAATATAACTCGAATTGAATCCTGCTTTTTCGGCTAAAGCTTCTTGGGAAAGCCCTTTAGACTTTCGAATATCTCGAATACGTGTACCGACTAATTCTAAAAGTTCTGACATGATTACACCTCTCTATAGTAAGAATTTCACAAAATTCGATTCCAATCGCTCCAAAATGTAATATATAGACGAACGAGATCATCTCAATCTATATATTATTAATTGGAAGTCGCTTATTGGATTTTGCAAAATCCTCTAGTTAGAAGTGTAGAGAAAGAGTTACATCTAATTAATAAGTGTTAGTAAGTAAATTGAATTAAAAACTACTATATAGTAATATTTATTATGAAGCTTGTCCGGTAGCTAGAAAATTATACATCTTGATGGTTACATAATTGTGCTACGTTGCTCACATTGTTTCAGGATTTTGCAAAATTCGATACCAGTCGCTCCGAAGTGCAAGATATAGACGAACTAAACTATTTCCATCTATATTTTGTTCATTGGAAGTCGCTTATGGGATTTTTGCAAAATCCTCGTTTATGAAATTTTAATTCAGGAGTTGATTCCCCTTGAAACATTACTCCTTAAGTCCCCTACATAGTGATTCCGATTTCAAATTGCCTAAGTACAGCGACACCTACATATTCAATTGCATGATGGATTTTCAAAAGCTTGCCGAATACCAGATCAAGCTTGCACAGATGATGCGCGACCATCATCAGTTTCAAAACTGCCTCATTCTTTGTGATCAAGCGATGTTTTCTATGGCTAAGGCCATTTATGTTCATCGAAATCAAATCATTCCATTGTATATCCGTTTATCCGTGACTGACCTGTTCCCTTTAATTCACACAGAGGCTGAGCCCAATTTAGATATGGTGCTGTTTATCGGTACGGTACATTATCTGGTTTCGGGAGAAGATGATGTATCTAAAGAGCCGATGAAGCTGGGGGAAGTAGACAAGTTGCTTTATAAAACGGACTCTATTCTAGAGTCTCTGTCACAGCGGATCGTAGCTGATCCGTCTAAGCGGTATCCATCTATTTATAAAGAAAGTCCGTTCAATGAATCGGTAGATCTTTTATCAATAATACCCGGTTCTTTTTGAGCTAATGATATAATGAGGAAAAGGAAGATGTTGGATTACGACTTAAAGTTCTATAACAGAAAGGGTGTATTCATATGCCTACATACAACAAGCTGGTACGAGATCGGATTCCGCATATCATTATGTCTCAAGGCAAGGAGTGTCGGACACGCATTTTGGACCCAGAGGAATATAAGCAGGAGCTGAGAACCAAGCTTCGTGAAGAGGCTGAGGAATATTTTGAAGCGGACAAAGATCAGGATGCGCTGGAAGAGCTGGCGGATATGCTGGAAGTCATCCGAGCGTTGGCAGAAGAATATGGGGCGAATGCAGAAGAGCTGGACAAGCTGCGGGCAGACAAAGCCGAGGCACGGGGCGGATTCCAGGAGCGGGTGTTTTTAATTGATGTCGACGAAGCTTAACGTCAAGTGGTACACATAGAATAAACCTATTTTCTTATATATTATGTATAGATAACGTTTGATGATTCTTACGTACATGCCATTGATGAGATGTTCGTGTGAATCAATTTTTTACAACTTGTATTAGCAAGAGCTTTTTATCTGAGGCTTCAGAATTATCAAAAGTAATATTCTCCTGACTTGTAGTATGATAATACTCGGATAAATTACATTCCTTGGAGTCTTAAAATATCCTGGTTAAACAACTTTAAATAGTAATGTGTAATTAATCCATTAATTAGTGCTAATAAATTATATTTTCAAAAAAGAAAGGGAGTTCCTTAGTGCAAGAAATTATTGAAAAACTGCCTACATTAATTACTGTTGTAGGGACGATCATAGTTTGGGTTAGATTATTTATTAGAACATCGAATAAAACCATTGTGGATATGGTGGTAGAGCCAAGAAACATGAATATGTGGGACAAATTTATTGAAATTATATTGTTGTCTTCGATAATGGTAATTATGTTTTTACTTCCAATGTTTATGTCTGAAATAAATCCTAGAATATTTGATGTTATAATGATGGTTGATATTATTTTATATTTTATAACTCTGATTATCATTTTAATTTATTGGGTATGTTCATGGTTTAAGCAAGTAAAAGGTAAAGTTCTAAATATCTCTATATTTACAATTATTTATTAACATTTTGTATGCCTTTAATTTTAATATGTTATAACAAAAGTAAAGTCTTAAATGGAGTTAAAGAGAATTACATCTATGGGTTTATTGCCTTTTTGGCTCTGGTGGCTTTTCATTGTATCTTGATAACATTTTATCCGTCAGTTCTTAGGTACTTTAATAAACCGGAAATAAAAATGTATAAACTTGAGCGAATTCAAACACCTCATGATATTTTACAAGGTTTATATTTGCTATATATGCTGGATAATGAAAGACATGTACTAAGTGAAAATTCTAATATTGCTAAGATAGGAGATGGAGATTTTTATATTTACTATCCTAAAGAAAATGCTCTAATTAAATACTTCAAATAAAGACCCATTCAATCATAATGAGATATAGCACCAGCTGTAAATAGAAATCAACTCAACTCTCGTAGCCAAAAGCACGGGAGTTTTTAAATTGGGTAATGCTTTTTTACTATAGCAAATTTACTATAAATGCCCAATCCTCGCCAATATCTCATTATTATCCGGCTGGAAATGAATGAATCGCCCATTTTATGTACTTAATAGCTATACTTAATTGCTCTGAATTCAAGCTGGCCTCAGACATAAACTGACTAAGCATAAATAGTTTGTCTTCCCATTTACCAGGTAGCCTAATATCCATTCATAGGACAATGGTCTGAATGGGTTCTTATAAAGCTGCTAAAGCTGCTGTTTATGTATGGAATCCTGTTCAATCCAAGCCTCATCCAGCAGCTTAATAAATGCGGTTAAGTTACATTCTATATTTCCGCTTAAGTAAATATGTTCCTTGTCCAACCTAAGAAAATGGTACTCATCGTTCCTAATGAGTTTTCGCAAATGACTCAAATACATCCGTAAATTATGCCTTGCTTTTCCTACTGTCTCTTCTCCCCATAAGAGTCATCACATAATTGTTCGGCTCAAATGTATTGTTTATGTCTCCAGGTGACGTGCCTCAGCTTTCATGGTATGTAAGAAGTCATCGGTTGATTACTTTAGTTCTCAGTATAACTTAAATGAAAACGGCATAGATGGCGTTTTTTCTGAATAAAGCAAACATACGTTCCGATATGTGTTAAAATTATTACATATTGAGTTAATGGTAAGAAAATCTATGAATGGAGATATTGGTATGGTCGACACCATTGCAAAAAGTAATCATTACTTGATTGGTCTGCTTGTAGATAATGCAACTCTGACCAGCTTCTCAGAATTGCAACCTTTTCCTCGAACATGGCAGAACGGGTAAATCAACTAATCAGCGGCAGTTTACGAAAGCCACTGAAGAAGAAAAATGTATAAAATAGAAGGGATTTGAATATATTTGTCGAAATATTCCTAATACTATAACCCCTGGTGTGACGGAGGAAATGGATTAATGCAAATTTATATAAATAATTTGTGTAGAGGAATAGACAATGAATAATCAAAGTAAAGCTGCTGTAAATGCTGGTGTTCATGGTTCGACGGGGACTGAATTTCAAAAACATTGTGCATTATACTTTTTGTTCGATAAGTATAATGATTTAAAAGATAGAAAGTACTTTATTTGTATTGAACATCATGATGATTTTTTGTTTTGTTATCAAAATAATGATGAGCTTATTTCTTCTATTGACTCTTATCAAGCAAAGAAGTCTTCTGAAAAGTGGGAAATGAGCGGCTTATATGAATTACTTAGAAAAATGACTGGAGTAGGCTTATCACTGAATGCAGATAGTATGCCTAAAGTAAATAACTATACACATAACTTAGAGTTCATAACTAACAACTCTATACAATTAAGTAATGGTCTTAGAGGAAAAAATAAGAATAAAAGTATAACTATTAACGAGAGTAATAGTAGATTAAAATTTACTGATTTAGATACTGAGATTACAAATAAAATTGAAGCAGAATTAACGAAATTGCTAGGTAAGGATCTATAAGGTTTAAAGGAATTAAATAATGTTTCATTAGCCTATATTGATTTTCCAAAGAAAAGCGCTGGGCAGAAGGATTCACTAGTTGGACAGCTCAGTAGAATATTTGGAGCAAAGGTCAGTGATCATAGAGCTGCTGTAGATGCGCTGTTGCTTCTATTTAGAGATGTAGAAAACACTTTAAACCAAGGCAATGTTGTAAAGTTAATGGATGAATCAAAACGTGTTAGTTCTGCAAGTATTAATGATGCTATTGATATAATTACTACAAAAACGATGGCATTTGAATTGTGGCGAAATGAGGAAAAAGAAGTTTGTATAAATCTGGAAATTTCCATTCCAGATAAGAGCGAGTTTAAGCTGAATTTTATTAATAGCTTTGATAGATTTAAAGATTATCAACAAACTGAACATAAAAAAATACTCTCCTTTGTTAAGGAGAATAGTAATGTAATGTATCGCTTTACTGTCGAGACTGATTGTATTTTAGAATTATATCAAATGTTTCGAAAAAACATAAGTTCTCAATTGTCAGAGCTAAGTATAAAAGCTGCTATTTATGCTGCATATATAGAAGTAAGGGGACAATTATGAAAACAAAATTATTAATAAACAAACTATTTGCATATTCAGAGAGTGAAAATAAATATTTTTACACAGAGTTTGATCAAGGTATAAACATTATTTATGGAAAAAATACATCAGGAAAAAGCACGGTTTTTCAGATGCTTTTATACACGCTGGGTATAAATGACAGTAATGACCACTTGAAAGAAATTATTGAAGAAGGTGCTTTTATAAGAGTAGACTTTCAAGTAATTAACAATGGAGAAAGTGAAAAAATTACTTTTGTTAGAGATGATGAAACGATATTCATTAAAAGGGTAGATAAACCTATTATGAGGTTTAATGGTATTAGAGCGAATCAGTCTGCTGAACATATTAAACTTAAAGGATTCCTTCATGAATTATTTAATTTCACACTTAAATTAGAGAATAAGGAGGGGTACAAAGCTGCTCCAATCGAAGCAATGTTTTTGCCTTATTATATACCTCAGTCAGTAGGGTGGGTATACCTTAGAAAATCCTTTAGTAGCCTTGAGTATTATAAAAATCTTAAAGAAGATTATCTTGACTATTATTTGGGAATTGAATCACTTGTTGATAGGGATAAAAAGCAGGAATTGGAAAGAAAATTGAAAAGTAAAGAAGATGAAATTAAATTTTATATAAATTTGGAAAATAGTAATGACGAGTTCCAAATTACAAAACTAGTTGATGAAGAATTTATTGAAGAGTCATTAGAATATATTAAGTTACACAGTGATAATCAGGTGCTTTTAAATGAAAATGAAGAAGAATATATTTCTAAATGCAATGAACAGAGCTATTATAAAGAACGATTGTCTTTACTGCGAAAAGTGTCAAGACATCACAAGAAACAAAACCCTTTAGAGGGAACATGTCCTGCTTGTGATCGGGAACTTTCATTTAGTATTACTTCGTCATATAAGTATTTTCAAGAAGAGAATGACACTGAGGAAGAAATGGTAAAATGTAAAGCGATGATAAAGAAGCTGCAAGGGGAAATTAATTCTTTAGGAAAACTTATAAATGTTCGTAAAGAAAATAACTTAAAAACATATGGAATATTAAAAAGGTATTTTAAGTATAATATTTCTTTTGATAGTTGGTTGAATAATAAAGTGAATATACAGTTAATTCATGACATTAGATATAAACTTGGGGTATTAAGTAACGAAAAAATTACTATTGTGAATAGCCTTAAAGGGTTTAAAACAGAAGAAGAAGTCCAAAAATCCAGAATATCAAAAAGTAAAGAATTTGAGCGTCTATTCCTAGGATATATTGATGATTTAGGTGTAAAGACCTTAAAGGAAGATAGATATATATCGTTATATAACATTTCAGCATTTCCTTCTCAAGGGGTTGAGCTTCATAAAACAGTACTTGCATATAACTTTGCTTTAAATAAATTAATAGAAAAGACTGATGGTATACATCGTTTTCCCTTTATGCTTGATGCAATTTTTAAGGAAGATATTGAGCAATCAAATAAAAATGCTATCATTGAGTTTATTGGGAAAAATAAACCGAATGATACTCAATTAATACTGTCAATTGCAGAAACTAAAGAAAATGAAAAAAGCATACATGAATATAATAAAAAATATTTTAATGGAATGGCTAAATTGATTTGTATAGGAGAAGGGGTAAGAGAACGCGCTTTTTTAACTCATTATGATGGTAGCATGGAAGTTTATTTAGATGAAACTCTGAATATTATTAATTGATAGGAGTAATTAATTTTGTGCTACTCGATCATTTAGTGGAACGACAGAGATGTCGTTCTTCTTTTTCATATTCTGCACCTTCCCTCACCTTTTTGGGTAAACTAACCCTAGTGATGCCCAATGACGACTCACAAAGTACCCAATAGATTAGCCAAGGAAAAGTCACCTTATTTGCTGCAACACGCACATAATTCGGTGAATTGGTTCCCTTGGTCGGAAGAGGCTTTTGATATCGAGAAGCGCGACAAAAAGCCTGTCTTCCTTTCTATTGAGTACAGCTATTTATTGACCCACACGTACCTGTCATTTTTTAAAAGTAGTCTTTTAAAAAATGGAGGAAATCGAACAGAATGAAATCATCACTGCCAATAGTCGTCTGCTCAACGGAAATTGACACCAACAACACACAAACAACGCAAAATATTTCGAATATCCAAGGAGTGGTATGAACAGTGTGGGCTAGTCTACGAGGTTTTTGGAAATATGGATATTCAATCGGTTACTGATAACATTAATGTCAATTATAGAAGAGTGTGCAAATAAGGATGAGGAATTATTCGTCACTTGCCCGCACGAAGCGTAACGACGGATCGTTTTACTCGCAAAAGCGGAGAAGTATCTTATGAGCTAAGGAAGTTTAAATAACTAGGGACGAAATTTTAGAACCTTATTCTGAAAAAAAGTAAGACGCTTCAAACAAATTTTAGGAGGAAATAAATGAGTAAGAAAAGAACTGGTAATTCTAAATATAAAAATATGGAAATATTAAGAAGACTGGAAAAACAACAAGCTTGTCTATTTAAAGACATTAAACATACATGTGATGGCAATAAAAAAAACAAATTGACAATAGGGAGTCATATAATATCAGAGAAAGATTACCTATCCAGAATTGCTTCTAAAGATGATAAAGTTCTTGTTTTTAACATCCGACATGAATCGTATTATGAAAAAGAGGAAAGGGGGAAACTTGAAGATTTATTAGCTCCTGTACATATTAGTAATACAGCGAATACTAGGAATATTCTATGTGGTAAGCATGATAAGTCTCTATTTGACAAGATAGAAAATGGTATTAAGTTGGATGAGAACGGGGCGAACTATAAGCAACAATGTTTTCAGTTTGCTTTAAGAGCATTTATTTTTGATTATATTCATGAAAAAAATGTAAATGATAAAGAAATAAAAACAGGTCACAGTGAGCTTGCTAATAATCGTGCAAGTATTGGTTTATTGCGTAGTGAAAAAATTCTAAAAAAATTTCAAGAAGCTTACTTGAATAGCAATTGGGATTGTATAGAAACCAAAGTAATTACTCTTGACAAAAGAGCAAACTTCATTTCTTGTCTGTCTTTTTTTCCAATGACTTATCTTAAGTTTAGGTATAGTGGTCACGTTAGTGATAAGATATATTTGAATATATTTCCTGAAAACAACCAAACTAAGATTGTTATTTCATATTTTGTGAATAGTTCAAAACATTGTAAGCGATTAAGTGATATAATATACAGCCTATACTTGAAAAAAAATTTCAAGAAAATCGAGGAGTTTCTTACAAGATGTGTGCTGTTATATGACTTAAAAGTAACATATAATATAGACTATTTTAATAGATTAATTCATGATGAGACTAGGAAAATGCAATTTATTAAATTTTCGCTTTATATAAGGAAGGCAAGAAATTTTTCGGATATTTATAATAAAAACTTTCTCCGAATCTTTGTTTTTGAAAAATTGAGGATAAATCTTTTTGATGACTATTTGTAACTCTACGTAAGTTAGTTCACTATACATTTGGGTATATCCAAGAATTATTGACCCACACGTACCTGTCATTGATGAATTGTAAATAAAAGTGTGAACTCTTTAGATAGCCGATTTAATAATTCAACAAATCGAGACTTTGCCAATCGTAAGAAGGCTAAAGTCTTTTTGTGTTTCAAAATATATGAGCTATTTCCCGACAATCTTCATCTCCCTCAAATCCAATCCCGTTTCCTCCACACCACAAAGGTTAAAATTTTATAAAAAAAGTTCAAAACCAGCAAAGACCTTTCCCGGCCTGGAATGATACCATGTGTTTGCACATAAAAAAAGGAGAGGCGCTCATTGCCTCACTTATGTAAGCGCTATCTCATTTCGACTCTAATCAGCACTGACCTGAGGATTTTGCAAAATCCTTACCTTCAAATTGACCCGCATCACATGAGGAAAGGGGAACTTCATATGAAAAAAGGAGCTGTTGTCGTATGGCTTCTGGTTTTGGCCCTGATGCTTTCGGCCTGTAATTTGGCGGAGAGTGGAACGGGTAGCAAGGAAAAAGGCTATGTGGGCATTTCCATGCCGACCAAATCGTCCGAGCGTTGGGTAGGGGACGGGGAGAATATGGTTCGGTTGTTTCAGGAGCAAGGCTATAAAACGGATTTACAGTACGCCGAGGACGTGGTGGAAAACCAAATCTCCCAAATCGAAAATATGATCACCAAGGGTGTCAATGTTATGGTGATCGCTTCGGTCGACGGAAACACGCTGACGGATGTGATTCAGAAGGCACACGACCGAGGCATTCAGGTCATTTCTTACGACCGGCTGATTCGCAACACACCGTATCTGACGTATTATGCGACCTTCGATAACTTTAAGGTGGGCGTGCTACAGGCGGCATATATTGAGAAAAAGTTGGGACTCAAGGAAGGCAAAGGCCCTTTCAATATCGAGCTGTTCGGTGGTTCACCGGATGACAATAACGCCTATTTCTTCTTTAATGGTGCGATGTCTGTACTTAAACCGTACGTGGATTCCGGCAAACTGGTCGTGCGCAGCAAGCAGATGACGATGGCGCAGATCGCTACACTGCGGTGGGACGGAGCATTGGCCCAGTCGAGAATGGATAACCTGCTGAGTGCGTACTATTCGGGGGCTAATCTGGACGCGGTACTATCCCCTTATGATGGAATTAGTATCGGTATCATTTCATCCCTAAAAGGGGTCGGATATGGATCAGCGAACAAGCCGCTGCCGATCATTACAGGGCAGGATGCAGAGCTGGCTTCCATCAAGTCGATTGTGGCTGGGGAGCAGACACAAACTGTATTTAAGGATACTCGCAAGCTGGCTGAGCAAACGGTCGTGATGGCCAACAGCATTTTACAGGGTAAACAAGCGGAAGTGAATGACACCGAATCCTATAACAACGGTAAAAAGGTCATTCCTGCCTACTTGCTTGATCCAATCTCGGTGGATCGGACGAATGTGGAGAAGGATATTGTCGGCAGTCACTATTACACCAAAGAGCAAATCGGATTGAAATAAGAGTAAGAATCCAACCGAAAGGAGCGTATCCCATGACTGGAATCATTCTAGAAATGAAGGGAATTACCAAAACCTTTCCCGGTGTGAAGGCATTGGAAAATGTAAATCTCAAGGTCAAGGAAGGTGAAATCCATTCCTTGTGCGGTGAGAACGGTGCAGGCAAATCGACGCTGATGAAGGTACTAAGCGGTGTATATCCGCATGGAACCTATGAAGGGGATATTGTTTTCCAGGGCAAAACGTGTGAGTTCAAGGATATCAAGCAGAGCGAGGAATTGGGCATTGTCATTATCCATCAGGAGCTGGCGCTAATCCCGTATCTCTCGATTGCGGAAAATATTTATCTGGGCAACGAACGCGCCAGTGGCGGCGTGATTGATTGGAAAGAGACTTTTGTGGGTACACGCGATCTGCTGTCCAAGGTCGGTTTGAGTGAAAATCCCAATACATTAGTTACGAACATCGGGGTTGGAAAGCAACAACTAGTCGAAATTGCGAAAGCGCTATCAAAAAAGGTGAAGCTGCTTATTCTCGATGAACCGACAGCGGCGTTGAATGAGGATGATAGTGAAAATCTGCTTAATTTGATGCTGGAATTTAAAAAACAGGGCATTTCCTGCATTCTCATCTCCCACAAGCTGAATGAAGTCGCAAAGGTGTCGGATTCAATTACGATTTTGCGGGACGGAAAGACGATTGAGACACTGGATATGAAAAAGGATGAGGTCACGGAGGATCGGATCATTAGCGGCATGGTTGGACGTGATCTGACCAGCCGTTATCCAGAGCGTCATGCCGAGATTGGCAAAGTCGTTTTGGAAGTGAAGGATTGGACGGTGTATCACGAGCACCATGCAGACCGCAAGGTGCTGGATCAGGTGAATTTGAACATTCGGCGTGGTGAAATTGTCGGTATTGCCGGGCTGATGGGAGCGGGACGGACCGAGCTGGCGATGAGCATTTTTGGCAAGTCGTATGGACGCAACATTTCCGGTCAGCTGATTAAAGACGGCAAGCCGATCCAGAACAACACGGTTACGGACGCCATCAACAACGGCTTTGCCTATGTGACAGAGGATCGCAAGGAGTATGGCCTCATTCTGATGGATGATATCAAGCGTAATATTTCGCTGACTGGCCTGAACAAGCTGACGAAGGGCGCTGTCGTCAATGAGCAGGAGGAAGTCGTCGTTGCAGAGGAAATGAAAAAAAGCATGAACATCAAAGCGCCGAGCATTTTACAGAAAACGGGTAATTTGAGTGGCGGCAATCAGCAGAAGGTGGTGCTGAGCAAATGGATTTTTGCCGGGCCGGATATTCTGATTCTGGATGAGCCGACACGCGGCATTGATGTGGGCGCCAAATATGAAATTTATACGATTATTCATCGACTTGCCGCTGAAGGCAAGGGAGTGCTGGTCATTTCGTCCGAGCTACCAGAGGTACTAGGCTTATGTGACCGGATTTATGTCATGAATGCTGGGCGGATCACTGGAGAGGTTAGCCGTGAGGACGCGTCGCAGGAAACGTTGATGAGATATATGACCAAGTCAGGAGGCGTGAAGCATGGAAACCATAACTAAACTATTTAAAAATAACATTCGCCAATATGGCATGATGATTGCGCTGGTCGTCATTATGATTTTGTTCGAGGTGCTGACGGGCGGCCTGCTGTTGAAGCCGATTAATATTACAAATCTGATTCTGCAAAACAGCTATATTCTCGTGCTGGCCATCGGGATGGTGCTGGTCATAATCACTGGACATATTGATTTGTCCGTCGGCTCCATAGCTGCTTTTGTTGGTGCGGTTGCCGCCATAATGATGGTCGATTGGCAGCTTCCAGCATGGATCGCTGTGATTGCATCTTTGCTGGTCGGGGCGTTAATCGGCGCATGGCAAGGGTTCTGGGTCGCTTATGTGAGGATTCCGGCATTTATCGTTACATTGGCGGGAATGCTGCTCTTTCGCGGATTGACAATGATCGTGCTGGAAGGCCAATCTATCTCTCCATTTCCGGGGGGATTCCAGAAAATCAGTTCAGGCTTCCTGCCGGATTTTTCATCTACCGGGTATAACCTGGTATCCATCATTGTCGGCATTGCACTCACGGTATGGTTTATCGTGAACGAACTTCGCGAACGTCGTTCGCAGCTTAAATATGGATTCGAGGTTCCGTCACAGACATTATTTGTACTCAAGTTGATTGTGGTGGCTGCGGTTATCAATCTGTTCACCTTCATGCTCGCGAGCTACGCGGGGATACCTAACATTCTTGTACTGCTGTTCATACTGATCGTTGTATACTCCTTCGTCATGAACCGCACGATTATGGGCCGTCATGTGTATGCGTTGGGTGGAAATGAAAAGGCAGCGGGTCTGTCCGGTGTCAAAACGAAAAAAGTAACGTTCTGGGTATTCGTCAACATGGGCGTGCTGGCCGCCATTTCCGGTCTGATCTTTGCTGCACGTCTGAATGCGGCTACGCCGAGAGCAGGTACGAACTTTGAGCTGGATGCCATCGCGGCTTGCTTTATCGGCGGTGCTTCGGCATCCGGCGGGATCGGAACCGTTTTTGGAGCCATTATCGGTGGTTTGGTCATGGGCGTACTGAATAACGGCATGTCTCTGATTGGTCTGGGTATTGACTGGCAGCAAGGTATCAAGGGCTTGGTGCTGCTGCTGGCAGTTGCCTTCGATATTTACAACAAAAACAAAAGATCAGCTTAAGCTCAGATTCGATATCGTAAAACAAGACACCTCCAGTCCCACTTGAAATGTGGATGCTGGAGGTGTCTTGTTTGTTTGGCCTGGAATGTAGGAACCGTCATCAGATGCCAGAACACATATTATCCCGAAACCGTTGCTCCATCTGCCGGAATATGGACGCGTCCCTCCAAACCTTCACGGTTGATGTGTTCTGTAAGCTCAGAGCGAGTTAGTAGACAATGGTTGATTGCCTCCATGTGGACAGCCACGATTTGTGTATAAGAGGCATGCTGTGCAACAGCTGTTACATCTTGGGCAGTCATAATAATAGGATCACCTACCGTAAACCGTGCTCCTCCAGCGTTCACAATTGTCCACTCAGGACGGTATTTATCTAGTGCTTCCGCGACTTCACTGCACCAGATCGTATCCCCGGCCAAATAGACGACAGGTTCACCTGGAGCCTGAAACACAAAGCCGGACACGGGTCCCATCTGTTCCCCGATTTCTCCGGTGCCGTGATGCCCGGCTGTACGGATAATCTCAATTTCTCCCACAGAACCAGCCACCCAAATCGGAGTAACCCGTGTAAAACCATCAGCAGTGATTTGTTCTTCATTTCCGGGCTGACAGAAGACGGGAATTTGTTTGTCCAACCAGTGTACTGCTGCCGGGTCCCAATGATCCGGATGTAAATGTGTGACGATCACAACGTCAGGCTGTCCGAGTGCCTGCCATTGCGGCGGCAAGGGAACCAGCGGATTACGGCGGGCATTTTCCGTATTGGGAACTGGCGGATTTGCGCCAGCATCGCTTAACATCGGATCAATCAGAAATTTTACTCCAGCGTATTCCAGCCATAAGGTTGCGTTACGGATTAGTGTGATTTTCATATATGGAAGCTCCTTTGATAGTGAATGTTTTTGGACCAAGTGTATTTTCGGTGGTTCTTTGTTTCTGTTACAATCATATCTGACGCAAGGAGCTACAGGCTACAGCTTGCTGAAAGGAAAACCAGCATTCTCGTTTCATCATGAAAGGAAAAATAACTATGGAACTATTCGTACCTGATGACACCGATCTGCGCATTCTTCATCATTTAATTGAAGACAGCTCTTTATCGAACAAGGAGATCGGTCAGCTTGTTCATTTGACGGGCCAAGCCGTAGGGGCACGTGTTCGAAAAATGCAGGATGCGGGCATTATCGAGGGCTATACGCTGCGCTGGAACCCTGAAAAAATTGGACAGACGATTCATGCCTTTATTACGGTTTTTTTGAATTCAGGAACAACTCACAGTGCTTTCCAGGCTTTTGCACGGGAGCATCCCTATATTGTCGAAATCCATCGGGTGAGTGGGGAAGGCTGTTATTGGATGCGCTTGCGCATGTCATCACAGGCAGAGTTAAATACCATGCTGGATGAGCTTACGAAGTTTGGTAATTACAAATTGAGTTTTTCCATTGGTGAGATTTAACGATAAAAGCTTTCGGCGTTTGTGCCGAAAGCTTTTTTATTTGGGCGAGGGCTATCGAGGTCAACGTTATAGGCTCATTTTAAAAATATGCTGCAAGCCGTGTTGTCCCATTTTAGTGTTGCCTTCATCTATAAAGCCGCATTTGCGATACAGATTTTGGGCAGGCAGATTACGGGCATTGACGCCCAGTACAATCTCGCGAATATGTGGGAAGTGTCTGGCGATGAACTGTGGTAGTAAAAGCAGCCCTTTTTTAGCGAATCCTTGTCCCTGATCTGCGTAATGAATAGAGAACGCGCGCAGCAGCAGTGCCTCAGCAGTATTCGTATAGTCCGCTAATTCTTCCCCATCGTATAAAATGAAAAATCCAACGGGTCTTCTA
Source organism: Paenibacillus sp. A3M_27_13 (assembly GCF_024213315.1). Lineage (NCBI taxonomy): Bacteria > Bacillati > Bacillota > Bacilli > Caryophanales > Paenibacillaceae > Paenibacillus > Paenibacillus sp. A3M_27_13. Next base: position 154,118 of record NZ_JANAVE010000002.1, read on the forward strand.
GTAGCCGTAATCACGACAGGATGGCGGTGCGGATCTTCCTTGGCCAGTGTTAGCATTTCATCCGGCATTCCAGTAAACTGCTTCTGCTCCTCAGGTAAGTAGAAGGTATGTAAAATGGCATCATGCCCACAATGGTAAGGGACAAGCTCTACATTATTCATCATTACACTCCGATCTGTACGGATTTTTAACTTACTATATCATCTAGTTTGCTAAAAAAAGAAACCTGAACTCGCCTTGCTTACGTATTACCCATACATAAACTAGCATAGTCAAAAGGAGACGTCTACGGTTATGAAGCAGCTTGCAGAATATCGGGAAAGCCAGGACGTATTGCGTCATGAGCTGAAGAATATTGAAAAATGGGAAAAGGAACAGAAGGACATTTTTTTCTGGGAAAAAATCGGCAGATGGCCTTTTATGCTGCTGGATCGGCTGACGCCCAAAATCATTAAAGACAAGCTAGAGCAACTGCTTAATGAGATGGGCAGTTTCATTCAGAACGGCGGCAAATATTTGGTGAAAGAAGAAACGGTTCTGAACAGGCTGAAAAAGACGGCCCATGAACATGTCATTCAGCAAAATGGCACAGATTCCGTGTCGGATACGCAGGACCTGCCTCGTGCCGGGGAAAACGCTGATTCGGAACATAGTGCCGAACCTATGTGGGAGTTGAAGCAGGCAGCTGAGCTCCCGCTAACAATCATGGATCGGACTGCTGACGAGATGACGGCGGGTCGCATTACCTTTGCCACCGCTCAGGGAGCAACAACGGGGATTGGGGGTGTGTTTACGATTGCGGCGGATATTCCTCTTTTGCTCGGCTTGTCACTCAAAGTGCTTCAGGAAATAGCCTTGTGTTATGGCTTTAATCCCCATGATAAGCAGGAACGCATTTTTATTATTAAATGTATGCAATTTGCTTCATCTGATATTGTGGGTAAAAAGGCTGTATTAGAGGAGTTGGCTTTGTTCGATGATCCTTCACGTCAGGCACAGGTTTTTTCCCAGATGCAGGGATGGAGAGAGGTCATTAACACCTATCGTGATCAGTTTGGATGGAAAAAGCTGCTTCAAATGGTCCCGATTGCGGGCATTTTGTTCGGCTCCATCGCGAATCGAAGCGCTATTAGTGACGTAGCAGAAGCAGGGAAAATGTTGTATCGGAAGCGTCGTATTTTGATGCGTTTGGCAGAAGTAGAGAACTGATTGCAACACTTAGGCGTAAATGGGGATATTTTTTCGTGAGGAAACACGTGAGTTGGCTATAAAGTTGTGCAGCGGCCAAGATGGCCGCCACACGTTTGCCTGTTACACTTCGGCTCCATTTTCTTCCGCCCAGCGGTTCAGGGTTTTATCTGTAGGAAGCAGGAAGGTTAAGATGCCGAGCAGTGGCAAAAAGCCACACAGGAACATGATGTGGGTGATGCCTACTTTGTCGATCCAGTTGCCGAGCACGAGTGCGCCCACACCCCCAAGGCCAAAAGCCAGGCCCGTAATGAGACCGGACACGGTCCCGATTTTACCAGGCACGAGCATCTGTGCATATACGACTGTGACAGAAAAGCTAGACAGCATAATAAATCCGATAATCGCCAGCAGGATTGCCGTCCAGAATTGGTTGGCATAAGGCAGCAACAGCGCGAGTGGTGCAGCTAATACCATGGACAGAAAAATCATATTGCGTTTACCAAAACGGTCCGCCAGTGGACCGCCAAAGAAGGTGCCCAGCGCTCCAGCCCCGAGGAACAGGAAAATGTAGAGCTGTGCATCAGCCAATGGCATTTTGAATACTTCCATCAGGTAAAACGAATAGTAGCTTCCGACCGAGGTTGAGTACCACGAACGGACGAATACCAGTAGAATGAGGACAATCATGGCAAACATAACGCGGTTACGCACTTCGGGCTTCATGCGGCGTGCCACCGCTTTTTTACGTGCAATGCCTTCTGTACGCAGGACGTTACCGTACCAGCGGGCGATGAACGATTGCACCACAATTCCCGCTGCTGCAATACCTGTGAACCAGATCGCACCGAATTGTCCCAACGGGATAAAAATCCAGCTCGTGAGCATCGGCGCCAGCGATTGGCCCGCATTGCCGCCAACTTGAAAAATGGATTGTGCTAAGCCCCGGCGTGATCCTGCCGCCATATGGGATACGCGCGAGCCTTCAGGGTGAAAGGCAGCCGAGCCCAGACCCACAAAGATGACTGCGATCAGCACCGCTTTATAATCGGCAGCATAGGCGAGCAGCAGCATGCCGGTCAGCGTAAAGCCCATACCGATGGGAAGAATAGCTGGCGTAGGTCGTTTGTCCGAAAACAAGCCAATCACGGGCTGCATGATTGAAGCTGTAAAATTGATCGCGAATGAAATCCAGCCGATCTGCGTGTAGCTCAGGCTCATAGATTCCTTTAAGATCGGAAAGATCGCTGGAATGACCGATTGAATCGAGTCATTGAACAGATGGACGAAACTGATCGCAATCAGAATCGCAAAAACGGTGCTTTTCGCTTGCGGCCCCGGGAGGGGAAGCGATTGGCCCGTTTCATTTTTTGTAGCAGATTTACTAGTCATGGCAACCTCCGAATATGTATGTATATTTTAAGATATAGGAAGCGATCCGTTTGCAGCAAATGGCTGAAAGTGGGATAAAGTCCCCCTTTACTCATCGCTGCTTGCCCATTCTGCTGGATACTCTTTATTACTCGATTTAGTTGGTTTCTAAAATGGTACATCGAAATTCAAACGTTTATCATCCTCAAAACCGATATATATGTGAGTATTTTGCATAAGTCCCAAGAGCGCTTTTCAAATCAGCAAAATAGAGATCGAAGTGATCCAGTTCGTCTATATATTATATTTTTGAGCTTGGGAATGGAATTATGCAAAATACTGATATGGAAATATAGATAGAAAAGGGGAACCACGATGAGAAAAGCAGCGAAGATTTTGCTGGCAGTATCCATGGTATGTGGAGCGGTGGTGGGAACTACGTTAAACACTGGAGAAACAGCAGTAGCGGCAAATGTAACGACGAACAACACTTGGAAAAACGCTAAAATTATAGACGTGATCGACCGGAATAACTACATACTGGATGACGGTTCTTTATGGAGAAAGAGTATAGATGGCCCAGTTATTGAGAAATTGAATTTGAAAGGCATTACAGGCAGCAAAAACGAGAGCCAAGGTTATTATGGCTGGACTGAGGACGGGAAGGTAGCCATCTGGGATGATAACTCCGACCCAAAAGTGACGGCTCAATCCTCAGGAGTTAAAGAAATTACAGGTGAGGGTCTGGCTATTAAAACCGATGGGACGATCTCCTGGGGAAGAGAACAGGTTGAGGGAATATCGGATGCTATAGATGGTGATAAGGTAAGTACCTATTTTACGGTTCTTACTCGATCCGGTGATGTATGGTATTCCACAGGGTACGCAGAATCTAAGCCCCGCAAGATAGGTCATGTAGATGGTGCGCTTGATATCAAAATGAGTACGGCGTATGCTGCAGTACTTAAGGAAGATGGCCATGTCACGATGCTGGATATGCTGACCAATGAACCCCCACGCGAAGTGGGAAGTGATATTGCTTCAATTTTATGGGAAAAAGGTACACATGTCTTGATTACTGTACATCATGATGGGACTGTATGGAGCTATGACCGAATGAAGAAATATCCAGCTGTGCAGCTTAGCGGGTTATCTAATGTTGCACGGTTGGTTGATTCGCCTGACGAGCTTTTTGCACAATTAAAGGATGGCTCTTGGGTCGGCTATAAGGATGGGATCACGACTGCGCTGAGCTTGCCTACATTAACGGGTATGTCCTTGTTGACGACCTCCAAAGAGGCTGCCATCGGCGATACGATTCAATTAAATGTACAAGAGACATATTCGAACGGTTATCGACTAACACGTCATCCCGAAGCTAGTGAGATTGAAGTAGAGAAACCGCAGGTTGCCGAGCTACAGCAGAATGGTTCGGGTACACTCAAAGTAAGGGGCATTGGAAGCACATCCGTAGCTCTGCAGACCGAAGGAATACCATCTTCTTTTACACTAAAGGTATCGTCCGATCAAACCTTGACCGGGGCGGCTATACTGAACGGCAATGTGTATTTACCTGTGCAGTCTGTGTTCAAGACGCTGGGTGGATCTGTTACCGTGGCGAACCAGACCTTTACGATCAAGCTGGGTAAAAACAATATCGTACTCCAAAAAGGGAGTTCCACCGCGATGGTGAATGGTAAACCTGTTGCACTGAAGGGCAAGGTTCAAACGGTTAACGGACAGGTTGTATTCCCGGGAACATTACTGACCGATCTGAAGTTGGGCGGATTCAAATGGAATCGTGACCGCCAGCAAGGAGAATTATCTGTGGGCGCTACCAAGCTGGTCATTGAGACGCCGGAAACGGCAAAAATTATCAGAGCCATTGATCTGGGCAGTCTGTCCAAATTAATTGGCAAAACCTATTGGGTCAATAACTTCTATAGCGCTGGAGAGCGATTTGGCAAGGTAACAGTTAAAGATATCGAAGTCAGCACGGATCCGAACGGTGTTAAATCTTACGAAGTTATTTTCCAGGGGGCCAATGGCGAAACTTATGACACGTATTCCATCATCGGAGCTTCACGCATTCCACAAATGCTGTCTGATTCCGATCAATTTCTGACTTACGATCCGTACAAGAAATACCAATGGTCGCAAGCCATCTGGAACAAGATTAAAAATAATGAGGTAAGCTTGGGCATGAATACGACGCAGGTGCAGTTCGCATGGGGAAACCCAACAGTCAGAGAAAAGGGGGCTGCTTCAAACGGAACTCAAGTCGAAGCCTGGGTATACGGCAACCGTAGTCTTTATTTCAAGGCGGTAGCTTTCGTGAATGGCAAAGTCATAGAAGTATGGCTGTAGGGTAGCTGGTTTTTCTATAACGCTTTGAACGAGGTGTCTCCAGAGTCGTATATACGGCTCTTGGGATGCCTTTTTTTCATTTAACAAAACTAAGCTCTTTATTTAATAAACTTAAGATATGATTCTTTATATCATACATCTTGTTATTTAGATAATAGCTCCGTAGAGAAAGTACGAAGAGCACAAGAGAAGAGAGGATCTGATTTGAGAATGAAATCGCTAAGGAAACCATTATCAGTTGCATTACTATCTTTACCATTACTTCTAGGTTCCCTGGGTGGAAGTTATGCGAGTGCGGCAACCCTACCAACAACGGTAACTCCAACAGAACCATCGTGGGGATATTTCGTAGATCATTATAAAAATAATAGTTCTGCCAATAAGACGGAAAGCTCTAATCCGACCCTCGGGTTGCTCTCCGAATTTAATAAGCTTTGGACTCCCGGCGCTACCTGGGATACAGGTACCAAGCTAAACAGCAGCGTGCTGGACGCTAATATTCAAAAAGTGATTGATATAGCTGCCCGGCGCACTTCCAGTGAGGCCGATGCGGCTTATTTGGATGATCGCAGAAACCAGAGCTACAGTGTGATCGACGGTCTGGGTTCGCTCACTGATGTATATCGAAAGAATGCAGGTGCCACGACAACGATCAACGACATTCCGGCAGATGCCCTGACTAAGAAATACGAAGATGAGGGAACGAATGCAGGGAGTACAAGCTCCAATCTCGGCAACATTGTAAATCTGGTAAATATCTTGCGCGGGGAATACTCTACGACGAATCCGGCTAAGTCTTACTTTAGCTATCCTCGCCCGTTTCGCTGGAGCGATAACTCAGTGGTTGTTCCGAGCCTTATTCCCGCTCTCAAAGCTGATGCTACTAGCGATGGCGGCTTTCCTAGCGGTCATACCAATGCTGCGTATCTCAGTTCTATTGCTATGGCCTACGCCGTGCCGGAGCGTTATCAGGAACTGCTGACGCGAGCTTCGGAGCTGGGCAATAACCGTGTTGTTGCTGGTATGCACTCCCCGCTTGATGTTATGGGAGGACGTGTCATGGCAACGGCGATGGCTGCTGCTATCCTGTCTGATCCGGCCAATAGCAGTTTGAAGAAAGCGGCTTATCAGGATGCTCGTAAACAACTGCTGTCTCAAAAAGGCACAGCTCCAGATCGATTCAGCAATTATGCCACAAACAAAAAAAATTATAATCAACGATTAACATACGGATTCAGTCAGGTTAATCCAACTACGACGCCAATGACAGTGCCTAAGGGAGCTGAGGTACTGTTGGAGACACGCTTGCCTTACCTGGATAGCACACAACGTCGTTGGGTTTTGGCTACTACAGGGATTCCTTCCGGCTATCCTGTACTTGATGATGCTGAGGGATGGGGACGATTGAACCTGTTTTCCGCCGCGGATGGCTACGGTGCTTTCACCAATAATGTTGCGGTAAATATGGACGCTTCCAAAGGCGGTTTCAATGCACTGGATCGCTGGCGCAACAATATCTCCGGCGTTGGAAAGCTGACTAAAAAGGGAACAGGTACGTTGAAGCTAATGGGCAACAATACGTATTCCGGCGGTACACAGATCGAACAAGGTACTCTGGAAGGAACTTCGGAAACGGCTTTCGGAAGTGGTGGAATTACGAATAACGGGGGAACTCTTCTTAAAAATGCTTCTGGAAAGCTGATTATTGGCGGAAATTACAGACAATCTGCCAAGGGAACACTTGAGCTTAACCTGCACAGTAAAAATGATGTGCTCAAAATGAAGGGAACAGCCATACTCAACGGAAAATTACGTCTGAATTTTTCTAACAAATATGTACCGGCCAATGGTGCTACGATCTTAACTTATGGTAAACGGAATGGAGCATTTTCTTCGATTGAAACAGTAGGTTTACCAAGCAATTATAAAGTGAAGGTTATCTATACAGCTGACAGTGCTCAGTTGAAAGTCACTAAGTAAAACGTAATTAACTCTCCATACAACAATTGAAGTGCACCTTTAAAATACATGGGGATAAACCAGAAGGTTATTCCAGTATGTATTCTAGGGTGCACTTTATTGTTTCATCATAATTAATCAAAAGTATAAAAAGGTCAAAATTTGACCTTAATGTAGTAAAATAATCCCGCTGTTTGAAAGCGCAGTCATGATATTCTTAAGAAGCATATTTGATCAAATTTTCAAATGATTCAGACTAACTAAGAGGAACAGAGGAAAGGAAGAGACTGATGAGTCTTGAAAAGGAATACGTTAAAATAGCCCAAGATGTCATTAAAGGGCTTGGCGGAGAAGACAATATTATTTCCATGGCACATTGTGCCACACGGCTGAGGCTGATTGTAAAAGATAGAGAAATTATTGATGATGAATTTATTGAGAATATTGATAAGGCCAAAGGCGTTTTCTTTACCTCTGGGCAATATCAAATTATTTTTGGAACCGGTACTGTAAATAAAGTATACGATGCCATGGTTGGTCAAAGCATATCTGCTACATCAAAAGCTGATTTGAAAGAAATGGCCTCCACCCAAGATGATAATCGGTTCAAAAGAATGATCCGAGTTTTCGGGGATGTATTTGTTCCGATTATGCCCGCATTGGTAGCTACAGGATTATTCATGGGAGTTAGAGGCTTAGTAACTCAGCCTGCACTGCTCCAGTTATTTGGACTTACGCCTGATCATATTTCTGCGAATTTCATATTGTTTACACAAATATTGACCGATACGGCTTTTGCATTTTTACCCGTGTTGGTATGTTGGTCGGCCTTCCGGGTGTTTGGTGGATCGCCGCTATTGGGGATTTTGATTGGATTAATGTTAGTGAGTCCTTCGTTGCCTACATCCTGGGATGTCGCCCAAAAAGTTCAGGAACCACTAGTGTTTTTCGGATTCATTAAAATTGCAGGCTATCAGGGCTCGGTTCTGCCTGCTTTCATAATAGGTGTCGTGGGGGCGATGCTGGAGAAGAAGATCAGGAAGTCAGTCCCCGATGCATTGGACTTAATTCTAACACCGTTTCTAACATTATTAATAACACTGGTACTGGGATTGTTCGTAATTGGTCCCATTTTTCACGAGGTGGAAGCTTTAATATTAATGGCTGTTACCGCCATTTTGAAATTACCATACGGCATCGGCGGATTTATTTACGGTGGCATCAATCAGATTATTGTAGTTACCGGACTACACCATGCCTTAAACCTGATTGAAATACAGATGTTAGTGGGCAATGGTTGGAATATGGTGAACCCGATCAGTTCGGCGTCGATTTGCGCACAAGCGGGTGCTGCGCTAGCTGTTGGTCTAAAATCCAAAAATGTAAAAACCAAATCCATTGCTTATCCTTCTACCTTGTCAGCGTTGTTGGGCATTACAGAACCCGCTATCTTTGGGGTGAACATTCGATATGGCAAACCGTTCATGATGGGCTTGATTGGAGGAGCGGTTGGTGGTTTCTTCGCACGTATATTTAATATTCAAGCAACGGGGATGTCGATTACAGCCCTACCTGGAATGTTATTGTACCTGAACAATCAGATATTTCTTTACATTTTAGTTTGTGTAATCGGCTTTGCTGTAGCATTTTCGCTAACGTGGATCTTTGGGTTTAAAGAAAAAACAGATAACAAATAAAATGATGTGGGGAGAATCATGGACAACAACACACTACTTAAGAAATTGGACAGCCTTTCAATAGAAGAGAAAATAGGCCAGCTCATCCAACTGACCGGTGATTTTTTTGAAGGGGATATAGACACTGTTGTGACAGGGCCTTTAAAAAAATTAGGGTTAAACGCCGGCTACAATATATATAACACAGGATCGATATTGAACATCACTAACCCAGAAAAAATTATCCAGTTGCAAACGGATTATTTGGAAAAATCGATTCATAAAATTCCGCTGCTGTTCATGGCAGATATTATCTATGGGTATCGAACTATCTTCCCGATTCCGATTGCACAAGCATGTAGTTGGAATTATGAGGGTATAGAACATGCGGGTTCGATTGCTGCCCAGGAATGTTACGACGAAGGTGTTCACGTGACCTTTTCCCCCATGGTAGATATCGTTAGAGATCCCCGTTGGGGGCGGGTGATGGAATCGCCCGGAGAGGATACCTTGCTAGCGAAGAAATACGCTGAAAGCATGGTTCAGGGGATACAGGGAAGAAACTTGGAAGGTATCATATCAGCCAATAAAATTGCCGCTTGCGTCAAGCATTTTGCCGCTTATGGGGCACCTGTCGCTGGACGTGAGTATAACACCGTGGATATGTCGGAGCATACGCTGCGAGAATATTATTTGCCAGGGTATCAAGCTGCAATCGAAGCGGGGGCAAAGCTTGTTATGACGGCCTTTAATACCTTGAACGGCGTCCCTGCGACAGGAAACGAGTGGCTTAACCGCGACGTGCTAAGACGAGAAATGAACTTTAATGGTGTGTTGATCTCGGATTACGCCGCTATAGAAGAACTGATCATGCACGGTTATGCTGAAGACGAGGCTTCAGCCGCAAGGATTTCGTTATTGGCTGGTGTTGATGTGGATATGAAGACAGCGATATATGCCAATCAATTGGAGAAAGTAGTATCGGATAACGAGCATATGCTGGAGCTTTTGAATGAGGCTGTATACCGTGTTTTAAAGCTAAAAAATGATTTGGGGCTTTTTGAGGACCCGTTCCGCGGATTACAGGAAACCGTTCAGCGGTCGAGAAACAGTATTCTGTCAGATGAACATAAAAAAGCCGCGCTGTCCTTGGCTGAAGAATCCGTAGTCTTGCTGAAAAATGAAAATCAACTACTGCCATTGTCTAAACATACCAAAGTAGCTTTAATCGGTCCTTACGCAGATGAAAACTCCACCCTGGGCATGTGGGCCATTAAGGGGGATGAGGCGGATACCGTCAATTTAAAAATGGGATTATTAAAGCATGTTGATCCCGACAATCTCTCGGTTTGCAAAGGGGCGCATATGCTCCCCGCTAATGCAAGAGAAGCCCTTGGCAAATATGCGGACAAGCTGGCTGCTGAAACAGTGGATGAAGAGGCCCTACTGCGCGAAGCGATCCGGAATGCTAACGAAGCGGATGTCATTGTCCTCGCCTTGGGAGAAAGTATTTATCAGAGCGGAGAAGGGGGATCGCGAACGAACCCGACGCTTCCTAAGCCGCAAATGAAACTGCTCCATGAATTAAGTTTACTGGGCAAAAAGATGGTTCTGATCGTTTATAGCGGAAGACCTTTGATTCTTACCGAAGTAGCCGGAAAAGTTGACGCTATTGTTCAAGCCTGGTATCCAGGAACGATGGGCGGAGAAGCACTGGCCAATATACTGTATGGGGAAGTCAATCCATCGGGGAAATTAGCCATGACCTTTCCACGAAGCGTTGGACAAATTCCGATATCCTACAATGAGTTGAATACAGGAAGACCAAATTTAAAGGAAAATGGTTCTTATCGGTTTGCATCCCGATATATTGATGAAGTGAATGAACCCTTGTATCCGTTTGGCTATGGTAAATCCTATACCTCATTTGAATACAGCCTATTAACAATTAGCCAAAAAGAAATGAAAAAAAATGAGTCAGTTGATATCTGTATTTCTGTCACCAACACTGGAATTTATGATGGAAAGGAAACGATCCAATTATATATTCGCGATAAATTTGCAAGTGTTGCAAGACCAGTGAAAGAATTAAAAGACTTTAAAAAAGTTTTTTTGCAAAGTGGCGAGACCCAAAATGTCGAATTTTCAATTCATGAAGAGATGCTTAAATTTTATGATCGTGAAATGCAATACAAAAGTGAACCCGGCGAATTTGATATTTATATCGGGTCAAGCTCGCAGGAAATTTTGCTGAGTTTTAGTTTTGTTTTTTTACCGGAGGATGAGCATGAATAAAAGCGACGCGTATAACCTGAAATATCATATTACTCCTCCTTACGGTTTGCTCAATGACCCTAATGGACTTGCCTATTTCAATCATCAATATCATGTGTTCTATCAGTGGAATCCAAAAGGAACGGAGCATAAAAATAAATGCTGGGGCCATGTTGTTTCTAGCGATCTGGTGCACTGGCAAAGGAAAAGTGTCGCGCTGGAGCCTTCAGAATGGTATGACAAAGATGGCATTTATTCGGGCGGAGGCATTGTTCATAATGAAAAGCTGTATCTATTTTATACAGGAAATGTAATCCGAGATGATGGAATAAAAGAAAGCTATCAATGCGCCGCGATTTCGGAGGATGGCGAGTATTTCCAAAAAATAGGTCCCTTGTTTGAGCACCCCAAAGGTTATACCCGACATGTTCGAGATCCGAAAGTATGGAGAGACCAACACGGGAACTGGTGGTTGATTGTTGGTGCTCAGAGAGAAGATTTGACTGGAGATACGCTTATCTACAAATCTAAAAATTTGTCCGAATGGGAATGCCAAGGATCATTTGTTGATCACGATCATCAATTTGGATATATGTGGGAATGTCCAGATGTACTTCATTTTGCCGAAAATGATGTTTTTGTTTTCTCTCCTCAGGGTTTACCGGAGAGAGGCGAATATTATAAAAATCCTAATCAATCGGGTTATATTGTTGGCAAATTATCGAATACAGGCAAATTCAACGGCAACCTTTCCGATTTTAAAGAGCTTGATCGAGGATTTGATTTTTACGCGCCACAATCATTTAAGGTTAATGACAGAACCATTATGTTCGGATGGATGAGCGCCATGAATGAGGAAGCGGAGAGAGCTGTTCCGACCATTCAGGAGGGCTGGATTCATGCATTGACACTTCCTAGAGAAGTGGTATTGATGAACGGTGTGTTGTACCAGAAACCATTGTCGGAATTACAATTGTTAAGACTGGATGACATGCATTACAAAGGGGAAATTCAAAATAACAGTGAGTGGTTACTGCCTTCTACACAAGCGGAGCTCATTGTTCATTTTTCCTTACTCACAGAAAACTTTAAAATGATCATTAGGGATGCTGTACAAATTGACTATGATTGGGAACAAAATAGTCTGACAGTTTGGAGAACAAACTGGTTGACTGGCGAGAGGGAGTACAGAAAAGCAACATTAAATAATAAGCTTGCAGAAATGCAAATATTCATTGAAAGCTCAAGTTTGGAACTATTTGTTAACGAGGGCGAAGAAGTGTTTTCCCTGCGTTATTTCATAGAAGATGCAGACCAACGCAATGTATTGCTTGAGGCAGGAGACAATGTAGGTGAAGTTAGAATGTATCAGTTGCAGGAATGTGTAGGGTAACATTTTTTGCTTGCCGAGTTGCAAGCAGGCTAAGGAAGGCTGTTCATTATCCCGTTTACGGGAAGAACTGCCTTCTTTTTTATTTTGGTCCGTTGAATAGATTCTGCTTGTCCGGGCATTTTACTATCGGTATAGTATGAGTATTAGTATAAGAGTTTATTGCTTAATATAGAATACAGATGGATTACTCATGGCTGGCTGATGAGGTGTGGTGATGAAAAAAATATATGAACATATCGAAATAGACAGAAAAAAAATGATTAACCTTTTTATGTTCCAATCCAGAGATACAGAAAGAGTCATTCCTATGCATTTTCACAGCAATATGGAGTTGATCTACTGTACAAGTGGAAGTCTAAAGGTGTGGCATGAAGGAAAAATAACTATTTTGATGGAAAAGGATGCGCTATTCATTAACAGCAATGTCCCGCATTCCACGCAGAGCATTACGGAGAACCAAGTCATTGTGCTGCAATTTCCAGACACTTTCTTTGCCAATGAACAAGTAATCATACAGTTAAACACGCAAGAGAAACAAGTTGAAGATACTATAATCTCTAAATTAAGAGGATTGTTTATGGATATATATGATCTACATATTTCCAAAAGCAAATACGACTACATTTTAGAGCAAAGCCGAATTATTGAACTGAAATATTTGCTTGTCAATCATTTTAGTCAGGCAACAGACATTCCACCGGAAGTATTTAGTGAAAAGCAACGAAAGATAAAGACAATCATGGACTTTATTAAAGAGCATTATACTGAAAATATTAGCCTGGCCAAAACGGCCCGTATCTGCGGTTATTCGGAGGCTTATTTGTCGCGAATGTTTCATGAATATACAGGCCAGACGTTTACCGAATACAAGCAAATTCTTTGTTTGGAGAAGGCGATCGATTTACTGGATTCAACCAATAAGTCACTTACAGAAATTTCTTACGAGGTGGGGTTTCCAAACGAGAAATCTTTCAGAAAAGCTTTTAGAGAAGTTATGGGTAAAACACCGTATGAATATAAAAAATCAAGATTTGATCTGGATGTGTAACGCCACGAGCATGCACAGCATCCTTTCAGTACAACCAAGGGGCTGTCCCTTGTCATTTGATGACTTTAGGACAACCCCTTGATATTTACGCTATGTCAGAAGAGTTATTAGCTTAACGGTTATCGATCTTTTCCGGGTACATATCATGGTTCATCATGCGGTGCTCCGCTATCTGTTCGTACTTCGTTCCTGGCTTGCCGTAGTTGGTGTACGGGTCGATAGAGATGCCGCCGCGTGGCGTGAATTTGCCCCATACTTCAATGTAGCGAGGGTCCATCAGCTTAATTAAGTCATTCATGATGATATTGACGCAGTCTTCATGGAAATCGCCGTGGTTACGGAAGCTGAACAGGTACAGCTTAAGGGACTTGCTTTCTACCATTTTAATATCAGGAATGTAGCTGATGTAGATGGTTGCAAAATCAGGCTGTCCTGTAATCGGGCACAGGCTGGTGAACTCCGGGCAATTGAACTTTACAAAATAATCCCGATACGGATGTTTATTATCAAAGCTTTCGAGAATGGCGGGATCATAGGCAAACGTGTATTGTGTGCCTTGATTGCCAAGCAGGGTAACGTCGGTCATTTCTTCGGGTGTTCTTCCGGTCATTGGATGGGGCTCCTTAAGTTTGGTTTGGTTTGGTAAACGAGATAGGGAGTTATGGTGGTGGGGAGGTCGCTCCGCGAATGATTTGATCTTCCGATCGTTATCGCTTCTCCAGCTTCAAATCCTCCGCTTCGCTACCGACCGCCGTCAACACCATAAAGTCCCTATCCGTTTACATATTGGTTGGGGCAGAAGTGAATAATGCTCGCTCCTATATGAAAGGAGCGTTATTTTGCGAGAAACCCCGCCCTTACGGACGAGGGTTTCTCTTTTGGATGTCGAGGGTGTACTTCGACTAATTTGGTGTATCTTGTGTATCACATACAGCTCATACGGAATATATTACATATAAGTGTTATACGCCGCGTTTATTGCCCCATACGAGCGTGTGGAGCTGCGGGAGTACTCTTACGTCGTTTAGTCGGGAATCGTCCATGACACGGTCGATAAGCCATTCATAACGATGGAGTAGGGACTCCGCAATCTGTCCGGTGTTCTCCATGTTCACATCTGGATTACCCGTCTGGAGGAACAGCGGTACGTGTGGATAGCGCTCGTGAACGATGCGGGCATAGGCAAGATCGGTGTCATCGAAGATGACGACCTTCAAGCTGCAAGCTCCGGTATAGAGCCGCGCAGATTCATTAGAGGGTTCCTTCAAGCCTGGTGCGGTTGGGACGTTGGACGTAGCTCGGGACTCACCCGCCATCTTCCGGTTCGACAGACGGGCGACGATATCATCCAGCACGTCCCAGTTGGTCGTCATACCAGAGCTGGGCGGCTTCGGGGATAGGGTTACCTCATCGATATCGTACAGCCATTCCTGCCAACGGGAGCCTTGTGTTTCGACAGCGGTGGCAATGCCTTGGCTGCGCAGCAGGGTAATTAGCTCCCCAAGCTGCGGTAGCAGGGCAGGATTGCCTCCAGAAAGAGTCACATGCGAAAACCGTTCGCCACCGATGGCCTTCAGCTCCTGCCAAATGTCAGTGGCACTCAGACGACGGATCTGGTCCTTGGCGCTGCCGTCCCAGGTAAAGGCGGAGTCGCACCACGAGCAATGGTAATCGCAGCCTGCGGTGCGAACAAACATCGTTTTACGACCAATGACCATACCTTCGCCCTGAACGGTAGGACCAAACACCTCTAGTACGGGAATAGGGGCTAGTTTGGTGCCGTGAGAGGCTGTCATGGGTTGGTGAGTCGTTACGGTATTACTCATCGAGCATCCACTCCCGTCGGAACTCGGCGTAGCTGGTAGGTGTCTCGAACAACCGTACAAACTCGGTACGTCCACCTGCGACACGGTTGCAGTATGCATCCGAGGTCAAGGCTGACTCCATTTGTTCAAAGATCCAGACGACCATATTTTCCGCCGTTGTATTCATTGGAGGAAGCGTCTCATTCAAGTAACGATGGTCCAGAAAAGGCTCAAGCCGCTCTTTCCAGATCGTTTTGATGTCACCAAAATCCAGCGTTAGACCCGTTTCGCCCGGTATACCGCTTATGCCAAACACGACGATATAGGTATGTCCGTGCAGATTTTTGCATTTGCCTTCGTAGCAGTGCAAATGATGTGCTGCATCGAATGTAAATTGTTTGCTGACTAGTACACGTTTGCGGTGATAACGCAGCTGAGAGTGCTCAATGTCTGTCCCGAACTGCTGGAGCTTATCGACAATGCGAAAGGTACCTGGCTCACGCATGACCTTCAACTCCTTGGGATGAAGCACCGCGCACCGCGAGATACTGCTCGAGTCCAGCACGGCGAAGTTTGCAAGCAGGGCATTCGCCACAGCCGTCGCCAATGACGCCGTTATAGCACGTTAGTGTACGTGTTCTTACAAATTCAAAAGCTTTCAGCTCATCGGCCATGTGCCAGGTTTCGGCCTTGTTCAACCACATGAGCGGGGTATGAATCACAAAGGGATAGTCCATCGAAAGGTTCAGTGTGACGTTCAGCGATTTGATAAAGGAATCCCGGCAATCGGGATAGCCGCTGAAATCCGTCTCACAAACGCCTGTAATCAAGTGGCGCGCTCCTTTTTGCTTGGCGAGAACTCCCGCGAAGCTCAGGAACAGTAGGTTGCGACCGTCTACAAAGGTGCTAGGCAGTTCGCCTTCCTGTTGAGTAATGTCAATGTCGGTGCGTGTGAGGGCATTAGGGGCTAGTTGATTAAGCAGGCTCATATCCAGTACCGTTTGCGGAACACCCAGCTCGCGGGCAATTCCAGCGGCTACTTCGATTTCCTGCTTGTGGCGTTGACCGTAATCGAACGTCACGGTTTCTACTTCAGCAAAATGTTTTTTTGCCCAGAATAAACAGGTTGTGCTGTCTTGGCCGCCGCTGAATACGACGACTGCTTTTTCGTTTGCAAACATAAAAAAACCTCTCGATCTTCTTGGAATGGTGCAAGACATGGAGTCTTGTCACTTGGAAGAAGGAGAGTTCTTGAACCGACTTCAACAAAAAACAGGCCTTGCCCCGCGAATTCATTTTTCTTGCGGAGGACAAAGCATCGTTAGTTTTTTATAGAGGGAGTTCGCGAACCTCTCCCATGCATGACGCATGGATTTTCTCCATTAGTATCTGCCATGAGGACAGACGGCTATAGCATTGTCATTATAGCATGGCAGGGCTATTTGATAAACACTCCACCAAATGGAATGACTTCCCGTAAAAATCGCTTGATCACGCCATCGTCGTTCATATCCTGTTGAAGCCGCCGATGATGTTCCCCAGCATGAAATAGTACGGTACCCTGTCCGGTCATTTTAAAATGATAGTTCATATGCTGGCTGGCCAGATGGTTGCCGTACACGGTCAACTCTAGTTTAGCGTTTTCGGGATAGGCAATGACGCTGCTTGCATCCACATATATCGGCTCTGTGGGATGAAGCTGTTCTTGACATACCAATCCCTGCGTCAAAAGACCGATTTGACCAACACCATCGAATTTCATTTTTATAACATCGCGGCTAAACAACATGTTTTTCATGCTTAGCAGCTTGGTACGCATTTGGATACCGGAGCTGTACCAGAACAGGTTGCGAAAATCGTATAACAGATCATCGCTCCCTTCAAGCTTAATCATTTTTAGACTAAAGCCAGGCGGAAGTGCGGCAATTAGGCGACAAGCTCCTGTGAAATCGGCTTGAATCAGTTTGTGTTTGCGATACATGCCCTTAATATTCATCAGTTTATCACTACGGCCTGAGCTGGGTCCGCGGTATGCGATGATTTGCTGCGGATGCAGAACGTGCAGCTTTTCTCCTTCCGCCAGATCGAGCGTTACGACCGAACCGACGCTTTCATCATGGTGTTGTCCTGCTTGTATGTCCATTCAGACCTTTCATCCTTTCAGGCAGTTAGTATCTTCCCGAACGTCGACGCATCCCGTAACGCAACAGTCGGATACCGATAAAATAACCGGCCAGCAGAATTATAGCTGTGATGATGAGCATTTTATTTCGGTGTGAAGCCTGATCGCGCTGGGTTTGAAGATTTTTTAATTCTGTGACAGTGTCAGTCAGCTTGCGGTTTTGCTCCAGTAATTGAGCGTTTTGCTCTTGATAGGCTTCTAAGCTGTTACGGGCCTTCTTCAGATCCTCCTGTGTTTGTCGGTAGCTTTCCTTGAGCTGATACACATCACCGGGCAACCGCGAAAATTGCTCGAAGCCTTGGTACACATCATCCCAATAAGCAGCATGTACTTCGGGTACACGAGTTATCCCAAAAATAAACAAAAGTGCTATAGCAGCGCAGACAATGCGGCGGTACAAAGCAAAACGACAAGTTGGTCGTGCCAAGAGATGTTCCCCCTTTTGATAAACCAAGATGTTAGATGATATAGATCATTACCCATATGACATGGTTACGTATAATATAACGATTCGGATGCAGATTTTAGAATAAACGGACGATAAATATGAAGAAAATGTCCTCAAAAAAAGTCGATATATTAGTTTAAGTGTACCTTAAAACGGGTATATCAAGGAAGCGGCAACATTCCGGCATTTTTCCCAGCATACGAGTAAAGAACGATCCGCACCTGATCAGGGGCTTAAGTTGAATAAATGAACTGAAATATATTAAAAATTGATATAAAAGGAGATTTTGCAAGATGAATGAGAGAGAACAAAACTATAAAACTTTAAAAATCACTGTAAATGGAAAGCCGTTATCAAAGGATCTCGTTGTAGATAGCACTACTTTTGCTCCTATATCTGATATTTGCACAAAAACGAAAGTTTCTTTAACAGAAACTACAATCTCATAAGTATAAATATAGAAGTAGACTATAATATAGCCCGGCATATGCCGGGCTATTTTTGCGCATTTATGTAATTAAAATGGTTTAAAATGTTATTTACCAAACTAGGTCCCCCTTCATAAAGATTCCCATGTATAATTTTCACAATCAAACATACGTTCCCTGACAATATAGTGTCAGATAACACTGTTAATTTAGAGTTACATGTTCTTTTAGGGGGAATTTACCAGTGGTGAAGTCAATGCTCAATGTAACGTGCACATGGGACAAAGAGTCTATATCTGCGAATGGGTCCAAACAAGTAAATCTACTGATAGAATGGGGCTATGGAGCTATACGTAAAAGAAAAGGAAATCTAATACCGAAAGCAGCGGGATGTGACCTTCAACTCCAGTTCATTCCAGAAAACGGGGTAAGCCTATTAAAAGCTGAAGGGGTGAGGCTCGGTTTTAAACGCTCAGAAAACGGAGATAGCATGTTTGTTCACTGTGGTGATGTACGGCGGGGAAAATATAGACAGGCTATTTTAACGTTTTCTATACCGGCTCACTCGTCCGGAAGACATACGATTGGAATGATGGAGTGGAGCTGGCGCAAGCCATCGCAGGAAAAGCGAACGCTGATCCGGACAGACCAGCTCTATATCCATTTCACGCATCATCTTGGTCTGCTGAGCATTCCATCCAACCCGAAGGTGGAAAAATACATAAAGCTGAATGAGACGTCCCCTATTGTAAAAAAAGCATTGCGTATGTACGAGAAAGGGGAATATGAGCGAGGGGCGTTCATCCTTACCAGACAAGCAGATGAATTACTTATACTTGCAGCAAGAAGCGATGACATGGACTACCTGCAGGAAGCCGAGTTAATTCTGGCCATACGCAATAAATGGAGTGGTACTTTTGTCTCATTCACAGCGTATAGTTCTAAGGTCATTTTTAATAAAGCAATATCGGTAGGAGATGTTCATTTTACTGAAAATGATATTTTAAGATAGGCAATTATGCTAGTTTATTTGTGTAATATAGTGAGTCTAATTTACTATCTTTTTGTAAAGGAGAGACTTCCTTGACTGATCGGTTGATACGTTTAATGCGGATTATTACTATTGTTCAGGCAAATCCGGGGATATTGGCAAGAGAGCTTGCCGAACGTTGTGAAACATCAGAACGTACTATATACCGGGATATGGAGGCGTTAAGCGCTATGCATATTCCGATTACGAATATGGGGCATGGCAAAGGGTACATTTTTATAAGTAATTTTGCTTTGTATCCTCTGAATTGGACGGAAGAAGAGGTAGAGGCTTTTACCAAGCTGGGAGAGATTATGGAAACGGTAAAGCCTCTTTTACCGCCAGCTTTTGAAAGTGCTTATGAGAAAGTGATGGCCTCTAGTCAGAAAAAAAAGATGGACCAGACGAGCTTCGCGCAGGAAATGAAAAATATCATCCGGCTCGGCTCGACACTTGATCGGGAAAACCAGCCCTATCTGCTCAGGCTGATTGTTTTGGCGAGTCTTACGCAGCAGACGATTGAAGCGGAATACAGCTCGCCTCAAAATGAAAATGTATCCCTAGTTCAGGTAGATCCTTATTGTTTGGTTCCGCAGGATCGGCGATTCTATATGCTTGGTTTTTGTCACAAGCACTCCGCTATGAGAACCTTTCGGATCAGCCGCTTTCGGAACATGAGAATTTTGCCGTATACGTTTCAAAAAAATACAACTGAAATGGAAATGTTTTTTAAAGGGACCTGGTCGGTGACCAAAGGAAATCAGAATATCCGGTTTGTGGTACGTTTTTCTGCCGAGTCTGTATATCGGGTCAAAGAAGAGGAGCTGTTCATCAAGCCTTTTCTTAAGGATTTGCCGGATGGAAGTTTGTTGTTTGAGGTGACGGTCAATCATGACCGTGAATTTTTGGATTGGCTCACTTCCTATGGAGCTGAGGCCGAGATCCTGGAGCCTTTACGGTACCGCAAACGAATGCAAGAAATGCTGCGGACCTGGGGGGCATTCTATTTCGATAAAAAGGCAGGAAATCAAGAATAACAGGGGGAGATCCCCCGGAACGGGCCGGGGAGCTATCCGTTTAACGGTCTTTAAACAGGTTGGCGAGATTGCCAAAAGGACTGTACTGCTCCTGTTCTTCTTCTGGTGAGGAGTAGA
Organism: Paenibacillus sp. A3M_27_13; assembly: GCF_024213315.1. Taxonomy (NCBI): domain Bacteria; kingdom Bacillati; phylum Bacillota; class Bacilli; order Caryophanales; family Paenibacillaceae; genus Paenibacillus; species Paenibacillus sp. A3M_27_13. The sequence continues at coordinate 174,441 of NZ_JANAVE010000002.1, forward strand.
CGAGCTTCGAGCCGCGGCTTTCCTCATCGTCAGCAGCATTATGAACTAATGTAATACGATCAAAATGGTACATGAAAACCTGTGCGGTGTTCACGGCATCATCCAGTGCCCGGTGTTGTTGACCGTCAAAGTCAATGTTGCACAATTCCAGCGCCTGAGACAGGCTCAACTGACGGTACTTTCCATTGGAGCTAAACAGACGGGAAATCTGCTTCTGTATATCATTTGTATTATGAATCCATCCGAGATCTACATGATGGGTACGACAATGGGATACCAGCTTCTGACGGTCATCCGGGCCCCATGCGCATAAATAATAAGGGGAATCCGTACCGAGCCAGGCTATGAATTGCTTCACAGCTTCAGGGAATAGTGGGGCGGCATCAATGTCTCGTTGAGTAATACCCGTGAACTGAACGGTATCTGTAGAGAGTACAGGCCGATTCGAGGGTCTTACAAAACTGTGAAACGTATCCGCAACGTATAGGCCATCGTCTCCCTGAACAACTTTGACGGCACCGATATCAATGATTTCGGAGGAATATCTGGCGTTACGGCTAACAGTAAATTCAAGATCGTAAATAATGTATTGCATTTCTGGACTCCTTCCACACATATAACTGATCCCGATGGGTATCGGGACGAATGTTCTCTGCCCGAATGACTCTTCTCCATCATACCTCTCGGTTCACAACTTGTCAGCGGTTAAAAGGTTTGCTTTTAAAAAAAATATGCGATGTCCAAATGAGCTTGGACTATCGCATATCTAAAAACGCCTGACATACAGCAGCATCCGAAACCACTAGGATTCCGGACGCTGTTTTTGCTAGCTATTGAATTAGGCCGGGAGGTCTAACTTTTGTCCCGGATAAATGCGGTGAGGATTCTTCAACTTATTCAACTGCTGAAGCTGTTGCCAGGTGGTACCATGTTTGCGGGAAATGTCATACAGCGTATCCCCGGATTTCACAACATATACATGGCTATTTGTAACTTGTGCAGAAGCGGATGTCTGCTGTGGCTTGGCTGTTTGAGACTTTGCCGGTGCCGGTTTTGCGGGTGCTGGTTTCGCAGCCGGTGTAGGTACGGATTGCGGCTTTTCCTGCACAGGTGCGGGTGTTGCCGTTGAAGCAGATGGCGCAGCTTGTGTGGCAGGGACAGAAGTTTTACCATCAGCCTTGGCTTCTTGAATGCGACCGTCCGCTTGTACTTGCAGGCTAGCGGAGCCCACCTTTTGCATGTAGCGAATTAACGCTTCGTCAAGCGAGCCGAACATACCTGCCTGTGGATATTTAGCGAACATCGTATATTGGTCACCACCTACGGCAGTAAAATCATTGGTGGCCAGTGTGTATGTTGCCTCAGGATCAAGTGTCTTTCCGCCGATCAGGATAGAATGAACACGGCTCCCTTTGGCTGCTGATGTGTCTATTTTGAACGAGATACCTGATACCTGTGGGAAACCTCCGCTTGGCTCTGGATAGGAGGCTGTACCATTTTCCAGTGCGGCCTGAATGTCAGAACCCTTCACTTTCAGGGTAACGATCTGGTTGCCGAAGGGCAGCACAGTGATGATGTCTCCCTTGGTTACTGTCCCCGTCTTGATGGAAGCCCGGATGCCGCCACCATTCGTTAAAGCCACGTCTGCTCCTGAAACATCACGCATAGCATCGGTGAGCAGGTCACCGAGATTGGTTTCACTTGCACGTACCTTTTCGCGTGCTCCTTCCAGATCCACACTCGTTTGCGTTACAACCTCTTTAAGAATAGGTTCCTGGTCCTTTTGAATGGAGGCGATCAATGCAGCAATCTCAGCGTCGGGCTGAACGTCGACTGCTTGAGTCGAATCAATCAGCTTGGCTTGCTTTTGTGTAACCTTACCGCCGTCGACCCATAAGTCCACAACACCCAGATACTTGGTGTATTCACCTGCGCTAGCGATCAATGTACCATTGTCACTAATCAAGCCTTTTTCCAGAACGGTATGGCTGTGTCCATCGATGAAAATATCAATGCCAGGCACTTCCTTAACTACCTTAAGGCTGGTGTCCTTACTAGACGCATCCTGCCCCAGGTGACCAAGAACAACAACGACATCTACTTTGCTGCGGATTTCATCAACAGCCGCTTTGGCCTCAGCCGCAGGGTCGGTGAATTGAATACCCTCAACATTTTTGGGATTAGTCTTATATGCTGTTTCTGGCGTAGTCAAACCGATAATACCGATTTTAACGCCGTCCACTTCTTTAATAACATAGGGTTTGAACAAACGTGTTCCGTCTGTTTGTTTAATATTGGCGCTGAGCACAGGGAACTGAATCTCCTTACTTAGCTCAACAAGATGCTTCCAACCATAATTAAACTCGTGGTTACCCGGAACCATAGCATCATAACGCAGCTTGTTAATCACTTTCACAATGCTCTCGCCGTTAACCAAAGTAGCGAAGGTCGTTCCATGAACGGTATCCCCGTCATCTAGCAGCAGTGTATTGGGATTGGAAGCCCGATACTGATCAATGATACCCGCCAGCTTGGCGAATCCCATTTCCTTGTCGTTCGCGACCACGTGGGCATGGGTATCGTTCGTATGTAGGATGGTGATGTGTTTACCGCTGACTGGAGCCGTTGCCGTTCCCGCTGTTCCCACATTGGTTGCTGGGTCTGCTGCTGCTGTACCGAGACAACCAAGTAGAAGCGCGGCAGTCGTCAGGATCGACGAGAGTTTTTTCCATGAGTTCATGTTGTTCCTTCAACCTCCCATAAAATGAATGAATTAGAGAAACCGCTTACGACCACATTTTATCAGATGATTGTAAAAATAACTTCTATTTTATATCAAAGCACTAAAATTTTTTGAGATATCGGTTGTTAAATCCATCGTCTAGTTACCTATATTGTAGAGGAAGTAATAAACAGCAACTTATAGAATAGGAACTAATGTTCTGTTTTGTAGTCAAAAAAAAGGGCAGTCTCTTTGGGCAGCCCGATCCGGGGTAAATAGTGATCCAACGTTTCGTCAGCTAGTGGCGGTTTTCCTTCACTGAGCAAAAGCACGGCAAACCGATTGGCCTGCTGTTCAAATTTTCCTGGAGAAAAGTAGGAGTGCTCCTCCATAAAAAAGCGGCTAATGCCTTTATGCAGTCGGTCATGTCCCAATTCATGCGCACAGACGAACCGTTCCCATTCGGGTGGGAGGCCATTGTGGATAACGATAAATCTTCTACGCAGCTTGTGGTAATACAGCCCTTTGGTTGTGGGGCCTAGATCGCAGTATCGGATATGAATACCCAAAGCTTTCGCAATATCGAAGGGGCAGTTGGTACGGTATTTTCGGACAAGTTTGTGAATGAGTTCGTTCATACGCTCACCTACTATCCCTGATCTTTGCCCGCTTGGGGCTCTTTGGGCTTTTTATGTTTGTTCATCTGCTTGGCTTCCCAGAACAGACCTGTCAGCACGTCCTTGATCCGTTGACGGTCTTTTTCATCCAGCGGAATGCCATCGAACATTAATTCGTCGTCTTCCTCCAGCATTTTTTTAAAATCCCGGCGGTCTTTGGAGGTTGCCCATTCCGGCACAGTAGAACGATAAAGTTCATGTGGATTTTGCTCCATTGAATCATCATCTCCCCAATATCCGGCGGCCTTCATCATTTCGGTATAGGATACGCTAAGCGCGTCCGCTATTTTGCGGAGAGTGGAGGGTTTGGGGATTCCGCGCAGTCCATTTTCAATGCGGGAAATTTGTGAATTGCTTATACCTGCAGCATCTGCCAACTGGTTGATGCTCCATTGCTTGTGCTCACGCTGCTGTTTTAAGTAAGTTCCGAATGCTGGCTGTTCCACAATGGGGGCTCCTTTCTGCAAGAGAATCATAGATACTAGTTTTATTATACCATTAGGTAAATAGTAAAAGCACGTAATATGCCAAAAGGCATAGGAAAATAAAGCGAATATCCTGTTTTTAGAGCTATACTGCTTTTTTTGACGATGGATACCTATCCTAAATAATGTTATGTTATACTCAAGATACGAACAAAAGGGGAACACAATGTAAACACGAACGTTTTTCTATTTCAGGATTTGCAAAATTCGATACCAGTTGCTCCGAAGTGCAAAATCCTCATTTAAAAATACATCATTGTCAAAAGGCATAAGATAAGGAGTGTTGCTTTACATGAGAAATAACTTACCCGAATTGGACCGTCGCAAAACGCAGAATGCATTGGAGGGTGTGTTTGAGAAATACCGAATTTATAAAACGATTACTTTTATGGATCGGGAGAGCTTTATTACGGCTGGCTATACGGATCGCCCGAACGGCCCAACGAATGTGACAAGCGATCCAACGGCCCGGACAGCCGTATATAATGTAGATGCTCCTGCCGCCCGCTTGGCCTACTGCGAAATGGTGGATGCCGTAGTGAGTCGCTTGAATGAACGCGAACAGCTGCTCATCCGTGAACGTTATTTAAAGGATGACGATGTGTTTGATTACAAGGTTTACAATTACGTACTGGACCCTCCGGTCAGCAAGGATACGTACACGAAGCTTCGTACGCGTGCTTTTTACAAAATGGCGCTTGCACTGGCGGACCAAGGCGTTTTAAATTTGGCAGGCTTGCAGAAGGGCGCGGATCGAAAACTGGGTTAATGTAATAATTATCCACTTGTTCTCATTTCTATTTTAAAATGGTTTCCTAAAAGGCCTTGATTTCCTGTAATAACAGGGATCAAGGCCTTTTTTTATAATAGGAACACATGTTCTCTAAAAACCTCCCAACATCATCCCTAGTCTCTGCTTTTATCGTCCATTTCCCCGGCAACGCATTCGTTATTAGGGTGTAAGATTATATCATCGGGAATCAAGACAAGAGGACATACCGAAGACACACACAGTCAAACGTTAGCCGGCCATTAGGGCCGGTTTTTTCATGCGGTGATCGTCTCTGTCGGTTCCCGGGAATTCGTTGTACAGAAAGGAGGAGTCGTGTTGCCTAAGCAAGGGATGCTGCAATGCATGAGTACGAGGCTGCGCTGGATGAGAACACGAAAGTGGAAAAAAGCCTGGCTGAATAGCCACAACATGCGAACGCAGGGGACGCAAAGGTGGCATGCCGCAGGATGAGACAAGCCTTTAAGCAAAAGCTCATTGAAATTATTCCAGCGCTACAAGGGCGTGTATACGATGTTCAGCCACCGTCGCAGACGGCAGAGGAGCCGTATGCTGTTATGGCGCTGGGCGAGGAAATCTGGAAGTCTTCCTGGGCCGGCTATCGGCAGGTTGTTCGCATCAAGCTGTACGCAGGACAAGCCGGGCTGGCGCAGGCTGATGTATGGGCGAATGCCCTGATTGCCGGGCTGCACCGGGAACCAGTGACAGGTGCAGGTGAGGACACATCGGCTTTTACCGCGCACTATTTGGGTGTGCGGGATGCAGAAAAGCTGGACACTGTTACGGGCAAGGCCTATAGAACGCTGCGTTTTGGCGTGTATGTGCCTGAGACGGAAGGTGGTTCGGCCGTTCCAGCAAACGGTGCTACACAGCCGGAAGAGTGGCTGGCCGCGCTGGTCCGCTGGACGCAGAAGCAACTGGGCGAAACGTGGTCGGTATACGCCGACGCTTGGCCCGCACAGCCGGGACGGCACGCGGTACTGTGGCGGATGAGCGGCTGCGAAACTAGGATGGCGGGAGCCTCCATGTATGAGCTGCGCAAACGGTTCATCGGGCATATTACCGCCCCGGACACCACTGAAGAAAACCGCGCAGCTTCCGCACTGATCGAGGGCTTTGCCGCTCAAATCCAGCTTCCTCTGGATCAGGACAAAGGCCGTTATATGTCTACAGCTGAAGCTTCAGCCGATTTGCAGGCGGATGCCATTTTAGATGGTCAGCTTCGGCTGATGCTGGTACAGCGGCGTATGCGCCCAGCTGAGGAAGCGGCGTTGATTCGCAGAGTGGAAATTCATCCTATTTTGAAATGAGGTGGTCCGAGTGACCTTGGAAAACCATGAGAAGGCCCCGGTACATTCCGGGCAGGAAGCAAGTGGCCCTCGCTATACACTGGAGGAGCTAAAGGAGCACGCAGAACCATTGTTTTCCGTGAAAGAAGAAGTGCTGGCAGGCGCATTTTTTGGCACACAGGACAAGCTGTTTACGGTAGCAGAAGCACACACTAAAATCGAACAATTTATGAAAGCGAAGGTGGACTAATTATGGCAGGCGGAACATGGGAAAACACGAATAAACCGGTATTGCCGGGTTTGTATATGAATTTTCAGGCAGCAGCAGCTTCAGCAATTCAAGGTGGGTCACGTGGTACGGTCGTTGTACCCGTTAAGGCGAATTGGGGCCCTGTACGTGAGTTTGTAGAGATCGGCAGTGAAACGGCAATCAGCCAAATCTTTTCGGGTGACAGTCTGGACGGTGCGACCGCGTATTCGACGCTGTATCTGGCTTTGCTGGGCAGTCCGAAAAAGCTGCTAGCCTACCGTTTGACAGATGATACAGCTGCTGAAGCATCTGTGACGCTGAAAAGCGGCGGTGCGACCCCGGCGGATGTGCTGCGTCTGAAGGCTTTGTACACAGGTAGCCGTGGTAATGGTTTCGCTGTAACTGTACAGCCAACTTTGGGTGATGAGCAAGCTCGTGAGGTGCGCCTCTATGAAGGAACCAAGCTACTCGGCACGTACAAAGGCAGTGACGGTACAGCAGCCTCTATTGCCAAGGCCATGAACGAGAACAGCGAAAACGTATGGGTGAAGGCCGAGGTTGTTGGCGACGGCGGCATTCCGGTGGATGTCAGCGGCGTACACCTCACTGGCGGCAACAGCGGCAATAGCAAGCTGGTTAATGCCGATTACATCGCGATGCAGGAGGCACTTGAAGGACAGGAATTTAATGTCTTGGCTCTGGATTATGCAGCTGATCTGGCATTGCTGCAAAGCTTTGCTGCCTGGATCAAGCGTGTCCGCAACGAAGGTAAAGGCGTAATCGCTGTATTCGGCGGTTCTGCGGCAGATGATGTGTCCAAAACAGCCGTCAGCTTGGCCTCTGCACGTTCCCTGGCGCTGAACCATGAAGGTATCGTGAACGTCGGTACAGGCGTACGTCTGGCAGGTACGGACTACAGTTCCGCCCAAACGGCTGCTTATGTAGCCGGGCTGATTGCAGGCCAACGTCTGAATCAATCGGCGACGTATGCGGTTACGCCTTTTGAGGATGTGACCCGTCGCTGGACACGTTCCGAGCAGGAGCAGGCAGTCCGTAATGGTGTCTTCCTGTTGTTCTTTGACGGTCGTCAGGTCAAAGCGCTGCGTGGCATCAACAGCTTGGTGAACCCGGCTGCTGGACAAAACAATGCATGGAAGAAAATTCGTTCCATCCGTGTCATGGATGCTATTAATGCTGACTTGCAGCGTGCAGCCGAAGAGACTTACATTGGCAAAATCAACAACACGGTGGAAGGTCGTCTGGCGCTTATCGGTGCGATCAAAGAATACCTGGCACAGCTGTCGCTGAGCAACGTCATCGAAGCAGATGGCTACGATGTCATTCTCGACCCGGCTTACTACGGCGATGCGCCAGTCATCAAACCGGAGCCGGATCAAGTGTTCCTGCAATGGAACGTGAAGCTTACCGACGTGATGGAGCAACTGTTCGGCACATTTTACGTGCAATAAATAAGCATTTTACGTGTACAAGCATTTCGCAGGCAATCAGCAGAAATGGTGTAGCTTGTTAACAACGAGGATTTTGTGAAATCCCGAACTATATTATGGATCATTTTGAGGAGGAAAAAGAAATGTTGGATGCTTCAAGAGTCATTTTAGGTACGTATGGTCAGGCGCATGTGGACGGGGTGTGGCAGACGAATATCAACAAGCTGGAAGCCAGCGTGGAAATGGAAAAACGCGAGCTGAATCTCGTGGGCAATGAGTGGAAGGTGCACAAGCGCGGTATCAAAAAGGGAACGGGAACAATGAGTGGCTACAAGGTCACATCCGATATGATTCGTCGCGGTTTTAACCGTTTTGAGATTATTACTAAATTGGATGATCCAGAAGCCTTCGGACATGAAAGTATTCGTCTCATTCGTTGCACTGCTGACAAAATCCAACTGGCCAACTGGACAGCAGGTGAAGAAGTACAGGAAGAAACGACCTTCACCTTTGAAGGCTATGAGCTGCTTGATCCGATTGTAGCAAACTAAATTGGTTAACGGGGGATGGGATGCTGCCAGGCGTTCCATTCCCTAAATACAAATGAACAATAAGGGAGAATGACTTATGAGCTTAAATGAGAATATGACAGAAGAACAAATTTTGGATAGCCTGTTTGAAGCTGCTGAAAAACTGCCAGAGGAAACGGTACGTATCAAGCGCCTCGATATGAAAATTGTGCTGCACGGCCTGACCTCCAGTAAGGTGGACAGCATTCGTGAACGCTGCACAATTCGACGGACTGTGAAAGGTGCAGTGGATGAAAAGGTAGATACCGAAACGTTCAACGCCTTGTTGATTTCGGAAGCTACTGGAAAGCTGGAAGTAAAAGGCTTGTCCCTTAACGGTTGGGGCGATCCCCGGATTACAAGCCGCTTAAAGCTGTCCGGTGGCGAACAGTCTGTCCGCCGTATGCTACTGGCAGGTGAACTGGATGCAGTAGGAGATAAGGTGCTGGAACTGTCCGGTTTTGGTGTTGAGATTGCTGACCTAAAAAACTAATCAGCTCCGGGGGAATGACGACGATGCTGTACCACTTGTGGGTCCGGCACCACCTCCGCCCCGGAGACTTTTGGCGGCTTCCCCGCGGTGAGCGCATGCTGCTGCTGGCGTTTGCCGAACAGGAAATGGATAGCATAGCAGCTTCAAAAGCATAAACAAGGAGGTGAACATGATAGATGGCAGAAGCATTAAATTACCGCATGAACCTTGTGATTGATCCTAAAAACGTCATTAAGGCGAACAGAGAATTGCGCGCAATGGAACGCTATTTTGAGCGGATTCAAGGACGTGTGTTGAAAATTGGACGTACCCGCATGGCCCCGGAAATTGTACTGAACGATATGGCCTCCAAAGGATTGGATAATCTGTTGAACAAGATTAACCGGGTCAAATCCCAGATTATTAACGCCTCGGGAAGTGTGGATTTAAAGGTGAAGAGTAGCAGTAGTGTGTCCATCGACGGCATTAGTGGTCTTATAACAGCGTTGGAGAACAATACGAAGGCAGTTAGAGGCAACACTGGTTTAAACATACTAAATAGTACAAAACCTAAAGCAGAAGAGGAAAGTAAACTTCCAGCGTGGGCTGAGGCGCTACAAAAATACAATGAGCCTGCCAAGGTTGTTCAGGAAGTATACAAAGGGGTTACAGGTGAAGATTTAAGTCTTCAAACGTTTAAAAAGATGCCCGCTGCTTTTATGGAAACCAGACAAACGTGGAAGGAAGGCGGAGCAAAAGGAGTACTTAAAAAATTCTTTTTTCCGGATAAGAAAGAAGAGGCTGCTGAAGGCAACACGGAAGGTACGTCAGGCAATAAAGACCTTTCGGAGATTAAAGAATTAATTCAGAAATTAATTCAAGTTACCTCAGATAAATCTACTGGCGGGTTTGGCGGTGGCGGCGCAAATAGCCCGGGAAGAAGGAACAAACGTTCAGGCGGTAGAAGATCTGGTAATAGAGGCGGTAGTCGTCGGTCTTCGAGTGGTCAAAGAGATTTTAATTCAAGAGCCGGAGAGATAGCAAGAATTAATATTAGAGATCGGAACTCGATACGAGGAAACAGAAGTGGACGACAAAACGCTGGAGGTTCAGCAGAATCCAATCCTCGGATTAACCCTGCCCGAAGAGTTCCAAGTCCAAGAAATCATCCGAGAAATCCTGGTAATCGCCGCTCTTCCAAGTCGGGTGGGATTCTTAGCTTTGCCGGCGACTTGCTAACGGGTGGAACAGATATAGATGCTTCTTCTGTCCTAGATATGGTGAGCGATAGCGGATTAGTTGAAAAAGTGAGTAAGGGCCTGGGCGTAAGCAAAAAGTTCATTAGTGGGCCTTTGGGGGTTCTGGCAGATGCAGCAAGCATAGCTACAGCAGCTCCGGGCAAGGAACGCGCACAAGCGATTGGTTCCACCGTAGGTGGGGCGGTTGGGAGTACGGTAGGCGGAGCAATTGGAACATTTTTGCTTCCAGGTGTCGGCACTGCTGTTGGCTCATATGTAGGCGGTTTAGCAGGTGACTTTTTAGGGGGCAAAGTGGGCGGTTGGATTTCAGACCATGGCTCTGAAATAAAGGAAAAGGCATCCAAAGTAACCGGATGGCTTTCTGAGAAGAGCGAAGCCTTTGGTGATAGCATCTCTAACTTCTTCTCTTTTGGTAAAAAAGATGAACCCAAGAAAGCCCCAGCTAAGCCGCCTGAAGTACCTAAACCTGCTATACCACCTCAACCAGCTGTAGCTGTGGCTACCAAACCGTTAACACCTATGCCACCATTTCCGGGGTTACCACCCGGCTCTCAAGTGATGTATGGACCTCCGCAACCAGGTGCAAAAGGCGTCCCTAATCCTTATGGACCGATGGCTATAGCTAACCAGGGAGTCAATCCAAACCCACTACTGAATACTGCAGCTCATGCGAACAATGGAGCCAAAGCTAAAGGCAAAGGTAATGGTAATCCGACACCTCAAGTAGTACAGATCAGTCCTGAACAGATGGGAACCCTGTCTGGCTTTTTGAAGGATTTTAAAACGGAAACCACCAACCAATTCAATCTTCCTGCGGGGGCTGTACAGGTCACTGTACATGAGAACAAGCTGGATGTGGATGGGCTTATTACACAAATTGGCTACCGTCTCAAAGCTGAAATTTTGCGTGCAACGCAGAACACCAAGCCAGCGAGCGCTGGAGCTATGTAGTGCAGTAGATGGTAGCAATGGGGAAGGAGGAAAGAGATGGAATTTAGTTTGACGGATGGTAAGGGGAAAAAGTTTCAGTTTCCAGTAAACCCTGAGGAAGTGACGATCTCACGGCAAAAAGGATTTGATACAACGACGATTTTATCCTATGGGGAGTTTGACTTCCCACAAGGGGAGAAGGTGAAGGAAATCTCCTTCTCTTCTTTTTTTCCGAAAGAATACAATCCAGCGTATTGCACATATGAAGATATCCCTGATCCGCAGGAAGCCATGAACACGTTGAATGGCTTTTTGTTATCCAAGAACCCGCTACGTTTTATTATTACGGAGACAGCCGTGAATGTGCCAGTAATTGTGGCATCTCATAATTCGATCTTTCGCGGCGGCGAGTATGGGGATGTGAATTTTGATCTGTCACTGCGGACCTGGAGTGATATGAAAGTTGCCAAAAAAGCTGGTGGCACAGGAAGTAAGACGGCTGCGGTCAACAAAAAGCCTCGCACAGATATGAAAGAAAAGAAAAAAACATATACGGTTAAGTCCGGGGATTCCTTGTCCAAAATTGCCAAGCTGGAGTTGGGCGACAGTTCGCAATGGAGTCGTATTTATCAGCTTAACAAAAAGGTCATTGGACAAAATCCGAATGCAATTAAACCGGGGCAAAAGCTGGTGCTGTCATGAGTTATAAAGTCATTTTACAGGATAAATATGATTTGTCGCCGCTTGTGGAGAACATTAATTTGAGGGATTCGCTGGAGCAAATCGCCTATCAGGGCACGGTCAATCTGGTCGTTACTCCGGATATGCCCGCCATTTCCCCGGGGATGTCCATTCGGGTTAGCGGAATTCCTTATGGCAAAAAGGATTATGTCCCCTTGCTGTCTCCAGCGGTGATCTGGGAAGTAGAAACCTCTAACAACGGGCTCAAACGTATGACGTTGACGTTATATGACCGTACAGTGTATTTAGACAAGTCCGAGGATGAATATTTACTCCCTGCTAAGCAGACGGCTACTCAGCGTTTTCAGAAGTATGCTAGGGACTGGAAGCTGAAAATCGCTTCATTGCCAGATACGAAAAAAACGCTGGGGCGCGCCGTATACCGCACACAATCCATCTATTCTATGATGCTGGGAGATCTGCGCGAAACGGCAAAGGCGGGAGGGAAGCTGTATCATCCACGGATGATTTCTTCCGGGTTGGAGCTGTACGAGCTGGGAACGAACAAAGATGTGTATGTTTTGGAGAGAGTGACTGATACGACACAGTCCCGTACGCTGGAAGGTGCGGCCACAAGAGTGAAGGTACTGGCTACGGCTGCCAGTGAATCAGGCAATGAGGTACCGTCCAAGGTGATGGCGCTTGAGGAGAAGGACATTGCCAAATATGGGACACTTCAGGTGATTGTGCAGGATGACGAGGTCAAGTCTGGTGCAGCAGCACGTGAGTTGGCCAAAAGTAAGCTGAGAGGCATACAACAAACGATATCAGTAAATGCACCGGATATGAATACGATCCGAGCAGGAGACGCGGTAATGTTAGGCTCCATAAAGTTATTGGTCATTTCGGTGAGCAGGGAATTAGGTAACCCCGGCAGTATGTCGCTGGAGCTCGGAACGTATGACGATGTAAAAAGGAGGTTTTACCTTGAATAAGGACCCCTACGGGCATTTGGCTACTGCGCTGCAATCTTCATTTCATAAGCATACCAAGCAAGCGCTGAGTGGAGTGGGCGCGGTACTAGGCACGATCACCTCCACGGGACTCAAGTTGGACGATTTTAAACATGAGCTTCAGGATTATCTGATCGCGGAGCTGCCGGGACTGCTATCTGTACCACGCCATATGTACAAAGGTACCTCAACCGCAGTGGAATCGGAAAATTGGGAAGGCAAAGAGCTGAAAACTTCCTTTTATATCGGGGAAGACGAGCTGGAGGATGTGAATCTCAGTTTGAACGAAGGACTCAAGCCCGGAGATCGTGTACTGGCGGTTCGGGTGAATAGCGGCAATGATGTGGTAGTCGTATGCAAGGTGGTGAATGGACGTGGCTAATTTGTTTCCCGAAACGGATGATATGATCTGGACAGACACGGATATGACCGACCCGGATGTACTGGAGGATAATCGCGCAGTATTTGGGCGAAGCTGGCGGTTTGATTTTGAAGCCGGTGAGTTTGTTATGAGCCCTAGTCGTAAAATCGTGACTACAGGTGAGAAGGAAGCGTGGGTACAGTGGTGTGAAAAAGCGATTCGCACTCCTCGCTACCGGCATGTGATCTATTCGCCTGACTATGGGAGTGAGCTGGAGGAGCTGATTGGCAGCAGCTATGGGCACGGTGTGCAGGAAAGTGAAATTAAACGTATGGTCACAGAGGCGTTATTAGCAGATGCACGTACGGCTAGTGTGGATCAATTCACGTTTCGCTGGGAAGGTGAGGCATGCCATTTTAGCTGCCAGATTACGAACGTGCGAGATGAAACGGAAATTGTGGAAAGTGTGGTGATCTAATGGCAGACTTGCCGGAATATTTGGTAGACCAGACGGAAGAGGAAATTTTAAATCGGATGCTGGAAAAAGTGCCTTCGGACATGGATAAGTCCGAGGGCTCTTTTATTTGGGATGCACAGGCGCCGGTAGCGTTTATGCTATCCGAAGCGGCAATCTGGGCGCAGGAGCTACTGCGACGTGGCTTTGCCAGCACCGCAGCCAGCGACAACCCGGATTTTCGCTCGCCGGAGCTGGATTTGCGTACAGCAGAGCATGGGGTAACACGGCGAGAAGCGGTTGCTGCCTCAGGTATGGTCACATTCACGGGCACAGCGGGAACGACCGTCCCGGCAGGAACCTTGGTGGCGACCCCGGCAGATGATGTATCCGGGGAAGCTTCTATTGAGTATGCGACTACGGCATCGGTCACGCTGGATGAACAAGGTGCCGGGGAAGCGACTATTAAGGCGGTCAATCCCGGGCGCAGCGGTAATGTGCCTGCAGGTGTCATCCAAGTGATGGCAACCCCGATTAGCGGGGTTGCCTCTGTGATCAATACGGAGGTAACAAAAAGCGGTACAGACGTTGAGAGCGACCAGCTGTTGCTGGAGCGTTTTTATGCCAAGGTGCGGAACCAAGGCACAAGCGGCAACAAGGCGCAGTATACCCAGTGGGCGAATGAGATTGCTGGAGTTGGTGGCGTAGAAGTTGTTCCGCTCTGGAAAGGGCCGGGAACAGTAGGGTTATATGTGCTGGATACGGACAAACGAGCAGCCAGCCCGGATATCGTGGCTGCGGTGCAAAAGTATATTGATCCGACGCAGGATGGGCAAGGAGAAGGGCTGGCACCAGCGGGCCCTGTGGTGACGGTTATGCCAGCGGCAGAAGTGGAGATTAACATCTCAGTCAAGGTACAGCGTACCAAAGAGAAGCCGTCCACACTGGATGAAATCAAAAAGCTGATCGAAAGCGGTGTGCGGACGTATTTGAAGCAGCTTGCTTTTTACAAGGAAGACCCGTTGGTACGATATACCCGGATTTCTGCTGTGCTGCTGGACATTCCGATCATTATTGATTTTTCTGAACTGAAAATCAATGGACAGAGCAATCAGAATATTGAGATTGGATCAGGTCAGGTGGCAGTGCTGGGGACGGTGAGCGTTAGTGAGTAACAATGGAACGAACAGTTTTGAAGATTTATTGAACAATCCAGAGCAGGAAAAACGTGCAAACCGTATTGACAATTTTGTTAATCGGGTAACTATAGCGGGAGATACAGTGGGCCAAATGAGCAGCGAGCGGGGACGCGAGCTGCTTTCCTATTTGCCTGCCTATTATGAAACCTCACGTGTGATGCGTTCCGATATGGATGCTAAAGGAAGCGAATTGGATGCCTTGTATCTTGCAATGGATGCAACGGTGGGACAGTTTTTCGTACGTACCGCCACATGGGGGTTGGAACGCTGGGAAATGGAGCTGGGTATCGAAACCGATCCGACGAAGCCATTGGACCAACGGCGTGCGGTGGTGGAATCGAAGCTGCGAGGGGCAGGAACTTTTTCTGGCAGGCTTGTCAAAAATGTAGCTGAAGCGTATGACGGAGGCACGGTAGATGTCACTTTTCATCCCGCCGAATGGGGATTCACCGTCAAATTTATCGATACCATCGGGATTCCGCCCAACGTGGAGGATCTTAAAGCAGCCATTGAGGAGATCAAGCCCGCTCACATGGCAGTAGAGTACAAATTACGCTACCTGACCATTGCTGAAGTTGAGTCTATGACCCTCTATGAAAACGAACATACAACACAGGATAGATATTTAGGAGGTGGCGCATAACATGGCAAGCGAAAAAACACCGAATCTTGGTTTAAATCAAATTGACCGCACATCACCCAAAACAACGTATTTTGATCTGGAGAAGTATTTGGATCAAAACTGGCGTGCTGTAGACGATTTCGCAGGTGACGTGAATAATGGTGTAAATGAGATCAAGAAGCGTCTGGATACGACAGAGCGTAAGACGGTAACTTTGGAACCTGGGGTTCAGATTCTTAACGCTGTTAAGGCGGCTCCATTTTCTTTGTCCGGAATAACCGGACGAATGCTGGTTAACCTGCTTGGGCGCGCAGGCTCTGGCGATCAAATCGGTAGCCTTTTAGGTTGGGAAGCTGATCTTGCAGTTGATACATCTAATAAGGCGCAGGGTATGGGATCAATCAAGGTCACTGCAAAGAATGCCACCGGCGTGTATAACGTGTACAGTAGCGGATTAAAGCTTACTGGCGGAAGGTACTATATCGCCCTGGCTGATGTTAAAAACATCAATGCTTCAAATAATATTTATGTAAACTTTTCTACGGGTGGTAATAAGGCGCTCAAGCAGTCCATAGATAAGAGTCAATTTGTAACGATCTATACAAAATGTGCACCGGCAAACGATACTGCGATAAACTTGGAAGTTTCAGCGATTTCCACAGCAACGGGTCAAGCTTTTTATGCAGACGCGATTCGTCTCTATGAAGTTAGCGCCTCAGAATATGCTGCGCTGGATAGCATGGTTGCTGAACAGGTAGCTGCCAAATATCCATATGTAGACAGCGTAACGCCTGTGCGTAATCCGTACGCGATACGGTACGGGGAAAACCTGTTGCCGAGCTTCTATGAATGGGGGCTACACGCCAATATGAAAGCGGCAGGCCCTTATTCCTTATCACTCGCCGCTACAGCGTCTTTCCAGGCGGCAAATGTGTACGTTCCTGTCGTGTCAGGAAAAGCATACACAATTAGCGGAGAGGTAACTGGGATTTTGTACATGGCTTTCGAGGATGCCAATGGGAACGTGGTGGGAGGAGGGAACAACACTTCAACGCCTCTGCCTTTAACATTCACAGCTTCAGCTAATGCAAGTAGATTACGAGTGACAATAGATAATGGGAACACTTCGACCGGGACGTTTACGTTTTCCAACTTAATGCTCAACATCGGCAGCACAGCTAAACCCTTCAAACCTCGCGAAGACTCCATGTTGGCATTGCAAACAGACCTGTATGCCGATCCAGTTACAGGGGCTAACGCCGATACAGTCTATGAGAGAGACGGTCAGTACTTCAAATCCAAACGCTTTCAAGGTCTGATATTGGACGGAAGTAGAGCATGGGTGAATGGCGACACTTCTGCTGCTGGACTTAAACAGGTAAAAGTGGTAGGGCTGGCGGCGGGTGCAGTAGCTGGAAGCGGCATCGGTACAAAGTTTGACGGTAAGTTGTTGCCTCAGGGGACTACGGGTAGTACACCCGACACAAACGCCATCACCCCAGCTGGAGACGTTTATATATCTATTCCTGTTGCAGACAGTGGATGGGCAGATGGGTACTATCCAACGCAGGAAGACATTAAAGCCTACTTTTACGGGTATAAAGCGTATGACGCTAATACCATAACGCCAGCACAAGCGCAAGCGGCAACAACAGCGACATGGTCCGGTACTGGTACAAAGTACTGGGTTCAGCGTGTCGGTGCAGCTAATTTCACTCAATCCTTTCCGCAAACATCATATGCAGGCTATACGCCGTACCGACTTGTATACCAACTTGCTACACCTACGGTAGAGCCGATTGTTTCCGAAGGGCAGTTCTCCTTCGTTGAGGGTGATAATCAGGTTGAAGTAGGCACGGGGATTGTACTGCGTGAGAGTGCGAAACCTCAGTTTGAATCTGTAGGTATCAACTACCAGATAAATAGCAGCGGGTTGCCCGAGTCGCTGCTAAAGAATAGAGTCAAGAAAATACTACATGTGTTCAGATCGTCGAAACGAGACACCACTTTTAGGATTGTCTCCACAACTGATCCGTCTGGTGATATTGCTTATACTTCAAATTACAATTACATTACGTCCGAAGTATACAGTGTCACGTACTTCATTCAGGACTCCATTCCTGTCGCACCGTTCACTGGCTCCTACGCAGCAAACGAAAAGACATTGTTGGCTGACTTGGTAGATACCGTACAGCAAGCTAATACACGACTGTCTGTAGTCGAGAACAAGAAGGCGGACAAAGACAATCCTGCATGGATTATACCAACGTTGGTCAATGGATGGGTCAGTGTTGTTGGTGGGGCGCCATACACGGCAAGTTACTACAAAGATAGCCTCGGCATCGTCCACATGAGAGGATGGGTAACGGGCGGGGTAACCGCTCAGGCCACCACTATTTTTACTCTTCCGGTGGGATATCGTCCTAAGCAAAGAGGAATGTTTGTGGTTTACGACACAGGCGGAGCAGGGACGACACTCAAATTTGCCACTATATCCGTCAACTTAGATGGGCGTGTAACGGTAGATGCTATCTCTGGCGTTAACATCGGACTAGATCAAGTCAGCTTTTTGGCTGAACAATAGGGGGGCAGGCATATGAAAGTAGTACCTAAAGTAAATACAGATGGCCTCTATCTGGAGGACGAACTGGTGGACGATGCCTTTTCGGGTGTCGTCCCTTTTTATACCCCATCTTCACTCACGATATCTGATACAAGCCAGCAGTTAGATACCTATCAGCTTATTGACAGTAGCTCTAGTACCATAGATGGAACAAGTTCAGAAAGCATCCTTGCTGGTTACACAGTAGGAATTCCCGTACCACCCGGTCTATACCAACCTCATTTTGATATCCAAGGCTGGCTGACCTATGAAGCGGAATACGCAGAAAAGCAAGTTGAAGCACAAAACGCATACGAGAAGCTCAGCAAGGAAACTCAAGCTGCATTTCAGAAGCAGCATGATGAATGGCGAAACAAACCGGAAAATGAACGCGGGGATGAACCTGTATATTTTGCTCAGACATTCACGGCTCCAGAACGAAGAGACCCAACGACATTCTGGAGTGAAGGATTGAGTGCCGAAGCGATTAAGGAACTGACACAAAAGGCAGAGCAACAGCCAAGTGAGACAGACCAATTGAAGCAGCGTATTGCAGATCTCGAAGTGACGCTGACCCAGCTCATGCTTGGTAGCACAGGAAAATAACGTGTACAGGCTATTATATATAGTAGAAATTTTTATATAAAAGAGGTGAAGTCATAACTATGACTGCTTTAACAGAGGCTCAATTGCGTATTTGTGCTCATGCTTGCATCACCCGCTATGAGCGGGGAGAGGGCGATATAGCAACGATCATGGGAAGCTACATTTTAGATGAAGAACAACGTGAACAAGTAATGAAGATTATTTTATCCAAGCGTTCTGATCTGGTAACGGGCAACGTAGGTGATTCATCATCAACTGATGCTCTGAATGAACAGGAAGAAACGGTTAAATGGTATAACTCTATTTTCCGTAAAAAAACAGTATAGAGAACAAAACAAAAATAATTGTTTAAATGCCCTTGGATCAGTTCAAGGGCATTCATTTTACACCTTGGTTCAAAAGGGGGAACAAATATGCATGAAAAGATCGATCAGATTTGGCTGGGGCTATCCACGGGGACCTTGATCGGTTATTTTTTTGGGGGGTGGACCACAATGTTGACGTTGCTGTGGTGGATGGTCGTGATCGACTTTTTCACCGGATGGGCAGCGGCCTGGATTAATGGGGAGCTAAAAAGCCGCCAGGGGTATTACGGTATTTTTCGCAAGGTTACCGTGTTTTTGCTCATTACGGTAGCTCATCTAATCGACGGTATTCTCGGGGATGCACATTACTTCCGGGATGCCGTCGTTTTCTTTTATTTAGCGAACGAGCTGTTGTCCATTATTGAAAATGTGGGCAGAATGGGAGTGCCGATGCCGGATATTTTGCGGAATGCGGTAGCTATTTTTGAGTCCAAGTCGAGTGGAGAAAAAATAAAGCCAACCGACCCTTCCGACAAAGAAAATAAAGCTTCATAAAGTGCCACTAGTGGCCACTACCAAAATAGGCAGACTACCTTTTCGCCCTTTTTTCGGTGTAAAAGTGGAAAAGCCCAGACCGTATGGATGGTCCAAGCATATGGATAACAGAGACAAAGTGAGCTACAACATTATGAATGATAAGGAGGGAACGCCTTATGCAGAATCGCAGCCCTAACGCTGCCGAAGGCATTGACGTATCCCGATATCAGGGAACGATTGATTGGAAGCGTGTACGAGCCGATGGTAAATCGTTTGCCTTTATTAAAGCGAGTCAAGGACAGCGTTACGTTGATCCGACATTTATCACGAATGCAAAAGGGATCAAGGCAGCCGGGCTCTTACTGGGAACTTACCATTTTGTAGATGCCACCAGTGTAAACGCAGCAAAAGCGGAAGCCAGGCATTTTGCTGAGGTGCTGGATCAGGTGGGGGGTGCGAAAGCGCTGGACTTGCCAGCGGTGATGGATTATGAAAATAATCCGGGGGGGCTTAGCTCGGCCGCGATTCATGAGGTTGCGTTGGCATTTGTAACGGAATTTGAACGGGTAAGTGGCCGTAAGCCGATGGTATATACAGGGAATGCTTTTGCTGCCCATTTCAAAGCGCCATTGGGTAGTTATAAGCTGTGGATTGCGCGTTATAGTACACGGGTGCCCGGCGACACCACGGCATGGAAGCGCTGGGACTTTTGGCAATACAGCGATAGTGGACGGGTTGATGGAATTCAAGGGCCGGTTGACCTAAATGTATACGCCGGAACAGAGGCCGAGCTACGCCAAGCATTTGCAGGAGAAGAGGGGGATGAGCCAATGACAGCAGAGGAAAAAGCGGCATTTAAGGCCCTGCAGCAGCAGGTCGCTGCCCTTGAAAACAGCAAAGATGTGCTCAAGCAGACGTTGAATGAACAGAGCGCTTATATTAAAAAAGTGGATCAGCGAGTAGCTGAACTGGAGGCGCATCAGGCTATGCCAGTACCGACCTGGGCGAAGGAAGCGATGGCTGCCGCTGTTGCATTTAATCCGGCAAGCCCGATTGTGGATGCGAAACTGCCAAGCAGTTACGATTTTTATCGCTTACTGGTCGTACTGAACCGTCTGGGTGTGTTTAAAACAACCAAATGATCTTCGAAAGAACTCATTCACTGCCAATCCCACTTTTATATGAAATGAGTAAAGCAGTTACGCCCGAAGTCTAAATAGACAGGCGGTTGAAGGCAACCGCCTGCCCTTATTGCACCCTTATTCGAAAAGCAATTCAATATCCTCTTGGCTAATCCGAGCAGATTCAAAGTCCGAAGGAGTGAAGTGAACATTCTGCTGACTAAGTGTAAAATCAATCACACGGTGTAGAGTTTGGACATACATATGCATAAATTCAGTTATACTTTCTTTTTCAAACATTTCCGTGCTGTACATCATATGGACCACCAACTGGTCGTTAACAATCAGGCTGTTGATATCGATGCCAGCCGTTAGATGATTGACGAAGTCCACATCTTGAAGGCCTGGAGTATGCTTATATACATAGTCTGAACTCTGACTTTCATGATCGAACTGTCCCAGATAATTGAAGCGTAGGGGACGAATCTCTTTACTTTTTTCAATAGCTCCTAGCATGTATTTTAAAATGCCATAACCGATACCCTGTTGGGGAATGCGTCTGCGCAGTTCCTTGACATATGCAATGACACTGCCTATTTCTGTACCTGGCACTTGAATACGTAAGGGATGTAACGCCGTAAACCAGCCAACCGTTCTAGATACGTCTACGTGATCCAGGCTCCTTCCGTGATGCTCAACCTCATAAGTGAAATCTTCTAATCCAATCCATTCCTTTACACTTAAAGACAAGGCAGCTAGCAGTAAATCCACAGGCTCAGTATGATAGACCTGATTCGCCTTGGTGAGCAGTTTGTGCGTATGGGCAGGGGAAAGTTCTCCTTCGACGACTGCACATGAAGCATAGTTTACGTCAGTGGATGGCTGGCTTGTGATGAATGCTGGAAAATGGTCGTTGCCGCCCTCCATTTCATTCCAAAAATCAAGCTCCTCCCGTAGATCCGCAGTAGTGGAATAATGATGAAGCTCCTTGGCAAAGGTTTGAACAGAGGCTGTTTTTCTTGAAAAATGTACCTCCTTGCCTTCTTCTAAGGCATGATAAGCCTCCAATACATCCTCCAATATAATTCTCCAGGAAACTCCATCTACAACCAGATGATGCGCAGTGATGAACAATTCCCAGGTTCCTTGTCCGTGATCGAATATAGCTGCTCGAATAGGAAGACGGTGGGACAGATCGAAACCGGATTGCAAGCTATGCACCAGCTTATTGAATTCATGCTGCCAAGCCTCTGCTGAAATAGGCGTCATGTCATAACAATCCAGCTTGAACGGGATTGCAGTGAGTTCCGGGTTATAAAATAACTTGCCATCCGGGTGTATGCTCATCCTTAAAGCATCGTGATGTTCAATTACTTTGTGAAATGCCTTTTCTAGAGCAGAACAATCCATTTCATTTTTCAGCAGAAGCAAGACCGATTGATTATAGTGATGAGGATTATGAAATGACTGCTCCATAAACCACAAGGAGATCGGTGTAGGCTGAATTTCTCCGCTGACGGGAGCTGAAGAATCGTACAGTCGGCTCTTTTGGCGTGTGTAATGAGCAAGCTCTGCTATACTGGGATGCGCTAAGACATCCTGTACACCCACTTCCAAATCATAGTTATTTAATTTGGAAGTCATCTGGATCGCTTTAATAGAGTCTCCGCCCAGTGCAAAGAAATTATCGTGGATACCTATGGTAGACGTATGGAACAGCTCTTCCCAAACCTGCACGAGAATGCTTTCCACCGTATTATGGGCTTCCTCATATATGTCAGTTAATCCAGAGGACACGTCTGGTACAGGAAGCTTTTGCTTGTCCACCTTGCCATTGGATGTAAGCGGAATGATTTCCAGCTGGAGTATGTGGCTTGGTACCATATAATGGGGAAGACAAGCATGTAAATAATCTTTGAGAAGCTTGGGAGAGATAGCACGATCAGATACATAATAGGCACACAAAAGGGGATATCTATTCACATCGCCTGTTTCCACAACGTTTACGACAGCATGCTGGATGTCAGGATAGGAGGATAAAGCTCCTTCAATTTCACCCAGCTCGATACGAAAGCCTCTGATTTTAACCTGGTGATCATTTCGACCAAGGTATTCGATCAGGCCATTTTCCAGCCGTATCCCCATGTCACCGGTTTTATACATTCGTTCTCCAGGAACAAAAGGATTATCGAGAAACCTTTCTTTTGTGAGTTCCAGTCTGTTCAGATATCCTCTTGCCACTCCATGACCGGAAATGTAGATTTCTCCTTTTACCTGCACAGGAACAGGCTTTAAGTGCGTATCCAGCAAATATACAGCCACGTTATCGGAAGGCACACCGATGGGAACGGATCTTCTGCTATCCCGGTCTGCATCATACATATGGATCATGCAGCCTACGACGGTTTCCGTAGGTCCGTACTCATTGAACAGGGCAATACTTCCGCCAAACTTGTCATGAATGTTGTGAGCAAGACTGACTTTGAGATCTTCTCCTCCTACAATGCATTTGCGGACGCTCGATGTACGAATGTCCGACTCTTGTAGAAGGGACAAGTGTGCGGGAGTTAGCTTTACAATGGTTGTACGTTGGTCTTTCATAATGCGGAACAATACAAATTCGCCGGGATCATCATCTCTGTAGAGGTTAATGGCATGTCCGCTGATTAATGGGGTGAATATGGAAGTGACAGTCAGATCAAAGGCTATTGACGAATAACAAGCAAAGACCTCGTGAGCTGCGGACAAGTAGGTTTTATTCGCCCACCATATGTAATTCACAAGTCCCTTGTGCGGAACTGCCACTCCTTTAGGTTTGCCTGTGGAACCGGAGGTGTAAATTACATAAGCGAGCTGGTTCGGTCCGCTTTGTGGCTTCAAATTCGAGCAATCTCCATGGTACAGGGATGCATCGTCTATACGATAAACTCCTCTGGAAAATGAAATATCATCATTCAAAGGTGCATCGGTAAGAAGCAAAGCAGCCCCGGAATCCTCCAGCATATAGCTAACACGGTCAGCTGGATAGTGAGGATCTATAGGCAGATAGGCCCCACCTGATTTCAACACAGCTAAGACCGAAATGATAAGCTCAAATGAATGCCCAGCCATGATCCCCACGATACTCTCTTGCCCAATACCACGGCTTTTTAAAAACCTCGCCAGTTGGTTAGCTTGTTCATTTAACTCACGATAGGTTAACGTGTGCTCTTCAAAGTAACAGGCAATATTAGTAGCTTTTTCAACGACTTGCTGCTCAAATAACTGAGTAATGGTTAGGGACGAGGGATAGGAAGAACGTGTTTGATTCAGCCCATAGATCAGCTCATTTTGTTCCTGCGGAGATAGCATTTCAATTTCCGCAATCGGGGTCTGTGGCTGCTCGATCATCTCGCGAACGATATGAATGATATACTCAAACATTTTTGCGATCTGCGTCTCACTGTAAGAATTCACTTTATAGTCAAAGTCCAGCGTAATTCTTCCGCTCCCCTCCCAGTCACGAATAACCAGTTGCAGCGCATAAGGTTGATAACCACTGAAAACCTCCTGAACTTCATAGGGGCACCCATCAAATTGGGGACTAAATTTCATATTGTAATAATTAACACACATACCAAACAGACTGTTATATCCTTTTTGAGCAAGCTCCAGGTCACTAGCTAGAAGATCATATGGATATTTTTGATGAAAATAAAAATTCATCAGCTCTGCCCCCACATGCTTCATCAAAGAGCAGGCATCTAAAGCTTCATCCAGTTGGATGCGAAACGGCATGGTGCTGGTGAACATACCAAACGTATTTTTTTGTTTTTTGCCCGATCTGTTTAGGACTGGAGTCCCGATCACCACATCGGTTTCTTGAGTCGTCCGGTAGATGTAAAGCAGAAGGGCGGATACGAATAATACGTTTACAGAAAGTTTGGAGCTTTGGATAAAGGTCTGAATTATACGTGAAGTTTCACTGTCGATGGCAAAGGACGTTCGAACGGCCGAAATATCTTTGCTTTTGTTGATAGGTATCATGTCGGGTAAGGTTTGAAATTTTTCATGCCAGAATATTTTATTTTTAATAAAACGCTCAGATGTTAAATAGGCTTGTTCTTGATCAATGATAGGTATGTAGGAATATTCTTCATCAGCAGGCAGGGGGCTGTGGTTAACCAGTAGTGTATAATACTGCGAAATTCGTTCAGACACGATATGTAAGGCCCAACCGTCTGCAATAATATGATGAAATTGACCCAAATAACCAACATCACCAGGCCCAAGTTTAAAAATAACAAAAGAATACAGTTTGGCATTCAACAGAGGCATAACCTGTCCACTCACAGCCTTCAGCCATTGTTCAAAATGAAGTAACGGATCAGGCTCATGACTAAAATCAATACATGCGATCTGCTCCTTTTCATAGGGCTTCACGTACTGTACGGGTTCTTCATTTTGCTCTTCGATCTGGATGCGGAGGCCTTCCGTTTTGGAAATGAAGAGTTGAATCGCTTTCTCCAGCGCGTCAAACTCTAGTTCCTTTTGAATGCGTACAAGTCCGGTCAGATTGTGCATGGCTGTCGTACCATATATTTTCTCGTTATACCAAACTCTTTTTTGAGAATGTGTTAGTGCATAGAACATCCATTAGCCTCCTTATACATGCAGATATTGAAAAACATAGAGTCTACATAAAAATGATCCTAGCCCACCCAATAAAAACAATCAAGCAGAAAAAATGTATTTTTAAACAAAAAATAAAACGGATTTTCGACAATTTTATTCCAATTTAAAAAGGCGAGTTCCCTTTAAAAGGTTTCCGTAGGTTTACAATGGAATTTTTAAAAAAGTGTGAATTAGCTCACTACATCCGATATGGATGAAATGTTAAGGTGTTAATACAATTTCGATAATATTGATAAATATTAATTTATTAAGTATTTCTGGTAATTGACTCTCCGATTTCGCAATCAATATCCTGGCATTCTTCCTTAATTTTCCTTTAAATAAATCCATTCCTATTTAACATATATTTACTCTTAAACTATTTAATTATCCATAAATTAAATATACAAATTGTGTATATTTATTCATGATGTTGAATACTGTTTATCCTAGTTTTTTTATGTAATTACTAGATAAATAGTCTTACATATATTGGTCAAGCAAGCTTTGATTACATATTACAAAGAAAGCTGGAGCGATTATGGAATGTAAAAAGATGATCATGAGAAAAATGGCAGCGGTTATCCTGATTTTCGCTTTAGTGGCTACATGTATTCCGCCCAGTCGTGCGGAGGCCGCAGCAGGATTGGATGCAAACACCACTCAGCGTTTGGAAGCATTTATTCATGAGAAGATGCAGGAAGGTCATATCCCTGGAATGACAGTTATTGTGGTTCGTGGAAAGGAAACGGCCTATCTCAAAAGTTTTGGGTACGCCAATGTGGACAAGCAGGTTCCTGTAACACCCGAGACAAGCTTTGAAATTGCCTCTTGCTCCAAAGGATTTACAGCACTTGCCGTGCTGCAACTACAGCAGCAGGGGTTGTTGAAGCTGGATGATCCCGTTTCAAAGTTTTTTCCATGGTTTCAAGCCAAGTATAAGCACCAAAATGTCAAGATTACACTGCGGCAGCTGTTACATCACTCCAGTGGCATTCCATGGTACACAATTACCGACATCCCGATCTCCAACCGTCCCGATTCACTGGAACAGGTTGTACGAAATGTGAATGGCCTGGAATTACATAATCGTCCTGGCGAACGCTTTGAATATGCCACCATTAACTACGCAATCGTGGGGGCTGTCATTCAAAAGGTCACAGGGCAACCTTACGAAGATTATATGAAGACCCATATTTTTCAGCCTTTAGGTCTGAATAAAACTACTCTTTATCCCACAGAAGCCGCACCCACGATGGCAACAGGCTACAAGAACGGCTTTTTTCAAGCACGTGAATATCAATCCCCTGTCTTTAGAGGAAACCGTCCCGCTGGTTATATCATGATGGACGGAAATGACCTCGCCACTTGGCTCAAATATCAGTTGGGCAGCCTGAAATCTCCCATGACTCCATTAATTATGGAAACTCATGCGCCTGACCGCACCGTTACCCCCAGCAAGTTTGATATGTCGTCTTATGCTATGGGCTGGGCTGACTACCAAAGTGGAAACGGAGAGGTGTCCAAGGCTGGATTAAATCCGAATTTTTCTGCTTATATGGTTTTTCGCCCTCAGGATCAGCTGGCTGTAGGGATTATGGCAAACAACGGTACCACGTTAACGTATATCACCGGGCATGGTCTTATGGACATTTTACGAGATCGTCAGCCTGTGTCTCCGTATGAGCCAGATCAGAAAACAGACAATGCGTGGTCCGTTATTACGATCATGCTGGCATGTTATGTGCTGGCGGTAGGGGTCCTGTTGATTACGGTGGTACGAGATATCATCCGCAAACAACGTGTTTTGAAGCCTTTGAATCCAAAAAAGCTGCTCACATGGCTGCTATTTTTACTTTGCAGTACACCGTTTTTGTATGGAGTTTATTTGGTTCCTACTGCCATGCAGGGCGTTTCATGGACAACCGCGATTGTCTGGTCTCCGTTTAGCTTTCCGTTTGCGATTGCAGCCTTGGGGCTGGGATTGCTCTTGAGCTTTGGCTACCTGGTGTTGGGTACGCTTTTTCCGAACACAGACGAAAATAAACGCTCGCTTCCTTTACTGGTAATGATGAGCTTGCTAAGCGGGGCGGCGAATGCCTTTGTCATTTTTATCGTCAATTTCTCAATTGGCAGCGAAATACCGCTCAAATATCTGCTGTATTATTTCGGATTAGCGCTGGCGGTTTATATTTTCGGTCGCAAGCTGATTGAAACCAAATTAGTGAAGATTACCTACAACATGATTTATCGAAAACGAATGGAACTGATTCAACGTGTGCTACACAGCTCTTATGACAAATTAGAACGCATGGACAATGGCAAAATTTTAGCCACTTTAAATAATGATACAGAGATGGTGGGCTTCTCGGCCAATGTGGCGGTGGGGTTCGCGACCAGTCTACTGACAGTCATCTGCTGCTTTGTTTATCTCGGTACGATTTCATTTTGGGGCACGATACTTTCCCTTGTTGTCATTGCGGTGATTGCCGCATTTTATAGCATCGTCAGCGGTACGGCTAACCGCTATTGGGAAGAGGCGAGGGATACCCAAAACGTGTATTTGGGGTTCATCGACCACATGCTCAAGGGCTTTAAAGAGCTTAGTATGCATGGACGCAAAAAGACGGAGTTTAGCAGCGATATTCAGGATAGCTGTGAACAGTATCGTCAAAAACGCTCCGTGTCCCGCATTAAATTTACCAATGCACTGGTGCTGGGCGAGACGCTGCTGATTTTAATTTTAGGTGTAGTTACCTTTGTGTTCCCGACGATTTTCCCGAACATTAAGGATTACACATTAATTCAATTTGTTGTCGTGTTCCTCTACTTGATCGGACCCATCAACGGATTGTTGCAGGCTGTGCCGGAGCTGTTCCAGATTCGGACCTCCTGGCGAAGAATTAAAGCCTTTATTGCGGAAATGCCGACTGATGACAGCGGAGAAGTGTATGATACTGCGAGTTTGGTGGATGAAGAAGTGGCTGTGGAACGAATTGGTTTTCATAATCTTAGCTTCGAGTACAGCAACGTGACTGGAGAGTCCAGCTTTCTGGTCGGACCTATTACACTGGAAGCGGCTAAAGGACAGACCATTTTCATCACAGGCGGCAACGGCAGTGGTAAAACGACGCTTGCTAAATTAATGACTGCCCTCTATCCTCCACAAACGGGATACATCACGATCAATGGAGAAGTCATTGATGCCCGCACGTCGGGCGAGTATTTTTCCACCGTCTTCTCTGATTTTCATCTGTTTGAGCGCTTGTACGACATTGATTATAAGGAAAAGCAGTCCGACATTGAGCGTTATCTGAAAAAACTGGGACTGGAGGAAAAAGTAAGGGTCAAGGATGGATATTTCAGTACGCTCAAGCTATCAGGTGGACAACGAAAGCGGCTTGCGCTTTTGATCTGTTATCTGGAGGATCGACCCGTATATTTGTTTGACGAATGGGCTGCCGATCAAGATCCGGAATTCCGCAAGTTCTTTTACCATACACTTCTGCCTGAAATGAAGGCGGCGGGTAAAATTATTTTCGCCATTACGCATGATGACCATTATTTCCATACCGCAGACCGACTGCTGAAGATGGAAATGGGGCAGATGAAGGAGCTGGAGGTGCTGAGTGCTGAAGTCAGTGGCTCATAACCAATCCATTAAAATTCATGAAAAAGTGTGGGCTTAGCATGCAAAACTACATTGTTGTCAAAGGTGCAAGACAGCACAACCTGAAAAATATCTCCTTGCGGATTCCGCGAGATCAACTGGTTGTTTTCACGGGAGTTAGCGGCTCGGGTAAATCATCGCTTGTCTTCAATACACTATATGCGGAAGGGCGACGACGCTTAATGGAGTCGCTGTCCGCATATGAACGAATGGGCTTGCGAAAAACGGAAGAGGCGGATGTGGACTTGATCGAAGGGTTGTCTCCGGCAATCGCGATGGAGCAAAAGACGGTGTCGCGCAACCCGAGGTCAACCGTGGGTACATTGACCGAAATCTCCTCTTTTGTCCGGTTGTTGTTTTCACGAACAAGTCGGGCGGTTTGTCCCTACTGTCAGGAAGCACTGCCTGTGCAGACAAGGAAAAAAATCACGGAGCAGGTACTCCAATGCTCACCCGACACTTCAATAGAAATCTATGCGCCAATCCTTTCCATGCCACATGAAGGGCCTGTCGCGTTGCTGAAGGAAATACAAAAAAAAGGCTACACCCAATTAAGCTGGAATCAAAAAATGCTGGATGTAGAGCAAGCTGAGGTTTTGTTTTCCAGTATGTCTCCACAGGCAGTACGTCTAGGAAAAGGAGACAGTCAGCTGGAGGTACTGGTTGGCAGAATTACGATTTCAGCTTCCGTGGAGCAACGCAAAGATATTCAAGCTATGGTGGATAAAGCACTGGACTTAGGAGATGGCTGGATTCAAATTCGACCTATGGTTGATAAACGATTCGTATGGAATCCAAATTTCGGTTGCTCCTGTTGTGGTATGGTGGCGAGTGAAATTTCGGCAGGGGCTTTCTCGTCGAATAGTCCTTTGGGTGCTTGTCCGACTTGTACAGGACTGGGCACTCATTATGAAGTAGATCTGGAACGTGTGATTCCTGATCGATCCAAAAGTCTAGCTGAAGGAGCGATTCAGCTACTTGGCTGGCAATGTGAGCAAGAGAAATTTCATAAAAATCGAAAAATTTTGGAGGGACTAGCGACCCGATATCATTTTGAACTGAGCACGGCGGTAAAGGATCTGCCAGATGAGGCGTTATACGCTGTGCTATACGGTACTCAAGGGGAAAAGATTGCAATTGAGAATCCTGCTACAGGTGGCAAGCTGATGCACGAAAGATTTGCAGGTATTGTGAATCTTATTTATGAGCGCTTTAACGCTAATGCCAAGGATGAAATGAGCGCCATGAAAGCGGAAGACAAGGAAGTGATGAGGGAACAAGTATGTCCGAGCTGCGGAGGAGCACGTTTGAAGGCAGAACGACTGCTATATCGTGTGGGGGACAAAACGATCCGCGATTTTTCGAACATGCCGTTGGTTGAGCTGTATGCAGGCTGTGATGAACTACTGCGAATGGCACCTCAAGTTTTCGAGAGTCTTGCGGCTGTGGCCCAGCCCATTTTACAGGAAATCAAGACTCGTTTGACGCTGCTGCTGGATATGGGACTGGACTATTTAAATCTGAACCGTCCGGTGACCCTGCTCTCGGGTGGTGAATCACAGCGCGTACGCTTGACGACCCAATTAAGCTCTGGGCTGATGGGCATGATCTACATTTTGGATGAACCTAGTGTTGGATTACACCCGAAGGATACCGGGAAAATGATAGCTATGCTTCACAGACTACGGGATTTGGGAAATACCATCTTGGTCGTCGAACATGATGAGGAGATTATGGCCCAAGCGGATTATCTTGTTGATATTGGACCTGGCGCAGGATTGCTCGGTGGTGAAATTGTAGCACAGGGTACGGTGGAAGAAGTCATGAGCAATTCGAAGTCTTTGACAGGACAATATTTGAGTGGCAAGCAAGGTATTCCTGTTCCCACCCAACGAAGAAAGGCGCGTGACGGGAAATATCTTGAGGTGCTGGGAGCCAGGGAGAACAATCTACAGAACCTGAATATACGAATTCCACTGGGTTGTTTGGTTTGTGTTACAGGGGTCTCTGGATCAGGGAAAACCACGCTAGTTCATAACGTTATATATGAGAAATTACGTTCTCGCCTGGAGGGTAAATCTGCATATCTGAAGCACGATGTAGAGCTGAAAGGAGAAGCGTCGATTGATCAGGTGATCTGTATCGATCAGAAGCCAATTGGACGGACATCGCGATCCACTCCGGCTACTTATGTGGGGGTGTTTGACGCCATTCGAAAGCTGTTTGCCAGGACAGAAATAGCTAAGCAACTCCAACGAAAGAGTGCACATTTTAGCTTCAATTCACCGGGTGGACGCTGTGAAGTTTGTTCAGGACTCGGGGTGATCGTCACTGAAATGCAGTTTATGTCTGACGTTGAAATGGTTTGCGAAACGTGCCGGGGCAGACGCTACAGCGAGGATATACTGGCAATTACATATCACGAGAAGAATATCGCGGATGTATTGGAGATGAGCATTGAAGAAGCTGCTGTTTTCTTCGCTGACCAACCGGATATTTACGGCAAGTTGAAGCTAATGAACGAATTGGGTCTTGGTTATATGAAGCTGGGTCAGTCTGCCACGACATTATCTGGCGGGGAAGCCCAGCGTATTAAGCTGGTAGAGGAGCTAAGTCAGTTAAAAAAAGGGCGCAGCCTGTTGTACATTTTGGATGAACCGACCACAGGCTTGCATCCCGACGATATTCAGCGACTGCTAACTATCCTTCAACAGCTCGTGGATGAGGGCAACACCGTACTCATCATTGAACATAACCTGCATTTGATCAAAACAGCAGATTATGTGATAGATCTTGGCCCTGAAGGGGGCACCCGAGGTGGACAGCTAGTGGCAGCTGGAACGCCTGAGCAGGTTGCGACCTGTGAGCACTCCCATACCGGATCTTTTTTACGTAACTTAGGAATGGATTACGACGAGAACGAGGTGAGAGCATGAGCAACAGATTGGAACATTTACGCATTCTCCCGACAGGCCCCCTAAATTATTATCTGCAAAAGCGATACAACGATCTGCCATGGGTGCACAAGTTTGGCTTGGATCACATCAAGGTAAAGGGGGATTTTATACTCATTCATGCATGGAAGCCTGGGTATGTGAAGCTAACACGGGAACAGGCGAATCTTCTCAAAGCAGCCATTGAAAAAGGCGAAAACCCAGAGGACAAGCTTCCACGGTTACCGGAAGCATGGCTACTGGACGGAGAAGATGAACCTGATGTGGAAGGACTCTTGGCTAAGGTCATCGTGCCCGAGTTATTCGAACTGCTTTCCCCGGAAAATCTTCAAGAAGACGTGACCAGTCCGCAATCTATCCGGTTAAGAGCTATTTTGGAGCGTGTCGCCGAGCATGTACCTGTTTTTCCAGCCATTCAGAATCCCTATGAGCTGCGTCGTTTTCTGGAGGTCGTGAAGAGCCAAAAGCCTAAAACAGTCGTTGAGATCGGGACAGCCAGCGGCGGTGTATTTTATTGCCTGAGTCAACTGGCCGATCCGGACGCGTTGCTCGTCAGTATTGATTATCCGGGTGGACCGTATGGAGGGGGTCAGGATGACAGTGAGGTGCAGCTCTATTCCAGCTTTGGCAGCACGGGGCAGCAGTTTTCTTTTATTCGAGACCGTTCATTTCACTGCTCCACCAAACAGGACTTGAAAAAGGTTCTAGGAGAACGGCAGATTGATCTTCTGTTTATCGATGGTGATCATTCCTACGGTGGAGTGAGTTCGGATTTTCGTATGTATCAAGAGCTGGTGGCACCGGGCGGCATGATTGCTTTTCATGATATCAGCATGCGGCCTGAAACGTGGGGAAGAGGTTATGATGTTGGCGTTTTCTGGGATGAAGTGAAACAAAGTTATCCCTCCTTTGAGGAATTTGTAGACCCAACGGGCTGTCGAGAGCCGTTTATTCGTCACCCGCAAGAGGGACTGTTCGCGTATGGGATTGGCACTATCATTCAATTGTAAGGGGGAGACAACCATGAGCCACCGTCCATTGAACAAAACACGTGTGGAGGATGTCATTGGTTTGACTCCCATGCAGGAAGGAATGCTCTACCACTATTTACGGGACAAGGATACAGGAGCTTACTTTGAGCAATACAGCTATACGCTGCAGGGTCAGCTTGATCTATCTGTCTGCTGTGAGGCGTGGAAATGGAC
The DNA here is from genome assembly GCF_024213315.1 of Paenibacillus sp. A3M_27_13. Taxonomy (NCBI): domain Bacteria; kingdom Bacillati; phylum Bacillota; class Bacilli; order Caryophanales; family Paenibacillaceae; genus Paenibacillus; species Paenibacillus sp. A3M_27_13. The sequence continues at coordinate 207,315 of NZ_JANAVE010000002.1, forward strand.
GATTCAACAGCATGAAGTGCTGAGAAGCGTATTCCGCTGGGAAAAGATCCAGAACCCGGTTCAGATTGTCCTGAAAGGACGCGTCCTATCTTTCACTTTCCATGACCTCACAGGAATGGAAGATGTGGAGCAAGAGACGGTACTACAGGAGCTGCGCGAGGCAGACCGTGCTGTAGGATTTGACCTGTCCGAGGGCCCCCTACTGCGGATTACGGTGTTTAGGCTGGCGCATGATCGTCATATCATGATGGTCAGCAACCACCATATTGTGATGGATGGCTGGAGTAATGGCATTGTGCTGGGTGAGTTTATCCGGGCATATGATGCGCTGCGTGCAGGCCGGGAGCCAGAACGATTAGCCAAGCCGCGTTTTCGAGAGTACGTGAAATGGCTTGGGATGCAGGATAGAAGCGGAAGCAAGGTATTTTGGCAAGCTTACCTGACTGGATATGAGGTTCAGCCCCTGTGTTTACCCGATACAATTTCTGGCTCGGAAATAAGCGATACGGCTTGCGAATCGTATGTTTTGCAATCGGAGCTGGTGAGGGGGCTTGAAGCTGTCGCGAAGGAAGAATCCGTGACAGTAGGTACCCTTTTTACAGCGGCCTGGGGTATTCTGCTGCAAAAGGTTAGCAGACGTCAGGATGTGCTTTTCGGCACGACGGTATCTGGCCGCTCCAGCAGCCTGCCTGGAATTGAACGGGTAGTGGGGCTTTTGATGAACACGGTTCCTGTACGGTTACAGTCAGGCAATGGAGATACGCTGCAACAAGCCTTGCTCGATATTCAGCAAGCCAGCGTAGCGAGACAGCCCTACGAAACAACACCGCTTGTGGATATACAGTCTTACGGCAATTTCAGAAGCACAGAGCGTCTTTTTGATACGTTGCTTGTGATTGAAAATTATCCGCTGGAGATCAATCGACAGAGTGAATTGATCTTGGAATCCTTTTCTGGCCATAGCTTTACGGATTATTCACTTCTGGTGAGCATTCATCAAATGGAGCAAACAGCCATCCAAATCATGTATCAGCCCTCAAAATATGATCCGTCCGCGATTGAACTGTTATGTGAACGTTATATCGCTTTACTCAGGCTGATCGTTACAGAAAGAGATTGTGCCATTCAGAATATTCACTCCTTGACGGAGATGGAAAAGAGACTGGAAGAGGTTTGGGCGATTGAATTTGACTATAGCCCGGATACTTTGAAAAGGAGTGTATGAAGATGAAGAAGCCGAAAGCTTGGGAACAAATGGATTCCTATCAATGGATGACCACGAAAGAAACCGCCCACTATTACCGACTCATCGCCAATCTAATGAAGGAGATTCACGCTAAAATTCCAGATGAACAGTATCATTTGGACAAAGTAGCGACAGAAACGGATATTCGTGAGGAAAACTTTCAGGGAAAAAACTATCAACGCGCAGTCATGTATTTAATGTCTAACGGATGTGAGTGGGCCCTGAAAAACGGAAATGGCTGCACCATGTGCGGTCATTTGGCCAAGCAAACACGTAAAGACGGCCCTCTCTCTGCCCATTATTATTTGGAGCAATTTAGTGAGGAATTTAAGCGGATTGATTTTAGCAAATATCCTTTACTCAATCTATATAATAACGGCTCCATTCTCAACGACAATGAAGTTCCGGCTGAAGCGCTGTGGGAAATCATACGCATGGTTGGAGAAAAGCCTGAGATCAAAATGCTGGTCATCGAAACCAGACCCGAATTTGTAACGAAAGAAAATATGGCGGAAATTAAGCGCCTTTTACCGGATAAGCATGTGGAAGTCGCCATGGGGCTCGAAATGATTGACGACTTTTTGCGGTATGTATGCATAAACAAAGGCTTTTCCTTAAAGCAATTTGATAAGGCCGCCCGCTTGGTGACCCAGGAGCTGAATTTACGTAGCTATGTGTTGCTGAAGCCGCCCTTTATTACGGAACAAGAGGCTATCGAACATGCCGTACAAACGATTGAGCATGCTTTTGAGCTCGGTACGACGACCGTTTCACTGGAAAGCTGTACCGTACAGGATTATACACTGGTGCAATATTTAAGTGACCAGGGCGCCTATAAACCGGCATGGCTCTGGAGCATCGTTGAGGTGGTAAAACGGACGGCGCATTTGGGCAAGATCATCGTCGGTTTGTTCCAATTCTATCCTTCTCCTGTCGGGGTGCCTTACAATTGTCCGCATTGCAGTGATCGAGTAATGGAGGCGTTGAAGGAGTATAATCACACTCTTGATCCGAGCGTTCTGGACCATCTGGATTGCAGCTGCAAGGCTGAATGGAAGAAGGAACTGAATCACGTGCATCCTCCTTTTGAGGAAAGACTGAGCATTTTGAATAGTGAATTAATTAAGTGATTCATTGAGATTATCAACTGGAAGATATGGTAGATTCGTCAGCTCATGAAGGCCTGGAACGGTTGACAGAGAGGGGAGTGTGTATGGACAAAAGTACACATTTGAAAGGCCGGATCATTGAAGAATATTGGATGGAAAAATGGTCTCAAGACCTGCCGAGGGAGTTACTGCCTGCAAGCAGAAGCAAGTCTAACCATCAGCCGGAGGCTCGCAAGGAAACGCTCGAAATGGTTATTCCCAGGGAAACGATTCGTCAATTGGATCAAATGTCGAAGGGCTCGGAGTTGGGACGTTTTATTTTGTTCCTGACGGCGCTGTCAGGGCTGGTCTATCGCTATTCGCAGTCAGAGGATATTTGTATCGGCACGACGACGCTTATACAGTCCGAACCCAAGCGGGGAAATGTGCTTTTTCTCAAGCCGCGGGTTCAGGGAAGCCGAACCTGGCGTGAGCTTAACGAAGACATGAAGGCCGAGTTTTCTCGAACGATGAATCATCAGGATGTTTCTGTGCCCCTTCTCTATAACAAATGGACATCCGTTCACGGGAGAGAACTGCAAGAACTGTGGCAAATGGCATGTGTGGATGAGGGATTACAAACGGTGACTGAGGACCTGGATCGGTTTGATCTGATGATCAAGCTTGTACCAAACGAAGAAGGCCGAATGCTGCAACTGGTTTATCGGCCTGAGGTGTATTCGTTGTCGCTAGTCCAATCCTTTGCTGTAAATTTGCTGTATGTTCTGGCTCAATGGCCTGAGAAATCGGCGGTCTCTCTGGAGGATGATGGGGCAAATATGCTGGCTCCACAGCAACGAGAGCTTCTGGTACATGGATTAAATCAGACGGCTGTAGAGCTGCCGGGTGTGACCTTGCTGCATCAATTGTTCGAAGAACAGGTGATGACAACGCCTGAACAAGCTGCTGTGGTCGAGGCAGGGTATCGCATTAGCTATAGAGAGCTAAATGCGAAGGCAAATCAGTTGGCCCATACTTTACAACGTCACGGAGTGGGATCGGATGATATCGTGGGCATCATGGCTGAGCCGACGACGGAGGTCATCATTGCCATCTTAGCGGTATTAAAGGCTGGAGCGGCGTATTGTCCGATAGATCCGACGTTTCCAGTAGAGCGGGTACAGCAGCTTTTAACGGATAGTCGGATGGAGTTGTTGATCTCACCTCCACAGCATGTGGATACCCATGCTTTTCAAGGAACAGTGCTCGATCTATCCAATCCTGCATTATATGCGGGGGAGCCGTCCAATCTACCGTTTGAGGGTAGACCTGATCATACAGCGTATGTCATATACACATCAGGCTCGACGGGAGCGCCTAAAGGGGTGGTGATAGAGCATCGTCATATTGTCAATCAATTGGCTGGACTGAAACGCAGCTATGACTTCCATGAACAGTTGAGACATGTTTTGATGGCTCCGTTCACATTCGATCCCTCTGTGCAGCAGATTTTTTTACCGTTAGCTACAGGCGGGACACTGTATCTGATTCCAAAAGAAGCCAAAACCGATCCAAGCGCCTTTTGGGGACTGGTACGGAAGGAACGGATTAACGTGTTGAATACCGTACCTTCACTGATGGAAGTGCTGTTGGAACAGGTGACAGATATCGAACATCACTTTGCTTTTATCATGGTGGCAGGTGAGGTTTGCAGCGGCGAGCTGGTACAGCAATTACGCGATAAGCTGAACATAGACAAGCTGCTCAACATTTACGGCCCGACGGAAGCGGCTATTAATACAACTCTGTATGAATGTCTGCCTGTAGAGCAGCGAGCAACATTACCCATAGGTAAGCCTCTGCTGAATTATCAGGTATACGTTCTGGATCCACAGCAACGCTTGCTGCCCTTCGGAGCTACTGGAGAGCTGTTCATCGCTGGCGCTGGACTGGCGCGCGGATACTTATACAATCCACGCTTGACGGCAGAACGCTTTGTGCCGAATCCGTTTGGTACCGAAACAGAACGGATGTATAAAACAGGCGATCTGGTGAGATGGCTGTCTGACGGCAATCTGGAGTTTGTCGGCAGGTCCGATGATCAGGTTAAGATCCGGGGGATGCGTGTGGAGCTGGGGGAGATTGAGTCTGTTCTCAGAAGTCATCCGTCCATCAAAGAAGCCGTGGTCATTCCGCATGGATCAGAGGAACGAACCGAGGATCTTGCTGCCTTTTATACCTTGAAAAAATCGGGAGCCAGGCAAGAATCTCCGGTCGGAACGAGCGATGTCCAGTCGTACTTGAAGCAGCATGTACCGGGCTATATGGTCCCGGCTCATATCGTCTGCTTGGAGTCCATGCCCGTCACAGTGAACGGCAAGGTGGATAAAAAAGCGTTGCCTCTGCACCAGATTGGAATTACCGAAACCCGTGCATATGTGGCACCACGTAATGAGCTGGAAGAACAGCTGGCGGAGATCTGGAAGAAGCTGCTGGTCGTACCTGTCGTTAGTGTGGAGGAAAGTTTTTTTGAAGCAGGTGGAAATTCGTTGTCTATCGTGCGACTGCAAAGCAGAATCCACCATCTGCTGAAAGTTCAGCTGACGATTCCGCAGCTCTTTACACATCATACGATCGCCATGCAGGCTAAAATCATTCAGTTCGGCGGTGTAGAGCAACCTACCGAAGCCCTTCGCAAAACGGAAACAAAACGACTACATACCCACAGACCTGAGCTTGGAAGCAAGGGGCGAAACGGTGATGTTGCTGTGATTGGCATGGCTTGCCGTTTCCCTATGGCGGACAATTGCGATGACTTCTGGGACAATCTGTGTCGCGAGGTGGATGCCGTCCGCGACATTCCGGCCCATCGGTTACAGGATATTGCTCAGGGTTCAGATGATGTAGTCGGGCAGTCAAAATCGTTGCCACAAGGGGCATATCTGGATCGAATTGATGGCTTTGATGCATCATTTTTTCAAATATCCCCTAATGAAGCACGGATGATGGACCCGCAGCAGCGTCTGCTGTTGCAGGTTGTATGGGAAGCGATGGTGAATGCGGGTTACTCGGAAAAAGAGGTGTACGGCTCGAAGACAGGAGTGTTCGTAGGGACAGGCACACCGCAATATATGGACCTTATGCAACAGGTAGAGCCTTCCGCAATTCCGGGGAATTTGCAGGCTGTGATTGCCGGACGGATTGCTTATGCCTTCAATTGGACAGGCCCGGCGGAGGTTATTGATACAGCCTGTTCCTCTTCACTCATCGCCGTACATCATGCGGTACAGGAGATAACGTCCGGCGGTTGTGAAATGGCCGTGGCTGGTGGTGTCAATCTGTATTTGTCGATGGTGGATGAAAATCTCTTCAATATGGGAATCGCCTCACCTGATGGAAAGACGAAGGCGTACGACGCATCGGCAGATGGTACAGGCGGTGGCGAAGGGGTTGGCGCTGTTGTACTGAAGTCACTGGAGCAGGCGGTGGCTGATGGTGATTATATTTACGCAGTAATCAAAGGAAGCGCAGCTAACTCGGATGGTCGCTCCAACGGGATCACAGCTCCCAATGCGGCAGCGCAGGCTGAAGTGATTGAAGAGGCCTGGAAGCGTGCGGAGATTGATCCGCAGACGGTTTCTTATATCGAAACGCACGGGACAGGCACCAAGCTAGGTGATCCTATTGAAATGGAGGGCATTACACGGGCTTTTGGACGGTACACAGATCGTAAGCAGTTCTGTGCGGTAGGCTCCGTCAAAAGCAATATCGGGCATCTGGATTCAGCGGCAGGGATTGCCGGGTTTATAAAAGCAGTGCTGGCCATCACCAAGCGTCAGATTCCGGCATCCCTTCATTTTAAAGTGCCTAACCCACATATTGATTTTGCAAATTCTCCGGTTTATGTTGCTCGGTCACTTCAGGAATGGACGCCAGACTGCGGAATTCGTCGTGCGGGGGTAAGCTCCTTTGGCTTGAGCGGAACGAACTGCCATGTTGTGCTGGAGGAATATGCGATTCAAAGAGAAGTTCATTCTCTGGGCGAGGAATATGTATTCACCTTGTCAGCCCGGACTGAACAAGCGCTCTACGCTTATGCCGACAGGTTTGCAGCTTATCTGGGAAATACCAACGAAGCTTTGGCAGACATTTGTTACTGTACCAATATCAGCCGTGGAAACGACGCCTGCCGTTTGGCTACCGTCGTCGGCTCGCAGGAAGAATTACGGCGTAAGCTCATGCTGTTCGTGGAGCAGAGCGATCATGATGCAGCTTCGGCATTACCGGATCGCGAACGAATATACGTAAATACGACAGCAAAAACAGGGAACAGCCCTGAGCCGTATAGGGTACAGCCTGCGGAATCGCTGGAGCATATGGCAAAGGCGTATATGCAAGGAAGGGATCTGAAATGGGAGGACTATTATCACGGGCAAAATCGGGTGCGAGTCCCTCTTCCAGGCTACCCGTTTGAAGAGAAGCGCTACTGGGTTGAACCCAAAGTTCAGCAACCACCGCATGTACGAAACAGTGCGGAATTGACCCCTGACACGCAGGAGAAAGCTCTTGACTTCTGGCAGGCTACCGAGGCGGTTTTCCAATTTGGTGAACGGTTATTGGAAGAGAGCGGCTTTGCGGTAGTACAGGGCTATAAAAAGGCGGTTGATGAATTTGCGGCCCAGCTTATTATCGGATTATTTAGACAATGGGGGACGCTCACGGAACCCGGAAAAGTATATAAAGAGCCAGAAATGTTGCATACGATAGGGATTACTTCCACATATCATCGTCTATTTCGGTTCATGCTGCGTTTCGTAGAAGAACAGGGTTACATCTGTATTGACGGTGATAATATCACGCTAACCCTTGAAGGGTCAGCTCCCGATCTGTCGGCCTTATACACCCAATACGTGGAACAATATCCGGCATTTGCGGGAACATTCAAGGTGTTGAAGTATTGTCTGGACGCCTATCCGGCTGTGCTGACCGGGAAAAGGTCACCCCTGAGTGTGCTGTTTCCCGATGGTACATCGCAATTCCTGGCGGGCTTTGCCAATCAGGGACGTACGCTGGGCGATCTGTGTGAGACGATGGCGCTGGACGCATTAAAGCAGCATATTTTAGCGCAAGCGGGAAAACGGCTCCGCATTCTGGAAGTTGGGGCTGGGTCGGGAACGGTGGGCAAGGTTCTTTTCCCAGCCATAGCAAATCGTCAAGTCGAGTATTGCTACACCGATTTGGGCCGGGGCATCATTTTGGAAGCGCAAAAGCAGTTTGCAGCTTACCCGTTTGTTCGATATCAGACTTTTAATATTGAAGAAGATCCTGTGGCACAAGGCTTTGTGCCAGAACAGTTTGATATCATTATTGGCCTGAATGTAGTTCATGCCACGAGCTGTTTGCGGACGGCCTTGTCCCAGTTGAAAAAGGTGCTTGCTCCTGGTGGAGCCCTGTTTATGATCGAAAAAGTGCAGAACGAGCCTGCGGAAAATCTCGTCTGGGGAATGACGGAGGGATGGTGGCTGTTCGAGGATCAGGACATACGAAAGGATTCTCCGCTGGTTACGACGGAAACATGGGGGCAGTTGTTGAAGGAGGAGCGATTCACGGAGGTACGAACCTTTCCTATGCATTTGCCAAACCGTGCCGAGGCCGAAACCGCGCTGATTATCGGTCGAATGAGCGAGCAAGAACAAGTGAGCAGGGTTGAAGATTTAATGTACCGTGTTCGGTGGATTAAAAAAGAACTGAAGAAGACAAGAGAAGGCGTGTTGGCTCAAGGAAACTGGCTAATCTTCAAAGACAAACTGGGGATTGGTGAGGAACTGGTGCAACGCATGAGGCGCTCCGGTCATCCTGTGGTGACTGTAGAGGCTGGGCAAAGGTTTGAAAAACGGAACGATCATCAGTACACCATCCAGCCGGGTGTAGAAGCAGATTATATTCAACTCATGAATGAACTGGGACAACGTAATCAGCGCTTGAACGGTATCGTTCATCTCTGGACCTGCACAGCCACCCCGTCAACCCAAGTGAACATTGAAACAGTGGATGCAGGTTTGGAGTCAGGTGTCTATAGTCTTTATTTTCTGACTAAAGCATTACTTCATCAGGGTCTGCATGAAACGCTGGACTTGCGGGTGGTTTCGAACTTTACCCAGCGGATATCGGACGAGCAACAAGTATCACCTGAAAAAGCGGCGATTCACGGTTTGGTCAAAGTTATTTCTCAGGAGCATCCACAATTGCAATGCTTCGGACTGGATGTCGAAACGCTCCACCACACCAACGAGCAAGTGGCGGATCTGATCATGACCGAGCTGCAAGAAAACAAAACGGATTCATTCGTTGTCATCCGTCAGGAGCGTTACATCCAAGGTATGTCTCGTCTCGAATCGGATACGGTAAGCACTCCAGATAATCGGAATCATCCGGGTATTCCACCCCGGCGTTCCATCACCGTTCGTCCGGGTGCCGTATATATCGTGACTGGAGGCGCAGGGGGATTAGGACTGGAGGTTAGCCGGTATTTATCCGAGCAAGCTCCGATCCATCTAGTCATCCTGAACCGAACGGAGCTGCCGGAAAAATCGCAATGGTCACACATCATAAATGATCCGGTGCAAAGGAAGGCTGATACCGTAATTTACCGTAAGCTTTCGGCCTTTGCAGACATGGAAAAACACGGCTCAAAGGTGCATTATTACGCGGGAGATGTGGCTGATTATAGGCAGATGCAACACATTTTTGACGATGTACAAGCTCGTTATGGCCCCGTTAAGGGAGTTGTTCATTGTGCGGCAGCTAGCGGCGACACCAGTCGTCCGCTGGAGATTCAGAATTTGGGTGATTTTCGCAAGGTGCTTCGCCCCAAAATTCACGGAACGCTGGTATTGGATAAGCTTCTGGCGGAACAAGAGACAGATTTCTTTGTTCTGTACTCCTCGGTAGCCTCGCTATGGGGCGGAGCTGGCGGTGGAGATTATGCGGCTGCCAATGCGTTTATGGATGCCTTCAGCGCACAGCGTAACATGCAGGGGCAAACGACGCTTGCGATCAACTGGTATGCGTGGGAGGGACTCACTGGACCAGGGTGCATGGACTATATGCCTGTATCAGATGCGCTGGCTGCTTTCCGCATGAGCTTGTCTTATCCGCTGGATCAGGTGGCCATCGGCAAGTTTGATACACAGAAGCTGCGTGAATGGGCGCCGATGATGAAAATTCAGCTTGCGCCGGATATGTTGACGAGTCGACGCCGAGCTGTAGCTAAATCCACCAAGGAAGCAGGAGCTCTGCCATCTGTCGAGCCTAACCGTTTGGTGACAGATGTGAAGGTCAGTCTGAAAGGGAAAACAACAGAGCCTTACACAGAGCTGGAACAGCAGATCGCTCAAATATGGGCAGAGGTGCTGGGATACGAGGAAATTGATGTAGGTCAACATTTTTTTGAAATCGGCGGGGATTCCTTGCTTATTTTGAAAGTGCTGAGTCTTCTGAATGAACGGATTGATCCCGAAGTGGAGGCTGGGGATTTGTTCTCGTACGGTACAGTTGCACAGCTGGCGCAATTTATGGAAAACAGGCATGCCGCCAGCACGAGAGAAGTGACGGACGTAGCACCGCACTTACAGGTCGAAGTTTCCGGCGCGGACGAGGATTTACGAAGCCTGATCAAGCGTGTAAAGGAGGACGCTATTTCAGTGGATGAAGCTATGAAAGGATATGAAAGCATATGAGGGATACGTTTGTTGAAGCCATTTTGCAGCTTGTAGCCAAACAGGAATTATCCGAAGAGCATGCGTATTCTCTGATCAAGCAATATCAGGTTCGGCTCAAAACTGCTTCATCGTCTGCAGCCCACGATGGAATAAACCGCAACAGGGATATAGCCATCATCGGCGTAGCCGGACGGTTCCCGCAAGCAGATAACAAGGAACAATATTGGAGTAATCTGGTCAACGGTTTGAATGGGATACGAACGTTTCCTAGCTCACGTTTGGAGCAGATTCGTCCCTTTTTGGATGAGGAGAATCAAGGGCCATATATGCCGGCAGGCTATTTGGAGGAAGTTGATACGTTTGACGCGGCATTTTTTAATATTCTTCCGGGTGAAGCCAAATACATGGACCCGCAGCAGCGTATGTTCATGGAAACCGGTTATGAGGCCATTGAGGACGCAGGGTATGGTGGTGAACGCATTCGTGGCTCACGAGTGGGGGTATATGTCGGCTATAGTGAAGCGCGATACAAGGAGCTGATCGAAAGCGAGTCGTCCACCGCCTTTGTCGGGAATTTCCCGCCAGTTATCGCAAGCCGTCTCGCTTATGCGCTGAATCTGTCCGGTCCTGCATTGAGTGTAGCCACCGCCTGTTCGTCTTCCCTGGTTGCTTTGCATCTTGCATGTGAGGGATTACGCGCTGGAGATTGCAGCATGGCTTTGGTGGGTGGAGTAGCCATTGGTGCGTTACCCACCAGGATGGAGCCTGGCGGGCTTGGGATTACTTCTCCGCAAGGACAATCACGCAGCTTCGACGCGGATGCCGACGGTACGGGATGGGGCGAAGGTTGTGGTGTTGTTCTGATCAAGCCACTGGAGCAAGCCGAGAGGGATCACGATTATATTTACTCCGTGATTAAAGCAAGTGCCATCAATCAGGATGGTGCCTCCAACGGATTGGCCTCCCCGAATGCCCGAGCTCAGGAAGAAGTGATTGTAGAGGCGTGGAGGCGTGCGGGCATTGACCCTTCCACGATCTCTTACCTCGAGGCCCATGGAACGGGGACCAAAATTGGAGATCCGATTGAAATTAAGGGGATTACGAATGCCTTTCGCAGGTATACGCAAAACAGACAATTTTGCGGTATCGGCTCGGTCAAAAGCAATATCGGTCATCTTGATTCCGCTTCAGGCATGGCAGGATTAATCAAAATGATCATGGCTTTACAGCATAAGCAGCTTCCACCCACCCTGCATTTTGCTTATCCTAATCCGTTGATGAACTTGCATAGTTCTCCGGTCTATATCCATACGAAGCTAACCGAATGGCGAAGTGAGGATGGAATTCCGCTGAGGGCAGGTATCAGTTCATGGGGATTAAGCGGTACAAATTGTCACGTGGTACTGGAGGATTATCAGGGAAGCAGGCCCTCCCTTTCTTCGTCCTCCGATCTACCCTGCGGTGGGGAGCGTGTATTTACCCTTTCGGCATACAGTGAGGATTCACTGCGAAGATTGACTGCCCGATATATTGATTTTTTGGAGAATGACGATATTCCGCCTTTGGAAAATATCTGTTACGTCCTGAATACGGGCAGAGAGCATCATGCTTATCGGCTGGCGATTCCGGTCACGGATCGACGCAGCCTTTGGACAAAGCTCAAACAGGCTTATGATGCTTTGGTTCGTCAGGATGGAACAGGGCTGGAGCAGCAGGGGATTTTCTGTTCCATGTGCAGCGAGTCCCTGGTAGAAATGGCGCTGGATACAGATGATGCCCCGATGATTGCCCGGCGATATGTTGCCGGGGAGAACAGGCGCTGGGCGGAGGATTATCCGGTAGGTGGGTGTGTCAAAGTACCCTTGCCTGCATACGCTTGGGAGAAGCAACGATATTGGGTGGAGCCGCCGATCCAACGTAGAAGCAGCAACCGCGATGAACAGGTGTCAGCTTATAGCGAAGCACGCGTTTCCTTTGGTGACGGATATGTTCCGACGGAAACAGAAGACAGGTTGGCACGTATCTGGGGCCGAATTTTAGGCATTGACGAGCTGTCTGTGGATGCGGATTTCTTCGAACTTGGCGGGGACTCTCTGTTGGCAACAGATCTGATTACTGCCATAAGCCAGGTATTCCATACACGAATTACATTGGTTGATTTGTTTGGGCATCCCTGCATTCGTGAGCTTGCCCAGCTTATTTCAGGTGAAAAAAAATCGGATTACCAGTCCATTGAACCTGTGTCTCCACAAGCATTTTATCCCGTATCCAATGCGCAGCGCCGTCAGTTTATTTTGAAGCAGCTGGCAGAAGGCAATTTGAGTTACAACATGCCCGGAGCGGCTACGATCACGGGACGCTTGGATGTGGAACGCTTTAAAGCTGCTTTTGCTGCGATCATTCGTCGCCATGAATCCTTTCGGACGGTGTTTGATGTTGCGGAGGATGAAATTGTGCAAAGTGTTCTTCCGCAGGCTGAGCTTGCTATATCGCTGGGTGTGGCTCCAAAGGGAGCAGATGTACAAAAGCTGATGGAGGAATTTGTCCAGCCGTTTTCCCTGGGAGAGGCTCCTTTACTTCGGGTACGCTTGCTGCCATTAACGGAGGAATGTGATGAAGAGGACAAGCATTTGCTGATGTTTGATATGCATCATATTGTTTCGGATGGCGTTTCCATGGAGATCCTCATTCGGGAATTTACCAGTCTTTATGCCGGGCAGAACCTGCCGCCGCTGCGTATCCAATATAAGGACTATGCGGTATGGCAAAATGCTTTTCTGCAAAGTGAGCAGATGCTGCAACAGGAGCAATTTTGGCTGAGGACGTTAACGGAAGGACTGGAGTCAGGATTGCCTGTTCTGAAAATGCCCAGTGACTATCCCCGGCCGCCTGTGATGACTTTTGAAGGGGGGGTGTACTCGTTCACGATTGACAAAGTGGTCGCTGAACGCTTGCGAGCGATGGGACAGGAGCATGGCGCTACGCTGTATATGACGCTTCTTGCTGTATACAATGTGCTGCTTTATCAATACACAGGGCAGGAGGATGTCATTGTAGGCTCCCTCATTGCTGGCAGACGTTATGCGGGTGTAGAGCATACGATAGGACTTTTTACCAACTACTTGCCTATTCGTAATACTCCAGCGGGTGAGCGGCGCTTTACGGACTTCTTAAAGGAGGTGGCTCATCGCACCATAGCCGCGTATGATCATCAGGATTATCCATTTGAAAAAATGGTGGAGCATCTGGATCAGAAGCGCGATCTTTCACGCAACCCTATTTTTGACACCATGCTTATTTTACATAATCAGGGGATGCAGAGAACCCAATTTACGATGGGAGATTTGAAGCTGAACATGTTGGACTGGGCCAAGCACAGTTCAACCATGGATTTAAAGCTCGACATTTTTCAGGGAATGCAAGGGGAACTGAAATGTACCTTTGAGTATTATTCCTGTTTGTTTCATGAACAGACGATCACTGCGCTGGCAGGACATTTGCTCAGCCTGATCGACCAGATTGTGGACCAGCCTGAGCAAGCTTTAGCGGAGTACCGGATTTTTTCATCTGAGGAAGCGGAGAAGATGAAACAGAAACGGCAGGGAAAGGACTCTACTTTTGCGCTTCCTGCGATCTGCCCGGCACCGGAGGCTGAGCAGCACCCTTTGTCTTTTTACCAAAAGCAGATATGGCGACATCGAGGATCAACTCCTCATGTGATCGTTCATGCAGTGTGGAAAGGCAAGGTGGATCAGACGTTATTTGTCAGAGTGCTGGAAGAACTGCAAGCCGAACACAGCACGCTCAGAACAACCTTCAGGGAAGAGACAGCTGGGCCGACTCAGCAGGTGCAGGCGTATCTTCCGTTGGATTACAAATTCACAGATGTAATAGAGGGGGATGCAGCTTCTTGGGCGGAACACCGTGTGGCTGTGGAGTATCAAAACCCGTTCGAGTTACGACAAGGTCCGCTGTACCGGATACGCTTGGGTTGTGACAGCAACGAACGATGCCAATTGATCGTCGCTGTTCATCCATTACTAACGGAGTGCCTCGATCTGAAAGGTTGGCTGGAACAACTGTTTATTCGCTATTCCGCTGCTGTTACGGATTCGGCAGTGGATACAGACCACATATTTCAGTCCATCTCGCAGATTGATTTTACTTATTGGCAACAACGGTTGCTGCAGGAAGGATATTTGGAGCCTCAAAAGGCGTATTGGACTGAGGCACTGCAAAAGCCGCTTCCTCCGATCGGATTGCCGTTCAAACGCGGGGAAGAAGCTTTTGTAACACCCGAGTGGACTTCTATTGAAGTGCCTCTCGCCACAGAGGAGACTGAAGCTCTAAAAGCTTTTGCCTCCAGTCATGAAGGTTCTGTTACGGACGTTCTATTCGCCTGTTATTTCCTGCTGCTGCGGCAATTAACGCATGCGGAGGAGCTTTTGATCTATGTCATGCATCCCGAAGGACATCCAGTTCAGGGCAGCGGAGTACCTTTATGTATCCAGCATCCTGTGCCAGTCAGAGTTTCGATGGAGGGGCTTTCGTCGTTTAATCCTTTGCTAGAAAAAGTGAAGGACAAACATCAAGCTGCGCTTCAAGCTGTTTTATATCCGTTTCATTTGCTGCTGGACCCTAATGAGTTGAAGAGCGGGAGGGAGGGTTCATCACGTTATAACGTCGTCTTTTGCACAGAGGATGGAACGAGATCTTTACCCGAGGGAGGGGAAGTGGGATTGCGTGTATACCCCTCAGAGCCAGCAGCACTGCAACTGTCAGTCGTGAAATCAACAACCGGACTGACCTGTTCCCTGAGGTGGAATACCGCTTTGCTGGAATCTTCCTATGTCCACTCTATGCTGGAAAGGTATCACAAAATAATCAAGACCATTGCTAGTAGTGTGTCCAATCTGTCTAAGGTATCCCATTAACGTGCGGTTCATTCAAAGGAGGCAATTACAAATGGAATTAAGATCATCTATTGAATTTTATGACAATCGGTTTTTAATGTTCGTTCTGGATCAAATGGCTTATGAATTTGAGAAAAACGGCTCCAAAGAGGTCATTCGAATGACCTTGGGAAAATCCGAGCTACCTTTGCATGAGGATATCATTCAGTCGATGAAGGATGCGTTGGACACCTTTGAAAAAAGCTCGCTTGTATTTCCGCCGGGCTTGCCGGAATTAAAGGAAGCGCTCGCGGAGGAATACAAGAAAACATATGATCTGGACATTAACCCTAACAATATCCTGATTAATGTAGGCACCAGCGCCTTATTCCGAAATCTGTTTTATTTGCTGGCAAAAGAGGGGGATGAGGTTCTTTTACCGCGTCCGTACTATTCTCTGTATCATTTTTGCGCCCAATTGGTAGGGGCGAATGTTCGCTACTATGATATCAATTTGGAGACGTTAGCACTGGATCTGGATTCCTTTAAGGAAAATTTCACGGATAAAACCAGAATTGTAGTCATTAATTCGCCTGGTAATCCGCTAGGCAACATCTTAACGAAAGACGAGCTGTATGCCATTGATGAAATTATCAACGGTCAGGCAGTGGTCATTAATGATGAGATTTATGCCAATGTTTGCTTTGATGAACGAAGCACTTCGGTACTGGAGCTGAAGGATACCAAATCAGCCTTTATTACAACGAATGCTTTCTCCAAAGGGTACCGGATGTACAGTCGGCGCGTGGGCTACTGTATCGTTCCTGACGAGCTAGTCACACCGCTCACGGTCATACAGCATCACACATTGCTGACAGCCGACCCTGTCGTGCAATTTGGCGCATTGGAAGCATTGGCACATCCCGAAGAGATTGAGCAGCTGGTCAGCCTGTATAAAGCAAGACGGGATTATACGGTGGAGCGATTCAATGAGGTTCCGCTCGTACGTGCTATCCCTGCACAAGGTAGCTTTTACTTCACACTCGATTGTGAAAAGTACATGGACGAGCACGGCATCGAAACGAGTTTGGAGCTGGCTGAACAAATTATGAGAGCCAAACAAGTGGCGACTGTGCCAGGTTCTGATTTTGGATTGCCGAAAATGCTGCGCCTGTCCTACTCTACAACGCGATACAACGAAGGCATAGATCGCTTAGTGGACTTTTTCACAAACAGCTTGGTAGGTCAATCGGCTGTATCTGCTGCAATTCCGGTTCGGGAGTAGACCCTATGGATCTGGATTTTGATGCATTTGAAATTCTATCGGCAGAAGAGGAACGCGTCATTGCGGAGATGAATCAGACTGCAAAGCTTTATGAGGATCATGTTACGATTCCTGATTTGTTTGCCCGTCAGGTCGCAATCACACCACAGCAAACCGCTATTTATGAATACGGCTCCTCCATTACGTATGCCCAATTGGAGGAACAAGCGAACCGAATGGCCCGCCTGCTGCACGCAGCAGGTGTGCGGCCTAACCAGCGGGTAGCAGTGGTAGCGGAACGGGGAATTGAGCTTTTAGTGGCTGTTTTCGGCGTATTAAAAGCAGGTGCAGCCTACGTGCCTATTGACCCGGACTACCCGAAAAAGCGGATTCAATATATGCTGCGCGACAGTGCTTGCGGTGTGCTGATCACCGAGTCTGCCAAGCTGCAAACGATGCTGGGAGATTTGCCGGAGAGCATGACGACGGTTGTTTGTCTTGACGAAACGAAGATGCGAGCAGATCGTCTGACGGTGTATCAGCGGTCGGATTGGGAGCGCCAGGAGCAGGGCTCATGGGCGTGTCCTGCCAGTGAAAATGATCTTGCGTATTTGATTTACACCTCAGGCTCTACGGGAGATCCCAAAGGAGTCATGATGACGCATAAAGCTGTGCTGAATACGCTCTTTTGGTTGCAGGATACCTTTTGTTTGACCGCAGAAGATGTGATTGCGCAGAAGACTTCTGCCAGTTTTACCGATTCGGTATGGGAATTCTTCTGGCCTCTGATATACGGAGCCAAGCTGTCTATATTCAGCTCGGATGCGGTCAAAGATCCTCAACGGCTATATGAACAGCTACGGGATGACAAGATTACCATTACCCAGTTCGTTCCGGCCCAGATGAGTCTCTTTCTGGATGCGGTTCCGACCGAAGAGACGGATCATCCGCTACCGGAACTTAAATGGGTATTCAATGGAGGCGAAGCCTTACTCGTCAATGGGGTGCGGGACTGGTATAGCACATTCCAGCAAGCCAAGATTGCCAACATTTACGGTATGACCGAGTCGGCTATTTATGCAACCTGTTACCTGATTGACGCATCTCCGGCAGAGGGAGAATTGAGCATTCCGTTGGGAAGGCCCCTTGCGAACATGCATGTTTATATTTTGGACAAGGAGGGGCAGTTGTGCCCCTTTGAGGTCAAAGGCGAAATATGCATCGGCGGGATTGGTCTGACGGAGGGGTACTGGAATAAGGCAGAGGCAACTGCCAAGGCTTTTACTCAGCATCCCAAAACAGGAGAAAGGCTATATCGTACAGGTGATTTGGGCCTGTTACGGCCGGATGGCATTCTAGAGTATAGCGGCCGCAAGGATGATCAGGTACAGGTGCGGGGGTATCGCGTAGAACTCAAAGAAGTGGAGCGGGCCGTATCCGTTTTTCCAGGGATCAAGGAAACCGCTGTGATTGCCCAAACGGATGAGTTTGGTGTAACCAATCTCTTATGTTATTTTACTTCGCTGGAAAAAGGGCTCGAAGTGGATGATCTGACAACACACTTGCGTGAAATATTACCTGAGTATATGATTCCGGGATTTTTCATGGAACTGCTGGAGATGCCGTTAACTCCGAACGGGAAGATTGATCGCAAAAATCTGCCACAGCCGGAGGGCCGAGTTCACCGTTCAACCGCATATGTGGCGCCTCGCAATGAAAGAGAGCATATGCTGACGAAAATCTGGGCCGGAATTTTAAATATAAGCCCGGAGGACGTCGGCATCCATGACAGCTTTTTTGAAATCGGCGGCAATTCCATCTCGATTGTTCGGCTTCATCGAAAGATGAAGCACGCACTGGGCAGTGAGGCAACAGTAGCCGAGCTGTTTTCCTATCCTACGATTGCAGCGTATATGAATCACTTTGAAAATCAGTCCAAGGATGACGAACAGCTGGATCAGGATCTTATGAGCCTGCTGGATCAAATTGAAGATGGCTCACTGGATGTAAGCGAGTCTATACGGGCGCTGGACCATCTGAAGGAGGGATAACATATGAAACGGGTTCAGAAGTATTTGCTAGCTCAGGTTGCTGCAAAACATCTCTCCAAGATAGAAGCTCTGCCGATGCTAAAAGAGCTATTCGAAAATGAGGCCAAAACGGTGAAGGTTGATGATATTGCCGTGGTTGGGATGGCCTGTCGTTTTCCGGGCGCAAATGGAACAGATGAGTTTTGGGATAATCTTGTGAACAGCATGGATGCCGTGAGGGACTTCCCGGAAAGCCGCAAGGCTGACGTGGACCAGCCTATTCGGGACTATTTTAAAGGTAAACGATATGCGCCGGAGATCAAGTATCGCAGAGGAGCCTATTTGGACCATATTGATCGTTTTGATGCGGAATATTTTAACATTACTCCCGCAGAAGCCCGGTGTATGGACCCTTTGCAGCGCATTTTCCTTGAAGTTACCTGGGAAGCACTGGAGGATGCCGGCTATGCCGAAAAGGAATTGTACGGCTCACGAACCGGGGTATACGTAGGGGATACGGATGCCGATTACTTGCAACTGATTCAGAACATGGAACCGTATGCCTTACCCGGCAATACCATTTCAGTCGTAGCCAGTCGGGTGGCCTACTTGCTGAATCTCGCCAGCGGCAGCCATCTGATTGATACCGCCTGCTCGGCATCTTTGGCTGCTGTGCATCATGCGGTCAAAGGACTGATTACTGGCGATTGTGACATGGCTGTAGCCGGCGGGCTGAACCTGACCCTGTTTCCTGTAGATGAAGGACTGGTCGATATCGGCATTGCTTCTCCCGACTCTGTTGCGCGCACCTTCGATGCCGCAGCGAATGGGACGGTATGGGGCGAGGGATTCGGGGTCATCGTACTGAAGACGCTGGAAAAGGCTAAAAAGGATCGGGACCATATCTACGCTGTCATTAAAGGCAGCTCCATGAATTCGGACGGAAAGTCCAACGGCATTACCGCGCCAAGTGCCTTGGCTCAGACGGAGCTAATGAAGGAAGCTTGGCGTAATGCGGGTATCTCTCCGGAAACGGTAACCTACATTGAGGCTCACGGTACAGGAACTCGTCTAGGTGACCCAATTGAGATTGAAGGCATTACCAACGCCTTCCGCAGCTACACGGACAAGCGGCATTTTTGTGCCTTGGGCGCGGTGAAAACGAACATAGGTCATCTGGACACCGCAGCCGGTATTGCAGGTCTAATCAAAACAGTGCTGTTATTGCAAAAGAAGGAGATTCCGGCAACCCTCCATTTTAACGAGCCGAATCCGCACATTAATTTCATTGAATCGCCTGTGTATGTGAATACAGAGTTGGTTCCATGGGAGACGGAGGCAGGAGTGCCACGGCGGGCAGGAGTAAGTGCTTTTGGTCTAGCAGGAACTAACTGTCATGTCATATTGGAGGAATATGAGCAGGACGAGCAGAGCCAGTCCGCCAGTGGAGAAAACGTACCGTATGTATTTACGTTGTCTGCCAAGAGTAAAGCTTCCTTTGATGCTTTGGTTGACCGTTATCGTACGTTTTTGGATCGCACGGCTCATGCGCTGCCAGATATTTGTTTTACAAGCAATCAGGGACGGGGGCACTATGCTTATCGGCTTGCGATTGTAGCTACAAGTCTTGAAGAATTGAAGGAAGGGCTGGAGCGTTTTGCAAATGCAGATGAAGCTGCACGTCCAGCTTTAGCGGGAGAGGGGATATATTATACCCGCCTAACGACCCGTGAGGAGAAAAGCTTCAAGGTACAGCCTGACACCAGCCTAGATCGGGTTGTGGATGAATATATGCAAGGTAGCGAGATCAATTGGACAGCTCTGCATGATTTGGATCAAAGACATCGTGTTCCTTTACCTGTATATCCATTTGCAGGCAAACGACATTGGGTGAATTATATCCCGGAGCATGCGATGGAGCATAAAACAGATTCCCCAGCCTTGAGATCGGTACCGGAGAAGCAGGTTGACCAGTGGTTCTATGAACTGAATTGGGTAGCCAGTCCGTTGACGGCTTCTGCCTCCCAAGAACGGTCGGTTACCAGCAAGTCATGGCTTATTCTGGCGGATGAAGAAGGCGTAGCTGCTTCACTAAGCGAGTTTATGAAGGATCAAGGACTCACACCTATTATCGTAGAGGCTGCATCTGATTATGCTGCCATAGATCCGAGCCATTATCAGATTCGTCCCGGCTATGCGGAGGATTATAACAGGCTGCTTGCAGCCGTGACCGAGGTTGAGACGCGAGGGGGAGCAGAGCTTTCTGGTATCGTCCACTTGTGGACCTGCACCGAAATTCGCAGTCGCATGCGACAACTCGATGATTTGAATGAAAGTCAGGAGCAAGGGGCTTTAAGTCTTTTTTATTTGATGAAGGCTGTTCAGGCAAGCTCGATTCATCGCCTGTTGGAAATCAAAGTCGTCTCGAACTACGCACAGCTGGTCGTAGCGGAGGATACATATGTGTTCCCGGAAAAAGCGCCTCTGTGGGGATTGATGAAGGTCATCTCGCAGGAATATAGTCAGCATCGTTGTAGCTGTATGGATGTAGAAACGATCGGACGTGACAATTCCGACATTGCTCAGGAAATCATGCTGGAATTGGATCGGGACGAAGCAGATCAAAGTTCAGCATGGCGAAGCGGTCAGCGGTATACGCAGCAGCTGGAACGGATGCAGCTTACAGCTCATCCACATCGGAAGATTACAATCCGTGAGGGTGGCGTCTATCTGATTGCCGGGGGAGCCGGTTCAGTTGGACTGGAAACCTGCCGCTATCTTGCCCGGCAGGCGAAGGTTAAGCTCGTGCTGGTGAACCGTACTGTGCTTCCGGACCGGGAAAGCTGGCAGGAACGAGCTGCGGGGCTGGATACCTCTGAAATTACGAAGAAAATCCGTGGACTGTTGGAGATTGAAAAGCTCGGCTCCGAGGTGAGCTACTATGCGGCAGATATCACGGATCTGGATGCAATGAAGAAGGTCGTGGATGATGTGCATGCACGTTATGGCCCGATTCATGGGGTCATGAATGCCGCGATGCATTTGGAGGAAATTCGTCTGGAGCAGATGGATGCAGCGGGGTTCCAGCGAACCATGGGAGCCAAGGTAATAGGAACATGGGTGTTAAACGAGGTGACTAAGGATCAAACGCTGGACTTCTGGATTCTTTTCTCGTCAGTGGCTTCGCAGCTGGGAGGTGTAGGCTTGGGTAGCTACGCTGCTGCAAATGCATTTCTGGATCAGTATGCCCACTATCAGAGCCGTCGTGGCATGGAGATGATGGCGATCAACTGGTCGCATCTGGAGATGGGGGCTACATCGGACGAGCTGATGGATCAACGGATGTTATCTCAGCCGATTTCGTCGGAGGACTATGGCAAGCTGTTTGATCGGCTTTTGCAATATAAACTGACCCAAACGGTCATTGCCAACATTCGCAGCCAGGAGCTGGCTCAAGTGTTGACGCTGCTCAAGGTCCGCTTTTCCCCAGACTTAACAAAGGAAATTACAGAGCAAGCGCAGGGGCACAACGATCAAGAATCTGAAGCCTACAGTCATCTGCTGGAGTCCTATCAAGAGCTGAAGCAGTTCATTACCTCTAATGAAGCGCTGAACGATATGATCCAGCGAAATGTGAAACTGGGTGCTAAATTTGTCTCCTTCGAGGAAGAGCTGTTTCGTACGCTACAGCCCAAGTCGGAGGCTACGGACACTGGAGTGCACATGAACTCTCACATTCAAGTGACCTTGATCGGCCGTGATGGAGATGCGTATTCGAAAACAGAACGGCAGCTAGGTCAGATTTGGGGCGAGGTACTGGGGCATGAGGAAATTAGCATACACCAGGACTTTTTTGAAAATGGAGATTCGCTGATGCTGATGAGTGTCATTGCTAAAATTAAAGACCAGCTGGCCATAGATGTACCGATTCAGGTCTTTTTTCAGGAGCCAACGGTGGCCGGGCTGGGAAGCTGGATAGATGAATCCAATCGTGTCGATTCCGAGGAATCCGATATCATTCCGGTATTACCACGTCATTTTGCTGAGGCTGAACAATAAAGCGGCTTTGTGTTGGGCTAACAGGTGAGGAGTGAAGGAACATGTTATTCTGCGGACTGAAATTAACGCATGATGGTAGTGTGGCCTTGATTGAGGATAACAAGCTTATTTTCAGCTACGAGGTTGAAAAATTCAATAACAACAAACGCTACAGCGAAATTCCTGATTTGGATTTTGTCGAGGAAGTGCTTAACCTGCATGGCTATACCTCGGCAGATGTGGATCGGTTTGTCATCGACGGCTGGGCCGGATTGAAGGAAAGTAAGGTGGATACGCGTTCCCATGGACAGGAGCTGTCTCTCACGGTTGCACCTTACCGCGAAGTATCGCTATCAGCCGACGCGCTCCAAGCCTATTCGGGCATTGGTCTTGCCATTGGCGGAAGAACCTACGACTATACCAGCTATATGCATTCAACCACACATATCGCCAGCACCTATTGTGCAAGTCCTTATGCGGTGACCAAGGAGCCGTCTTACGCGCTTGTGTACGATGGCGGCATGTATCCGCGTTTTTATTACTTTGATCCAGCGAACGGAAAATTAGAAAATCTGGGTCCTCTCTTCATGTACATTGGCAACATTTATTCACTGTTTTCGCTGCACTTTGAGCCATTTCTGCGCGGAGGGCAAGGACCACGTGTGGATGATCTTTCGGTAGCGGGCAAGGTCATGGCCTACATTGCCAAGGGACAGGTACGTCCAGAGCTGCTCGAACAGTTTGAATTAACGTATGCACGGCATTTTTCACCCTCGCTGGAGTTTAACTGGACCTTTTCCCAGGAAATCAAGCGATATGTAGATGAGCATCATATTCCGCATGCAGACGCCATGGCGTCTTTCCATCAGTATTTGGAGCAGCTTCTCGTAACCTCGCTGGAGGCGAGTGTGACCAAGCATGGACGGAAAACACGAAACTTTTGCTTTATAGGAGGCTGTTCTCTGAATATCAAATGGAACAGTGCGATTCGGGAAAGCGGATTATTTGACGATGTGTTTGTTTCTCCGTTCACCAACGATACAGGTTCGGCTATTGGTGCTGCCTGTTGTGAAATGATTCATCAGACAGGTCATCCTCATTTGAATTGGTCTGTGTACAGCGGACCCATGGTCATTCAAAATGAGCCAGCAGAAGGCTGGGAATCACGTGCTTGTACGGTAGCACAGCTCGCGGAACTGCTGCATACGACAGATGATCCAGTCGTGGTGCTGCATGATCGGGCGGAACTGGGACCACGTGCATTGGGCAACCGGAGTATACTGGCAGCTGCCGTTCAACCGGATATGAAAGACCGCCTGAATGCCATCAAGCAGCGGGAAGACTATCGTCCGGTCTCACCGATTTGTATGGAGGAGCATGCGCCTGCTATTTTTTCACCGGGAACCCGTGATCCGTATATGCTTTTTGATCATATGTTGCGTGATGAATGGGTGGAACGCATTCCTGCGATCCGTCATCTCGATGGAACGGCACGCCTGCAGACGGTGAGTCGGGAGGATAATCCGCTGATCTATGAATTGCTGCATGCGTACGAGAATTTGAGCGGTATTCCAGTGCTGTGCAATACCAGCGCCAATCTGCTCGGCAGCGGCTTTTTCCCGGATGTACGTTCTGCAACCGAATGGAACGGAACCCGGTATGTCTGGTGCAATGAAACGTTATACGAAAAGCAGTAGCATATCCTCGAATAATGTACAGATGGAGGTTTACACATGGGAGAGAAGCAGACCTATGATCTGTCTCATGGGCAGAAACGGTTCTGGGTTCAGTCCCAGCTGGACGCTCAGAGCAGCGCCTTAAATCAGTCGGTAGCCGTTCGAATCAGACAAGCTGTGAATACCGCGTATTTACAGCAGGCCCTCCATACCATCGTTGAAAGACATTTTATCCTTCGTACAGTGTTCACGGTGGTCGAAGGTGTACCGAAGCAAGTGGTGCTGGAGCAATTGACCTTAAACGTGCCTGTTGTGGATGTATCGGATACAGGGGAAGAAACAGCGTGGGCAGAGGTACAAAAAGAAATACAGACTGTGATGAATCAGCCTTTTGATCTGGAGCAGAGTCCATTATGGCGGGCACAGATCTACATGCTGGCGGCAAACGACTATGTTTTTCATATTTGTATGCACCACATCATTGAAGATGGTTGGTCTATGGATCTGTTTTTTCAAGAACTGTTTCATATTTATCAGGCGTTGGAGCAAGGAACAAGCCCCCATTTGCCAGAATTGCCGATCCAGTATATTGATTATGCACATTGGCAAAATCAGCAGGTGCTTACTGGAAAACTAAGCTCGCAGGAGCAATACTGGAAATCCCGATTGGATGGTGAATTGCCAAGTCTTCAATTGCCTTTGGATTTTCCGCGTCCGACCATCCGAAATGCTCCGGCGGCGGTGGAAAAGGTCATTCTGGATGCGGAATTATGCGCGGGCTTGGAGCGGTTGAACCGCACGTACGGAACCACCATGTTCATGTCGATCGTTGCCAGTCTGAATGTGTTATTAGCCCGGCTTACTCAGCAAGAGGACATTATTATGGGTACTCCTGTGGCGGGACGGAATCAAAAGCAGGTTCGAAACCTGATGGGTTTTTTTGTGAATACTCTCGTGCTGCGGAATCGACTTTCCCGAGACATTTCTTTTTCCCGATTGTTACAACAAGTTAAAGATGAGTGCGCAGGAGCATACGCCCATCAGGACTATCCTTTTGACAAGCTATTGCAGGTATTGAACCGTCCGCGCCGCCTAAATCGTGCCCCACTGTTTGACGTTCTAATTAATTTTGCAGCCGGCTCCAAAAATGAGGAGAACTTCGGGGGAATCCCGATGGAAAGAATCAAGCTGGGAAATGGTGCCGACGCGAACGAGTTTGACTTGACCGTAATTGTGGAATCCGTAAATGACGAATTGGTCATATCGCTTAGCTATGGAACAGATTTGTTTACAGCCTTAACGATGTCCAGGATCGGAGCGTATTTCCGTAACATTATTGCGGGTGCCATTCAGGACCCGGAGCAGTCTGTGTGGAAAATGGATTACATGGGGGCAGAGGAACGCGCGGTCATCCATCGTGTTAATGATACGCAGAAGGTTTATCCGGCTGGAGTCACAATTACGTCTCGTATTCAGGAGCAGACGCTCCGTACCCCTGATGCAGTGGGGGTTCTGGACGGCGACATGGCTGTCACCTATAAGGAGCTGCACCTTCGCTCCAACCAATTGGGACAGCTTTTCAGTCGCTATGGAGTTCGTCCGAACTCGCTGGTTGCCATTATGGGGGATAGGAATGTCCCATTGCTTACCGCTATTTTAGGGATTATGAAGGCTGGTGGTGCCTATGTACCGATTGATCCTGATTATCCGCAATCCCGAATCCAATATATGCTTGACGACAGTTCGTGCCGCGTGCTTGTTACGAATTTACGTTATTTCGGACGGACGTTAGATCATTTGCCAGACTGTATTGAAACTGTCATTTGTCTGGATGAAACGGTATGGGGAGAGTCGGAATGGATCGTTAGACTGCGGGAGATGCGAGGGGATGAGTCTTATTTTATTCCTGTCAAAGCACAAGGGATGTCTACGAATGAGCTGAGTCTGCAAAATATTCCTAATGAAAAAGACCTAGCGTATATCATGTACACATCTGGCTCCACGGGACAGCCCAAAGGGGTGATGATGACCCATAAGGCTGTGCTGAATACGTTATTTTGGTTGCAGGATACCTTTGCTCTGGGAGCAGACGATGTCATCGCGCAGAAGACGTCTACCAGCTTTACAGACTCGGTGTGGGAATGGTTCTGGCCGCTGATGGAGGGAGCCAAATTAACGATTGTACCTGCGGATATCGTCAAAGACCCTGCACAGCTATACCCATTTATGGAGCGGGAAAAAGTGACGGTTACTCAATTTGTTCCTGCGCTCATGAATGTTTTCCTAAGTGCTGTACGAAATGCGGGGGAATCTTATCCATTGCCTGATCTAAAGTGGATTTTTAACGGGGGCGAAGCGCTTCCGGTGAATATCGTGCAGGAATGGTACACTCTTTTTCGCACAGCGAAAATCGCCAATCTATACGGCATGACCGAATCGGCCATCTATGCGACCCAGCATATCATTCAGCACAAGCCGGATGCAGGAACGTTACGTATTCCTCTGGGGCTGCCGATTGCGAATACTCATGTGTATGTGCTGGATCAGGATGGACAGCTTGCCGGATTCCAAGTGCAAGGCGAGATTTGTATCGGCGGGACAGGACTGGCGAGCGGATATTGGGCCAAGCCGGATTTGACAGCCAGAGCCTTCACTACGCATCCGTTGACTGGAGAAAGGCTTTATCGAACGGGAGACTTAGGCTGTCAGACCCCGGACGGGCAATTTCAGTATCTTGGGCGAAAGGACGATCAGGTTCAGGTGCGGGGATTTCGCGTCGAAATGAAGGAAGTTGAGCAGGCGCTGGTCAGTCTTCCATCTATTCGTGAGGCAGCGGTGATTGCACATGTGGAGGAAACGGGATTAACCGGGCTGATCGGCTACTACACATTGCAGTCGCCGGAAATGACGTCAGAAGGGGTACGCGAACATCTAAAAGAACGGCTTCCCGACTATATGGTTCCCGGTCTGTTGGTCCCTCTCGAAGCCATGCCTTTGACCCCACACGGTAAAATCGACCGTAAACATATGCCAAAACCTGAGGGAAGAAGTCTTGCAGGAACAGAATATGTACCTCCAAGGGACGGCATGGAGCAGGAGCTATCCACCATTTGGACAGAAATTTTGGATATAGCGCAAGTGGGTGTACAGGACCCCTTTTTTGCGTTGGGTGGACATTCACTCAAGATGGCAAAAATGATTTACCGGATTCAGGAGCGCTTGCAGGTGAAAGTGACGTTCAAAGAACTTTTTGATCATCAAACCATTCGTGAGCTGGCAGATTTGCTTCGTCAAAAGACCTCTGTTCATGCAGCTTCTATCGAACCGTTGCCTGAGCAGGAGTATTACCCAGTTTCCGCCGCTCAAAGACGATTATTTGTTTTGCATCAATTGGAAGGAGAAAGCCTGAGCAATCACGTGTTCACTGCATGGCATTTGGAAGGCAGTATCCAACGAGAGCAGCTTGAACGTCTGTTTCGAACATTACTGCTCCGGCATGAAGTATTTCGAACGGGCTTTACCCTGCTGGAGGATGAAGTAGTACAGCAGATTCATTCGGATGTAGCTTGGAAAATGGAATATACCGAAGGGACGGCGGCCGATATGCCGCAGATTCAGCAATCATTTTTGCGTCCTTTTGATTTGCAACTGCCCCCGCTTTTACGGGTAATGCTGGTTCGATTAGCGGAGCAGAGCCATGTTCTACTGCTGGATGTGCATCATATTATTTTTGATGGAATTTCTGCGACAGTGCTTATTGATGAGTTTATCTCCCTGATGGAAGGAAGCGCTCTGGAAAAACCGCACATTCAGTATAAAGACTTTGCCGCCTGGCAGCATATACAGCTCAGCGGGGAACATCTGAAAGAACAGGAAGCGTTCTGGCTGAAGATGTTCGACGAACAGCACACTGGAAAGGAAATTCCACTTCTGAATCTGCCGGGAGATTATCCAAGACCAAGACAACGGAGCTTTGCCGGGGGCTCGCTGGAATTTAGTCTGTCGTCAGACTGTGCAACAAGTTTGCGGAAGCTGGCAACGGAGAGTGGTGCCACGTTATTCATGGTTTTGCTTGCAGCATACAATGTATTCTTGTCCCGCTACAGTGGGCAGGAGGACATCGTGGTGGGTACGCCAGTAGCCGGAAGATCGCATGTTCAGCTGGAGCGGATGCTCGGTATGTTCGTAAATACACTTACGTTACGAAATGCTCCCGTACAGGAGAAGACCTTCCGACAGTTTCTGGACGAGGTCAAAGACAATGCGTTGAATGCGTTTGAGCATCAGGATTACCCCTTTGATATGCTCGTCAACCGCTTGCATCTCCAGCGGGATTTGAGTCGTAATCCGCTGTTTGACACGATGTTTCGGCTGCAAAATTTTATGGATGGCAGCAGGGAAGTGCCGGGTTTACAGGTGAAGCCTTATCCGTTGGAAAATCCTTTTGCTTCATTTGATTTGATGCTGACCGTGGTTGAGATGCCGACTGAGAAAGGTGCAAGTAATATTAGCCGTAATGGTCTGCATTGTACCTTTGAATACAGCACGGAACTGTTCCGCGAGCATACGGTTCGCCAGATGGCGCAGCATTTCATAGAGCTGGTGGCCCAACTGACTTCGCAGCCAGACCGCCTCCTGTATGCTGCCAGCCTGCTGACTCCTGCGGAGCAATCACGCATCCTTGTCGACCGCAATGCGACTGAGCTTGCGTTTCCGGCTGACAAGCTGATGCACCACCTGTTCGAAGAACAGGCTGCACGGATGCCGGACGCCATAGCGGTAGAATGTGGGAGCCAGTGTTTGACCTATGGCGAGCTGGATGTCCTGTCCAATCGGGTGGCGAGAACATTGCGCAGCAAAGGAGCGGACGTGAATACGGTGGTTGCCTTGCTGCTGGAACGGTCGGTAGATTTACTGACGGCGATGCTCGGCATTTTAAAGGCAGGTGCTGCCTATTTGCCGATCGACCCCGACTATCCTGCGGCGCGTATTTCCTACATGCTGGAAGAGAGTGAAGCGCATTGGCTTATTAGTCGGGACACACTGCTGGATGGACTGGATTTTAGAGGCGAAGTCATTTCGTTGAATGACGAGAGTATATACCTTCAGGATGGAAAAAGGCTGGAGATCACACAGCCGGGACCCCATGATTTGGCGTATATGATTTTCACCTCAGGCTCGACCGGACGTCCGAAAGGCGTGATGATCCGTCAGGAAGCCATCGTTAACCTGATCTACGGGATTACCGAGCGAATACCGTTTCCTGAAGGTCAAACCTTCTTCTCAGTAACTACTGCCGCATTTGATATTTTTGTATTGGAAACGCTACTGCCTTTGGCGAAGGGGCTACGGGTAGTGTTATCTACGGGAGAAGAGCAGGCGAATGCTGAACTGCTGTTGGAAGCCATTCGCCGAACAGGTCCGCACTTGCTGCAAATAACTCCTTCGCGGCTTCAGCTTTTGCTTATGCACCCGGAAGCAAAAGAGAGTATGCGCACGTTGCAGGTCGTAATGGTGGGAGGCGAGGCTTTACCAGAGTCATTGCTTCGTCAGACGCAGGACGTGACCACTGCGCGCATTTTTAACATGTACGGCCCAACCGAAACTACAGTCTGGTCAACTGTGCAGGAGCTTACCCAGCATGAGCGGGTGAGAGTGGGTACGCCGATAGCGAATACACAAGTATATATTCTGGATGGGCAGCTCCAGCCTGTACCGGATCTTGTAGCGGGTGATCTCTGGATTGGAGGCAAGGGACTTGCATCCGGTTATGACAAGCGCCCTGAGCTGACAGCGGAGAAGTTCAAAGCCAATCCGTTCCGGTCCGGTGAGCGAATGTTTAAGACCGGAGATTTGGCGCGGTGGCTGCCTAACGGTGAGATTGAAGTGTTGGGCCGGATAGATGATCAGATCAAGGTCCGTGGCTATCGGGTGGAGCTGGGGGAAATTGAACAGGCGCTGCTGAATCATCCTTCCATTCGGGAAGCTGTGGTGGTACAGGACCGATCAGATGAACAGGAGAACCACTCCCTTTGTGCCTATTGGGTAGGCCAGCAGACTTTATCAGTGAGTGAGCTACGTAATCATTTGCTTGCCCGACTGCCAGAATATATGGTTCCCTCGCATTTTATTACCTTGTCGGAGATGCCCTTAACGCCGAACGGAAAAGTAAACCGTCGAATGCTGCCCAAGCCGGATCATAGCCGTCCTCTTCTTGGAGTGGAGTATACAGCACCTGCTACAGAGGTGGAAATGCAGGTCAGCCAAATTTGGGAAGAGGTATTGCACAGAAGTGAGCTTGGCATTCACGATAATTTCTTTGAGCTGGGGGGCAATTCGGTTCTGCTCATTCAAATGAATGTTCGTCTTCAGCAAATCTTTCCAGGGAAAATCAGCGTTGCAGACTGCTTTGCCTATCCGACGATTGCGAGACTTTCCGGTTTTCTGGAGCAGCAGCAAGGAGAACAAGCATGGACGGATGCGGAACAGGAACGATATGAGCGTCAGGAGCAATACTGGCGTCTTTACTTGGCTGAATCGCTATCTTTTATTCCGTGGAATGAGGCGATGCGGACAGATGGAGGAGCCGAAGGGCAGGCTACGTTCACCTTTACCTTACCTGCGGACCTGCTGACCACGTTACAGAAAGCAGTCTGGAGTCAGGATTTTGCCCTAACAGACTTGTTACTAGCCGTTTATACGTATGTTTTGTCACAAATGACAGGTCAGTCCGAACTGGTATTGCTCATCGGTGAAGGACACCCATTACCACATAAACAGTTCATACACCATGGACAGTCCTCTTTCCTCGCATCACAACTGACAGGGGAGAGCTTGTATCCGCTACGTGTACGATTGACGGAAAATGATGATTTTAGCGCCCTGTGCATAGAGGTTGCTGGTCATCGTCAAAAAGCGAAAGAGACCGACCTTTACCCGATCCCAGTTATGTTGCCAAATGGGACAGGAAACGCCAATCCATCTGCTTTTCTCCCTTGTGTGTTTTTGAATCATACGCCGGCGGGACATGAGGTGACCCGACAATTTGACTGGGTGCTTCATATGGATGTGCGCGCGGAGCAGGTACGGTTCCTATGCGAATATCAAGCTGGAAAACTGAAGAAGACTTGGGCGGAACAGATGATGAAGGCCTATGTCCACGTACTGCACAAGATTGCAGACCTACTATAAGGAGGATGGAACGATGAAAAAATTAGGATTTTTATTCCCGGGGCAAGGCTCTCAATATGTAGGCATGGGTCAAAGCTTATACGATGAATATTCAGTAGCAAGAGAAACCTTTGAAGAGGCCGAGGATGCGCTAGGGTTTGATCTAAAGACGCTTTGTTTCACAGGTTCCATGGATGAGCTGACTCTGACCGCTAATGCCCAGCCTGCCATTTTGACCGTGAGCATCGCAGCTTTTCGTGTACTGATGCAGGAATTGAAGCTTGCTCCATCTCTGGTAG
The DNA here is from genome assembly GCF_024213315.1 of Paenibacillus sp. A3M_27_13. Classification (NCBI taxonomy): domain Bacteria; kingdom Bacillati; phylum Bacillota; class Bacilli; order Caryophanales; family Paenibacillaceae; genus Paenibacillus; species Paenibacillus sp. A3M_27_13. Next base: position 238,739 of record NZ_JANAVE010000002.1, read on the forward strand.
CGGGTCACAGTCTGGGAGAATTCTCGGCATTGGTCAGTACAGGGGCGCTTGCTTTTTCGGATGCGGTGAAAATAGTACGTCAGCGGGGCATTCTGATGCAGGAAGCTGTTGCTCCCGGTACAGGAGCGATGCTGGCGGTAGTCGGGAGTCATGAGCGTGAGGTGGATGAGGTGTGCCAGAAAGCCTCGACAGCCGGTGTATCGGTCGGCATTGCGAATTATAATTCCTCTGAGCAGCTCGTCATTTCGGGTCATACTCCTGCACTGGAGAAGGCAGAAGAGGAACTGAACCGTAGAGGAATCAAAACGATTCGCCTCAAGGTGGGCTTTCCGTTCCATACGAATTTAATGCGGAGCGCTGCGGGCAAATTTCGGGAGGAGCTGGAGAGATATGATTATGGCCGTTTTCAATGGCCTGTGCTCTCTAATGTTACAGCGACACCCTATGCGGATCGTCGTTATATCCTATCTAACCTGACGTCCCAGATGGCACGGCCTGTGCAATGGCACAGAAGCGTTCAATACATGCTGAATCAGGGTGTGAATCATTTTATAGAAATCGGCCCCAAAACCGTATTGAGAAATTTAATGGCTGGTATCACCTCTACGGCTCATTCCTTTGCTTTTGAGCATCCCTCCACTCTGGAATTGCTGCGGAATGCTGATATCGAGAGCAAACCAGATGGTTTGGGTCTGGTGACCTCCTGTATTGCGATTGCGGTTTCAACCCAGAACCGGAACTGGAATAACGATGAGTATGAGCAGGGTGTAGTCGTTCCATACAAAGAATTGCAAAACCTGCGCGAACAATTGATCACAACCGGAACAGAACCAACGTTGGAACAAATGCAGCAAGCTCTGGACAAGCTAAAGTCCATTTTTGCAACCAAATTAACACCAACGGAACTACGGGCTGAACGGTTTGAGCAGATTTTCAGCAATACGCATACACGCGAATTATTTCCCGCGTTTCAGGTCAGCTAATCGCAGCGAACACGAGGAACGGAAGGGAGTACGATGATGACAAAAACAGGATTCAATCTGGCGGCTCTTCAATTCAATGAACAGGATTTTCAGGACGCGGGTCCGATCGCGGTTAATGAGCTGCGAGATTCGGATATTGCAGTCATCGGGATTAGCTGTGAAATTGCCGAAAGTGAAAATGCGGCTCAGTTTTGGGATCTTCTGCGGGCGGGGCAGGACGCTATACGCCCTTTTCCTGCCCGACGAAAAAGGGAGCTGGAGAGCCTCTTCCAAGCCGGGCTGTTGAATGAACAAACGGCATTAAATGAAGGTGGATTTCTAGAAGAAATTGATAAGTTCGACTATCCCTTTTTTCAACTTTCTCCGGCTGAAGCGCGATTGATGGACCCAAACCAGCGACTGTTTTTGGAGTCTGCCTGGGCGGCAGTTGAGGATGCGGGGTACGGTGGTAAAAAGCTTTCCGGTAGTCGGACAGGAGTCTATGTCGGCTACAGCAGTGATTTTGGTGAGGAGTACAAGCGGTTTATAGCAGAAATGGCTCCTTCATCAGCTTCTTCGGCGATTCCAGGTAATATTCATTCCATGATTGCCAGTCGGATCGCCTATCTGCTGGATTTAAAAGGGCCCAGTCTGTTGGTGGATACCGCATGTTCTTCATCTTTGGTGGCCATTCACCTGGCCTGCCGGGATTTGCGGCACGGCGATTGCGATACGGCGATTGCCGGCGGGGTAAAGGTCACACTCGTACCTATAAAAGAGGGAAAGGGCGGGGGGCTGGGTGTAGGCTCCTCGGATGACCGGACGAGAACGTTCGATAGCGTTTCAGATGGCACAGGTGGAGGAGAAGGTGTAGCCGCTGTTCTGCTCAAACCCTTGAAGCGGGCCATTCAGGATCAGGACCATATTTATGCTGTCATTAAAGGCAGTGCTGTGAACAATGACGGGACTTCAGCCGGGATTACGGCTCCCAATTCGCTGGCAGGAGAGGATGTCATTGTACGGGCCTGGAAGGATGCTGGGATTGACCCGGATACCATTACATATATTGAAGCTCATGGGACAGGCACCAAGCTGGGTGATCCAGTGGAGATTGATGGTATACGGAGAGCCTTTCGGCAGTATACCGACCGGAATCAATTTTGTGCCATAGGCTCGGTCAAAACCAATGTAGGTCACCTGGATAACAGTGCGGGAATCACGGGCTTTTTAAAGGCAGTGCTCGCTTTGGAGCATGCAGAAATTCCGGCGAGCCTACATTTTACCTGCCCAAACCCGGATATTAGCTTTATTGATTCGCCTGTATATGTGAATGACAAGCTGCAGCCTTGGCCCAAGGAGGATTTTCCGCGACGCTGCGGAGTCAGTTCCTTCGGGCTCAGCGGTACGAACTGCCATGTCGTTCTGGAAGAGGCCCCGGTGTGGGCTGAAATGCAGGATGGTGGCCAGTTGGAGCAGGAAACACCGGAAACGGTTCAGCTTTTTACGTTATCTGCTAAAAATGAAACAGTGCTTGCAGCCTATGTGAAGCAATATCAGCAATATGTCATGGAACCCAAAACCTATCCGTTACGCGATCTTTGTTATACCGCCAATACCGGACGAGGGCAGTACGGCTTTCGTCTAGCGATTTTGTGCCGGGATTGGGATGATCTAGGAGCAAAGCTGACTCAAATTCAGACCTCAGGCTTCAGCGGACAAGCGAAACAAGAAGAGTTCATACCGGGTGTGTATTTTGGATGTCATAAGGTTGTATCTGCGCAGAAGGAAAAAGAAGCAGGGGAGCTTACGCTGGAGGAATCCAGAAGACTGACAGCATCAGCCAAAGAGAAACTGACCCAGTCTTCATTCGAGTTCGATACGCTGGATTCTCTGTGCCGTATGTATGTTGAGGGAGCAGATGTGGAATGGGAGAGCTTGTATGAAGGCAAAGCGTGCCGCAGACGAAGCCTTCCCACCTATCCTTTTGAGCCTAAGCGATGCTGGGTGGAGGTAGAGGAGAAGGCAGAAGTCGTTTCTCAGGCTTCCCAAGTTCGAGATTTCACAGAGATGGAAAAGACACATCCGCTTTTGGACTATTGTTTGGCAGAAACCGAGGATCAGGATATTTACCTGACCCGTTTCTCTGTTGGGCGTCATTGGGTACTAAGCGAGCATAAGATTATGGAAAACTGTATTGTACCAGGAACCACTTATCTGGAAATGGTTAGGGCAGGGTTGGAAAAATACAAGCGTCCAGGCAAGGTGCTGGAGCTATATGATATCCAGTTTATTTCTCCGCTCATCGTGGATGCAGAGGAAGAAAGAGAAGTACACACCGTTTTGCAACGGGAGGGTGAGACGTTTTCGTTTAAGGTATTAAGCCGGACGGGACCCTCAGTTCAGCCGTGGGAGCAGAATTGGGTAAGGCATGCACAGGGGCGCGCGGTATTTGTAAAGGCAGCCCATCCTGTTATGAGTCTGGGCGATATTCGGACTGAGTGCAACGATCAGGAAGTAGTAGTCGGTGAGAATCATGCCGAAGCAGCAGCTGCATTTTCATTCGGGCCGCGGTGGGAGACGCTGCGGGCGATTGCAATTGGAACAGATCAAGTGTTGGCTAAGCTGGAGCTGCCCGTAGCCTATCAAATGGATGTAAGTCAATACGTGCTGCATCCCGCTTTGTTGGATGTGGCCGTCGGGGTAGCAAGCCAGAGTTTAGGAAATGGCCTGTTCCTGCCATTTTCATATCACAAGCTGCGCATTTACGACTCCCTCCCACGGCTTTGCTACAGCTATCTGCGCAAAAAAAACAAGGTCAGGGAAAGTGGAGAAATTTTAACGGTAGATGTGCTCATTCTGGGTGCCGAAGGTCAGGTACTGGTAGAAATTGAAGATTATGCAGTCAAACGTGTACACGAGGCGGATCTTAAACGAACCCGCTATACAGAACATCATAAATATCATCAGATTGTATGGAAAAAGCAAGAACAAGCACCCTCCGAATATGAAGAAGATACAGTAACCCGGACCGCAAATGATTCAGTGTTATCCACACCGCTGGAAACAGTTTTATTATTCACAGATAACCGTCCGATCGGTGTAACGCTACGTGGATTGTTAGCGCACGAAGGGTATGATGTGGTTGAAGTGAAGCGGGGAGTCACCTTTACTAAAATGTCAGACCATGCTTACTTCTCTACGGGTTCCGAGGAAGATCATAGACGCTTGTTGACAGAGATGCAATGTCAGAATGCTAAGAAACTGATATACCTCTGGAACGGGCAGTCTATGGTTCAGCTATTTCATCTGGCTAAGGCAATCGCAGAGAGCAAGTCAGCTGTTAAGGAACTGACGGTGATCGCTGAGCAGGCTTATAAAGTGAATGAATTGGAAAATGAATTAAAACCAGAACATGCGGGCTTGTTTGGGCTGGCCCGGGTCATCGGTCAGGAATACCCTGATCTGAGCTGCCGTTGTCTCGATATAGATACAAGCACCCAGCCTTCAGAACTCATTCATTCCCTACGGCACGATGATGATACATTTCTCGTCGCTTGGCGTAACGGCGAACGTTATGTAGAGCAGATTGAACCTGTGGATCTGACGGAAAGCGAAGCTGACCCGATTACGATCAGACCGCAGGGAACCTATGTCATAACTGGGGGTACTGGCGGGCTGGGATTGGCAATCGGTAAATGGCTTGCTTCTAAAGGTCAGGTCACACTGGGATTGATAGGTCGCAAGCCTTTGCCACCCAAGGAGCAATGGGAGGCCATTGCAAACGCTGATTCGAACGGAAGCCGTAACGTAAGACAGAACTTAAAGCCAGATATGAATACAAGGATGCTGAATATGGTTACCGCCTTACTGGAATTGGAGCAGCAGGGAGCGCAGGTAGAATATTATGCTGTCGATGTAGCTGACGAGACCGCTATGAAGCAAGCCTTGAATGAACTTCGCCACAAGTATGGGGCTATTCACGGTATCATCCATGCTGCGGGTGTGGCTGGAGACGGTTTTATGGCTCTCAAGAGCCAGGACCGCTTTACCGAGGTACTGGCTCCAAAGGTAACAGGCACACATGTGCTTGACCGAATCACCACTGCGGATACACTGGACTTTTTTATTCTTTTTTCATCTGTGACTTCACTGATGGGTGGACCAGGCCAAAGCGACTACACGGCAGCCAACGCCTATCTGGATGCCTTTGCCGAGTGGCGGAATCACTCCGGCCGACGTACGCTTGCCATCAACTGGGCTCCTTGGCAGGAAGTTGGGATGGCTTTTGAGCATAAGGTTGATTTCCAAGAGAGCTTATTTCAGGCTCTATCCACACAAGAGGGACTGGCCGCTCTTGAACAATTATTGCTTCATCCCGTTCCCCGTGTCATTGTGGGTAGCTTGAATTACGCTCAGGTGGCCGCGCTGGATTCCGCTGCCATTCCTTTCGGATTTTCTCATGAAATGCGGGCTATTCTGGACCGTCATCGTCGGCTTCTGCATGACCATGCGGTCACGTCATCTGCTGCCGTGCGCCGTCCTGTGCAGTTGCGTGGTCGGGCAACAGAACAATATAGCTCATCTGAAAAGGTGATCGCAAGCATATGGGCGGAAGTGCTGGGGCTTGATGAGCTGAACATCTATGACAGCTTTTATGAGCTGGGAGGAGACTCCCTGATTGCTAGTAAAATGGTGGGACAGATGAATCAAAGCTTGTCCAAAAAAGTGGATATGAGCGATATCTTCAACTATATGACGGTCAGCGAATTAGCTCTGTATACGGATGGAGAAGCGAAGCAGCCTCTTCTGACGAAAACGGAGCTGCCTGCACCCCAATCAGCTGACAAAAATCTGATCATTCATCCGGTGGAACAACGTGAGGTGTACCCAGCTTCCTCGACGCAGCGTCGATTTTATATGATGCGTCAAATGGCAGGATATAGCACCTTGAACAATCTATGCAGTGCGATGACCATCACTGGTAATCTGGATCATCATCGGTTGGAGAAAGCCATATATGCGGTAATTCGTCGTCATAGCTCGCTGCGCACCGCTTTCGAGTTGCGGGATAACGAACTGGTACAGAGAGTGTACCCGGAGGTAGATTTTTCACTGGAATATAGCGAAGGGGACGGGCGCGAGCTGGAAGCGTATGTGGATGAATTTATCCGTCCTTTTGACCTGAATCGTGCGCCGCTGTTAAAGGCGAAGCTGATCCGGTTGAAGGACGATTCCCACCTCTTTCTGTGCGATGTTGACCATATTGCAGCCGATGGAGCCTCGATTGGTATTTTATTAAGTGAAATGATACAGGGCTATTCTGGACAGGATCTACCGCAACTGCGTATGCAATATACCGATTTTACATTGTGGCAAAATCAGCGTTTGGACAGTGCCGAAATGAAAAAGCAGGAGGCATACTGGCTGGACGTATTTAAGGGGACGCTGCCTGTACTTGATTTGCCTACAGATGAGCCGCGGGCAGCGCAAATGAGCAATGCCGGGGATGTCTATACATTTGATCTGAGTGAGGAATTAACAGCTTTGGCTAAAAAAACAGCGGTACAGCATGGGGTTACGCTCTTTATGCTTCTGTACGCTGTCTATAGCACTTTATTGGCCAAATATGCGAATCAGGAAGAGATCATTATTGGCATTCCAAGCGCAGGTCGCCAGTCGGAAGAGGTCCAGCACATGATTGGGCTGTTCATCAATACGCTTGCCCTACGAACTGCGCCAGCTGAAGATAAGCCTTTCGCAGCATATTTGCAGGAGGTTAAGAAGCACGCGCTTGAAGCCTATAAGCATGAGGATTATCCCTTTGAAATGCTGCTGAATCAGCTTGACGTACCGAGAGACCGAAGCCGGAACCCACTTTTTGATGTTCAGTTTATTTCCCAGAACTTTCGGGGGGAGCCGATGAGCATCAACGGGCTTCGCTTTACTCCGTTGGAAGCTAAGATGGAGGCTGTCCAAGTCGATCTGACAGTCATATGGGTTGAAAATGAAGGCAAGCTGCGTTTTCACTTTGAGTATGCGACCCAACTGTTCAAGGGAGAGACCATACGTCGGCTTGCGAGCTATTACAAGAATCTTTTACAAGAAGTTTGTGCTGATGCTTGGCGGCCGATTGGCCTCATTTCCATGAATCAGGCGGAAGAACAGCAGCGAACCCTGTACGAGTGGAATGAAACCCGGGTGAATTACCCACAGGAAAAGCTGGTTCACCAGTGGTTTGAAGAACAGGCCGAACAGCAACCTGAGCGGATTGCTGCCGTCTACGGAGAGCATTCGCTGACTTACAGCCAATTGAATATCAGAGCTAATCAGCTTGCCCGGCACTTGCTAACTTATCATTTGGTACCGGACCAAGCTGTCGGTATCCTGGTCCCCCGTTCGCTAGATATGCTGACCAGCATGCTTGCCGTACTCAAAGTAGGAGCAGCCTATGTCCCTATGGACCCGGAACATCCGACGGAGCGGGTGGCCTACATGCTGGAGGACAGCGGCGTGTCTCTGCTCCTAACTTCTACGGACACCGTCAGCATCGACACGCTTCGCTTTACAGGGTCTGTCATGGATGTAAGTGATCCGGCCTTGTACAGCGTAGATGCTGATAATCTAGCTTTTGCACTTGCAGGCAAGGAGTCTGTGGCATCTCACCATTTGGCTTATATTTTGTACACGTCAGGATCATCCGGTAAGCCCAAAGGAGTCATGGTTGAGCATAGAAATGTAACGAATTACATCACGGCTTTCCAGCATGAGTTCCATCTAACGGCTGAGGACGTAGTGCTCCAGCAGGCAGCCATTACCTTTGATGCATCCGTGGAGGAAATATACCCTACATTGGCAGCAGGGGGAACGCTGGCTATGGTTTCACGGGATGAACTGAAGGACATCCAATTGCTGAACCAATTCATTCGCCAGCAGCAAGTGACCGTGGTCAGCGCCTCGCCGTTTATTTTAAATGAGCTGAATCAACTGCCCCCTTTCCCGCATATTCGCACTTATATTAGCGGGGGGGATGTGCTGAAAAGCGAATATGTCACCCAGTTGTTGCGTTCCGCAAAGGTCTACAATACGTACGGACCGACAGAAGCGACTGTCTGTGCTACCTATTATTGTGTGCCGGATATTCCAGCTGTCCATCCATTGCCTGTCGGACGGCCTGTAGCCAATGCTGAGGTATACATCATGAATCGCAGGGGTACGGATGTTATGCCTATCGGGGTACCCGGTGAAATATGCATTTCAGGCTGGGGTGTTGCACGCGGCTATATGAACCGCCCCGAACTGACGCAGCAGCAGTTTGTAGCAAATCCGTGGATACCGGGCGAGCGGATGTACAAAACAGGTGATCTGGGCAGATATCTTGAAGATGGGCAAATTCAATTTTTAGGAAGAGTCGATCAGCAGGTTAAAGTGCGGGGTTACCGCATTGAGCCGGGCGAGGTTGAAAAATCGTTGCTCCAGCACCCGCGTATACAGGATGGAGTGGTGTTGGTTCAGGAAGTCCAGCCTGGTATGCATGAGCTATGCGCCTATATCGTTACAGATCAGGAATTGTCGGTGGCAGAACTGAAGACCCATCTGTCGGTAACCTTGCCTGAATATATGATTCCGTCTTACTTTGTTCGAGTCGATGAGATCCCGTTAACACATCACGGAAAAATCGACCGTCATGCTTTACCGCAGGTTAATGAAAGTATCAAGGTCGGTACGGCCTATGTACATCCAGCTTCACCCCTGGAAGAGCGCTTGGTTGAGCTTTGGTCGGAAATCCTGCACCGGGAGCAGATTGGCACACAGGATGACTTCTTCCTGCTGGGCGGTCAATCCTTGCTGGCAACCAAGCTGGTCTACCTTATTAACAAGGAATGGAATGTAAATCTGACACTGCGCGATTTCTTCCGGGCAGGTACGGTTCAAGGGTTAGCGACCTGGATAGAAGAAATTCAATCGGGCCGTGAACGTGGAATATTAGTGGAACAGGACGGATTAATCAAGCCCTTTAATCTCCGGCAAAAGCCATTGTTCCGCGTTCAGGTTATTCATCAGCCTGCCAACCGTCATTTGCTGTTCATTGATATGCATCATATTATTACGGACGGTCTTTCCCAGGAGATAATCGTCGAGGAATTTGCTCGTTTATACGGGGGCATGAGCTTACCGGAATTGACGATCCAGTATAAAGACTATGCCGTGTGGCAGCGTGAGTTTTTGAACAGTGTGGAATTCCGTCAGCAGGAGCAGTTTTGGCTGGAGCTTTTTCAAGGGGAAATTACAGAGCTGGAATTGCCTACGGATTATGCACGTCCCGATGTGAGAAGAGGTGAAGGGCAAGCCGTTCATTTTGAGCTGGATCAGGAATGGACGTGGAAGTTAAAACGCTTTGCCCTGCAACAAAATGTCACGGTATTTATGGTTCTACTGGCGGCCTATAACCTATTGCTGGCCAAAGCCAGTGGGCAGGAAGATATTATCGTCGGCATTCCGGTATCCGGCAGAACTCATGCGAGCCTGAGTCCTCTTGTCGGCATGTTCGTCAATACGTTGGCCCTTCGCAACACGCCGAAGAAGGACATGACAGTGCACGAATTTTTAATGCAGGTAAAGGAACGCTCTCTCCAGGCTTTTGAGCATCAGGACTATCCATTTGAGCAACTGGTTGAGAAGTTGAATTTGGCTGGCAAAACAAGCCGCAATCCGCTGTTCGATACCATGTTTGCATTATTGAACGAATCTTCCCGTACCATCGTAGAATTACCCGGCCTGAAACTGACTCCATGTGATGAAGCGGAGTATACAGGAGCACAATTCGATTTAACATTTACCGCAGCCATGACCGACGAGCATATCGAATGTATTTTTCAATACGATGTAGATCTCTTTACCGGGGAGACGGTGGAACGCTTGAGCCGGGAATTCCTTCAAATCTTACACACTGTCCTTGTCAATCCACAGCAAAAGATTGGAGAGCTTCGGATAGAAAAGGTGGCAGTTGACCCGAATCAGCGGGACAGAGAGGAAGTACCTGAGTCAGCAAGCGTCCATAAGGAAGAGGACTGGGTGAGTGAGCTTGCTATAGCAGCTTCGGAATCGGTGAACGAGGCGGAATGGAAGACACTCGTCCATGATTTCAATCAAACAGATATGGACCCGGGGTCCGTAAAGCTGTTACATCAATATTTCGAGGATCAAGCAAGCCGTAACCCTGAGCAGATCGCTCTCATTTCCGGTCAACAGGAGATCAGCTACGGAGAAGTAAATCGAAGGGCGAATCTGGTCGCACATAGCCTACTGGACTCCGGTACCCGGCCAGAGCAAGTAGTAGCTATTGTCATGGAGCGCTCACCGGAAATGATTGTTGCTTTATTGGGTGTGTTAAAAGCAGGGGCGGCGTACCTCCCCATTCATCCAGCCGATCCAAAGGAACGGATTCGCTACATCCTGGCAGACGCTGGGGCCGAATGGATTCTGACCCATCAGCAATGCCACGCCAACTGGATAGATGAAGAAATCCAGCAGGTCATCGACGTCGACTTACTGTGTCAGGATCAGCAAGAACGAGACAATCCAGAGCTTGTCATCCAGCCTGATCATCTGGCTTATGTCATCTTCACCTCCGGCTCAACCGGGCAGCCCAAAGGGGTGATGGTGGAGCATCACGCCTTTAGTGCGCGAGTGGTATGGCTGGCACAACAGCTTGGTTTAAGGGAGCAGGACACGGTGCTGCAAAAAGCATCCTATACCTTTGATGGTTCCATCGTCGAGCTTTTCAGCTGGTTCATGGGCGGAGGACGATTGGTGTTATTGGAGGCAGGTGCAGAAACGGATACCCGTCAAATGCTGGATACCATTCACAGGCATCAGGTTACAGTGGCTTTCTTCATTCCTACTGTGCTGCAAATGTTTTTGTCAGAGCTTTCAGTCGAGGATACAATCCAAGCAGCCACTTTGCGTTGGGTCATGTCGGGTGGCGAACAGATAGGCCAGGAGCAGGTGCGAAGTTTTAATCTGAAGTTCCCGGAAGCGAGATTACTTAATCTGTATGGGCCTACGGAAGCCAGTGTGTTTGCAACAGCCTATACGTGTACGTCTGTATCTTCCGAAGGTCCGATTCCGATCGGACGGCCTGTGGGCAACACCCGGGCGTATATTTTAAATCAGGAGCTGGCGTTGGTTAGTTTGGGGCAGGTAGGAGAGCTTTGTCTGGGAGGGTGCCATCTGGCACGTGGGTATGTACATCTGGATGGACTTACGGCAGAGTGTTTTATCCCCAATCCTTTTGTACCAGGTGAGCGAATCTATCGGACAGGCGATCTTGCCCGGATGCTGCCTAGCGGCGAGATTGTTTACTTGGGACGGTCGGATCAAATGGTGAAAATCGGAGGCTACCGGATTGAGACAGGTGAAATTGAAACAGCCCTCTTGCAAAATAACGACATTCAGCAGGCAGCTGTACTTGATTTGACAGATGAGCAGGGCAACAAGTATTTGTGCGCTTATCTGGTTGTGCAAACCAACTGTACAGTTCGAGAACTGCGGGCATTTTTGCTGGAACGATTGCCGGAATATATGATTCCTTTACGTTTTATGAAGGTGGAGACGATGCCTCTTGGTTCAAGCGGAAAGCTGGACCGTAAGGCGTTAAATACCTTGGGGGTAGAGTTGCCTTCCGGCAAAGAACATACACCGCCCCGCAACGAAATGGAACAGCAACTGCTCCTGTTGTGGGCGGACATTTTCAAAACAGGCGCAGTAGGTATAGATGATCATTTCTTTGAATTTGGCGGAGATTCGTTGCTCGCTTACCAGTTCATTTTGCGTGTGCGTCAAATGTTGGCCATCGAGATTACTTTAAAGGAACTTTTTGCAGCTCCGACTATTCGACAACTTTCAGATCACATAAGCTCCAGAAGAGTTGAGTGTCATCACGAGGATGAAGCGACAGTCCGTTCCTTGATCCCTGCTGCGACTCCAAGCGCCCATTATCCGGCCTCGTCTGCTCAAATGCGTCTTTTTATGATGCACGAGCTGAATCCAGAGGATCTAAGCTATAATCTACCGGGCGCCATGATGCTGGAAGGAGAACTGGACCTGGCCAGACTTGAGGGAGCCTTCCAAGCGCTTATTCAGCGTCACGAAGCTTTTAGGACCACATTTGATGTGATCGACGGCGAGATTGTTCAGCTTATTCATGAATCTGTTCCGTTTGCCATTGAGTTTTTCAGAACAGAGGAAACCGAGATTAGCAACATACTTCGGGGCGATGGAAAGCTTATGAGAGAAGTCATCCCAGTTCAGCAGCATGCACTGTCATCAGTAAAAGTAGAGAAAAAAGAACGCCGACGGAGGGAGATTTAGCATCATGCATTATGAAGGATATGAAACATCTTCGGCGCAAAAACGGCTATATCTGATTCATGATCTTCTCGGACCTAACATTATCTATAACATGCCCAGCATTCGAATCATCAAAGGAGCGCTGGAGCCAGAGCGGCTGTACAGAGCATGGTGTAGGCTGACAGAACGTCATGAGGGCTTGCGAACGTCCTTTATTCAAAAGGACGGCGAGGTTTTACAACTCGTCCATGAATCCATCGATGTATCGATTCCCTATAGAGAACTTTCGGATCAGAGTACGGATAAGCTTGTTAACGAGTTTATCCGTCCGTTCAATCTGAACGAGGCCCCTCTATGGCGGGCTGAGCTTGTACCTTTGGTTGATGGGGAGATTCTGTTCCTGTTTGATATCCACCATATCATCGCGGATGCGGTAACCATCAACATTATATTTGAAGAGCTGATGGCTCTATATCAGGGACAGGAGCTTGCTCCATTAGAGTTTCAGTATGTCGATTATACGATCTGGCAAAACGATCAATTAAGCGATATTCATATTCAGAAACAGGGTGAATTTTGGCTGAACCAATTTACAGAGGATGTTCCTCTGCTGTCGCTGCCTACAGATGGAAAAGGCTTAAGGTCCGATTACAGCGGCGGGATCGTATCGTACTCGATTGAAGCTAACACGGCTCACTCCTTGCGTGCATTATGCTTGCAGCACAATGTTACGTTGTATATGGTTCTACTCGCTGTGTACAGCATCCTTCTGTCCAAATATGCCGGACAGGAGGATCTGGTCATCGGAACACCTGTCGCCGGAAGGACTCATTCCGAGTTTGAAGGGATTGTGGGCATGTTCGTGAACACGCTCGCCTTGCGCCAAAAACCGCAGAGAACCAAGCGGTTCTCTGATTTTCTGGAAGAAGTGGCAGACCGAACTTTTGCTGCGTTTGAGCATCAGGATTACCCCTTTGATATGCTGGTGGAGCAGGTCAATCCTGAACGAATCAGTGGTCGTAATCCCTTATTTGATGCTTGCTTTGTATTGGAAAATGTACCGCAGCCTGTCGTGCAGGCAACAGAGGTCACGTTTTCTCCTTATACTTTTGAACATAAAATCGCTAAATTTGATATCACCTTGTATGCATACGAAATGCAGGAGGGTATCGGACTGGAACTGGAATATCGCAAAGCGTTGTTTACGGAGGAAAGCTCCCGCCGTATGCTACGGCATTTTGCCAGAATTGTCGAAATCATTGGCGAACAACCCGATATTCGGATCGAAGACATTGATATGGTTACAGAAGAAGAGCGCACCGTTTTACTTCATACTTTTAATCAGACCCACAGCAAAAATGCATACGAAAAAAATTCGCATGGGGTAACCATCCATCGACTGTTCGAACAGCAAGTGATACGGACGCCTGACCATCCAGCCGTGAGGTGGAAAGAAAAGCAACTAACGTATGATGAATTAAATGAACGTGCCAATCAATTGGCGCGGGTTTTACGGCAAAAGGGAGTTCAGGCAGAAGATGTCGTCGGTATTTTAGCTACGCCTGCGTTGGAGATGATTGTTGGTATTTTAGCTATTTTGAAGGCCGGGGCCGCTTATTTACCGATTGATCCGCTCTCCCCAGATGAACGGATTCAATATCTATTACAGGATAGTCAGGCGAAAATATGCCTTCTACCGACTGCCAGCACCAGACGCTTTCCTGGGGTGGACATGTTACTGCTCACAGACCCGAGTCTCTATACGGGAGAACCCCGTAATCTGGAGGACAGCAATCAGGCGCACAATGTGATGTACATCATTTATACTTCAGGGTCTACAGGACAACCAAAGGGTGTAATGATTGAGCATCAATCCTTTGCTCGCCTAGTGTTAGAGCCAGGGCCGTTGGCTATTACGCAAGAGGATCGAATATTGCAGACGTGTTCCCTGGCCTTTGATGTGTCGGTTTTTGAACTGTGGGGAACACTGCTGAGCGGGGCAACCTTGTATCTCATTGAAAAAGAAGAGCTTTTATCTGCCGACATACTCGGCAAGAGGATGGCACAGTATGGAATCACGATGGCATGGTTCACGGCTCCTTTGCTAAATCAGCTGATTGATGAGAAACCTTCCATCTTTACTGGACTTCGATTGATCATGACCGGGGGAGACGCCTTGTCTCCGCAGCATATGAAGCTCCTTCGCGCCGCCCAGCCGGATTTAACGATTGTCAATGCCTACGGTCCTTCGGAGAATACTATTTTTACGTCGTTCCATACGATTCAGGAGGACTATGACCATAACGTGCCGATTGGCAAGCCTGTCGCCAATACACAGGTCTATATCCTGAGCGCGTCCAATCAACTTCAGCCCATTGGAGTACCGGGTGAGCTGTGCATTGGAGGTGAAGGATTGGCGCGTGGCTATTTGGCTCGGGAGGAATTAACGGCAGCCCAATTTGTTTCTCATCCCTGGCTCCCAGAAGAGCGTATGTACCGTTCTGGAGATTGTGCCCGATGGCTGGCTGACGGAACGCTTGAATTTTTGGGTCGCATGGATCACCAGGTCAAAATTCGGGGCTTTCGTATTGAAACCGGCGAAGTTGAGGCACGGCTTGCACATATAGAGGGGATTCAGGAAGCAGTCGTGCTTGTTCGTCAGCACAGCGACGGGATCAAATACCTCTGTGCTTACTTTGTTTCCGACGTTGAAATGTCACAGGCAGAAGTCCGGCTGGAGCTGGCTACATATTTGCCGGATTATATGATTCCTGCCTGTCTGATCCGACTTCCGCGTTTGCCACTGAATGTGAATGGCAAAGTTGATCGGAACGCGTTGCCAGAGCCTGATCTTGAAGCACTGCGGGAGAATGAATATGTCCCTCCTTGCAATGAACTGGAACAGGAGCTGGTTCGCATCTGGTCGATGGTTCTGCCCACGAACCTGCCGACGGAACGCATTGGTGTAACGGACAATTTTTTCACCCTGGGAGGAAGCTCGCTCAAGGCTACCAAGCTGGTTTCACTAGTTTTGCGTGAGTTAGGGATAGACCTGCCGCTCACCAAATTATTTACTTTTCCTACTATCCGCCTACTGGCAAGTGCATTGCAGGGAAAGGAAAGAAGTGTGTTTCCAGCCAGAGCAGACACGCTTGTTCTCTTAAAGCCCGGCACAGCGCAGGATAAGCACCTTTTTTTCATCCATGATGGAAGCTTGGATGTCAGTTGCTACATGGAATTGGTCAACGGACTTACAGCTACTTGGAATTATTGGGGCATAAAAATGGATGCTTCGATTCTTGCTGAAAATAAAACAGCCGGGATGAAGGAAGCGGCACACCGATATGTGAATCAATTGAAAAGTATTCAGAAAACAGGCCCGTATTATGTTGCGGGGTGGAGTATGGGGGGAACGCTTGCTTTCGAAATGACGCGACAATTGGAAGAACAAGAAGAACGTGTCGAACTTTTGGCCATTCTGGACACACTGCCACCTTTGAAGTATGGCAAGGAAGATCACTGGGACCACCATATTCAGGAACTGGAGAGGATGGAAGAAACGTTGGATTTTTCGCAGTGGAAGCGAGCATTTCCAGCCAGTGTACTCCCCTTGCTACCAGAATTTAATGAGTTGGGACGAAGTGAATTACTAGAACGCTTTAAAAGTGTGAATCATTGGGTGAAAATGCAGCATGTCTACCAGCCCGATCGAGCTGTAAAGGCCCCTGTATGTTTGTTTATTTCAGAACATACCTGGGAATTAGGATATAAAGGATGGGAATTGTATTGTAAGGGGGAAATGTTCACGCATAAAGTGCCTGGCGATCATTTCTCTATCGTAAAAGGAGCCCAAGCCGTGTCTGTAGGTTTGGTGCTGAATACATTTTTGAGGTAAGATTATGCTCCTGCTTGGAGGTTGAAGACCCCAAGCAGGAGTATTTATTTGATATGATCGTGTAAGTTGGTTTGTAATATTAATTGACATGATGTATAAAAACATATCGTAATGTATGAAAAACCCCCTTGTCTGCTTCCAGATTTTATAGTAAAGTATCCAATAATCAACTTTGTTTGAACATAATATTCACTGTTTGTGAGTATATATCACACTTTCACCACGACCTCACATACTCCTCTTTCTATTTATTACATCACATCTATTCATTACCCTACAGCATCTCTTACACCACTAGATTATGAACACTTCTGTCCTACTACACCTATTTGATGAACTCGGAACCTGGGACCACAGCTTGAGGACAAGCTTGTCATGTCAATCCAAAGGAATTGGCATTCATCCGGTATCAACGAATTAACAATATATAAGGTGTGAAAGGGGTTTGCTGCATGAGCAAAAAGTATGCAAAACACAAAATCTGGACCGTTCTGCTGGTGCTTGCGCTAGGAGCTGTTTTGGCGCTTTCCGGTTGTGGGGGATCAGGTGAAGGAGCAAAGCCAGAGGCAGGGAAAACACCAAGTGGAGCAGGAGAGGGCGTGCAGGACACGCTTATTTATGGACGCGGCGGAGATTCCGTGGCGCTAGATCCTGCCATTGTGACTGAAAGCGAGTCGCTAAAAATCGGAATGCAAGTGTTCGACACACTGCTGGAATATAAGCAAAACACAACGGAGATCCAACCGGGGCTTGCAGAGAGCTGGGAAGTATCACCGGATGGACTGGTCTATACGTTCAAGCTGCGTCAGGGTGTAAAATTTCATGACGGAAGTGACTTTAACGCAGAAGCGGTTGTGTTTAACTTTGACCGCTGGGCTGATCCGAAAAGTCCATACAAATTTGAAGGTGACTCGTTTGACTATTATGATTCTATGTTCGGTCCTGAAGGAAGTAGGGTGATTAAGGAGGTTAAAGCGGTAGATGCGAACAGCGTCCAGTTTACACTAAACAAGCCGCAGGCGCCGTTTTTACAAAATATCGCTATGCCATCCTTTAGTATTTCAAGTCCCAAGGCTATTCAGGAGAAAAAGGCTGATTTCAAGAGTAATCCGGTCGGCACGGGTCCTTTTGTATTTAAGGAATGGAAACGGAACGATACCATCACGCTGGAGAAGAATCCAAACTATTGGAAAGAGGGGCAGCCGAAGCTGGCTAAGATCATTGTTCGTTCCATACCCGACAATACCGCGAGATTTAATGCTCTGCAAAACGGGGAAATTGACCTGATGGAGGATTTGAACCCGGATGATGCAAAGCAGTTAGACGGTAATAGCGAGTTGGTGAAAATTGAACGTCCCTCCTTTAATGTGGCGTACATTGGCTTTAATTTAAAGAAAAAAACCTTCAATAATCCCAAGGTGCGGCAGGCACTGAATCACGCAGTGAACAAGCAGGCCATTATTGATGCATTGTTTGCAGGGCAGGCTAAGCCTGCGGTCAATCCGATGCCACCTACGTTATGGGGGTACAACGATAGTATTCAGGACTACGCCTATGATCTGGATAAGGCTAAATCTTTGCTAGCGGAAGCGGGCTTTCCTAACGGGCTTCCCGAGCCGTTAACCTTCTATGCAATGCCCGTATCTCGTCCTTATATGCCTGACGGCAAAAAGGTGGCAGAGGCCATTCAAGCCGATTTTGAAAAAATAGGCGTCAAAGTAAACATCCAATCCCCGGAATGGGCTACGTATCTGGATGATGTTAAGGCGGGGGAAAAGGATGATCTGTATATGCTGGGATGGAACGGGGACAATGGTGACCCGGATAATTTTCTTTATACATTGCTGGACAAGGATACGATTCCAGGCAATAACCGCAGTTTTTATGTGAATGAGGAACTTCATAAAATATTGGTGAAGGCTCAGGTTGAGGTCGACCAGAACAAGCGTGGGGAACTGTATAAACAAGCACAAGTGATTATTAAACAGGATGCGCCGTGGATTCCATTGGTTCATAGCACACCGCTGATGGCAGGTAAAGCGAACCTCAAGGGTTTTGTACCTTCTCCGGCAGGTATTGAAGCGTACGGAAATATTTATTTTGAATAGCCCAAACGCAAGCAGGCGGTGAATAGGATATGAACTCATATATTGTAAAAAGACTGGCTATATTGATTCCTGTATTACTGGGCATGACGCTCATCGTTTTTTCCATTATTCATGCCATTCCGGGAGATCCGGCGGAAACCATACTGGGAGATAAGGCTACGGAACAGTCCAAGCAGGCGCTACGTGAGCAATTGGGGCTGGATAAGCCGTGGTTACAGCAATATGGGACCTATTTAGGTGAGCTGGCACAAGGGGACTTGGGCGATTCCATTCGCACCAGGCAGCCGATTGCCCGGGAAATGCTTCCTTATCTGGCGGCTACGCTGGAGTTGACAGTAGCAAGCATGTTTTTTGCTGTAGTAGTCGGAATGAACGCCGGCATCGTGAGTGCCTGGAAGCGAAATTCCTGGTTTGACTATGTCAGTATGGTCATTGCCCTGGTCGGAGTATCGATGCCGATTTTTTGGCTGGGCTTGATGGAGCAATGGATCTTTGCAAATAAACTGCATTGGCTTCCTTCCATCGGACGCATGAATTCTCGTGATCCGGTGGAAGCTGTGACACATTTAGCCGTGATTGATGCGTTCATAGGTGGACGTATGGATCAGGTGTGGACCGTCATCAAGCATTTGATCCTGCCCAGTATCGCACTTGGAACAATTCCAATGGCGGTCATTGCGCGCATTACCCGTTCCAGCATGCTGGAGGTTATGGATGCGGACTATATTCGTACAGCTCGGGCGAAGGGGCTGGCATCTTTTCAAGTCGTGTACAAACATGCGCTTAAAAATGCTGCGATCCCCGTACTTACTGTCATCGGTCTTCAGACTGGCTCACTACTGGGAGGCGCGGTACTGACAGAAACCATTTTTGCCTGGCCTGGCATCGGACGGTACATTTTTGAAGCGATCAGCTCGCGTGACTATCCGGTTATTCAAAGCGGAATTCTGATCATTGCGTTCCTGTTCGTCATCATTAATCTGATTGTCGATTTGCTGTACGCGGTGCTCGACCGGCGTATCCGTTATCAGTAATCAAGTCGCCAATTGTTCAAGGGGGAGCTTGTCCGATGTCACAATTTTCAATGGAACCCAACAACATACCGACGACACGCAGCACATTGGCGCATTTGCCTGTCGTGACTGGCCCTTGGAGAGACGCATGGAGGGCTTTCCGTCACAATAAAATGGCGTTCGTCGGCCTGAGCATTATTATCTTCTTTGTCATCATTGCTTTGATCGCGCCGTGGATTGCTCCTTTTGACTATAAAGAGCAAAATTTGGTGAGCCGTTTGCAGCCTCCTTCTGCGGAGCATTGGTTCGGTACGGATGATCTCGGTCGAGATTTACTGACTCGCACGCTGTATGGAGCCAGAATCTCGTTGTGGGTCGGTTTCTTGTCTGTTATTGGTTCAATGATTGTAGGAACAGCCTTAGGTTTAATCGCAGGATTTTACGGAAAATGGGCAGATATGGTCATCTCGCGGCTATTCGACATTTTACTGGCATTTCCGGGGATTTTGCTGGCCATTGCCATTGTGGCCATTCTAGGACCTTCATTGGAAAATGCGTTGTATGCCATTGCCATTGTCAATGTGCCAACATATGGACGGTTGGTTCGATCTAAGGTGCTGAGTGTCAAAACGGAGGAGTATATCACTTCTGCCAGAGCGCTTGGAGCCAATAATACACGAATCATCCTCCGTTATATTTTGCCTAACAGCCTGACACCGATCATCGTACAGGGAACGTTGGGGATCGGAACGGCCATCATTGAAGCGGCAGCGCTTGGATTTCTGGGCTTGGGTGCACAACCTCCTGAGCCAGAGTGGGGTAAAATGTTGTCCGATTCGCGGCAATATATCCAGAACGCGCCGTGGACAGTTATTTTTCCGGGGGTATCTATCATGCTGACCGTATTGGGCTTTAACCTAATGGGGGACGGCCTGCGGGATGTGCTTGACCCGAGGGCGAAGCGTTAGAGCAAAAGTGGTGAGGTATATAAAGTTGAGTAAAGGGGTGTTCTCTGGCCTGAATCAAATGGCTGGGGAACACCTTTTTTATATGACATTAAGAGCTTTCCGTAGGATACTCGCTTCGAAAGCACAATCCGACTGCGCAGTGACGCTAAAAGTAACTTTTACAGCTGAAAGTCATGTGAGCTTTCCTGAGGCGCGAAAAAAATGTATAATCACTCCAATTGAGTACGTAGGGAGTGGGCTTTATGACATGGCAGGACAAGAGAGAGCATCGGCAATTTGCGGAACAGACACGAAGCGACGCTTCACGGGCCGCATATGAACGGGACTACTCCCGTTTGATCCATTCACCGACTTTCCGTCGGTTGCAGGGTAAATCACAGGTGTTTGGCGCAGGCACGGGCGATTATTACCGCACACGACTGACGCATTCTTTGGAGGTAGCGCAAATTGCGCGTGAGGCATCCCGAAGCTTGCTGCGCCGCCATCCCGAAGTAGAGCTGGAACAAGCAGATAACGCAGGACTGATCATTGACCCTGAGGTGGTAGAATGTGCTTCCATTGCACATGACTTTGGCCATCCACCGTTCGGACACAAGGGGGAAGAGGTGCTGGACGGGATTTTGGATCAACTGATTGAAACAAAGGTAGAAAAGATATCCTCTGCCGGAGGCTTCACACCGGAGTCTAAGCGTGGACAGGAGGCCTATGCGCGTGAGCGACGAATTTATGAGCATTTTGAAGGGAACGCGCACAATTTCCGGCTGATTATGTTTTTGGAGAAGCGTGAGAACGTGGATGGTTTGAATTTGTCGGACGCTGTGTTACTGGGGATCAACAAATACCCGTACCCGGGGATTCTGAACAAAAAAGGGTTGTACCTGCATGAGTGGGAATACATACGTTCCATCCGCGAGGATTGGGGTATCCCTGATGGTAAAAAAACGTTGGAAGCCCAGCTTATGGACCTGTGCGACGATATCGCTTATTCTGCGCATGATCTGGAGGACGGGATTAAGGCTGGGAAAATCGAGGTACATGAGCACTTCTTATATGATCCGTATTTAATTCGTCTGATTACGGAGAAAATCACCACGTTGGAGGATAGCTTCTGGCAAGGCTGGCAACTGGCTCAGATTGAGCAGAAGGTAGCGGCTGTGCTGAGCGAATTTTTGAAGGTGTGGAACGGCAAGATGCCGATGTGTGAACACGATTATTCCCGTACCCGCCGTGAAGTGAAGGCATACTGGGTCAGCCTGTTTGTCAGCAGCTTGGGTGTAATTGAGGATGGAAATTGGAAAAAGGTGACCTTCGTACGGGATGGAAGCGAAGATTTGGATATGCTGCGCACTGTGAGTGTGTTGAAAAGCTTTGCTTGGGTTACGATGATCCGCGATCTGCGCGTACAGCGACTGCAAAAACGGAGTGAGTGGATGCTCAGACGGCTGTGGTTAGCTTTTCTAGACCCGGAAACGTCCAAATCTATTATTCCAAGCGACTGGCTCCAGCGCTATGAGCGCGACCAAGCCAAGGCGAAACCGATCTGGACATGGGAGCATATGGTCATAGACTATATTGCAGGCATGACCGATGCTTTTGCTGAAAAAATCTATAATGAGTTATACGGCCTGAAGGTGGGTTCGATTTATGATCTGGATTGACCTTTAAATTACCCCTATATAGTAGAAGGAACTGGTTTGTAATGGATAGCAGGAGGGAGGAATGTGTCTATGCAATCTCAGTCTTTATCTACGAAAAGGTTGAATCTCGGTGTGCTCGATATGGTGCCGTTGCTGCCCAGTAACCGTCCGGAGCAGGCGGTTCAACGAGCTGGTGAACTAGCGAGACAGGCAGAAGCATGGGGATATACACGCTACTGGACCTCGGAGCACCATGATATGGAGGGGCTGGCTTCCTCCAGCCCGGAAGTGCTGCTGTCTCATATCGGGGCGGTGACGAAGACAATCAAACTGGGTGCGGGTGCTATTTTGCTCCCGCATTATAGTCCAGTCAAGGTCGCGGAATGGTTTCATTTGCTGGCTGCTCTATATCCTGGCAGAGTCGAATTGGGCCTGGGGAGAGCACCTGGTGGTGGACCTCATGCTTCAATGGCACTGAGCGGTAATTTTCTTCAACATGTGACGGAGCTGCCACAGACGATGGAAGCTCTATTGGCTTTGCTGGAAGGTACATACGAATATGAACAGGTGCCTGTGTTTGCCCGGCCGATGCCTGAACAGCCGCCAGCAGTGTGGATGCTGGGTACAAACCGAAAAAGTGCCGAATATGCCGCCCAGTATTCAACAGGCTATGTATTCGGTCAGTTTATGAGTGAACAGCAAACGGAAGAAATGCTAAGCATTTACCGCTCCAGCTTTCAGCCATCCAACCGGATGGACAAGCCACGTACCATGGTTGCTGTAGGAGCAGTATGTGCCTTGACGAATGAACTGGCGCAGCAATGGGCTGGTCAGATTTCATTGGGCGACCCGGCAATGCGAGCCAGCTGGCTGGTGGGAACGCCGTCGGATATTGCCGAACGGTTACGCGGCTTGCAGATTAAATATGATAATGATGAGTTTCTGTTGGTCACACCGATTCCCGATTATGAGCAGCGGCTTCACTCCTACCGTCTAATAGCGGAGGCTGTAAATTCTAACCTTGATTCCAAATGAAAAGAGATATGACATGAATAAACAGAAAACGAATATCGAAGAAATGAAACCAAGCTACATATATACCTATGCGTGTCATGAAACAGAGCGTGAGTTGTGTTTTTTGGAATTAAAATGCTTGTTCGGTCAGCCGCCCGTGCAGGACTCCATCCTATTGTCCCATCGGCGTCTGGAGCCGGGGACGAGCCCGTTTATTCATCTTAGGCTGGATGTAATGACAGATGCGGGAACGCTGGAAGAGCTATGCGAAGCAGCTTCTATGTTACAACTTGAGGAAGGAAAGACTTTCAAGGTGTTGTGCCTTAAAGAAGGTGACCATGAGGCTGACTATGACGAGCGGCGCGGGATCGAACGCCGAATGGGTGCACGCATTCATGGGCAGGCGCAAATGAAGACACCGGATATCACCCTTGGTGTTATTCGGATAGGAGAACGGTGGCTACTGGGCACGTGTCAGTATAGCGACAGATCGTGGCAGGAGCGTCGTCAGAAGCCGCAAAATTATTCTACTGGACTACCCGTTCTGGTTGCCAGAGCACTTGTGAATTTGGCAGCAACTGATCTAACAGCAGCAAAGGGAGAGTCAGGCTCATTGAAACTGCTAGACCCGTGTTGTGGTATGGGCAATGTAATGATTGAGGCATTGAGTATGGGAAAGGATATTCGCGGTTGTGATATCAACCCGTTGGCGGTGCGTGGGGCACGAGTGAATTTGCGTCATTTTGGATATGAAGAAGATCTAGTGAAGCTCGGGGATATGAATATGCTCGAAGGCACATACGATGCAGCCATATTGGATATGCCCTATAACCTGTGCTCCGTGCTCCCGGCTGATGAACAAAAGAAGATGCTGCGCAGTCTGAGACGCTTGGCCGCGCGGGCAGTGGTCGTGAGCACGGAGCCGATGGAAACATTGTTATCCGACTCAGATTGGACCCTTACGGAGCAATGCCGCATACATAAGACAGGTATGAGTCGGGAAATTTGGATCTGTAAGTAGTGTGTTAATACTGAGTTTTGTAGTTAACCAAATTCAGCGGCAGTTCCTGATCAGCGGCATAGGCATTCAAATTAGTAAGAAAAATATCTACTGCCCGTTCGGCATATCGGTCCGTATCGCCTGCAATATGCGGTGTGATCAAGACATGGTCCAGACTCCATAGCGGATGTGAAGCAGGTAGCGGTTCTTCCTCGAATACATCCAGTCCGGCAAAGGCAATATGCTTTTGCTCCAAAGAGCGTACAAGCGCATCCGTATGAACGGTGCCACCGCGGCCTACATTAATGAAGAAGGCTCCCTTACGCATAGCTGCAAATGCTTTTTCGTCAAAGAAGTGATGGGTTTCCTTGGTGAATGGCAATATATTTACCACGATATCCGCTGCTCCCAATGCTTCGTGTAGTTGTTCGTTAGTATACATATGCTCTACATGGGGAGCTTCCTTGCCAGAACGACGGACTCCGATCACCCGCATGCCAAAGGCTTCTGCAATCCGCGCTGTTTCACGGCCAATTTCGCCAACGCCTGTAATCAACAGCGTTTTGCCACGTAATTCCGTCAGTTGGCCTTTCGGTGGCTGCCATGTTTTCTGACGTTGCAAGAGAGCTGCTTGCTGTAAATAACGTGTATGCGATAGCAGCATGCCAAAGATCTGCTCTGTAATTGGAATTGCATGCACACCACTCGTATTCGTGAGTAAAATGTTACGCTTTTCCAATTCGGTAAGCGGTAGCTTGTCAATTCCAGCCGACCAGGTTTGTATCCACTTCAGTTTGCTGTCTGGGTGTAACGCCTCTTTGGCAATATGCTTGGACCAGCCTAGAATAACCTCGGCCTCCCGGATTTGTTTAGGCTCCAATTCCTGAGCTTTGCCAATAATCAATTCGTAGCCCGGAGCTGTTGCACGAACTTGTTTTTTTTGCTCTTCCGTAAGTTGATGTAAGCTTAAAATGTTTCCCATAGTTCATAGCCTCCTCGATTTTTGATTCCTTGGAGTTTCCAATATATTCTGGCGAACCATCCTTTCAAGAATAACAGATTGCCGAAAAAATTGCATAATTAGGGTAAAAACGAGCTCGCGGTGTCACTATATATAACAACAAATGGCTTTACCCTGATTAGGGACAATCCAAACAGCTACTTTTTGAGATATCCACAAATATCTATTAGGAAAGGAGGTATAGATTGATGAAAAATGAATCGCAAAGACTTTTTACAGCTATTGCTCTCCCAAATGAGCATAAGAAGAAATTACATGATTGGGTGGAGCAGGATTTAAAAGACCTGACTTTTCGCAAATGGAGTGATTTCAGAGATTACCACGTGACACTTCAGTTTTTGGGTGATGTGGAGACCTCGGTTATACCGAAACTTGAGCAGGCTTTAGTTCAAGCTGCAGCTGAGCACGGCCCGTTCACACTCGGCATTGGAGAAGCAGGTTTTTTTGGCCGTGAAGAATTTCCGCGTGTACTGTGGAGGGGAGTGACCGGGCAGCGTGAGTCACTGGATCAACTGTACCAGTCCATACTCCAGGCTACGGAACCGCTGGGTTTTAAACCCGAGGAACGACCTTATCGACCTCATATCACCCTAGCACGTTCGTACACAGGAGAAAAGCCTATTCCACCGTCTATTTGGCAGTCAAATGACCGATGCAGCGAGCCGTGGGAAGTGGGAGAATTTGTTTTATATGCAACCCGAATGGGTCAAAAACCAATGTACCAAATAATTCAAACATTCCCATTAATGAGGTGAAAGCCTTGATCTATCAGCGAATTTAGTGATATAGTGTTTCAGCGTTATTCAAAAGGCGCATTTTGGGTTACATATCTGAGGAATGTGCTTAAAGTTAACGGGAGGAACATTATGGAAATCGTTAAAGAACATCGTTGGTTTGCACCTCTTTTGAGTGTGCTGCTTGTTTGTATATTGGGGATAGGCCTCTACGCTGAGGTTCAGCAAACACAGAAAAATCATAAAAATACACCTATGCAATCTCTGAGCTGGTCAGGGAACTCTTCGGCTCCTTCATATGGCGACAGGATGGGGACCCATAACGGGTCAAACAGGACAAGCCCCATCTTTGTCGCTGCTCATGGGCAGCCAAGCTGGAAAGAAATCATGCCGACACCGTTACCCGCTTCCCAGATGAAGCAGGCGGAACAAGCTCGGAATAACGTTGCTACAGGCAAGAAAAAGCCTGAGGTCCAGCATAGCAAGTCCGCAATCCTAACCCCTCCTACAACCATCTACTTTACGAAGACAAAAATGCTCACTCAGGATGACAAGGCGTTGTCTACCTGGAGCTATCCTGTCTCCGCTAAAGAACTGCTCCTGCTGCAAAAAATAGTGATGGCAGAAGCAGAAGGCGAACCGTACGAAGGCAAAGTGGCAGTTGCCAACGTTGTCTTAAACCGGCTGCGGTCAGCCCCATTTCCCGATACGATTCAGGCAGTGATTTATCAAAAAGCGCAATTTAGTCCGGTCGCGAACGGGCGTCTTCGTCGTGTTCAGCCCAACCAGGACAGCATCCGTGCGGTTACTGCTGCTTTGAACGGCCATAAAGCCGTGCCTGATAACACCTGTTTTTTCCTGTCGCTTACGTTAGCCCAGGACCTTACGGTTCATCATTCGCGTACCAAGGTGAAAACTATCGGTCATCATACCTTTTATAAATAAAGGCAGCCTTCTACAAATAACAGCCCTTTCTAAACAATAGGGTTCAGCTTTGTGAACGGATTTTGTGGTACAGGTGAAGCCAGTATGCAAAAGAGGTATAATAGGTAAAGGAAAGTAACCAAAATAATGAAAGTGACAAAGGAGGCGTAGATGATATGAAAATCACATATTATGGACATTCAGTTGTACTGGTAGAGGCAGAGGGGAAACGGATTATTATTGATCCTTTTTTGACGGGAAATCCTAAGGCAACCGTAAAAGCTGATGATATTCAGGTGGATGCCGTGTTGTTGACACACGGTCATGCTGATCATTTTGGAGATGCTGTTGAAATTGCCAAGCGCAATGATTGTCCAGTAATCGCGGTCGCGGAACTGGCTGAATATTGTTCATCCTTGGGAGCCAAAGCTCACGGTATGAATCTGGGTGGGGGTCACCACTTTGACGGTTTCCATGTGAAATTCACGCTTGCGTTCCACAGCTCATCTTTGACGGTGGACGGACAAACCGTTTACATGGGAGAGCCGGCGGGGATTTTATTGACCATGGGAGGCCAAACCTTTTTCCATGCAGGGGATACTGGCCTGTTTGGCGACATGCGTCTCATTGGGGAAACTAACTCCATCGATGCTGCGGTATTGCCGATCGGAGATGGTTATACGATGGGACCGGAGGATGCACTGCTGGCAGCAAAATGGCTGCGTGCAAGCCGCGTAATACCGGTGCATTACAATACGTTCCCGGGTATTGAGCAGGACGGAGACGGCTTCTGTGATCGTCTACACAAAGAAGGCATTGAAGGGAAAGCATTGAAGCCCGGCGAAAGTCTCGAATTTTAATACGGATATCTGATTTGCGGGAATACACTTGATGGTCTATAAACTCATCAAATCTCCTTTGTCAGCCTTTTCTGTTCCTTAGAGGAATAGGAAAGGCTGTTTTTTAAAAGTGAATATTTATACATAAAAATGAGATATTTTTGCATTGATACGTTGAAGCTGTAATGTAAAAGATTTATTATCACAATCATAAAAACTTTGAATTGCTAACATGATAGGTCAATGATAAAATGATAGAACTAATTAGATTCATCAGTGGAATCGACGTATTTTTCAAGTCAAGCCATTGCATAATTATTGAAAAACATACGCATTCAGCGGACCGTACCGCCTTGAATACGTCACATGTTTTGTCCCCCATTCCTCGTAGTTGTTCTTTGAGTTACCTCTTGTTGCCACTGTCTTCTATTCGGCCGCCTGTATTTCAGGCCAGCATGACTTTATAACAGAAAGGTTGCGTTCCATGAGACAGACAGGTTTACCACCCAAACAGGGACTATATGATCCCCAATTCGAAAAAGACGCCTGCGGCATGGGCTTTGTTGCCCACATCAAGGGAAAACCATCGCACGATATTGTAAGTCAGGCTTTGACCATGCTCGTGAATATGGAGCATCGGGGCGGTCAGGGAAGTGAACCAAACTCCGGTGACGGAGCAGGGATTATGATTCAGGTCCCTCATCTGTTTTTTCAAGAGGAAGCGGAGCGATTGGGTTTCAAATTGCCAAAGGCCGGACATTATGGCGTTGGTATGCTTTTTGTATCCAATGATCCAAAAGTTCGTGAGGTGCATGAGCAGAAGCTAAGAGATATCATCGTGGACGAAGGTCAAAATTGTTTGGGTTTTCGCGATGTTCCAACTTATGACGAAATGCTGGGGAAATCGGCAAAAGCAGCTAAACCGGGCGTGCGTCAGGTATTCATTGGTCGCAGTAGCGATCTGAAGGAAGAGCTGGACTTCGAACGGAAACTGTATGTCATTCGCAAACGTGCAGAGCTTGCTATTCGTTATAACCAAGAGGATGAGAACGGTGAGTCGTTCTATATTCCAAGTTTGTCATGTCGCAAGGTTGTATACAAAGGAATGCTGACAACCGAGCAGGTAGGCAAATTTTATCTGGATTTGCAGGATGAGCGGGTGACATCGGCGATCGCGCTGGTCCATTCCCGTTTTAGCACGAATACGTTCCCGAGCTGGGACCGTGCGCATCCTTATCGTTTTATGATTCACAACGGTGAAATCAATACTATGCGCGGCAACGTGAACTGGATGCATGCTCGCCAGGCGCAGTTTGAAAGCGAAGCGTTTGGTGGAGATATCAAGAAGGTAAAACCAGTCATTAACCCAGATGGCTCCGATACAGCCATGTTTGATAATACGCTGGAGTTTCTGTATCTGAGCGGACGTTCCCTTCCTCATGTAGCCATGATGATGGTGCCGGAGCCTTGGAACAAGCATGAAACCATGGACCCGAAGAAGCGAGCATTTTATGAATATCACAGCACCATGATGGAACCGTGGGACGGACCTGCTGCGATGGCGTTTACAGACGGTATCCAAATCGGAGCCATTCTCGACCGCAACGGTCTGCGTCCTGCACGTTACTATGTGACCAAGGACGATCTGATCGCACTGTCTTCAGAGGCGGGTGTATTGGATATTGCTCCTGAAAATGTGCTCTATAAGGATCGTCTCCGTCCGGGTCGTATGCTGTTGGTTGATACCCAAGAAGGCCGTATCGTTTCTGACGAAGAGTTAAAGGAACGTATCGCTTCCGAGGAACCTTATCAGCAATGGCTGGATGAGCACTTGGTTGATCTGGATGAGCTGCCAGAAGCACTAGAACAGCCGGAGCCTAAACATGAAAATGTAAATCAGCTTCAGCTCGCTTTTGGATATACGTTTGAAGAACTGCGCAAAATTCTGGAGCCGATGGCACTTACAGGTGCAGAACCGATTGGCTCAATGGGGTACGACGCACCATTGGCGGTGCTGTCTGATCGTCCGCAACGTTTGTACAATTACTTTAAACAAATGTTTGCCCAAGTCACGAACCCGCCGATTGACGCCATTCGTGAAGAGATTGTAACGTCAACCGCAACTACGATTGGGCCAGAGCGCAATTTACTGCATCCAGAACCGGAAAGCTGTCGTCAGATTCGTTTGGATTCGCCGGTGTTGTCGAATGAGGAGTTTGCCAAAATTCGCCACGTACACCGTCCGGGCTTCAAATCAATGACAATTCCGATCTTCTTTGAAGCGAAGGAAGGTGCTGAGGGCTTACGCAAGGCGCTGGAAGGATTGTTTGAGGCGGCTGACCGTGTCATTGACAAAGGTCATAACATCCTGATTTTGTCCGACCGTGGAGTGGATGCGGAAAATGCGGCCATTCCGGCGTTGCTAGCTGTTTCCAGCCTGCATCACCATCTGATTAAGCAGGGTACACGTACACGTGTGAGCATTTTGCTGGAGTCCGGGGAGCCAAGGGATATTCACCATTATGCGGTGCTGCTTGGATACGGTGTGAGCGCGGTTAATCCTTATCTGGCTTTTGAAACGCTGGATGTCATGATTCAGCAGGGCTTGCTGCGCGGCATCTCGCACGAAAAGGCAGTTAAAAATTATATTAAAGCGGCAACAAAGGGTGTCGTTAAAATATTGTCCAAAATGGGTATTTCCACGATTCAGTCGTACCGTGGAGCACAAATTTTTGAGGCTGTAGGTCTGAAACAGGATTTTGTTGACCGTTATTTCACCTGGACACCTTCCCGCATTGGCGGTATCGGTCTGGAGGAAGTGACTACGGAAGCGCTCGTTCATCATAACCGTGCTTTCACCGACAAGGACGGCAACGACAAAGTGCTGGATTCGGGCGGCGACTATCAATGGCGTAACGACGGGGAAGAGCATTTGTTTAACCCGCAAACGGTGCATTTGCTCCAGCAGTCGGTTCGCTCTGGAGACTACAAGTTATACAAGAAATACGCCAAGCTGGTGCAGGGCGAAACGGAACAGCATTTAACGATCCGCTCGATGCTTCAGTTGAAGCCTACGGGTGAGCCTGTGCCGCTGGAAGAAGTGGAATCCGCTGCATCCATTATGCGTCGCTTCAAGACAGGAGCCATGTCCTTTGGCTCGATCAGTCAGGAAGCGCATGAAGATATGGCGATTGCGATGAATCGGATCGGTGGCAAGAGCAATACGGGTGAAGGTGGGGAGAACCCTGCACGTTTCATTCCGGATGCCAATGGCGATTCTCGTCGCAGTTCGATTAAGCAGGTAGCGTCGGGCCGATTCGGTGTAAC
Organism: Paenibacillus sp. A3M_27_13; assembly: GCF_024213315.1. Lineage (NCBI taxonomy): Bacteria > Bacillati > Bacillota > Bacilli > Caryophanales > Paenibacillaceae > Paenibacillus > Paenibacillus sp. A3M_27_13. The sequence continues at coordinate 269,530 of NZ_JANAVE010000002.1, forward strand.
ATCGAATTACTTGGTGAATGCCGACGAAATTCAGATCAAAATGGCGCAAGGCGCGAAGCCGGGCGAAGGTGGACAACTGCCAGGACGTAAGGTATACCCTTGGGTTGCTGAGGTACGTGGTTCTACGCCAGGAGTAGGTTTGATTTCACCACCGCCGCATCACGATATTTATTCTATCGAGGATTTGGCAGAGCTCATCTATGATCTCAAAAACGCCAATCCGCGTGCTGACATTAACGTGAAACTGGTGTCAGAAGTAGGCGTAGGCACGATTGCTACAGGGGTAGCAAAAGGCCGTGCTGACATTATTCTGGTCAGCGGTTACGACGGTGGTACAGGCGCTTCCCCGCAAGGCTCCATTCGCCATGCAGGTATGCCTTGGGAGCTGGGTCTGGCGGAGACGCATCAGACGCTGATGTTGAACAACCTGCGCGACCGCGTGGTATTGGAGACAGACGGCAAGATGCTGTCTGGCCGCGATTTGGTAGTAGCTGCCCTGTTGGGCGCGGAAGAATACGGCTTCTCTACAGCGCCGCTCGTGGCGTTGGGCTGTATTATGATGCGGGTATGCCAAATGGATACATGTCCGGTTGGTGTGGCTACGCAGAATCCGGAGCTGCGCAAAAATTATATGGGCGATCCTGCCCATGTGGTGAATTTTATGCGTTTCATCGCAGAAGATGTCCGTGAAATTATGGCGGAATTGGGCTTCCGTACAATTCAGGAAATGATTGGACGTACGGATTGTCTGGATACCGTGAACGCCGATTCGCATTGGAAGAAGAAGGGCGTAGACCTGAGCTTGCTGTTGCATGTTCCTGAGTTGGAAGAAGGTAGTGTACGTTACCGCGTACAACGCCAAAATCACGGTCTGGAAGAAACACTCGACATGCAGCAGCTCGTACCGATGGCTGCGGAAGCGCTGGAGAACGGAACGCCTGTTGAGGGTACCTTACCTATTACAAACGTAAATCGGGCGGTAGGAACGATTCTGGGCAGCGAGGTCACCCGTAAGTATGGAGCGGCGGGTCTGCCAGAGGATACGATTCGCTTTAACTTTATTGGATCGGCAGGTCAGAGCTTCGGGGCATTTATTCCGAAAGGCATCACGCTGAGCGTGGAAGGCGATAGCAATGACTATGTCGGTAAAGGGCTATCTGGCGGTAAGGTTATAGTGAAAAAGTCTCACAAAGCAACCTTTAAGGCAGAAGAGAACATTATTATCGGAAATACAGCCTTGTATGGAGCGACCAGCGGTGAAGCTTACATTAGCGGAATCGCAGGCGAGCGCTTTGCCGTTCGGAACTCCGGCGCACGTATTGTAGTTGAGGGCGTTGGGGATCATGGTTGCGAATATATGACGGGCGGACGTGTAGCGGTATTGGGTGGAACCGGACGGAATTTTGGAGCCGGAATGTCCGGAGGTATTGCATATGTCTATGACCCTGAGGGGACGTTCCTGAGCCGTTGTAATCTGGAAATGGTGTTGCTGGAAGGTGTGGAAGAACCTGCAGAAGCAGCGGATTTGCGCGGCTTGATTCAACGCCATGTCACTTACACGGGTAGTGAAGCGGGACAACGTATTTTGGATGATTGGCAGACTGCGATTCAGCAGTTTGTACGGGTGATTCCAAAGGATTACAAGCGTATGGTTGAACAGATCCAAAAAGAAGAGGCAACTGGTTTGAGCGGAGATGAAGCTCTGTTGGCAGCATTTGAAGCCAATATGCGTGAATTGGCGCGTGCCGGGGGCTAAAATGTAGACTACCAAATTTACTAAAAAAGGACTCGCTGAATACCGCTGTTATAATCACGGTGGTACCAGCAAGTCTTTTTTAGGTTGCTAAAAATGTGATTCATTTCCTTGACAAACGTCATAAATTCTGACATTACCCCCAAAATGTTTTCCTGAAACGGTAAATATGTTATAAAAAGTACCAAATTTTTTGGAATGTAACCGTTTACGTAAGAGTTTATGTCTTGTTATTTATTTTTGGATTGGTTATGATTTTTTTAGAGTACACAAACAAACCTAATATGCCCATCGTCCCTTCAAAACACAGAATAGGGTGACAGGATGAAGTTGAGGAAGTCAGCAGAAGACAAAATGATTTTTTTATACCGTTATGTATCACTATCTTTAACGTCACTTGTTTTTCTGTTCGAATCATCTAGGTTAATCGTGTGGCAGAAGCTATTACTGATTGGTTTTCTATTTTTATCCGTTACAGCATTTACTTGGATTTACCGTAAATACAGACTTCATGATATGGTATTGAAATGCAGCATTGCACTAGAAACAGCAGGGATCATTTTGTTGTTATTCCCAACCGGAGGGATGGATAGCCCGTTCAAATGGTATGTGATTACCCCCATGCTGGTGGCTTGTGCTCATCTGTCTATGAGATACAGTTGGACACTCCTCCTTTCTTATATCGGCTTGGTGCTTACATTTTGTTATATCTTTTTTACACCAGGTCAATATTTTTTGTGGGATCTTATATTGCAGAATATCAATTTGTTTCTGGTACTGATCGTAACTACGATGGCAATGCAGGTTATCGGCGTCATGAAGGACGAACTGAAGGTGGCTAAAGAACAAGCCAATGAGACGATGGATCATATCAAGTCGATTTACCACATCATGGAGACGACCAGCCACAATGAGGCTTTAAATCTCGGCCAGGTCATCTCAGACTATACTGTCAAGCTAACAAAGCAGAGCCGTGCATTTTTCTGGCTGGATAGTCAGGAGGAGGATGCACCGGAAAGTAGCCAGACAGGCTGGACGGTAGAGGAGGAGGAGCAGCTATTTGAGGAGCTGGGGAATTATCGGGAGGAATTCAGGGAAGAGCGTGAACCATTTTTCAGACATCTGCCAGAATGGGGCGATTTCCTCATGATCACAGTACCGATGACGACCCGTTTTGTAGCGACGATTGGCCTCAAGCTGGGCCCGGATCAAAGTCTGACAGGAAGACGCTGGCTCGTGCAACAACTGATATTCTTGGCTGAGCTGAGCGCTGTGTTCTTGGAGCGCTATGAGCTGGAGCGTATTGAAAATCAGCTGATTGTGACGAATGAGCAGAACCGAATTGCAAATGAAATGCATGACAATGTTTCTCAAAGTCTTTTTGGTATTGTGTACGCAACGCATTCTCTCCGGCAAACCTGGTGTCATCAGCCAAAGGAGCAGGTGGAGGAGCAAATTGATCTAATTCAGCAATCTGCTAACCAAGCGGTTAGAGAGCTGAAAGGGGCGATTCATAGTCTAAGCTCGAAAAAAAGCGGAGGCTCAACTTGGTTAGGGACGGTGAAAAGTCATCTCCATACACTCTCCAAGCTGAACCATGTACAAATTGATTTTGACATTCATGGTGATCATTATTCACTTCCGTATTTGTACCAAAAAGCTTTGTTCCGCATCATTTCCGAAGCGGCGGGGAACGCAATCCGTCATGGATTGGCCAAGCGAATTGATGTGAAGTTAAAATTGACGCCCCAAGTGATTAGACTGTCTATTCATGACGACGGAGTAGGGTTTGAGACGGCGAGAATGGTAGCAGGAGGTGAGGCGGTCAGTGCAGGCGGGGGCCTGGGCATGATGAATATGGAATATTTAGCTCAATCGATGGGAGGCGAATTTGATATTTCAAGTCGAATCGGAGAGGGAACACAGATCCGATTGTCCATTCCGGTAAATGCTTATGAATGAGAATTTTGCAAAATCCTCGAATAAAATGCGTGAACATTCTGCAATACAAAATCTGCGGTAACAATCGGATACATAGGGATTATGCAAATCCTGAACTGTAGACAGGAGGCCGAATCATGAAAATTGTCATTGTCGATGATCATCCTTTAGTACGGAAAGGACTCGCTGCGGTTATATCCATGCAGCCCAATGTTCAGTTTGCGGGAGAGGCCCAGAATCAACAGGAAGCACTTGTGGTGATCGAGGAAACAGATCCGGATCTGGTGCTGCTGGATTTGAAACTAGCTGATGAATCGGGGCTGGATATTATCAAGATAGCGCGCGGACGTGGTTTCAGAAGCAAATTTATTTTGCTGACCTCTTCCGCAACACGTGAAGATTTTCTGAAAGCAGAGGAAGCTTCCGTGGATGGTTATGTGCTTAAGGAAGCATTGCCTGAGGAATTAATTTACGCGATTCATCTTGTCAACAAAGGACGCAAATATTATGATCCGGCTATTCTCGAAAACAAGCTGCGTGAAGATGCGGGCAATCTGTCGGACGACCTGACGCCAAAGGAAAAGGAAGTGCTGGTCGAGCTGGGACAAGGAGCCTGCAATCGTGAAATTGCATCGCGGTTATTTATCAGTGAGTTCACAGTCAAAAAGCATGTCAGTCAGATCTTGGCCAAGCTGCGGCTGGCGGATCGTACGCAGGCAGCATTGTATGCCAATGCCATTGGTCTGGCGAAGTACGAGCCAACAAACATGGTATGATGCGCTGACTCTATAAGCTGCGCTGCACTTTTATATGCGAGTGGAAAGAAAAGCCTCAAAATCACCAAGCTTTGTGATTTTGAGGCTTTTTTCGATTTCTTTTTCCATAATCGACAAAGCATGGTACAAAAGTATACCATGCCGTATCCGAAAGTATACATTTCCCTCCCCCCATAGTGAGGGAGAAAGTGCCATTCGGTTCCATGTCGTTCACAGAGCCAATTGTTACAATAAAGTCATACTTAAATATGAAGAGAAATTGTATAGGAGGGAGGATTTTTGTGGAGAAAACCATTTTGGATTATCTAGTCCTGATCAAAAGAAGATTGTGGCTGATCGCAATTTTTGTCATTCTCTCATGTGTAACAACATACTTTGTGAGCGACAATGTTGTGAAGCCAGTCTATTCCGCTTCAAGCCAACTGCTGGTTAATCATATTTCCGCCAAGCAGGGGAGTAACAATCTGAACGACGTCAACACAAGTCTTAATTTGGTGGAAAGCTACAAGCAAATTCTCACTTCACCTAAAATTATGGACGCTGTTGTAGCGGCTCATCCCGAGTTCGGTTTGACGCAGCAGAAGTTGGCAGAGAAGCTGCAGATTAAATCCTCGGATAAAAGTCAGGTTATCGGTTTGACGTTTGAGGCAGGGAGCTATCCACAGGCCGCAGCGGTAGTAAACGCGGTAACCCAGAAATTCGTACAGACAGTTCCGGGATTGATGGAATTGAATAATGTGAAAATTTTAAATGAAGCGGACCCTCAGGCCAATCCTGACCCGATTAATGGGAACCCGCTCATGAATATTGCGATTAGTTTTCTCGTATCGCTGATGATTGCATTGGGCACGATTGTGTTCCTGGAAAGCATTAACGGCACGCTGCGCTCGGAGAAAGAAGCGGACGCGGACATCGGTATTCCGGTAATCGCATCGATTCCAGTCATTCGCAAGAAAGACGTCGATGGAGCAGCCGGAAATTCCAAAGAACGGGTAGGGGAGCGTAAATATGCTGCGATTGAATGACATGTTGATTACAGAAAGTAATCCATCATCGTATATCTCGGAATCATTTCGATCCCTCCGTACATACATCCGGCAGCAGGTGATTGGGCAAAAGGACCGTGGCACGGTTCTATTGTTGACCTCGCCGGAAAGCGGAGCGGGTAAAACTACACTGCTCGCCAACATCGGAGTTTCCTTTGCACAAGAAGGCAAGAAGGTGGCTCTGGTGGATTGCAATCTGCATAAACCAGCGCTGCACGAAATATTCGGAATGGAGAATACCGCAGGTCTATCGGCTTATTTGCGCGGTGGGGCTTCTTCCAAGTCTATCGTTAGGCATGGTGGGCTGGAGCTATCGGTTGTTCCCGGTGGAGACACCCTGTACAACGCAGCAGATCTGCTCGGTAGCGAACGTATGGCTGAGCTGCTGGAAGAGCTCAAACGTGAATATGACATCATCTTGCTTGATTCGGCTCCGGCGTTGAATTATACGGATGCTCGCTTGATTGCAGGCTTGACGGATGGTGTGATTCTCGTTGCTAGACATGGTCGTACCAAACGGGAAGATCTACGCAAAACAAAGCAACTCATGGAGCAGGCCAGTGCGACGCTGGTTGGAATTGTGATGAATCAGGTGAAGTAAGCAACACCAAAATTCGATGAAGCAAGGAGAATGAGTGCGATGACGAAAAGAGTGAAAAAGGCCATTATTCCAGCAGCAGGGTTAGGTACGCGCTTCCTCCCTGCCACAAAAGCGATGCCTAAGGAAATGCTTCCAATTATCAATAAGCCTACGATTCAATATATCGTGGAAGAAGCGATTGCTTCGGGTATTGAGGACATTATTATCGTTACGGGTAAAGGCAAACGTGCCATTGAGGACCACTTTGACAACGCATTTGAGCTGGAATCCAAACTGCTCGAGGACGGTAAGCTGAAACTTCTGGAGGAAGTACAGCGTTCTTCGGGAGTGGAAATTCACTACATTCGCCAAAAAGAACCCAAAGGTCTTGGACATGCGGTATGGTGCGCAAGACGCTTTATCGGGGACGAGCCGTTTGGTGTGCTGCTGGGCGATGATATCGTAACAGGTCAAAAACCTTGCCTGCGCCAGCTGATGGATCAGTATGAGGAAACTCAAAATTCGGTTATCGGTGTGCAGCGGGTACCGCAGGAATTTACGAACCGGTACGGCATCATTGAACCGGATCAGCAGGACGGACGCTTGTACCGAGTGAATAATTTTATAGAAAAACCGGCTCCAGGCACAGCGCCATCTGATTTGGCTATTATGGGTCGCTACGTGTTCTCGCCGAAAATTTTCAAATATCTTGATCTTCAGGAAAAAGGAGCTGGCGGCGAAATTCAGTTGACGGATGCGATCCAAAAGCTGAATCAGAGTGAGCGTGTGTACGCCTATGATTTTGAAGGCACTCGTTATGACGTGGGTGAGCGTCTTGGATATATTTTAACCACACTTGAATTTGCACTTGCCAGCGATGATTTGAAGTATCCGGTTATGGAGGCCATGAATGAATGGTTGAAAAAGACCGAGAAAGCAACCACGGCAGGTTGAGAGGGGGTACGTCAGCATGAGCATGGAAAATTTACCGGAGGACGGCGAGGCTGTCATGTCAGGTAAAGCGTTTTACATGCCATACGGAAATACACAAATTCAGGATAAAACGTCCTACCTGGTCACAAAACGCCTCCTTGATATGCTGCTGTCGTTCGTGGGCTTGATCGTCTTGCTTCCGCTTTTTGTAGTGGTAGGCGTTTTGATTAAGCTCGAAGACCCAAAGGGAAGCGTGTTTTTCAAGCAAACTCGGGTGGGCAAGAATGAGAAGTTATTCGATATGTATAAATTCCGTTCAATGGTGTCCAATGCAGAGGAACTGAAAAAGGACTTGATGGAGCTGAATGAAGTGAGCGGCGCCATGTTTAAAATTAAAAACGATCCTCGGATCACGAAAATTGGCAGTTTTCTGCGCAAGACGAGTATTGATGAGATTCCGCAGCTGTGGAACGTGTTGGTCGGCGACATGACTTTAGTCGGTCCGCGTCCGCCGTTGCCCAGCGAGGTCGAGCAATATTCTGATTATGATAAGCAACGCCTGATTGTAACACCGGGATGTACGGGTTACTGGCAGGTGAGCGCACGTAACAGTGTAGGCTTCGAAGAAATGGTGCAAATGGATTTGAAGTATATTCATGTTCGCAATACGTGGCTCGATTTGAAAATCATCATGAAAACAGGCGTTAAAATGCTGTTCTCCAAGGATGCTTACTGATGGATGCATTCAAGCGATGTCCCGCAGTGTCCGTCGTTATTTGCACCTATAACCGGGCGGACCTGCTGGAGAAAACGTTAATGTCCCTGCTGGAGCTGGAAGACCTTGCACTGGCTGAGATCATTGTGGTCGATAACCGATCCACCGATCATACAGCAGCGACGATCAAAAGGTTCACCGTCGCCCATGGTCAGAATATCCATCTCCGATATCATTATGAGCGCGAACAAGGACTGTCTGCTGCTCGCAATGCAGGCATTACGTTATCAAGAGCGGAAGTCATTGCTTTTCTCGATGATGATGCAATTCCGTGTGTTACATGGTTGCAAACGATTATGTCAGCATTCGGGAACAATCCTGAGCTGACGGCTATGGGTGGGAAAATTGACCCTATGTTTGAGACGGAACGACCGGGTTGGCTAACAGGCCCGCTTGAACTGCCTTACACGATTATTGATCTGGGCAAAGCCGTTCGTGAATATCCGTCTGGACTGAATCCATTTGGAGCGAATATGGCGATGCGCAAAACGGCTTTTGCCGCCGTTATGTTCCCGCTTCATCTAGGCAGAAAGGGAGATATCCTTCTATCAGGTGAAGAATCGTGGGTATTCGAGCAAATCCGTAAAAATGGTGGAACGATTATGTATCATCCACACATGTCTGTGGAACATTTTGTGCCGGCTTCACGGTTAACGAAAGAATGGATCATGAACCGCTACTATTGTCAGGGCATGTCTAACGCTGCTCAGGCCGTAGGTCTGCGCGGCAACGCGATGCTGATGGCGAAGACGGCAGCCAAAGTGTTATACATCACTTTGGATTCCCTGCTGGCACGTAGTGAGGGCAGGAAGCTGTTGAACCGGTGCAGGCTTGAAAGTATCCGTGGGACACTGGATACACTGCGCAACCGGAAAAGCGAGTCAGCTGCGGGGTGAAAGATGGAACATGAGTAACTATCCTTGGACTACTAGAATAAACACCATACAGCATGTTTTTATTTTTCTACTGGGCGCTCTTGCTGTAGGAATTGCGGCTACCTATCAGCCGGTGGTCAGTATTGCGGCGGTATGTTTACTGCTCTTGCTGGCTGTTTCTATCCATCATCCAGAGCGCATCAGCTACGCTGTTTTGCTAAGTACAGCAGTCTCAGTCGATTCTCTGTATCAGGGTGGCGTGTTCGGTATTGAGATTTTGTCATTGTACAAATTGGGCATTTTGGCTCTGCTGGTGCCGTGCATGCTCGTGTATGGCATACGTCTCAAGTTCAGCTATCCGGTCTGGGCATTGGTGATCATGCTGGGGATCACATTTGGATTTTCAGCATGGCTGCCTTTGTTAACGACCTCGATTGCCGTTAAGGCGTTCGTCGGTTTATCACTCCCTTTCTTTTTTTTACTGATCCAGTGGAAAAAGGATGTAGCAGAAAAGCATATCCGACTGATCAGTCTGTTGCCAATTATTAGTGTGGTCATTGGATTGGGTTTGCAGGTTCTAGGGCTGCATTCGTTTACGGATGTAGAATTTACGGGCGCAGTCAGAGTACAAGGAGCGAATATACCGCCGCATCTGGCAATGCTCTCCTTTCTCGGAATTGCCGTCTCTCTAATTGAGGTCAAGCGCAGACCCAAGCAAGCCGCTTTTTATTACACTGTGTTGGCACTGAACTTTCTGATTCTGATCGCTACCGGTACACGTGGACCGATTCTGGCTTTGTTATTAATGTTTGCTGTATATCTGTTTGATATTGCCCGTCAGTACCTCAAGGGGAAAGTCAATTATTTGCTACCGCTGGCCGGATCGTTTTTGGTTGCTCTGGGGGCGGTGGCCCTGCAATGGAACAATTTAAAAAAACGCTCCTTCGAACGGGAGACCGATACAGGCATTGACCTGTCGGGACGCTCGGAGGCATGGGAATATTTTTTGAACAGAGTACATGATTACCCTTGGTCAGGGAGAGGTCTTGGCGCGGTAACGGTCGCGAACGATGGGACATTATTCAATGGCTTTGTTGTACCGCATAACGAGTATATACGCTTTTATTTTGACACGGGATATATCGGTTGCGGGCTATTAATGCTTTCATTGCTGATCGTGTTCGCTCTCATTTACCGGTCGCTTGCCAAGTCTATCAAACCTTATTTTGTAAGCTTAATTGCAGGCTTTCTGATCTACTCGTTTTCAGATAATACGTTGTCGACGGTTCAGATGATTATTCCATTTTGCTGGTATTTGAACGCGTTATACCAGACATCTACTCAAACCGATTTTCGCAAAGAGAAGTGATACGATGAGCAGAGTGAACATGTTCGATGTCAACTTTGATAATTACGATTTTAATGATCTACTCGAATTTATAGATACTTCTATTGAACATCAGCGTCATTCCTACATTTTGACCTGTAATGTCGATCATGTGATCAAGCTTCGCAAGGATGATGAATTCCGCAAGGTGTATTCGGATGCCGGAGCTGTAGTGGCCGATGGGATGCCTATCATATGGGCGTCCAAGTTACTGAAAAAACCCCTCAAACAAAAGGTGTCCGGGTCAGATTTGTTCACTCGGCTGGGAGAGGCTTTTGAGGATCGAGGCTATCGTTTATTTTTTCTGGGTGCAGCTGACGGTATTCCTGAGAAGGCTATGCTCAATCTCCAGGAATCTTATCCGAACATGAATGTGGTGGGCTGTTACTCTCCTTCTTATGGTTTTGAGAAAAACGAGGAGGAGAATAGGCACATTATCCAACTGCTTCAAGAGGCTCGCCCGGACATCGTTTTTGTAGGTGTAGGCGCCCCTAAACAGGAAAAATGGATCTACAGATATTACGAGACTTACCGCGCTCCGATTTCGATTGGGGTGGGAGCGACCTTTGATTTCCTGTCGGGAAATGTGAAAAGAGCACCGGAGCTGATGCAGAAGACGGGATTTGAATGGTTCTGGAGGTTGTCTCAGGAGCCTAAACGATTGTGGAAAAGATATTTGATTGAGGATTCCCAATTTCTCGTTCTGCTGTTTAAGGAGATGTTCAAGCGGAAGCGGATGAAGGGAGGTCAGGGGTGAGAAACATGAGTCGGTTGGCAGATCAGCAGATTTCCGTTTGGCTAGGAAATCGGCGTGGAATCAGCATGATCGGCATGGGGTTGCTGGCTTGTATGTTGCCACTCGCCATCGGATTTGTCAGCGCCAAGATGAATCCCACCATGAGCCAGCAGGGAGCCATATTGCTGGCGCTCGTTTTTCCGGCCTTCCTGCTGGCGATCTTGCAATCGCGGCTACTGATTCCTTACACACTGGCAGTGTGGGCAGTAGGCCCGGAAATCCGCCGCATTGCGGATTGGATGGAGGGAACGTATCACTCGGTTTCCTTGTTGAGCGTGGCACCGCTGCTGGTAAGCAGTATGTTGATTATTCCTGTGTTGCGAGGCATTCATCAGGCGGAAAAACCCTTGACCCGAATTGCTGTATTTTTCGGCATAGAATTGGCCTACGGAAGTGTGGTCGGGTTATTCAAAAATGGTATTGTTTTTGCTTATGATTTAGCCAATTATGTGGTTCCTTTGATCCTGTTGCCTTATCTTGCGATTAAGCCCATGAAGGCGAAGGAGCTGGACCGACTGCTGTATTCATATGCCAACATTGCTGTTCTTGTGGCAATTTACGGCATTATTCAGTACTTGACGGTGCCTCCGTGGGATGCATTTTGGATGAATCATGTAGAAATGAATTCCATTGGTGTTCCAGAACCACTTCAAATCAGAGTATTTTCTTCCATGAACTCGCCCGGTCCCTGCGCTATTTTCCTGGCGATGGCACTTGTACCCATGCTAATGGAAAAACGTTGGCGTGGCACTTTGGGATGGATCGGAATCCTGCTGACGGTCGTTTGTCTCTTAATCACGCTGGTACGTTCAGCCTGGCTAATTGCATTCGTCATGTTACTGGCTTACATTCTCAGTTCATCTTCCAAGGGAAAGTGGAAAACCTTGTTTCAACTAGCTATAGTTGGCCTTCTTCTCTACATCATTGTTCCAAAACTTCCAGGGGCAGAAGGTTTGGTGGCTCGCATGCAGACGCTGACGGATATTCAGCAGGATCATTCGTACAATGAACGTTTGGATTTACTGCATACGATGCTTCCGGCGATTGCTGGCAATCCGGTCGGGCAGGGGATTGGGAGTGTAGGAATCGGAACCAAGCTTGATAACGGCGGCGATCTCGGCGAACTTGGGATTATGGATAATGGATATATCGCCATTTTCCTCACCTTCGGTATTTTCGGGGCATTCTTTTTCTTCGGTGGTCTCTTCGTTATCATCAAGCGCCTTCTCGCCCGTATTGCCGCACGAGATGCCAGTCAGCCTTATATCAGACTGGCGTTGGCTACGTGGGCCGGAGCTGTAGCCAGTCTCATATCAGATAATGGTTTCCCCGGTATGCGCGGCTATCTGATCTGGATGATGATCGGAATAGGACTATGGGCAAAAGATGTCATCGCGGAAAGAAGGTAAAGGCTGTGCAAAACTTACAAGCATTATCCGCACCTGTCCGGACACTATGGTCCACGGTGATTCGGTTTGCCAAAAGCAAGGATAACAGCTCTGCAGCAGTAAAAACGATGATATTCAGTATGCTGATTCTCGTCGTGAATATGCTGACTGGTGTGCTAACGGCACGATTCCTGGGTCCTACTGGACGCGGGGAACAGACAGCGATGGTGAACTGGTCCCAATTTCTCGCCTTCTGCATGAGCTTCGGTGTCCCATCTGCATTAATTTACAATGCGAAAAGGAAACCGGAGGAAACGGGCAAGCTGTATGGTCTGGCCTTGCTGCTGGCTACCATGTTCGGGGGCTTGGCGACACTCGTCGGAGTTTTTCTAATTCCTTATTGGCTGCGCTCTTTTTCTTCATCGGTCATACTTTTCGCGCAGTGCTCCATGATGATGTGTCCGCTCATAGCGATTTCACAGATCAATAATGCATTGCTTCAAGTTCGCTCGGAATATAAGCAGTACAATTTATTCCGGTATCTGGTACCGCTAAGTACACTGCTGGGTCTGGCGATTCTGATCTTAACCGGAAATATGAATCCGTACACCTCGGCATTGGCCTATTTACTGCCGGGCTTGCCGATTTATATTGGTGTCACGATACGAATGATTCGGCTGTACAAACCAAAGGTAAAGAACAGCTGGACGCAATTTAAAAATCTCTTTACCTACGGTATGGGTTCATACGGAAATGATCTCATGGGGCAGGTTTCCACTTATATTGATCAGATTTTGATTGCGGGTCTGCTCAGACCCGCTGATCTCGGTTTATATGCAGTAGCGGTCAGCTTGGCCAGGATGGTGAATGTATTTTCTACCTCGATCATTGTCGTGCTGTTTCCCAAAGCCTCCGGTCTGAATAAGGAAGAGGCGGTGGCCATAACATTTCGGGCATTTCGAGTGACATCAACGGCAACCTTTCTGGCTGCGGTGATGCTGATGCTGATTGCTCCGTTCGTATTTACATTGTTATATGGTCAAGAGTTTAAACAAGCGCTTACGGTATTCCGGTTCCTGGTGCTTGAGGTTGCTATCAGTGGGGGAACCATGGTGCTGGCACAACAATTTATGGCGTTGGGTAAGCCCAAACTGGTTACCATTCTACAGGGTGTCGGATTGGCGCTCGTCATTCCATTGCTGTCCATACTCGTACCGAAATATGGATTGACGGGTGCAGGGATAGCAATGCTGTCTTCGGGGATTCTACGGTTCATTTTCATTTTATGTAATGTTAAATTCGTTCTAAAAATGAAGATTCCAAGACTGCTTATTTCCAAACAAGATTTTCAATGGCTCCGATCAACGATGTCACACTACATCCGGAAAAAGCCAGTTAACGGTTAGATAAAGAAGGAGGCACCCGCTAATGAACCACATGTCTAGCGTTCCCGCGGACAACCGGATATCCGTAGTTATTATCGCTCAGGATGATGGCACTCGAATCACAGCCGCCATTAAATCCTGCAAGCCCTTTGCGGACGATATCGTCGTCATTGACGGAGGGAGCAAGGACAATACGATTCAGGTAGCTGAATCCTTGGGCTGTCGGGTGTTTTCCAACCCGTGGCCCGGTTATGCCAAACAGCGCATGTTTGGTGTTGAAAAAGCGGAATTTGATTGGATATTCCTGATTGATACGGACGAAGTAGTGGATGCAGAGTTGCTTGGAGACTTGTTGAAAGTAAAGGAAACGCTCCACGATCCGGCCAAAGCATATTCCGTATTCCGGATTGGAGATTTTCTCGGCAAATGGATGAACAAAGGCGAATACCTGGTTCGTTTGTACAATCGGCGTATTTATGGCATTACGAATAGTCTTGTTCATGAAATGCCGGATGTAGCCTCTTCCCAGATTGTCAATCTGGAGGGCGTGTTATGGCACTACGGCTTCCGCAGCATCAGTGATCATATGACCCGTTTTAACAAATATACAGATCTGGAAGCAGAGACGGCATTTAACAAAGGAAGATCCTTTCGGATTACCAGACTGTTGTGGCGGCCTCCTGCCCGCTTTGTGCAGAAGTATTTTGTCCAAGGCTTATACCGCAAGGGATTGGCGGGTTTTGCCGTAGCAGTATTCTGGGTGATGTATGAGTTTCTCGTCTGCTTCAAGCATTATGAGCTAACCAAGCGGCGAAAAAAGATAGAAATCGTGGATGACGGACATACCGAGCAGAAAGGAGAAACCAGCTATGTCGTACAATAACGGATTTCGTATTGCGGCAACGGGGCTTAGCTGGCCGTCCTTGCAGCCAGGAGGCCTCAACACATATTTCAAATCCATCTGTGAGCAGCTTACGTTAGAGCGCAATACGCTGGATGCTCTAATCTGTAGTGACGAGCAGCCGCAGGCGCCCGACCGTATTCGGATTCATTCGATTGGCAGCAAGCAGCAATCCATGTGGAAGCGTCGAGAGCTAATGCAAAAATATGCAGCAGAGCTGTTTGACAAGCAACCGACGGATGTACTGTATTCCCATTTTGCTCCCTATGGTGTCGGACCGGCGCTGGAGGCGAAAAAAAGAGGAATTCCGGTAGTTACCACCTTTCACGGACCGTGGACGGAGGAAATGAAGATTGAAGGACAGGGCATCAAGCATTTGCTAAAAACGACGTTGGCTAAATCCATTGAAATGAAGGCCTACGGATTGGCGGATAAATTTATAGTGCTAAGCGAAACCTTTCGGGATATTTTGCATGAGCACTATAAGGTTCCACTCAGCAAAATTCATGTTATTCCTGGTGCGGCGAATGTAGAAAGGTTCCACCCGGCAGAGGATCAAGAAGCGGTGCGGAAGCGCCTGAATTTGCCGCAAAATGCGACGATTGTGCTCACCGTTCGTCGTCTTGTTAATCGAATGGGACTGCTACAGCTACTGGAAGCATGGCGACGAGTAACCGAGCGTCATCCTGATCATGTGTTGCTGATTGGAGGGAAGGGCCCCTTGATGGAGGAATTGGCTTCCAAGGTGGCGGAATACAATCTTCATAACCATGTAAGGCTGCTCGGTTATGTGTCAGATGAGGAGCTTCCACTGTACCACCAAGCATCGAATTTGTTCGTTGTACCTACACAGGCACTGGAAGGTTTCGGTCTGATCACAGTGGAGGCGATGGCCTCGGGACTGCCGGTGCTGGCGACTCCTGTGGGTGGCAATAAGGAGATTTTAAGAGGATTCCGTCCCGAGCTTTTGTTCAAGGGAACGGATAGTGAAGCCATTGCTGAAGGGTTGCTGCGTGTGCTGGATCATCGTGAACTTCTACCGAATGCAAGGGAATGCCGGGACCATGTCCTGAGCAGATATACATGGGGACATGTAGCGGAGCAGGTGGAAGAGGTGTTCCGACAGGTCCTTGATAGAAAGGCGGCGGCGAAATGATGAGAGTAGCTTATATTGACCATACGGCAAGATGGAGCGGCGGCGAAGTCGCTTTGTATAACATACTGACGAATATCGGGGAACATATCGACCCGCTCGTTATTTTGGCAGAGGAGGGCGATTTGGCAGATCGGCTTCGGCAGCGTGATATTGATGTGCGCATCGTTCCATTGGACGATTCGATTCGCAATCGGGGACGGAATGCCGTGAATCTAGGTGCGCCTGCAGCAGCTTTTCGTTTGCTGGCTTACGGTAGAAAACTTGCGCCCTTGCTGCGTGAGGAAAAGGTCGTGTGCGTTCACACGAACTCGCTCAAGTCTGCACTGTATGGTACAGTAGCCGCCAAATCGGCGAAGCTGCCCTTGATCTGGCATATCCGTGACCACATCGGTCCGCCGTATCTGAAGCCGATTGTGGCCAAAGGGATTCGGCTGATGTCCCGCTTTTTGCCCAACGGAGTGATTGCAAATTCCAAATCCACGCTGAGTGCGTTGGAGTTACCCCCGGACAAAAAGACGCTCGTCGTTTACTCTGCTTTTGCCAAAGCAATTACAGCACGTGACACGGCTGCGGATTCACGTGGTGATGACTCGTTTAACGTCGTATTGGTCGGCAGATTGGCGGAATGGAAGGGACAGCATATTTTACTGGAAGCGGCACGCTCCTTTTTACCGGATCAGCGCGTGAAATTCTGGCTGGCTGGAGATGCGTTGTTCGGAGAAGAGGAATACAAGCAACGATTAGAGTCCACGATGCGCGAATACGGGTTGGCTAACGTCAATCTGCTGGGACACGTCGATGACATTCAAGGCCTGATGCAGCGTTGTGATTTGCTGATTCATACCTCTATTACACCAGAACCATTCGGTCAGGTCATTATTGAAGGCATGGCTGCGGGTCTCCCAGTGATTGCTTCCAATGAGGGTGGACCCAAGGAAACGGTGGTACCCCATGAAACCGGGCTGCTTATTGAACCGGGTGATCCGGCTAAGCTGGAAGAAGCCATCCGCTGGATGTTGGAGCATCCACAAGAACGTCAGCAGATGGGTGAGAGAGGGATGGAACGGGTCAAAAAGCATTTTGTCATCGAGAACACAGTTAAGGATATAGTTCATTACTATAAGGGTTTGTTGGCAGGAGTCTGACCGACATTCGCGTTAAAGGATGATTCAGATGAAAATAGCGATAGCACACGATTACTTAATCCAAATGGGCGGAGCGGAAAGGGTAGTAGAGGTATTCCACGATATGTATCCGGAGGCTCCTATCTTCACAACGGTGTTCAGCGACGACCGCCTGTCGCGTAACTTGAAGGATGCGGATATTAGAGCCACTTGGCTACAAAAAGTCCCAGGGGTGAAGGACAACTTCAAAGGAGTGCTGCCGCTGTATCCCATTGCTATACGTGATTTTGATTTTAGGGATTTCGACATTGTTTTAAGCTCCAGCAGTGCATTTATGAAAAGCATCCAGGTACCCAAACATACGTTTCACATTTGTTATTGTCACACACCGATGCGGTTTGCCTGGGATTACGATACATATATGGCCCGGCAGTCCAAATCCAACCTGCTCAAAAACATGCTCAAGCTGTACATGAACCGGTTGAAAACATGGGATGCCAAAACTTCTCGCAACGTAGACCAGTTTGTTGCCAACTCTTCGGTTGTTAAACGAAGAATTTTGCACTATTACCAAAGGGATTCGGATGTGATTTTTCCACCTATTAATACATCCCGTTTTAAACGCGCTACAAACATCGGTGACTATTACCTGATCGTATCCCGATTGGTGTCCTACAAGCGCATCGATCTCGCGATCGAAGCATTCAAACGTAACGGTCTCAAGCTGCGCATTGTGGGTGAAGGACCAGACCGTAAACGACTCGAAGGTATGGCTGCCCCGAACATTGAGTTCCTCGGCAGGCTTGAGGATGAAGAGGTTAACAAGCTGATGGCAGAATGCCGAGCGCTCGTTTTTCCGGGTGAAGAGGACTTCGGTATTACGCCTTTGGAGGCGAATGCGGCCGGACGGCCTGTCATCGCTTTTCAGGGTGGGGGAGCGCTGGATACGATTGTTCCTCATGTGAACGGCGTATTTTTCCGCAAGCATCAAGTAGAGGATGTGCTGGAGGCCGTCGAAAAGGTTGAGCAACATGCATGGAATGTGGACGATATCATTACCCATGCCCGCAAATTTGATGAAGAAAACTTCAAGGATCAATTAAAAAAGTATGTAGAACAAGCCTATGTGAACTTTCTAAAAGGAGGATGAACGGAATGAAGCTGGCTGTAATCGGTACTGGATACGTTGGGCTCGTCTCGGGTGTATGTTTTGCGCAAAAAGGTAATGAGGTGATTTGTGTCGATCTGGAGCAGCACAAAATCGACATGTTGAACCGGGCAGAATCTCCGATTTATGAACCGGGTATTGAGGAATTGATCGCGTTGAATCTGGAAGCGGGCCGGTTGGAGTTCACCTCGGATTTGGCCGATGCGGTACGCCGCTCGGATATCGTAATTTTGGCGGTAGGTACGCCTTCTCTGGCTAACGGCGAGGCGAATTTGTCGTACATTGAACAGGCGGCCGCTGATGTTGGGAAAGCCATGAACGGGTATAAGATTATTATGACCAAAAGTACTGTACCTGTCGGAACGAACGAAAAGATTAAGGACGTGTTGGCTCGTCACACGAGCTTGTCTTTCGATATCGTCTCCGCGCCGGAGTTCCTGAGAGAAGGCTCAGCCATCAATGATACGCTTCATCCGGATCGCATCATTATTGGTTTGGACAATACAGGATTGCGTGAAACCATGGTCACTCTGCATCAGGTCTTCACGGATAAAATCTATGTGACGGATATCCGTAGTGCTGAAATGATCAAATACGCGTCCAATGCGTTTCTGGCAACTAAAATTTCGTTCATTAACGAAATCGCTAATATTTGCGAAAAGGTTGGCGCCGATGTAACCTGTGTGGCTGACGGTATGGGTATGGACAAACGGATTGGCTCCTCTTTTCTACAAGCAGGGATCGGGTATGGTGGCTCTTGCTTTCCAAAAGACACAAATGCGCTTATCCAAATTGCAGGTAATGTAGACTATGAATTTAAGTTGTTGAAATCGGTGGTCGAGGTGAATACCGACCAGCGCTTTATGATTGTATCCAAGCTGCGCGAATCGCTGGGTCAACTGAACGGTGTGTCGATTGGCATTTGGGGCCTCGCCTTCAAGCCCAATACAGATGACATCCGCGAAGCTCCAGCACTGGAAATCGTAGAAACGCTCATTCAGGCAGGCGCTATTGTCAAACTGTATGATCCCATTGCGATGGATAAATTCAAGGAGCGCGTGGATCACCCGAATATTGTGTGGTGCTCATCCCCACAGCAAGCTGCTGAAGGTAGCGACGCTGTGTGCCTGTTGACCGATTGGGAAGAGTTCAAAAAAGTCGACCTCGTACAACTGGCCTCCATTTTGCGCAAGCCGGTTCTCATTGACGGCCGTAACGTATTCGGTGAGGAACAGATCCAAGGCTCCGGGCTGGAATACTATTCCGTGGGTCGTCCGCGGATGAGTGGGTGGAATCGGGATAAAGTGGAAGTTTAAAAGTGACAGATTAAAAAGTGACTGTGGCGGTGTTGGAGGCGCTGAAGGCGCTGCGCGTGCAGATTGTTCTTCCGATTGCTGTTACCCCCGGATTTTCTGGATTATATAAAACATTCAAAGGTTAAAATCCGGGGATAAAGGCAAACGCTGACGCTTCTCCAGAACAATTCTGCCCGCTCCGCTGCTTTTCGCCGTGGAGTCACAATTTTTAAACTCCCACCTTATGGGGGGAGTAGAAGGGCAGATCAGAAGGAGCGGCGCGGTTGATGCCGCTCCTTCCGATCAAAGCTCCATGCGGCTGTACCCCGGCGCCGCTCCTGTGAAGCAAGGCAGGTAAACGCCAAGCGTGAGATTTTACAGGCTGACCGGACTTAATAATGTCCGGTCGTGCCTTTTGCAATAAACGGTATGATCGGCATGATGCATTTTTGAGTAGCGCAGGGATGGATTTGAATCTGGAGAAGCGGAGCGTTCGCCTGAAAGCTTTCCAAAGGAAAGCTCGCATCGGAAGCATAAGCTTAGTGGGATTCAAACCTATATACGATTTTATACAATCCAAAGAATCCCACGGCAACAGCGATCATAAGATTAAATTCATACCGTAGCGGGTAGTCAACTCATCATCAGAACGATCATCCAACCAATATAGAGAGGAAGTGGAGAGTTATGAAGCTCGTACTTTTGTCTGGTGGTTCCGGTAAAAGATTATGGCCTTTGTCCAACGATTCCCGTTCCAAACAATTTTTGAAGGTACTGGAGAGCCCGGAGGGGATTTCGGAATCCATGGTACAGCGGGTATGGAGACAATTGGGAGACAACGGATTATCAGAATCCTCGTTTATTGCGACAGGGAGAGCACAGGTCGAAATGATCCAGAGTCAGGTCGGGCCGAATACGCGCATCATTGTTGAGCCGGAACGCAGAGACACCTTTCCTGCGATTGCGCTGACAGCGACTTATCTATATTCCATTGCTGGTGTTTCACCTGATGAAATTATAGCTATATTGCCTGTAGATCCTTATGTTGAGGATGCTTTCTTCGCTTCCGTAGCCCAGCTGGAACATACGCTTCAGGAGAGTGAAGGCAAGCTTGCTTTAATCGGGGTTGTCCCTTCCTATCCTTCAGAGAAATATGGTTACATTATTCCGAAAAACGATGCCACCCAAGGTAGCACAGGCTACCGCGAAGTGAGCCATTTTCAAGAGAAACCCGACCGGGAGCAGGCGGAGCGTCTGATTGAACGCAATGCTCTATGGAACTGCGGGGTTTTTGCATTCAAATTAAGTTATTTGCTGGATATCTTGGCATCCAAGGGGTTGCCGCTTAATTATGAAGAAATGCAAAAGCAATACGCATCTCTGGAAAAAATCAGCTTTGACTATGAAGTAGTCGAGAAGGAAAAGGACATCGTAGTTCTTCCGTATGATGGTTTTTGGAAGGATTTGGGTACCTGGAATACGCTCACAGAAGAAATGTCTAATCAACAAGTGGGCAGAGGTGTAGTAACGGAGGATTGCGTCAATACGAGCCTTATTAACGAGTTAGACATTCCTGTGGCGATCATTGGAACGAATGATCTGATCGTAGCCGCTAGCCCGGATGGCATTCTTGTGACCAATAAGGCAGAAAGTCCTCGCATTAAGGAAGTGCTCAAGGCTCATGATCAGCGTCCAATGTATGAAGAACGTCGTTGGGGACAGTATCGGGTTGTGGATTATGTCAAGTATGACGAGGGTAACGAGGTATTGACCAAACGAATCCGCGTACGGAAAGGCAAAAATATCAGCTATCAGCTTCATTTCAAACGAAGTGAAATCTGGACCATTATTAGCGGTGAAGCGGAAATTATTTTGAATGAGAAGCTGCACAAAGTGAAGGCTGGTGACGTAGTACGTATCCCTGAAGGGACGAAGCATAGCATTTTGGCAGTGACCGATGTGGATTTTATTGAGGTGCAGACTGGCTCTGAGTTGGTTGAAGAGGATATTGTCCGCTTTTGTATGGATTGGAATGAAATTTCCCGTCACCAATTTATCTCCTAATTATTTTCGTAAAAACGAAAAAAAGACGAATTCATGAAAATTCATAGCCTAAACTGTCGAAATTGGGCGAAAACCTGTAAATTCATGAACATGACCTATTAAATTTTGGTAAAAAAAAGTCGATACTTAGGGTAAGAAGGAATCCAAACTCCTTCCAACGATAAACGCAGCCCTGTCGAAAGGCAGGTACGCAAAGCTAAAGGGCCTTCCACAAGGATGGCAGCCTGGCTACCGAAAGGAAGAGCGAAAGTGAGATTCAATTTTATTCCTCTGTATCGACTGATACGTCATGTACTCCCCGTTGTTATGCTTTTTTCATTGTTGCCCGTCGGTTTTGGAGATTCTCTGTCGGTGGCGAATGCCGCTTCATTACAACCTGTTAATTCGGACGCTTCTACTCAGGCCCGTGAACTATACAATTATTTACTCAACATCTCAGGGAAAAAAATAGTCACCGGTCAGCATGATTATTTGGAAAGTCCAGATGAATTAAGTAACAAGGTCCAAAAAATCAGTCAGGCATATGTTGGTGTACACGGCTATGAGATGGGAGCTATCTCTGGTCAATCTGACGCTACGGAAGCAGCACAACGTAAAAATGTCGTCGATAGTGCTATCCGTTGGGACAGATCCGGTGGAATTGTGACGATGACTTTTCATGAAGCGCTACCAGGTAGGCCACTGACTTGGGCCAATGTACAGGCGAAAGTAAGTCAGGCGGAGTTCAACAAATACGTGACCCCAGGTACTACGCAGTATAACCTCCTCATTGCCGATCTGGATAAGGTCGCTGTATCGTTAAAGCAGCTTCGTGATGCAGGGGTTCCGGTTTTGTGGAGACCTTACCACGAAATGAATGGTGACTGGTTCTGGTGGGGAAACAAAACTAATTTCAATCAGCTATGGAATATCATGTATGACCGTTTTACAAACACACATCAATTGAACAATCTGCTGTGGGTATGGAGTCCGAATGCGCCCAATTCGTATACTGTCCCGTATACCCCAAAATACCCGGGGGATGACAAAGTGGACATTTTGGCAGTAGACATTTACAACAATGATTTTAAGCAAAGTCATTACGAAGGTCTGCTCGGGCTGGCACGGAATAAGCCGATTGCCATTGGGGAGCACGGTGAGATGCCTAGTTCTGAGGTATTGCAGGCTCAACCTAAATGGGTATATTCCATGACTTGGGGCAAGATGCTGACTGAGAATAACACAACAAATCAAATTCAGGATTATATGAATGATTCGAAGAGTTTGACGCGGGATGATGTGAAAAATGGGCTGGCAGCAATCGAACAACCTGGGACAGACGTACCGACCTTACCGGACGAGGGGCAAAGTGAGCCTATCCCGGCTCCGACTCCGACTCCTCCTTCCGTTCCTGATGGGGTATATGTGAACGGGCTGCAGGGCGAATATTTTAACAATATGAATTTGAGCGGAAGTCCTGCTTTGATCCGTACAGATAGCAAGCTGGACTACAACTGGCGTGCCAATGCAGCTGATCCAAAGGTGAATGCCGATCAGTTCTCGGTTCGCTGGACGGGTAAAATCAAACCGCAATATAGCGAGACCTATACGTTCACAACGATATCCGATGACGGTATCCGTGTATGGGTAGACGGCAAGTTGGTTATTGACAGCTGGTTCAAACAAAGCTGGACAGAGCGTAAAGGTAGTATTACTTTGGAAGCAGGCAAAATGGTAGATTTAAAAGTGGAATACTATGATGAAAAAGGCGACGCGATGGCACGTCTAATGTGGGAAAGTCAGCATGAAGCGAAAGCGGTGATTCCCGGAAACGCTTTGTTTCTTCCTTGATTGATACTCTTTCCCGGTCAAAAAATTTGAGGAGAGAGGGTGGATCATATGATAAAAAAATGGTTATCCCATAGGTATACAGTAGTTTTATCTGGACTACTAGCGGTCGTAGCTATAGCGATGATCGCTTGGTTTATATACACGCCTTCAAGAAGCGCAGAATTGCAGACGGATAAAGTAGCGGCTGCCAGTCCAGTATGGAAGCTGGGTCAGAGGGATGACTCTTCAGCGGAATTCAAAGGTGTGGTCGGTAGGGATAATATCGATATTTCTACAGCAGCTGCCTCTACCGAATCATCTGCTAAAGGATCATTGTCAGCATTGTCGGAAGCAGAGAGTACAACAGTTCCGGTATTGCTCAGCAGTGGAGATATTCCTCCCGGTTTGAATGCGTCCACGAACCCAGAACTGACACTCCAGTATAAGCTGAATCAGATTCCTCCCAATGGTATGATATTCCGTGTTCGGATTTTGGATGCGGGCAAAGCAGTCCCGCAATTGGCTGTATTTTCAAATCATCAGCTGTCCGGTATTATTCAGATTGCCGGGGTTTCCGGTACTGGGAGTACTTATAATTTCAAAAACAACTACGAGCTGTATATACCCAAAGAGCAATTGCAAAGCGGTGTTAACGTACTCAAGCTAAAGACAGCGCGCTGCCTATACTGCTCCTCTGCAGAAGATAAAAATGTGTGGTGGACTTGGGATGACTTGAGCTTGGAGACGTTAGCTTCACCTGCGACCGAACCGGTACATGGTAAATATATACTGACCGGAACAAATGTGAACAATAAAGAATTTTATTATGATCAGGGTGCAGTTAAGCATTTACCATACGTTCTCAAATGGCTGGGCATTGCTTATAGTGGCAACGTCATGAGGGTCACCTGTGCCAGTAATGTGGGTAAGGCCTGTACAGACGTGGATGATTACTATCAAACGTTAAAGCAGTATAATATGCAATCGTCTGCTTTGTATTTATATACAGGTGATATTAAGCTGCAAAAAGATGGTTCTCTACCAGAGACGGCCAAGCAAAAGTTGCGCGATTATGTAAAAAAATACGGTTCTTATCTTCAATATTATGAAGTAGATAATGAACCTGGATTATTTAATCGCTCCAAGGCGGTAAATCTGGCTGTGGCCAAGTGGTTGAATACAGAAGGCAAGCAATTGGCACCGCATCTCAAAACCGTAGCACCGGGCTGGGCCTACTGGCCAACGTACTCTACCAAGGCATGCAAAAATCAAACCAGTGGTACGCAAAAATGCGGTGACCCAGATGGATGGGAACGGGACCCGGCGCAACGTAAACAGCTGGAGGAAGTCACCGACCTGACCAATGGACACGCCTATGGTGAATCGTATAATGAAGAGGGCGGGGGCAGCTTCGTCCAAAATTTGAAAACCTTCGGCGGTTCGAGCAATGGACTGGCGAAAAAGATGCTGAACACAGAGTTCGGTACCAATGATACGCATCGAGACAATCCAGATTACGGGGCTAGTCAGCCACAAGCAGCTGCATTCGACCGGATTATGCGTTCGCAAATTGGGTTTGCCGATATGTTTATCCAGCACGCTGCTTTTTATAAAGATTATACGCTGTTTAAAACAGGCTTCGATCTGCAAAGTCATAACCCGGCCAACACAGAAATTTATCCGTTCGGGCAAGGACAGGACACCCGCGTTAAGATCATGAGACGCTTGAGCTTAGCCTATGCCACCCATGGAAAACCTCTGACTTATACAGTGCTGAATCCAGAGGATACCAAGGATAAGATGGTGTATGTTCGTGCGGTGGATACGTCCAAGCTTAAACCGCTGGCAGGTAGCGGCGCTACTTCAGACAAATTGCTGGTGAATCTAGTGAATTTCGAAGCTACCACGCAGACAGTTCGTGTACGGGTAACGATGCCGAAAGCCGGTTTGTACACGGGTGAACGTTTTGGAGCGGGTTCTACTTACAGTCAGGCACAACGTTCCATATCAGGACTCAAGGCTTCTCCTGCCCTTGATTTTGAAGAAAAGCTGGGTCCTGGTGAAGCGGTACAATATATTTTGGAATTAAAAAGTACAGATCAAACCGCAGCTTCAGCTCCAACAGGGGTGAAGGCAGCCTCTGTTCAGGATGGGGCAGTAAAGATTAATTGGCTTCAGGCAGAAGGCGTATCTTCCTATGATGTGCTGCGTGCTGACGGGACCGACGGGGCTTATCAGGTGATTGCCTCGCAAGTAGCGGGAAGCACGTATACAGATCGGACGGTAAAAGCCGGAGGTCACTATGTCTACAAAGTTCGGGCGACCGGAGGCACTCAGGTTTCCCAGGCAGCCGAGGTCGCTTAATATTAGATCGGAATGTATATAGGACCTTAGATAACGAATACCTAACATCATTTCGAATTAAAACAAAAAAGAACCTATCAGGAGAAAATAGGACCTGACAGGTTCTTTTTTGTTGGAAAATCGTTCTGATTTGCCAATACTTTACGTATAATGAAGAAAAAAATAAGAAAATCCTTTTATATTCTCGTCATAAGACGACAACATTGCAGGTATGTATTCATATATAATAGTTTTGTTCATGACTATACATACATGGTTTGTGGGAAATCTCTTTCCGGTGACCAAGAATAATAAAGCGAGGTTAGTGCTGAATGAACAAGGAGACAGAATTAGGGGTGAACAACCCTCTTTTTCGAAACAACGTACAGAAAGCAGACAAAGCTGCCATCCACTTGGACATCCGGGACATCTTGCTCCAATGTGGTATCACGATACCAGAATGGCTAGAAAGCGACGCTGATGGAACCACATACCGGAAGGACAAGCGCGTGTAAATTCCAACGGCTGGTCTTACTTGAGCGAGACGTAAGGCAGTCGGCCGCGTTCTTTATTCCATCATTCGTTCCATTCGGACAAATGCAATAAAACGTTTGGCTTCTTCCTCAGACAAGGTGCGTCCGTCAATGGTCAGGTTGAAACGTCGCAGAATATCCTCGTCGGACAGTTCAAGCTGGTCCACAAATTCCCTCACATCTGAATCCAATATTGCCGCCGGATGGCTCGTACGTCCCACCAAGTAGTCAATCGTTACCCCAAAAATATCAGCGAGCTTGGTCAGGATCTCAAAATCTGGCTTGCGCCTATTTTTTTCATAGTGAGAAAGAGCTGCCCGCGTAATTCCGAGGGATTGCGCTAGCTCCTCTTGTTTTAATCCCTTATGTTCTCGTAATTCAGCGATGCGGGTGCCATAATTCATCTGTTTTTCCTCCTGAAGGCAAGGTTAAGAAAGGTAAAAAAGCAATTTTACGCTTGACAAGATACGTTTTGTATCATAAATTAGTTATGTAAGTTACATAACGTATCTTTATTTCATAGTTTTCACTTATGTCTTCGTTTATATACCCTAAGAGGCCACCGATGATTGAGCATTTTGTGCTTATTCGCTGGCTGGACCTTCTATGCGCTATTATACAACATTTTACTATAGATTAGAGGGTCATGCATCGTTCTTTTCCCCGTTATGCAGAGGATCAGTACAAGCGTTATTGCATCGAAAACAAGTCAATCAGGGAGGACTGGTCTTGTGCAGTTGAAAGAGTACATCCGTTTGATCCGTAAAAGAATGTGGTTGATTGGTAGCATCGTATTGCTGGTATGTACTGTAGTGGGCATAAAAAATGTATATTTTACCCCGCAGATTTACGAAGCTACCGCAAAGCTCATTATCAACCAGACGCCACGACCGGATCGTGCAGGTGTCGTTGATTACAGTGTAGTTCAAACGAATATAGCCTTAACGAACTCCTATAAGCAAATTATGATCTCCTCGGCGATTATGGATCAGGTGGTCGCCAGCTTCCCCGACCTTAAGGTCACTCCGTCAGCTTTGGCGTCAAAATTAAGAGTGAACACCGCAGGTGATTCACAGGTCATGGATGTAACAATCCGCGATTTATCGTATACGAAGGCTGTGAAAACCGTCAATGCGGTAGCCAAAGTATTCAAACGGCAAATCCCCTCTATCATGAAAATGGACAATGTCACCATCCTAAGCGAAGCCAGTCTGAATGATCCAGCAGTTCCCGTGAACAGTAATCCCGCTATACAGATATTTATTGCTTTTGCCACCTCTTTATTGTTGGGAATAGGCTTGGCGTTTTTGCTGGAGGTACTGGATGATACATTTAAGAATGAAGAGGATATTGAAAAAGAACTCGGTCTGCCTACCCTATCCCTGATTACGAAAATGAAAAAAGAAGATAAACGCTCCGACAGCTCCACTACAACTCCTAAACAGGTAGGTGAAGGGCAATATGCCGCGATTAATCAATAATCAGCTCGTTACATCCCTACATGCTCAGTCTTCCGTTTCGGAGGAGTACCGCATGCTTCGTACTAACATCCAGTTTTCTTCTATAGACGAGCCGATTGAGGTTATGATGGTGGCGTCCGCTCAGGCGGGTGAAGGTAGAACGGTCACGATTAGCAATTTGGCTGTAACCTATGCGCAAGAGGGGAAAAAGGTGCTGATTATGGATATGGATCTGCGTCGTTCCTCTTTGCACCATATGTTTGGTTTGCGTAATCACACGGGGCTGACACGGGTGCTTGCCAATCAACAGGCATGGCAGGATGTGGTTCAGGAAACCGGGATTGACCATCTGCATGCAATTACAGCCGGACCGAACCCGCCCAATCCGTCCGAGATGCTCAGTTCCCGCAGAATGAATGCTCTGCTGGTTGACCTAAAAGAACATTATGACGTGATCTTAATGGATACGCCGCCGTTGCTGTCCTTTCCGGATGGCTTAATTATAAGCGCTATGTGTGACGGAGTCATTCTGGTGGTGCAGGCAGGGAAGGTCAAAAAGGATATCGTCAAGAAAGCAAAAGCGAATTTGGAAAGAGTAAAGGCGCGCATTCTGGGTGTAGTACTTAATAATGTGAAGCGTTCGAATACCCGCGCCGAGCGGGGGATGGAGGAACGCAATCTGACATGAATAAAAAGGAGGAAAATGATAGTATATAAAATTCTTTTAACAATGTATAAATAATACTTATCAATAAGGAGCGAGGTGATGAGACGTGTCTTCTTCCCGCTCGAACGAGGCCGAAGTGCTGGGCGCGTCAGTGGATGTTTATTCGGTTGCTCATGGGCTTGAACGGCGGCAAGGATGGAACGTATACCCGTTCGTGAAGCGAAGCATGGATATTATATTGTCTTTCATTGGAATCATCGTGCTATGCCCGGTATTTCTGCTTGTCGTTTTGCTGATTAAGCTGGAGGACCCAAAAGGAAGTGCAATATTTTATCAAGTACGTATTGGAAAAAACGAGCGGCCGTTTCGCATGATCAAATTTCGTTCTATGGTGTCTGATGCCGAAGCCAGATTGTCTGCACTGCTGGTGGAAAATGAAATTGAGGGTGCGATGTTCAAAATGCGGGACGATCCCCGAATTACCCGTGTGGGTCGCTTTCTTCGCAGAACGAGCATCGACGAGCTGCCACAACTGTTCAATGTACTACGTGGGCAGATGAGTCTGGTAGGACCCAGACCCCCATTGCCAAGAGAAGTCCATGATTACACAGTGAGGGATAAGCTGCGTCTGACGGTTACACCGGGCTGCACTGGTCTATGGCAGATCAGCGGTCGTAATCATCTAAGCTTTAACCAGATGGTAGAACTGGATTTGGAGTACATATCCAGACGCAGTTTCCGCACAGATATGATCATTATGCTGAAAACATTTCGTGTGCTGCTAGGCTCCAAGGATGCGTATTAAAGTCTTTCATTTTCACGAAGAAGGTAGGGGATAAGTATGGATCTTCATTCCAACATATATGTAGCAGGGCATAACGGACTGGTGGGTTCCGCTATTGTCCGAGCGCTTCAGGATGCGGGTTACCGTCATATTATTACTCGCACAAGCCGTGAGCTGGATCTACGCAATAAAGAGGCAGTAGATCATTTTTTTGAAACAGAGCCTGTGGATTATGTATTTCTGGCAGCGGCCAAGGTTGGTGGGATTTTGGCGAATAACGAATATCCGGCTGATTTTATCCGTGACAATCTGCTTATACAAACGAATGTGATTGATGCGGCATACCGGGCGAATGTAGGCAAGCTGTTATTCCTCGGCTCTACTTGTATCTATCCTAAATTTGCTCCGCAGCCGTTGCGGGAAGAATATCTGCTTACAGGTGAACTGGAGCCTACTAATGAGGCCTATGCA
The DNA here is from genome assembly GCF_024213315.1 of Paenibacillus sp. A3M_27_13. Classification (NCBI taxonomy): domain Bacteria; kingdom Bacillati; phylum Bacillota; class Bacilli; order Caryophanales; family Paenibacillaceae; genus Paenibacillus; species Paenibacillus sp. A3M_27_13. Next base: position 298,940 of record NZ_JANAVE010000002.1, read on the forward strand.
ATTGCTAAAATTGCCGGGATTAAAATGTGTCAGTCTTACAACCGTCAGTATGGAACCCGGTTTATTTCTGTGATGCCGACGAATTTATACGGTCCGGGCGACAACTTTGATCTCCAGACCTCTCATGTGCTGCCTGCGCTCATCCGCAAGTTTCATGAAGCCAAGCTGAATCAATCCCCGACTGTCGAAGTATGGGGCTCAGGTACGCCGCGGCGAGAATTTCTTCATTCTGATGATTTGGCTGAAGCCTGTCTGTTCCTGATGAACAATTATGAGGGAAATGAAATTGTAAATATCGGCGTAGGTGAGGATATCTCTATTCGTGAGCTGGCTGAACGAGTGAAGAATGTAGTCGACTATGAGGGAGAAATTACCTTTAACACCTCCGCTCCTGATGGAACGCCGCGTAAGTTGGTAGATGTATCCCGAATTTCCGAGCTGGGTTGGTCGGCGCGTATTTCACTAGAAGAGGGATTAAAGTCTGTGTATCAGGCATTTCAAGGTCTGGATCTGGTTGAACAATAAAAAAACGGTGGGGGAATGGGAATGAAAAAAGCGCTGATCACAGGGATTACCGGACAAGACGGGTCCTATCTGGCTGAGTTGCTGCTGTCCAAGGATTATGAGGTGTACGGGGTGCGCAGACGAACCAGCACACCGAACTTTGAAAATGTAGCGCATATCCAGAATGACATCCACTGGCTTTCCGGTGATATGACTGATCTGGCTTCATTGATCGAAGCCGTCCGTCAGTCCGACCCGGATGAGGTCTACAACTTGGCTGCTCAATCCTTCGTAGCGGCCTCATGGCCGCAGCCGTTGGCTACAGGTCAGATTACAGCGCTGTCTGTCACCAATATGCTGGAGGCGGTTCGAATTGCCAAACCGGAAGCGCGCTTTTATCAGGCGTCAAGCAGCGAGATGTTCGGTAAGGTGCTGGAGACACCGCAGACAGAAACGACTCCGTTTTACCCACGTAGTCCCTATGGTGTCGCCAAAGTGTACGGCCATTGGATTACAGTGAACTATCGCGAAAGCTTTAATATGTTTGCTTGCTCTGGCATTCTGTTCAATCACGAATCCCCACGCCGAGGACTGGAATTTGTAACGCGTAAGGTGTCGGATGCGGTAGCTCGTATCAAGCTGGGGTTGCAGCAGGAGCTGCGCATGGGAAATTTGGATTCACTGCGAGACTGGGGTTTTGCAGGGGATTATGTAAAGGCGATGTGGCTGATGCTTCAGCAGGATCAACCGGATGATTACGTCATTTCCACGGGAGAAATGCATTCTGTGCGTGAACTGCTGCAAATTGCCTTTTCCCATGTAGGCCTAAATTACGAGGATTACGTCGTGATCGATCCTCAGTTTGTCCGTCCGGCAGAGGTAGATCTATTGCTCGGCGATTGTGCCAAGGCGAAAGAAAAGCTGGGCTGGCGATTGGAAGTAGGCTTCGAGCAGCTCATTCATATGATGGTGGATACAGACTTGGAGCGGGTAAAAAGGCAGGCTGCAGTTGAAGCTTCTGTCGTCGTGTAAGAGATGGAGAGGCCATCCGCCTGGGCGGGGGTCTCTTCGCTGTACGCAAGGTCATTTTTCAAGATGGAGTAAAACCTATGACATTAGTCGAAAAACGCGCCAAACCGCGCAGAAGTTTGCTGGTGAATACATCATGGCTGTTCGGTGACAAAATGATTCGCATGGTGTTCGGCCTGGCAGTCAGCATCATCATGGCGAGAGTGTTGGGACCAGAGGAACTGGGAAAGTGGAATTATGCGGAATCCTTTTTCGGGATGTTTCTGATTTTCACGACCCTTGGCTTTGATTCTATATTAGTACGCGATCTTGTCAAAGACCCCAAGGATGAGCATGAGCTATTGGGTACGGCGGTTCTGCTGAAATTGGTAGGTACTCTGATAGCCATTGTACTGTCCTATTCTTTCATTTCACTGCTCAGACCGGAAGACAGTTCGGTGCGGTTGATCAATCTGATCTTGGCTACGGCCTCGGTATTTCAATTGTTTGATATCATCGACTACTGGTTTCGTGCGCAGATGCTGTCCAAATACACGGTCGTTGCCAAGAATACCGCCTTTGTTCTCGGCTCAACCATCAAAATCATTCTGTTGTTGTCCGGTGTTCCGATATGGGTGGTGGCGTTGTGTGCTCATGGAGAGTTTCTATTGGGGAGCCTGCTGCTGCTGTATTTCTTCCGTAAGGAAGGACGACGTGTGAAGCGATGGACGTTCCGCTTAGCCACAGCTCGGCGAATTATGAATCACAGCTGGCCGCTTATACTGTCATCCTCCGCTGTATATGTACAGGCACGGATCGATCAAGTCATTATCGGTGAACTGCTGGGGAACGCTGCGGTTGGGCAATACTCCGTTGCACTCCGACTCATCGAAGTGCTGGGCTTCATTCCGGTTGTTCTGACAACGGCCTATGCTCCAGTAGTAACCCGCTCCAAGCAGAAAGGAAGCGACGAATACAGACAGACATTGTCTACGGTGTATCGCCTGATGTTTATATGCTTTCTTGTGACCTCGGTACCTTTATTTTTTCTATCCCAATGGGTAGTGGTTGTGCTGTATGGGAAAGAATTTACCGAAGCAGGTTCGCTGTTGTCTCTGTTTGCGATTCGTCTGTTTTTCACCAACTTCAGTGTTGCTAAAAGCTTGTTTATTACCAATGAAAATTTGTTCAGATACACGCTGCTGACCTCGGTGGTGGGTGCGGTTACGAATATCGCTTTCAATTACGCGCTAATCCCGTTGCTTGGTGTCCGAGGGTCGTTAGTGGCGACGATCTTGTCCTTTACGATATCTGTATTTCTATTAGATTTGCTATTTAAGGAAGTTAAATCTAATTTGGGTTGGATGATGAAGTCCATCCTGACCTTCTGGCGTGTTCATATTACAGTACCGAAAGTTGGAGAGAACAATCATGATACCCATTAAACCGTTTGTTCGGCATGAGGAACAGTGCCCGCATTGTGGAGGTAAGGTACGTGGTGGAGAGGTGCTGTGGCAGGGAATCCATGTATGTGTCAGCACTGTGTGTGGGGGGTGCGGACGCGAATATCTCGAGGACATGAGGGTCGGTCATGCCACGTATTCACCTTATCGTGTAGAAATGCCTGACTATATTCTGACAGGTGATGCGAAGTCGAGAAAATGGCTCGGAGAGCCTTTGCGGCAATCGTTGATGAATCCTTCCTATGACTTAGCAGTCGGCATGACTGTGCATAAAATGAAAGCTTCTACACGTGTGATTATCATCAACACAATGGATTATTTGTATGGCCATGCTTTGCTCAAGCTGCTCAATGTGCAACGCGAATACGAGCAATCGCCGGACCTGGGCATCATCGTCATTGTGCAAAAGTCGCTGGAATGGATGGTGCCAGCATATGTGTCTGAAATTTGGACGGTTGATGTGCCGTTCAGCAGGGCACGAAACTTTTATCCTGTGCTACATCATCGGATGATTGAGGAACTGATGCGTTTTGATGAGGTGTATGTCAGCCCGGCATATTCACATCCCAATCAGTTTGATATTGAGCAGTTTACAGGTGTCTCCCGCTATGACGAGAGGCGTGAGTCGGAGCCGCGCATTACCTTCGTATGGAGGGAAGATCGCTTGTGGAGCGGCAGCCATCATATCGCAAGAGCGGTACAGAAATTTCCGCAGCTCAAACGTGGGCTAAAACCGCTAATTTATCATCAGCGCAGTAAAATCATACGACTGTTCCGCAGGCTGAGAGAAAGCTTCCCAGATCATCGTTTTACAGTCGCTGGACTTGGGCGTACCGGGAGCTTCCCGGCATGGATTTCTGATGAGCGTGTCACACGCTTTGACCGGGAAAGTGAGCTGCGGGTCTGCGAGGTATACGCAGCCAGCCGATTAGTGATCGGCATCCACGGCTCTAATATGCTGCTGCCCTCTGCGCATGCTGGCATGACCATTGATTTGATGCCCAAGGACCGATGGGGGAATTACGCTCAGGATATTTTATTTCACGAAACGGATCATCGGCTTACAGCCTACAAATACCGCTTTGTGCCGATGGAATCGAGTGTGACTCTAGTGGCGGATATGGCAGCTGCCCAGCTCAAAGGGGCAGACCATTTTAATATGCAGATGATGGAGGAAAGGCAGCGTGAGCATTCAAGTTGGAGGGGAGAGGCCGCTTCGGGGCGGGTTTGATCCTGGAGCAACTATTGTGGATGGAAGGCCGCTTCGGGACGGATTTGATCTTCCGATCGCTGTTGACGTGGGATTCCTTTGTTTGAATAAAGCCCTACAGAGGGCGGAATCCCTCGTCAAAGGCGACCGCTTCGCTTCTTCAGATTCAAACCCTTACCCTCCGCTACCCACCGCCGCCAAAAAGAATTTCCCCCAGCCCATAAGGTGGGGAAGGTAAGAGCCGCCTGGCGATAGCTTCGCCTTATCGCCGCGAACGCCGGGCATGCATGCCCGTATAGGGCACACTCAGCACAGTTCTCTGTCAAAGTGACAGCGTTCAGTGGATATCAATCTTTTAGCAGGCAACAATCAAGCCTAGCTAAGGTCTCGTGGTCAGCCCTGCGGTAGTAGCTCTATGCTGTTCAATCGTTTATCGCTATGTGACCGGTATACAAGTTAGCGTAGTCAACGGCTGCATGCATTCGCTCGCGTATATCCGCGCAGCGAAGGCACTTCATGCCCAGCATTCCCTTTTTTAAATGGGGTGACTTTATGGAAACGGCGGTCAGCAGCGGAGCGGTCCATTTGAATCTGAAGAAGCGCTAGCGTTCGCCTTTGCAGTGGGATTCTTACCTCGGAATGTTTTATATATCCAGGAATCCCACTGCAACAGCGATCGGAAGATCAAATGGAACGCGCAGCGTTCTCTGAACCCTCCGTGCTCCATAACTCACCCAATATGAAATGGCAGGAGCCCTGATGATGATTCAAAAAATATTGTATCTCCGCAATTTTGCTAGCAAGGTGAACGGGGACTCATACAATTTACAGGAAGTCGGTTTGGGCAAAGCACTCGTTCGAAAAGGCTATGATTGCGATATTGTTTACTACAACGATCGTAAAGAAACCCATCTGGAACAGGTCTACCGTCACGAAGGATGCACCCTGCGTATTATCTGGCTCCATGGGTTTAAGTTCTTAAGCAACAGCATCTACAGAGATGTTCTCAAAGATTCTTTTCTGGATGCTTATGGTCTGGTCATTACTACAGAATACAACCAGATCATGACCTATCTGCTTTCTCGCAAATGTCCTGATAAGCTGGCATTGTATCACGGCCCATACCGGGATAACACGCACGCGCTGATCCGCAAACTGTACGATATTATGCTGCTGCCGAAGGTAGCAAAATCTCTAAGCCGTACCTATGTCAAATCCGATCTCGCCAAGCGCTATCTGGAGAATAAAGGTTTTGACAACGTGGTTACGATTGGAGTCGGACTGGATCGCAGTAAAGTAGAGAGAGCATTCAACAGTGACACCAGTAACAACAGTGAAGACATAAGCGGAGAACGTGAGGAAAACCGTGAGGTCGCGAATGAGCTGCGTCGAATCGGAGATCGTCCGGTGCTACTGTATGTTGGTGTACTGGAGGAACGGAGAAATATACGTTTTATGCTGAGTACGTTCAAAAGGGTACTCCAAAAGCATCCTAGCTGCCTTTTGTTAATGGTCGGGAATGGACGGAAGACGGACACAGACCGCTATTGGACATATGCTCATGAACTGGGAATAACGGACAGTATTATACATTTTTCAAGAGTGGAGCAACGTCATCTGTGGCAGGTTTATGGAGCGGCGGATGTGATGCTGTTTCCAACCCAATACGATATTTTTGGTATGGTGCTGCTGGAAAGCATGCTGTTTCGCGTTCCGATTATCTCTTCGGTAAACGGGGGCTCGGTTACCTTGATTGAGGACGGAGTGAGCGGAGTCATGCTGAGAAGCTTTTCAGAAGAGGAATGGTCTGGTCGAATAGGCGCTTTGCTGGATAATGCTGAGCTGAGACGAAGTATGGCGGAGAAGGCCTTCCTTACGGTCGAGCGTATGTCGTGGGATCGCATCGCAGATGAAATAGTAAGCCATCAAGGGATCAAGCCCGGGAATTCTAACCACGTTCTGCAATCAACGCAGGAAAGAGGGGCAGCCACGTGAGCCAACAGGTCAGCAGACAGATGAACCCTCCTGTAAGCAAGGTGCTGATCATCCATAACTTTTATCAGCAAAGCGGGGGAGAAGACAAGGTTGTCGAGCAAGAATCGGCTATGCTGCGTTCCAGAGGAATAGAGACAGAGCATTACTATGTGCACAACGACAGCATTCAAAGCAGAGGGCTAGCGAACATGGCAAAGCTGGCAGTAGAGGCGGCATGGTCCCTGCCGGAATTCAAAAGAATTAAGAAGCTGCTTTTACAGGTGAAGCCGGATGTGGTGCATGTGCATAATTTTTTCCCAGTTATATCTCCTTCGGTCTATCATGCTTGTGAACGGCTGGGGATTCCGGTTGTCCAGACACTGCATAATTACAGGCTGATTTGTCCGGCGGCAACCTTTATGCGAGGGAATAAGGTTTGTGAAAAATGCCTTCACGGCACGCTGCTGCACTCCATCCGTCATGGATGCTATCGAGGTTCACAGCTTCAGACGATTCCGGTGGCGGCGATGATTAAGTTCAACGATCTGATCGGCACATGGCAGCACAAGGTAAGTCGCTATATTGCGCTGACGGAGTTTGCACGGGACAAATTTGCCGAAAGCGGTATTCCGCTGGATCGTATCGCGGTAAAGCCGAATTTTATCCATCATAAAAAAGTGAAAACCCAGTATGACCCGAATGATCGTTATTTGTTGTTCGTGGGGCGGATTTCTGCTGAAAAAGGGGTTCGCAATCTGCTGCAAGCCTGGTCGCAGTTGGAAGATCGGGGGGGATTTAGACTGGTCATCATTGGGGATGGTCCGGAAAAGGCTGAATTGGCCGCTGCTTATCCGCAGGAAGATGTTCGGTTTCTCGGTAAGCAGGATGGAGACACGGTACTGGATTGCATGAGCCGAGCCATGTATGTCATGGTGCCTTCCATTTGGTATGAAGGATTTCCCATGACCATTGTAGAGTCTTTTTCTGTTGGAACCCCGGTATTATGCAGCCGGCTCGGCGCACTGGAGGAAGTCGTGGAGGACGGGGTGACGGGTTTCCATTTTCAACATGATGATTTGGAAAATATAAAGACTGTGATTCGCTGTGCAGTAGCCTATGAAAACTATGCAGCTATGAGACAGAAGGTGTCGGAAAATTATGCTGCACGCTATACGGAAGAAGTGAATGTAAAGCAGCTGATGGCGATATATAGCGAGGCGATGGAGGAGCGTGATTATGAAACAGCTGCCCCAATATAGAGTCGGAAGGATTGCGGATGCAGATATTGCAGCACTTACGTTTCAGGAGACGGTACACATGCTGGAACAATGGGCAGTCGAACGAAAGGACGGCTATGTATGTATTTGCAACACACATTCCATTGTCACAGCCGGGAATCATTCCGAGTTCCACAAAGCGCTCACTCAAGCCGATTTGTGTACTCCGGATGGTATGCCGTTGGTATGGGCGCTTAAGCTGTACGGATTTGAGCGTCAGGATCGGGTAGATGGTCCCAGTCTGATGCTCAAGTTGTGCGAACGTGCGCCACAGACGAAGGTGAGTATATATTTTTACGGCAGTACGCCGGATACGCTGGATAGCTTAAAAGAAAGAGTAGAACAGGATTACCCCGGAATCCGCATCGCGGGCAGCTTTTCACCACCATTTCGTGAGCTTCACCCAGATGAGGAGGAGCGGATCATTGATGAAATCAATGCGTCCGGCGCGCATATCATATTCGTCAGCTTAGGCTGCCCGAAGCAGGAAATATGGATGCATCGAAACAAAGACCGCATTCATGGCGTGATGATTGGAGTAGGGGCGGCCTTTGACTATATCACTGGAAAGGTTCGTAGACCGCCACTAGCGATACAAAAGCTGGGGCTGGAGTGGCTGTATCGTCTGATCTGCGAACCGAAGCGATTATGGAAGAGGTATGCCTATAACAATCCGATGTATGTATACCGTTTTCTAAAATCTTATCGGCAAAACAAACGGCTTACGCTTTATCATAATCGGCTTGCAGGAAGAGATATAGAGAAGTGAAGTCGGTAAAAGCAGGATGCAATGAGACAGCATGTAAAAGGGGGAGTTGCTTTGAAGCTATGTGTAATTGGTGCAGGGTATGTCGGGCTGGTGTCGGGGGTCTGCTTTGCCGCACTCGGGAATACCGTCGTCTGTGTAGATCAGAATGAGGACAAAATTCATCAGCTGCGTGCAGGTGGGGTGCCGATTTATGAACCGGGATTAAAGGCTCTAATTAAAGATAATGTAGAACAAGGTCGACTAAGCTTTACAACAGATACGGCTGCTTCGGTGAAGGCAGCCGAAATTGTTATTTTGGCGGTCGGTACGCCTTCGCTGCCAGGCGGAGAAGCGAACCTGTCCTATATTGAAGAAGCCGCCTGCGAGGTGGCAGACGCCATGAATGGCTACAAAATAATTGTCACCAAAAGCACGGTGCCTGTCGGAACGAACGAACGTATTCAAAATTGGATTGCGAGCCGCACAAACTATCCTTTTGGTGTGGCTTCGGTTCCTGAATTTTTACGCGAAGGTTCAGCAGTCATAGACACCCTACAGCCAGATCGAATCATCATCGGAGCTTCCGATCCGCATGTGTCCACTGTGCTGACTACACTGCACGAACCGTTGACGACAAATATCGTAACCACGGATATCCGTTCGGCGGAGATGATCAAGTACGCGTCGAATGCTTTTTTGGCGACCAAAATTTCGTTTATTAATGAGATTGCAAATATTTGTGAAAAGGTGGGCGCAGACGTTACACGCGTGGCACACGGTATGGGGCTGGATCAGCGGATCGGTTCCTCCTTTTTGTCTGCTGGTATCGGCTATGGGGGTTCCTGTTTTCCCAAGGATACACAAGCTCTGATCCAAATTGCTGGCAACGTGGACTATGAATTCAAGCTGCTGAAATCTGTGGTGGAAGTGAATCAGGGGCAACGTTTTAACGTGATTCGTAAGCTAAAAGAGGCGCTGGGTGATCTGGAAGGAGCCACGATTGGCATATGGGGGCTGGCCTTTAAACCGAATACAGATGACGTAAGAGATGCCCCGGCGCTGGATATTATGCATTCGCTGCTGGAAGCAGGGGCGCAAATTCGTGCATATGACCCGATCGCTACCGCTAACTTCCGCAGACTGCTGGACAGCTCGGAAGTAACGTGGGCAGAAAGCGCACGGGAAGCAGCAGAGGGATGCGACGCACTGTGTCTATTGACGGAATGGGAGGAGTTTGGTGATATCGGGCTGGGTGAGCTGAATGAGCTTATGAAGTATCCTATTATGATTGACGGACGCAATGTGTACAGCGAGGAGCAGATCAGACAATCCGCCTTTGCATACTATTCTGTCGGTAGGCCACAGATGAACAATCTGGATGTAGATCGTTATCAGTCTGTAGTAAATCCGTAAAGGGGAGGCTGCATATGAAACGATGGCTGAAGATGACATTGGGGGCTGCGGCGTTATTGGTCGTAGGGGCTACTGCCTACACCGCTTATGTGTATCATTCCTTTAAAACAGCGGCGAATGCGATGTATCATCCGCGCAGCATCGTGCAGCCTGGGGCGGTTTCTACCCTTGCAACGGGCGGAGCAGGGCGATCCGTAGATACAGACTCTGGATCAAGTACACCCAATCCGGCAGCCATCTCCCAGTTCAAGCCGTTCACCGTGCTGGTACTGGGCGTAGATCGGCGGCCTCACGATCCAGGACGATCGGATACGATGATCGTCTTGTCTGTTAACCCTGCCGAAGGCTCTATGTTGATGTTCAACATCCCACGTGATACGCGAACAGAGCTGATCGGCAGGGGGCGTGAGGACAAAATCAATCACGCTTTTGCTTTTGGGGGCGTGGATATGTCGATCCGTACGGTAGAGCATTTTTTGAACCATCCGATAGATTACTATGTACAGATGAACATGGAAGGGTTTGCGAAAATGGTGGACCTTGTGGGGGGAGTCGAGGTTCATAACCCACTTGATTTTCAATATGAGGGCCATCATTTTGCGCAGGGTAATTTGAACTTGAACGGGGCTGAGGCGTTGGCCTACGCCCGTATGCGTTTTGATGATCCACGTGGGGATCTCGGAAGAAATGCTCGCCAGCGGGAGCTACTCAAGCAAATTCTTGCCCAGTCCATCAGCAAGGAAGGGCTGTTGAGGGTAAAACCGATACTGGAGGCAGCGGGGGAGCAGATTCGCACAGACATTACCTTTGACGATATGACCACCTTCCTGACCCGGATCGGTCCGTCCCTCAAGCAGATGGATACCGTTGAGCTGAAGGGACATGGGCGTAAAATCAACGGCGTGTATTATTACATTGTGGATGAGCAGGAACGCCAGCGTATCCATGGAGTGCTGGAGAAGCACATGCTTACCGAGGCCATATCGCCTTAGGTAAGCCTTATGTAGACGGGTGCCCTATTGGGAGGTCACCCGTTATTTTCTTATAAAGTCTTCTAAAAAAGGCTTGTCCCACATACATCTGTAGAGAATTCGGTATAGTCCAACAGAGGGAGGGGCAATGTGTGCTGTTTAGAAGGAGAGCGGCTTCGGCGTTCGTCCGTAAGCTATTATATTTTGCCATTATATGTGGATTGTTATGGCTGCTGTGGCTGGGTCTGCATGGGGTGATGTATACAGGCGAGGGCGATCAAGCGGTAGAAGCACTGAACGAGTTCTACACTATGGAGCAATCGGGAAATTTCGGAGGCTCATGGGAGCTTTTTCATTTGCAAATGAAAAAGAAATTCGAGAAGTCCACGTATGTACAGCAGCGTGCGCACGTTTTTATGCAGGATATGGGGACGGATACGTTCACGTTTGAACTGGGGGAGCCGCAGGCTGAATATGACATTCGTACCGATCAGAATGGAGAAGAGTTAGGGAAAGTTTACCGTATTACGGTCACTCAGCATTACAAGACCCGATTCGGTAATTTTGATATCGTACAGCCTTGTTATGTGACGCAGGAAGATGAGAAGTGGCGGGTGCTTTGGATATATAAGGACAAGGAATAGAGGTTGCGTGGTGTTTCTAAAAGGTTAAATATGGTACAATACTTCCAAAACCGGAAATGTACAGTAAAATGGATCACAGCTTCACTCCGGATGGAAGGAGTTTCAAAGCATGCAGCAAGCGACAGGACAGGTTCCCGTCATACGTATGGAGGGTGTGAGTAAAATCATTTCCTCAAAAGCGATCGTGGATGATCTGACGCTGGAGGTTCCGGCGGGGCAGGTATTTGGTTTCCTTGGACCCAATGGTGCGGGAAAAACGACCACCATCCGTATGATGGTTGGCCTGATTTCGATCAGCAAGGGCGATATTCATATTTGTGGAGACAGCATCAATACCGATTTTGAAAAGGCTGTTGCCCATGTCGGCGCGATTGTTGAGAATCCAGAGATGTACAAGTTTTTGACAGGTTATCAAAATTTGCAGCATTTTGCGCGAATGTCTCCTGGGGTGACCCAAGAGCGCGTGGATGAAGCGATTCGTCTGGTGGGACTCGGAAACCGGATTCACGATAAAGTAAAAACCTATTCGCTCGGGATGCGGCAGCGACTTGGGGTAGCTCAGGCGATTTTGCATCGACCGAAGCTGCTCGTGCTGGACGAGCCGACCAATGGCTTGGACCCGCAGGGTATTCGTGAACTGCGGGATTATTTGCGTCAATTGACCCGTACGGAAGGAATTACTGTATTCGTATCAAGCCATTTGTTGTCCGAGATGGAGCTGATGTGCGACCGTGTAGCTATTATTCAGAGCGGACGGCTGGTTGATATCAAGCAACTGAAGAATACAGGGGAGGAAGTGCAGAAGGCGGAAATTGCTTTTGAGGTAAATGATGCCGAACAAGCTTATGCGCTTGCTGGAGCAGGGCGCGTCGAAGGTAATCAACTGCTGCTTCACCTGGAGCGGGAACAGATTGCAGAGATGAACAGCCTGCTGGCTGCAAATGGCATTAAAGTATATGCGATTCGCCCGGTTGCCCGTACGCTGGAAGATCAATTTTTGGAAGTGACGGGAGGCGGGGTCATTGGGTGATTTCTTCAAGCTGGTACATAACGAAAATCTGAAAATTTACCTGCGTGTGCGCACATGGATTATGCTGGGGCTGCTGGCGGTCATCACTGCTGTGATTCCGATGCTGATTTCCCTGGTTTCCGATCAGGTCAGTGTGTGGGATGGGATTGCGTTGACGACGTTGTTTACATTTTTCCTCAATACGACGTTTACGGTCATTGTAGCCGCTGATTCGGTGGCTGGTGAATTTACTTGGGGAACGATTAAGCTGCTGCTCATCCGACCTTGGACTCGCAGCAAAATATTGTTGTCCAAGTATATATCCGTGATTTTGTTCAGTTTGCTCGGAACGATCATTTTGATTTTGATGGTTACGCTGTCCTCATGGCTGATGTTGTCCAAGGATGCACCAGCGGGTTCTGTTCCACTGTTCAGTGATCCGATATCTTATGTAACGCTGAACTTTTTGTATAGCTATATCGCCTTGTTCGTGACGATGGCCTTTGCTTTTATGCTGTCCGCTGTTTTCCGTTCCAGTGCCTTGGCGATTGGGCTGTCACTGTTCATGATGTTCACCAAAACAGTTTATAACACGATTGGCTTGTTCAGCACAGATCGTTTTGAATGGACCAAATACGTTCTATTTACGCATATGGATCTGAAAAAATATTTAGATATGCCGCCGGGTACGGTAAGTTCCAGTCTAACCTTTTCGCTCACCGTGCTGGCCGCATATTATGTGATTTTTATCGCCATTGCCTGGGTGGTTTTCGTAAAACGTGATGTTTCGACCTAAATCGAAGTGCCATAGAGTAACACAAAGGACGTTCAAATGCCTAGCATTTGGACGTCCTTTTGTTATTTCAGAATTTTACAAAATCCTCATTTAAGACTATTTTATGCTGTATCTATGTCATTTTTTACTACACATTCTGCGTGCAGGGGTATATTGTAATCTATTTTCAGCAAGAATCAATCAATAGGGTCATTTTGCGTTTAAAGAGGTAGAGAGAAACAGAATAGAGGGGGGCCGCATGATATGCTGCAAAATAATCGTTTTTTTCGTCTGACTACGGGTATTGTCATGCTATTACTCATCATTTACTTGGGCACCAAAGTAAGCTTTATATTCAGTCCTCTCGTATCTTTGGTCAGCTTGCTGGTTGTACCGTTGATGCTATCTTTTTTCCTCTATTATTTATTGAGGCCGATTGTAGATGTAATGGAACGGAGAAAAATCAAACGATCTATCTCCATCTTGCTGATTTATTTGGTCATTGGAGTGTTATTGTTTGTTTTCTCATGGGGTGTGTGGCCTACGCTGCGTGATCAAGTTACCAATTTATTTGAAAATGCGCCGAAGCTCATTAAAAGTCTGGTTGATCAATTGAGCCAATGGCGGCATAATCAATCCTTGAGACAAGTGCTGCCTCCGGGTGAAGACCCGCTGTCACAACTGTCAGATACGTTGAACGAAGCTTTTTCGACACTGTCTGATTATTCGGTAAAGCTGGTATCGTTCGTGTCCTACTTTTTTATTGTATTGGCTACCTTTCCAATATTGCTCTATTACATGCTGAAGGAAGGGAGCAAGTTTGGCCCTAAGATGCTAAACTTCTTTCCAAAAAAATATCACAAGGACGCATTGGAGGTTATGGAAGATATCGATAGTGCACTCAGCAGCTTTATCGTGAGTCGGGTGCTGATTAATGTCGCGTTGGGTGTGATGATGTTTCTTGGATTTTTAATTATTGGCTTGCCTTATGCCTTGCTGCTTGCCGTTATTTCGATTTTTCTTAATTTTATTCCCTATGTGGGGGCAGTGGCTGCTTCTATACCTGTGGTTATTATTGGATTACTCGAATCACCTTCGATGGCACTCTGGTCCCTGGTCGTGGTGATCGCTGCACAGCAAATTCAGGATAATTGGCTGTCACCTATAGTTTTTGGCAAGCAGCTGGATATTCATCCGTTGACTGTCGTTATTTTACTGTTAGTTGGTGGCGACCTGCTCGGGATTCTGGGTATCATTTTGGTGATTCCATTGTATATGTGCGGAAAAATCGTCATACGCAAGGTGTACCAATTATTTTTGGAACGCAGAGTGGAGGATATTATGGAATGAATGGAGAATGCACTGGATTTAAAGGAGTATATACTGACTTTATCCTGCTTCGGATTGCAGAGCGGCTTGGCTATCCTCCTTGTTTTTGCTGAAACTAGATTGGGTTTCGTCGTTTGACTCATTCGTAGAAGTTGACAACTCTACATCCTTTGTTCGGTTCATTTGAATTGTGCCGTCCAGTATACCGCCTTCAGAAATGACCAATGCAGTGGTCGCGGTATTTCCGTACAGTTCACCTGTCGGCGTAATGGTCAGTCGTCCTTCTGTAGTAATGCTGCCAAACACCTTACCGGCAAGAATGACGTCTTGTGCGATGATATCCGAACGTACAACAGCAGATTCTCCAATGACGACAGTACGAGTGCTGCGGATATCGCCCTGAAAATGACCGTCAATCCGAATATTGGCCTCTGCCTCAACTGTACCTTCAAAGCTGGTGCCATTAGCGAGCAGTGTATCCATAGCTGGGGCGGAAAGCTTTTTTTTGGATTCCTTGAACATGATGGTTTTCCTCCAATCTTTTATTGTGAATATTTTCAAAAATCCTCATTGTACATACAGTAATGGATCGACAGGTTGGTTATGCTTGACGATCTGAAAATGAAGATGAGGTCCTGTGCTCCTTCCGGTACTTCCCAGCAGACCGATGGTCTGTCCTTTGTGGACACGATCCCCCGGAGCCACCTGCATGCCGCTCAGGTGCATATACCAGCTCTGGAGTCCGTCAGGATGCTGGATGATGATGCACTTGCCGCGGGCTCCGCTAGAAGCAGCCTCCAAGACGGTGCCAGCTCCTGCTGCATAGACAGGATCACCGGTTTGTCCGGCAATGTCCACGCCTGAATGGAAGGCAGATCTGCCTGTAAAAGGGTCGCTGCGATAGCCGAAGCTGGAGGTCATTCGCCGTGAACCTACAGGCCAAATGGAGGGATTCCCTTGCTCGGCAAGAGCCAGCCTACGAGTCTGGAGTAGCTGTGCGGCTTGTTTGCGCTCCAGATTCTGCTGTACGGCATTTGCTTGCTGAATAGAGCGGGGAACCGTACGTTCCACCGTGTCCAACAGAGATTCGATCTCCTGAAAATCATCCATTGCCTGGCGAGTTAGGAGGGCAGTATTTTCATGCACTGCGATCAGCTCGCCCCCGATATGGCCGGAAGCATCCCAGGAGAGCGGCGTCATGGTCTTTTTATGGTTACTTGTGGCAGATGAGTTTCCGTGTTTTCGAATGAATTGCTGCATTTGCTGTTCCAGCTCCGTTACACGCTGGAGGCGTTCACGAATATTGGTGGCTTGATTCGTCAGCTCCATGACTTCCTGCCGTAGTCGCCCAATGGCTGCATCCTTGTCCGCTACCGTGACCTCCATCTGCAAACTCTGGACAGCAAGATTCGTTTCCATTTGGGAGATAATATGGGAAGAACGGATTTGCAGCCCGATCACGAGTGTAGAGATAGACGCGATCACAAGAGTTGGGACGAGAATGACAGCGGCTGTAGAGCATTGTAGCTGCTTGGGCGGTTGCTGTGCATCCCGAATAACAAGCAGGGTCATCCGGCGATTTAGGCTTCCTTTTTTCATAATCGCTCCTTTCCGGACATCGCTCCTATAGTGCTTGGTTACTATCTATTCAGCTTAAGAGGCAAACATGTCAAAAAAATTGGAGCTTAGTATAAAACGTAGATGAGGATTTTGCAAAATCCTGAGATATATAAGGAGGCTTAGACATGCTGTGGTTGCTGTTGGTTTTAATTGTTTTTATTTTTCAGACCGGGACGATCCTGCTCTTTGAATTTCGCAAGCCGTCCAAAGCGGTAGCCTGGCTTTTTATTTTGTTTTGCTTCCCGCTCATTGGCTTTGTCGTGTACTACTTTGTTGCACAGGATTATCAGAAGCGCAAAATGGTTCGAAAAGGGGGATCGCAGCTGTTTCGTGAATTTCGCGAGCGTCTGTGGGCGCAATCCAAAGTGATTGAACAGGTGGAGCAAATGCATAATCCTCATTTCAAGCATCAGGAGCGTCTGTTTAACCAGTTAATTCGTATGTCGGAAAACCCGTTGACTGGATGTAATCGCACACGTGTGCTGACGAACGGTGAAGAAACCTTCGAGGCTATGCTGACAGCGATGGAACATGCACAACATCATATCCATGTGGAGTTTTACATATTTCGGGCCGACGAAATCGGAAGAAAGTTTCAAGAGGTCATGATCCGCAAGGCACGTGAGGGAGTAAAGGTACGATTCGTTGTGGACGGTGTAGGAAGCTACCATTTGCCCTATTCCTTTATTCGTACCTGTAGTGAGGCGGGAGTGGAATTTCATTATTTTCTACCTCCGTTTTTCGCCACGTTGGACCGCCGGATTAACTATCGCAATCACAGGAAAATCGTGGTAGTGGACGGCATGATCGGATTTGTGGGGGGGATTAATGTAGGCGACGATTATCTCGGAAAATACCCCAAAGTGGGATTTTGGAGGGATACGCATTTGCAGATTGAAGGAGATAGCGTCTATTTTCTGCAAAATGCATTTCTTAGCGACTGGAAGCTGGCCTCAGGGGAAAGGCTGATGGATGTGAATTTATTTCCTCCACATACCTGCACTGGGGATGAGGAAGTACAGATTTTGAGCAGCGGTCCCGATCAGGTTTGGGATACGATTCAGGAAATGTGTTTTGGAGCGCTCACAGTTGCCAAAAAGCGGATTTGGATTACGACGCCGTATTTTATTCCCGATCTGGGGATTTATGAGGCGCTCAAGCTGGCAGCAGTCAGTGGTGTAGATGTGAAAATTATTATTCCCTACCAATCCGATTCGAAGCTGGTTCATCTGGCGTCTTTATCCTATGTGCAAGAACTGCTGGAGGCAGGGGTGGAGTTCTACCAATATCGAAAAGGATTTATTCACGCCAAAGTGGTGATTGTCGATGATTTACTCGGCTCGGTCGGGACCGCCAATATGGACATGCGCAGCTTTTTCTATAATTTTGAGTTGACCGCTATAGTTTTTGCTAATTCAGCGCTGGAACGGCTTTCGGAAGATTTTGTAGAGGACATTTCCAACTCCTCACGCATAGATTTAAACGTGTTCCGCAGACGGCCTCGATTTCAGAAAATAGCTGAAATTCTAACTCGCATGCTCTCCCCACTCCTTTAAAGGCGGTTTTCGCCGTTTTTATCGATATAATCCCGCTTTATTGTGATTTATGTGCTCTTTGCTAACTTTTTTGCGCAAAATCACAGTTTTATGGTATACTATTCATATAACACAAGCGCGGTAAAGGAGAGGGGACTGCGGATAGCAGCCCCTTTTTCGGTCCAATATACCATACTGTAACGGGGGGATTTATATATGAGTGTAGTGAGCAAGGAAGTTCAAAATCTGTCTGAAATCACAGATGTAACCGGAGAGTTGACCAAGATCAGCAAAATTCCAGCTAATCCGAAGAACAAAGCAAAACGCCTGTTTCAGCGTGCGGCCATGATTATTTTCGGTGCGGCGCTTATGGCAGTGGGCCTCGAAATATTTCTGGTTCCTAACGGCGTTATCGACGGAGGCGTCACAGGTATTTCCATTATGGCCTCCAAGATTACTGGCTATCCACTCGGTATTTTCCTGACCCTGTTGAACCTTCCATTTTTACTTATCGGATACAAACAAATCGGTAAAACCTTCGCTTTATCCACATTATTCGGCATTATCGTGATGTCCATCGGTACCGCGTTACTTCACAATGTAAGTGCATTGACTCCTGGCGAACCACTATTGGGTGCTATCTTTGGGGGCGTCATTCTCGGCGTTGGGGTGGGTCTTGTGATTCGGTCCGGCGGCTCGCTGGATGGAACAGAGATCGTAGCTATTCTCGTCAGTGAAAAAACTCCTTTTTCGGTCGGTGAGATCGTACTGTTTGTTAATATCTTCATTCTGGGAAGTGCAGGTTTTGTGTTCGGTTGGCCGAATGCCCTGTATTCCATGATTGCTTATTATATCGCCATGAAAATGATTGATATTACGATTGAAGGTCTGGATCAGTCCAAATCGGTCTGGATTATTAGTGAAAAATACCGTGATATTGGGGATGCCCTGACGGATCGTCTTGGACGGGGCGTAACTTATCTGGAAGGTGAAGGCGGCTTTACGGGCGAAAGCAAGAAAGTGATTTTCGTCGTCATTACCCGACTGGAGGAAGCGAAGCTGAAGAGCATCGTTGAAGATTGGGACCCGCACGCTTTCGTTGCGATCGGTAACATTCACGATGTGAAGGGCGGACGCTTTAAGAAAAAAGGAATACACTAGCGCAAGGGGACAATTTCTCAGCCTAATGGCTGCGGGGTTCGTCCCCTTTTTTGTTCTTCCAAGCATGGATCAGGTTCGGTGTGCCTTGGTGCGCATATGCTTGAGGACGTCTTCTACGGGCTGGGGAGGAACCTTGTCGATCAAGTCGCCTACCTGGTTTAGTCGTTCCTCAATATTCAGCAAATGGTAGTCAAGTGGTGATACATCTTGCCGTACCTCTTCCCATGTTAGCGGAGTGGAGACCGTAGCGCCGGGGCGTGCCCGCGGGGTATAAGGAGCGGCCAGAGTTTTCCCTTGATAATGCTGCAAATAATCAAAATAGATGGCTGTTCCCCGATCCTTCTTTAACCGTTCGAGTGTGAACAGATGCGGGTGCTTTTCTGTCACAAACTGTCCAACTAATAGCCCGATGCTGCGAAGTTCGTCGAAGGTTATGCCTGTACGGATGGGAACGATAATTTGTACACCTGTGGCCCCGGAAGTTTTGGGGACGGAATCCAAACCAAGCGAAGCCAGTACTTCACCGACAATAGAGGCTGCCTCCATAATACGTGGCTCCACCTCTCTGGATGGATCAAGGTCAATCATCCATTCACAGGGCAGCTTGCTTCCCGCTTCATGCAGAGAGGGGTGGAATTCCAACGCAGCTTGATTACCAAGCCAGAGAAGTTGTGGCAATTTGCCGAGCACGATATATTCAATACCATCATGCAGAGCGGTTTCAATATAGTCCGGCCGAGGACGTGGGGCATTTTTCTGATAAAAAAAATCACCGTGAATCCCATGTGGCCAGCGGATGACGGTCAGCAGACGATGATGGCAATATTTGAGCAGGAAGGGAGCCAATACCGCGAGCTTGCGAAGATATAGCGCCTTAGTCACGCCTGCTTCAGACCACAGTGGTTTATCCGGGTTGGTGATAGGAATTTCCTGACCTTCAATGGTAATAGTACCTTTAACAGCTTGTCCCATAATGCTATCCTCCTTGGGCTAACATGCAGCAAAATCTTTATTTACAGGCTGATTGTTGCACTTATAGATCTACATATGGTTTAACATGAACGTGAAGTGCTGAATTTATCCATCAAAGGGATTGACAAGATACAATATGTATCATAAATTTATAATAAAAATACGATATGTATCTATTAAAGGGACTTGAGCAGAGGTAGAGGAGGAGTTTGCTTGATTGAAGAGCAAGGCGGAGGGCTGGTATTTCTGTTGAGTGTCCCTCGAAGTGGAAGCTCGCTGCTTACCGCCATTTTGCAAAACCATTCCCGCCTGTTTGCCACACAGGAAATGTGGTTTCTGCTCAGTTTATATGATCTTCCTCAGTCACAGGCACGGCCATATGGAGGAACAGGGATACTCCGGCAATTTTTTAAAGGCATGGTTCCCTCCGACGTATTGGAGCAGGCCTCCCGTTCGTATGCACTTGAAATATATAATGGTCTGCTTCAAGGAACTACAGCAGATATGCTTATCGACAAATCCCCGCGTTACTATACGGTGCTGGAATTTATAGACCGTTTATTCCCTGCTGCCCGCAGGCTGTGGCTTATCCGTAATCCTTTGGCCATTGTGGCCTCATTCAAAAAGGTCAATCAGCTACGGAATGGACGTTTTCAACTGCTGGAGGAACTGGGGAGTCCGCATTTTAATATGAAAATGACGGATATTACGGTTGGTTTGTTCCGTTATGCTCATTATTTTGCTACACCTCATCCACTTGCATACCCGCTTAGGTATGAACAACTCGTATCCAATCCAACGATGGAGATCGAGAAGCTGTGCGGTTTTCTGGGGATCAAGTATGAGCCGGGGATGGAAAAGTACGGAGACTTTGCGGATACGCCCAAATCCAGTCTTTTTTATAGTATGGGAGCGGGTGATCCATTCGTAGGAGAGCATGAGCAGGCGCATCAGGATTCGGTACATAGCTGGCAACATTTGTTGAGTAAAACGGAAATTGAGCTGTATTGCAGAAGCATTGGGTCCCGCATGTTTAGGCAGCTTGGGTACGCGGAAGCGTTGGAGCAGGCTGAGCAGATGACTGGAGTCCGCTTTGAAGATGAGCCGGATATAGAGCTGCTGAGTCAACGTACACAACAATTTCTCCAACAAAGCGGCTTTGAATGGAAGGCAGCTTATCGGATGCTGGAAGACCAAGATGCAGATAACAGAGAACTTGTGATAAATGCAACCCATCATACTGTACCTCAAGATCTGGCAAGGATGGAGGTGGACCAGATCGTGAACGATCGGCGGATCCAATCACTGGAAAACAGGTTGGCACATAGCTATGAGGAGCGGAACCGTCTTATCGCTCAGCTCCAAAGCTATCAACGCCCAAATCAAAGTCTCCGATCTCGCAGCCTCTTTGCCCGTAAGCTCGGGCGCTTGGCGTCTGTAGCGTTATCAAGCATAGGAAAAGAAAAAGGGGGAAGAACGTGAGTGCGATTGCCGGAATCTATAGCTTTGGGCATGAGTCCGTAAGCACCGAAGAAGGCGGGAAAATGATGCAAGCCCTGCGAAAATATCCCGCTGACCGCGTATGCGCTTGGTGCGAAGGCTCAATTTTTTTGGGTTGTCATGCCCAGCATGTGACCCCGGAATCTGTTCATGAGCGTCTTCCCTTCTATGATGAGCTAAGAGATTTGGCAATCACGGCGGATGCGATTATTGACAATCGTTCCGAGCTGTTTGAACGGCTGGGAGTTGAGCAGGAACGGCGGCAAGATATCACGGACAGCGAGCTGATTTTGCTGGCATATGACAAATGGGGAGTGGAAGCAGCCAGTTATCTGATAGGTGATTTTGCCTTTGTCATTTGGGATGCCAAGGAACATCGATTATATGGTGCTCGAGATGTGACAGGAAATCGTACGCTGTACATCTACCAACATGACCGAGGATTCGCGTTTAGCACGGTAGTCGCTCCACTTTTGGCCCTATCCTCTCTGCGAAAAGAACTGCATGAACCGTGGCTGGCCGAATTTTTGTCCATCCGTGCCATGCAGGAATCCGTCGATATCGGAACGACCGCATACAAGCATATCAACCAGCTTCCTCCTGCACATTGGTTCACTATGGAGGAGGGGGAGCGAACCCTTCATAAATATGCATGTCTGGATGAGGTAGAGCCACTGCGGCTCAAAACAGGGGGCGAGTACATAGAAGCTTTCCGCGAGGTGTTCACACAGGCGGTCACTGCCCGACTACGGACGCATCGCGCTGTAGGGGCTGCCTTGAGCGGAGGGCTGGATTCCGGAGCGGTTGCCAGCTTTGCCGCACCATCGCTGCACTTGCAACAAAAGCCGCTGCATGCCTACAGCTATGTGCCTGTTCAAGATTTTACAGACTGGACACCGCCTACATTGCTGGCGAACGAACGAAGCTATATTCAGTCTACGGCTCGCTATGTAGGCAACATTCACGAAAATTATATGGATTTTGAGGGGAAAAGTCCGTTTTCTGAAATTGATATTTGGCTGGAACTCATGGAAGCACCCTACAAATATTTTGAAAACTCCTTCTGGATCAGAGGTTTTTATGAAAAAGCACAGGAGCACAATGTCGGTGTACTGTTGACCGGGGCACGAGGCAATTTTACCGTATCGTGGGGCCCTGCACTAGACTATTATGCCCGGCAGTTTCGTCGTTTGCACTGGTTGCAATCCTTTCAGGGATTGTGGCGGTACAGCAAACTTACGGGCAGGCGTATGTCTCATCTACTCCCTGTGATGTTGAAAAAAGCGACTTCGCTTGAATCTCGTTCATGGCTGCGGCGTAGCAATCGAAGTCCCGTTCCTTCACTGATTCACCCGGAGTTTGCCAAACGGATGCATGTAGAAGATATTCCTGTATTGAGCGGAACAGGCTGGATGAAAAACGCCGATCAGACGAGAAAAGAGAAATTTTCGAATTTGGCGATTGCTAACAAAAATGGTGTGGTCGCGACCAAACTTTCACTACGGTATGGCCTGTGGGAACGTGATCCGACCGGAGACAGCCGAGTGATTCGCTTTTGCTTATCGGTGCCTTTTGAACAGTATGTGCAAAACGGTCGGGACCGTGCCCTCATTCGTACGGCCATGCGTGATCATCTACCTGATGATGTTCGATTGAACCAGCGGGTACGCGGTGTGCAGCCTGCAGATTGGCTACATCGAATGCTTCCTTGCTGGGATACGTTTATGGGAGAGCTTCAACTGATGTGTCATGATTTACGAGCCGCCGAATATCTCAATATTGAGTTTATTAAGACGGCTATGGCGAAACTTCACCACCCCCGCCCTGAGCAGGCGTCTGATCCGAATATACGACTACTAATGCATAGCCTGATCGTGTACCGTTTTCTCTGTAGATTGAACTGATCGAACCTATCCGGTCAGACAGTTCGCCATTCGTTGGAGGGGAGGTGATGAGATGAGTAAAAAAGAATGGCAGGAACCGACGATAGAGGTGCTGGATATTAACCAGACTATGGCGGGTAAAGGCTGGAAACAGATTGACTGGGTGTCTGACCACGATGCCGATCTTCATAATCCAAGCTAACACATGGTTATACATGCAGCCGATGTTGGGCTGGAAGCAAAAAACTGGTCCGATAACGACTGAATGAACGAGAATAGCATAATCCATTGGACTCGTATTCAATACAAAGCCGTCTTTATTTCTTCGGGTTAGAGGTACTGCCCAAGAAATAAAGACGGGATTTTTAAGGACAGAGGAGTGAGTCCTATCGTGCATGACAGGAGTACAAATGTCAGTTGGACGAAATATATAGCCTTTGGACTCAGAATTGCCAGTGAGCTGAATCTGCCTGAGCTGATCCTGGCAGCACCGGAAGCAGTAGAGGATGTAGTCATTCGGCAGGCTGATTTAACTGCATGGAGTGGTCAGCTGGAGCAGGCCAATTTTGTGATGCTAGATGAGCGATTTATGTTCCAAATACCAGGCACGGCCATTTATGCCGTCAGGGAAGGCAAGGAGATCGAAGTAAGCATATTCTCCGGGGCCGATCCTGACACCGTGCGGCTGTTTGTGCTGGGTACATGCATGGGTGTTCTGCTGATGCAAAGACGAATATTACCTATTCACGGAAGTGCGGTCGTCATCGGGGGGAGGGCCTATGCATTTGTGGGTGAATCGGGTACGGGCAAATCGACACTGGCTGCTGCTTTTAGGCAGGCAGGTTATCAGATGGTTAGTGATGACGTGATTGCTGTAAAAGCTACGGCTTCCTCAGCCATCGTGTATCCAGCTTATCCGCAGCAAAAGCTGGGGTTGGATAGCTTGCTCCAACTGGAGGCTTTACGGGAGAACAAGCATGCACGCAAAAGAAATAACATACGGTCCCTAACTGATGGCAATTCTGTAATGCCACAATACAGTGATCTGCGTATGCTTGCAGGTGAGCTGAATAAATATGCTGTACCCGCCGTAGATGAATTTTTTAACGATCCGCTGCCCTTAGGGGGCGTATTCGAGCTTGTGGCAGATTCTCCAATCCGTGCGTTGATGCGCGAAGGGGAGCTAGTGGCGGTTACGGAACAGCCCTTGAACGTTCTGGAGTGCTTGCATACATTACTACAACATACATATCGTAGGGTGATTATTCCGCGAATGGGTTTGAGTGAATGGTCGTTTGATACAGCGGCTAGGATGGCTCGTAAAGTAGAGGGCTGGCGGCTGCTGAGGGATAGTTCCGTCTTTACTGCGTCCGAGGTTGTACAACGGGTACTTGATATCATTCGTAAGGAGGAAAAGAGTTATGGCAGCCACTAATTCAGCTAAGGACCATTATCGCGTCATTTACGGTGAAGAGGTCTATGTCAGTGATATGGACGGAGAAAAAGTGATGATGAGCATTAACACTGGTAAATATTATAACTTAGGCTTCACAGGAGGACGAATCTGGGAACTGGCAGAATCCGGTCCTTCACTTGGCGATATCGTAACTGTCCTGACGAATGAATATGAGGTGGACGAGGAACAGTGCAGACAGCAGGTACATACCTTTGTGGCTGAGTTGGAGCGGGAAGGACTGTTAAAGCTTCTACGGGAGTCGGTATAACATGCGGATACAACGGCTTCTTCTCCTGTCTCCAGAGGTCAGGAAATTGTTGCCGGAAGCCTGGCTGGAGCTGGGATGGGCGAGGCTGCGCCAGCGTCGTTCTTTTGGGGATTACTCAAGGGTTTGGGGCATATGTATGGAAGAAACTCCATGGCAGTGTGATGTCAGGCAGGAGAAGTCCATTCAGCAGATTTCGCACGCTGTGGAGCTGGCAAGCCGTTATACTCCTTGGCGCAGTAGTTGTCTTGTACAAGCCGCTGCGGCGATGACGTTGCTGGGGCGCAGAAAACTGGACTGCACGCTGTATCTGGGCACAGCCAAAAATGCCGCTGGACGCTTGGCCGCACATGCATGGGTACGTAGCGGACCGATTTATGTTACGGGGAAACGGGAGATGGAAGCATTTACGGTGGTGGGGATATTCGGGAGACGTGCTGTGATGGCTACAAATACAAAAAAATGAAAGATAAAGGCAGTTCTTTGCTTTAATGCGATGAGACAAGAAGGAGAAGAATGCATGCCCACCAAGTCTGTTTTGGAACTTGCGAATTGGAATGAGGATCAAGAATTAACGTTGTTACTCTCTCTATTGGGGAAAGACGTTTCTCATTGGCAGGATAAGACTGCTGCTACCCAACTGCGTGAGATGGATTGGGTCCGCTTTTTACGTCTGACCGAGCACCATCGAGTGGTACCTACGGTGTATCTCCAACTGAAAACATTGAATCATCCGTTCGTTCCCGCAGAATTGTTGCGAAACCTTCAGGCGCAGTATCATCGAAACACGCTTCGCATGCTCCATCTTCAAGCAGAAGCCGAGCGTCTGACCAGGCTGCTCATAGCTCATGGAATTCGTGTGCTTATGTTGAAGGGTCCTGCTCTGGCGCAGCAGTTGTACGGGGATGTTTCTCTGCGTACCTCCAAGGATATCGATTTACTCATTGCCCCTGACGATATGGATGAGGCTGAGCATTGGATGAAGGAAGCCGGATATGCGTCCAAGAGCGGAGAAGTGCGTGTCCTTGGTAGTTGGAAATGGAAGGACCACCATGCATCCTACCTCCATCCGCAAAAACGGGTAGAGATTGAGTTGCATTGGCGGCTTCACCCGGATGGGGGTGGGGAACCCTCTTTTGACGAGCTGTGGAACTGCCGGAAAATGGGCAAAGCTGCAGGAACCAGTCGGCAGGTACCGTTGGGACCTGCCGACAACAGGACTGTGATGACGTCCTGTATGTATACGCTTGGCAGCGAGCATCAATTTCTGTACTTGAGTGCGCATGGTGCGCGTCACGGCTGGTTCAGGCTGCGCTGGCTGGTTGACATCGACAGGCTTGCGGTATGTGCTGTCGATTGGGAGGCGCTACTGCCGATGATGCGCCGCTACGGGGGCCTGCCTGCTGGGGGGCAGGCTTGGGCACTCGCCGCTGCGCTGTTGGGTACGCCGATACCGGAGTTGATGCGTCCGGTATCGGCTACCCGGCAGGCGCACAGGCTCGCGCTGAGCGCGCTGGCCTTCATGCAGGCCAGCGTTCCCGCACCGTACCCGATTGCCCACGGGTCGGGTACAGGTAGGCTTGCTCCATCTGAGCTGCTGCATAGCAGAGCTTTGGCGGAGCAAGCGGAAGCCGCCCCTCCGGATGGCGGTGCTTCAGTATGCGGTACCTGTGGCGAAGCAGCCATGCTTGCCACCAGTGGCGTTACTAGCATCACGGAAGATGCCAGTAACGACGACCATAGCCCGATGAGCACTGCTACCAGTTGTGCCCCCATTACTCCAGCTGTCGCCTCCAGCCAAGTCATGACCAGAAACACGGCGGCTGCCCATCAGCCGGTCAGCCGCACTTACTTGCTTTCCTTAAAAGAGCCAAGACACAGACTATGGTACCTCATCAGCCGTTTGTTTCCTTCTACGGGGGATTCGGCCGTTTTTCCACTGCCTCGCCAGCTGCATTTTTTGTATATCCCTTTACGTCCATTTCTTTGGCTGAAGCGGCGATTTTCAAAGCACTGACTCGATAGAGGATTTTGTAAAAATCCAATAAGCGACTTTCAATGAACAATATATAGATCGAAATGGTCTAGTTCGTCTATATATTGCACTTTGGAGCGACTGGAATCGAATTTTTCAAAATCCTGGATAAGGAGTGTGCATTATGGTTCACCTGCGATTATATATGACAAAGCTGTATAGCGTGAACGGCGGTGCGTTATTTCTCAATATTGGATGTATGATCATTGTCAGCCTGCTGGAGGGTTTTGGCATTTATATGCTTGTTCCTATGCTGGCGGCTATCGGCGTATTTGTTGGTCATTCAGGGATGCCATTTCTGTCTGGTGGATTGGAACATTTTTTGCCGTTCATTCCTAAAAGCTGGCTGTTGCCGGGGATGTTGATGGTTTTTATAGTGCTGCTTACAGGGCAGGCTTTGCTTCAGCGTTACCAATCCATCCTGAATTCGCGGATTCAGCAGCGTTTTATGCGCTCTTTGCGAATAGACGTGTACACTTCCTTTATGAAGGCGCAGTGGGCATTTTATTTGCGTCAGCGTAAATCTGATTTTAGCCATGTGATGACGACCGAGCTGGCGCGTGTCAGTCAGGGAACGAATTTGATTCTTCAACTGACTACTGCTGTCATGTTTACGATGATCCAGATTGCGTTGGCTTTTTGGTTATCCCCCTCTTTAACCGGGCTGGTATTTCTGAGTGGATTGGGGCTGTTTGTCGTGTTCCGCCGCTCCATTCGAAATGCCAAACAATTAGGTGATCGTACCACTGAGCTGTCGCAGGTTTATTTTGCTGGGATTACGGATCACATGAACGGCATGAAAGATATTAAAAGCAATCTGTTGGAAGCGGCGAATATCCATTGGTTTCGCTCCCTGACACAACGCATGGAGGATAATACGACCCAATTTGTCCGGCAAAATGCGACCACACAGTTTTTTCATCGTACAGCGGCAGCTGTTTTTGTCGCTTGTGTCATATTTATATCGCTGCAGTGGCTGCATGTTACTCCTGAAAAACTGATTGTGCTGATTCTTATATTTTCCCGCTTATGGCCCCGATTTGCTCTTATTCAAGCGAGTCTGGAATACATCATGTCTATGATCTCCGCTTTTGAAAGTGTCACCAAGGTGCAACAGGAGTGCGAAGCTTTCACAGATCCGTCATTGATTGTATCTGCATTTGTACGGCAACCCCTGTCCCTTCGTCATGGGATCGAATGCAGCCATCTGGATTATCGCTACGATGGTGCAGCAGAGTCTGCGCTGCGTCATATTAACTTGTTCATACCCGCTCGGGGAATGACAGCCATTGTAGGGAAATCGGGAGCAGGTAAAAGTACAATGGTCGATGTCCTGATGGGTTTTTTACGTCCAACTGGGGGGCAGATTACAATAGACGGGCTTGTTCTGGACGACGAATTGTTGCTCCAGTGGCGGCAGTCGTTTGGCTACGTGTCACAAGACCCATTTTTATTTCACGCGACTGTCCGCGAAAATTTGATGCTGGCAGATAAGGATGCTAGTGAGCAGCAGCTATGGGAGGCGTTACATTTTGCCGCCGCAGACAACTTTGTATCCAGATTGCCCGAAGGGCTGGACACAGTAATTGGAGATCGCGGGATTCGTCTGTCTGGAGGAGAACGTCAACGGCTAGTATTAGCACGGGCTGTCTTGCATCATCCTTCGGTACTTATACTAGATGAAGCGACAAGTGCGCTGGATGGTGAGCATGAAGCCGCAATTCAGGCAGCACTGGAACGGATGAAAGGTCAAATGACGTTGATCGTCATTGCTCACCGCCTGTCAACCATCAGACATGCGGATCAAATTGTCGTACTGGATCAAGGCGAGGTCATACAGCAGGGGAACTACCACCAACTGGAACAAGAGGAGCGGGGGGCGTTCAGTCAGCTACTATCGTATCAAAGCAGTGTCACCGCCACCCCTTAACCAGACTTTTCTGTAACTCAGCTTAAGTTTCTTTACGTTTGGCAGTGCTTCTTTTCTTTTTGACTGGAGTCGGAGAGATGTTCTCGCCTGCAACAGCCTGCTGTGCTGTTGGGGCCGCTGGTTTACGCGCAGGGCGTTTTTTCGCAGCAGGGCCGGGATCGGTAACGACAGGTTGCACTGCCTCGATGCTGGCCTGAAGGGCGGCCATTAAATCTACTACATTGGTCTGAGGCTGTGTTGGGGCGATTCGCACCTCTTCACCAGCCACTTTATGTTGAATGAGATCCAGAAGACGCTCGCGGTACTGATCCGTATACTTTGCTGCATCAAAAGGTGTAGATAGCTGCTCGATTAGCATTTTTGCCATGGTCAGCTCCTTCTCTTTAACCTCCTCCTGCCCCGGTAAGTTAGGTACTTGAGCAATGGGGCGAATTTCATCGGGGTAAAACATCGTCTCCACCGCCAAACATTCATCCAACACCCGAATAGCCGCCAGGCTGCTTTTAGAGCGGATGGAGATTTGGGCAATCCCGATTTTCCCGGTATCCTTCATCGCATTCATGAGCAGCTTATACGCATTGGAGCCAGCTTGATCCGGGGACAGATAATACGTTTTCTGAAAGTAAATCGGATCAATTTCCTGCAAATCCACAAAATCTAAAATAACAATATTTTTATCCGCTTGTCCGCTAACTTGCTCCAGTTCCTCCTTGTCGAACATGACAAATTTTCCTTTTTCATATTCGTATCCTTTTCCAATTTCCTCCCATTCGACCTCCTTGTCACAAACGGGACACTTTCGTACATAGCTAAGTGGGCTTCCACACTCCTTGTGAATATAACGCATGGAAATGTCCTTATCCTCAGTCGCAGAAAACATTTTAACGGGCACATGAACCAGCCCAAAGCTGATCGCGCCTTTCCAGACCGTATGCATACCGCCGCTCCTCCTTTTCTTTAATCCGCATTTTGTATCCTTCGATTCCAACGCTCGGCTGTGAGCATATCCATTTTTCACTTAGATTTTTCACTTAGTATGCTTCGGAGAAAGGAATGTATGAGGTGTAAAGAAAAGAGCAAGCCAACTAATCTGCTATTCTGAGGTGTGACTACATCGCATAACACAATGATATAAAATTGTTAAGTTACATTAGTTATATTAAGATAAGGGATAACCAACGATTTTGACATTTTAAAGAAAGGAGTGTTCATGTCATGAAGAAAAGATCATTAAACTTTATATCTTTTGGATATGGATACTCTACTGCTGTTTTTTTCTAAAATCATTTTTATTGGTGGAGTCTGCCTAAAAATGGTTAGAAGAAACGGTAGAAAAATTTAAAAATGACTACCTTACTGCTCTAGGATTGCCTGAAATAAAAATTGAAATTGAAATTTGGGCAGCTAAAGCATAAAAATAATACGCACCTCATTTATGGGATGGAATCATAGATAGCCCCGGTCTTCGTGAGAAGCTGGGGCTGTTTTATGTTTAAATTCACGAAAAATGTACATCCGTCGTCGCAAGCAAACGCACTAAACGATTACCGAGCATCCCATAGTGACGAGCTATCCGCATCTGCATCCTTCGATTCCAACGCCTTGGCTGTGAGCAAATCATTTTTATGTTTCGTACAAAGGATTTGTATGAGTTGTGAATGAAGACTGCGAATTGCTTCCGCGTGCGCATGGTTACAGCAAGTTTGGTGCATAGTAAGGCATATCCGATTCAAAAGGGGGTACACAATTTATGTCCGGAAAATCCTATCCTCAGCAAATCAGGCATCGTGTGGGTCAAAGCCAAATCGCCTTTCGGGGCCCAGCTGGAGGCGAACAGGATGCATTGCCGCCCGAGTTTGCTCTTTCACATGGAATTCGTCCGCCTTTTCCCGTAGCTGTGGCTCATGTGGATTTGGAGGCTGTAGTCTCAACTTCGCCTTCTCATAGCATCCCTTCATTAGACGTTGAACGGATTATAGATGAAGACTAGGTGAACTATATTTCTGAATGAATGCACACAACAACAAACAGGAGGGGAAGAATAACATGAACGTGGAACGAGCAAAAGCTATTTATGATTCATCTGAAAATATTGCCGTACAATTGGATGGTAAACCGATCTGGATTGAGCATGTAGACCAAGCAAACGGTATGGCAACGGTACAGATAGGTAGCAGACCCGGCAATACCCAAACCGTCCGTGTGGATCGTCTGGAAGAACAATAGAAGAGGGCACCAAACCAGATTTTTCCCATAGTATGGGGTATAGCTTTAGAAAGATCTTGGACAGCTGTAGGCTTTCATCGTAGAATGCTGCTTGAATGATCCCGCTTCAACCCTAAAAGGCTCGCAATTGCTCAATGAGCAATTAGCGAACCTTATTTGTAATAATAAATGCAGTCGAGGGAACAAGTTAAACGCCAGACAAGTTAATTTGAAGGTGGAGTTGGTTCCTTTACATGACTTTATACTGCAATGGCCTTTAAATGTGGTGAAATCATCAGTTTAGCCTCAGTTGCCAATTGAACGTCTTCCACCGATAAACCCGGCGCAATTTCCTTCAGCATCAGTCCACTACCTGGAATAACATCGATGACAGCCTTTTCGGTTACGATGGTCTTTACAACATTTACAGCGGTGAGGGGCAGTTTACATTGTTCCAGTATTTTCGGCGCTCCATTTTTGTTCACATGCTCCATGGCTACAATCACTCTCTTGGCTCCGACCACCAAATCCATGGC
This sequence comes from Paenibacillus sp. A3M_27_13, assembly GCF_024213315.1. Lineage (NCBI taxonomy): Bacteria > Bacillati > Bacillota > Bacilli > Caryophanales > Paenibacillaceae > Paenibacillus > Paenibacillus sp. A3M_27_13. The sequence goes on from NZ_JANAVE010000002.1 coordinate 330,363, forward strand.
TCCCCCCATGCCCGGAACCTTTTTCCCTGGGATCATCCAGCTTGCAAGGTTGCCTTTCTCATCGACCTCCAGGGCGCCCAACACGGTGATATCCACATGCCCTCCACGGATGATAGAAAATGAAAGCGAACTGTCGAAAAAGCAAGCTCCTTCCATAGTTGTAACATAGTTTCCGCCTGAATCGATACAATCGAGTCTTTCTTTCCCCTGAGTCGCTTTTGGGCCTACACCGAGGATTCCGTTCTCAGCCTGCAGCATAATATGAATGTTTTCGGGGATATAGTCTACCACCATTGTAGGCATTCCAACACCAAGGTTGACAACTTCGCCATTTTTAAATTCCTGGGCTATTCTTCGAGCAATGAATTCTCTGTTATTCATGCGTTTTCACCCACCTTTACAATTGCGTCGACAAATATTCCGGGAACGTTGACATGATTGGGGTCAATTTCTCCCGTCTTTACGTATTCGTCTGTCTGAGCAACTACATACTCTGCCGCTGTAGCCATTACCAAATTGAAGTTACGTGAAGAGCCGTTGATGACAAGATTTCCCGCTTCATCAGCCTTATGAGCTCTGATTAGCGCCACATCTGCTTTGAGCGGCAGTTCGAGCAAATATTCTCTCCCGTCAATTTGGATTTTCTTTTTTCCTTCCTCTACAATGGTGCCTACACCTACAGGCGTTAAAACACCGCCCAAGCCTGCTCCTCCTGCACGTATTTTTTCAGCGAGCGTACCTTGCGGGAAGAGTTGAACCTCCGCTTCTTTCGTCATCAGGAGCCTTCCCGTTTCCGGATTAGAGCCAATATAGGATGCAAAAATCCGCTTTACTCTGCCGCTTTTTACAAGCTTATAGATAGATAATTCCGGTGTGCCTGTATCATTGGATATAATCGTAAGATTGCTGGCGGGATTGGTGTCGACAAGCGCACGTACAAGTTCCTCCGGAAAGCCTCCTGCCAGAAAACCTCCGACCATCACCGTGTCTCCGTCTTTGATCTGCTTAACTGCTTCTTCAGCGGAGATTACTTTGTTATTCATGGTTCCTTCTCCTTATATATATATTTTTAGGAAAGCAACTTTATTGGAGATAATCATAGAGGACGCTTCCATATGGAAGCGTTAAATCGGCAATAAAATGTTTTCCGCCAATATAAGCTTTTACCGGCAAATCTGCCACAGGAGCGTTGACATGGGGAATCAGGCTTAACCTCGCAGGCCCTGACCAGGCGCCTTTAACCGTAATGTTTTCGAGATTATACGCTACCAACTGAGCAATTTTAGGGGTACCGTCAACATCAGGAATTAATTTCAAATTAACTTGCGTTTTTGCGATGGCTTTAGCCGTTTCCTTTTCATCAAAAATGTTATATTTGAAAGGCATGGTTCCCGTGGCCACCAGGACGTTGTTGTAATGCAATGTACCCGTCAGCGTCTCCGTCTCCTCAACGATCAAGCGAGGCTTCGCCCATTTTTTCGGAAATCCCCAGATTTCACGTCCTCCCAGAATAGCAGGCGCGTTATCCAAATACATTTGGGCAACAAAATTACAGGGTTCTCCATGAAAAGTACACGGAATGACAATACCGCTTTCCTCATAGCTTCCTAACCCGGATGAATCGGGCATCTTGATCCATTCATAGGAAACGGTATTGCTTCCATCCGGCTGAAGAGGTTCCGGGACCGCCTGTCTAATCGCAGCGGGATCGGATTCATAGGTAATGATGAAAAATTCCCGGTTGATGAAGCGACATGGCGGGCGCCCATAACTGCCGCTGGCCGCAGGCATGGATTGGAGTGAAAGTACATCTTTTTGATTCATAGCGATCTCCCTTCCTTTAAGAGATAGTTCTAAAAGTCATCCTGAACTCGCACTTTAAATGAGTGCATTTTCAACTAGCATCGCTATTCCCATTCCCGTTCCGATGCATAACGAGGCGATGCCGTAACGTGAAGATCTTCGCACCATTTCATGAACCAGCGTAACCAATACCCTAGCACCGCTTGCTCCGACAGGATGCCCGATCGCGATCGCGCCGCCATTGACATTCACCTTCTCAGGATTGATTCCAAGCTCTTTCAATACCGCTAGTGCTTGTGCGGCGAACGCTTCATTAATTTCAAAAAGATCGATGTCATCAATAGACATTCCCTGTTGCTTCAGAAGTGACGAAATGGCCTTCACCGGTCCCATTCCCATATATGCAGGGTCAACGCCAACAAGTGAATAACCCTTGATATATGCCAACGGCTTTAACGCATGTTCCTTACATTTGTCTTCCGACACTACAAGCATAGCCGCTGCGCCATCATTGATTCCTGAAGCATTTCCGGCGGTAACTGTTCCGTTCTCCTTAAACGCAGGTTTTAATTGAGAAAGTTTTTCTTTCGTTGTATTTCCTCTTATGTGTTCGTCCTCCGTGAAAGATATAGTTTCTTTTTTATTTTTAATCATGACTGGAACAATCTGCTCTTCAAAAAGCTTCTTGTTTTTAGCTTCTACGGCCTTTATCTGGCTTTGATAGGAAAATTCATCCTGCTCAAGTCTTGAAATTCCATATTTCTCTGCAACATTTTCTGCGGTAATTCCCATATGGTAATGGTTGATCGGGCACGTAAGACCGTCGGCCACCAGGGAGTCTACCAACTCACCGTTGCCAAGTTTGTAGCCGTTTCTTGCATTCCTTAGCAGGTAAGGGGCATTCGACATGCTCTCCATGCCTCCGGCCAAGACGATGTTGCCTTGTTCCGCCAATATTGAATTGTAGGCTAAAGCAACGGCATGGAGTCCTGAACCGCAAACCGTGTTTATCGTTGTTTCGGGTACATCAATAGGGATACCGGCTTTTAGTGCCGCCTGTCTGGCAGGATTTTGGCCATTGCCCGCCTGAAGAACATTTCCCAAATAAATTTGATCAATCAAAGAAGGCTCTAATTTACTTTGCTGAAGGCATGCTGTCATCACAGTTGCTCCCAGTTCAGGAGCGCTTAGAGGCGCAAGGGTTTTGTTAAAAGAGCCGACCGCTGTTCTCAACGGGCTTACTAAAGCTACTTTTTTCATTAAAAACTCACATTCCTTTCGTTGTGTTCAAGACACAATACATCCATGATTGCACTTCAATTCGTAATTTCCGTTCTTAACCTACGAGATGTAGCGACTGCAAGATACATTTGCTTGCGGGCATATCATGGTGCCTAAGACAGTGAGTGTGAGGGTTCGATCGCCTTCTCTCGTTGGAAATTAAAACCAGTTTCATCATAGTTCTAATGCAGATTTTGCTCAATGTTCAAAAATATACACATATCTATGTACAGATGTTTATAGAGCCATATAGGCCACAATAATTAGGCCATTCTAACGTTTTCTGTTAATTTCTTAATTTTTCTGAAAATCATGATCATAAATTGAATTTTCTGTTAAAAATGAAAGTTACAATCCATACGTGAAAAAGTTTTCCTCGCAAATATCATCTAACTCATCGCTGGGAAATAAAAAAAAGCCTCCAGAATGTTCTGAAGACGGATTTGCCTTTCAATATTCATAATCTTCGTTATATTGTGCCAGCTTGCTTCTTGTTAACGGTGTCACTTGAAAGGGCGGTTTTTTCGTATGAACAATAAAAGAAGCCGACTTGCTTGAAAGCAATCGGCTTGGAACATAAAACTTCAACAACTCACGAAAAATGTACATCCGCTGTCGCGAGTAAACGCACAAAACGATTGCCAAGCATCCCATTATGATGCGCTACAATTTGTTCACTGCTCAGCACCTTGCTATCAAATGTACTATGCGCATCTAATACGAGCACGTTGTTATGGTATCCCAGACTATAGGCGCTTCGGCAAGTCGTGTCGAGGCAAAACTCGGTCTGCATCCCCGCGATTACGAGTTGATCGGCTCCCAGTTCCTTCAGCACATGGCCCAATTCGGTTTGATAGAAGCTGTCCCAGGATGATTTACGAACAATTCGTTCATGAGGAAGAGGACGCACCACATCGGCGATGGCCCAGCCTACACTGTTTTCCCGGAAATCCTCATCCGCTTCATCGGTATGCTGTACGAAAATCACTGGTGTACCTGTAGCTCTGGCTTTGTCCAAAAGCTGCTGCAAATGTGCTACAACTTCCTGCTCACGATACAGCTTCTCATCATACATGAACATAGCCTGCTGAACATCAATCATGAGTAAAACGGTTTGCCCCATCGTTTCAATCCCTCCCTGTGTGTATCATCTAACTTACAATAGCATGTCTTCATGCCTTGCGGCGACATAAGGTGAACTATATAATAAAGAACAAGTTGGAACGGTCCGTTTCGGACGAAAGGTGATTAAAATATATGACAATTTCGCAGGAGCAGTTTATGTTCCGTTCTGTCTCAGAGGCACAGACCGGGGCATTGGCAGGTTTTTTGGCAGCCAAAGCGGTCCCCGGAACGGTGATTGTGCTGGATGGAGATCTGGGAGCGGGCAAAACTGCTTTTTCCAAGGCTTTTGCCAGCCATTTAGGTGTGCCGGGTATCGTAAATAGTCCAACCTTTACCCTCATTAAGGAGTACGAGGGCCGATTGCCTTTGTATCATATGGATGTGTACCGGATTTCCCAGGACGAGGCGGAGGATCTCGGGCTGGACGAATATTTTTACGGGACAGGAGTATGTCTGGTGGAATGGGGTAGTATTATACCGGATATATTGCCGGAGCAGCGGCTTCACATGCATATAGAAACAACGGATGTCGGGGAGCGCTTGATTCACCTGACCGGGTACGGCGAGCCTTATGAACAATGGTGCCGCAGTTTGCGGGAGAATGGAGTTTGAACCATGCAAAGAGAGCATACAGATGTGAATGTAAAGCCGCGTGAGCGGTTTTTGACGTTAGATACAGCGACGACCGTGATGGCGGCCGCTCTGATGAACGGAAGAGAATTGCTGGGAGAAAGCAACGTCTATGGCGAACGTAATCATTCCGTGCATGTGATTACCGAGCTGGAACGACTGCTGAATGAAGAAGGGCTGACACGAGATGATGTAGACGGTATTGCAGTTGGTGTTGGACCGGGGTCTTATACCGGTATCCGGATTGCGGTGACCGCAGCCAAAACACTCGCTTGGGCCTGGGGTATCCCGGTGACGTCCATATCCACTTTGCACGCTTTGGCGTGGGGGGGGTGGAATCGCGGCATCGAGATGAAGGGACAAGAAGATAAAAATGAGTCTGTGAATAACGGTTCGTCCGGAGCGCAGGCAGCAGACTGGATTGTGCCCGTGCTGGATGCGCGCCGTGGTCAGGTTTACACGGGGCTGTTCGACGTGAGTACAGTTGACGACGTCGAGAGTCCGCAACGGCTGGAGCCAGATGCAATCCGGTTGATGACTGCTTGGACCGATGACCTGCTGCAACGGCTGGAGGCTTTGCCCTCTGAAGAGCGTCCTCCAGTCATTTGGCTAGTCGGTGAAACGGCGGTTCACGCCGAAACAGCCGAGCGCCTGCGTGCTTGGAGCGAGCTTCGTATCGTACCTTATGAGCTGGAAGGAAGATGGGTTGGCCGCCTTGGGGCGGATAAGCTGCTTCGTCAAGAACATGACGAGCTACATACGCTGGTTCCTAATTATACCCAGCTGGCGGAGGCGGAAGCCAATCTGCTTCGCCAGCGCTGAAGAGAGCGGTGAACAACATGGCAAAGAACATACAGCGGGAAGAGAAACTTGAGTTTCGCTTGATGCAACTGAATGATATTCCCGATGTGCTGGAGATTGAGCATGAAGCGTTCACGCTACCGTGGACAGAGGAAGCATTCCGCAATGAGCTGACGATGAATCATTTCGCTAAATATATGATTATGGAACTAGACGGACAAGCCATTGGTTACGCAGGCATGTGGACGATTATGGATGAGGCCCATATTACGAATATTGCGATTCGTGAGGCTTATCGCGGACGTAAGCTTGGAGACAAGCTGTTGGATGAGCTGATGCAGACCGCCTCTTATTTAGGGATGGAACGTATGACGCTGGAGGTGCGGGTAACGAACCGGATCGCTCAAGGCTTGTATGAGAAAAAAGGCTTTAAGCCCGCAGGTGTGCGCAAAGGCTATTACTCGGATAATAACGAGGATGCTGTGATCATGTGGGCGGATCTTCCCGCGCATGGGGCATCCGGTGAACAGGAAGGAAGCGTGCAGAAGCAATGATGCAAGAGGAAAAAGCAGGTACAGGCTCCGCCTCCGGCGAGCCTTGCTATATACTGGCAGTGGAAACGAGTTGTGATGAGACGGCTGTTTCTGTCGTGAAAAATGGCACAGAGGTGCTCTCGAATCTGATTTCCAGTCAGATTGAAACACACAAAGCCTTTGGTGGTGTTGTGCCAGAGGTGGCTTCACGCAAACATGTGGAGAGCATCACCTACATGCTGGACGAGGCCATGCAAACATCGGGAATTACCCCACGCGAGATTTCGGCGGTTGCCGTGACACAAGGACCAGGACTGGTTGGTGCATTGCTGGTTGGTATTGTCGCCGCTAAGAGCGCTGCCTTGGCGTTTGGCAAGCCGTTAATCGGGACGCATCATATCGCGGGACATATTTATGCCAATCAGCTGGAGCATGATATCGTATATCCGTGCATTGCTCTCGTTGTGTCAGGAGGACATACAGAGCTGGTGCTGATGGAGTCCGAAGGTCATTTTCAACTCATTGGTCGTACAAGGGATGATGCGGTTGGAGAAGCCTACGACAAAGTAGCGAGAGCCATTGGATTTCCGTATCCCGGCGGTCCGCATGTGGATCGTGCGGCTCATGAATCGGAGGAAGTGGTTACTTTGCCGCGTGCATGGTTGGAGCCGGATTCTTATGATTTTAGCTTTAGCGGTTTGAAATCTGCAGTGCTGAATGTAATTAACCAGACGAAAATGCGCGGAGAAACTGTTCATGTCGGAGCGATCGCAAGAGGCTTTCAAGAGTCGGTCGTCGAGGTGCTGGTGGAAAAGGCGATTCGTGCCATGCGTGAATACGGTGCGAAACAGCTCCTGCTTTGTGGCGGTGTGGCTGCTAATCGCGGACTGCGTACAGCATTGCGGGAGCGCTGTGAGCGCGAAGGAATTGAGCTGCTTGTACCCTCGATGAAATATTGCACAGATAATGCAGCGATGATCGGTGCTGCGGCCTACGCCAAATGGAAGCGCGGAGAATTTACCTCATTGGATATGAAGGCTGATCCAGGACTGTCTCTGGAAGAATGGTCTGTCCAAACTTAATTGAAGAAGAATGAGCAAGACACGGCACAGTTGAGTCGTGTCTTTTTTGTCCTGCTCCATAATTATCATAAAAATATAAATTCAAGAGGATAAAATACAGGAGTTTGAGCAAATGAATGGCAGTATCTCATTCCCTCACATTATTCGTCACAATTGTTCACGATTTTTCATGATTCATCAAAAAAATCTGGAATTTTGATACTGCCCGAATAATGATGTGATTTGTCAAGTTGTGAACAAAGTTATCCACATATACCGCTTTGAATGTGGATAACCGAGCCCGAAGCAAGCAGGATAAGACTTTTTGGAGATAGCAAGTTGGGGGATATGTAACACCTTTAGTTCTTGTGAAATCTGTGGATAATGTGGACAAAAGGGTGGATAAATTTGGTTTTCATTTGAAAACGGCTTTTTATCAATAAAAAAATGGCCCAAAAGGCCATTTTTCAATCTCATTCATACACATAAGCTGTGGATAATCTTGTGTACAAAAATACAAAAGAGGAAAATGTGAATTTTTTAAGGCTAAGATTTTATGCAGTAGTGTTTATTCTTCTAACAGCTCTTCCCAAGCGGTATAGGTTTCAGTCAATTCCTGTTTATGGGTGTCGAGTTGTGCCTGAATATTCTGAAGCGCTGTGTAATCCTGATAGATCTCAGGCAGGGTCATTTGTTCCTCCAGCCCTAAAATTTGTTCTTCCAGCGTTTTAATCTGGTTTTCCAATGCCTCCAGCTTGCGTTGACGGCTGCGTTCCTCGCTTTTGGCTTGTTTGTCCGCCGCATAGGTGGCGGCGCGTGATTTGGACGTGGTCTCGTCTGTCACGGATGCAGAGGCAGCCGATGTTTTGCCGCGTGTGGCCTGATTTGCCTCCAGAGCTTCCAGCGCAATTTCCTCTAACTCCTGCTTTTTGGCTACATAGTCATCATAATTCCCCAGGAAATGTTCTATCCCTTCAGGATGCAGCTCGATGACACGTTCCGCCATTTTGTTCAGGAAATAACGGTCATGGGAAATGAACAACAGTGTACCGTCATAGTCCATCAAAGCTGCTTCCAGCACTTCCTTGCTAAACAAATCCAGATGGTTGGTAGGCTCATCTAGAATTAATACGTTGGCTTCGCGCAGCATGAGCTTGGCCAGAGAAACGCGGGCTTTTTCCCCTCCGCTTAATGCAGCTACTTTTTTCAGTACATCGTCACCGCTAAACAGGAAATTACCCAGCACTGTACGAATACGTGCTTCTTCCATATGAGGGTATTCGCTCCACAACTCCTCCAGTACGGTATTGGCGGGGTTCAGGTTCGTCTGCTCCTGGTCATACAGGCCGATTTTGATTTTTGTGCCCCAGTGGATGGAGCCAGCAACAGGTTTAAGTGATCCGGTCAGACATTTGAGCAACGTCGATTTTCCGATCCCGTTCGGACCAATCAGTGCCACGGTATCTCCACGTTTTAAGTCGAACGATGCGTGCTGGAATAAAGGCTTTTTACCTTCATACCCCACAGAGAGGTCACGTACCTCCAGCACTTCCTTACCTGACATATGGGCTGTTTCAAAGGAAAAATGAGCCTTTTTCAAGTCTCCCATGGGCCGATCCATACGCTCCATTTTATCTAACTGCTTGCGCCGACTTTGAGCGCGTTTGGTCGTGGAAGCCCGTACGATATTACGTTGTACGAATGCTTCTAAACGGGCAATTTCTCCTTGCTGCTTTTCGTAATGTTTCAGGTTCGTTTCGTACTCGGCAGCCTTCAACTCCATGTAGCGGCTGTAGTTGCCTGTATATCGGGTAGAACGATGGCGTTCGATTTCAATAATCGTCGTTACCAGTCGGTCCAGAAAATAACGGTCATGTGATACAACCAGCAGAGAACCGGAGTAGCCGCGCAAATAGTCCTCCAACCAGGTCAGTGTTTGAATATCCAGATAGTTGGTAGGCTCATCGAGCATAAGGACATCTGGGGCGAGCAGTAGGATGCGTGCTAGCGCAAGCCGGGTTTTCTGTCCTCCGCTCAGAGTAGCTACAGGCGTCTCAGGTGCAAATGAACCAAAGCCCATGCCGTGCAGCACGCTGCGAATACGGGTCTCCATTTCATAACCACCGTGATCCTTGAACCAGTCTGAACGACGTGCATAGCGTTCCAGCAGATCTGCGTAGCGTTTTTCGTTTTGAGCATTGGCCAGGTCAGCGATGTCCTGTTCCATTTGCCGCAGTTCCCGTTCCGCTTCAATCAGGGGAGTGAACACCAGCATCATTTCCCCCCAGATAGAACGATCAGAATTCAAGCCGCTGTTTTGCGCCAGATAACCGATGCTGGTCTCCTTCGCCTTGAAAATTTGTCCACTGTCATAGGATATTTCACCAGCAATGATTTTGAGCAGGGTCGATTTGCCTGCACCGTTCACACCTACGAGTCCAATACGTTCACGTTCCAATATTTGAAGGTTAATCCCGTCCAGAACGGGCTCAATTCCATAGGATTTAGTAATTCCGGTTACTTGCAATAGCATAGCGTATCGTTCCTCCATTACATTTTGCACAGTTCTACCTGCTTTCTTCGCAGGTACCTTCCTTCCAGTTTACATGAAATTACCCACTATTGCACTGCTTTCACCCTGTAAACCCTTGAGCCGCGTGTAGTCAATTTGTATAAACAATGATAAACTTAAACGAGAAGTGAAAAAGAATGAAAAAAACTTGCAACGTACAGCACTTACTGACAAATGGGACAATAGTAACGTTTTAAAGATTATCGACGATTGTGCGGGAGGGCGGATGTGATGGATGTCTGTAATGTGAAGAACGCGCTGCGTTTGCAGCAACGGGAAGCGCGTGACTCCATGGACCCGCTGACAAGGCAGAAGGCATCGGCTGTGGCCTGTCGGCATGCAATCGAGGCATGGGAGCAGCTTAGAATAGACAGAAACGGAGATAAGCTAACATTATTTAGTTATCTCTCTTTTGGCAGCGAGATTTCGACGGCTCCCCTCATTGAGCATTGCTGGTCACAGGGAGATCGTGTCCTGGCCCCAAGAGTGGATCCGGTAACCCGGACTATGGAGCTGAGGGAGATGGATCAGTACGGAGATATTGTACCCGGTATCTGGAACATCCCTGAGCCTGCTTTGACATGCAAGGAATGGTCGCCTGAAATGTGGGCGGGAATTGACTGGGTTGTTGTGCCTGGCTTGGCCTTTGATCGTCGTGGGGGCAGGATTGGTTACGGCGGAGGCTATTATGACCGCTTTACCGTACAGGTAGAGGCAGAGAAGCGTAACAACAGCCACGTAGGTCCGCTTTATGTCTCGCTGCTGCTGCCGGGACAATTGCTGACACAGGTGCCCATGGAGCCAAGGGATTTGCGAGTGGACGTGCTGTTTACTCTGGATGGACGCTTAGATTGTGATTATGCAAAATTGACAAATGATGAATGAAGTAAAGTTGGGTATGTGAAAGGAGCTGTGAGGGAGTCGTGGATTCCTTTACTCATTTTAACGAACAGGGACGGGCTCGGATGGTAGATATTTCGGGTAAAACGTCTACGATTCGTACAGCAGTTGCCGTGACTCAGATTACGATGAATCCGGCTACATTGACGGCTGTAAAAGAAGGAAGAATCGGCAAGGGTGATGTTCTTGCTGTGGCCCAGGTCGCAGGGATTCAAGGTGCGAAAAAAACGTCAGACTGGATACCGATGTGTCATCCACTGGCCCTGACAGGCGTGAACATTACTTTTTCCGATAATGAACATGATGTGCTTCATATTGAAGTTGAAGTGAAGACCGAAGGTAAGACAGGTGTAGAAATGGAAGCTTTGACAGCGGCTTCAGCCGCAGCGTTAACCGTGTATGATATGTGCAAGGCGCTGCAAAAAGATATGATCATCGGCCCTACCATGCTGCAATCCAAAACAGGTGGCAAGCATGGGGATTTTCAAAGGGAGGACCACCGGGAACCTTGACATAGACAACATTGTCGCCGAGAGGGTACTGTGATGTGATGGAGGATGCAGCGTGGCTGTTTCTGATTTTCAGAAGAGAAAGTATTCTTTCATGATAGGAGAAGGGTGATCTTATGGTGTGGAAAACGGCGATCCTAACAGCCAGTGATAAAGGGGCAAGGGGAGAGCGTGAGGATACAAGCGCACAGGTCATCCGGGAACTCATCGAAGAAGAACTGGGCGGAGAGATTGTGGAATACCGGATCGTTCCCGATGAACCGGATGAAATTATTGCAGCTTTAATCGAAATGACCGATTATTTTCATGCAGACCTGGTACTAACTACGGGCGGAACTGAGCTGGCGATCCGTGATGTGACACCCGAGGCGACTAGGCGGGTAGTGGAACGGGAAGTGCCAGGCATGGCGGAAGCCATGAGAATGATCGTGATGCAGAAAAATCCAGCGGCTATGCTATTCCGTGGAATCGTGGGAATACGCGGACGTACACTGATCGTCAATTTGCCAGGAACGCCCAAAGGTGTGCATGAAAATTTGGCGGCGATAATGGACCAACTTCCAGAAGCGTTGCTTATGGTGACAGGCCAGTTCCGGTAGAAGGCAGCACATCGTGTGTGGTATGATACCTATAAGAATTTATAAGGCCGTATACGGGCAAAGATTCTTATTTTGTCCGTCAACATAAGGAGGATTACTACACATGCCCAATATTGGAGCACCGGGTTATATTTTGTTGATTATTCTGGCGCTGCTGTTATTTGGTCCGAACAAGCTGCCTGAGCTGGGTCGAGCTGTAGGGCGTACATTCCGTGAGTTTAAAAACGGGGCACGCGATATTTTATCAGAAGATGAACGGACTGAGCGTAAAGACAGCAAAGATAGTGTGGTCAAAGCATCACAAACGACGTCTTCAGAAGTTCAACCTCAGCCTGAGGATAAACGCTTGTCATAGATTTAGTTATAATTCTTGATGCTTGTACAATAAACAAGAGCCTCTTCTTCAGTGAAGGGCTTTATTTTTTAGGAGGCGCTGCTGCGTTCCGTTCAGAAAGGAGGAATGGACTTGACCCCATCAGAGCATGAAATGCCGTTAATGGAACATCTGGGAGAGCTTCGCCGCAGAATTATTTATGTGCTAATTGTATTTGTATTGGCACTGGCTGGTGGTCTGTTCGCGGCGGGTTCTGTCTATGACTGGCTTATTCGCTCCGGTTCGGCGCAAGCTTTTCAGTTAAATGCGTTTTCCTTTTGGGACGGGATTGGTATCTACATGAAGATCGCCATGATCATCGGGATTGCGGTGGCGCTACCGTTTGCCTGCTACCAACTGTGGAAGTTTGTCAGCCCGGGCTTAAGACCGCAAGAACGGAGTGCGACTTTGCGGTATGTGCCTTATGTGCTGCTTTTGTTCATCATTGGGGCAGCTTTTGCTTATTTCATTATTTTCCCAATGGCGATTCAGTTTACATCGTCTGTCACCAAAAGTATGGGATTACAGGAAACGTACGGGATCGCACAATATTTCACCTTTATGTTTAATATTGTACTGCCTGTAGCGCTGTTGTTTGAGCTCCCACTGCTTATCATGTTTCTGACGGGGATTCATGTTATAACACCAATGCGGCTTCGCAAATGGCGGAAGATTTCTTATTTTCTGCTTGTGTTCGTCGCGGTTGTCATTACTCCGCCGGACTTTATTTCCGATTTTTTGGTGGCGATTCCGTTGCTGGTGCTATATGAAGTGAGCGTGTATTTGTCTTCGGTCGTGTACCGCAGGCAGCTGCGTGCGCAGGAGGAACGTGAGGCCCAGTTGCGTGTAGCTTCGGAATAATAAGGCAGGACCTGAATGGCTCAGTAAACAATTTATTCGGGTCCGCGCTACATGGCAACTTGCACATGATGAATAGCATTTGTATATCATAACTATTTACAGAGTATGAACAGCAGCAGCTTAGCTGCCCTAAAAATAAGCATTAGCCTTGGGTCAGCGGTTATTTTTAAGTCAGATGGAAATAATCGAGAAGGGCTGTCCATAAAAATTCCCATAAAAAATACATTAGGGACTTGAAATTCAATCTCAAGTTGAGTATCATAAAGTTGGTTGTTAGCACTGACGACTGTCGAGTGCTAATACATACAACATAACAACCAAATTACAGGATAAAACACTTAATAAGGAGGCTATTTTTTCATGATCAAACCTTTGGGTGAACGCGTATTGGTGGAAGCAATTGAGCAAGAGACAACGACTTCCTTCGGGATCGTACTTCCTGACTCTGCCAAGGAAAAGCCGCAAGAAGGCAAAATTATCGCGGTTGGCGCAGGCGCATTGAAAGACGGTGCCCGTATTCCTCTGGAAGTAAAAGAAGGCGACCGTGTCATTTTCTCTAAATACGCTGGAACGGAAATCAAATATGAAGGTAAAGAATATTTGATTATGAAAGAAAGCGATATCCACGCGATCATCGGTTAACCGGAACCCGGACAAGACCTGAATATAGGAATTGAAACAAATCATTCATAATCCATAGGGAGGTTTATCACAAATGGCTAAAGATATTAAATTTAGTGAAGACGCTCGTCGCTCTATGCTGCGCGGGGTTGACGCATTGGCTAATGCTGTTAAAGTAACTCTCGGACCGAAAGGCCGTAACGTTGTACTGGAGAAAAAATTCGGTAGCCCGCTCATCACCAATGACGGTGTAACGATTGCAAAAGAAATCGAGCTGGAAGATGCGTTTGAAAACATGGGCGCTCAACTGGTTAAAGAAGTAGCAACCAAAACGAACGATGTAGCTGGTGATGGTACGACTACTGCTACTGTTTTGGCTCAAGCCCTCATCACAGAAGGCCTGAAAAACGTAACTGCGGGCGCAAGCCCAATCGGTATCCGTAAAGGGATTGACAAAGCAGTTAAAGCAGCTGTTGCTGAACTGCAAGCCATCTCCAAACCAATCGAAAGCAAACAATCCATTGCTCAAGTAGCTGGTATTTCCGCTGCTGATGACGAAGTAGGCGAACTGATCGCTGAAGCTATGGAAAAAGTGGGCAAAGACGGTGTAATCACGGTTGAAGAATCCCGCGGTTTTGCAACAGAGTTGGAAGTGGTTGAAGGTATGCAATTTGACCGTGGCTACATTTCCCCGTACATGATTACAGATACGGACAAAATGGAAGCTGTACTGGACAATCCATATATCCTGATCACAGACAAAAAAATCACAAACACACAAGAAATCCTGCCATTGCTTGAAAAAATCGTACAACAAGGCAAGCCACTCGTTCTGATCGCTGAAGACATCGAAGGCGAAGCGCTGGCTATGCTCGTTGTCAACAAACTGCGTGGTACATTCAACGCTGTAGCTGTTAAAGCTCCAGGCTTTGGTGACCGTCGTAAAGCAATGCTGCAAGATATCGCTGCCCTGACAGGCGGTCAAGTGATCACGGAAGAACTGGGTCTGGACCTGAAAACAGCTTCCGTAGACCAACTGGGTACAGCACGTCAAGTGCGTATCACAAAAGAAAATACGATTGTGGTTGACGGTGCTGGAAACAAAGCCGACATCGATGCTCGTGTTAGCCAAATCCGTACGCAACTGGAAGAAACCACTTCTGAGTTCGACAAAGAGAAACTGCAAGAGCGTCTGGCTAAATTGTCCGGCGGCGTAGCAGTCATCAAAGTCGGTGCGGCAACTGAAACAGAATTGAAAGAACGCAAACTGCGCATCGAAGATGCCCTGAACGCAACCCGTGCTGCGGTTGAAGAAGGTATCGTATCCGGTGGTGGTGTAGCGCTCCTGAACGTATACAAAGCAGTTGCAGCTGTTGAACTGCAAGGCGACGAGCAAACAGGCGTGAACATCGTGTTGCGCGCTCTGGAAGCTCCAATCCGCACCATCGCTGCTAATGCAGGTGAAGAAGGCTCTGTAATCGTTGAGCGTCTGAAACGCGAAGAAGTTGGCGTAGGCTTTAACGCAGCTACTGGCGACTGGGTAAACATGATCGACGCTGGTATCGTGGACCCTGCAAAAGTAACTCGCTATGCATTGCAAAACGCTGCTTCTGTAGCAGCAATGTTCCTGACTACCGAAGCGGTTATCGCTGACAAGCCAGAACCAGAAAAGGCTGCAATGCCTGACATGGGCGGAATGGGTGGAATGGGCGGCATGATGTAACAAAGGGTATCAAAACCCTGTAATACCGCTATTTAAAAGGCTCCCGAAAGGGAGCCCTTTTCTATAAAATCACATAAAAATCACATTCTCTGCACGGAGTCAGATTTGAAGGATGTCGGAAAAGTGATTTTTAATCTTTTCATTGGCATCTTTCTTCATTTTTTCTGTGACGTGTGTGTAGATTTTAAGTGTAGTTTTTGCGTCATCATGGCCAACTCTCTTCATGATTGTTTTGAGATCGACTTCAGCTTCAGTCAGCATTGATATATGGGTGTGCCGAAAAATGTGAGGAGTTGCTTTCTTTGTAATGGAGGTCTTCTTGAGAATGCGTTCCATTCGGATTAATATATTTTTCTGAATGAGCGGGTAGCCATTCTTGTGAGCAAAAACAAAGTTGTTTTCATGATAGTCAGTAAATAATTTTTTGTATTCAAGTCTGAGCGTTCGCTGTTTAACAATGTGTTCTTGAAGCAAATTCATAACAATATCAATTACATTAAATTTACGAATAGATCCTGTAGATTTGGGTGGAGTTAGAGTGTATTTACGCATGTTATTATCAGGATTGTAAAGTGTTTTGGTTATTCGTAACTCATTTAACTCAAAGTTAAAATCCGTATCTTTTAAAGCACAGAGTTCCCCAGATCGCATCCCTGAAAAGGCAAGCAAGTGAAAGATTTCAATGTCACAAGGTAAACCGTGTTCTTTCACTGCATTTAAAAATTCAGCCAGCTCATGTTTTTCTAAGTAACCATCCTCGATTGTACTATTTTCAATGCCTCTACCGTCAGCATTTTCGCCGGAATAATTGCACCCGAACATGGATTATCCAATCTCATTTTGTTTTTTATTGCATATTTCATAATCATATTTGCAGTTACATGTACGCCCTCAATGGTTGTCCTAGCATATTCTTTATCATCTAAATCGTTTAAGATATTCTGATACTGTTTATGTGTAAATTTGTCTATTATGACCTTAGCAATATATCTTAGTAGGATCTTAATCTCTTTTTCTCTAACTCTCACGGTGTTTTTCTTTACCTTGCCTTTTGAATAGGTCTTCAGCCAGTCCCAAGGTTGAAAATCATGTGCTGTTTTGGGACGAACATATGAATGTGTTCCAGATCAACAAACATTATGATATGTGGGCTGTAGATGTACGCTTTACGAAAACGATCAGGCTTTGGACGAGGCTATTAAAAATATAGGTAGACGAAGCCACCACTACAGTTAAGGGTATCGTCCGACTTAGCGCAGATTATAAATCAATTTCTCCTTTGACTGTACCGACCAGCAAAGCTCTTTCCGATCTTTACAGCATATCTTTCGTAGACAGAGGCAAACCGTTTTCGGTCGACTGGAATTTTATCATTCTGCCCGGAACGCACAGGATTGACGTCGCTTCTTTAAACCCAGCTTCGGATCACAGTCCGCCGGGGGCTAACCCTAAAGGCGTTCTTTTTGTAGGATCTGTCACAGTGGAAGAAGGCATGACACTCGTCCACCTTTATATTGATGAAACTGGCGGGGTATACAAACGGGTTAGAACAGTCGCTGGAGTGTGGCTGCCTTGGGACGGATTAGCCAGCAAGAATCATACACATTCTGCGTCCGATCTGCCTTCCGCTACTACGCAAGCACGTGGCGTTACAATACTCGATACTTCAGTAACCAGTGATGCTAAAGATCGGGCGTCTACACCAAGCGCTACTAAACAGGCGTATGACCGAGCGAATGAAGCATACAGCCTGGCAGACCAAGCTTTTACGCAAGCCGTTGATCTTAAAAATAAAATTGTGGGCGCGATCAACGGCAAGTTTGGAGGCGCCAGTCCCGACATGAACAGCGATCAGATAGCGGCAGTAATCACAAATGCATCTGTAAAACGATTCGCAAGAGGCTCATTTAACGGTCAATCGGCAGGGGCGCCCAATTATAGTAGTGGAGCTACTATGAGTCTTTCCGTTAATAATATGGGTTTTTCTCCAAGTCGTATATTCGTTCGCTTTAAACTGAAAGACAACGGAAACGTTTTGTATTTGGAATGTTTTTCAACCGCATCCGTACCACAATCAGACGGAACATGGGCTCTATACGGACGTTTTAACAACTATATTAGTATGTATAATTTAACGAAACAGCCATGCGGTTTTACTGCTACGGTAGAAACTAGCAACATACGAGAATACGCTGGGGGTTCACCAATAGCATACATTGAGGCTCATGAATGGTTTGCATACGAATAAATGGAGGGATAATAATGGCTGAAATTGGTTCAAAAGTATTCTGGTGCAAGGCCTCTGGCGAAGTGATTTTTGTAACACCGGAGTCGGCAGGCGATGTAGTTGTAACAACTGCGGAAGATGATGCAGCTTTCTATCCGCAGTTGCGCGATTACGATTTCGATAAGCTAGGCGTGATCCAACTCGGGTATCAACAGCACAAACAAGACTTCGAACAGGCCATATCTTATTGGGTCAATCCCGCTACTCAAAAGTTAGAGTTTAAATACAAAGATAGTGCTACCACAGAACCGATTTTTCAAAAGCCCTTAACGGAGCGGGTAGCAGAACTTAAACTGGCTGATTTGGACAACAAAGAAGCCATAGCCGGGCTTATCTTATCCAGCTCGTTATGGAACAAAGCAATGTTACCTAGAATCCGGGATCGGGTTCTATTTTTTATTCTCATGCAGCTCATGAAGGGAGGTGATAGCATGAATGAGCAGATTAAAAAAGCTTTTGCGACCACACTTGTACATCTTATCCTCGCTGGCCGTCGTACAATCGAGGACGTACCAGCCGGATTGCAGGATCAGGTTAAAGCAGACTTGGGCATTACTGAGCCTGCGCATGTGACTCCAGCAGCTACACAGGCGGCAGAACAATCAACAGAACTAGAAGCGTAAGGGGCGTATCCAATCGGATGCGCTATTTCTTTGCCCTCGGAGTGGTCGGGGGCTTTATTTTTAAGGGGGAAAAGGTAGTGAGCCAAATTAAAATGTTTGGCAGCACCGTATGGACCGCAATGGTCGGGGCATCGGAAAAGGAAGCGGCGGCAGGGGGAGTGACTGCGCTGACTGGTCTGATTGTTACATTTTTGGGTGGGTGGGACAAGCCGTTTCAGGTGCTGCTTACGATGATGGTATTGGATTATATTTTTGGAGTAGCCGCAGCTATTAGAAACAAAAAAATGGACAGCGATGTGATGTTTTGGGGAGGCATTCGAAAGGCTACGGTTTTGACGGTGGTGGGATTGTCTGCACAATTGGACAATTGGCTACAACCAGGCGCACCGATCTTCCGGACGGCGGCTATTTACTTCTACGCTGGCCGTGAAGGACTTTCCTTGGCCGAGAACTGGGGAGCAATGGGAATTCCATTGCCGTTCAAGCTTAAAAATTTCTTGCAACAGTTGAAAGAGAAAGGAGATGACAAAGGTGCTGACGATGGAACAGATACAAAAAAAGTCTCTTAATCGACTTGTCGGGCTGAATCCAGTTTTTAAAATTGTAATGGAAAAATTAATTGAGCGCTGCTATGCCCGTGGTGTTTGGATAGTAATTACTCAAGGATTCCGCACGTATGCGGAACAGGACGAACTCTATGCCCAAGGACGGAATGGAGATAAGCGTCCCAAAGTAACAAAAGCCAGGGGCGGATATAGCAATCATAACTTTGGGTTTGCAGCCGATTTCGCTCTGCTGTTACGAGATGGCCGCACAGTTTCCTGGGACACGCTGAAGGATGATGATAAGGATTCCCTTCCAGACTGGTCGGAAGTGGTTGAGGAAGTGAAGAAACTAGGGCTTGAGTGGGGAGGAGACTGGCGCAGCTTTAAGGACATGCCCCACCTGCAGATGGTCTTTGGAATCACGACGGCTCAATTTCGGGCGGGCAAGCACCCAACTCAAGCGCAGCTTAATGCAGCTTTAGCTAAGTTTAATAAATTGGAGGATGAACCTATGACAGCAGAAGAAAAAGCAGCGTTTAAAGCGTTGCAAAACACTGTACAGAAGCAAGCTGACCGTATCAAGACGTTAGAGACAACAGCTAAACAGCCTAAAGTACCTGCATGGGCAGAGCAAGCCTGTATCAACGCCAAGGCCGTAGGGGTACTGGACACGGCGAATGACGGTAGCTACGACTTTTATCGCATGGTCACGCTGCTTGACCGAGCTGGAGTATTCAAAAGGGGAGGTGTCGCATAATGACAGATTGGAAACGTAAATTGTCCAGTCGTAAGTTTTGGGCGTTGCTGGCCGCACTGCTCACGAGCTTGCTCACTGCTTTTGGTGCAAACAATGACACGGTTATTCAAGTAACCCGGCGTTATCGGTGCATTCGGCGCAGTGATTGCTTACATTCTGGCGGAGGCTTATGTAGATGGCAAGTCGACTGACAGTCCAACTAATGAGGAATAATTACAGGCGTTTGGGAATACGAAACACCCTGCTGGCTTAATGCCGGCGGGGTGTTTTTTTGTTTGTAGGAGTGCTCTTATGACAAACGTGGCTTTCCACATGATTCGCAAAAAAAGATTGACAACTGTTAAATGCTGGACAAAAATAGTAAATGATTATAAAATACTGGAATTTTTATGCGAGGGGTTGCTATGATATGAAGCATACACCTACGATTCGAGCAGAATTAGACAGATACCTACAACAAGAAGGATTGAGTTTAACCAATTTGGTCATATTGCGGATATGAATAGGGGAGCAGTAAGTGCTATCGTGACAGGAAACAAGCCTTTGTCTGTTAACCAACTGGATCGAATTACTGAGGCTATGGGTTTACCGGAAGGTCACTTTTATGACTTGTTCATAGAAAACTACATCATCGACCATCCTCCGAATATGAGGCGAATCGAGCCATTTTTGTATCGCTGTGCGGAATTGGACAAGCTGGGTGTGATCCGTAGAGTGGTGGGAGCTATCATGGACAATCTACTGTATTCGCCCAAACTATTTGAAATTGCAGAAGAATTGTTGTCGCAGGAACGACATGCGGCTGCATTGCTGCTCTATGAGGGGGTAGCTGAAGCGGAAAAATATCAACATTCAGAACGATTGGCAGTCTGTCAGTATCGTATATTTACGATTCAAGTTGGAGACGATCAAAGCCGTAATCTCAAGGCAGCAACGCTATTTGAACCCTTCGTGGAACGTCTGGATGAAATAGAACAGCTTGACGCACTGAAGGATTTAGCTAACGTGTACAGGTCTTTGCGTAAATGGGACAAGGTTGAGGAAGTAGCAAGAATAATGAGAGTTAAAGCGGAAATTCAATATACTTTGAAGCATGAACAGAAGAGTCGAGAGCGTAATGAATCTACTAAGAAACTAACTCGTCCCTTGTTTGTATACATTTCCTATTCTGACCTGCTGTGTGCAAGTGTCTATGAAGCCCAAGGCGATTATCAACAAGCTCTACAATATACATACGCCTATGCTAATTTAGATTGGGTCAAAGAGACAGATGAGAACACCCAACATTGGGTCAAGTTGTTTCAACACTGGGTGCAAGCTAACGTTATTGTGAATAAGCTTTTATCTGGAGATATAAAAGTGTTACAAGATTATGTTGAATATATTGATGCGGCGGAGGATACAACTCAAGAAGATAGGGTTATTCAACTGCTGAATATTATGATAGCGGCGAACCGATATAAGATCAACGTTAATGATATAATTAAACGGTTTGAAACAGACATTGCATCATTATCGCAACACTCATCAAGTGATATGTATACTCAACAAGTGGTACCTGATTATTTTGCGTGGTGTGGTTACGAATTAGCCTACTATTACTTAAATCAGGGCATTTACAGTGATGGTTTTAAACATTTGATGTATTCATTGGTAAGTTATCATACACTAAATAATGAGACTTATTTTATAAATTGTATGGGTTTGTTTTTGCATTTCAAGGATTATGCGGCTCCTGAAACCAAAGCAGATTTTTTAAATCTTATTGAAAAGGTGTGGATGAACAATGTTAAAAAAAATGGTTCTCCTGATCGTCGCGGCTAGCTTTTTGTTTATTGTTACTGTACCTGTTCACTCGCATGATATACAGCCACAAGTACAGCATGGAGGTGCTTAAACGTAAGCAAAGCAAATCCCCGCTAACCTTTAATTGGTCGGCGGGGATTTTTGTTGAACAATCTAAGGAACAGTGTGTTGAAGAATCGTACAGTAAATTTAGGCTTTAACTGGTTCAGGTCTTTTTAATTGAAGAGGGGGAGGTATTAACCAACCCTTTTTTTTGTTCATTTTTAGAATACGAACTCCTAAAGCAGTCTTAGTTAGATGATATTTCGCAAATAAAGCCCCGATGTCTTCTTTAATGGATTGACCCATAGCTTGGCTGCAAGATGTCAATCCTACAGAGGTATCTAATGCTATTTTAGCTGCAATTTCGGGATCAGTAAACCTTGCACCAGCCGGGATATCCTCAAGTTTCACAGGGGGTCTTTCAGGCAAAATAGGAGCTGGGGCAATACCATTATCAGTAAGCATTGCATCGCATTCTTGGATTTCCAGTTTAGCTTGATCAATAAGATCATCCAGTATTTTTTTGAGTTCTTTGTCTCCAGCGTGGTTTAAACATGCTTGGTAAAATGAAACGCTTCCTTTCGCTAACGCTGAAAACTGCCACACACTATAAATTTCTCCGTAATGCATGGGCTCGTCTTTTGGATTCCCGCTTAGGATACCCGTTATAAAAAACCACTCCTTGCTTATTTTAATGGTGTACAAATTTATGATTCCCAGTAGTGAAGATTTAATGTGTGTATACCAAATATGTTCTACTGGGCATATTAAATACATTAAAAACTGATTGGAAACACAAATTTAAAGGAGTGGTTTAGGTATGTTGAAAAAAATGAAGATAATGGTTGTTGTTGCATTAATGATTTCAAGTTTTGGATCGGTAGTAGCATTTGCTGAAAACAGTGAAACCAATATGGGCACAAACGACAATGGTAGAACACAAATGCTGACCACTAATAATAATGATGATGACGATAATGTTAATTGGGGATGGCTTGGTCTGTTAGGATTAATTGGATTGGCAGGCTTAAGACGTCGCGACCATGAAAACCACAAAAAAAGATAATCGTAAATACAACTCAAAAACACCTTAACAATCCCCGCTAACCTTAACTGGTCGGCGGGGATTGTTTTTAATTAAACTATTTGCTGCTAAGTCTGAATATGTCGAAAGTCGTTTATTGTACACCTTTTTGTAAGGCGCTTTACGTGTATTCTGAAACCATCCCCAGTACGTGGCATCTGTTCTGAGGAAATGAAGTCTTAGAATAACGAATACGTCATTAAGCTAACGGGCATTTTAACGCAACAATATTCTGGAGCGGTAGCCTTAGATTCAGGTTATTTAACGCCCTCTATTTGCAAAGGCCTTCAAGATCGAAATATACGCGGTATGTGTGTCCGCAACAGCAAGAATTGCCCTACGAACTACGGATGGACGGAGCACCTTAGAATCAGCAAAAGAAACCCGAAGTCTCATAAAAGACTTGGGTTTCTCGTCAATCTGAGTAGCCTTTAGGACTACTCTTTATTTACTAATATTAAACCAACCTGGCATTAATTGAAATACATTCCAAAGTTTTTCTGGAATATTAAGCTGGTCGAGTTTCGAAACGTTCAATTCAGAATCTACCTCGGCATCACGTCCATTTGCGACCTTTTCAACCCAATTAGGATCCATAATTAACGCATGCCCAATGGCGACTAGCGGCAAACCTAATTCCATAGCTTTAAGAGCATCATCCGGTGTTATTATGGAACCAGCAGCCATCACAGGTACCTTACCGTTTGCTCTTTCAAGAATTAATTCAAGTCGTGTTTTTTCATCTTGACTATCTACTGGCTTTGAAGACACATTATCCAATGAAGCATGTATATAATCTAAATCCTGTCCAACAAGGAAATCAATTAATTCATACGTGTCTTTCATACGTAATCCGTCCACTTTGGAGGATTCTTCAGGAGAAAGTCGGAATCCTATAATGAATGGTTTTGTAGCATGTTTTTCAATGACATTTTTGATTTCTTCAATAATCGCCAACGGAAAACGCAAGCGATTTTCAAGTGATCCTCCCCATTGGTCCGTCCGTTGATTTGTCGCTGGCGACCAAAAATTCTGAATTAAAAATCCATGAGCCCCATGAATTTCGACGCCATCAAATCCGGCTTCAATTGCTCGTCTTGTTGTGTCCCCAAAAGCACGTACAATCGACAAGATCTCCTCATGTGATAGTTCTCTTGTTTCTGAAGTTGAACCTAAATTAGTAACTTCGGGTTGCAATGCACTCGCACTAACTACATCCAATCCAGGCACGGCTTTATTGCCAGCATGGAAAATCTGTAGGATCGCAGGAGCGCCTCCACTTTTCGCTGCCTCAGCTAATTTTCGTAAACTTGGAGTAAATTCATCATTGTACCCAGCGAATTCATTCGTAAAACCCTGCCCATTAGGTGTAACATGAGTACACCCTGTAATGACGAGTCCTACTCCATTCACTCTTTGTTTGTAATACTTTACTTCGTCATCCGAAATGGTAAGATCGTCATTACTTGACCAGGTTGTCATAGGTGCCATAACGATACTGTTCTTAATTGTTATTCCATTTCTGAATGTGAAGGATTCAAATAACCTACTGTATTTCTGATTCATTTCATTAACCTCGCTCTCATATTTTCTTTTCTATTTCAGTTTAATTGGTTGCTGTAACGGCAAGTCAAGTATTTATTTTTATATGATTAAATATAGATTTGTTGCGTTGTCATTCTCTTTATGATATTTTTTTAGTTACAGTAACTATAACTAAAAAAAAGGGGGGCAAGTAGATGTTGTATTCAATGACATATGTAGTGGAGAATTTAAATGTATCTGCAAAGACGCTTCGATTTTATGAAGAGCAAGGGATATTACCAAATATATCTCGTGACGAAAAAGGCCGTAGAGTTTATAGCAAACAACAAATAGATTGGATTTCTTTTATTCGTTGCCTCAAAGAGACAGGCATGCCTCTTTCAAAAATAAAGAATTACAAGGAACTTTATGAATCGGGAAATACTACCTATTTACAAAGAGAAGAAATGTTGATGCAGCATAAATTGGAAGTGCAGAAGAAAATTGACGAAAGTTTTAAACACTTAGAAGAAATAAACTATAAAATAGCCATGTATGAACTTCAGAAAGAAGAGGTTATGAAAAATCCCGACTATAACTTTAAATGTCACGGTATGGAGAGTAAAATAGTGAATTAATGTATTTAAGCTAACGGGACACGTTAGCTTAAATAAAAACAGTGGTGGTCTAGGGCTTTATTTTCTCGTCCATGGCTGCCGCTGTTTCAATTTTAGGGAGAGTCTAATACTCATTTTATTTTGGCTCACGATTTTCCTTCTCGACGGATGCCCACCATGAAGGAACTGGAGATAAAGACGCGGAGGCGTACAGAGAACATAAAAGTTATTTGTTTGCTTTAGAGCAAAATAACTATATTATGGGCCGGATAAGTCTACACTACGAGATATCGTCATTCTGGAGAGTTGGGAGCGGGATAGAGCATACCTATGCGGCCAAGAGAAGGTGAGATATTTTAGAAAATTAAATTCTCAGAAATATCATTGCTACTTTGTATACCCCATTATACAATTGTAAGGAAGTTGTTGATTAGAATGAATTATGTGGGGGGCAACATGGTTATTTGAATCACAAAAAATCACATGAAAAATCACAATTCCGGCGAATGAGGGCGGATGTAGATGAATAAAACTTTCTGAAGATAAGCCCAAACAAGCTATACAATAGATGATAAGTTTTACGACGTTCCTCTGCGAGAATCAATCAAAGATGGGCGGCATGATGTAATAGGTTTGAAAAAAACTTATGCATCAAGGGCTTCTATGATTAGACGCCCTGTTTGACCACATAGCGTAAAACAAAAGGCTGATTATGGACTCTCTCATAATCAGCCTTTTTAATGATCCAAAATGCAGTGTTATATAGATTTACACATGATCTATAAGGGTTTTTCGGTTCATTACATTTAAAATGAAAGCGTTGACATGTATTTCAACCCGCTATATACTTAGCTTAATTAAATGAATAGCTCTAGGATTGTTACTGTTACGCGGGCAAAACCTAAGGAACAAAATGTTAAGATCCAAGGATCTTATGTATTTTGTTATCTTAGGTTTTTTTGTTTATAGAGAGAGGAAGGTTAAATACAAGTGGTTTCGGCACTCTGCTGAAGCCATTTTCTTCTATTTATATGTTCACATCTGAGAGGAGCGACAAACTTGGAATACAAATATGAGCTGGTCCAGGCAGACAATCATTTTCCGTTAAAAATTATAGTTCATTCCTCAAATGAACCAGCGTACATACCTGGGCATTGGCACGACAGCATCGAAATATCCTATGTGCTTTCAGGAAGAATCGATAACATCTATATTGATGGCGCGAGTTATAGCTCCAAAGAAGGAGATATTGTGCTTATTAATTCGAATGCCATTCATTCCTTTTCTGTAACTAAGGGAAAAAGAAGAAAGGCTATAACCGTTCTGATTCCTTCTGAATTTATTAGAGCAAATGTTAACGGCAGTAACCCCATTTCATTTGACTGTATATCCATTTTCGAAACTAACGAGCAGAGATTACAGCATTTTGCGGAGCTGCGTGATTTGCTAAACACCTTATTTGTGGCTTATCTCAACCAGCATAATGACTCTTTAGCACATATCCATTTAACATCGCTATCTTATAAACTGGTGTATCTGTTATTAATGCATTTTAAAATGGATCATGAATCTATCCGTGGCTTTAACTCCGATAAATATTTGGAGCGGCTGACGTTGATAACCGATTATATCAAAAAGAATTACGATCAAAGCTTATCCTTGGATTCGATAGCTCAGGTTTTTGGGTTGTCTCCCGAATATTTGTCCCGGTTTTTTGTGAAGCATGTAGGGATGACCTTATTTCAATATATCAATGCCATCCGTCTGGAGAGATCTTTTCGAGCTCTCATGAATACGGATCATTCCATCATACAAATTGCGCTGGAGCACGGATTTCCGAACGAGAAGTCTTTTGCCAGGGTATTTAAAAAGGTTTATCAGGCAACACCGCATCAATATCGAAAAGAGAACAAGGGGTATTCTGGAGCAAGGAGTCAGTAATTGACCTGAATTAGGCTAATAAAAGACAGGATACAAATAAAAAAATCATTAAAATAAATAATGTAAGCGTTTTATTAATGGACCCGGGAGGTAAGACATCATGTTTAAACGGTTTCAAAAGGCTGCTAAAACAACTATGTTATTCACTTTAGCTATCGGTACGACCCTTGCTTTCAATTCCGGTGCATGGGCCAAGGATGTAAAGATACAGCCCACCTCGTACCGGACGGTTGCGGAGGTTAAGGATTGGGGAGCAGCCATTACGAAGATCATTGTTAACCTGGGTAAGCCAGTACCTAAAGATGCGATAACAAAGGATACATTTAAGGTGCATGTGGGAAGAAGCGACAATAGGCTGGTAAATCCCTTTATTGAGAATGGCAACCGGAAAGTCACCAAGGCCTATGTATCGGACAAAAGTGGCAACCCTGTAAATAAAACCGGAAGCTACGTTGTATTGGAAATGGAAATCGGCCCGACCTTAACACTAAGCTCCGCTATTCATTATGATGCGGCAGGCTCTGGGTTTAATGCATGGAATGATAACAAATACACAATCACGCAGCAAAAAGCTATTAAAACCAAATCAGGAACGATTTCCGGCTTGAAGATCGATACTTCCGCAGGTCAGATACGGAAGCTAGTTGATCAATTTTCAACCGGCAAAGCTACTTTTGACGGGATTACTTTAACCTATGCGGACTATGCACCGTCAAAAGACAAAGTGAAAAACCCCTTGGTGATCTGGCTGCATGGTATGGGTGAGGGAGGTACCGATCCGACGATTCCGATTTCCGGAAATAAAGCAGCGAATTTTGCTTCTAAGGATATCCAATCCTATTTTGGTGGGGCTTATGTGTTGGCACCTCAGACCCCAACCTACTGGATGGATGGCTCTACAGGCTTTGGGGACGGAACCTCCAAGTACGAGCAAGCATTGATGTCCTTAATTAAGGAGTACGTGGCCAAAAACAAAGACATTGATACAGATCGAATCTATATTGGCGGAGACTCCAACGGCGGTTACATGACTATGCTGATGATCCGTGATTATAAAGATTATTTTGCAGCAGCTGTGGTGGCCTGTGAAGCCTTAAAGGACAGCCTTATTACCGATGAACAAATAAACGAAAT
The DNA here is from genome assembly GCF_024213315.1 of Paenibacillus sp. A3M_27_13. Classification (NCBI taxonomy): domain Bacteria; kingdom Bacillati; phylum Bacillota; class Bacilli; order Caryophanales; family Paenibacillaceae; genus Paenibacillus; species Paenibacillus sp. A3M_27_13. The sequence continues at coordinate 358,115 of NZ_JANAVE010000002.1, forward strand.
GAAGAACCTGCCGATCTGGTTTGTGGCTGCCAAAACCGACACCGTAGTACCGCCCAACGATTATGCGATTCCGACCTACAACCGTTTAGTGAATGCCGGAGCAAAGGATGTTCATATGTCGTTATTTGATAACGTAGTGGATACCTCTGGTTTGTACAAGAAGAGCGACCAAACACCGTATGAATACAACGGCCACTGGTCCTGGATTTACGTGTATAACAACGAAGTATCGAAGGTGATTGACGGAAAGAAAACAACCATGATGCAATGGCTGGCCTCCAAAACATTGGACTGAAAGGTATAGCTAGCAAATGAAAATAGCAATATGATGTAATAGGCTTCTTTAAAGTTCAATGAAAAACTATTGAAAAATAGATTATGCTTTTGGGAAGCCAGCTTTACCGTACATTCTCTGAGTCATTCGTTAACAACACGTTATCGCTCGGCATTATCAGTTCCTTATTGGGTTTTCGCAAAATCCTCATGTGTAAAACTCCGTCAACAAATAATTGACGGAGTTTAATTGCTCTCTTTCACTTATTCACTTCAATCAGCCCATCCGGTTTTTCCCGATTAGAGAGTAATTCGGATACCGTGACGAAGGTGTATCCTCTCTTCTTGAGCTCGGGTAGAATAATTTTCAAGGCTTCAACGGTTTGTGTACTTTGATGTACATAATCGTGCATGAGGACAATGTCACCGTTACGGGCGTTGCGAAGGACCTTATTAGCGATGCGATGCACACCAGGTTTTCGCCAATCTAAGGTGTCCTGATGCCAGGACCATAAAATAATTTTCAGCCCTTTCTCCTTGGAGAGCTTAACCAGCGAATCGGTATAGGAGCCGCCGGGTGGCCTAAAAAGATGGGTTCCCGTACCAGTTGCCTGAACGATGCTCGCCTGAGCTTGATCCAATTCGGACAGAGCTTTGTTGCGGGAAATGTACTGAAAGGATGAGTGAAGAAAGGTATGGTTGCCAACTTCATGCCCTTCTTCTCGTTCCCGTTTGACAAGGTGAGGCAGCTTTTCGACACGACTGCCGACGACAAAAAAGGTCGCTTTAGCATCATATTCTTTAAGCAAATCCAAAATGGCAGGCGTGTTGCTTTCGTCAGGTCCGTCATCGAATGTGAGAGCGATAAGCTTACGATGGGTAGGAACTTCCCATACAATGTCGCCCCGTTCTTCGTAATAGGCCCTTCCCTTTGTAGGAGCAGGGGAGGCGTATGATGTGGCTTGTGCATTGGTAGATGGAGTGGGGCAAGAGCTGATACACAGTAAAGAAACAGCGATTCCAGCGCACAGCAAACGGTTATATTTCATAAGGCTTCTTCTCCGTTCTAACGTATTCTCACATTAGCTTGCCAAGAAGAAGCATATACCATTCCTCGTTTCTGAAATTCATCCATTCCAATCACTTAAAATTAGATCTAATTGCTTCTTCAGCAAGGCGCAGATTACGGAGTTATGCTCAAAAAGAGTGATAGCTTGCTTGTTGATAACATCCTGTACCCATGATAAGTTGTACATATCCATCCTTGGTTTCAATGTGCAGTTGAGGTAGGTCATTGTCCAGTTCGTGAGAGTCTTAATCTAACGAAAAATGAAGAGGTCGACGGGACAAGCCGCAAAAGCTGATCTGAGGTCAAGGAGCTGCGACTCGTTCCTGAACTTCGAACAGGAGATGAGACGGGATGAAAACAAATGAAAAAGAGTTGCGAGCTATTAGTCTGACGTTAGAAGCGGGCGAACACATCCGATCATATATGGGGTGTACGTATGATTTGAAACAGAGCTCCCAGAAGATATCGCTTCATGGAATGCTGGCAGTGACGTCCGAACGAATCATCTTTTATTCCTGCACTATGGGTACTCCTTGGGTCAAGTTCATCAATTATCACCATATTTCACTGGCTAAGCTAGATAAGGATTTGTCGGATTCTAGGGGGAACATCACGCTGATCAATCAGGGTGTGAACGAGGTGTTCACCCGCCTGCCGAGTGGAGATTGTATAGAGGGATTTGTAGCTGTACTAGAGCAAGAAGCAGGTATCTCTTGTGAGAACTAATGATTATGGAAAACAAATAACTAAAACCTCCAACTTCGTAATGTGCCAAGGGTAGGCTCCTTACAGAATTTGGAGGTTTTTTTGTCTTTTAATTAGAGAGATATAGAGATCGAGCGCTAACTCAACAGGGTTATAACCAATAAATTATATAATACCAGCGGCAGAATGACATTGTTGTAGGCATAGGAGCGATCAGGGGTTGTGGTGCCTGAGAAGGGGGAGTGATATTGCTGAGGGACTCTCAGATACAAATGATCCGCATCGATGTGCACAATCGTTCCTTCATATACTTGATGATCCATCGTTTGGACCCTGACCGTGTGATTCATGTAGGGACTTAATTGATAATGCAAATGATCGCGGATATTTTTGAGTTCGGCCTGTAACTCCGGTCTAGCTTGATATAAAGTTTGCGGACTGACGGTGTTGTACGGCATTCGCCTCTAACCTCCATACCATGTAATGATGCATCGTACGCAGGAGTCTATGTCTTTGTGCTCATACCTATAGAGAGTTGCTTTTACAAAAAGAAAAAACATTAACATTTTACTCCAGCCCACTTGACGTTCCCTTTACATCGAAACGATACACTTACTGAGGTTGGTTTGAAAAGAAAGGGGCGATCCGTTTTGGGTGAGCTTAACAAATCTATGGGACTGGGGACGAGGAGTCAGCAACAGACTTCGTCTAAAGCCCGCATACGCACGGGTTCGCTAAAAATTCAAAGACTGCGCGAAAACGCGCTGGCGTATACCTTTTTGGCTCCATCGCTTATTTTGTTTGCTGTATTTATGTTTTATCCGATGATCAAGTCCGTTTATCTCAGCTTGCATTCTACAGATCCCGCAGGAAACGTTGCAGCTTATGTGGGGTTAGATAATTTCACTACACTTTTCAGCTCGGGACTGTTTCTGCAAGGGATTAAGGTGACACTCCTGTTTGCACTGCTAACAGTACCAGTAGGTATTTTATTGGCGCTGGTACTGGCTGCACTTACACACAGTAAATTACGGGGAATGCGTATCTTCCAGTTTGCCTTTTCCCTGCCGATGGTGTTGTCGGTCGGTTCATCTGCGGTCATTTGGAAATTTCTTTTTCATCCGACACTGGGGATGTTCAACTATGTGCTTTCCCTACTACATATCAATCCGGTTCCATGGCTGACCAGCCCGGATTGGGCGCTGTTCTCAGTAGCCATGATGACCATCTGGATGAATCTAGGCTTCAATTACATTATCTTATCAAGCGGACTTCAAGGGATTCCAGATGACATGTATGAAAGTGCCAAAATGGACGGAGCTGGCCCGCTCGTCACGTTCTGGCGTATCTCCATGCCACTGTTATCACCGACGATCTTTTTTGTAACAGTAGTTTCCATCATTGGAGCCTTCCAGTCTTTTGCTCAAATTAACATTTTGACCAAAGGCGGCCCGGTGAACAGTACGAATGTATTCGTGTATTCCATCTATCAGGAAGCTTTCGTTAATTTCCGGTTCGGAACGGGGAGCGCGCAGGCGATTGTCTTGTTTGCTGTCATTCTGCTGCTCACGATGATTCAGTTCAAATGGGTGGAAAGAAAGGTGCATTACCAATGAAAAGACACCTGAATTCAACATTGCTGTATGTGCTGCTTACGATTGCAGCTGCTCTCATTTTGTATCCGGTTATATATACGTTTTTTATGGCAGTCATGTCGCCGGAGGAAGCAAGCGCTTATCCACCAAGCTTTCTTCCACATTCTTTTCATTTGGCGAATTTCACTGAAGTGTTTGAAATTGTTCCGATTGCAGCCTTTATTGGAAATACATTTCTCATTTCGGGTCTGACCATGATTGGGCAGCTGATTACAGCTAGCTTGGCGGCCTACGCTTTTGCCAAAATGGAATTCAAGGGAAAAAACTTCATTTTCAGCATGTTTGTAGCGACGATGATGATCCCTTGGGAAGTGACCATTATTCCAAACTACCTGACGGTACGAAGCTGGAACTGGCTTGATACGTATCAAGGATTGACGGTCCCTTTTCTGGCGACGGCATTCGGGACATTCCTATTAAGGCAATTTTTTCTCCAGCTTCCCAAGGAACTGTTTGAGGCGGCTCGTATGGATGGGTGCGGGCATATCCGTTACTTTCTGTTCCATGTGCTTCCGTTATCGCGCCCTGCGCTCGGAACACTGGCTGTGTATTCGTTCCTGAATATGTACAATTCGTACCTCTGGCCTTTACTGATCACCAATAGTGAAAATATGCGTACGGTACAGATCGGAATATCCATGCTCGAATTTCAGGAATCGACTTCATGGAATTTGGTATTTGCGGGTACGGCCCTTGTCATTTTACCGTCTCTGCTCCTGCTGATCTTTGGACTAAAACAGTTGGTTCGTGGAATGGCAGCGGGCGCGCTTAAAGGCTGATCACATATGTCAAATGAAAAGCAACACCTGCGCAAGCAGCCCATATACAGAGCTTCAACACACAAGAATACGCAAGAGAATGCCAATTCAAGAATCATTTAATCAAAGGGAGAGAAGAGAGATTATGGGATTTTTTCGTCTGAAAAGTGCATTGACCCTGCTTATTCTGACTGCCATGGTGGTTGCAGCAGGTTGTAGCAATAATACTGCTGCAGAGAAGCCGAGTAATGGTAGTGATGGGGGAGCAGCGGCTTCTCCAGTGAAGCTGACTTGGTGGCATTCGATGTCCGGTAACGGTGAAAAAGCAATCAAGCAGATCGCTGCTGACTTTAACGCCAGTCATAAGGACCTTCAGGTAGAGCCAGTATATCAAGGCAAATATGATGACAGCTTGAACAAGCTGAAAGCGTCGCTTGGTTCCAACAGCGGACCGGACATCATTCAGGTATACGAAATCGGCAGTAAATTTATGATCGACTCCAAAATGATCACACCCGTACAACAATTTATTGATGCAGATAAGTTCGATCTGTCGCAGCTAGAGCCGAATATTACACGATACTACACGATAGATGGTAAATTGAACGCCATGCCGTTCAATACGTCAAACCCGATTTTATATTACAACAAGGACGCATTCAAAGCCGCAGGACTTGATCCAGCTAATCCTCCGAAAACGTATGCTGAGTTCGAAAAGGCTGCAAAAGCCTTGAGCAAGGATGGTAAATCCGGTGCTTCCATTGCCATCTACGGCTGGTTCATGGAGCAACTGTTTGCCAATCAGAACGCGGATTATGTGAATAATGGCAATGGTCGTGATCAAGCGGCAACGGAATCCATGCTGAATTCGGATGCCGGTGTAAAAACGCTGACGTGGTGGAAGAAAATGATCGATGAAAAGGTTGTATCCAATCTGGGACGTAACTCGGACGACACGGCAAAGGCTTTTTCCGCAGGACAAATTGCGATGACGCTGGATTCCACCGCTTCGCTGCGTAATATTGTGGAGCAGGTTGGCGATAAATTTGAAGTAGGCACAGGATTCCTGCCAAGAGCCAATGAAGCTAAAGAAGGCGGCGTGGTTGTAGGCGGCGCAAGCTTGTACATCATGAACAACAAGCCCGAAGCCCAGCAGAAGGCAGCATGGGAGTTCATTAAATTCGTCGCTTCCCCAGCTGTACAGGCACAATGGAGTGTAAATACCGGGTACTTCCCGATCACGAAAGCAGCCTATGACGAGAAGGTACTCAAAGATAATATGGTAAAATATCCGCAATTCCAGACGGCGGTTGACCAATTGCACGCATCGGCACAATCCACCGCTACACAGGGCGCGGTGATGGGCGTATTTCCAGAAGCGCGTCAAATCGTAGAAGGTGCAATTGAGGCCGTTCTGAGTGGCCAGCAACAGCCAAAACAGGCATTGGATCAAGCTGCACAAGAAATTACAGGCAAAATTGCTCAATACAATCAAACCGTAAAAAAATAGTCGGCCTTCCCTTAAAATCGGTTGATAATCTGTAGAATGGCCCCCTTATCATCCGATTTTATGACATAACGGATCGAATGAGTGACCCCCTCACTTATTCGATCCGTTTTTGCATTTTCATTTTTAGAATGAGTGTTTAGACGAAATGTCTAAAATGAATTATTTTCATTTTTCCTATTGCTGGATAACTAAAAATGGGCTTATAATAAATACATAATTTTTGTACTGGACGGTCAGTTCAAAAAAGGAGGAAGCATGAAACAGCAGACAAAGGAAATTATTTTTAACGGCGCACTCAAAGCTTTTTCCGAACGAGGCTTTAATGAAACAAATATGGAGGAGATTGCCAAGGTATGCGGCATAGCCAAGGGCACCCTGTATTACAATTTTAAAAACAAGCAAGATTTGTACATTTACATTTTGAAGATGGGGATGGAGCGTTTTGTCCGGGATATCCATGAAGCAATGGCTCATACTCCTAAAGATCAGGTGGAGCTTAGGGTTCGTAAGCTGATCCAAGTACATATTGAGTTTATTGTGAGAGAGCCGGACTTTTGCCGTCTATTGGTCAGTAAGGGCTGGGTTTCACAAGAGCAGCATTTTAATATTAGGCAGGTGCTGGCTGATTATTTTGATTTTATGGAGGCAGAGATCGATTCCGGTAAGTTATATGGGAAAATTTCAAGTAAGCTGGATGCCAAAACAACAGCCAATTGCTTATTTGGGATTTATATTTTTGCTCCAATGCGGTCTATGGTTTGGGGCGAAACGATGAATCTGCAAGAGGTTCGAGAAAGTATTGAAGTATTTGTGTGTAATGCATTGGGCATGCAACATTAATAGACAGATGGAGTGATGAGAACATGAAAGCTAAAAAATATACGATTTACGTCGTACTTATTATTTTAATCGCGGTTGGAATATATGCCTTGACTGCTTTTCCACGGGGTGGAAGCAGCTTGTCTGCGGATCAGTCTTCTTCCATTCCTACGGCTTATGTGGAGTCGGATACCCTCAATGCCAGCTTTAAAATGGCAGGACGGATTGACCAGATGCTCGTCAAAGAAGGCGATCAGGTTAAAAAGGGGCAGGTGTTAGCCCATCTGGAAAGTCGCGAGTTGGAAGATAAGGTGAAGCAGGCACAGGCGGCATTGCTGGCAGCCAAGAGTAATGTATCCAAAGCAAAAGCTGGAGTGTTGCAGGCTCAAGCAGGAGTAGGCCAGGCACAGGCCACTGTGAGTGCTGCTCAGGCCAAGAAAAGCCAAGGTACGACATCGGTCAGTGTGACCGCAGAGGCTTCCTCCAGCCAGATTGAACAGGCCAAAGCGGCTGCGAACGCCGCCAAGGCAAAACTGGATGCCCTCAAGAGCGGGGCAAGACCGCAGGAGCTTGAGCAATTGCAAGTATCTGTGAAGATAGCTAAGGAAACGCTGGACCTGACCGTTAAAAATTTGGAGCGTGCCAAAAAGCTTCAAGAAGCCGGAGCAGCAACTCAGGCATCTTTGGATCAAGCGACATTGGAACATCAACAGGCAGTGGCCAAATATAATGCAGAGTCGCAAAAATTGGATATGGCACGGGAGGGAAGCCGCAAGGAGGAAATTACGGCGGCTGAAGCTCAATACCGTCAAGCCTTGGCTGCGGTGAAGGAAGCACAGGCAGGAGCGGGCAAAGTTGCTGTACAACAGGAAGATGTCAAAGCTGCTCAGGCTTCGGTAGAGCAAGCGCAATCCGCTGTGAAGGCGGCGCAATCCACAGTTGAGCAGGCTCAATCTGCGGTTGCAGGTGCCAATGCTCAGGTAGCCCAAGCGGAAGCCGCGCTTCAAGAGGCTCAGACCTATTTGAGCTACACTACGCTATATGCGTCAGAAGATGGAATCATAAAATCCAAGTCGCTTAGCTTAGGTGAAATGGCTAGCGCAGGATTCCCGGTCTATACCATTGAAACTTCGACACAACGTTGGGCTAAATTCTATGTACCTGAAACGTCTCTGAACGGTCTTCAAGCAGGGGATACAGTCCAAATTAAATTGCTGTCTGGCGGTAAGGAGCTGAAGGGTAAAGTCATTCTGTTAGAATCGGCTGCGGACTTTGCCATTCAAAAACCGAGCCAAAGCTCCGGTGACAAGGATGTCCGTTCCTTCGGTGTTAAAGTAGCATTGCCAGACCTTGCTGCTTCGGTTCCAACAGGCTCCACGGTTCTGTTTACAGGCAAAGGGGCGCAGTAATATGCAGGATTCACAGGAAAGACTTCGTATCCGCGATGTGTTTCGCGAGGAATGGCTGAGCATCTTCCGGGACCGCCGCTTTATGGTTATTCTGCTGATTACGCCGATTGTGTATACGATACTATTTGGCTTCCTGTATTCACATCAGCGGATTACCGAGATGCCTGTCACAGTGTACGACGGAGATAATTCGCAGCTCAGTCGCCAGATCATTCAGGCGTTTGATTCGACCGATTCATTTGCCGTTACACGGCAAGCGACCAATCAGGAAGATGTTGTCCGTCAGGTAGAGACCGGGGAAGCTAAGGTCGGAATCGTCATTCCCGACAACTTTACGACTCGGCTTAAGCATGGGGAAAATCCACCCGTGCTCACGCTGATTGACGGCAGTAATATGATGTATTCCAACAGCGCCAGTCGGATTGCGAATCAGGTTATTAGCAGCGTGAGTGCCGGAGTATCGGTCAATTCCATGAAGCAAAAGGGAATGAACTCCGATCAGGCTGCCGCGACGCTGACTACCATCCCGTTCCGGTCCAGAGTGTTGTTTAACCCGGTATATGATTATAAACTTTTCATGCCACTAGGGGTTATTTCTGCGGCTCTCCAGCAGTGTTTGCTGCTTGGTATTGCGTTGTCTTGCACGCGTGATAAGGAAGCAGGGACTTGGGGGAGATTTGGTGCATGGAGAAATACCCCTTGGCGTATGGCTATTGCCAAACTGGCACCGTATTATGCAGCGGGAGCTTTCAATGTGCTGACTGTATTCAGTATCAGCGCTTTATGCTTCGATATTCCGTTTAGGGGACAGGTATTACCGTTGATTTTAGTGTCGCTGGCCTTTAACTTTGCACTGTGCGGGTTAGGATTCCTATTCAGTCTCTTTTCCAAGACTAGAGTGGATGCGACCCAAACCCTGATGTTGATTGCTGTTCCTTCCTTTATGCTATCAGGCTATACGTGGCCATTAGAGGCAATGCCCGGCTTCTTGCGGGGGCTTGCTGAAATATTGCCACTGACGTATTACCTGGATGCTGTACGGAATATCACGCTCAAAGGACTGGATATCACATACATCTTCAAAGATATGATTGCCTTGGGCGTCATTGGTTGTGTGAGTCTGCTGGTGTCCTTCGCGATCTATCCGTTATTCTTTAGACAGCACCAGACGACAGGGCAGCATGCCGATGTGCCTGCTCAAGAAGGATTCACGCTAAAAGGCTGAGAGCAACTTTAAATATGGATATCGTAAAAAGGCAGATCAGGAGTAAACCCTGATCTGCCTTTTGCTTATTCATATGGTTTAAAAGTGGAAAAAATATTATTGCGGCGGCTTAAGATCCTCGATAGAATCAATCGGTACATAGGATGGAACGACAAGCCCGGACATAACGCCAGTCATGCTGGTTCCGATGTCATCCACCTTATCCTTGTATTGAGCCCAATAATCAGCATGCGTCAATGGAAGCCAAGCAGCAGCAGTAGCATCTACACTTCCGCCGGCCACGCCAGTCCACATTGGGCCGATTTCCACTTGCAGGGCTGTTACTTTATAGCCCAATTTTTGTTCCAATACATATTTCAATACGTTCGTACTAGCAATTTCAGAATCCCAAGCAGCGTAGCTCAGCTTCAAAGGATCACCGTTGACGGGCTGTAGACCCTTGATCCATTCCTGAACCTTGTCAGGATGTTTATCAGCCCAGTTCTTAGCAGCCTGCTGTGGGGCGGTACCGTCCTGAATCGCGATCATCACTTCACCCATATCTTCAGCAGTCCACTTAAATCGGCTTAGAAATTCATAAGCCACAGGAGCATCCTGCTTCAAGCCTTTGCGGGCGATGGTATGAATTTCTTCCTTATCACCGTATGCTTTTTTAGGATCTTTCAAGTATTTTAAATCATATTTATTAAACATCCAGTGAGGAGTCCAACCTGTTACGACGATAGGCTGCTTGGCTTTGATAGCTTTATCCAGTGTAGCGGTCATAGCAGCTCCAGAGCTTTCAAGCAGCTTCCAGTCGGATAAGCCATAGTCATTCATAGCTTTAGCGGTTAGCTTCATTAGTCCGGCTCCAGGGTCGGTACCGACAATGCGGTAGCCGACCTCTTTGCCAAAGTCCCCAGTTGTGGCGGAAGCCGGAGCCGCTTCGGCTCCGTTATCCTGCAAATCAGTAATCGATTTAACATCCATGTAAGCTGGAACGACCAATCCGGTTTTAACACCACTCATATTAGCCCCAAGATCGTCGAGCTTATCCTTGTATTTAGCCCAGTAATCCGCGTGGGTTAACGGCAGCCATGCGGCAGGTGAAGCATCTACATCACCACTAGCGACACCCGTCCACATAGGACCTGCTTCCACTTGCAGTGCGGTTACTTTATAACCTAGTTTGTTTTCCAAAATATATTTCAGCAAATTCGTGCTGGCAATTTCAGAATCCCAAGCCACATAACTTAGCTTGAAGGTATCACCATTGACAGGTTGCAGTCCTTGAGTCCATTCCTGAACCTTGTCGGCATGTTTCTCCGCCCAATCCTTGGCAGCTTGCTCAGGTCTGGTTCCGGCTTGAATGGCGACCATCATTTCACCCATATCTTCTGGTGTCCATTTGAAACGTTTCAGAAACTCATAAGCGATAGGAGCATCCTGTTGCAATCCTTTACGGGCAATCGTATGAATACCCTCGGCTTCACCATAAGACTTCTTAGGGTCTTCCAAATATTTGAGATCATACTTGTTGAACATCCAGTGAGGAGTCCAACCTGTAATAATGATCGGTTTTTTCGCTTTAATGGCTTTGTCCAGTGTGGCCGTCATGGCTGCACCGGAACCTTCAACGAGCTTCCAATCAGACAAATTGTAGTCTTGAATTGCTTTGGCAGTCGATTTCATAATGCCTGCCCCGGCATCAATACCGATAATTTTGTAACCGACTTCTTCGCCAACCGGGTTGGCAGCAGCGTTACCTTTGCCAGATGCGGAATGATCCGTACCAACAAAATATTGAGATGCACCAGCGATCAAAATGACAGCTGTAACTGCAGAAGTAATCCATACTTTTTGCTTGCTGGATACGCGGCTTTTGCCTTTTTGCGTAGGTTTAAACAGGTTTTGCGTAAAACGGTCAAGCACAATAGCCAGAACGACAACAGCTAGGCCGGCTTCAAAACCTTTACCGATTTGCAGCTGTGTCACAGCACGGTACACAACAGCACCGATGCCTTCTGCACCGATCATGGAAGCAATAACAACCATGGACAGTGACAGCATAATCGTCTGGTTAATACCAGCCATTAAGGTAGGCAAAGCCAGTGGAAGCTGAACTTTGAACAGCTTTTGCGCAGATGTTGAACCGAAAGCGTCTGAGGCTTCGATCAGCTCACCCGATACTTGCATAATACCCAAGTTGGTCATACGAATGGTTGGGGGGATAGCAAAGATAACAGAAGCGATAACACCTGGTACAACACCTAGGCTGAAAAAGGTAACCGCTGGGAGCAAGTACACGAACGCAGGCATCGTCTGCATAAAATCAAGTAAAGGCGTGATAATGCGTGATGCGGATTTACTGTATGCACACCAGATCCCGATGGGAATCCCGATAACAATGGATACGAGCGCAGACGTGATGACCAGTCCCAGCGTATTCATTGTTTCACTCCAATAGCCGAGATTATCAATTAGCAGGAAGCCGATGACAGTAAACAGCGTAAGCTGAACCCGCCCGATCATAAAGGCGATAATCCCGATAATCACGATGAACACCAGAGGGTGCGGAAGCATGAACAGGCCTGAGAAAAAGCCTACTACAGCTTCTATAATGGAAGAAATAACATTAAACAATCCAGCCAGATGAATACCCATCCAGTCGACAATGGATTGAATCCACTCAGCGATTGGCAGTTTCGGTATCATGGGCATTCACCTCCTTCATAGTGGTAACATCTCCACCAAGTGCGCCGAGCAATGCTCCACGGACGATAACGCCCAGTAGCTTCTGCTTATCATCGACTACAGCCAGCGGCACTTTGGACGAGCTTGTAATTTCAAACAAATCATTAATGACAGTCTCGGCAGGAACCTGCGGTCCGTCAGTGATCAAAATATCTTCAATCTTCAAATTGTTGCGCAGTGCATGCACAGCATCCTCGGCGTTAATAACACCCAGTAGCTTTTTGGTGCGGTCAATGACGAACAAATTGGAAATCCCACGCTCCCGCATCAATTCCAGAGCCACACGCGGACCACGATCCATGGTAATGGTTTCTGGACGAAGCATGACATGAGCAGCCGTCAATACCTTGGACAGATCCACATCCTCGACGAAGCGGGCTACATAAGAGTTAGCCGGTTGGATCATAATTTCTTCCGGTGTACCGATTTGTACGACCGCACCGTCTCGCATCAATGCAATCCGGTCACCAATCCGCAACGCTTCATCCAGATCATGGGTGATAAACACAATTGTTTTCTTCATTTTATCTTGAAGCTCCAACAGCTCATCCTGCATGTCACGGCGAATAAGAGGGTCCAATGCACTGAACGCTTCATCCATCAGGAGCACTTCAGGGTCATTAGCCAGCGCCCGTGCCAGACCGACACGCTGCTGCATACCGCCACTCAATTCATCGGGCATTTTATCGCCCCAGTTTTTAAGACCAACTAGTTCCAGCGCTTGTTGCGCTTTTTCCTGACGCTGTGCTTTTTCTACCTTTTGAATTTCAAGACCATATTCTACATTCTCTAATACAGTCCGATGTGGGAACAGGGCGAATTTTTGAAAAACCATGCTGATGGTTTTACGACGAACTTCGCGAAGTTGTTCTTTGTTCATCTTACGGAGATCTTTGCCGTGGACCAGAATTTCACCGGAGGTAGGCTCAATCAAGCGATTTAGCATTCGCACCAAGGTGGACTTGCCACTGCCCGATAGCCCCATAATTACGAAAATTTCACCTTGCTTAATTTCCATGTTGGCCTTATTGACACCAACAGTAATCTGTTTTTCTTTGGCCAACTTTTCCTTGCCCCAGCCTTGCTCCAGGAGCGGAACACCTTGCTCTGCGTGAGGACCAAAGAGTTTGCTGACATTTTTGACTTCCAAAATCGTCATACATACACCTCTTCTTTCTATACTTTGCTTGGTATTAACCCCTTGTTGCATTAAGGATTGAGTATAAAAATCATAATTCTGAACATCCTGAACGGTTAATGACAAAATTAATTGTAACAGAAGCATCGCTTACATTTCAAACAAAAAAACTGTTCATAAAGTACGTACAGAAAAAACTGTACAAAGTTTCCTTTGATATGCTCCTTCGTTCTATAGAATGCTCAAACATTCGGAACTTTACAACCGATAGTGCTTTTTTTAAAATAGACAATGAAATATAACCATAAGAAAAAGATTTATGTATATCCATAATTTTAAAAGTTTACTATCATTAGCAATTTTGCGAATTATGATTTTGAACGATCCATGCTGTTGTAATATAGACAGAAGCTTTGTTTTTGAAACATTTCATTTATATTGAAAGATTTCATACATTGCGTCAAAGCTAATCTTTTACGGGTAAATCGTTCATACTAAGTTGTGCAAAATGCTCTAAAATTAGGAGGTTGCAAGCATGAGCTTGTACCAGTTAGGTGATGAGCAGCAGGCTTCGCTGCAAAAAATTCGCAAACGTGTTATAGAAGCTATAGGTAAAAACATGGACCTGTATGGGATCACTTTGTCTGCGGGGCATTTATACGGTTTGCTTTTTTTTGCGGATAAACCGATGACGCTGGACGAGATGGGCCGTGAAATGGAAATGAGCAAAACGAGCATGAGTACAGGAGTTCGAACATTATTGGATCTGAAAATGGTAAATAAGGTATGGAGCAAGGGCTCACGCAAAGACTTGTATGAAGTCGAATATGACTGGCATCAAACATTCACTGACTTCTTCGCTATTAAATGGAGAAAAGCGGTAGAAACAAATTTACTGGTGCTGCGCAAAGCCATAGATGAGCTGGACAGATTGATGAATCAGGGTGAAGAGTACGAGGAATTTAAGGCGATTCTTCAGCAAGACCGATTGAAAATGAAGCAGGCCGTCGCTTATTATAAGTGGCTAGACCGACTAATTGACTCTATGGAAAGCGAAGAAATTTACAAGCTGATTCCCAAAGAAGAAGTTCGGGATTAATCGCTATTTCTCTATCTTGTTTATAAAAATGCCGGAGCGCAAAAGTGCTTCCGGTATTTTTTGGTTTGGCCGTGTGCAAAGGGTATAATAGAGATATGTAAAGATTGATATTATACCGTTGTGTTGAAGATACGAAATAAAGGAGGCTTCATGATGGAGAGTATTACAGTACATACTCGTTTAGGTCAATTACGTGGGGAAACGAGGAATGGATATCATGTATGGAAAGGTATCCCATATGCACAGCCTCCTGTTGGAAAACTACGTTTTCACGCGCCCCAGCCTTTGGAGTCTTGGGAGGGTGTACGGGCTGCGACGAGTTTTGGGCCAATCTGTCCGCAACCTATGCCATCCGCTGAAAGCATGACTGGAAATCTGGTGGAACCGCCTAAGCAGTCAGAGGATTGCTTATACCTGAACGTTTGGACACCTGCTTCGAAGGCACCTGAGAAGGGACGCCCAGTGATGGTGTGGATTCATGGCGGTGCCTTTGTCACGGGGTCCGGGATTATACCTTTATATGACGGGGAACGCATGGCGAAGAATGGCGATGTTGTGGTTGTTACGATCAATTATCGATTAGGGCCGTTAGGATTTTTGCATCTGACTCCAAAGGGAGATGGCCTGACCTCTAATGCGGGACTGCTGGATCAGATCGCTGCGCTGGAATGGGTTAGGGATCACATCTCTGCCTTTGGCGGTAACCCGGATGAAGTAACGGTGTTCGGTGAATCGGCAGGGGCGATGAGTATTGCCGCTTTATTGGCGATGCCAGCAGCTGAGGGACTGTTCCAGCGTGCGATTTTGCAGAGTGGTGCGTCGCAGGTATTGTCAACTTCACAGGCTGAACAAGTGACGGCTGTGTATCTGCAGCAGCTGGGTGTGGACACTCAGCATCCAGAACGGTTGTTTACGCTGCCGACAGATGCGCTGATGCTAGCTATGGCGAAGACGCATGAAGTCATCGGACCAGGGATGGCGATGATCTATCAACCTGTCGTGGACGGTGTGACCTTGCCAGATGTACCGCTGTCTGCAATCGCGCAAGGTTCAGCAAAGCAGGTATCCGTTTTGATTGGAACGAACTTGCATGAGGGGGCCTATTTCATCCGAAAAGAATCCCATCTAATGAACAAGTCAACAGCGAGTCAGGCATTGGAGATGATGACGGGCATGTCAGACATCGGCGACCTGATAGAACCATTTCCGGTTACGATTGAGGGACAGGCGCAAATGTTGACTGATCTATTTTTTTGGCGTCCTGCGTTGGCTCTTGCTGTTGCGCAGTCGGCGCATACGCCTGTATGGATGTATCGTTTTGATTGGACATTGCCGGGGCATCCTACCTTTGGACAAGCGGTTCACGGTGCCGAAATTGCGTTTGTTTTCGATAATCTGGAGCTGCTAGGTAAGCTTGGATTAGAGATTCAACCGTCGATGCAGAAGCTGGCTCAAGCTATGCAGCAGGCATGGGTTGCTTTTGCACGTGATGGGAAGCCTGTGCTGTCGGAGGGGGCTTGGCCAATGTACGACAGGGAAGAGCGGACTACAGCTATTTTCCATCAGGATATTAAGGTAGAGCACGACCCCGAAGGAGATAGACGCCGTCAGTTAATCGGTCAGATGACCCTATAAGTAAACAAGAGAGATCACCCCAAGTACTCACATGGAAAAAGCCTTCGCCCGTAATTTGTATACGGACGAAGGCTTTTGTTAGTCATAAGATGTATTGCTGTTCATTCTTACTTGCATGAAATTGCAACGCTGCAATGTGTAAGTTAAATCTTAAATCGCTTAACCAGCTGTTGCAAATCCTGCGCCATGTTGGACAACTCCTGAGACGAAGATGCGATTTCCTCCATGGCCGCCATTTGCTCCTGAGCGGCAGCAGATGTTGTCTGCGAACTGTCCGCTGAATTGCGAGACAGACTTGCCAAATGGGTGACAGTAGCGGAAACTTCCTCTGTACTGGCTGAGATTTGTTCAGCTGCAGCGGATACACTTTGAATTTGTTCCACGATATGAGATGTAGAGCGTTCAATATTCGTAAATGCACCTTCTGCATCTTGGCTAATACGTAATCCTTCACCTACCTGGTTACGAACATTACCGTTCATGGTAGCGGTGGAGCGTTGAATCAAATCGAGCATCTGAGTAATGATCTGACTGATGGAATCCGCGCTTTCCTTGGATTGCTCAGACAGCTTGCGTACCTCTATAGCGACTACGGCAAATCCACGCCCGGCTTCGCCTGCTCTGGAAGCTTCAATAGACGCGTTCAGAGACAACAAATTGGTTTGCTTGGCAATAGCGGCAATAGCTGTATTCATCTGCTTCGCATCGTCCGAGAGCTGGGATAGCTCATCCATCAGGCTAGCTGTTTGGCTTACAGCTTCCAGAATACGGTCCATTTGTGTCCGCACATGGCTGATCATTTGACTGCCTTGAGCCACATCATGCTCGGTTTGTCCTGCTGAATCCACGATGGAGCTTGCCGATTCGGCAATGGTGCTGACACCCTTCGCCATTTCTTCAACGGCATTAGCGGTTTGCTCGGATGCCTCGGCGCTGGTGGCTGCATTTTCTGCGGATTCCATAACCGTTTCCGCTACGTGTTGTACGGACTCCGTCGTTTGCTCTGTGCTTTCCTTGATCATCAGAGAAGAGGAAGCAAGTCGGGAGGACGTTTGATTGACCTCGGAAACCATCGTATGCAAGGAATGCGTCATTTGGTCAAAATTCTGTGCCAGTTCGCCGAACTCATCCTTGCTGGATAGATTAACACGTTCGGTCAGATTTCCGTCACGGACGATGCGTGTTCCTGCTTGCAGCTTGCGCAGCGGAATTAAGAACGAGCGGACCATAAGCACAATGATGATTGCAGCGGCAAGTATGGAAATGACAATCACAATCAGGCTTTGCTTCAGAATCGGTTGGGCTGCATCACTGTAATCCTCCAGATCCGACAGTGCGACAATGCTCCAACCGGTGAGAGGGTCCTTAAGTGTAAAGGCCAGCATATCTCGATTCATAAATTGAATTTGCGACATGGAAGGAGTATCATTTTCGACGGTTGTCGCCACTTCGGGAAGTCCCTCTATGGCGTCAGCAGGTTTTTTGCCTGCCTTGTTAAAGGCTGTTCCAGTCCCAGATACAACTTTATGTTCAGAATCAACAATAATGAGTCCTCCGCGTTCACCAATCTTAACAGACTGCAGACTTTCACCCATTTTGTCCAGATTCAAAGCCAATGAAACAGCTCCTTCACCGTCCTCCAGCGTTCCCGATATATTAACGACTAAATTCCCTGTCGTGACGCTGGCAACTGGAACACCGACGAATACCTTGCCCTTTTCCAGCATTGCATTTTTGTACCATTTTCTCTCCCGGGGGTCATAATCGTCCTCCTGTTTTTTCGGCGAACGTATGTATTGCCCTTTCGCATTGCCGAGAAGCGCGGCATCTAGCTCGGGATGAGCCTTGACGATGACATCCAACTTTTTCTGAAGGGCCTCTTGGTTGGTACCAATGGAATCAGATTTGATTTCAGTGGTAAGCACGTCCAGGTCTTTCATAATGGGCGCTACATACTGATTGACATTGCTTCGGATCAGATACAGATTCGTGTATACGGAACCGCCCATTTGCTGACTGAGTTGTGTCGTAGCCCCCTGATAGGAAAAGTACCCGATAAGTACGCTCGGAATCAATAACACAGCCAAAAAAGATATTATTAATCTTGTCCTCATTAAATAAAACTGCTTGAGAAACCTGTTCCACCACGGAACTGTTTGTTTTGTTTTAGTCATAGTTATTGCTCCTCTGTGTCTGATGATCACTACATTGTTTTATTCGACAGAAACCGACGAATTTTATAGATGTAATCTTTGAGAAACGAGGAATAATTGCATTTTTTAGACACTTTTTTCGGAAAATAGGTCTAAAGAACTATGATTTATATGAATACGAATACATAAAAAGCCAAATCAGAGATGCAAAAGCATCTTCACGATTTGGCTTGGGTGAGTCATGAAAGGGACATTGAACTGTTAATTTTTTTGCTGACGTGAAATCATAAAGAGCGTAATCCAGATGAGCATAAAACCAGTCAATTGCGCTACAGTGACAATTTGCTGAAATGCGATCCAGTTAATCACGACACCAACCATGGGAAAGCTTAATTCTGCCATCGTAGCATAAGACGCTTTGGTCGTACTTAAGCCTTTGTAATACAACAATAAGCTAAGAAGACCCGGAAGCAATGCCTGCAATAGCAGATTGATAATCACAGCTGCGCCCGCCCATGTACCGGAAGGCATATTCCATGGCGCATGCTCTACAGAGGTGAGGACAATCAGCAGAGGGAGCGCGACCATGAAGCGGAGGGAGGTTACCGTTTCATATTTCATTGAACGAAGCAAGTAACTTCCCATGACTGTCGAACCGCCCCACAGAACTGCTGCACCGAGTGCAAGTAGACTACCGACCTGGACAAAATCACGAACATGTCCGAATGGGAGCGACCAACCGAAGGTCAGAAGATACGTCCCGAACAGAGCGACGACAATTAATAATCCAAAATGACGCGGCAACATTTCCTTCAAAATAATACGAGCTAGAATAATAGCGACCAAGGGTTGAAGCTTCTGGAGTAAGAGTACAGCATTCAAATCACCATTGCTGAGTGCCATGGTGAAAATTACGCTGGCCAGAGCCGAGCCACCCCACGAGACGAACAAAATAGCGAAAACTTGACGAAGCCGTACCGCTTTGAGTTCCTCACGATGCTTCCACAGCATCGGTGTCAGAGCGAGGAAAAGCAGCACATGCTCCATTAGTACAATTTGTGTTGAAGTAAATGACTTTAACAAAATAATACGAAACAGCGGGTCTGCGCCCCACAAGGCCGCTCCAATTGCGACCAGCCAAAAACCGCTTTTCATGTGGGAGCTACGATCAAAACCTTTGGATGTTAGTACAGTAGAAGATTGACTCATACTCAATTAGCTCCTTGCGAATACAGGACCGGTGGCACAAAAACCCCCGTCCATGGCGAATGGCCATGCAAGACGGGGGTTGATCAAATAAACTTGCCGCTTTATGCAAGTTAAATGAAGTTACTGCAAAACCAATAACGCAGTATTCATCCACTTCGCGGCATGTTGATATTTCGATCTTCTTCCATCCGGACTTTACCGTCGGCTTTGGCATCTCACCAAATCAGTCCGTATCCTGTTGCCAGATACAGAGTCGCGGGCTTAGCTCCATGAGCCATACCGCCGGTTGGGAATCTCACCCTACCCCGAAGATCCTTATTCCGTTTTTAATTTCTCCTATAGGATATACCTGTTTTAGAATGAAGTCCAGTGAAAAATGTGTGTATATCGAACAATGATTTTCATCTGTTTTTTGAAAGCGCTCTACGAAATTACATATTACGAGGTAATATCCTTATACTCAATACCTCGAATCGCCGCATAAGCCACAAGCATTCCTAGTATAGAGAAGCCGATTTGCACGGGGGCTATGGAGCTAAGTGTAGCGCCGTTATTATTGGAGAAAAGCAATGCTACAATCAGGATTGAGGTCACAATGGTGGTGGGTACAGAGTATCTTCGCATCCCCATATACAGCGGAACCAGTCCCATAAAGCTGGCAGCAACGGCATTGATTAACGTCCGTGCTGATTGTTGCCCCAGTATGGAAAGAGTAAGGTTATCCGGTACAATCAAAACAAACTGGTTGAGCAGATGAATAGCAGCCGTAATGATTATTTCCGAAATAATAATGGACAAGAACGTGAACAGTAATACGACCAAGAGTTTGGCGATCATCAGCTTTTGACGATGAATCGGATACATGAACAAGATCGTAATCGATTTGGACTTAAATTCCCCGACGATAAAGCGGCATAGGAGAACGGAAGCAAACACAATAAATGTAGCTCTTACAAAATTGTCTATTAGATCCAATAGTTGAGTGTACTGTGTGAATTCAGGTATTCCTTCACTTTGACTTTCCAGCGCAATAACACAGAGCAGCCCAAGAATGCATGCATTGGCGATCAGTGCTGAACGGATATAACCCGTCAGATGAAATTTTTTCAGCTCCAACTGCATCAATTTAAGCATGGAGATCACCTCCGTTTAACAGGCGAAAAAAGTAGTCTTCCAGCGTGCTGCTTTTCTGATGAATGGAATCCACCTCTATATCATTTAAGATGAGCGTCTTCGTAATTTGTTTCTGCGGTACATTTGTATCGTAAATACGTATACTCTGTTCATTTATCACCTTTATATTATTCAGGCTCAAATGATGGGAGAGGACGTAGGCCGCCTTCTTACAATCGTTGGTCGTAAATTCGATGTATTCCGTATTGGTTTCCCGCACCTGCTCCATCGATACTTCCTCAATCAGTCGTCCGTGATTAATCACGCCTACCGTATCCGCAATCTGCTCTATTTCCGCTAAAATATGACTGGACACGAGCAGAGTCATCCCATATTCCTTGCATAGCATGTGGAATAGTTGGCGGATTTCCTTGATTCCCACTGGGTCCAGACCATTAATGGGTTCATCCAAAATGAGTAGCTCTGGCTTAGTCGCAATAGCGCGGGCAATCCCGAGACGTTGTTTCATTCCTAGCGAAAAATCCTTTACCGGCTTGTCATCTGCATTTCGCAAATTCACTAATTCCAGGGCATCCCGAACAGCCTGCTTATTATAGTAGCCCATATATTCACAATGAAGTTCGAGATTTTGCTGTGCCGTCAGCCTGTCATAAAAAATCGGGTATTCAATAATTGAACCCATCCGTCCGAGCAGATGATACGACTTCGGCGTTAATTTTTCACCGAATAATTCAATTTCACCCGATGTCGGCTTGAGCAGATTCGTAATCATTTTCATTATCGTCGTCTTGCCTGCCCCGTTAGGACCGAGAAAGCCATAGGTTTCTCCCTTGCGCACATTCATACTGACTCCCGCTACAAGTTCGTTGCCCTTCAGGGCCTTTGTCAACTGATGTGTACGTATTACGTAAGTCATGGGTGTTCTCCCTTCGTATACTGCTGATAATTCAAGGATAAAGGGCGAAATGTTCAATTTTCTTTCGTGATTCTTACAAATTTATTAAGTTGAGCATGTTTAGTTCGACTAATAGTTGATTTTCTTCAATGTAAAAGAGAAGACCGTCCGCTCATATGGTCTACTAGTTAATTGAATTTCTCCGTTCATCGCTTCAACCAGGCGTTTGGCAATCGTAAGGCCCAGTCCGCTGCCTTGTACCGCCTTATTGCGGGAGTCCTCCAGTGTGTACATGCGTTCAAAAACCTTGTCCTGCTCAGATTCCTGTATGCCTTTCCCACGATCCCATATCTCGATACACACCGTATCCTGCTGTTCCGATAGAGCCAGACCCAGCGTCCGTCCGTCTGCCCCGTAGCGAATGGCATTCGAGATCAGATTGTTCAGTACCCGCCCAATCGCTCCTTCGTTCCCCAAGGCATGAATGGGGTGCTCTGGGATCTCAATATGCACAGTAAACCCCTGTGCGGTCAGCAGGTCATAAAACTCCAAAATACTGCGTCTGCACAGTTCTCCCACTTCTAGTCGAGTCAACGGAATATCCGTATCATTAGCCTCCAGCTTCGCCAAGCTAAAAAAGCTGCCGATCAGCTCAATCGCCTCGCTTGTCTTTTGATGAATTTTGGATAGCAGCTTTATACGTTCTTCTGGCAAAATAGTCGGATCGCCATCCAGCATCTCGGCATATCCAAGCACAACCGTAAGCGGGGTCTTGAGATCGTGGGAAATGTTCGAAATCATTTTGCGCATAGCGATTTGGCTACGGTTGTAATCTGCAGACACTCTGAGATTCAAGTCCAGTAGTCGGTTAATTTCCGTCATGAGTCGTTGCAGTTCAACGTCACCTGTGACATATAGCAGCTTTTCAGCATGATTCACCGTCACGATCCGCTCTAGTAGGGTTTGGATATCCTTTATTTTGCGCTTATAGGCCACACGCTCCCGCCAAAGCCATACTATAACGATTGACATGATGAGGACGATAATCCATTGAGAAATGTTTTCGATGTTCATATCAACCATTCTCCCATTTGTAGCCAATGCCCCATAGCGTTTTAATGTGGACAGGATGAGAGGGATCTTCTTCGATTTTCTCGCGCAGGCGGCGAATATGGACGTTAATCACGTTCTCGTCGCCCATATAATCGTCTTTCCAAATAAATCCGTATAATTGTGCTTTTGTAAATACTCGATTCGGATTGGCTACAAACAGCTTCAAAATATCGGACTCTTTGGCTGTTAGCTGAATTTCATTTTCATTGCGTATGACTGTAAAATGATCAAAATCAATGCGCAGACTGCCGTAGGTCAAAACTTGTGCTTGCGGCTGTTCCTCCTGCTGTTGCTGACGGGCATATGTAGTAGATCTGCGGATCGCGGACTGAATACGAGCGGTCATTTCCAGCATTGAAAAAGGTTTGGCAACATAATCGTCTGCCCCAAAGCCCAGTCCAAGCGCTTTATCCACATCGCTGTCCTTGGCTGACATAATCAGAATAGGTACGGCGCTGTGGGTACGGATTCGGCGGATCACCTCCATACCGTCCACCTTCGGCATCATCAAATCCACCAGTACCAGATCATAGGTATGACGTTCAAAGGCAAGAAGCCCCTCTTCCCCGTCATAGGCAGTGGTTAGACTGTATCCTTCCTTAGTGAGTGCTTTGAGTAGCATTTCGGCGATGGATAGATCGTCTTCAATAAGTAAAATATGTTGTGACATAGGTGTGGAACACCCCTAATTTTTAGATTAAGCTCGCGTGACGAACTGTACCTGAATTATATAGAGCAGTGGAGGGGATTTCCATAAAAAATATCCAAAGGGAAAATGAAAACTCCTGGATTGCCCTAGGGAGTTACGTAATCAGTCGTTTGCATCATTCGCGTTCAGGCGCACGCGAGTCCTATAGTATTTATTTGGCTTTTGTAAAGGAAGAGGCATAGATTAGGGGGAATTTGTATGCCTTTATAGACCCCAAGTAAGTATGTTTTTCCCAACCGCATAAATGTATGAAGTAGTAAATCTCCTAGAGCCACAAGGGTTACAAACGTTCTTGACTGCAATCAGAAAACATACACTTGTTTCAGCTTTGTTTTGTAAGTAATCAATAAGGATTTCAGTGAGGGCAACTTGCGATTAATGGTCAGTTTAGTATTTCCTAATTGGTACTCCAAAAAATGAAAGAAAGTTTTCTGCAACTAATCTATCAAAAAATATAACGTAATCATGGCAATAGTTAAGAAGTGTTGTGGGAGATAGTTTTCTTTTCCTGCTTTCAATAAACTCCGTTACAAACCAGGGAAGATCGGACAATTTTTCATCAATTCGATTCATGTAATAGACTTTCATTTCTTACCTATTTTCACCATAATATTGTAAAAATATATTTTTATATTACATGACTTTATGCCTAAAAATGTAATACAAAAGAATTATTTAATAATTGAGTTATACATATCTCTATAATTTGAGCCGATGAAATTCATGGCGCCGGAATAATATGGAAGGAGGTCTTCTTTGTACCAGGAGATTAGCCACAAATCACTAATGAAAAGATTAGTATATCACTACCTTTTTCATCGAACACAGTTAATGCCGCTGCAGGTCCCGAATGACGGAAAATTTAGGACGTGGAATCGTGGCTGCACGCAGCGCTTTCCAATACTATTGTAAGTTGGATTTTACTGAAACCCGACCCTGAAAACTTCAGATTTAACATCTATCGATTTACCTATGACGGTCAAGAAATAAAGCTAAATGATCCCGTTCTTTTGGAAGGGATAAACTTGGGCGTGAAGAGGCGAGGAAATTCAATGATTTGATTTAGGTTACATGTAATTTTGTTTTTCATTTAAAGATCCTTGTAGGTGTTAGCACAGCATCAAACAATTGATTGACAAAAGGAGAAATGATTTATGAGGAAATTTGGAAGTTTATTTATGATCTGTTGCATGCTTGTAGCCATGTTTATGACAAGTTCTGTTTATGCAACTAAAAACACTCTAGATGTGGAGGGAGAGACAGCAACAAGTACGACAAGCTATTACGTTTCTCCAACTGGCAGTGATAAAAATGCAGGAACTAAAAGTGAGCCATTTAAGAGCTTGATGCAAGCACAATCAGTAGCTTCGTCTGGGGATAGAGTCTATATTCGTGAGGGAGTTTATGATGATTTTGATATTGCAAAAACCGATAGTAATTATAATTATGTAAATGCCTTTAATAAGAATGGGATTACCTATGAGGCTTATCCTGGGGAAAGACCTGCGTTTAATTTTAAAAATGTACCAACGAATCTACGTGTGGCAGCATTTTTTGTTGGTGATAATGTAACGGGCATCACTTTTAAAGGATTTGATGTGATCGGCGTTAAAGTAGGTGATCAAGCGCAATCAGAAGCTTTTAATATTAGAGGACAAGCCGATTTCGTGAATATGGCTGCTCATGATAATGAGGCCATTGGTTTTTACTATACTGGAAATGGATCAGGAACTGTTCTTAATTCGGATTCTTATAACAATATTGGACCAACACAAATATCAGCTGGTAATACAGATGGTTTTGGTGCTCATGGAGGGGCTGTTACCTTCATTAACTCCCGTGCATGGAATAACAGCGATGACGGATTTGACAGTATTAGTTCAAAAGGCCCGGTGACTTATGACCATTGTTGGTCGTTTGATCATCAGGGTAATCAGAACGGTATCGGCAACAAAAATGGGTTTAAAGTCGGCGGATATGCGTACAGAATTACGGGAATTCCAGATTCTTTGCCCGTTCATACCGTAAAATATTCTTTAGCTGTGAATAACGGTGCTAATGGCTTTTATGCGAATCATCAGCCTGGACAATCAGCTACCTGGACCAATAACACGGCCTATAATAATAGTAGAGCCAATTTCGATATGCTGGAACGTGTTAGTCCAACGGACATAACCAATATTCCCGGCTACAGAGAAGTTTTACATAACAACATCGCTTTTATGGGCCGGGCAATTATTAATGACAACAATTTGCCGGAAAATGTATCTAATAATTCTTGGACCATCAACGGAGGACTTGAAATCACGGCAGAAGATTTTGTAAGTCTGGATACGGCCCAATTGTCTGCACCAAGAAAACCAGACGGCAGTTTACCTGATGTTACGTTTATGCTTCCTGTAACTTCTAGTACTCTTTACAAATACGATTTAGGCTACCTTGCTGACAAATAAAATTCTGTTTTATCCTTACATCAATTTCAGGCATCCTAGAAGAAAAATGTACAATGATAGAATTGCTAACAGCCTCCAAATGAAAGAAACGATAATAATGAATTTGTGTAATTTGATCTAACGATAGCTCTAGATAAAAGAAGGTGATGTCCAGTATATTTACAGACATCACCTTTTTAATGATTTTAATATTTTACAATTGCTACGTTCAAAGAACTACCATCTGGTACCACGATATCCGATTGTACTTTTCCATCAGGTAGATTCACATGTATCACCTTTACGATACCAAGCGGCGTTAGGAAGGTGCCTTCCATCCACTCCAGATCGCCAAGCTACGGCTTAACACTTATGGTCCTGCAACCCGGCTTAACCGGACGGATACCCAACACGTATTCTGAGAGCCATGCCGTCGGAGCCGATGCCCAGCCATGGCACAAGCTATGGCGATAGCCCTGGTAACAATAACCTCCATACGTGCCATGTACGTCAATCTTTCCTTCCGGCGTCAGTTCGTACATGGAGCTGCTGTGAAGCGCAGTTATAGCTCTCATCGTCATACATACATGATAACGTGTAGCTTCGATCGGAAACGGGAAGTACAACCTGATTCGATGAAAAAGCGGGCTGTAGGGACGCCTGTCAGCCTATTTGTGTTAACAAGAGATGTATTGAAATTGCTTAAATGGCCGCATAGGGATGTAGAAGTAGTGGCTTTAACTGCAACATATGATTATTAAAATTGATGAATATTGGACTTTTTCGTAAATTCAAAGATGTTTAAACCACCACATAAGATAGTATTTAAATTCGCTCATGAGAAGTAAGTGAGATTACCGAGGTCAACTCAACCCTAATACAAGATGTAATCAAATTACTAGCAGTTACAGTTCCCCTATATTATACTGAAAGAGTTTATAATCGGATGTTTGGAATACGGTGTTATAATATCCGGGACATGCCTCATGTACGAGACTAGGTATGTCGAATCACGCTGCGGTACAGGACCGTCAATAAAGGAGAGCAACGATGTTTGTTATACGAGGAACACAAAAACTGCTGAAGGAATGGGAGACTGAACCACTTCAAGTTGATATTTATCCGCCTTTGAATAGTTGGCATGCCAGCTTGTTTTTACTTAATCGAAGAAAAAATATAGTGTTTATGCATGATATATCCCGCTTAAGCATCACGCTTTTTGGGATCAAAAAATCGCAGTACAACAACCTGCCAGTTCTTTTTGTGCAAGCTTTGAAGGAATTAATGATCAGTGAAGGCTTTGATGAGCAGATTGTAAAGGCATACACACAGGAAGGCGAGCAGATGCTGGCTACGACGACGAATAGTCATAGTGTAATGGGAACCTTGGATGAGATTATTTTTATCATGAAGGAACTGGATATGGAGCATGGGTGCGAGCTGGAAAAAAACCAGTGGAATAACCGGATTGTTTTCAAAACTGTTGAATACAAGTACCCTGTTGATGTTTTTAAAGAAATGCTAGAAAAGCATTATAAACTAGAGAGTATTTGAGAAATTTATGATTTTACCGAAATTAAGTTCCATTTATTCCCTCTGTCCTATATAATCTAATATAGTTCTAAAAGACTATATAAAGAGAGGTAAGGGGTAAATGAAAATTAAATTAAGAAATAAAACTGGAATGATCAAGGAACGCAAAGTAGGTTTTTCATGGACTACGCTCTTTTTCGGTTTTTTCCCTGCGTTGTTTAGAGGGGATTGGAAGTGGGCAGTTATTATTTTTCTGGTGTCGATCCTTACGAGTGGGGCGTCCAACTTTGTATTTTGCTTCATCTATAACCGCTTACATATTAATGATCTGCTGTCCCAAGGCTATGGTCCTGCTACTAAGAAATCCCAAGCTATCCTGATTTCTAAGGGATTTATTGCTGAAAATTACGCTGCTAACTTTGCAGGTTAATTTGAGAGCTGCTTGTTAAACGAGACGTATCAAAAGAGCATCCACCAAAGTCCATGCGGGCGGGGAATGCTCTTTTTTTATAACTCACATGATAGCAACGCTTGCGATGAAATGAATCATAGCGCAATAAGCGGCACACTTTGGTAAAATAAAACGATACAGGGTTTGGCACCATCGGTCAGACTTATAAAACGGGGGGTACATAACGAAAGATGAAGAGGATTATTGATATAGCCAAAGAAGCAGGAATTGAAGAAGAACATTTGGAGACGTATGGAAAATATAAAGCGAAGCTGAATCCGTCCCTGTGGGAGCAGTTAAAGGATCGCCCGAATGGAAAGCTGGTGCTGGTTACGGCGATGAATCCCACACCGGCGGGAGAAGGAAAAACGCTGACAACCATCGGGCTGTCACAGGCGCTGAATGCGCTGGGGCATAAAACCGTTGCTGCGTTGCGTGAGCCGTCCCTTGGCCCTTGCTTCGGCATGAAAGGAGGAGCAACCGGGGGAGGACAAGCCCAGATTGTTCCGGCAGAAGACATTAACCTGCATTTTACAGGTGATATTCACGCGATTTCAGCTGCGCATAATTTGCTGGCAGCGATGATCGATAACCATTTGTTTCATGGAAATGCTTTGCGGTTGAAACCGGAGCGGATCGTGTGGAAACGTGCTGTCGATATGAACGACCGGAGTTTACGAAATATTGTGACCGGATTGGGGTCAGGTAATGGAGCGGTGAGAGAAAGTGGCTTTCTGATTACCTCGGCTTCAGAAGTGATGGCGGTATTATGTTTAAGTGAAGATATGGACGATCTTAAAGTGCGATTGGGTAGGATGGTGATTGGTTATAACGTAGATGGCGAAACGGTAACAGCTGAGGAACTACATGCGGTGGAAGGTATGGCTGTGCTGCTTCGGGAAGCATTGAAACCCAATCTGGTGCAAACGTTGGAGGGAACTCCAGTTATTGTGCATGGCGGACCTTTTGCGAATATTGCGCATGGATGCAGTAGTTTGATCGGTACGAAGCTGGCCCTGAAGCTGGGAGAGGTGGTCGTTACGGAGGCTGGATTCGGGGCTGAGCTGGGGGCAGAAAAGTTTTTTGACATCAAGTGCCGTCAATCCGGTTTGCAGCCAGATGCGGCTTTGTTGGTCGTAACCGCCAAAGCGCTGAAATATAACGGCGGTGTAGCTAAAAATGAGCTGGACGCAGAAAATCTGGAGCAATTGCAACTTGGATTAGCCAACATGAACCGGCATGTACGGAATTTGCAAAAGTTTGGCGTGCCAGTACTGGTAGCGGTCAACCATTTTGTAACAGATAGCGAGGCCGAGCTGGAACTAATATTCTCGGAATGCCGCAAGCTGGGTGTACCCGCAGAGCTGTCACAGGTGTGGGCACAGGGAAGCCAAGGGGGAGAAAAGCTAGCCCAAAGCCTGCTCAACCTGCTCCAGGAGGACAAAGCCCATTTTGCACCATTGTATGAGCATACACTTGATTTGCAAGCGAAAATTAGTGTCATTGCGAAGGAACTTTACGGTGCGGCAGAGGTAGCTTACACTCCTGCGGCCAAACGGGCGTTGGCCGGTATGGAGCAGCTTGGTTTTGGACAACTGCCTGTATGCATGGCCAAAACGCCGTATTCTTTCTCAGATCAACCTTCTCTGCTAGGTGCACCGGAGGGCTTTACCATTCACGTGTCCCGCGTTTCTTTGTCCGCAGGGGCAGGCTTTGTGGTCGTGGAAACAGGCAATACTATGACGATGCCAGGATTGCCCAAATCCCCAGCAGCTGAGCATATGTCGCTGGAGGCAGATGGGAGCATTCAAGGTCTAATGTAGTATCTTTAGAAAAATGGCAGCTTCTCAGGATGGAGTGCCAAGCAGTTTGGGCAGTGCAGTAAGCAGTTTTTGCCGGGTCATGGCATCGCTCCAGTTCCAGCGGTCAGCTTCTACGAAATATACCCGACCTTGACGTACAGCAGGAAGGCTGCGCCAGAGAGGGCTGCTGATCATACGTTCCAGCGTACGTTTGGATTCTGGAGCTGTTGGGACAAGCATAAAAATGCGGTCCCCGGCGTAATCAGGCAATTCGTTCGGATCTATTTCTGCGAAGCCTTGTTCCGCGTCGAGCACCTTTTGGATCAGCTCAACGGGCTGAAAGCCCTGTGGGTGGTAGAGGGCCGACGAGAATCCGGACATCCCCATGACAAAGAGCCGATCACCATGATCGAAGATGAAGACGGAGGCCGTTTCTCCGGCTGTGATTTGCGTACCGAGCTGCTGCCACATTGCCAGATTGCGGGCTGTAAAGGTAGACAACCAGCGTTCGGCCTCCCGCTCCTTACCGAGCCAGACGCCAAGTGTACGCATCCGTTCCTCCAGCGTGGCGAAGGAGTTGAAGGTGACGGTGGGAGCGATACTAGCAATGCGCTCATATTCCTGTTCATCCGAATTGGCGATGATAATTAGATCGGGATCAAGAGCGCTGGTCAAGCGAATATCCAGTGGAAGGCCCACATCGGCGACATTCACAAGACGATGTTTATAGACGCTGTATTCACTGAGTCGCAGACTTCCACCGATGGCTTTGGCCCCTAATGCCAATAGATCGCCCATCGTTTCTCCATGATAGATGATGCGGCTTGCTCGGCGCGGAATGTGAATATGGTGACCCGTCCAATCCTTGACGCGCACAGAACCGGAGACAGAAAGTGCGTACTTGCCAGGGGGAATCCCGGTCATTTGCCTAAACCGTCGATTAAAATAATATTCGTCAGAGAAACCAACCTGACGGGCAATTTCACGTAAAGGCCGTTTGCATTCCAGCAGCAGCCGCTTGGCATGGTTCAAGCGCAGCTCAGTGAGGTAATGCAGCGGCTTTTTGCCTGTAATTTTACGAAACAATTGGGAGTATTGCCATATGGAAACGTTCGCTTGTTCAGCGAGCTGCTTGACGGTAATGGGCTTTTCATAGTGGTTTTCCATATATGAAAGGGTACCTTCCACCGATGCTGGCAATGCCGGATTAGAGGTATTATTTTGATCAATATGGGTGTGGTCTTCCTGCCACAGCAAGAGCAACTCTTGAAACATGATTTGCTGCCGTAATACAGATGTTTGGTTATGCGGCTGTACCGTTTGTTGGGTACTATGAAATAACTCTTCAGTCAACTGAATAAGTTTGGAAGAAGAAGAGGCAATGTATTCGCGCGGTCCCGGCAGGACAGGTTCATGATATAGGGATGGCATACGTGCTGCGTGTTCAGCCAAGGCCATGTCCGCTTGTGGTTCTGATGGCAAAGCGATGACCTCAAACGTGATTTTGTAGTATTCGGGTACAGTTCCATTCAGGGGAGCGATTTGATAGGATTCACCTGGAGCTAGCCAATACCCATGACCTGTATGGGATAGATACTGCTCTGGGCCAATGTCCACCATACCTGTCCCACCGATGAATATAAGAAGACAGTGATATGAATTGGGACGTGATAATAATTCATCGGTAGGCTCACCAACCAACGCAATTTCTTTAAAATGAAAAAGCAGTGAGCTGAACGGGGGAGGATATACGGATGACGGAGACTGGTTCACGGTATTGCTCCTTTTATTGAGAATGGTTATCATGTATGTATAAGTATACCTCCTTTAGGTTCAACAAAAAAGAAGCCTATCAACAAGTGTCGATAAGCTTCTCCAATTTTTATTTGATGAGCTTGGGCAATTCCTCCAGCAGCCATTCTCGAGTGGAAGCATCACTTTCAGTTTTGCCAATATCCTGAGTGTACACACGTCCCTGTTTGACAGCAGGAAGCTGGAGCCACAGCTTGCTTTTCATTAACTGTTCGGTGGATTGTTGGGCTTCTGAACTTGGTGTTCTTAGTATGAAAATCCGATCTCCAGCGTATTGTCCGATCACTTCCTGAGATATTTGTACAAATCCTTTGTCCTCATCCAGTGCTTTCTGAATAAGAGGAGTAGGCTTGAAACCATTCTTTTCATACAGTATTTGTGACAGTCCTGTCCGTCCCATTGCGAATAAACGGTCGCCAGGATAGTAGGTAAACACTGAAGCAGTTTCCCCCGCCTTAACACCCTCTGCGTGAAGCTTGATCCACATCTCCGCTTCCTTTATTTTATATTGGGCAAGCCAATCTTCAGCAACCTTTTTCTTGTTCACAATGTCTCCGAGATGCAGCAAACGTTCGTTTAACGGGGCAAAGGTATCGAACATAATTGTAGGTGCAATTTTTGTTAACGCTGCGTATTGTTTTTCATCTGTATCGGCGGTAATGATTAGGTCAGGCTGTAGTTCCAAGGTTTTTTCCAAATTAATCGGGAACCCCAGATCGGCCACGTTCTGAACCTGCTTCTCATAAACCTTGCCTTCAATCATAGAAGTCGATGTACCTATAGCTTGTACGTCTAAAACCAATAGATCCCCATAGTTTTCTCCGAAGTAAGCAATGCGCCCAGGAGTCGTGGGAATGTTCACTGTATGTCCCTTATAGTCTGTGTAGTCACGAGTTGTGGCAGCTTCCGATGTTTTTGTAGATGCTGTTGTGTTGCTGCTTGCAGTCTGATTGTCAGATGCGCCGCATCCCAGTAGCAATGCCCCCATAAGAAAGAAAAGGCAGATCAGAGCAGTGTATTGTCGAGTAGAATTTTTGTTGATTGTCGAGTTCTTGTTGGTCATAGCAACCTCCGTATAATAGAATGATTCAGAATTTTATAAATGAGAATTATTATCACAAAAGCAATGATAAGCGCTGGACCCTCAATACTCAATGGACAAACTTGGTCAATGAATCCGATTTTGTACAAAATAAGTCTCATGTGTTCTTAGCTCATTTCAGGTTTTTCAAATTTTATTGATTTGTCATTTTTTATGGTATAGAATATCGTTTTTATACATTTGAAAGGGGTTTTGAAATGGCATTGTTTATTACATATGTTTTACTAGGTTTCTCTATAGCACTACCTGTAGGTACAATTACGGTTGAAATGACGAAGCAAGGGCTAAAGAATGGATTCATGCATGGATGGATTGTGGGCCTTGGGGGGATGACCGTCGATTTGTTATTAATCATTGGTTTATATTTTGGTCTGGCCTCTGTTTTGTCATTATCTGTTGTACAGGTGATCATGTGGCTCATTGGAGCTATATTTTTGTGCTACGTGGGGTACGACAGCATTAAAAATGCGGATCATGATATTGCACTGGAAGGAGAAAAAAAGACGAAATCATTATTTTCTTCCTATAAAAATGGACTGCTTGTAGCTGTTTCACCGGGGAATTTAGTGTTCTGGGTGAGTGTTTTTGGGACTGTGCTGGCAAGCTCATTTGATCAGTCAAATACAAGTCAATTCTTGGTTGTTGGCTTAGGTATTTTGTTTGGTATTCTTATCCATGATTTAGGCTTGATGGCCCTTGTTGCGACAACACGAAAAGCGATGAATCGAACCGCCATCAAGTGGGTCACGATCAGTGCTGGTGTGGTCTTGATCGGTTTTTCTTTTTATTTCCTGTATGAATTTATGATCACTCTCCAAAAGATTTTATAGCATTACACAAGGATACGTTCAAGCTTGTCATGCCAGTCTGCATAAATCGAACAAGTCCTTCATAGACATGTACTAATTCATTTAAAACATGTGCTGAAGGGGTTGATGACATGCGCCGGATTTCATGGATGCTTGCCATGGTCATGTGTGTAACGCTGCTACTGGCCGGGTGCGGCAAGAAGAGCGCGGACGATGTGGTTAAAGATTTGAGTGACGTGGTGAGCGACCTGAACAGCTACCACGGTACAGCTTTGATGACGCTGCATACCGGCGACACGCCGCAGGAATACAAGGTTGATATTTCCTACCGCAAGCCGTCCTATTACCGAATTGCCATGACGAACGAGAAAAAGGATGTTACGCAAATTGTGCTTCGTAATGATGAGGGTGTATTTGTACTGACACCCAGCCTGAACAAAAGCTTCCGTTTCAAAAGCGACTGGCCAAACAATCAGGGTCAAGTATATTTATATGAAACGTTGGTTCGCAGCATTATCGGCGATGCCTCCCGTCAGTTGGCTACCGACGATAAATCCTATGTGTTTGATGTGGCAGCGAATTACAACAGCCATGCGCTGGTGAGACAAAAGATATGGCTGTCCAAAAATGACTATGCACCGACTCAGGTACAGGTGTCTGATGCGAATGCCAAGGTAGTTGTTGATCTGAAATTCGATCAATTTGCTTTTGATACGAAGTTTGACAAGGACTCTTTTGATATGGAGCGGAACATGGCTTCAGGTAAGACGAGTACGGGTAGCGAAGGGGCGCCATCTTCCGGAGCAGTGGAGCCCAGCGGTCAGCTTGATCCTTCCGGTGCGATAGATGGGACGACTGGCGTGACGTCTGGCGAACCCGGACAAGAGCAGGGAACAGCAGGGGATGCAGTCCAGCAGCCGTCAGGGGAAGCGAAGGTGGACGGTACTGCCACAAATGATACGTCCAAACCGGACGCAGCAGCCAACGCAGATGCGCAGCAACAAACCCCGGGCACATCGGATGCCGCAAACGGAACGTCAGCGGGAACAGATGCGGCAGAAGCTGTGATGGGTGAGTTCGGCTTAATCGAACCGTCCTACACTCCAGCCGGAGTACAGATCAAGGATACGCCGGAGCTGGAGGATAATGGTACACATGCCGTGATGCTGCGGTATAGTGGGACGTATAATTATACCATTGTAGAGGCGCGTCCAAAAGATCGGGCAGTCGCACTAGCCGCAGGCGAACTGGTTGATATTGGAGGAAGCTTTGCCGTTCTGACCGGAGGCGAACAGCAGACGATGACCTGGATGAATGACGGAATCGAGTTCAGAATCACCAGTGCTGACCTGCCTGTGAGCGAAATGATACAAATTGCCGCTTCTATACAGGATCAATCGGGTAAATAAAACTTTATAGACGGATGCAGACGGTCTAGAGTGTAAAAATGCTCTGCTGCCGCCCGTATCCGTCTTTTGTTCATTCGCGGTCTAGGATGTGCACCGCTTGTATGTCGTGTTCATTGTAGAGGATGCAGGCAAACGTCTCCTGCCATTGACAGCCACGTTTTTGAACATTACCATTAACCTTTGGAAGCAAGAACTTTGCCACACTCCGAATGGTAAAAGGTTATGTTACAGGCTAACAATTGAAGAAGGTGACTGGATTTGCAAGCACAATACAGATCGACCCGGGCCGAAATCAACCTGGATCACCTTGGCGCCAACTATGAAGCTTTTCGCAAGGCATTGCCAGCGGATAAGCTGATACTGGTCTGTGTCAAGGCTAATGCCTACGGACACGGTGCCGTGGAAATTTCAAAGGAATTGGAACGCCTTGGTGCGGATTATTTGAGCGTCGCTTTTCTGGATGAAGCGTTGGAGCTTCGTCATGCGGGGGTTCAGCTACCGATTCTTGTACTCGGCTATACCTCACCGGAAGCTGTACAAACGGCTTGGGAGCATGATATCTCATTGACTGTGTTCAGTGAAGAAGTGCTGGAGGGTATCCGCAGACTGGACCGCCAAGGAAACGAACGCAAGCTGAAGGTGCACATCAAAATAGACAGTGGCATGGGAAGACTGGGTTTGCTGCCTGGAGAAGAGGCTATGGCTTTTGTCCGGCAGGCTCACGAATTAGAGCAGGTGCTGCTGGAAGGCATGTACACCCATTTTGCCCGCGCGGATGAAGAAGACAAAAGCTATACACTGCTACAATATGATCGGTTTCGGGGCGTGGCGGAAGCGCTAAGGGAACAAGGTATTACCATTCCCATTATACATACGGGCAATAGCGCCGCCACCATTGATACCCCTTCTCTTTCCCCCAATATGGTGCGGATTGGTATCAGTATATACGGTCTGTATCCGTCTGATGAGGTTAATCGGCAAGCCATTGAGCTGCTGCCTGTATTGTCATTGAAGACGGCGGTGGTTTACACCAAAACGCTTCCTCCCGGCTGGGGAGTTAGTTATGGCACCCGGTATGTAACCTCCAGTGAAGAACGGATCGGTACACTGCCAATCGGCTATGCGGATGGATACTCCCGCATGCTGAGTGGGAAGATCGAAGTGTTGATACGCGGTCGCCGCGTCCCGGTACTCGGTACGATTTGCATGGACCAGTGTATGGTATCCTTACAATCTTTCGCAGAAGATGCGGAAGAAATCCAAACCGGCGAAGAGGTTGTTCTCATCGGCCAGCAGTCCGGCGAAACTATCGCGGCGGATGAGTTGGCATCCAAGCTTGGTACGATCCACTATGAGGTGATCTGCATGATCGCAGATAGGGTACCGCGTGTATACACACGAGGTCATGTTCCTGTTGTTCGAGTGAACTCGCTTCTTCCAACCCGCTGGAATTAATTTCATAACGCAAATTACCGAATAAAAGCAGGAGTTTTCGCAGAACGTCCCGAAATATGTACAAAGGAAAGAAAAGAGCGCTATAACTGTCAAAAGACGCATCAGGCTCCGCTGACACTTGTATTTCGGGGATCAAACGCCTGTACGAAAACGAACTGCGTAGTTTATAATGGAATGCAGCATAGATGATATACGAATATCATATACATTCTCTTGTATTCCGTTTGAATAAATTACCGGGAATAACGTTATAATGGTACAATGGCGACAAGGTTTTGGGGGTGGAAGAGAAGTTGGCCAATTTGCAGAACACCAAAAGAATAATGATCAGTTTGCCAGATCATCTCTTGCAGGAAGTGGACGGGATCGTAGCTATGGAAAATTCCAACCGCAGTGAATTTATCAGGCAGGCCATGAAGCTGTATGTAGGCGAACGTAAAAAACGTTACATTCGTGAAGCTATGCAGCGTGGATACATGGAAATGGCTAAAATCAACTTAACCATGGCATCCGAAGCCTTTCACGCGGAGGAAGATGCAAACAGCACCTTGGGCCGTACAGTTAGCGGGGTGTAATCCATATTGATCGTAAAGCGCGGCGACGTTTTTTTTGCAGACCTTTCACCCGTAGTCGGTTCCGAGCAAGGTGGCGTCAGACCTGTGCTGATCATTCAAAATGATATCGGCAACCGGTTTAGTCCTACTGTGATCGTAGCAGCTATCACCGCTCAGATTCAGAAGGCAAAGCTGCCTACACACGTGGAAATCGACGCGGCGACGCATGGCTTTGATCGTGATTCTGTTGTTCTTCTGGAGCAAATTCGGACGATCGACAAGCAAAGGCTTACCGACAAAATCACCCATTTAGATGAAGAAACCATGCGCAAAGTGAGCGATTCGCTACAAATCAGTCTCGGTTTGATTGATTTTTAGCGTGATGGAACGACGAGTGAAACGGGAAAAGGGCAGCGCTTGGGCGCTGCCCTTTTGCGTGTCCAATGAAAAATGCAGGTAGGGCTTGCTTTAACATCACCTGCTGGCGCTTTGAATCTTTTTTTGTGATAATGAAAGACATGGTGTAAGACAAGAGCTGTGAGGAAGAAGGGATAGGTTTGTCTAACGAGGAAACGAAGACGGAAATCCGGCAGGAGCCGAACGAAGCAGAACGCCAAGAGCGGATTGTCAAACAAGTGGCGAGAGAGCTGTCGCTGGCACTCAAGCAAATCCGGACAACGATCAGTTTGTTGGATGAAGGGAATACAATTCCTTTTATCGCGCGTTATCGTAAGGAAATGACAGGAGAGCTGGATGAAAATCAGCTGCGTGAAATTGAAGATCGTGTGGTGTATTTGCGTAATCTGGAGGATCGTAAGGTAGAGGTCATCCGCATTATTGATGAGCAGGGCAAGCTGACGGAAGACCTGCAGACTGCTATCACCTCTGCGGTTAAACTTCAGGAAGTGGAGGATCTGTATCGTCCGTATCGGCAAAAACGCAAAACCCGCGCCAGTGTAGCGAAGGAACGGGGACTGGAGCCGCTGTCCATCTGGATCTGGAGCCAGCCGAAACAGGGCGATGCTCTGAAAGAAGCCGAGTCTTATGTTAATGCGGAACTGGGAGTGGACAGCGCCGAGGCGGCCATCCAAGGAGGCTTGGACATTTTAGCTGAAAATATAGCGGATGATGCGGCTATTCGCCAATGGGTACGCCGATATACGCTGGACCATGGTATGTTGACCTCCGAAGCGAAGGACGCGGAGCAAGAATCCGTGTATGAGAACTACTACAGCTATCGTGAGCTCGCTAAGAAAATGCCACCTCACCGTATTCTGGCAATTAATCGCGGGGAGCGGGAAGGCATTCTTAAGGTTGGTCTTGAGGTGGCGCCAGATTCCATTTACAATTACGTGGCTGGCCAAGTGATTAAAGGATCGTCTGTCGTGCAAGATCTGCTGCGCAGTGTCATTGAGGATGCGTATAAAAGACTTATCGCGCCATCTATCGAGCGTGAAGTACGCGCTGAAATGACGGAGAAGGGCGAGCAGCAGGCCATCTCCATCTTTGCAGGCAACTTGCGCAGCCTGTTGCTACAGGCTCCGATCAAGGGCCGACGTGTGCTCGGTGTCGATCCGGCCTATCGGACAGGCTGTAAGCTGGCGGTTGTCGATGACACCGGCAAGCTGCTCGAAGTGGCTGTGACGTATCCGACACCGCCGAATAACAAGAAGCGCGAGGCTGCTGAAAAGTTCAAGCAGCTAATTGCCCAATATGGTATCGAATTGATTGTCATTGGTAACGGAACCGCTTCGCGCGAGACAGAGCAATTTGTAGCGGAAGTCATTGCGGACATTGGTGACAGCAGTCTAGCGTATCTGATCGTCAATGAGGCGGGCGCGAGCGTATACTCTGCCTCCAAGCTGGCACAGGAGGAATTTCCCGATTTGGACGTGGCTGAGCGCAGTGCGGCTTCCATCGCACGTCGTGTGCAGGACCCGCTGGCTGAGCTGGTCAAGATTGAGCCGAAGGCTATTGGTGTAGGCCAATACCAGCATGATGTGTCGCAGAAACATCTGGATGAAAGCTTAAAGGATGTTGTCGAATCAGCCGTTAACCATGTCGGTGTGGATGTGAACACGGCTTCCTCTGCGCTGTTATCCTATGTAGCGGGGATCAATGCGACGATTGCCAAAAACATCGTTAAGTACCGTGAGGAAAACGGTAAATTCAGCAGCCGTCGTCAGTTGCAGAAGGTGCCGCGCCTTGGTGCAAAAACCTACGAGCAATCTGTAGGCTTTATCCGTATACCGGGTGGAGAAAATCCACTGGACCGTACACCGATTCACCCTGAATCGTATGCTGTCGTAGACCGCCTGTTAGCGGAACTGGACATCAGCGCCCACGATCTGGGTACTAAGACTGCAATGGAAGCACTGAGCGTGTCCAACATTGACGAATTGGCTGCAAAGCTTGAAGTCGGCGTGCCAACACTGAAGGATATTCTGGACAGTCTCCAGCGTCCGGGCCGTGACCCGCGTGACGAGCTGCCGTTGCCTGTATTCCGCAAGGATGTGCTGAAGATCGAGGATCTCTCACCAGGTATGGAGCTTCAGGGAACCGTCCGCAATGTCATTGATTTCGGCGCATTTGTCGATATCGGTATTAAAAGTGACGGGTTGGTTCATATTTCACAGCTGCGCAGTGGCTTCGTAAAGCATCCGATGGATGTCGTATCTGTCGGTGATAACGTGACGGTGTGGGTGTTAAATGTTGATTTGAAAAAAGGCAGGGTTGGTCTGACGATGAAACCTCCTGCAGAGGCGCAATCGCAGGCATAATACTTTAAATAAAGCTGTACAACCTTCTTGTGAAGGTATAACAAAAGCCGGAATCTCCGAACTGCATCGGAGATTCCGGCTTTCATTTTTGGATGCCTTAGCTTCTACCCGTTGTTGGCATCGAACTCCACGCCAGGTGCTTTATGATAAAAAAACCAACAATCGTTCAACAGTTTAATTTGGCGCCGGTCCTTTTTGTAAAAGGCCCGCATGAGCTGGTTGCTGAGCCATTGAGGCAAGCCGATCTCCTCCTCTGCGTTACTTCTGTATGTTTAGCATATGGGGTGGGTACCTAAAGTGTGCTTATGAATTGGGGGTTAGACTTCGGCCGTTATTTTATAATATGCTTGTCAGTAAGGAGCAAAGGAGGAGAGACCGGAAGGATGGAGTCTAAGTCCCTGAGCAATTCAATGAACCATTCTATGAACCGTTCTATGAGTAATGAAGAGCTTCAAGAATGGGTAGAGCGCATTTCGCTGGAGAGCTTCGGCGTGCCGTTTCGACATCAAGCCACCTTTAATGCGCGCCTGTCTTCCACAGGCGGTAGGTATTTTATGAAAAGTCATCATATTGAAATTAATCCACATCAACTCGCAGCTTACGGACGTTCTGAGGTGGAGAAAATTATTAAGCATGAGCTGTGCCATTATCATTTACATTTGCGAGGGATGGGCTATCAGCATCGAGATGCTGACTTCAAAGCATGGCTTGCCCGTGTAGGAGGGAGCAGGCATTGTCAGACTCTGCCAGGAAGAACGGAACGTAAGCCTCAGCCTTATCGTTACAAGCTAGTATGCGTTTCCTGTAAACAGGAGTATATGCGCAAGCGTAAGATGAATCCTCAGCGGTATCGCTGTGGGAAGTGTGGAGGTAAGCTTCGCCTGTTGGCACTTGACGGCACCCCCTGAATCATGGTAAATTAACCATACTGTATGATAATTTACAGTAATGTTCCCTGATAGCTCAGTTGGTAGAGCACTCGACTGTTAATCGAGTTGTCACAGGTTCGAGTCCTGTTCGGGGAGCCATGGAGAGGTACCCAAGTGGCTATAAGGGGACCCTCTGCTAAGGGGTTAGGCTGCGAAAGCGGTGCGAGGGTTCGAATCCCTCTCTCTCCGTTGGTATTTTAAGCAGAAAAAGGACGCTCGTATGCATTGTAATGATGCTTGCGAGCGTCCTTTTCATCTATATCTGCTTTGAGAATAACGGTGGACTGAAATCGTTTAAATGGAGAGGCGGACGTGCTGCGTACAGCATGAAGCGACGTTAGCCTGTCTTGTACGCAGCCAATAACTTCTATTTCACGCTGTCAGCCTCGACTGTCTTGAGTATGTTCAACAGAGCATGAGCGACGCCATCTTCTGCATTAGTCAGAGTCACTTCGGAGCAGACGGCCTTGATGTCGTCTTTTGCATTGCCCATGGCAATGCCTGTTCCTGCCATCGTCAGCATGGAAATATCGTTGTAGCTGTCCCCAATCGCTACGGCTTCCTGCATGGGAATGCTCAGATGATTCGCCAGATAACGCAATGCATTACCTTTAGACGCATCCCTGTGCTCGACTTCAAAGTTACGGTCTGAAGAGATGACCATGTTCAGGCCCTGAAAACCTCGGTAACGCTCACGGCCCCGATCCAATTTGGCTTGATCAAAGGAGAAACAGAGCACGTTATAAATCTCTACATCCAGTGGAATGTCCTCATATGAAGCGATGCGGGTATGTCCGGTCTGTTCATATTGTTTTTCAGCTGCATGTAATAAAGTATCCAGCGAAATATCCGGGTTGGAGCTCAGCAAGCGGTCCATTTCAACAGCAAGCAGCTGGTGTCCGTTTTGTGGAGAATAAATAGCGCGGTCTGTCATGACCTCATAGTAAAAGTCGTTGTCATGCAGCCAGCTCAGCACTTCAAACGTTTCACTGCGGCCCATAGGAGTAGAGGTTAACTGACGACGATGCACATCGTGTACGGTTGCGCCGTTTGCTCCAAT
Organism: Paenibacillus sp. A3M_27_13; assembly: GCF_024213315.1. Taxonomy (NCBI): domain Bacteria; kingdom Bacillati; phylum Bacillota; class Bacilli; order Caryophanales; family Paenibacillaceae; genus Paenibacillus; species Paenibacillus sp. A3M_27_13. The sequence continues at coordinate 399,484 of NZ_JANAVE010000002.1, forward strand.
GACGGGAGTTACAAGCTCTGCTTCCTCTAGCTTTGTCCAGGCGTCATAAGCGGCTCTACCAGTGGCAATTGTCACCTGAACGCCTTGCTGCTGTGCTTGGCGTATAGCCTCCGCGTTCACTTTGCTTATTTTTCCTTCCTCGTTCAGCAGTGTTCCATCCATATCAATCGCAAACAGTTTCATTTCTCCCCAGCTCCTGTCTTTCGATATCTCTGTGATAAGTCTTGAGTTCTAGCTAATCGGTTTCGTATTTTATGAGGGTACAACAACTTCCACATCATAATGTTGCAAAATTTCCAGCATCGCTGGTTCTGGCAATCTGTCGGTGATCACGATATTAACTTCAGACAGATCGGCAAAACGATATGGAAAATTGATTCCGAATTTCGAATGGTCTGCAAGGACGATCACCTGATCTGCCTGTTTCATCATTTGATGCTTCAGCATGCCGTCTTCTTCATGAATCAGGCTTAGTCCGTGGGCAGATATACCACCAATCCCGATAAAGGCTTTGTCTACAAAATAGTGAGACAAAGTGGCGATCACGGAGGAGCCATATACATATCGGTGTTCTTTTTGCAGGCGGCCTCCCAGCAGATGAATGGAGACACCGTCTTTTCCAGATAGCACGTCAGCCTGATTGATTGAATTGGTGATGACCGAACATTCCTGCACATTCAGTCTTTCTGCACACGCCTGTACGGTGGTAGAGGAATCCAATATAATACGATCCTTATCTCGTACCATGCTGGCAGCCAGCTGTCCGATCACTTGTTTCTCCTCGGATACAGTAAGTAGTCTTTCATTATAATTTCCAATTGGATCGTGATGAAGTGTAGGGAGAAGAGCGCCGCCGCGGGTGCGAATAATTTTTTGATGCTCTTCAAGTTTTACGAGGTCTCGACGGGCCGTATCTCGTGAAACATTAAAAAATTCACAAATATCATCCACCGAAATACGCTTATGAAGCTGTAAGTAATCAACGATTTTTAACATTCGTTCTTCCTGATACATAAAAAGCTCCTCTGATATATAATTATTTCGGTATCTCGTAAGTGATTATAAGTAAATACAAGTGATATTGCAATCATTTATCGCTGTTTTCAGGATTTTAGTGATTTTAGATAAGGTATTGTAAGTAAATGCGAATTTTGTGCTTATAAAAACTGCTTTTTTAAAAATTTTAGAAATAAGTATTGCCATTCGTTATTCTATTTGATATACTCTTTCTTGTCGCCAAGTTGGCGTATAATAATAAGGCCCGTTGGTCAAGGGGTTAAGACACCTCCCTTTCACGGAGGTAACAGGGGTTCGAATCCCCTACGGGTCATTGTTGTCTTTATAGACTACATGTTGCATGCTTAAGGGAAATTCCTGAGGTCTGGTCTAATGGCGGACAGCTTGGATGAACAGCATGAGCCATTAGCTCAGTTGGTAGAGCACCTGACTTTTAATCAGGGTGTCGAAGGTTCGAGTCCTTCATGGCTCACCATTTATATTTTGTTATGCGGTCGTGGTGGAATGGCAGACACGCTATCTTGAGGGGGTAGTGAGCGTACGCTCGTGGAGGTTCGAGTCCTCTCGACCGCATCAATGGAATAAACGGAAAAGTCTCTCGCGGTAGAGGCTTTTTTTATTTGTGTAGTGATGTAATAAAGTAATGATTATGATGAAATAATGATTCCATAGTATAATATAATGCCATAATGTTATAGAATGATAAGTATAAACTTATGAAGTGACGGTGAAAAATATGGACACTCAACTGTTAGGAAATATATCAGAAAATATTTTGGGCTTGTTTCCGATTGTGAAGAAGAAATTTTTCACCTACGGTCCGCTCGATTTCCCATTACACTTGTCGCCTAATAACTTTCAAGTGCTCATGCTTCTGCGTGAAGTGCGTTCGTCTACAGTATCCGATTTGTCCAAACAACTTAATGTCTCACGTCCAAACATGACTCCTCTTCTGGATAAGTTGGTGGAGCATGGGTTGGCTGACCGCCAATCGTGTGATTCGGATCGCAGAGTCGTGAATGTGGCGATTACACAGGAAGGCGATGCTTTTTGTGAACAGGTATTTCATACCTTCTCCAATAAAATTCAAGAAAGACTGGTGTATTTGCCAGAAGAAGATTTATTGCATCTGAGTGAAACTTTGAATGAATTGAAGCATATCTTACTTAAAATCGACAACTCTGCTACGTGATTGGCGTAAGTGAACTGGCTTAAAGACCGCCCTTTCTTCGGAAAACAGGCGGTTTTTGTTGCGTGTTGTGGTATAATGGAAACCAACATACATAATTCGGTAATTTTAGCATACGTGATCTTTGAAATGGGAACAGAGAACATGATATCGTTATTTGAGAGCCTGCTAGGGAGGAAGGAACTTCTATGCAATCTATTTACCATCGCATTGAGGAACTCATCAAGGAACGGGGAATGACGAAAAAGGCGTTCTGCCAGCAGTTAGGCATTAGTACAGGGAACTTCGGGGATTGGAAAAGAGGAAAAACGACGCCGGGCACGAATAAACTCATTGAAATTGCTTCGTTTTTTGATGCCAGTCTGGATTGGATCATGCTGGGTCGAGATGTACAGGGTGAGGTGCTAAAGGAGTCGCAAGACCCTTATTTTTTTGGCGCTTCAGGGCAACTGAATTGCCAGGGGGAACCGCTTAGTGAGGCGGAAAGAAATTTTATACTTGAGTATATTGAATTTACCCGCTTTCGTAAAGAGAAAAACCAGCGCAATTCTACTATGAGGTAATGGTTGCTTAGGATTTGATGAGGATTACTAATGAGTAAGGCTTGAAAAATGAAAATTATTTCAGAAAAAGTTACTGTGTCGGAGGGGAAACATTTTGGGAGATCAAACTATTTATCAGCGGATTGAAGCTTTGATTAAGGATCGCGGAATGACCAAGAAGGCATTTTGTGAAAAACTTAAAATCAGTTCAGGGAATCTCGGTGATTGGAGAAGGGGTAAAACAACGCCGGGTACCACCCATTTGATTCAGATTTCGGACTTTTTTAATGTATCGCTCGATTGGTTAATGAAAGGGATTAAGCCAGGAGAAGGCGTGCTTCAGGAGCAGAAGGCTGCTTATTTTTTTGGAGTGATGGGGCCACTGAATTGCCAGGCAGAAGATCTTGAGACGGAAGAACAGAATTTTATTTTAGAATATGTTGAATTTGCAAAATACCGTAAGCAAAAAAGTGAGAAGGATAAAACAAAGCCGGAATAATTTTTTGGCTAAAGATGTCTGGGTTGAAGACCCGTAAACGAACTGGAGGGGTTCGCTTTACGGGTCTATTTGGTTTCTTGGTGATATGGAATGACCTATATGTAACTGGAATGCTTGTTAGGTTTAGAGTGCGGTGCCTCCTTATAATCGTTATCGTCGATGTTCAGAATTGCAGCAACTTGTTTTCTGTACCTTTGTGCTTTGCGGGTGCCGTGAATCAGATTGGACAAGCGTGAAGGCGGAATATTGTGTGTCTCACAAAATGTTTTCTGATCCAGTCGAAGTTCGACAAGCCGTTGTTTGATGGCCCACCCGAAGGAGGTGACAGGCATTTTGTTATTCAAGAGAAATCGCCCCTTACGGATTCTTGCGGAATAATTGGTGTGTTATAATAATCATCAGTAAACATGTTAGAATTAACCATCTAACACTATGATACACTTTTATACGTGTTTTTACAATCGTAAATGCGTCATTTTGTTGAATTAATTACTTAATTAAGTGCTAGGTGGTTCTGATAATCCGTCTAGAGTCTGCTAATGCTGTGAATTGCGATTATATGTGGATAAAAAACACTCTGCCACCTGAGGAAAGGGACAGAGTGTTTTTGGTGTTGTGACCACATTGGCGAAACGACGCATCAGGGGGATGCTGGAAGGCGTTTGAATAGACCTGAGGAGGAAAACAGTCTAGGTTCATCCAATTGGTTATTATGGCTCATATAAAGAGGTAGAGTGATGTAGGAGCTGGACCAATGTCTGTGAAGAAAGCGACGCTGAGATGCAGTTGGCTCAGGTTGGTTAAGCTTCTTCCAGGCAGAGAGGAGCTCGCTTGTCATACGCTCCATAAGAGGGTTCTTTTCCTCATAAGGAGGATTGAGTAGTTTGAAGGCATCTTCCACACAGAAGGACACTGCTGCGCTAAGATAGCCGTGAACGGTCTGTTCTACATCGTTTCCGAGGAGGAAGTTAATCCAGGTGTGAACGGTAGCGAGTGTGCCAATCGCATTGTATTGAATGAGTATAGATTCCAACTGGTCAAATTCAAGCCAAGGATAAAGAGCCTTAGCGAGCTTGAGCAGACGCTGACCGGATAGACGAAACTCCTTCACATGCTGCCAGGAGGGACGTTGGGTATGCAGCATCTTATCAATGAGGGCGATCCGCCAACTGTCATTCTGCTGGATGGCGACATACAGACTTTTGATAGCCATGCCGTCAACGGTTGTAAATTGAGGATACAAATCATCCAGCATGTAATGTTCCAGGTCTTGTAGACTGTTCAAATGTCCGTTACGCGATAGTTTCTCCAGTCCGTTAAAACGGGTGAAGCCACCAACAGGTAGGGAAGGGTCCAACAATAATGCATAGTTCAGCAAGCGGTTGCCTTTATGCAAGGTGGTTCGCCTCCTCGAAGTGAATCCTTATGTTATGTTATGTTATTTTACTTTTTACTTGGGGATAACGAAAAATATTCGAAATATATGTAATATATATTTACATTTAAATAGCTTTTGTGTCAAATTAAATATTCTTATCGCTCATATATGTTAGTTAAAATAACAAATAAAATAATTATTATATTTTTGTTTACAAATAGTTGATGAGAGAGTATAATAAATCTGTTGCCTCATTACATTATGATTTGCGGTCGTGGTGGAATGGCAGACACGCTATCTTGAGGGGGTAGTGGGCGTACGCCCGTGGAGGTTCGAGTCCTCTCGACCGCATTATATGCAATACTCAGTTAAAAAAGCATCCTGACACGGTTTACGTGAAGGGATGCTTTTTTTGTTAAGCATTTTTCGTTATATCCTTTAGCCACAGAACAACGGTAGACAACCGGTCGTTTATTAACTGTGATAAAGAAGGATGTCAGTTTTGCTGCAAAAGCTTCTCTATATCTCCCGCCAGCTTATCTGGAGTGGTTTGCGGTGCATAGCGCTTAAATACGTTACCTTCTCGTGTAATTAAGAATTTAGTAAAATTCCATTTGATCGCTTTGGACCCTAATACCCCCGGAGCAGTTTGGGTCAGGTAACGAAATAAGGGGTGCGCTTGATCGCCATTGACATCTGTCTTGGCGAACATCGGAAAGGTAACACCATAATTGATCTGGCAAAACTCGGAAATCTCCTCGCTGGAACCTGGCTCTTGTTTGGCAAACTGGTTGCTGGGAAATCCCAAAATTTCGAGCCCCTGTTCATGGTACTGGTCATATAGCTCTTGTAGCGCTTTGTATTGGGGGGTTAACCCACATTTGCTGGCAGTGTTCACGATAAGCAGAACGTTCCCTTCATATGTGGATAACGGAATTTTTTTCCCTTGCAGGGTGTGCGCATCATATTCATAAACGGTCATAGTATCTCTCCTTATTCAATATTCAGCAATTAAATTGTAAGCAATTAAAAGCAAGGTTGCAAGTTTGGAAAAGCTATATCAAGCCTTTAGCCGCTGTAAAATCGTATTTTGTTCAAAACAGTAAATCGCACCGCAAATGGAGCGAATTAAGGTGTTTCTTCTTATAAAAGCGGGTTCAATCGGTGTTTAGCTGGTACATATAGCGTATTTTCTTCTCTTTTTACAAAAAAAGGCCAAAAACGCTCTACCCTACGCCAATATTGACATGCTTGTCATTTTCGAAAAGGGATGAAAAACAGAGATTGAAGGAGCTGTGAGAAGCATAGTTGCATTGTAAGCGCTATTATTAATATCCTAGGCTCTAAAGGCCGATTTATAACCCCGCAGTTGAGCTTTACAGTCTTCCATGCGCGGGTGTATGATTCAAGACGTAATTTCAAATTAACTTGAATGAAGTAACAACGAAATGTCTATAGCGCTGAATTTTGCAGTTGCAAAAGCGGGGGAACCAATCGAGATTGTACGGCTTCGGAAGCCGTGTGTCTCATGGGGTGAATTTTCAGGTCAAGTGCCAGAAATAGGGCGACTCTCACGTCCGAATCCGACAGCTAACCTCGTAAGCGTACAGGGAGAGGCAACAAACCGCCGTGTGCAGCCATGGTTTATTTTATCATGGATATGTAAGAAGCCGGAGGAAAGCCTTTTTCCTTCGGCTTCTTTTTGTTGTCTTTTTATACCGGGAGAGGAGCTACTGATGGAAGGTCGGTTAATTATTGTCACTGCACCGAATGAAGCGGGCAGAAGTTTTGTGAAATTGCTTATTTTCAAAAAATTGGCGTTTGCAGTTCTCACGAATAGCGCCCAGGAGGAACGACAGCTCAAAAAAATGGGTGTGGAGCACATTGTCCGCATCAATACCATGCAAGCGGGAAAATGGAATTTTCCAAAAAAAGAAATTGGTAGTGTGTATTTGTTCGAGAACAGCTTGAATCTGACGTGCCGTTTCCTGCAAATATGTCGGCCGCTAACATCGGAATCGATCTATGTTATTACGCACGGCTGTAATCCACAAGGAATTTATCGGGGATTGGGAGCGGATCATGTGATCTACACATTGAACGGAGAGGTGGGTTTTCTGCTGAACGGATAAGCACTTATAACATAGTTGTTTTATGATTTTATGATCAAATAAGAATGGCGATCTGAGGACCGATACGGAGGGTATAAACATGATGGATATATACATGCTGCTCGTCATGGCTGTGAGTTATGGAGTGATACTGCTGTTTGTACGCTGGTGTGATGCGCAGACCTCTAAAGGAGGACGAAGAGGATGATCGTTATACTTGGGCTTACGGCTATTGTGTTTATGTATTTAATCTACGCACTCCTGAACCCTGAAAAGTTCTAGTCAGCTATAGGGGATAGAGCGGGCGGGAACAACAGATCTGAATATTAAGCATCATAGGTAGCGGGTTTTCGCAAACGTGTGCACACAATTGGTGCTCTGGAAGCAGGTCTGTTGTTCCAAACGCAGGAGCATTTTGAAGGAGGAATAAAGGATGGAGCTGCTTCAAATTGGAATTGTGATCGTCATATTGCTGCTCTTGGTAAAGCCAGTGGGCACCTATATGTATCATGTATTCTCGAATGAACCCAATCGGACGGATCGGATTTTTGGCGGAACAGAAAAGCTGATTTATAAGATAGTAGGATTGAAGAAGCTAGAAAGCATGCGTTGGACTACGTATGTTATGAGTTTCATTGCAACGAATGTCGTGCTTGTGGCGATCAGCTACTTGCTGTTGCGTTTACAGGGAATGCTTCCTGGTAATCCGGCTGGAAACAGTAATATGGAAGCATCACTAGCTTTTAATACGGTAATCAGCTTTATGACGAATACGAATCTCCAACATTATAGCGGAGAAAGCGGGCTTACGTATCTGACACAGATGGCGTTCGTCACGATGATGATGTTCACTTCGGCTGCTTCCGGTTTTGCGGTTGCTGCGGCTTTTATGAGAGGATTGACGCGGCGCGGTGAAGGGATGGGCAATTTCTTTCAAGATTTTATTAAAGCCATTATAAGGATTTTCCTGCCGCTGGCCTTTGTGCTTACGCTGGTGCTGGTTGGATTGAAGGTACCACAGACGCTACAGCCTACGGCGGATCTTACGACGCTGAGCGGAACACAGCAGCAGATTTCTATGGGGCCCATTGCTTCTCTGGAGTCCATCAAGCATTTGGGGACGAATGGAGGCGGTTATGCGGGAGCTAACTCTGCGCATCCTTTTGAAAATCCAAGTCCTTGGACGAACGTGCTGGAAATTTTGGCAATGTGGGTAATGCCGGCTTCGTTGCCGTATACCTTTGGACTGTTTGCCCGTAATCGTAAGCAGGGCTGGATTATTTTTAGCTCCATGATGGTATTGTTTCTTATTTTACTATCTATTACGTACGTGTCTGAAAAGACAGGTAACCCGTTAATCCAGACACTGGGTGTGGATGCTTCTCAAGGAAGCATGGAAGGGAAAGAGGTTCGTTTCGGCATTGGACAATCGGCTTTATTCACTGCGGTCACAACAGCGGCAACGACAGGTTCGGTCAATAATATGCATGATACACTAACCCCACTGGGTGGCATGGCTGCTTTGGGAGAAATGATGCTAAACGTCATTTTTGGCGGCAAGGGTGTCGGGCTGATGAATATGCTGATGTATGCGATTCTGGGTGTGTTTATATGCGGACTGATGGTCGGGAGAACTCCGGAATTTATGGGAAGGAAAATTGAAGGCAAGGAAATGAAGCTGATCGCGATTGCCATTTTGGTACATCCGTTCCTCATTCTCGCCCCAACTGCGCTTGCGTTTATGAGTCATTGGGGATACGACGCGGTCACTAACCCTGGCTATCACGGGTTGACTCAGGTGCTCTATGAATATGCGTCATCTGCTGCAAATAACGGTTCGGGATTTGAAGGTCTTTCGGATAACAACGTATTCTGGAACATGACAACGGGGCTGGTTATGTTCTTCGGACGATATGTATCTATGATTGCATTGTTTGCTGTGGCGGCTTCATTGAATGCCAAAGCACCGACTCCGGTGACGACGGGGACACTGCGTACGGACAACAAGTTATTTGGAGCCATTCTGATCGGGGTCGTGCTGCTGATTGGTGCGTTGACCTTTTTACCCGTCATCGTATTGGGACCTGTTGCTGAATTTTTGACCATGTGAAGAAGAAAATGAGAATGGATGAACGGGGTGTTTGATCATGAAGGAACAGCGCAAACACATGCTGGACAGAAGCATCTTGAAGCATGCGATCAAGGATAGCTTTATAAAATTAAATCCGATGATTATGATGAAAAATCCTGTCATGTTCGTCGTGGAGATCGGTACATTGGTCGTGCTGCTAATGTTACTGTTTCCCGGTTATTTTGGAACTGGCAAGGAATTGGGCTTTAACCTGGCCGTGTTTGTTATTCTGTTGTTTACGTTGCTTTTTGCTAATTTTGCCGAAGCGCTCGCGGAGGGGCGGGGTAAGGCACAAGCTGCCTCTTTAAAAAAATCCAAGCAGGATACGCAAGCTAACAAGCTCATCGGAAATGACATTCAGGTGGTTAGCTCAACCGAATTGCGTAAGGGGGACGTGGTTATTGTCTCCCAGGGCGAAATGATCCCAAGCGATGGTGAGGTCATTGAAGGTCTGGCTTCGGTGGATGAATCTGCAATTACGGGCGAATCGGCTCCGGTCATCAAGGAATCGGGTGGTGATTTTTGCTCGGTAACCGGCGGGACGCGAGTGGTCAGTGACCGGATTAAGGTGCGGATTACGACAGAGCCGGGCGAGACATTTATTGATAAAATGATTTCGCTCGTGGAAGGCGCACAGCGGCAAAAAACGCCGAATGAGATTGCACTGAACACTTTGCTGATTAGCTTAACGATTATTTTTCTAATTGTAGTGGTTACGCTAGCGCCGATTGCCCGTCATTTTAACATTGATTTGCCTGTTCCTGTGCTGATTTCGTTGCTAGTCTGTCTGATTCCAACCACGATTGGAGGACTGCTGTCAGCCATCGGGATTGCCGGTATGGACCGGGTCACCCAGTTTAACGTGCTGGCCATGTCAGGCAAGGCGGTAGAAGCTTCTGGGGATATCAACACGATGATTTTGGATAAAACAGGTACAATCACCTTCGGGAACCGAATGGCGAGTGAATTCGTGCCTGTAGAGGGCGTGGAGAAGGCAAAGTTAGTGAAGTGGGCAGCGATTAGCTCTATGAAGGATGAGACGCCAGAGGGTCGCTCGGTTCTCGAATTGATGCGCAAACAGGAGCATACGCTGGATGCATCCTTGGCAGCAGGTGGAACCTTTATCGAATTCAAGGCGGAGACCCGGATGAGTGGTCTGGATCTGGCCGATGGACGAAAGGTACGCAAAGGCGCGGTGGATTCTGTTCGGCAATGGATCGTCTCGCAAAACGGCAGTGTTCCAGCTGATCTGGAGGAAAAAGCGAATCAGGTAGCCTCTGAAGGAGGTACACCGCTGGCAGTCGCGCTGGATGATCAGATATACGGCATTATTTATCTGAAGGATACAGTGAAGCCAGGCATGAAGGAACGGTTTGATCAGCTTCGGGAAATGGGTATCCGTACGATCATGTGTACCGGAGATAATCCACTGACAGCAGCTACAATTGCACGAGAAGCGGGTGTGGACGACTTTGTAGCTGAGAGCAAGCCGGAGGACAAAATAGCGGTTATCCGACGTGAGCAGGAACAGGGTAAGCTGGTTGCTATGACCGGAGACGGCACCAATGATGCACCTGCGCTGGCGCAAGCGGATGTCGGTCTTGCCATGAATAGCGGCACAGTCGCGGCCAAAGAAGCGGCTAATATGGTGGACTTGGATTCCGATCCGTCCAAAATTATTGAGGTGGTCGCGATCGGCAAGCAGCTGCTTATGACGCGCGGAGCATTGACAACGTTCAGCATTGCAAACGATGTTGCCAAATATTTTGCCATCATCCCGGCGATGTTCATGCTGGCCATTCCACAAATGGGCGCTTTGAACGTCATGGGGCTTGGCTCCCCGCTGTCCGCTATTTTGTCGGCGCTGATCTTTAACGCGGTTATTATTCCGCTTCTGATTCCGCTGGCCATGAAGGGCGTGAAGTATAAGCCGATGAGCTCGGATCGCCTGCTGGGACGGAATTTGCTGATTTACGGTCTGGGCGGTATGGTCGTACCGTTTGTCGGCATTAAGGCCATTGATTTGCTGGTGCATTTGTGGATTTAGCGCAGAAAGGGTGAGCGACATGAGTGGTTTTTATCGGATGATGTCTGGACGCAGATTTACTGCGCACGAAAAAGCCGAATCTGGCGGGCAAGGTCATAACAAACGTACAGGGACCGGGACAGTGTCAGAAGGACAACCGGAGAGACAAGAGATGCGAGGAAGTGCAGTTATTGGAGTGGCTTTGCGAACTTCAGTGCTGATGATTCTCTTGTGCGGTTTGGCATATCCGCTAGCCAGTACAGGAGTAGCACAGGTTCTGTTTCCACAGCAAGCAAACGGCAGTATGCTTCGTGACGCGGAGGGGCGGGTGGTCGGCTCCGAACTGATTGGGCAGTCCTTTGCCGATTCGGCGTTTTTTCAAGGTCGGGTATCGAGCGTTGATTACAATGGGGCTGGTTCAGGCTCAAGTAACTACGCGCCGTCGAATCCAGCCTTGATACAGCGAGTCAAGGACTCTATTGCGGATTGGCAGAAGCATAACCCGGATGTACCCGTCAGTCAGGTTCCGGTGGACCTGATTACGAACTCCGGCTCCGGTCTGGACCCGCACATCTCGCCACAGGCGGCACGGGTGCAAATTCCGCGCATTAGTGGCTTGACGGGTATCCCGCAGGATCGACTGAGAGCACTGGTGCAGGAGCAGACAGAAGGCCGCAGCGCAGGGGTGTTCGGCGAGCCACGTGTGAACGTGCTCAAGCTGAATCACGCGCTTAAGGAGCAAATGAAGGTAGAGCCTGCCAAGCGTTGAGAATATAATAAATTGATTTGTCTGATAATTAAGTTAAAATAGTACTCATATATGATCAAGGAGGCGGTCCAAATGGTAACGATGAATAAGCGGACAGACTATAGAAGGACAGCGCCTACTCGTCCATAAACTGCGTGGTTTCTTCTTGATGAGGGTAACCAATAATATGCAAGATTATAAATTTTTTAAAATGAATGATTTTTCAGATCATCAGATTGCTCGAATACGAATGTTGGAACAACTATGCAAGAATTTCGACGGATCAAGTTTAAGAGTGGGCATAGAAAGCCTTAAAGAAAATGGTGGAGATAAAGCGATCCTTTGCCAATTGGGCAACCAGTTGATTGGCTATCTCAGTTGGTATACATCAGATGAAATCGAAGCTAATATTAACGCTATGGTTCATCCTAATTATCGGCGCCAGGGTGTATTCCGCACCTTAATGTACAATGCTGCAGCTGAGATACAATTACAAGGCATCAAAGCATGTCGCATCAGAATCCCGTCCAATTCAATACCTGGAATAGATTGTGTGAAGCACTTGGGGGCCAACTTTAGTACGTCTGAATTCTCCATGAATTTAAATCGGTTCCAATCTGATAGGTTACATCAATCCGGCTTAGTTTTGCGGCTAGAAGAAGATCAGGATTTTGATTTTATGGTTGAATGTTCATCGCAAGCTTTTGGTGATTCCGAGTCTTGCACAAAGAACTATTTTAAGCATACGAGAGAACCAGAACGTGTAACTTACCTCGCTGTAGATAGACTGACACCGGTCGGAATGATTCGAGTCAATCATGTTCATACGGATACAGCTGTTATTCATGATTTCTGTGTACATCCATTATACCAAGGCAAAGGGTATGGCCGTGAAATTCTTGCTTGTTTGGTGAAAATCTTGCTTGCCAAGCAGTACACTAAGATTCGACTAGGAGTAGTTACGCAAAATGAGCGTGCCTTGAACCTCTATCGGTCAATAGGGTTTGAGATTTCTGCCGAGTCTCATTATTATGTGAGTGCTATACAAAATTTAATTTATACAGGACAAATAAAATAGGATGAACAAAAAAAAGGTATCTCGCTGCCATTGGGGCAAGTGAGATACCTTTTTAATATATTCATATATTGGCTACCGATTAACCTGAAATCGTTTGGATGATGAGCACTACATTCAAGATGATAATAACAGCGGTCACGATCCAGGTTAATACTTTTTGCCACATTTTATTTGCGAATTCACCCATAATCTTTTTGTCGCTGGTAAAGAGCAGTAATGGAATGATGGCAAAGGGAAGCTGGATGGACAGGATGACCTGGCTCAGCACAAGCAGTTCCTCCGCACCTTTTTCACCTGCGATTGCAGTGACGATAACCGCTGGAATGATCGCGATGAGTCGGGTCACCAGACGACGCAACCAAGGTGAAAGACGAAGATTGAGAAAGCCCTCCATCACGATTTGTCCAGCTAAAGTGCCTGTAACGGTTGAATTTTGACCTGAGGCGAGTAACGCCACCCCAAATAGTATGCTCGCCAGTGTGGTTCCCAGTAGTGGCGAAAGCAGATAATAGGCATCACTAATTTCGGCTACATCTGTTCTTCCTGCCGTATGGAATACAGCAGCTGCCACGATCAAGATGGCGGCATTAATAAATAAAGCGAACATCAGCGCTATACTGGAATCCCAAGTTGCAAATGTAATAGCTTCCCGTTTACCTGCTGAAGTCTGCTCAAATTTGCGAGTTTGTACAATAGAAGAATGCAGATACAGGTTATGCGGCATTACCGTAGCGCCCATAATACCGATGGCAATATACAGCATGCTTGGATTCGTCAAAATTTGCGAGTCAGGTACAAAGCCGCCCAATACGCCGCCCCATTCCGGTTGTGCCAAAAGGAGATTAATGCCAAAACAGCCGGCAATCGTCGCCATCAGCACAATGACAAGTGTTTCCAATGCCCGAAAACCTTTGTTTTGCAGCAGTAAAATGAGCATAACATCAAATGCTGTAATGATAACTCCGTATAGTAACGGTAGACCGAACAGCAACTTCAGCGCAATGGCTGAACCGATGACCTCGGCCAAATCCATGGCTGCAATGGCAATTTCGCACAATAGCCATAAGCCGATCGCGACAGGACGACTATAGGCATCACGGCACATTTGAGCTAAATCTTTACCTGTGGCGATGCCAAGCTTGCCAGATAAGGCTTGTAACAGGATGGCCATCAGGTTGGAGATTAGAATGACACTAAGCAGCGTGTAGCCGAATTTCGATCCGCCGGCGATGTCTGTGGCCCAGTTGCCGGGGTCCATATAGCCGACTGCGACCATATAGCCGGGTCCAGCAAAGGCAAGAAACTTCCGAAACCAGGTCCCGTCTTTCGGGACGCTCAAGGAACGATTCACTTCCGACAGTGAAGCGATTTCCGCGAAGTTGCCCTTTGTATTTTTCATACGCTTCACCTTCTTTATTGATGTTGAAATATATTATTAGTGACATAACGATTGTGTTATCCCTATTGTACACCCACAATAGTTTTTGTCTAGTGCAACTTTTGTGTGGTCAAGCAAGTTAATCGTATTTTTGAAGCAATATAGCCATCGTATAAAGCTGAACAATAGAAAAACCAAGCTATATCACTCTGATGGGAGCAGCTTGGTCGTTTTGGATTTTTTTTAAATTACATCTTTTAAATATTGCGGGAGAGCCGTGCAGCCAGTTCCTCAATTTCTTCCGAGGATAGTCCTGGGGAGAACATTTCTGGCTTTTCCTCCAAATCGGGGATGGAGCTCCTTCGGGAGGACCGTCTTTAACATACAAAGGTTGTCCATCTTCCGGGTGAACGCCGTTCCATATTTTATCAATTTCCTTGTAGTCATTCGGACTGAAACGATAAATAGCCCAGTGCAATCCTTTTTCTTCGAATTTACGCGTTTCAGGTGGAATTAAACGGTAAATAAATCAGTTAACTTCCATGTTTTAAATGATTCATTTTGTGTAGTTCGTTTAAAGTACATACGAGAAGGAAATCATGTATTAACATGACGATAGATTCCTGCGGAATGCAAATAATATAGAGAAGGAGAGATGAAATCATGGAAGCATTATACACAGCATCAGCAACGGTACATGGTGGAAGAGACGGTTCAGTCGCTTCATCTGATGGGGTTTTGAAGCATAAGCTCAGTACGCCGAAGGAACTGGGTGGCGCAGGTGGAGAAGCTACGAATCCGGAGCAATTGTTTGCGGCAGGTTATGGTGCCTGCTATGAGAGCGCATTGGCTAACGTGGCCCGAAAGGCTAAGGTGAAGGTGGATAATGTTGAGGTCACCAGCCACGTATCTATCGGCAAGGACCCAAGCGATGGCGGCTTCCAGCTGGCGGTACGTCTGGATGTGAAAATACCTGGTATTGAACGCGCCCAGGCCGAAGATTTGGCACGCCAAGCACATGATTTTTGTCCATACTCCAAAGCAACACGCGGTAACATTGATGTCGAGCTCAATGTCATTTGACTGCATTTCTATAACTTTTACACTCTGGCCGCCGATTTATTGGCGGCTTTTGCACATAGATCTTGATTAGCTGAGATTCGCGACCATTTGACATCATCGCCAAAATTCATTAAGATGGCTTAGGTGATTCTGGTCATCAGGTACGAAACAAATTTGAAAAATACGGGTGATATGATGTCTTACAGACCGAATATTGTTAATTTCACGCTGGCTGGCAGCAACGAAAAAGAAGGGCTTTATGAGTTTAAAATGAGTTTGGCCGATGGAACGGAGTGCCGCGTTTTTTCTCAACGTAATCCGGAGTGGACCTTGACGAATATTAGTCGACTGCTAACGACGCCTTGCCCGGTATGCCATAAGGATTTTATCTGCAAGTGTATGGATAAGTTCCATGAGGAGTTTTTAGAGCAAATTAATACGAAACAGCTGTTTGAGAAAGCATTGAGCTAGTTTTTCGAACAGGTAAAGACTATACATTTCTAAACAAGCGTCGGATACTTTCGGCGTTTTTTTGTTTATATTCATATGGTTGCGTTGCTGGTATTCATGCCGTTGATTTCTCTGGAGGTGAAATGCATTTATGAACCAGTCTGATCATGCCCATTCAGATCATTCCATTGTGTTGGTGGATGGGGTATGCCACTTTTGTCAGGGAGCGGCCCGCTTTATTATCAAGCGTGACCCTAAGGGAACATTTCATTTTGGTTCCCTGCAATCTGAGGCAGGACAAGAACTATTACGTGCAGGAGGACTATCTACAGATCAGTTGGATACGTTCGTGCTGATTGAAGACGGTACGTATTATACAAGGTCAACCGCAGCTTTGCGAATTGCCAAACGTCTTCGTTTTCCATATCCGCTGGCCTATGTGTTCATCCTGGTTCCCCGCTTTGTGCGCAATGCCGTCTATAACTGGGTGGCGCGTAACCGATATCGTTGGTTTGGCAAGGATGAAGAGGATCAATGTCAGATCCCCCCACCAGAAATTAGACAACGATTTTTTTAGAGGTTGTTCAAAAAGTCGTCTTTCCATAACGAAGCTAATCAAGAAGCGGATTCGACGTCGAATCTTGAATTCAGCCGGACCTTCCGTTGCTCACGTAGATCTGTCTACGCTCCGCTACTCAGTCCCTAGCTTCATCCAACCTTCTCGGTCCTGAAAAGCCGACTTTTTGAACACGCACTTTTAGTTGCTTTTTTAAGTTTCTTTTTTGGAGCGATGTCTACGAATTAGTAAGATCACAGCGATCACGATCAGTATCAGGCTCGTAACAGCTACATACACGATATGTCGTACATTGGGTACGTTAACAGACAATTTTAGCTCGTTAGATTCCAAAGGAGCAATGTCCCAATATAGTGTTTTTCCGTCTTCCGACACACGGTCCGCATTATTGGTAGCAGGTTGGATGGGTAAGGATAGGCTGAAGTTAAGATCCAGCTGCCGCTCCAGTAATTTGCGCGCAAACACATTCATTTGCTCAAATTTGTCACTCAGTCCTTGAGCTTCTTTAGGAAGCATCCGTGGTAGATCGAGCTTCATGGTAAGATCAATATTCGTTGTGAAAAAATGTTGACTCACAGCACGCTTTATTTCTAATCCCTCAGGTAGATTTAATCCCTGACTGGGATTTTTTTTGTTTGTGCTCCAATCTCCTTGATAATGTCCCTTGATTTGATATCCCTTTCTTCCCTGTTCAGCTAGCGGCTGTACATCTACATTGTTGCTTTGAATACGCTTGACTAATCGATCTAGCAGCCCGGGATTGTCCAACATCATCAGTGTCTGGTTGTTTACACTGAACGTTGCATCCATATCTACACTTTGATCGAGATGAACATCTACATGGATGTCACCTCGAGCACAGGAAGTTAGGGCAAGCAGACAGCACACCAGCATAAAAATGAGCAGTATTTTTCGTATCCGAACTTGCCGACGTTTGTTCCGATAAGGGCTGTATCCTGTTGGCTCCATGACCTGCACCTCTTTATATGTATTCTTTGGTTTAATGACTGGATATCTTCTATATATTACACATTGGGAGAACGAAAATCGAACGGTATAACGAAATACATAAGAATTATATTTTATAAAATGTTTCCCTAGGTAAAAACTTTAGTGTATACTCTAAAATATAGTATTGATAAAAAATAATTGAATCAAGGAAATAGTTTGTCCCAAAACGAATATTCAAAGGAGGATTTTAAAACATGAACAAGCAGTTTAAGAAGGCTTTGCCGCGATGGGTAACGACGGTTGGAGTGTTGTCTCTAGCTCTAGTTCTAGCGACTGCATGTACCGATGCTAAGAAGAAGGAGCAGGGAACTGCGAGAGAGGCGGGACAAAAAATAAAGGCTACGGCTACCATCGGTATGATCTCTGACATTGTCGGCAAGGTCGGCGGTGATCATGTGGAGGTCACGGGAATTATGAAGTCAGGCGTTGACCCGCATTTGTACAAGGCTTCTCAGGGAGATATGCGCAAGCTGGATCAGGCCGACGTTATTTTTTATAACGGGTTGCATCTGGAAGGAAAAATGCAGGACATTCTGGAGAAAATCAGCAAGCAAAAACCCGTCATACCCGTGTCCAAAAACATCGCCCAGGATCACTTGCGTGCAGGTAGCCCGGAAATGGGATCTGAGCATGATCCACATATCTGGTTTAACGTACAGAATTGGATGTCTGCGGTAGAAACCGTCAGAGATGAATTGTCGGCGCTAGACGCTGTTCATGCGGAGGAATATAAGGCCAACGCAGAAAGCTATCTTACTGAGCTGCGAGAGCTGGATGATTACACGAGAGAGCAGATTGCCAGTATACCGGAAGCCCAGCGCGTGCTTGTCACGGCACATGATGCTTTCGGCTATTTCGGAGATGCCTACCACATTCAAGTGAGAGGACTTCAAGGTATGAGCACAGAATCAGAAGCGGGTTCTCAAGATGTGACCAAGCTGCGAGATTATCTGGTCGAACATAAAATCAAGGCTATATTCGTAGAATCTAGTGTTCCGAGAAAGGCCATAGATGCGGTTATTCAGGGGGCCGCTCAGCAAGGTCATATAATTAAGGTTGGTGGCGAGCTGTATTCGGATGCCATGGGTGAAGAGGGCACAGAAGATGGAACATATATTGGAATGGTCAAGCATAACGTTAATACGATTGTTAAAGCTCTTAAATAAGGAGGCAGAGATACATGGGGCATTCACCACTTGTCGTTCGTGATTTATCGGTAGCTTATCAAAAAAAGCCCGTTTTGTTCGATGTTTCCTTTGAGGTGCCGGAAGGCAAGCTGATTGGTATTATCGGTCCGAACGGGGCTGGGAAATCTACACTGATCAAGGCAGCGCTTGGACTGATTCCAAAGCTTAGGGGCGAGGTGCTGGTCTACGGCAAGCCCTATAAGCAACAGCTACTCAAGGTTGGCTATGTACCACAGCGGGAGTCGGTGGATTGGGATTTTCCGACGAACGCATTGGATGTGGTTATGATGGGACGGTATGGCAGATTGGGCTGGTTTAAGCGTCCGGGAGCAGCAGATCGTCAGGCTGCGATGGAGAGTTTGGACAAGGTTGGAATGAGCAAATATGCAGACAGGCAGATTAGTCAATTGTCTGGCGGTCAGCAACAACGTGTTTTTTTAGCCAGAGCACTCGCGCAGGATGCTCAGCTTTATTTTATGGATGAACCGTTTGTCGGTGTGGACGCTGCAACAGAAAAAGCCATTATTTCATTGCTCAATGATCTGAAACAGCAGGGCAAAACCGTGCTTGTCGTTCATCATGATTTATCTACAGTCACGGATTATTTTGATCAGGTTATGCTGTTGAACGGGCATCTTATGGCGTTTGGAGAGACGACAGATATTTTTACCGAGGAAAATCTGCAGCGTACGTATGGCGGGCGTCTGAGTATACTCAAAACAGGCCCGGATTCCGGTACGATACTCGGAGTGAGGTGAGCAGTATGACAAGCTTGGCAACGCTTTTGACCGACCCAAACATGCAGTGGATTTTGCTGGGCTGCATTTTGCTCGGTTTAAGCAGCGGGGTGATTGGCAGTTTTATGTATTTGCGCAAGCAGTCGCTCATGGGAGATGCTTTGGCACATGCGGCTTTGCCGGGGGTATGTGTGGCTTTTATGATCACAGGTACAAAATCAGTGTTTGGATTTATGATTGGGGCCGCTATTGCGGGGATTGTTGCTACCTTTGCCATCAGTGCATTAACCCGGTATTCACGAATTAAAAGCGATTCCGCGATTGCAGCGGTGCTGTCGGTATTTTTTGGCTTCGGCATTATGTTGTTGACCGAAATTCAGCATAGTGGCGCAGGCAACCAAAGCGGATTGGATAAATTTCTATTTGGTCAAGCTGCGGCAATGGTATTGTCTGATGTCTATACGATGGCGGTAATTTCGGTGGTACTCATCGGAATATGTATATTATTTTTCAAGGAATTTAAGCTGCTCAGCTTTGATCCCGGCTTTGCCCGCGGACTTGGTTTTCCGGCAGGTTTGCTGGATAAGTTGTTGATGCTAATGATTGTCATTGCGGTGGTTGCTGGCATTCAGGCCGTGGGAGTCATTATGATGGCTGCCCTGCTGATTACCCCGGCCGTGTCGGCAAGATACTGGACAGAGAAGCTGGGTGTCATGGTATGCCTATCAGGCTTGTTTGGTGCTATAGCAGGCCTTGGTGGGACGGTCATTAGCTCTCTGGGACAAAATCTGCCTACAGGACCGTTATGCGTGTTGTGTGCGACTGTGGTGTTTGGAGTGAGCTTGATTTTTGCGCCGCAGCGCGGGATGATCTCCAAGGCTATCGTTCGGTTGAACGCCAGAAAAAATCTGGAGCAGACAGTCGGAACACAGCCAAGGGAGGAGCGTGCCCTATGAGTTCATTTTATGTAATTTTGACGGGAATGTTAGTGGCAGGGGGATGTAGTATCGTTGGGTGCTTTCTCGTGCTCCGAAAAATGGCTATGATCGGTGATGCAATCAGTCATGCGGTATTGCCGGGGATTGTCATTGCCTTTCTCATCAGCGGATCGAGGGATTCGGTGTGGATGATGTTTGGTGCGGCTGTGCTGGGTCTTCTAACGGTGTACCTGATTCAGCTATTCCAACAAAGCGGTCTGCAAAGTGATGCTGCCATTGGCGTGGTGTTTACGACATTGTTTGCTATCGGTGTTTTGCTGATCAGTGTGTTTGCTTCCAATGCCCATCTGGATATGGATCACGTTTTGTATGGGGAAATTGCTTATGTGCCGTGGAATACGTTAGAAATAGCCGGCTTCGATGTCGGTCCGAGGGCTGTGTGGATTACGGGCGCGATGTTTTTGATCAATTTGCTCGTGATAGGGGGCTTTTTCAAGCAATTTAAAATCACTTCCTTCGATCCCGCCTTGGCAGCTTCATTAGGCATTCCAGTTGTTTTATTTCATTATCTACTGATGAGTCTCGTCTCACTAACGACGGTGGCGTCATTTGAGAGCGTGGGTGCAATTCTGGTGGTTGGCATGCTCGTTGTACCGCCTCTTACCGCTTATTTGCTGACGGAGAAGTTGTCCCATATGATTGTATACAGCGTCGGATTTGGGGCGATCAGTTCGGTCGTAGGCTTTTACACAGCAAGTGTATTGGATGCTTCTATTGCAGCATGTATGCTGTGTGTATCGGGTGTGTTGCTGCTTTTAGCTTTTCTCTTTTCCCCGTCTCACGGTGTGGTATGGCAAAAGTTATTTCAACAACGGGGGATCGTTGGCGAAGATAGCAAGTGATTGTAGGAAGTGATCCCATATGAGTTACCCAAAATAGCGTGCATTCAGGCATAAGAGACCTGAATGCACGTTTTTTTGCGCTTATACTGCCCTGTGCGGCTTTTTTTGGGGCAAGCTTGATTGATCATCTTGAATTGATTGGGACACGGGAGTACATTCATTACAACCATATAAGAATGGACGGAACAAACAAGCGGCACGCTGTGGGGAGGAACGAAAGTGGAGAGCTTCAAACGTAAATCACCAGAGGAAATACTGGATTCGATTAACAAACTGCATCGAGGCAGACTCAAAATATACATGGGTGCGGTCAGTGGCTCGGGCAAGACGTATCATATGCTGCAGGAGGGACAATCGCTGCAGCATGAAGGTATTGATGTTGTGATTTGTGCGGTCTCAACCATGCAGCGGCCTGTGACCGTGGAACAGGTCGGCACGCTGGAGCGAGTGCCTAGCATTCATTGGATAAAAGATGGTGAGGAGCAAAAGGATCTGAATGTGGAGGCTTTGGTGGCACGAAATCCCGAGGTGGTACTGGTGGATCATTTGGCACATCATAACCGGAAAGACGCCCTATTTCCAACACGGCTGGAGGATATTCGGTATTTGCTGGAGCAGGGAATTAGCGTCATTACGACGGTCAATGTTTATGAACTCGAGGGAATTACGGAGTGGGTGTATCAGCTGACAGGCTTTGAAGCGGAATATACGGTTCCGGTTGATACACTGGAGCTGGCGGATGAAATTCGTCTGATTGATGCTACCCCGGAAATGATTTTGGAACGGCTGGCGAAAGGCTACATGCATACGCCGAATCCTGAGATGTTTCACCGGGGAAATCTGGGTAAATTGCGTGAGCTTGCCCTGCGATTGGTAGCAGAGGATGTGAACGATTCGCTGGAACGGCACCGGGAGGAGTTAGGCTTACACGGGGCGTCAGGAGCCGCAGAGCGTATTTTGGTACCTGTCCAATATCATTGGAATGGGTCCATTTATGTACGTAGGGGGGAACAGGTCGCCAAGCGGTTGGGTGGAGATATGCTAGTGGTCTCCTTTGTCAGCTCGAAGCGCAAACTGTCCAAGGAATCAGCTGCCTTCAAGCGTTCAATTGAGAAATTGGCTGACAAGATCGGATCAACATTTGAAGAAATCCCGCTTTTTTCCCGCAGAAGGTTGCCTCGTCAACTGATTCATTATGCGGTGACGCACAATGTTACCCGAATTGTTATGGGGCATTCTCGGCAGACGCCGTGGCAGGAGCTGATGAAAGGATCGCTTGTGAACGGGATTTTAAAACGAATGAAAAATATGGATTTGCTGCTGATTGCGGACCGGGCCGAGCAGGAGGGTGAGCGGATTTTGCCAACAATGAGACAGGAGGAGGGAGATAACGATCCGTATCATCGTTTGAGCGTTGAGGAAGCACAGGCTGAGGCAGCCAAAATCCTGCGGGGCAAGCTCAAGGTATACATTGGCGCTGCTCCGGGGGTCGGCAAAACATACACGATGCTGAGAGAGGGGAATGATCTGCTGGAGAGTGGGATCGATGTAGTTATCGGATTGCTGGAAACGCACGGAAGAGCAGAAACACTGGCCCAGGTAGGATCTCTGAAGATGATACCCCGTCAGTCCATCGAGCGCCATGGCGCACACTTGGAAGAAATGGACACGGAATCCATTCTCAGGCGTAATCCCGAGGTGGTGCTTATTGATGAGCTGGCACATACCAACGTTCCCGGAAGTATGAGATCTAAGCGCTATGAGGATGTGCTTACCATTTTGGAACAAGGTATTTCTGTGATATCCACAATGAATGTACAGCATCTGGAGAGCTTGAATGATGCGGTAGAACAGATTACTGGTATACGAGTGAGAGAGACTGTTCCCGACCATATGATGCGTCTGGCCGATGAAGTACAGCTTGTTGATGTGGCTCCCAAATCGTTGCAGCAGCGTATGCGTGAGGGCAAAATATACGATCCTGCGAAGGTGGAACAGGCACTTAGCCATTTTTTTAAACTGGGCAATCTGATTGCGTTGCGTGAACTTGCTTTGCGGGAATTGGCAGATGACGTAGATGAGCGGCTGGAATCCTGGGATCGACACGAATCACTTCGGGGACCTTGGCGCAGGGAGGAAGTGATCTTCGTAGGCGTGACGCTAAGCGAAAATGCTGAAAGGCTGATTCGCCGCGGTTTTCGTATCGCCTTTCGTCTGAAGGCTGTGTGGATTGTGACTTATGTTCATGTCGGTGAGCGTATGCCCGAGAGACTGAACCCTCGTCTGGAACAACTAAAGTTGCTGACCCACCGACTGGGGGGAACCTTTGAGATACGGCTTGTTTCCAGCCGAAGCGAGATTGCCGACATTTTGATTGCTCCAGTGGAAGGATATTCAGGTACGCAGCTCATCGTGGGGCAGTCTTCCCTAAGTAGCCGTTGGGGGAAGGCTGCGGTTGTGCCGAGGATTCTCCGTCAAGCACGTCATATGGATGTTCTAATTGTGGCGGATTATGATCCGGATATTAAGCTGGAGGTAGATCGTTAATTCGCCCAGTAAATTCATAAATAGTCATATGATGGTTACCGATGGTTCGCTGCTTCCATAGTATATTCTATCTCAAAGAAATGGAGGCGAATTAAAAATGTTTAAACATTGTCATTTGCGTAAGCCAAAAAAACGTATCTTTAAGAAGATCATTAAGGTGACTGTCATTAAGTTTAAACCTAAATTTAAACATGATCACCGGAAACATGAAGATTTTGATAAGAAATGTCATTGCCGGAAACGTCGCCATCACCGCCATCATCGTCATCATGACTGTCATCGTCGTCACCACAAATTCTACTAAGATGAAGATGCTAGGAGGCGGGGCTAGACTGCCCGCCTTCTCCTAGTACGAGGATTTTGGAAGATACTTGCACAAAAAATACTTGCTCTAATATAAGCGCTATGCTATTCTACCAGTAAATAGATTGCACGTGACGGAAGCACCGTTCACCAACCGTATGTACTTACGGATGGATGAACGGTGCTTTTTTGCGTTGTTGTGTTAGGGAAAGGGATGAGCGTTATAGTTCCAGTGAAAGTGGTATTGGCCGTAGAAAGCCGGGATTATATTGAGCCGCTGCTGAATTATGTTCACGGAAGCGAGTACGCCAGAAGGCTGAGAATCACGGCTTTTTCGCAACCGGAGGCATTTCATCAATACATGATGGAAACCAGTGGAATGAAAAGACCGGATGTGGTGGTAGGTGAAGCGGCTTTTTTGAATCTATGGACAGACAGGGAAGCTGCTGATATTCCTTGTTTGGTATTGCATGAGGGAGAACAAGTGAGCGAATATGGACAGCCTTTATTAAAGTATCAGCCTTTATCTGAGCTGGTCGGTTTTATTTTGGAAACGGCTAGACAGAGGTCGAACGGTCGGAAAAGTGTAAACAGTCGGGAAGGTGGAATGATTATCGGCATCGTAGCAGCTTCCGGTGGACTAGGCAAGACAACGGCCGCACTCAATATGTCCAAACAGCTGGGGAATGAGGGATATTCGGTATTCTATCTGAATCTGGAGACGGTGGATTCAAGCTCGTTGTTCACTGGTTCAGGCAGTGCTAGCGGAGCAGAAGGAGAAGGGCTGTCCAGGCTGCTCTATGATCTCAAGGCGGAGGGGAGTGAGGACATTCCATTATCCATGGCTTCCTACTGTATTCGTCGCCCTGAAATTCAGGCGGATACTTTTCAGCCTGTCTATAATCGCAAGGAGCTGACGGACATGACTTGTGATGAAGCGAAAGAGCTGATTCGAACGGTTGCCGAAAGTGGGCAGTATGATGTAGTGATCGTAGATGGCGATTCTGAAAAAGGTGATCGGGCTCAAGCCGTGCTTGAAGCTAGTCATAAGCTGATTTGGCTGCTGGCAGACGATTTAATGAGCATGCACAAGTGCGGATTATGGCTGGATGTTTTAGAAACCACGCAGCCTGAAGGGCTTGAAGACATGATATGCAAAACCAGCTTTGTGGTGAACCGCTATATGGGAACTATGATCAACTCATTACCTCGTGACTTCATGGAGCTAAACGGAGCGTTACCCTATATACCTTCATGGAAGCAGATGCAGCACCATGAGCTACTGCTTAGTTCACCGATTTATCAGCGGGAAATTCGTCATCTGTGCCACGAGCTGCTGAATGTGGACAGTGTAACACATCCGCCCGCCGTTTGGTCTTAAAAGGGGCTGATGAACATGAATGAGGAACGGTTTAAGGCATTGCGAGCAGATATCCGAAACGGGCTGGACGTAACGTCTTCGGTAAAGGATGCAGATCTGGTACGGCATATTGAAAATCGAATTTTACACGATGTAGAGCTGGTGGGCTTAACTTCCCGTGAGAAGCATGCACTCGTCCGCAAGATTTTTAACTCTTTCCGTGGGCTGGATGTACTCCAGCCATTGATTGATGACCCGACCGTTACGGAAATTATGATTAACAGTCACCGGGAAATTTTTGTGGAACGGGCTGGTGAAGTGATGCAGGTACCTGATCAATTTGAGTCCCGCGAGCGGCTGGAGGATTTAATCCAGACGATTGTAGCCGGGGTAAACCGAATTGTGAATGAGGCTTCCCCCATTGTGGATGCCCGGTTAAAGGATGGGTCACGCGTAAATATTGTGTTGCCTCCAGTTGCTCTCAAGGGTCCGACGATGACAATACGGAAGTTTCCCGAGCGTCCTATGACGATGGATGACTTGATACAAATGGGTGCGCTTGATGCAGAAACCGCTGCTATGCTCAAGGACTTGGTACGTAGCAAGTACAACATTTTTATAAGCGGAGGAACGGGGTCTGGTAAAACAACTTTTCTGAATGCATTATCCCAGTTTATCCCGTCGTCTGAACGGATTATTACCATTGAAGACTCAGCAGAGCTGCAAATTGTGACGGTCCCTAATCTAGTTTCCATGGAAACACGGAATGCGAACACCGAGGGGAAGGGAGAAATCACAATTCGTGATCTGATTCGTTCCTCCCTGCGTATGCGGCCCAACCGCATTGTGGTGGGTGAGGTCCGGGGAAGTGAGGCATTGGATATGCTGCAAGCGATGAATACAGGACACGATGGATCTTTGTCAACTGGGCATGCGAATAATATCCGCGATATGGTCAGCCGGCTGGAAACGATGGTGCTCGGAGGGGCAGAGCTTCCGCTTGGAGTAGTACGGCAGCAGATCAGCTCGGCCATTGATATATTCGTTCATCTGTCACGGATGCGCGACAAATCCAGACGAGTACTGGAAATTAGCGAAGTGATTGGTTTTGAAAATGGTGAGGTGACGCTTAATCCCCTTTATCGTTTTCAGGAACGAGGAGAAAGTAAGGGGCGAATCGTAGGAGGTCTGGAACGTTGTGGCGAGGGTCTGCAACATACTTTGAAGCTGCAAATGGCCGGGATCAATCCGGAAAGCTGGCACAGGGGAGGAGTATCAGCGTGAAGCCAGGAAAAACGACTGCCAAGCAAGTATCACATGAGATCCCTTCTCTGCCAGATTATACGGTGTATACATTATCGACAGTACAAAAAAGTCTGTGCATATTGTTTAGTGGCGTGCTGTTTGCGATGATCGGCTATCTATTTTATCACCAATGGATATTATCGTTGCTGTGCGCTGCCGGGGCTGGGGTGACGCCTCGTTATTTTAGGCAATTTTTGCTGCATCGACGCAGGTCTGCTCTAAGCATCCAATTCAAGCAGGCTTTATATTCACTCTCGTCTTCTCTTTCAGCGGGAAGGTCGGTGGAGAATGGTTTTCGTGAGGCTGTAGAGGATTTGAGGTTGCTTAGTCCGGATGGAGATCACGACCTGATTTTTGAATTTAACATTATTACCGCCTGTCTCGAAATCGGACAGCCTGTAGAGGCTGCTTTGCAGGATTTGGCCCGTCGGGCGCAAATGGAGGATATTACGAATTTTGCGGACGTATTTGCGGCTTGCAAGCGAACCGGAGGTGATCTGGTGGAAGTTGTACGACGAGCTTCAAGTGTCATTGGTGAGAAGTTGGAAATTCAGCAGGAGATCGGTGTAATGATTGCGCAGAAACGTTTTGAATCGAGGGTTATGTTTGCGGCGCCTTTTTTGTTTGTATTGTTTATGACGATGACAGCGGGTGATTACATGATGCCCTTATACAGCGGTACAGGTATGATTTTATCAACCTTTTGTTTATTGGTGCTTGGTGGGTGTCTTGTGTGGATCAATCACATTATGAAGATTGAAGTGTAAGGAGAGATGGGTGTGGTGATGTTGGTTTGTCTGGTCATGCTGGTTCTGCAAGTGGGAGGCTGGGTGGTGCTGAACCAGATGCATGGTGCTAAGTATGCGCATTTCCGCCATATGAAGCTGGAGGGACTGCGGCTGCAAAGACTTTCAGTCCCATTTGTACACATGATTCATGCTTCACGTGCTACTCACAGGCTGCCTTTGCTGATGTTCAAGCTCCAGCGTTCGGTGCAGAAGCTGTATGGTATGCGCAACAGCGGAGAAAAAACGATGCTTTTTCTGACAGAAATGTTGGGTTACGGATATATAATGGCTGCTGGTGGAGCTTTAATATCGCTTATGCTGGGCGGGGATGCGACCGGGCTGGTGCTCGGATTGGGACTTGGTATTCTGGTACCCATCGCGCTGATCAAGGATTTGCATGGGAAAGTACAGAAGCGGGAGCAGCAAATTTTAATGGAATTGCCTGAACTGTTGAGTAAAATGATGCTTCTAGTAGGTGCAGGTGAGACGGTACAACGGGCATTGCTACATTGCGTGGAACGTAAAGGGGCGGATACGGAACATCCGTTGTATCGAGAACTGAGGCAGACGGTGGCGGAATGGGAAAGTGGCTATTCCTTTCAACAGGCATTTGAGCACCTGAGTAAACGTTGTGGTATTCAGGAAATGACAGTATTTACGACGACAGTTTTGTTGAATATGAGGCGCGGCGGGAGCGATTTCGTGATGGCTTTACGTGAGTTATCCCAGACGTTATGGGGCAAGCGGACTTCAATTAGCCGCACAAGAGGGGAGCAGGCTTCATCTAAGCTAGTATTCCCGATGGCGCTGATTTTGCTAACGGTAATTGTGCTGGTGGGCGCTCCGGCTTTAATGATGATGAATATGTAGGAGGAATACAACGATGATGATATTAGTAACAGGCAGTATTCGTAAGTTGTACAAGGATGAGGATGGTCTGGGTACGTTAGAAATGATCCTGATCATTGCCATTCTGATTGCGGTGGCAATTATTTTTAAGGATCAGATCAAGAAAATTGTAGAAGGGCTTTTGAAAAAGGCGGATAAAAAAAGTAACGATTTTATGGATTCATAATGCTGCGTAAATTAGCACAAAAAGAGGACGGGAGCTTCTCCTTGGAAGCTTCCCTCGTCTTTCCCATTCTACTGCTGGTCATTTTTGTGATGTTATTTTTTTGCCTGTACATATATCAAAAATCTATATTGGTGCAGGTCGCTGCTACTGCTTCGGAAAGGGCCGCTTACAGTTGGGATAACAGCTTCAAGGACCCACGTACGGGAGCATTTACACAAGGGCAACGGGATTCTCTCTATTGGCGCCTGAAGGATGATGTTATGCTGGGAGCCCTGTTTGGCTGGACCGGAGCCAACAATCAGGAAAGTGTACAGGTTCCGGGCGGCAATGGGGGAGGCTCGTTACCTGCTCAGAAGCTGTCCAATGCAGAAAATAGAATGCCTGCGGGCATGCAGGGGCAGATGACATATGAGAACAGTATGATTCACCGTAAGGTGACCACAAAGTTAAATAAGATAGTGAAGGTGCCTTTGTTGAATCAGTTTTTAGATCAGACAGATTTGCAAGGGGAAATGAGCTCTGGCGTGGTCGAACCTGTGGAATGGATTCGTACGGTGGAGTTGGTCCGTTATTATGGTGCGAAGTTTATGGGCAGAGGATCAGGTGAAAAGGTAGATTCGGCAGTTGTAGGGAAAGTACTGATGCAATATGGTCAAAACGGTCAGTGAGAAGTAAGTAACGGGAATGTAACTGGAAAGGAGGAAGCGGGTGTTTGGTAAGGGACACAACACAAAGGACGGGGAATCAGGTGCTGTCACGGTCTTTTTAATTCTGATTTTGGCGGTCATGTTCGGTTTTATTGCTGTATTTATTGATTACGCGAGAATTGCTGCATTGCATGTGCAGACCGAACGGCTGACCCATGCGGCGGTTCGTTCAGTGATGTCTGCTTATGATCCGACATTACAACAGGAGTACGGTTTGTTTGCTTATGGCGAAGGCGGCGGAGAACAAATTATGGTCAAAGTGCTGAATGACAGCGCGCGGCGTACGGCACGCACAGAAACGCTACCGCTTATGAATATGAAGCTGGATTCTAGTTCCCTGCAAATGGAAAGGGAGCTTGGTAAATATGCCATATTTAACGAGCAGATCCGTGAAGAGATGAAGTATAAAGCACCTGTCGATTTTACGTTTGAAGTGCTCGAAAAGCTTAAGCCGCTCTCTCAAAATATGAAAGAGGCTTCTCATACGGTAGATTTGCTGAAAAGGCTGCAAAAGCTGTACGACAGACGAGAGGCCAAACTGGATGACATGCTGGAGAAGCAGCGTAAGGCAGGAGCTTATATGGAAGAGGTTCGCAAGCGGATTATTAAACAGAGGGGCACCTATATGCCCAATCAGTATATATGGGACCCGCTTGAGGTTGTAGCCGATATTGCCGCTCAATATAAGCATTACGTACATGTATATGAAGACAATAAGAAGAGTGTGGACGATGTTAAAATCATGCAGATGGAAAAATATGCACGTAGAGCGAGGGCAGCGCTTGATCGCCTGCGTCAGATCATGGTTCAGGCTGGAGAAGAACATGATAAGCTGCTTCTGGAAGCCAAGGAACCGTTAAGTGAGGCCCGACAGATTAATGAAGAGATGCGCAAAGTCATTGCCCAATATAAGCAGAGGGCGGCCAATGCAGGCTACGATGAGGTTTCAGCAGCCCCTACTCCAAGCGGAGCAGGCTCCAACGCAGATCCGTCGGTAGGAAGCGCACGGCAAAAAGCAGAGGATTTGTTGATTTCAGACAAGGAATTTGAGCAATGGGAAGCAGAAATCGAAAAGCAACGGACTTCTATAAATACTGCTAACAATAGAATAACGAGCATGATGCGTACCTTATCTTTTTATACAGATCCATTTTTGAATGCAGACATGCTCAAGCAAGAAGTCGCATCAACGCTCAAAGAGATAGATAAATACTTGAATGCGTATGCTTGGGTGGGACCTGCCAATGTACTCGACGGTGAAGCCAAAATGATGGATACGCGACGTGGACCGGACAAAGAACGCAAGAAAATGGAAAAAGAGGCGAAAAACAAGCTTAAACAAGCCTATCGGATCATTGAGGTTCTTTCCAAAAGTAAACAAAGTGCAGAACAATTCCAAAATCTGGAGCGGTATTACAATTAAAGTATTTCGTTTAACCAGTCTACATCCAGTCCATCTGTATCCGCTGATTTGCCCTATGACACCTATGATGCTGCGGGAGCTTCCATGGATAGTATGGATGGTCTATACGGGTCGGCATCCAATTTACTGACTCAACTGGGAGACGAGTTTTACCAGAATGAATACGCACTTTCTTACTTCCATCATGTGGATTTTAGCCGTTTTGGCAGTTTGGCCGGATCGGGTGGAAATGTGGGAAATGCTGCACAGATTTTGGGAGATCAGCTGGAGGTGAATAATCAGGAAGTTGAGTATATCCTGTATGGCTTCCATAATCCGACGGGTAATCTGGCATCCGCCTATGGAGAAATTTTTGCTATGAGACTTGCCATTCGAACAATGGAGGGATTGGTTAAAAACAGCTCAAAAGGTAATCCGCTGGTCGTTTTGGCGGCAGCTTTGTTATATGGAGTAGAAAAAGCGATAGAAGATATGATTATGCTGGCACAAAAGGGAGACGTGCCATTGTCTGATTTTCTGAAATTTCGAATGACATACAAGGATCATTTGCGATTGTTCCTGATGCTCCATAGCAATAATGAACGAAAAATGTCCCGTATGTTTGCTCTGATCCGCCTGAATACAGATGTCAATCCTGCTGAGCGGCAAACGTATGCAACGGGTGAGGTCAAGAATGGGATGAGGCTGTGGTTTCTACCTGGGGTAATGAAGATGCTCGGGACCGCCTCAAAAGAAGGCGAGAGTATTAAGGGAAGTGTGTACTATGTCACGAAAACAGCGCATTTTTCCTATTAATCGGTGTTTACGGAAAGTTTGTGGGCAGAAGCAATGTGAACAAGGAAGTATTGTTTTAGAAGCGTCACTGGTGTTGCCAATGTTTCTGTTTTTTATTATTTTTCTCATTTATATGGTTCAGATGACGCTGGTATCCACGGCCTTGCAGACCACCGCTTCAGAAGCGGTTAAGCAGGTTTCGACTAAAATCTACCCGGTGTCTCTAGCTGTGGAGGCGGCGTCCGCGAAAATAGATGCAGTCCGTGAACCGCTGGATGAATTGCCTAAGTTATCTGTGAGTGAATATGCAAGCCAATTCGCTGCCCAGTTGCCACCTCCAATTGGTGATTGGGTAGAACGCGCTGTTCAGGGCGGTCAAAAGCCGATGGAGGAGCTGAGGGGGCGATTTACGGAAGCTGCACTCGATCCTGTTCTGAAGCCGATGCTAAAGCCTTTTATGGAGGAAAGCATTCTGGAGTATGACCGTATTCATATAACGAGTGTACATGTACCTGCTCTTACAGGAACTAAGGACCCTTATTTTAGAGTAGAGTTATCGTATGAACTGCCGATGAAGGTCCCCTTTTTGTATCGCAGCATTGTGCTTCAAGCGGCGGCAGAGGAACGTCTCTGGATTGGGAACACAGGGGAGGGGACAGGTACAGGAGAGGCAACAGCGGATAAGGATGCGCAGCATTCCATACAGTTGCTCGTTAAGCCTGAACCTGCTGTGAAGGGTGTGTACAATTTGATCAAGGCCAAGGTTGAGCCTGGGACGAATGCTAATCTTTCTGTACTTTATAAGTCGGGCCAAAGCACGGCCCAGCATTTGGGCTGGACCTCTGCCAATGCGGACGGGATTATTGAATGGAACTGGTTTGTGGGAACGAACACAACACCCGGTCAATGGAGCTTTGTGATTGAAACAGAGGACGGTCAACGTATAGAAGTTCCGTTTACCGTGGAAAAGCCAGCTGATGGATAGATAGAATCGACTCGACATAGACGGACAGGAATACCTACGATGGAAAGTGATTTGGTAGTCTGCTAGTTCTATTTTATAAAGGGGGAAGATCGCATTGACGTGGATGTATATTGTATGCGGAGTTCTGCTCGCGATCGCGTTAGTTACGGATTTACGTAGCATGAAAATCCCTAATAAGCTTACATTGCCCGGCATAGTGGTAGGCTTGGTGTTCAATACTCTGTTTGGAGGGTGGCACGGTTTTTTATTTGCTGTTGCTGGACTGGGTACCGGATTTGGGTTCATGCTGATTTTGTACTGGATGGGAGCTGTTGGTGCAGGAGATGTAAAGCTGTTCGGCTTGATTGGAGCATGGACAGGTGCCGCTTTTGCATGGCAGTCAGCTTTATATTCGATTTTTTTTGCAGGTATTATTGGCATAGGAATTTTGCTGTGGAAGAGGGAAACCATCATGAGACTGCGGCGCGTGGCTTTTAATTTAGGAGGATTTTTTCTATTTCGCAGCGGCAAAGCGCTGACCGGTGGAAATGAAGCGCACCTCAGGTTTCCTTTTATGACGGCAGTCATTCCGGGAGCGATCAGTGCTTATCTTTACTTCTTGCCATGACATGTCCGCTGGGGGAGATCATGCTACCTCACGGAGATAGGAAATTGTTAAGGAGGTCATGAATTGTTTGGTTTAAGCAGGGATTTTGCCCGGAACGGCGGGACATTTATGATTCTAAACAAGGAAGACGGGCTCAAGACCGATGATTTAAATTCCGTACAGACCGGCATGATGACTGGTAATCGGATTCCCGGTCTGCTGGAACTTAGAATAAAGGAAGTCGATTTTCAGATAGAGTTACATTACGATATTTCGGGGCAACGCATGCTTTCCCAGTTATGGAAAGGTGGGAGCGTGTCGACTTCTGATTTCTACCGGATTCTTTTTGAAGTGGCAGATGCCCTCCATCGCAGCCCGCAATATATGTTAGATATCCGCCAGTTTATTTTGCACGAGGATTATATTTTTCTAAGTGGTTCAGGTACAAGGGAAACCGCCAGTTTAACCTATGTTCCTTTACGCAGTTTACAGTATGCAGGGCAAACAGGCAGTCAATTTAAGCAGATGGTTATTCGTTTAATGACTCGTGTGGCCCACCTTCAGGGAGAATATATACAACGCATACTCGATCTGTGTGATAGAAATGAATTTGAATTGGGATTGCTAAAGGAACTGCTATTGCAAGGAATGAAGGCTGGTACAGAGAGTGCTAGCGTGAAGGGAGAAAGTATGGAAGGGCGAGCTTTTTCATCAGCCGA
The DNA here is from genome assembly GCF_024213315.1 of Paenibacillus sp. A3M_27_13. Classification (NCBI taxonomy): domain Bacteria; kingdom Bacillati; phylum Bacillota; class Bacilli; order Caryophanales; family Paenibacillaceae; genus Paenibacillus; species Paenibacillus sp. A3M_27_13. Next base: position 433,017 of record NZ_JANAVE010000002.1, read on the forward strand.
CCCTATCATATCTGCTCATACCTCACAGGGGAACTATACTGATCGTGGCGGAACATACGGGCAAGAGCATCGGGAGACTCTGCAGGAGATTCAGGAGCTTAAACGGATCAATCGGCTCAAACCGTCCGTGAAACCAGAGGAGAATTCTGAGCTTGTAACAGAAAACGAAGTAGAAGATGTGGAGCCTGGATTGCAAAAATATAAAACCTACATTACTCTCGGATGTCTGCTCGCTTCGGCCATCGTGTGGCGTTATATTTATCTGGATCATCCAGAGACGGTACCGTTGATCATTTCCGTGGTGCTGACCTTGGTACTTGCCGCTGTTGCTTATATAAGCTGGACGGGGAAATGGGAGCGCAATCGAGCTTCATCTCATATGTACAGCGATTCAGTACCTGTATTGGATTCGGAATGGTTAGGAACTACTTCTTCCTCAGCACAGCGGAAAAATGATCGTTATCAGGTAGATAAGCTGACCGGATTTGTAGCGGGACGTCATCATCAAGACAAGCAATCTTCCGATTCGAGTGATCAAGGGCAGGAGAGCTGGAGATGGACTTTTCCAAACTCAGAATCTAAAAGCGCGGGAAACCGAGTTACGGAAGATAGGGATAACACTTCAGCAAACTATGACCTACACGAGCCATCGTGGAAAGGTGCGGGACGGGGAAATGAATTGGAAGCCAGTGATACCAGTGAGGCTTATTATAAGTCTCTCTCCGGGGTAACGGAGCTGCTAAATGCTGCATCTAAGCAGGAAACGATGCTGCTTCGTCCAGATCAAGAGATACAGATTTCACCTGTTCAGCAATCACCGATTGCTTGCCTGGAACGCAAGCCACTAGGTAGTGGAGGGACCGAGCGCATCCGGTTGCAGCCAGACCAATTCGTTGCAGGCAGCTTTATCATCGGGAGAGATCCGCAATTGGTCCAGTTTGTGGAGCATACGGATGGAGCTTCCCGTTCTCATATTGAGCTTTGCATAGTTACAGGAGAACATAGCCACATTGTTAAGGATTTATCCTCGACGAACGGAACTGCTCTGAATGGAGAGCCTATGGTGCCTTATAAGGAGTACATCCTGAATGAGGGAGACACTTTTAAAATCGCTGGAGTCTCTTATACTTATCGGTTGGACTCTTCTAAATCCTCCAATGCATCATAAATGAAGGTTATATGGATAGATGTCAAGAAGAGGCCTGTTAGATTTAGGGCTTCCTTCTTTATGAATAGTGGACTATTAATAATAATAAAATGAGGCATCTTAAAAACTTGCAGTCTGCTCGATAGATTGTGTCTGACTTAAAAAATGAACCCTAAGCTGGTAGTGACACTACCTACCAGCCTGGAGTTCCTCTTTTTGAATTCAATGCTGTTTTTGGGAAGAATGGAGTTCCTCTAGAGCGTCCTTAAGTGAAGGATAGTTAAACTTAAATCCGTGCTCCAGCGCTTTGTGCGGGAGTACTTTTTGGCCATCCAAGACAAGGGTGCTCATCTCACCGAGCAGTTTTTGAACGAGAATGCCTGGAACGGGAAACCAATGCGGACGGTGGTATACCATAGCTACTGTCCTCCCAAACTGGTCGTTCGTCAAGGGATGTGGTGATGAAGCATTCACTGCCCCGACGATTTCCGTCGTATGGATGCAGTACGTGATCAGACGAACGATATCCTCAATATGAATCCAGCTCATCCATTGATGACCGCTGCCTATTTTGCCGCCGAATCCGAAGCTATAAGGTATCTTCATGAGTGGGAATGCCCCTTTTTTTCTGTCCAGCACAAGGCTAATGCGTAACTTAATTAAACGGGCATCAGAAGGGTAGGCATTGGCGGCTTCCTCCCATTGCTCAACCACCTGAGACAAAAAATCTTCCGAACGACGCGGGCTCGTTTCATCGAATGTTTCGGTCAGGGATGTACCATAGGCGGCGACAGCCGAAGCCTGAATGATTACTTTCGGTTTTTTTTGTAGAGCATTCAATGCTTGAGCCAACCGGGCAACAGATAGCAGTCGTGATTGAAGAATTCTTTGTTTAGACTTATCCGTCCAGCGCTGATTCAGCGTTTCGCCTGCTAAATTAACGACCGCATCTGTGCCTTCCAGTACTTCAGGCTTTTGTTTTAATTCGTTCCAACTCATATATTGCAAGCGGGGGCTCGCTTCGTGTCCTACCAGTGGCTTGCGGGTAACGACTTTCACGGTGTATCCGTCGTCTAGCAGGCTTTTGACCAGTGCACTCCCCACCAATCCAGTTCCTCCACATACGATGATGTTCATGGAGCCAGCTCTCCTTCCGATTCACAAAAAAATACATCTGTTATAGAATATAACCCTTTTTGAGAAAAAAACTTCATATGAATGTACCTTTATACGGTTAAGGATGTCAATCCATGATTTTATTTACCCTCGTTTGACTAACATAAATTCTGATGTGTACTTTATCTACGTGTTCCCTTAATAGAGTCATTTAAGAAAGCTGCCATAAAAGCTATGTTGTTTGATTTCAATAATCACGTTAAAATGATTAAATTAAAATAAGACAAGCATAACAGGATAAGGGGATGAATCAGGATCATGCTGAAAATTGGTTCTCATGTGTCCTTCTCGGACAAAGGTCTGCTCAGCGCTACAAAAGAAGCGTCTTCTTACGGGTCCAGCTCCTTTATGATATACACGGGAGCACCGCAAAACACGCGTCGTAAGCCGATGGAGTCCATGTATTTGGAGGAAGGCAAGCAGTTAATGGCTGAGAAGGGAATGGAAGATATCGTGGTGCATGCCCCGTATATCATCAACCTTGGCTCTTACAAAGAAAATACCTATGAGCTTGCAGTCAGCTTTCTTCAGGAGGAAATTCGACGCACACACGCGATTGGTGTGAAAAATATCGTGCTGCATCCAGGCGCTTTTACCGATAAGGATGCAGAATACGGAATCGGGCGTATTGCTGATGGTTTGAACGAGGTACTAAACGGCGTGAAGGAGACAGATGTTAACATTGCGCTTGAAACGATGGCAGGCAAAGGAACGGAAATGGGTCGTAGCTTTGAGGAGATTGCCTCCATTATAGATAAAGTAGAGCATAACGAGCGTCTTACGGTTTGTATGGACACCTGTCACATTCACGATGCGGGTTATGATATCGTAAATGATCTGGACGGTGTATTGGAGCAATTCGACCGTATTGTCGGCTTGAATCGCATCGCAGTTGTTCACATCAATGATAGTAAAAATCCAGTTGGCGCTCATAAAGACCGACATACTCCTATCGGATCAGGCTGGATTGGCTATCAGACCATTCATAATGTGGTGCATCATGAAGCACTTCAAGGGCGTCCGTTTATTTTGGAGACGCCATGGATTGGCAAGGAAGCCAAAACTCAGCGTCCGATGTATGAGGTTGAAATTGCCTTGCTTCGCGGAAATGTAAAGGAGCGCTTTGGGGATGAGTTTGTGGGTCAGGTAGAGCAATTGCATTCGTTTTTCAAAAAACAGGATGTGGATGTCCGTAAATTTGTGCTGGACACCTGGGCTCTGCTAAAAAATGATGCCAAAGCAAGAAAAGCCGATCCACGTGAGCCGTTGGAGCGTCTGTATGACATGATAACGGAAGCGGCACTATTTCCAGATTTGAGCGAAGAACACATTAATCAACGGTTGATTGCCTGGTTTGCCGGCAGTCATTTGCCAGTGACGGTATAAGCTAAGGGGGATTAATAGCCACATGGAAATTCACGTAAAACATCAGCCAAATAGCACTCTGTCTGCCCATGAAAACCGCGCGCGTATGCTTGTATCTTGTCCAGACGGACCAGGTATTGTAGCGGCCGTGTCCCGTTTTTTGTACGAGCATGGGGCCAATATCGTTCAATCTGATCAATATACAATGGACCCGTCCGGCGGTATGTTTTTTATGCGGATTGAATTTGATCTGCCGAATTTGAGTGCAACCCAGCCACAGTTGGAGCAGGATTTTGCCGCTGTTGCTGAGCAATTCCGTATGGAGTGGACGATTTCTGCGGTTAGCCGCAAGAAAAAACTGGCTATTTTCGTTTCTAAAGAAGATCACTGTTTGGTAGAACTGCTGTGGCAATGGCAGGCAGGGGATCTGGACGCGGATATTTCATTGGTGGTTAGTAATCATCCGGATATGAAGGAGTATGTGGAATCATTTGGCATCCCGTATCACCATATTCCGGTAACAGCCGATACCAAACCGGAGGCGGAGCGCCGCCAACTAGAGGTCATTGGCGAAGACATTGACGTTATCATTTTGGCCCGTTACATGCAGATTATTTCTCCCAAGTTTATTGAGCATTATCGCAACCGGATTATCAATATCCATCATTCCTTTCTGCCGGCATTCGTGGGTGGGAAGCCATATGCCCAAGCCTATAATCGCGGTGTGAAAATTATTGGTGCTACTGCGCATTATGTAACTGAAGAATTGGACGGCGGACCGATCATTGAGCAGGACGTGCAGCGTGTAAGCCACGGAGATGATGTAAATGAGCTAAAACGGATCGGTCGCACCATAGAGCGGGTCGTTTTGGCAAGAGCCGTGAAGTGGCATGCAGAGGATCGTATTCTGGTTCATGAGAACAAAACGGTCGTTTTTAACTAATTTTAAAATTTTAGAAAATAAATTTGTGAGTATATATTTTTGGTTAAACAAAGCCTGTCGCATAACGGGCTTTGTTTTTTTATGTAAGGATTTTGCAAAATCCTCATGTGAGTTACTTGCCTTAATAAACAGTCAGTACATAATATTTTTTTGTGATTTTATAATTTTTTAAATGAGGTTAATACATTACGGGTATATTTATATGAGGACTCGGTACTACATTTCCACAATCATCTTTATAAACGATCTGGCAAACTTTCACGGCAGATGGTACAATACTTAAGAATGTATAAGTCATATTGAAACATTCAAGCAGATTCACTCACTTCAATAGACATCGTTTCTATATCGGACGGTGATTTGGAGAGTATGACCGAATGCAATTGACATACTTTATACAATATGAGGAGGCAAACCATGACTGACCAGAACCAAGCGATTCAAAAGGATGAAAACTCCACGATCGACAATTTGTCCATCACAACTATTCGTACGTTGGCAATTGACGCCATCGAGAAAGCAAACTCGGGACATCCTGGGATGCCGATGGGCTCCGCGCCAATGGGATACCAACTTTTTGCTAAAACGATGAATCATAATCCCGATCAACCTACATGGGTTAACCGTGACCGTTTTGTATTGTCCGCAGGACACGGTTCCATGTTGCTATACAGCCTTCTGCACCTGAGCGGCTATGATCTTCCTATGGAAGAACTGAAACAATTCCGTCAATGGGGCAGCCTTACACCGGGTCACCCTGAGTTTGGGCACACTGCTGGTGTAGATGCTACAACTGGACCTCTGGGACAAGGTCTCGCAATGTCCGTAGGTATGGCAATGGCTGAAGCTCAACTGGGTGCAACATATAATAAAGACGAATTTAAAGTTGTAGATCACTTCACGTATGCAATCTGCGGCGATGGCGATCTGATGGAAGGTATTTCCCACGAGGCTGCTTCGCTGGCTGGTCGCTTACAACTGGGCAAGCTGATTGTATTGTTTGATTCCAATGATATTACACTGGACGGCAAGCTTAATCTGTCCTCTTCCGAGAGTGTTGCCAAACGCTTTGAAGCTTACAACTGGCAAGTACTGCGCGTAGAAGATGGTAACGACCTTCCAGCCATCCAAAAAGCCATTGAAGAAGCGCAAGGCGACTCGACACGCCCTACGCTGATTGAAGTGAAAACAGTTATCGGCTACGGAAGCCCGAACAAACAAGGTAAAGGCGGACACGGTGGTACTCATGGTTCCCCGCTGGGATCAGAAGAAGCCAAGCTGACTAAAGATTTCTACAAATGGGTATACGAAGAGGACTTCCACGTACCACAAGAGGTTCGCGAGCATTTTGCTAAAGTAAAAGAGCGCGGTATCGCGGCGAACAAAGCATGGAATGAACAGTTCGCGAAATACAAAGCTGCTCACCCTGATTTGGCAGCGCAGTTCGAAACAGCTGTAAACGGCGATCTTCCAGAAGGCTGGGATCGTGATCTTCCGAAATACACGACTGGAGACAAAGCCGTTTCGACTCGTGTAGCATCTGGTAATGCTCTGAACGGACTGGCTCCAAACGTACCTTTCCTGACAGGCGGATCTGCCGATCTGGAGAGCTCCACGATGACACATTTGAACAACCTGACGAACTTTACGCCAGAAGACTACGCCGGCCGTAACATCTATTTCGGTATCCGCGAATTTGGTATGGCTGCTGCGATGAACGGCATGGCGTTGCACCAAGGTGTAAAAGTATTCGGCGGTACATTCTTCGTATTTACAGACTATCTGCGTCCAGCCGTTCGTCTGGCAGCTCTGATGGGATTGCCTGTAACTTACGTTCTGACTCACGACAGTATTGCTGTGGGTGAAGATGGTCCGACTCATGAGCCGATCGAACAATTGGCTTCCCTGCGTATTATCCCGAACCTGACAGTAATTCGTCCGGCGGACGGTAACGAAACTTCTGCTGCTTGGGCTTACACGCTGGAAAACAAGAAAAACCCGGTTGCTCTGGTATTGACTCGTCAAAACCTGCCAATCCTGGCTGCTAGTGCTGAGCATTCACGCGAAGGTATCAAACGCGGTGCTTATGTGGTTGCAGATGCAACTGACGGCAAACCGGTTGCTCAAATTCTGGCTACAGGCTCCGAAGTGCAATTGGCTGTTAAAGCTCAGGAAGCACTGGCAGAACAAGGTATCCAAGTACGTGTTATCAGCTTCCCAAGCTGGGATCTGTTCGAAAAACAAGACAAAGCATACAAAGATTCCGTTCTGCTGCCAGAAGTGAAAGCTCGTTTGGCTGTAGAAATGGCGTATCCACTGGGCTGGGAAAAATATGTTGGCGACCAAGGCGACATTCTCGGTATCAGCACATTCGGCGCATCCGCACCTGGCGACCGCGTGATTAAGGAATACGGCTTTACAGTAGAGAATGTTGTTAGCCGTGTGAAAGCTTTGTTGAAATAAAACACAGAGCATCTAAAACAGACAGTCGTAACCTGAGAAAGGCTTACGGCTGTTTGTTTCATACAGTTGATGTTTTGCAAAAAAATCACTATTGAATTCCAGTGTATAGCATACGGTGATACAGTGTGTATTTTCATACTGAAGCTGGAATCAAATCTATGTTATGATGCACAAATATTCATTCAACCATTGAGAGCAGATGAGGGGATAACGAATGACACAGTTTGATGGAGTAAGCGTAGTTAAAAAAGCAAACGTTTATTACGATGGTCAGGTTACAAGCCGTACAGTCATCCTGGGTGACGGAAGTAAGGTTACACTGGGTATTATGCTGCCAGGAACGTATGAGTTCGGCACGGATTCCCGTGAGATCATGGAGATTTTGGCAGGGGATTTGAGAGTGTTGCTTCCAGGTACTGAAGAATGGCTGGAAATACAAGGGGCGGCAACCTTTCACGTACCTGCAAAGTCATCATTTAAGCTGGAAGTACGAAGTGTAACTGATTATTGCTGTTCTTATCCCGAATAATAAGCCAAAACGGGTAAGCACACTCAGCTTTCAAGCCAAGTGTGCTTACCCTAAAGCTATGCCATATGTACACAAGCACAGCCGTATGGTTACAAAGAAAGGTACAGCTTATTCGAGAGGTTGACCACCAATGGTGCGGCCAATCCATGCTTCGTATGTCTTCACGACAGCGGATAGATCCTCGTCGCCGTAGCCTTGTGTTTGCCCGGCTTGAAACAGGCTTTTGGCAATGGATAACATAGGTGCAGGGATGGACAGGCTGTCTGTTAGTGAGGAAGCAAGCTTCAAGTCCTTAAGCATCAAGGCAAGTGAGAACTGGTTGCTAAAATCATGTTCAATGATTTTGCGCCCTTTCAGGTCAGCGGCCTTGCTGCCTGCCGATCCGAGTTGTACCAATTCAAGGAAGCTGTCTGCCGGGATACCGGATTTAGCCGCGATAGCAAAGCCTTCAGCCAGAGCGAGGTTATGAATACCAACCATCGTATTATGAGCGAGCTTGGCTACGGCTCCGCTGCCATTAGGTCCCATATGAAGTACCTTTTTGCCCAACGTATCAAAAACATCTGATTGTGCCGCAATGGCTTCTGCATTACCGCCAACCATGAACACGAGTGTGCCGTCTACAGCGGCGGGCTTACTGCCTGTTACGGGTGCATCAATGAAGGAACAGCCCAGCTTGTCCGCTTCGGCGGCCAGTTGTTTAACCAGCTCAGGTGAAATCGTGCTGTTGTCCATCACAGTCATGCCAGCCGTAAGACCGGCAAACACGCCGTCTTCGCCGTAATAGATGTCACGAATGGAGTGATCATCGCTGACCATGGTAATGACCAAGTGCTGACCTTCAGTTGCTTCACGAGGAGTTGAAGCTGTACGTGCGCCTTGCTCTGCCAGTGGTTCGCAGCGCGAAGCGGTACGATTATAAACTGTGACTCCGAATCCCTGCTTTAGCAGATTGGATGCCATCGGGGCGCCCATGGTGCCCAGTCCGATAAATCCGATGTTTTTCATTGCTAATCACCTTTCTTGTTGGAAGTTGCCGTCCGATGCAGATTGCGAGTTCGGCTTGAATTGAATATTGAAACAGGTTGATCTCAGTTAATTGTAGCATGGGCATGCTACCCTATCTACAAGAAGGGCTGTCAAGCACAGGATACACAGGTAACGCAAGCTTGTCAGGCCCAGCAAATTAAAGTATCCTATTCCTAAGTCCTTATGTTCGTATTCATGGTCTTAGTAATACCAAACAGGAGGTTCCAAACATGTCTAAAAAAGTTATTTTTGATTACACTAAAGCACTCTCCTTTGTAGGTCAGCACGAAATTGATTATCTTGCAGAGCCTATCAAGTTGGCTCATGAGCAACTGCACAACCAAACCGGTGTAGGTTCCGATTTCTTGGGTTGGATTGACCTGCCTACTAATTATGATAAAGAAGAGTTTGCGCGCATCCAAAAGGCTGCTGCTAAAATTCAAAGCGATTCCGAAGTACTGATCGTAATCGGTATCGGCGGTTCTTACCTTGGAGCACGTGCTGCGATCGAAATGCTGTCGCATTCTTTCTACAATGCGCTGCCTAAAGATCAACGCAAGGGTCCAGCTATCTATTTTGCAGGCAACAACATCAGCTCTACATATGTAAATCATCTGTTGGAACTGATTGAAGGAAAAGACTTCTCAGTGAACGTCATTTCTAAATCAGGTACCACAACAGAGCCAGCTATCGCATTCCGCGTATTCCGTGCAGCTCTGGAGAAAAAATACGGTAAAGAAGAAGCACGCAAGCGTATTTATGCAACGACGGATAAAGAACGTGGTGCTTTGAAAAAACTGGCTAACGAGGAAGGCTACGAATCCTTCATTATTCCTGATGATGTGGGTGGTCGTTATTCCGTGCTGACAGCAGTAGGCTTGTTGCCGATTGCTACTGCAGGCATTAACATCGAGGAAATGATGCAGGGGGCGGCAGACGCTTCCAAAGAGTACAGCAACCCGAATGTAGCTGAGAACGAGGCTTATCAATATGCAGCCGTTCGTAACGCTTTGTACCGCAAAGGTAAAGCAATTGAAATTCTCGTAAACTATGAGCCGTCTCTTCATTTTGTATCCGAGTGGTGGAAACAGTTGTACGGAGAAAGCGAAGGCAAGGATTACAAAGGCATTTATCCTGCTTCTGTTGATTTCTCGACAGACCTGCACTCCATGGGACAATTCATTCAGGAAGGCAGCCGCAACATTTTCGAAACGGTAATCCAAGTTGAAAATGTACCTAGTCACATCACCATCGAAGCAGATGAGGATGATCTGGACGGACTGAATTTCCTGGCAGGCAAAACTGTGGATTTTGTAAACAAAAAAGCATTCCAAGGTACATTGCTGGCTCACACAGACGGACAAGTACCGAACCTGATTGTAAATATTCCTGACTTGAGCCCTTACTCTTTCGGCTATCTTGCTTATTTCTTCGAAAAAGCTTGCGGCATTAGCGGCTACCTGTTGGGCGTAAATCCGTTCGATCAACCGGGCGTAGAAGCTTACAAGAAGAACATGTTTGCGCTGCTTGGCAAACCAGGCTTCGAAAAAGAAAAAGCTGAGCTTGAAGCGAGATTGTCTGAATAAGAGTGCTGTAATCTCTGATGCGAAACAGGATTTCGGTCAGAAGTGTTATAGTGTATAGCATCAATTAAAGTACAGGAAAGCAGTTCACCAGCTGCCAGAAGCGGGGGACTGCTTTCTTGTAAAATGAAGTAAGGAAGGTTATACGTGTATGTTGGAACAATACCGAACCGTACGCGGTGCCGGCAACAAGGAAATTGTGATCCGAAAATCCCGTTTTATCGGTCATATTCAGCCTGTTCAAACTGAGGAAGAAGCAACTGCTTTCATAGAACGTATCAAAAAAGAGCATTGGAACGCTACCCATAATTGTTCTGCTTACATGATTGGGGAAAGAGACGAAATCCAAAAGCAATCGGATGACGGAGAACCGAGTGGTACGGCTGGAAAGCCTATTTTGGAGGTGATCCGCAACCAGAAGCTGAAAAATGTCGCTATTGTTGTTACCCGTTACTTTGGTGGGATTTTGCTGGGAGCAGGCGGTCTGATTCGCGCATATTCAGATGGTGCTGTTGCAGCAATCGAGGCAGGGGATGCAATTACGCGTGTGCTGCATCGCGAAGTTTTTGTAGAATTGGATTATACCTGGTTGGGCAAAGTGGAAAATGAATTACGCAATCGCAGCATCCGCACTGGAGAAACAATGTTTACGGATAAAGTTACCTTAACCTGTCTGCCGCTGGCTGGTGATGCGGAATCCTTCAGCAACTGGATAACAGACTTGACGCAGGGGCAATCGCTTGTGTCGGAGGGAGAGCAGCTTTACTTTATTGAAGGGGAATAAATAATATGGCTAGAAGAGCAGTAGAACAGGAGTTGTCAAGAGGGCGGATTCTGGAAGCGGCCAGGCACTTGTTTATTACCAAGGGCTACCGTGCGATTTCAATGCGCAGCATTGGCCAGCATCTGGGTTACAGTCATGGTTCGTTATATTATCATTTTAAAGAGAAGGCTGAACTGTTCTATGCCATTGTGATTGAAGATTTTAATACATTGCGTGGGATTCTACTGCAAGCAGCAACAGGTACGTCTGATGATGGCTTGAGCAGACTGGAGTACTTGATGCTGGAATTTATCCGTTTTGGTTTGGAAAATCCATATCAGTACGAAATTATGTTTATGATGCACGATGAAGAACTATTTGCATACTGTCGCACAGAGCAAAATCGTTGTGTGGAACTATTTGCGTCTATGATCCGTCAAGAATTGAGTGGTCAGGGGCACTCGGAGGAAGATTGCTCAAGGGTACCGAAAAGCCTGTTTTTATCCATGCATGGCTTTGTATCCTTTTATATTCAGGACGGTTTAACATTTGAAGAAATTAGGCCCGCTGCTTTAGCACATGTAAAGCTGCTGTGCAGACACCTATGAGCGTACCTGCATTCACACGCTTCAGCCATGAACATGTAGGGCGCTTTTCTGGGTGTATGCACTTCATGACGGTAACTTATCATTACGGTACTTTGCGAAAGCGACTAAGGATTTAACAGACGATGATGCATCCAGTAGGAAAACATCATGGTCTGTTTTTTTTACCCGGTCCTTTAGCCCTCCATGATCTTTACATGGTATTGGCGTCTGCGTGGTCCGTCGAATTCACAAAAATAAAGTCCCTGCCATCGTCCGAGCAACAGCTTTCCATCATGGATGATGATTGTTTGTGAGGGGCCTGTCGTAATGGATTTTAAGTGGGACGCTGTATTTCCCTCCATATGGCGATATTGGGGATGCTCCCACGGATAAACTTCATCTAGTCTTAACATCACATCATGTTTGACATCTGGGTCTGCATTTTCATTAATGGCGATGCCGGCTGTCGTGTGTGGACAATAAACAAGTGCGGTTCCTTGTTGTACCCCGCTTTTTTCGATCAATGAAGCAACCTCTCGTGTAATATCGCGCATTTCATCTCGCCGTGTAGTGGATAATTCTAAAGTATGCAGCAATGACTCCATCTCCTTTCTTCTTAATACTTTACCCTTTTAATTCCTAAGATAATATATAGAGTTGACGAAAATTACTTTCCTTTGATAAAGTATCACATAAGAAAAAACAAAGTATATGCATTGGAATAATTAAATGTTTCAAATGAGGTACGTGCTTTGCGGTAAGCAAGGCTGCTGCTGTGCCTGAACAGGTCCAGAAGCGGAAAGGAAGTGTACGAATATGCATGTGGAAGTAAGAGGATTAAACAAGCATTTCGGTAATTTTCATGCAGTAAAGGACGTATCTTTTGATATTCAGGCGGGCCATCTTATTGGCTTACTCGGTCCAAGTGGTGGGGGGAAAACTTCCATTCTTCGCATTTTGGCGGGTCTGGAGCAACCGGATGCGGGAGAAATTCATTTTCATGGAAAAAGGGTAAACGAGCTGTCCCCGCAGGAACGTGGAATCGGATTTGTATTTCAAAACTATGCTTTGTTCAAGCACATGAGCGTCTACGACAATATTGCCTTTGGCCTGAAAGTGAAAAAAAGCTCCAAAACCCGCATCAAGGAACGGGTCACAGAGTTGGTCGAACTAACGGGGCTCAAAGGTTTTGAGCATCGTTATCCGCATCAGTTGTCAGGTGGACAACGACAGCGGGTTGCTTTTGCGCGTGCTTTGGCACCAGAGCCTCAACTGTTGCTGCTGGATGAGCCTTTTGCGGCTATTGATGCCAAGATTCGTCAGGAGCTGCGCACCTGGCTGCGAGAGTTGATTGAGCGGGTGGGCATTACTTCAATTTTTGTCACCCATGATCAGGATGAGGCGATTGAAGTAGCGGATGAAATTATGGTGATTAATCAGGGACGACTGGAGCAGAAAGGAACGCCTTGGGATATTTATAAAAAACCGGGTACCCCGTTCGTGGCTTCCTTTATTGGGGAATCTACAGTGATTGAACAGGCAGGCAGTCTTAGAGGCTTCGAAGAAGCTGCTGGAGTGGGAACACGTGCCTTGATCCGTCCGGAGTATATTGATGTCGGGCCAAGCGAGGAATTTACGCTTCTGTCGGCGACCGAGGAAGGCATAGTGAAGCATTTGCATTTTCGTGGAAGTGAGTGGATGGTTGAAGTACAGGTCGGGGATCATCGTCTCATGACATACCGCTCACTGGAGAAGTCTACGCTGGAACCTGGTCAGCAGGTGCGAGTGTTGGTGCATCGAGCCTATCTCTATAATGACCAGTCCAGCTGGATGGTGGAAAACCGCCTGAAGGAAGATCCAATGCCTATCATCATTTGAAAATAAATACGATCACGCATGAGGGGATGTCTAGCCGGATTTCACGGCTTTGGGCATGCTCCTTTTGGCGTTGGACGCTGGAAGGATTTACGCAGATGATTTACGTAGAATCGGTCTGTTCGTTATAATAGTAGTAAAAAGACCCAGATAGATAGGAGTTAAACCATGAATCGGCTTATTTTTCTTGGCACGGGGGATGCAATGGGGGTTCCGCGTGTATATTGTGATTGTCTCGTATGCACAGAAGCTCGCACGACAGGGGCGAATGTAAGATTGAGATCGTCTGTGCTGATCGAAAGCGAGACGGAGGACTTTATGATTGATTGTGGCCCGGACTGGCGCAGACAGCTAGAATTGCGCGGTCTGCGTTATATCCCTACGATCCTTGTGACACATGCACATTTTGACCATATTGGAGGATTACCAGAATGGGCAGATGCCTGTCGCTGGACTGGGAACAGAGGTCGCTTGTACGCGCCACAGGAAGTGATTGACACGATCTTGCGTCAATTTTCCTGGCTCTCTGGAAACTTGGATCTTATTCCAGTAGACCAGGGAGCCCAACTTGGCGGATGGAATATCCGGGGATGGCGTGTGAATCACGGGAAGAACGGATATGCCTACGCTTATCGTCTGGAAAAGGACGGCTTCTCGTGGGCTTACTGTTCGGATTCGATTGGATTGAATGAGGTGGAAATTCTGCCCTTGCACAATCTGAATTTGCTCGTCCTGGGAACGAGTTTTTATCATGAGGAGGCCGAGTATGCCACCCGTTCCGTATATGACATGCTGGAGGCTCAGGAGCTTATAGGAAGGCTTAAACCCGAAAGCACAGTGTTTACACATATGTCCCATGATGTGGATGTCACACGCAACTATGGGCTTCTGGAAGGGATTAGCTTGGCACACACCGGCATGAGTTTGCCGTTAGAATAAAGGTGCCCTTACCTTTACATCGTTTGACTGATACGTAGAAGTGTGGAGATTCCTTCTTTGATTTGTAGCTCGTTGGCGTATGAATAAGACAGCCGTATATGCGTTTTACCCTCTGCGCAGATGGGATCAAATACATTGCCGGGGACAAAGGATACAGACTCTTGTAAACTTTTGGCAAGTAATTCATTAGGTTTCAACGTAGAAGGCAGCTGGAGCCACAGGTTGAGTCCCCCTGCCGGGCTGGTCCACGTCCAACCGGAGTCGCGGAGACTGTCTTCCATCGTTTCCTTACGAATCTGGAGCGCGATACATAGCTTTTTAATATGCTGCTGCATACGTGGAGATTGAAAGTATTCTAAAAACAGCTTTTGATTCAGCAGTGGCGATCCATTGTCCACTAACGCTTTGACGTTCAGTAGGCTGTTCATGAGCTGTGGTCGGCAGGTCACGGCTGCGATTCGTAGACCGGGTGCGACATATTTACTGTAACTTCGAATGTAGACGACGCTTCCCGAAACATCATAGGCGAAAATCGGAGAAGGGGGCTTTTGCCCAAAGCTAATGTCATAGGTGCTGTCATCCTCAACAATAAGGCAGCCATAGCGCTCGGCTAGTTCAGGCAGTCGTTTGCGCTGCTCATCGGGGACCGTAAAGCCCGTCGGGTTGTGGAATGTTGGATTCATATAAAAGAGGCGTGGTTTTTCCGTTTTCATGCACCACTCAATCTGGTCCATATCATAACCTTCTGGTCGAATATCAGTCATAGTCAGACGTGCGCCTAGTCTACGGAATATTTCCATAGCGGGGCCATAGGCAGGGCGTTCGATCAATACACGGTCTCCTGTACGGAGCAGAGATCGGGCAATTAAATCAATGGCTTGCTGTGCTCCGGAGGTAATCAGCACTTCATCCGGTGATAAAGCAAAATGCTTATCCACGCTAAAATGCTGCGCCATGGCCTCCCGAAGCTCGGCATCGCCCTGCACAGCGGAATAGGTGGCCGCTACTTTCGGATGCTTTTCAAATACCTGCATCATCAGCTCTCCCCAAAATCGATTGGGCAGGAGCGAGGGGTCAATCAGCGCTTTGGAAAACTGGAAATTCGCATTTACCGATTGAACGCGGCTAAGTCCATCCATTCCTCTCCAGGCTGAAACTGACGGATCATCTGCCGCATGGGCAGATTCGGAGTGAATCGTGAGGTCAATGGACGAATGTCCCGAGTAGCCAGCATATTTTGCATGCCCAGTCGCTTGGGAAGCATGAACGTAATATCCTGATTTGTCTTTTACATAGACCAGTCCCTGTTGCTTCAACTCCTGATATGCCCGGAAAACAGTTAGCCGATGTACACCCAGCTCCTGAGCCAAGCTTCGTACGGACGGCAGCTTCATGTCTGTTTGCCAATCCCCGCGATCAATCCGCACAGTTACATAATGGATAACCTGCTCATACAGCTTTAAGGCATGATCGGCTGGAAAGAGTAGTTCGCTGTTGTTCTTACCCATGCTGTCCACGCTCCTTTCTGTGTATTGTACTATATAGCACTTTAAAAACGTATACAACTGTTCTGTAGTTATACATCTGTTCTGTTCGTCCCCCTGTATGCTTAAAAGCAACTGAAGGGAGAGGGACGTATCATGATAGGTATCGCGTTTACAGTAATGTGTATTATTTTTGGCACAACGTTTTTGGCCATAAAAGTGGGAGTGGAAGCCGGACTTCCACCATTCCTATCGGCAGGTGTACGTTTTTTCGCGGCAGGGGCGATATTGTTCATTGCTATGAAGCTGACCGGAAAAGTACGATGGTCGTTATTATGGCGTAAGGAAATGTTGCTGATTGGAGCAGGAACGACCTTCGGTACATTTTCAGCCTTGTATTGGGCAGAGCAATATGTCAGCTCGGGGATCGGAGCTATTTTGTCAGCTACCGGGCCGATGATGATCGTCATTTTGCAATCTGTACTGCTACGGCAAAAAACGTCACGGATTACGGTCGTTGGCTGCATGATCAGCTTTCTTGGTGTGGTACTGGTTGTGCTGCCCGGATTGGCGGTTCAGATCAGTGGTCTGTGGCTGGCGGGATGCCTTGTCATTTTGCTGGGGGAGCTGTGTTATTCCGGGGGAGCTCTTTATTCCAAGCGAGTGATGGATGTATTTCGTGAAACGAACCCAATTGCCCTGAATGCGGCGCAAATGATCCATGGGGGATGGATGCTGCTGTTACTGTCTGCGATCACGGAACCGTGGAGTTCTGAGGGGTGGCAGTACCTTCCTGCCATGGGGTCTTTACTTTATCTGATCCTGTTTGGTTCAATGATTGCACATACACTGTTCTACTGGCTCATGGAGCGTACAAATCCCCTGTTTCCGATGACGTGGCTGTATATATCACCGCCGATTGCGGTGGGCTTGGGAGCGTTGTTGTATGGAGAGCATGTAAGCTGGTGGATGCTGGCTGGGGTGCTGCTCATTGTGACCGGACTAATCCTTATGAACAATGGAATTATCCGTCTGGTGAACAGGCGCAAGGTACGTTCTGCTGCCTGATATTTTATAGCGGTCAGGTTATTATATGATCTGACAGAAAAGGCCTCCAAACTGTCGTATGTTACTGATCATGCGACGTTTGGAGGCTTTGTTGTTGTATTACTTTATTTAAGTATTATGGGAGCAGGCACTTTTTGCTTATTCAACATTGAGTACGAATTTGTCGATGGCGTGCTTAACACCGTCTTCGTTATTGCTACGAGTGATGTAATCAGCCAGCTTTTTCAAATCAGGAATGGCATTCTCCATCGCTATGCCGAGACCAGCACATTCAAGCATTTCATGGTCGTTCCAAGAGTCGCCGATAGCAATCGTTTCCGACAGTTCACAGCCAAAATGGTTTGCAAGGAAGGTAAGCGCATGGCCCTTGGTGCCTTCATGATGCATAATTTCCAGAAAATGAGGCTTGGATTTTGTAATGTGAACTTCATTGCCAAGCAGTTCGCGAAGTTCAGGAATTAATTCATCCAACACTTCCGGCTCGTCGATGATCAGCAGTTTAGGAGCCGGCTGCTCTATAACTTTACTGAATACAGGCTCTACAAAATATTCCGTGTTGTTCAGTTCCGTGTAATCTTTGATTTTCTGATTATCTTCACGTGTGTACAATTTGTCATCTATATACGTTTGCAGATGCAGATTGCGTTCTACGCAGAATTCATACAGGCGACGTGCAGCCACGAGTGGAACATAACGCTCATACAGCACGTTTTCGTCCAGCAGGTTTTTAACCAAAGCTCCTTGGTACGTAATGATTGGCACGTTCAAACCAGTCTGACGAGCAATTTTATGTGCAGAGGCATAAGCTCGTCCAGTAGCGAGGGTAACCACCACACCTTTCGCTACAGCAGCTTCTAATGCCTGTTGTGTCGCTGGTGTAACTTCTTTCTGGTCGTTAATGAGTGTATCATCAATATCAATGGCAATTAATTTATACATATCGGTATTCTCTCCTTTATCTCTATCATGGGGCAATGTTAAAATTGTATCTTATAATATTCAAAATGACAATATCGCAATGAAAAGGGGACGGCCCCTATAAGAGCCTGTCCCCTTATAACCACTGAAGTATTGGCTTGAAACGATGGGAAAAAGTAACGGTTAGTCTTCCAAAAATACAAGTCCAACAAAATCGTCCAGCTCAATATTACCAAAATAGTGCTTCAAATCGAGAGAGGATAAGGCTTGACGTACCTCACCTTCATCATAGCGCTTGCCACGCAGGATATTTTCAATATCAGCAACGTCACCCACGCCGAAGAAATCCCCATAGATTTTAATATCACGGATATAGCCTTCCTTAAGATCCATGCGGATATCAATAATGCCGACTGGAAATTTACGTGTGTGCTTGATATTGCTCTCGGGGGATAGACCGTAGTTCCAATCCCACGATTGGTAGCGTTCTTTGGATATTTCATGGATTTTGGCCCAATCGGTATCGGTGAGCTTATATTGAGGTACCTGATCCAATTCTGCACCGAATATGAAACGCAGCAGTTCCTCGCGAAATTGCTCTATGGTCATCTCACGGTCCATCAGTTCGCTGATGTTAGCCACGCGACTGCGGACGGATTTAGTGCTTTTGGATTTGAATTTTTCGGGATTGGCATGCAACGATGCAGCCACATTGTCCAGATTCAGGTTAAACATCAATGTACCGTGGCTGAACATCCGTCCGCGTGTGGCAAATTGGGCGTTTCCTGAAATTTTACGTTCTCCGACCTGTAGATCGTTGCGGCCTGTCATTTCAGCTTCTACTCCCATTTGGCGCAGAGCATCAATCACGGGTTGCGTAAATTTGAGGAAATTATGAAAGGACTCCCCGTTATCCTTGGTAATAAAGCTGAAATTTAAATTACCGAGGTCATGATATACAGCACCGCCGCCGGACAGGCGACGAACGACTTGAATATTGTTATCTCTGACAAACTCGGCGTTGATTTCTTCAATAGTGTTTTGATGCTTGCCTATAATAATAGAAGGCTGATTAATGTAAAACAGCAAATAGCTGTCGTCCAGCGGTAGATGCTTGAGCGCGTATTCCTCAATGGCAAGATTAATGGCTGGATCGTGTATCCCCTGGTTGTCGATGAACAGCATGTCCATTCCTCCGTATATAAACTGTGTAATTTATGTGTGCCTCCTTCTATTGTAACCCAAGTGAGCCATGTACAAAAGCTCATTTGCATTGACGGGACGCAAAAAGCAGCCTCATAATGGAGCTAAATGATTGGAAACGGCCGGAAAGGATGAGAGGTAATGATAGAGGTTTACGGTCATGGCGGGGACAGGGAAACAGCTGCGGCGACATTCGGCGGAGCTGCTGCGGATTTTGTAGATTTTAGTGCAAATATTAATCCGCTTGGTCCACCACCGGAGGTGCTTGAGGCGCTGCAACACTCATTTGACACTGTGATTCGCTATCCAGACCCTGGGCATCGGAATTTTAAAAATATGCTCGCACGGCGACTGCATGTTCCACCGGAGTCGTTAAGTATCGGAAACGGAGCGGCTGAAAGTATGGCGCTCCTGCTATTGGGACTGGCTCCTAAGCGTGTGGGTACAGTGGAGCCGTGTTTTTCAGAATATGCGGAGCTGGCTGGCAAATTCGGAGCTGAGGTCAACCGGGTGTACGGGAAGGCCTCGCTTCAATGGAAGGCGGACGTGGAGGACATCCTTCAGCTCATGGAGCAGGTAGATGTTTTGTTCCTTGGGCAGCCGAATAATCCAAACGGTGTGCAATATGGTAAGCAGGAGCTGTGCGAACTGGCAGAAGCGGCTGGCAAAACGGGTACCGTGCTGGTGGTGGATGAAGCATTCATTGATTTTATCCCGCTGGAACGGCGAATCTCACTACTGCCTGTGCTGGATCGCTATCCTCATGTGATTTTGATCCGGTCAATGACCAAATTTTATGCCATTCCTGGCTTGCGATTGGGCTATGCGATTGCTCATCCGGACTATATCCGGCGAATGACGGCCAAACAGGTGACCTGGAGTGTGAATGGATTGGCGTTGCTGGCTGGGGAGGCGTGTTTGAGAAGTGGGCAAGCATATGAGCACCAAACACAGGAGCTGATTGCTACGGAGCGCAACCGCCTGTTGACCGCCTTGGCGGAATGGGGCTGCGGTGTTGTTCCCGGCGAAGCCAATTACGTGCTGGCAAGGGCGCCGGGTACGTGGAGCGCATCGGCGATTCAGCAGGCGCTTGGACAACGCGGAATTCTTATACGTAGCTGTGCTATGTATCCGGGACTGACGACGAGTCATTTTCGGATTGCGGTCAAGGATGCAGAAGCCAACGACAGGCTGCTGTCTGTATTGGGTGAAGTGCTGGAGGAGGAGCAGCGGCGTGACAGTTAGCTTGATTATCCTGGTAGCCTATCTTTTGGACAGGCTGATCGGTGACCCGAGGTGGTTGCCGCATCCAGTCATCGGTATGGGACATGCCATTTCAGCATTGGAAAAAGCGATTCGCCGCCAGGCCCGAAGTGACCGGGGGTTGAAACGTGCGGGTATACTGCTTCCACTCATTGTGGCGGGAGGCTCCTTTACGCTCGCCTGGGCGCTATTGCACTTGCTTGCCTGGATTCATCCGTGGTTGTCTGTCGGCGTAGAAATGGTGCTGATTGCGACAACGATTGCTTCCAAAGGACTAAAGGACGCAGGAATGGCAGTATACCGAGCGTTGCAGGCGGATGACCTTTCTGCGGCACGGCGGGAGCTGGGCATGATAGTTGGGCGGGATACGCAACAGCTTGATGAGCCTGAGATTGTACGCGGTACGGTTGAAACGGTCGCTGAAAATATCGTGGACGCGATTATTTCCCCGCTTTTTTATGCCCTGATCGGGGGAGCACCCTTGGCGCTGGCTTATCGTGCTGTGAATACGCTCGATTCCATGGTTGGCTATAAAAATGAAAAGTATCTGCATTTAGGCTGGGCTTCAGCACGTCTGGATGATGTCGCTAACTACATTCCGGCACGTCTGACAGCGGCAATGCTTGTGGTAGCGGCGTGGATGTACAAGCGAGATGCTGCAAGAAGCTGGCGCACAGTCAAGCGAGACGCTCGTCTGCACCCAAGCCCGAACAGTGGCTTCCCGGAATCGGCTGTTGCTGGTGCACTGGGGATTCGTCTTGGAGGCTATAATGTGTATCATGGCGTGCGCTCCTTTCGTGCATACATGGGCGATTGGATACGACCGCTAGAGTCGAAAGATATACGGCATACGATCCAGCTGATGTTCGCCGTGTCCAGTATGTTTGTAGGATTGTGTTTGTTAGGAGCCGCAGGTTGTTTTGCCTTGGGATGGGTGCGGTGAGGAGTGACACACTGAATAATGATCGAGCAGGAAGTGACATGATCTTGAAACAAGATATAGCAGCAAAAAGGACAGTAGAATACGCACAAAGTCCGAACTCACAGGAGGATAAGGTGCCGTATGATGCTAAAGAAGATCTGCATTGGGACATGGAACTTGTGTTAGTTCGTCACGGCACAACCTTATGGAACAAGGAACGTCGATATCTAGGACACTCCGACTTAGGTTTGCTACCGGGAGCAGAGCAGGAATTAAAGCCTTTGCAAGAAAAATTGCAAGGGCAGTCCTTTGCTCGAATCTATTGCAGCGATTTAATGCGATGTCGCCAGACCTTGCAGATCATTGTGCCGGAATCAGAATTGACGTCTGGAGGTTCCCTATCTACTATGTCTCCTATGATGGAACCACGTCTGCGAGAGCTTCATTTTGGTGAGTGGGATGGAAAAACGTATGACATGCTCAAGGATGTGTCGTTGTATCGCGCTTGGATTGATGAGCCGCAACGGATAACCCCTCCTGGAGGAGAGTCTTGGGCAGATTTTGTGAATCGTCTACGGAAATTTCTTGACTCTCTGTATGAATGGCGTGTTGCTATGGAAGTTCAACCCATGGATTTGACTGCTGCGCCACCCTCTGTTTTGGTCGTTACGCATGGTGGCGTAATTCGTCAGTTAGCTTGCATGCTGATACCGGGCCATGATTTTTGGAGTTTGAATCCGAAGCCGGGAGAAGCATTTAGGATTCAATTGAGGCTGGCAGGACGGCACAATTACATAGCAGAAATGCTTCCTCATTAGGTTAGACACCTGCGGATAAAGAGGCAGTTTGGGTTGTAAGCCGCCTCTTTTTAACCTATAATCATCAAGTAAAAGAACGGCTTGACTACCACTTATCAAATATCCAGCAGACGAGGTCGGCGCAGCGTGATGAAACTATGGTTTCCCTTGCCTGCGCTGTTAAAAGGGAAGTCGGTGTGAGTCCGGCGCGGTCCCGCCACTGTAAATGGAAACATGCCCGTTAGTCCTGCTTTATGTGCTACTAAGCATATGAAAGAATTTCAGGACATGCATTTTACCATAAGTCAGGATACCTGCCCGTCCGCCTGTCACCATAGTCCTTCGAGGAAAGGATGACGTGTTCGCAGTGACTGTCCATGCGGAAAGAAGCTGCCGCCTGCGCACGATCTGCGCTAACGTGGCCCCTGTGTCCTGATATGAGGATGCGGGGTTTTTTTGATAGGAAAAGAAGGCTGGATTTAGAAGATATCTGATGATGTTCAAGTAACGCTCTTAACGATTTTTTATGAAGGGGTGCAAATCATGGCAGGAAAAAAAATAAAGGTTTGGACAACAGGTCTATTGGTTCTGATTTTGGCAGTTGTGCTGAGTGCATGTGGAGCTAATGGGAAAAATGCTGAAAATAAAGAGAACCAGAATTCTTCACAGCAGCCGGGACAGACCGTAACCGCACAAGAGCCTCCGGGCAAAACAGTTTACCCACTCACGGTTAAGGATACAACAGGACAGGAATTTACATTCAAAAAAGCGCCGGATAAAATCGTTTCCGTCTCCCCGGCAGAAACCGAGGCGCTGTTCGCCATCGGGCTGGATAAGGAAATTGTTGGCGTCTCCGACTACTCTGATTACCCGGAAGCAGCTACGAAAAAGCCTAAAGTGGGCGGTATTATGAAACCGAACGAAGAGGCGATCATTGCTGCTAACCCGGAAGTCGTTTTTGCAGGGATATCACTTAGTGAACAGGCTACGACCAAGCTGCGCGACATGGGAATTATGATTTTTAAAACGGAACCGAAGACAGTTGAAGATGTCATGGCTAACATCGAATTGTATGGGAAAATCACCGATCATCAGAAAGAAGCGAGAGCGGTGACTGACAAGATGAGAGCAGATGTAGCTGAAGTGAAAGAAGGAATTAAAAATATCGGTAAAGGTCAGAAGCTGCGGGTATACGTCGAGTTTTCACCAGGCTGGACAGTTGGTAAAGGCGAGTTTATGGACGAGCTGATCACGTTAGCGGGCGGCGAAAATGTAGGTGCCACGCAGAAGGGGTGGTACCAAATTAGTGAGGAAAATATTATTGCTGCGAACCCTGACGTGATTTTGTACAGCAAAAGTGTCAAGGACGACAAAACTGGTCAAACGCTCGGCGAAATCATTAAAGCTCGCAGTGGATGGGATCAAATATCGGCTGTTCGCCACAACCGGGTATTTGCCGTGGATGATAATTTGATTAGTCGTCCGGGTCCACGCGTAACGGAAGGTCTCAAGGAAGTGGCCAAGGGCGTGTATCCTGAAATTTTCAAATGAACCGTAAACTGATCGGCTTTGGAGGAACAGGTCTTGTCCTGCTGTTACTGACGCTACTGCTCTGTCTTGGCATCGGCTCGGCCAAGCTTCCGGTCAGCCAGATCACGGGCATTCTGGTTAACCACCTTCCATGGTTAGGCGATACGTTTACACCGGATTGGAATACATCCTCAGAGCAGATTATTTTGAAGGTTAGATTGCCACGAGTGTTACTGGGAATGTTGGTAGGAGCAGCGCTGGCGCTGGCTGGAGCCGGATTTCAGGGTGTGCTGCGTAATCCTTTGGCTGATCCGTATACACTGGGGGTATCCTCGGGGGCTTCAGTAGGAGCGGCAGTACTGATTTATTGGGGCCTTCAATTTTCATTTGTTGGCATATGGACGCTGCCGCTAGTGGCATTTACGACCGGAATGCTGACGCTGTGGATGGTGCTGACGTTGGCACGGGAAGGTGGAAAAATTCCGACACAAAGTCTCATTTTGTCGGGTGTGGTGATGCAATCCTTTCTGGGGGCGGTTGTTTCCTTTCTGACAGCCATGTCGAAGGAGACGGTCAATGAAATATTGTACTGGACGATGGGAAGTCTTAGCCTGCGCGGTTGGTCATATACAGGAATCCTTTTACCTTATGTGGTCATAGGACTGGTATTTCTATGGAACCGGGCACGTGTGCTGAATATTTTGGCTTTGGGTGAACGTCAGGCGGCTCACATGGGAGTTCATGTAGATGCGACGAAGCTATCTGTTCTGATCATTTCCACGCTGCTGACAGCAGCCGCTGTCTCGGTATGTGGAGTGATTGGCTTTGTGGGACTCGTTGTACCGCATATCATTCGTCTGGTGACAGGGCCTGATTACCGGATGATTGTTCCATTATCTGCGTTCGGTGGAGCTATTTTTATGGCTTGGGCAGATACGGCGGCTCGCACGTTGTTAGCCCCCACGGAAATTCCTCTGGGCGTGATGACGGCCTTTGTTGGGGCACCGTTCTTCGCATATCTCCTGTACCGGAACAAGAAGCTGCGCAGGGGGGAAATGCTGTGACAGAACAAAGTGAATCACAGAAGGTACGTGATCGGGCGTTAGAGGTAGCGGGTCTAACACGTGCCTATGGAGAGTTCCATGCGTTAAAGAATATAAGCTGGAGCGTCGACGAAGGAACTTGGTGGGGGATTATTGGTCCGAACGGCAGTGGAAAATCCACCTTGCTGCATTTGCTTTCCGGTGTAGATCAGCCAACTTCGGGAAACGTTCATATCTATGGCAAAAAGGTCGGTAGCTACAGCAGAAAAGAGCTTTCCCGACTCATAGCCGTACTCCAACAGGAAGGGCTTCCTCCAGTGGGATACACCGTCAGGGAAGTCGTAGAAATGGGACGTTTTCCTCATCAGGACTGGCTAGGCAGGGAAAAGGGTGTTGATGTGGAGGCGATCACGGATCGCGTGCTAGAGCGATTGGGTCTTACCACGCTGGCGGACAGAGCATTGGACCGCTTGAGTGGGGGACAGCGACAGCGTGTAGCTTTGGCAAAAGTAATGGTGCAGGAGCCACGAATATTGCTGCTGGACGAGCCTACGACCTATCTGGACTTGCGCTATCAGCTTGAATTTATGGAACTGTTGGCAGATTGGCGCCAAGAAACGGGTGTGACGATTATTGCGGTCTTGCATGATCTTAACTTGACAGCCCAATTTTGCGAAGATTTGCTTGTACTCAAAGATGGAATGGTTGAAGGATTGGGAGCTTCATCGAAGTTATTAACCGAGGATCGGATTCGACGAGTATACGGTGTTGAGCCTGTGATGCTTCCGCATCCCGATAGCGGTGTGCCGCAGCTCTTGCTGCGCAGGAGTGCTTCGGATACAGCAGATTAAATAAACGATGAAACACACTTAAAAAGAGCAGGGAGTGGAAGTTATGAACAACAAGCTGCGTCAGCTGATCGATAGCATTGCCCAGCCGGATGGGGTGGCGGCCTCGGCAGCTTCAGCCCATTTGGACCAATTAACAAAGCCACCGGGAAGTCTTGGAAAGTTGGAAAGTGTGGCCATCAAGCTAGCAGGAATTACAGGAGTGGACAAGCCTGAATTTGATCGTAAAACGGTTATGGTCATGGCTGCGGATCACGGGGTGTGTGAAGAGGGAGTCAGTGCCTTTCCGGCTGAGGTTACACAGCAAATGCTGTATAACATGCTGTCAGGTGGCGCGGCAATTAATGTGCTGGCACGCCATGCGGGCGCAGATGTCAAGGTGGTAGATGTTGGCGTGAATGCGGATGTCGCTCACGCGAATCTGGTGGACCGTAAGGTACGCATGGGTACTTCGAATATAGCTAAAGGGCCAGCGATGCTGCGTACAGAAGCGGAACAGGCGGTTTTGGCCGGAGCAGAAGCCGTAGCAGAAGCGGTCAAAGGTGGCACACGGCTATTCGTTACCGGAGAGCTGGGCATCGGGAATACGACAGCCAGCGCTGCGGTCGTATGTGCTCTCACCGGACTGGAGCCGGAAGTTATCGTAGGCCGGGGGACGGGTGTAGATATGGCTGGGCTTACCCGTAAAATATCGGTTGTCTGCCGCGCATTGGACGTGAACCAGCCAGATGCAAATGATGCGCTCGACGTGCTCACTAAGGTCGGCGGTCTGGAGATTGCCGCCTTGGCAGGAGTCATCCTCGGGGCAGCCGCACATCGCTGTCCAGTCGTGTTGGACGGCTTTATTTCAGGCGCAGCCGCCCTCGCAGCGCGTGCACTTGCGCCTGCTAGCGCTGCGTACATGCTCGCTTCGCACGCCTCGGACGAGCGCGGGCACGCGGCGGTGCTCCGCCAGCTCAAGCTGGAGCCCATGCTTTATTTGGACATGCGGCTCGGGGAGGGCACAGGCGGTGCGCTTAGCTTGCACCTGATTGATGCGGCGTGCCGCATTATGCGCGAAATGGCGACCTTTGCCGATGCAGGCGTATCGGACGGTCAGGGAGCCGCGCAGCGATGAAAGCGCTCGTGACTGGCGGGGCACGCAGCGGGAAAAGCGGCTTTGCCGAGCGATTATGCATGTCGCGCGCGCCTGGCGCCTGCTACATTGCAACGGCGCAAGCCTATGACATGGAGATGAAGGAGCGCATCGCCCTTCATCGGGTCCAGCGCGAGTCTGCCGGATACGACTGGCAGACGCTGGAGGAAGCGCAGGCGCTGCCGGAGCTGCTGCGACGGCTTGGCGGCGATCAAGCGTCGCAGCCATCACCCGCGCCTATGGTGCTAGTCGACTGCCTGACCCTGTGGCTGTCGAACGTGCTGCTGGCCGCAGGCGAGGACGGCGAAGCTGCGTCCAGAGCTGCCATTAATGAACTGGCGGCAGCTGTGGAGCAGTATCCGGGGCAGCTCGTCATCGTGACCAACGAGGTTGGTGACGGTATTGTGCCCGAATATCCGCTTGGTCGGCTGTATCGGGATTTGAGTGGGGTAATGAATCAGCGGATTGCCCGTCTTTGTGATGAAGTATTTTTGGTGACGGCGGGCATTCCCGTAGAACTCAAACAGTTGGAATATAAGCTATGAGCCGCGAACGTCAGGCTGTTGCTGCGGCTTTTCAATTTTTAACGCGTCTTCCGGTGAAGGCGGAATTGGATTTTTCCCCGGATTTGCTTAAACGCAGTGCAAGTTATTATCCGCTGGTCGGAGTGGTTATTGGCATCATTGTCTGGGGCTTTGCGGCGCTTACTTCTATGGTGTTGCCGCCGTTGCCGTGTGCGATTCTTACGCTTGTTGTCTGGGTTTGGTTGACGGGCGGATTGCATTTGGACGGGTGGATGGATGCGGCTGATGCCTTGTTCAGCTACCGATCCCGTGAGCGGATGCTGGAGATTATGAAGGATAGCCGTGTAGGAGCAATGGGCGTTATTGCTTGTGTGTTGCTACTCATGCTCAAGGCTTCTTTGCTGTATACAGTGTTGGTTGAACGGAATGTGTCTGGCTTACTGCTGCTTCCGATGGTTTGGAGCCGCTGGTTTATGGTACATGCAATGAAGCGCTGGCCTAAAGCCCGTAATGATGATGGGCTGGCTGCGCGTTTTGCTGATATGAGTGGTGGCCGCGTAGGGTTAGCCGTATTCTGGGCTGTATTAGTGACCCTGAGTGCTGCCGTAGGACAATATCTTCTGGCAGGTTTGGCTACAGCAACAAGGGATACTGGGAATCTGTCGTTGGCAGGATCAACCATACAGACGTTCCTTTCATATTCTGAGAGCCTTCCAATCTCGATAGGCTTTGTGTTGATTCCGGTCTTGGCTTACGGTGTTGGAACCTTCACGGCAAACCGTATTAACCGCCGCTTGGGTGGACTTACGGGAGATATATACGGAACTTTAAACGAATTGCTGGAGACTGTTTTATTGTTGTTTATTGTAATTTTGTACGGGTTGTGACCAGATTTGAAATGAATTCGTTAAAGGGGAAGAGGCAATTGTCAACTTTCGAACCGTCCTGCACGAACCCGGCAGCCGTATTGATGCTTCAAGGAACAGCGTCGGATGTGGGCAAAAGCGTGGTGACAACTGCGCTTTGCCGTATTTTTACGCAGGACGGATATCGTCCCGCACCGTTTAAGTCGCAAAATATGGCGTTAAACTCTTATGTTACCGAGGACGGCAAGGAAATTGGACGCGCTCAGGGGGTGCAGGCTGAGGCCTGCGGTATTGAGGCCACGACTGACATGAATCCGATTCTGATTAAGCCAGTCAAAGATATGCACTCACAAATTGTTGTACACGGTGTACCTTATGCCTATATGAGCGCCTCAGATTACCGGAAGGATTTTTTGCCAAAAGCCAAACAGACCGTTATGGATGCTCTGAATCGGTTGCGTGATACCTATGATATTGTCCTTATGGAAGGGGCAGGCAGCCCGGCAGAGATTAATTTGAAGGACCGAGATATCGTAAATATGAATTTGGCAGGTTGGGCGGATGCACCAGTGTTGCTTATTTCAGATATCGACCGGGGCGGTGTTTTTGCCTCTCTCGTAGGAACCATCGAGTTACTGGAACCCCATGAAGTACAGCGCATCCGCGGATTTATCATTAACAAATTCAGAGGTGATCTGTCTCTGCTTCAACCGGGATTAGACTGGCTGGAAGAACGGACGGGCATTCCTGTACTCGGTGTATTGCCCTATCTACCAGACATTCGCATTGAAGCAGAGGATTCGGTAGTACTGGACAAGAAGCCCAAGCAATCTGCAAAAGATAAAGAACTGGATATTGCGGTGATACGATATCCGCGGATTTCCAATTTTACGGACACGGATGCTCTGGCCGCAGAGCCGGATGTGAGTGTTCGTTATGTCACAGAAGCCGGACAGTTGGGCGTACCGGACGCCATTATCTTACCGGGGACCAAAGACACTATTGGAGACCTGCTGGAATTGCGTGAGAGAGGTCTGGAGAAAGACATTCGGCAGGCTATGAATACTGGACGCACACAGCTAGTTGGCATTTGTGGAGGTTATCAGATGCTGGGTACAGCGCTATTTGATCCCGAAGCCGTCGAATCTGGGTTGCCGCAGCAGGCAGAAGGGTTAGGTTGGCTGGCTCTATCCACGACCTTTTTAAAGGAAAAGCAAACCGTACGCGTACAGGGAACCCTGTCTAATCATTGCCCGCTTTTGCTTGCGCCTGATTCGGGTTCTGCCTCTAAGCCAAGCATTGAAGGCTATGAAATACATATGGGCGTTACGGAGTATGTTACGGAACCATACGCACCTATAGATAAAACTTTAAGCCTAAGCGAAATGAAAAGGCTATTCCATATCCGGCGTGGCGAAGGAACAGCTTTTGAGGAAGGCTGGGGTACGACAGACGGTAAAGTATGGGGAACCTATTTGCACGGTGTGTTTGATAATGACCGTTTTCGCCGGTGCTGGCTGGATGGATTGCGACAAGCTAAGGGCTTGGCACCTTTAAAAAGCACTTTTACTGTACGTGAAGCCAAGGAACGAGAGTTTGACCGTGTCGCAGAGGTGGTACGGGCTCATTTAGATATGGAGCAAATTTATCGTATTATGGGAATGAATTCATAAACTTCATGGATGATTATTAAAATCGCTTTTAAAAAATAAAGAGGTATCTCTACAGCCATTTTCAAGACTGTGAGATACCTCTTTTTATTCAGGATTTTGCAAAATTCGATTCCAGTCGCTCTGAAGTGCAAGATATAGACGAACTAAACCATTTCGATCTACATCTTGTCCATTGGAAGTCGCTTATGGGATTTTTGCAAAATCCTCTATTGTATCGGCTTACGTAATTTTAAATTTTTGAACTGCCTTTTGCAGCTCGGTTGCTTGTTTGCTTAATTGGCGAACAACCTCGCTGTGGCTTTCCATTTCATTTAGTTGCTCATCGGCGTTAAAACCGATTTCTTGAATCATATGCTGTGCATTGGCAGCGATGAGAGCTGTCTCTTCCACGGAAGCAGATACTTCCTCCGAGCTGGCGGATACTTGCTCCGTTGCTGCAGATACCGTTTGAATCGTGGCATTGATCTTTTGCATAAGCTCACTTAGCTGGTTAAAGGCTGAGCTCGCTTGTTGAACCATTTCCGTTCCCGAATGAATTTCACGGCTAACCTGGGTCACAGAGTCCACAGATTGTTGCGATACTTCTTGAATGGTAACCAAATAGTCAGAAATTTCTTGTGTGGCTTCTTTAGATTGCTCGGCAAGCTTGCGTACTTCTCCAGCTACTACGGCGAAGCCCCGTCCATGTTCGCCCGCACGGGCAGCTTCAATGGAGGCATTCAGGGACAACATTTGAATTTGCTTCGTAATATCGAAAATAGCCGAAACGATACTGCCAATGGCTTCTGAACGCTCATTCATACTATGGATGTATCGAAGCGATTCATCGGCAGCATGTCCTACCTGTGACATTTGAGCTACAGCTTTTTGAGCGAGCGTATTACCGTTAACCGTTTCTTTCGTTGCTTCACTGATTTGATCGGATACATCATTGGCAGAGGAGGCGATGTGCTGAACACCTTGAGCGATTTCCTCCATAGCCTGTGCATTTTCAGCAGCAGTTGTAGCTATGCTGGTACTGCCCTTTGCTACTTCCTCTGCGGCAACTGTAGAGTCCTGCACTTTTACACTCATAGCCTCAGTCCGACGAAGCAGCTCGTCCGATCCTTCAACAACCGCACCGGATGTAGAAAGCACATGGCCGATCATTTCTTTCAAGTTATGAGACATTGATTGGAAGCTGCGGGCAAGTTGGGCAATTTCATTGACTCCATGAACTTTCGCTTCTTGTGAAAGATCACCTTGAGCGATTTTTTCGCTATGACGAACCAATTCAGCAATGGGTTCTACAACTTTACGTATCACGAGGGTAGAAATAATTCCGCCCAGCAGGAGCGTTGCCACTGTAATACCTATGCAAATCCATAAAATTTGTTGGGATTTTTCCTGTACGAATCCGACATCTTCGTTCACACCCAGAACTAGATTACTACCCGATATAGCAAAGAAGGCGGTTTTGTGTACTCCGTACGAATCGCTGTAAATTTCACTGATATTCATCTCGCCTTGTTTTGCTTTTTTAATATCCTCTACAGGAATGAGTGCATCCTTGACCTTGTATACTGATTTTACATTCCTTGCGACGACTTCGGCTTTACCATCCTTTACTACTGCGATATATGCCGATTCTAATTTGAGAGTATCGACCTTGTCCTGAAGATAGGATTCCATCTGTATAGCGGAGCCGGAATCAGAACCGCTTCCTTGTTGGGCCTGAACCGCTAAGGAAATATTGAGATCCTGATACACATTTTTAGCTCCAGTTTCTAGCAATTGGTCTACTTGAGGCATGACACTGTTATTAATGATACTCATGGATATTGCATAGAAACTGATGCTGAACAAAAGGGATGCAAAGAGCTGAATCAGCAAAAACATAATTCGTAATTTCGCGCCAATGGAACGATTAAAACTCTTCATGAAAATTCTCCTCTCACATGATGGTAATAAAATCAGACGAATTCCCCTGCTTGATGTAGGCCGCTTGTCCAATAAGATACTAGACACGCCATGATCTACTTGTTTTCCTCTCCTTGCTTGAAGAAAAGACTGAAAATGTTCGGATTCTATGTATATTTCAGCTGTATTCAAGGGACAAGAATGTGAAAGGGAAGTAATCCATGATTTACTAAAAAGTAGGTTAGACCTATTTTACATAATTAACAGGCGGTTGAATAGTCATATTTGCCCAAAAACAAACAAAAAATATATAACTATGGTCTTAGGTGTTTAGATGTAAGTTAGATGTAAATTATCAGGTGCATAAAAACGAATAGATTACTCCTTCTTTAAAACTATTGTAAAAAAGAAGTAATATAAGTAGCATAAGGAATACCGCTTTTATTACAATATTCTTCTAAGCTTGGTTTGGTAAGTTCGAAAGTGGTCTTCAATATACATATAAAAAGGGGAAAAGGTAGTTATGAATCGGGATTTACTTTCCAAAGAAATGATTTCGCAGGTCAGGGGAGAAGATGAACAGGAGCAGACTTTCGGAAGTTACAGAGCTGCCACAGGGAGAAATCCGATAAGTCGTCTATTAGATTATGTATCAGGCGTATTCACTCCGATCTTGCCGGCAATGATTGGGGCGGGAATGATCAAGGTATTAATATCTATTTTCATGTCCTTAGGTTTTTTGTTTTCAGACCAACAGGTATTTACTAGTTTGTTATCTGATCAACAGGCGTATACCATTTTATTGGTTATCAGCGATGGGGTATTCTATTTTTTGCCCATTCTATTTGCGGCAAGTGCGGCAAGAAAGCTGAACAGCAATATGTTTGTTGCGGCTGCCATCGGAGCATCAGTATTGCATCCCCGCCTGACAGAGTTGTTCCAGTCTGGTGAGGAGGTTCGCTTTGGCGACTTGTCAGTCATAGACGGGCAGTCTGCTTCTTCCATAATACTAATGCTTGTTGTCGTTTGGATGGCGTCGTATGTGGAAAAATGGTTAGACAAGCATACCCCCTATTGGCTTAAAGTAGTGGCTGTCCCGACTTTGACTCTGATGATTTTTATACCTTTGATGATGTTCGTTCTTGGCCCGTTGTGGGGGTATCTCGGTCAACATTTATCGGATGGACTCGCATGGTTATTTGATAATGCAGGAGTGTTTGCAGGGCTGCTGCTCGGGGGCGCGATGTCATTGCTTATTATGGCAGGTATGCAATATATAATGGTACCGATTATGATCAGCTCGCTTGCAACACTGGGCTACGATCATGTCTTTCCTGTGGTAGTGGCAGCGGTACTTGCTCAGACAGGTGCAGCATTTGGCGTGTTTTTTAAATCCAAAAATGTCAAAGTGAAAACGCTGGCCTTTTGGACAGGCTTGCTTGCCATGATGGGGGTGGTTGAGCCGGCGATGTATGGAGTCACAATGCGCTTTAAGAAGCCTTTTGTTGCGGCGTTGATCGGAGGGGCTCTCGGTGGTGCATTTATGAGTTTATTTGAAACTGAAGCAACGGCTATTGGTGGTATATCAGGTCTGCCCAGCTTGGGATTATTCGTCGGTCCTACATTTATATATGCTATTTTGGGAATGTTAATCTCACTAGTTACAGCTGGCGTAATTACGTATTTTATGGGCTTTGTGGATGAAAAAGATGAGCATTCGCAAGTAGTGTCCACATCTGGCATGAATGCTTCTCCTTCTCCGAACTCGGTTGTGGAAAAGAGCCCTGGCAGCTAAGGCGTGCCAACGCCCAAAAGCCTCATGAAAGTGTTTACAAAAAAACTTGTCACCTCAGTCTTTATATGATATTATGGTGTCAGTTATTCAAAACTGCACAATCGTGGATTGTTACTGAGCGTATCGGGCAAAACCATAAGCAGGCACTATGTGTCAGTTTTGGTATTGCCTTTTTTTACTACTCCAAGCGGCTTAAGGTGATGGAATGAAGATAGCAAAGGTGCTGAATAATAACGTCGTAACGGTCACTGATGAACAGCAGAAAGAATTAGTCATTATGGGAAGAGGAATTGCTTTTAAAAAAAACACAGGCGATGAGATTGAAGAAGAGAAAATCGAGAAAATTTTCAAACTTGAAAGTACCGAGGTTTCCCGCAAACTCATGACCCTGATGTCTGATATCCCTATTGAATATGTTGAAATTTCTGATGAAATCATCCAATATGCCAAAACGATACTTGGTGTAGAGTTGCATGACAGCATCTATATTTCGCTGACGGATCATATCCATTTTGCCATAGAGCGTTATCGCTTGGGTATGGATATCAAAAATGCACTTTACTGGGAAATCAAGCGAATGTACCGCAAGGAATTCACGATTGGGACCAAAGCACTGCACATGATTCAGGACAAGCTGGGAGTTACACTTCCAGATGATGAAGGAGCATTTATCGCCTTACATTTGGTGAATGCACAGCTTAATAGCGAAATGCGCGAAACGATAACCCTGACTAACATTGTCAAGGATATCATAAATATTGTAAGTCGCTTTTTTGTAATGGATCTGGATGAAGAGTCTTTAAGCTATTACCGCTTTATTACACATCTCAAATTTTTTGCTCAACGGGTAATGAATGGGACCCCTGTACAAAATACAGATAATTCCCTTCATGATATGGTTAAGGTTCAGTATAAGAATGCTTACGCCTGCGCGGAAAAAATAAGAGATTATACCACTAAAATCTATGGTCGAAGCTTGTCCCAGGATGAGATGTTGTATCTCACCATTCATATCGAGCGTATCATTAAAAATCAATGATTTCATGTATGATCAGGGATTTAGGATTGCTACTTCTAAACCAGAAGGCAAAACCTGAATGCTGAAAGAAGATTGGCTTTTTATAAAGCTGTCTGCTTTCTGTATTCAGGTTTTTTTATTGCCCATTTGCGCATTTTATTTTATACCTTAAAAGAAAAGAGGAACACCTCATGGATCGAAATCAATTATCCAAAGAGATACTTACACTGGTTGGTGGTGAAGAAAACGTAGAGCAGGTCATTCACTGCATGACCCGCTTGCGCTTCAACCTTCATGATGATAAGAAAGCTCAGAAAGAGCAGTTGCAGAAAACGGATGGCGTCATGGGAGTCATGGAGAGTGGCGGCCAGTTTCAGGTTATTATCGGTAATGATGTAGCTAACGTGTACAAATCGTTGGTGAGCAACATGTCCAAGGCTCCGCAAAGTGACTCAGGAGCAAGTACTGCATCTAAGAAAAAACAAAACCCGATCAGCAAACTGTTCGACTTTATTGCGGGTATGTTTACACCGATTTTGCCAGCGATCACCGGCGCAGGTATGATCAAAGGGATCATTGCTCTTTTAGTGGCAATGAACTGGATGTCCGATAAGAGTCAAACCTATACGATTTTAGCGGCAATAGGTGACGGTGCGTTCTACTTCCTGCCTATTATTCTGGCTGTCAGTGCTGCTAGAAAACTCGGCAGTAATATGTTTATTGGTGCGGCGATTGGTGCTTCCATTTTGCACCCGACGATTACAGCTTTACTGGCATCTAACGTGAAGGTTAGCTTTATTGGTCTTCCAGTGACAGCGGCCACATATTCTTCGACCGTGATTCCAATCGTTATTGCGGTCTGGCTGGCATCTTATGTTGAAAAATTCATTGATAAGTATACACATGCATCACTGAAGTTGCTCGTTGTTCCGACATTGACTTTATTGATTATTGTACCTTTGACTTTGGTTGCTGTAGGGCCGCTCGGCTCCATTATTGGTAATGGCCTGTCAGGCGGTATCTCTTGGTTGTTTGAAAATACAGGTGCACTTGCAGGTCTGCTGCTAGGCGGTACCTTCTCCCTGATCATTATGACAGGTATGCACTATGCGTTGGTTCCTATTATGATTGGATCGATTGCAACGTTGGGCTTTGACTACATGATTCCAATTATGGGAGCAGCCAACTTGGCACAGGCTGGTGCTGCACTGGGTGTATTCTTAAAATCAAAAAATGCCAAAGTCAAAACAGTGGCTTTCTCTACGAGCTTGACAGCTATTATGGGTGTAACCGAGCCTGCAATGTATGGTGTAAATATGCGGTTTAAAAAACCATTTACTGCTGCGTTGATCGGCGGAGCCGTCGGCGGGGGCTTCATGAGCTTGTTTGGTACAAAAGCGTATGTCATGGGTGGATTGGTTGGTGTGCCTGGTCTGGCGATGTTTATTGGACCGACTTTCTTATACGCAATCCTGGGTCTTATTATTGCATTTGTGGTTGCTACGATTGTTACCTATTTGATCGGCTTTACAGATGAAAAGAACGAAGAAGCACCACAAGCAACAACAGACGCTGGCGGAGACATCTCCACTGATGAAATAGCACAATCTGCTGTGTCCTCACTGCCGAAAGGTGAGAAAATCCCGGTATACAGCCCGATTATGGGTGAAGTTAAGCCGCTCAGTGAAGTCAATGACCCTGCATTTTCTCAAGAAATCATGGGTAGAGGTTGGGCTATTGAACCATCCGAAGGCCGGGTTGTTTCCCCAGTGGATGGCACAGTGTTCTCCATTTCCAAAAGTGGGCATGCTGTTGGATTGGTGAGTGATTCAGGACTTGAAATGCTCATTCACGTTGGGATGGATACGGTTAAACTAAAAGGACTTCATTTTACGCCTCATCTTAAAGCAGGAGATCGCGTGAAGGTAGGAGACCTCGTGCTGGAGTTTGATCTGGTGGAAATCCGCAAGGCTGGTTACGAAACGATAACGCCTGTTATTGTTACGAATGTAGCTCAGTTTAGCGAGTTGGAGTCCGCTGATAATCAGCATAAAGTGGTTAAGGAACAGGAACTGCTATACACAGTGATCGTCTAACGGCTGATAAAAATTTTACGCCTAAGTTGAATACATGTCGTTGTGTTCAGGACAAAAAACAGCAAGTCTTCGAAAGATGAAGGCTTGCTGTTTGGCATTTTTAATAAAACCCAAAGTGGAAGTTGCTTAACTATTTTATTGTTAGAAAACCTACAAAAATAGTTGGTTTTGTGATATAGTAATCTTCGGATTGAAGGATCACCTTATAAAACATATTAAGTATAAGTTTGGAGGAAATAATAATGGATACCTTCTTTATTATTTTAAATGTAATCGTGCTGCTTTTGCTGCTAGGCGTATTGGTCTGGATGCAGAAAAAGCACATCTCCTTTACAAAAAGGGTATTTGCCGGACTTGGCTTCGGACTGATCTACGGGGCTGTTCTACAATATGCCTATGGGGCAGGCTCAGAGGTCATTACAAAATCAGTTGATTGGTTCAACCTCGCAGGTAATGGTTATGTCCGTTTGCTGCAAATGGTAGTTATTCCGCTTATCATGGTGTCGATTATTTCGGCTATTATGAATTTGAAGGGAAGACAGAACCTTGGCAAAATCAGCGTGTCCATTATTGCAGTACTACTGATTACAACGGCAATTGCTGCTTCAGTTAGTATTGTAACCAGCTTGTCGTTTGATCTAAAGGCAATTGAGATTCAAGGTGGGGAGAAGGAACAAGCACAGGGGTTGAAGATGGAAGAGCGCCTTGGAACAGTTCAGGACATGACCATTCCACAGCAGGTGCTGGAATTTATTCCTTCAAATCCTTTTGAGGATATGACGGGAGCACGTCGTACGTCGACGCTGGCGGTGGTCATTTTCTCGGCCTTTATCGGTGTGGCTGTGCTTGGATTGGATCGTAAAAAACCAGAACAGGCGCAAACCTTCCGTAAAGTGATCGATGCAGTGTACGCTGTAGTGATGCGGATTGTAACTCTGGTGCTGAGATTGACTCCTTACGGCATTTTAGCACTGATCACTAAAGTAGTAGCTACGACCAATCCAGATGAAATTTTGAAGCTAATCAAGTTTGTGCTCGCTTCTTATGTGGCTCTGTTGGTCATGTTTATCATTCATCTTATTTTGTTGGCCTTGTTCGGCTACAATCCGGTGACGTATGTGAAAAAGGTATTGCCTACACTGGTTTTTGCTTTTACTTCTCGTTCCAGTGCGGCGACCATTCCGTTAAATGTTGAAACACAAACGAAAAAGCTTGGTGTGTCCGACGGCATCGCGAATCTGTCTGCGACCTTGGGAGCGACTATTGGGCAAAACGGCTGTGCTGGTATTTATCCGGCAATGCTGGCGGTCATGATTGCTCCAACCGTGGGTATTGATCCAACGAGCTGGGATTTTATCCTCACGCTTATTCTGGTAGTTACGGTCAGCTCGTTTGGCGTGGCGGGTGTAGGCGGTGGTGCCACTTTCGCTTCCCTGATCGTGCTTTCCACCATGAATCTTCCAGTGGCATTGGCAGGATTGCTCATCTCAGTCGAACCGTTGATTGATATGGGACGCACAGCGTTAAATGTCAATGATTCTATTACCGCAGGTCTCATTTCAGGCAAGGTGCTCAAGGAGAACGATCAAGACGTGTTCAACAATCATGGCATGGATTTGGATGCAACGGCACACTCCTAAGTAAATGATAAACGAAAGGTGTACGATGCATTCCCCTATCGCATCTGTAGCCTATATAACACACGTACAGAATGTACTCAATACAAAGAGCCGGCCATAAGGTCGGCTCTTTGTATTGAGTTTAGGACAGTGTAAATTATAGCTGTTCACGAATCCTAATCTATGATACATTAAAATAATGTTTTTCCGGCTTGCTTCGGATGAACCGCGGTTCGCAACCATCCCGCGCTATCAAAACTAGGAGGATTTCATGTTTAATCTGTTATGGGGGGCAGCTTTTGTCCTCGTCAATTTTATGTTCTTTTTGTTATGTTTTCGGTTGTTCGGTAAAAAAGGGCTGTACGCCTGGATTGGTGTTGCTACTGTACTAGCCAACATTCAGGTAACCAAAACGATTGATCTGGTCGGTATTACCACGACATTGGGAAATACGATGTATGTTTCTATGTATATGGCCAGTGACTTACTGAATGAAAAATATGGGCCTAAAGAGGCGCGTAAAGCTGTGTGGTTCGGCTTTTTTACTCTGATTATGACGACGATAACGATGCAAATGGTGCTGCAGTTCCAGCCTACTGCAACGGATTTTGCCCAGACACCGATGCAACAGCTGTTTGGATTGTTGCCAAGGCTTGCGCTTGCCAGCTTGACAGCCTATGCGGTCAGTCAATTGCTGGACGTGCGTCTGTATGCCTGGATTCGCAAGTTTTTTCCGGAACGTCATCAGCTCTGGATTCGCGGCAATGGCAGCACGATGATCAGCTCGTTTATAGATACGCTCATTTTCTGTACTATTGCCTTTTACGGTTATGCGTGGGGGATATGGCTCGAGATATTATTCACCACCTACATCTTAAAATTTGTACTGACCGCGGCGGGTACACCCATTTTGTACATCGCACGCAATTTCCGCTTTATAGAAGAGGAGGAGCAAACCCTCAAGCCATGATGGCTTGGGGTTGCCCCTCCTTTTTTCATACTTTTTACATACCGATATAATGAATAGCGATGTTTTTATCCCAGCACTGTCAGTTCTTTTGGAAAAGAGGTAAGCACTTCAACACCATCAGAGGTGACCAGAACGTCATCTTCAATCCGCACACCGCCGAGGCCTGGCACATAGATGCCGGGTTCGATTGTGAACACGAAGCCTTCATGAAGCAGATCACTATTGCCTCCGTGTACAGATGGATATTCGTGAACACTCATGCCAAGGCCGTGTCCAACTCGATGGTTAAAGGCAGGGCCATATCCAGCGGCTTCAACAACAGCCCGTGCTGCCTGATCTACGGATGCGCAGGAAACTCCTGGGCGAATGGCGGCAATTCCCGCTTCGTTCGAGCGAAGAACCGTATTATAAATCGTTTCCAGCTCAGCCGATAGCTTTCCAAAAGCAAAAGTACGTGTAATATCCGAAGCATAGCCATCGGAGTATACGCCCATATCAAACATGAGCAGATCGCCATGCTGTAGCTTGCGGGTGCCTGGAACACCATGAGGCAAGGCTGTTTTGGGTCCAGACAGCACTGTTGTGTCAAAGGACGGGCCATCTGCGCCAATCTTTTTCATCTGGTATTCGATTTCTGCCACCAGCTCAACTTCCGTCACCCCTTCGCGCACATGGGTGAGACCGTGACGAAGAGCATCTTCTACCAAACGAGCTGCATGTTTCAGACGTTGTACTTCCTCAGGAGTTTTTCTCACACGCATTTCTTGAAGCACTGGACCTAGATCCACATATTGAGCCGCGCCAATGGCAGTATGTAGCTGTTCGTAACGGAGGACGGAGACGTGCTCCTTTTCCAGCGCGAATGCTTTCACACCGGTGCCTGTACGTTGACGCAGCAGATCATATGGATTGTCCGTATCGGTGTGGGTGGATATACGAGTCACAGAAGAAGCAGCTTGGGCGGCTTCTGCATCCAGGGCGGGTACGATCAGTTCTGGTTCTTGGTCCCGAAGCAACACCAGACCAAGAAAACGCTCATGCGGATCACTGGCAAAGCCCGTCAGATAGTAAATATGTTTAGGATCGGTCACAAGCAGGCCGTCCCAAGACTGTGACTTCAGTTCATCATACAGTCGGGTTATTTTCTCATTCATAAAGTCTCATTCCTTTCTGTCTATTTATTCATTATAGCTCTTCATACATAATTATTTATAGCATTGAATGACTTATTCTCTTTCCTGACATAATGTTTGCAGTCGTGCCTGTACATTCTGATCATAGTAACCACCATGGTAGCAGAGTACCTTCTCGACATCCAATACAGTTAGTTTATCGAGGCTCTTCAGGGCCAGCGGCATATCCGGCGTAGCCGACTCTGCAGGACCGACCAGTTCACCTTCGACTACCAGCAGTTCATCTGCTGCCAATAGTAGCTTTTGTGCGGGCACATACAAGCTGATATGCCCGGGCGTGTGACCGGGTGTATGAATAATCTGTATGCCCCCACCATAAGGCAGATGCTCACCGTCCTCAAGAATATGAGCAAAGCGCAAATCTGGCAGGCGGCGAATCATATCCTCTGCTTGCTGCTTAAGCACAGTATCCATTTGTTTAATCCGTTCGGGCGTCAGCTTCACAAACGGTCGCTCTCCTGTCATGTAAGGAACGTCATCCTTATGGGCTAACAGGGCAGTATTCGGCAGCAGATCCAGCAGTGCATGAACATTTCCGATATGGTCAATATCCTGATGTGTTAAAATAATTCTTTTCACGCGGCTGATATCCTCACCCACATCTGAGATAGCCTTGCGTAATGGCTCCAATTGGCCGAGCATTCCCGTGTCAATCAGTGTAAGTCCATCCTCGTCCTTGAGCAGTACAGGATAAATAGTCGTTTTTCCAAAAAAAGATTCCATAGGTATTTCCAAAATCAAGAGTTGAGTTCCAATATTCATATTAAGCTGCTTCAGAATCCTTGACTCCGAAACATACCTCCCGTCTCATCGTGTTAAATCGCTTTCCCCGTTTTTATTTTTCCTTATCTTCAAGCTCTATTATAAAACCCTTTGGGACTAATCCGCAAAACAACTCGATATGGCTGATCGGGCGCTTGTCTTGTACAATAAATAAATCACACAATAGGAGGCGGATACGAATAATGAATAAGGACCAATCTTTTTCCATTGAATTTGCGTGCAAAGAGGATCTTCCCGATATTGTGGACATTTATAATTCTACGATTGCAGGACGAATGGTCACGGCAGATCTGGAACCGGTGACAGTGGAGAGTCGCATTCCATGGTTTGAGGCTCATCAGGAGAACCACCGCCCTTTGTGGGTATTAAAACAAAAGGGTGCAATTGCCGGATGGGCCAGCCTTCAGTCCTTTTATGGGCGTCCAGCTTATAACGGTACAGCAGAAATTAGCATATACGTCCATGAGGATTCTCGTGGAACAGGAACAGGAAGTCGACTGGTACAGCACTTGCTAAATGAATGTCCGAGACTGGGGATTACAACGTTGTTGGGATTTGTTTTTGGTCATAATGAGCCAAGTATTGGGCTGCTGCAGAAGTTTGGTTTTGAGCAATGGGGATACTATCCGCGTGTAGCTGTGCTCGACAGCATAGAGCGAGATTTAGCGATATTGGGTAAGCGAGTGGATGAATAATAGCTTATGACAGTTAAATATTCTTTGTAATGTGTACAGAAAAAGGCTGTTTCCAAAATCTTCTCAAACACTGCGGATGATTTTAGGAGCAGCCTCTTTTACTTTGCTATTTTCATCGCTTTTAGCGCTGTGGTTTAAAACGTATGCTGTGAAAAATTTGATTAAGCACCTCAGACAGCACCAAACCGACAGCAATAGCACCTGCGATCATCAGCGTGCTCATGGCCAGCTCCAGTGCCTGAGGATAATGTTGTTGTACGAACTGGCGCATGGCATTATAGGCCATTCCCCCTGGAACGAGCGGAATCATGCCTGCCACACTGAAAATAATCACAGGCATTTTGTACAGCCGCGCAAAGCCTTGACTGACGATGCCGATGAGAATCGTTGCCAAAAGGCTGGCGCTCACAGGTCCCATGCTGTCCGTGGTTGAATAATAGACAAGCCAGCCTAGCATACCAACAAAACCGCATTGCAGTAGTGAACGCCGGGGGGCATGGAAAAGTATGCCGAAAGCAGCGGTGGCAATAAAGCTTGTGAATAATTGTGCAAGCATAGACTTGAATCTCCTCCGAATCACATATAAGAAATGATAACCGCAACGCCAGCTCCAATGCCGAAAGACGTCAGGCAAGCATCGGCTCCCTTGGAAAGACCCGAAACAAGGTGCCCGGACATTAAATCACGGATGGCATTTGTAATTAACAAGCCTGGAACCAGTGGCATGACAGAGCCAATAATAATTTTATCCATCATCTGTCCCCAGCCTACTATCGTTAATAGAGCCGCCAGCAAGCCGATTAGAAAAGATGCAGAAAACTCTGAGAAAAACTTAACCTTAACGAGCCTGTGAAAATACTGTACAGCTGCAAATCCGATACCTCCGCATAACACAGCTGCGGGGAAATCTCGCCAGACTCCACCAAACATGATCATAAAGCAACCGCTGGCCAACGCAGCAGCCATCAGCTGTACACGGTTGGAATAGCGGAGGGGGCCACGTTCAATCTCCGAAAGCTCCTTGACGGCAGCGCGAGGAGACAAATCACCTGTGCTGATTTTACGTGAAATGGAATTGACCTCTGTCACCTTGTGCAAATCGGTGGTCCGCTCTACGATGCGGATGAGCTTGGCAGGCTCCGAGTCATTAATGGCAAAAAAAATCCCAGTTGGTGTTACATAGCTATGGGACTGGGATATGCCATAGGCTGAAGCAATGCGGGACATCGTGTCTTCAACACGATAGGTTTCGGCTCCATTTTGCATCATCAGTTTGCCCGCCAACAGACAAACTTCAATGATTTCAGGAGTAGGATAGGAATGATTATTCATACTCGCTCTCTTTCATTCGTACCGGGCCGTTTGACCCTATTATTTTCATTTATTGTAGCACAAAAAGCCGCCTTTTCAGAGGCGGTCATGTTAGGCGGAAGCCAAGGATTTCGTCAAGATTCTATCATATCGGGAATAACGGTATAGTAGGACTCTTCCAGATATGTTGCGGCCTCAGACAGACCCATCACCTTAAGCTGTCCAGCTACAAAAGCACGAAGGGCAGAATGGGTGAACAAATGCCGTGTCTGGGCATCCCGAATAAAAGCCAGTCTGGCTTCTCGCGAACCGTTGTGGAACAACTCACGCACAGCTTCGCCTTGTTGTTCCCAAAGGAAAGGCTCCGTTACGGTCAAGAGGGCACTCTCCATAGAAGAGCTATGCTTCGCAGAAGAAGATAACTGAATGCCCAACCCGTTTAGCGTAGGAGCTGCTTCATTGTGCTTCCGTTCTGTTCGCAAGCTGTCGATATACGCAGCCATATCCTGAATCGGTTCGATACCAAAGCGTTCGCGAAAGCATTCGCGTACAAACGCGGTGCGTTCATCTACAATCTGAGGCAGTCGCTGACCTGCATGTCCAGAATAGTCATCTCCACTGGCGTAGTATCGTTTTAATGAACTGTTCTCTGTATAAACAACGCTTAAAAAATCCTGCAAATGACGGGCAACCACCCACACACCCGTCCAATCGACGGGAGATACACATACTATAGGGGCCCGGGAAAGGTCCTTTTCAAGCCCAAAATCCGTTAAAAAGCCATAATGTATTCCGTCCACCCCTGCGTGGGCAAAAGGAACAACATCTGGTGGTGTAGCCATATATCGTG
The DNA here is from genome assembly GCF_024213315.1 of Paenibacillus sp. A3M_27_13. Lineage (NCBI taxonomy): Bacteria > Bacillati > Bacillota > Bacilli > Caryophanales > Paenibacillaceae > Paenibacillus > Paenibacillus sp. A3M_27_13. The sequence continues at coordinate 476,919 of NZ_JANAVE010000002.1, forward strand.
GCGCGCGGCCCTGCTCCATAATCAATCCCAAATCAAAACTCAGAGAATGCCGGTTCGCTTCGAGCTCTTTTTCAAATTCTATAAGTGCCTCAATCAAAGGTGTAGCTGATCCATAGGCTAGGTTAGAACCGGAATCCATCGTGTATGCCTCCCTTATCCAAGTACATCCGTAAAGCGTTCATCCCTAAAAGGTACGTGATTTTACACGAAATGTAAACCTGTATGACGAATATTTTCAAAAATGTGACCTTTTACCCGTGTGTTGTCAAATAAAACGCTTTCGGGCAAAGCAGGACAAGATACCTATGTTAGCTCGTTAGAGAAGTAAAGTGAGTTTGTGAAAATGCGGTCTTTTCAGTGTATGTTAGCAAACGTGAAGTGTGATTGCAGGATGCGCAGTTGAAGGACAAGGTGCAACGTAACAGGCCAACGGGTATAATATCAGGACAAGGTGAAAAGGAGCGTCATCCGAAGATTTAACAGAAAGAAGTGGGCATATGAACTTGCAAAAGAAGGCTGTTTTTTTTGATGTAGATGATACGATGTACGATCATTTGCACCCTACACGCGATGCATTGCGTACAGTATTAGGATTGAGTGAGCGTTTTCCTTATGAGAAAGCCTACCATCGTATTCGCTATTACAGCGATGTACTATCGGCTAAAGGAGGACTATTGGAGGGGAAGGCAGGGCCGGATGAACTGGATGAGATGAGGGAAGGCCGTTTCATTCTGGCTTTACAAGAATTCGGGGTAGAAATTACCCGTGAGCAGGCAGTACATGTTCAACAAGAATACTTGGATCGTCAGTACCGAATTGAGCCTTTTGAGGGGGCGACCTCGTTAATAAATGATTTGAGCTCGGCTGGCTTTTTAGTTGGATTAATTACAAACGGTCTTGAAGAACACCAGATGAGCAAGATCAAGGCCATGGCACTGGAAAATCATGTTGCAGCAGAGCATATCTTTGTATCTGGGACCGTTGGCTATGCCAAGCCTGATCCGCGCATTTTTGAAGTAGTGAACGAACGGACAGGAACGTTAGCAGAGCACTGCTGCTACATTGGGGATTCCTGGCGTAATGACGTGGCGGGAGCTATAGCTGCGAATTGGCAGGTGATCTGGCTCAATCACAGGAACGCTCCCCCGGAGACTGACGTGCTGGGGATCTATAAAACAGCAGCAAGCTATGCAGAGTTAAGAAGGTTGCTTCTGCCGGACGCTCGATAGACACGGTATATACCGTATTTATATAAGAATCAACCTATTTTGAAGCCATTCCAAAAGATAACCCGTAATACTATTTATCTGTTATAGAACTAACTTTATTGGTATTGGTTTAGAACAGAGAAGGAGGGGATCGCGCATGGTAGAACAATGGAGGCAGGCAGAAGACATCATAAGTCAAGTGACCGTATACAGTACGGAAGATAATGATCCGGTTACCATTAAAACAGGCACTCAAGACGTCCGCTGTATTGGCATCGGGACAGATGCGGCCGTATTTACGCTCGATACGTTGCCAGGCTACGCGTTCAAGGTATACTCAGACATGGCGATCGAGAAGAAAGATGCGGAGGCCGACGTATATGAGCGTTTGCGAGGGTCTGACTTTTTTCCTCATTATTACGGAAAAGGCGACAAGTATATTGTCATAAGTTATGAATCCGGTATTACGCTGCTGGATTGTCTGCTGCAAGGAATTCCTGTGCCAGAGCAGGTCATTCTAGATGTGGAAAAGGCGAGGGAATTTGTCCGATCCAAGGGGCTGAATCCCCGTGATATTCACCTCAAGAATGTACTTATGCAAGACGGACGTGCCAAGGTATTGGATGTATCTGAATACGTGAAGGAAGGCGATGACAAGCGCTGGGAGCATTTGGTGTGGGCGTATCATACGTTTTATTCCGGTATCTCGGAGGTTAAGGTTCCCTCATGGATTTTGGATACGATTAAAAAATGGTACTACAAGCTGGACAACTCCAACTTTAATCTGGAGGAGTTTGCCCAGCGTGCCAGTCAATTGTTCTCTAAATGGAGGTCATAACCGCTGTAAAGAAAACGGATATGCAGACTGACCTTTCCATAGCAAAAAGGATTGCACCCGTATTTAGGGGAGCAATCCTTTTCTTTTATCTGAAATCCCGAGGCACTCTTCTGGCTGTACCGCTCGCAATCGCGGCTTGAATCACCTTTTCACGCACCCGTTGAACTGCACTCTCGTTAAATACACCAGGAATAATATACAGCTTGTTTAGTTCTTCAGGACGGATCGTGCCTGCGATGGCCTCTGCGGCCGCCAGCTTCATCTCTTCGTTGATTTCACGGGCACGGCAGTCGAGCGCCGCTCGAAAGATGCCAGGGAAACAAAGCACATTGTTAATTTGGTTAGGATAGTCCGAACGTCCGGTGGCGATGACACCCGCAATGTCCTCGACGTCCTCTGGCGCAATTTCGGGAACCGGGTTAGCCATAGTGAACAGCACCGGGGCTTCTTTCATACGTTTCACGTCTTCTCGTTGCAGTAGTCCACCTGCCGACAGCCCGATAAACACGTCAGCATCCTTCAGAACCTCGGACAGCGTGCCCGACAGCCGTTCAGGGTTGGTATGCTGCGCATACCAGTTCCACATCGGATGCTCGTATGTTTCATCAGCTGTAAGCGCTCCGTGACGATCTACGCCAATGATGTTGACTGCTCCTGCAGATAGCAAAATTTTCGTACAGGCCACACCCGCAGCCCCGATACCACAGACGACAATTTTGACGTCAGACAGGGCTTTGCCGACAACCTTGAGCGCATTGATCAGCCCTGCGTATAAAACGACAGCTGTGCCGTGCTGATCGTCATGAAAAACAGGTATGTCCAGCTCTTTACGTAACCGCTGTTCAATCTCAAAGCATCGTGGCGACGAAATATCCTCCAGATTAATCCCGCCAAAAGCTGGGGCCATTTGTTTAATGGCCTTAATGATCTCTTCGGTGTCCTGCGTATCCAGACAGATTGGAAAGGCATCGACGGAGCCGAGCTGCTTGAACAGCATGGCTTTGCCTTCCATAACCGGCATGGCTGCATAGGGACCGATGTTCCCTAGCCCGAGAACAGCGCTTCCGTCAGAGACGACAGCGACCGTGTTGCGCTTGATCGTCAAGCGGAAAGCTTTGTCCGGTTCCTCGTGAATCGCCATGCATACGCGTGCCACATCGGGGGTATATACCCGGGATAAGTCATCGCGGTTTTGAATTGGGACTTTGGGCTGCATTTCAATTTTGCCCCCGAGGTGTAATAGGAAGGTACGATCAGAGATGGATAATACCTTAACACCTTGTGCTTTTTTAATCCGAGCAATCATTCGGTCGATTTCTGCTGGATCGGCAATGGTAACTGTAATATCCCTCACAGTGACCTTCTCAGAGGTGCTAATGACGTCAATGGCAATCACATCTCCGCCATGTTCGTTTACCAGCGTAATCAATTGACCAAATTGGATGTGTCCGGTGGAAATTTCCAATCGCAAAATGATGTTTTTACCGCCAATACCGCCTTGCATACAAATTCCTCCTTTGTCTTCCATAACAAAATCATACTTAGGATCAATTGATTGCGCTTACAATAGGAAACGGATGTAAATCTATGCTGATATTTTAAATTAGTGGTTTCTTCCCCTATCATAGTGAACAATCTCTCGCTTGTACAGATCAAGTTGAGTAATATCTATTATTTTGTATTTAAAAAAGGACGAAAGCCCGGCTGTATTCCAGTCCAAGCGATCATCCTTTTTTTTATAAAATGATCTATTTTATTTTCACGCATTCGATCTGTTACGTCATATTTTTACCGTAGTAAATTTCGTCCATTTCGATTTTGAGACGTGTTGATATATTTTGTTGCTCTTTTTCACTCAGACTTTCCTTGGTGTAGCCGAACAGGTAATTGTCCAGATCGAATTGTTTTAGCTTACATTTGGTATGGAAAATATTTTCCTGATACACATTCACGTCGATCATGTCATACTGACTGCGCACTTCGTCTGGAATATAGTTTTGAATGGAGGCGATATCATGGTCGATGAAAAGCTTATGTCCATTCGTATCACGTGTGAAGCCGCGTACCCGGTAATCAATCGTCATAATGTCGGTGTCGAAAGAATGAGTCAAATAGTGGAGTGCCTTGAGCGGGGAGATTTCCCCACAGGTAGAGACATCAATATCAGCTCGAAACGTACTGATCCCCTCGTCTGGATGATATTCCGGGTAGGTGTGAACCGTAATGTGGCTTTTATCCAGCTGTATCACGACAGATTCAGGTAGGGGGCCTGGTGACTCGGCATAAGATTCAGTCGGTACCTCCACAATGGGTCCTTCTGATATAAGTACTGTTACGCTGGCTCCTTGAGGTACATAATCCTGCTGGGCTACGTTGAGTACGTGGGCGCCGATAATGTCAGATACATTTTTTAAAATAGCTGTCAGCCGATCTGAGTTGTATTGTTCATCAATATATTCAATATACGCCTCGCGTTCTTCTTTGGTTTTGGTGTAACAAATATCGTACATGTTGAAGCTCAATGATTTGGTCAAATTGTTAAATCCGTGCAGGGTAATCCGCTGTTCCGGTGTTATGGTCATAGGCTATTTCCCCTTATAGTCGCAGTATTCATACATAATATTCCCAACACTCCTTTTCATATACCGATTCATAAAATCAGTTCTGTAGCTGTTAGATTAAAGCCTTGAACAAGTATGTCTTACCCGTTTGGCATAATTAAAAACAGGCAGGGGAGCGTCTTTGTTTTTACATGTATGGAAATTTTAACGTATATATACTTTATTTCTTACTCAGCGATTTTAAAGTAACAGGACTTATAATGTAGACTATGCATAGGGCGAAGGAACTGAATGGACAGAGGACTCGTAGTAAAACATAAGAACCGGGTTAGTAATTCATTAATTTAATGTGTGTCACCTTCACAATGCTGAAAGCTTAACCGAATATGATTATAGACCCGAAAAAATAGTGATTTTGTATATTGCGTAAATCGAGAAAAGCAACTTCAGCTAATAATGTGCGTATAATGAAATAAACGTAAGAAGCTGAGAATTATGAAGTTAAAATGAATTTTGATAGCAAAATTTAATTTACAAACCGATCCCATGTTACTGTCAGGATTTTGAAAAATTCGATTCCAGTCGCTCCGAAGTGCAAGATATAGACGAACTAAACCATTTCGATCTATATCTTGTTCATTGGAAAGTTCATTGGAAGTCGCTTATGAGATTTTTGCAAAATCCTCTACTGTAAGAAAAACGGTGAAAGGAGTATCAAGATGCTGGCTTTGTCCGATCCGGCCTGGACTCTGCTCCAAGGCCCCTACGGTTCTTCTCAATACGTCCCAGAAATGTTGAAGCAGCTCCAAGCCGGATATGACGGCGAAATGGCTGACACCTTGTATTGGGAGGAACTGTATCACCAAAATACGTTGTATACTTGTACATTTGCGGCTGTACCTTACCTTGTAGACATTGCGTTAAAAAGTTCTGATATAGGGATTCGTGCAGATATATATAACATTTGCGGAATATTCGAAGCGAAGAATAACAATCCTCTACATACCAAAGTTCCATTGGAATTTACAAGGGATCAGGTGAAAGTGGATTCTAGTCTGGCTGAATATATTTATGCGCAATATCGGAGTGCCATTGTCCGACTTGCAGAATTGACTGAAGAAATGGTGCTCTATGCGAAGGAACACGAAGGAGATATCGGTAAACGCTATGTTCTGGCTGCGGGTGCTGCTTTTCAGGGTTATCGCTGCGTAGCTTATATGCTACAAAGCTTCGATACAGGTGACGAATATACGCTGGATTGTCCGCATTGCGGTACCCCGCTCTATATTTGGCCTGATGAACAGAATGACACCCTGGTTGTCTATGATAAAGACCCTGTAAATTCAGACAATCTGGTTCCCCATCCGATCCGCCCCCGTTCATTGGACCGTAGAGGTGCTAATATGCAGTGGTTACACGAATATGCCCAAAAAATTGAAGAGAACAAGCTGCTTGCCCAATTACCCTATTTAAACGGTTGGGTAGATTGTCCAGTGTGTAATACGCCCATATATATATGGGATGAGTTGATGAAAATGGCTGATGGTGTTCGGAGGTATACCGCTTAATCAATCAAAAAAGGGTGCTGTCTTCTACAGCCCCCTCATTTCCTCTTATATTTTTCCATCTAATCTCCGTATGCTTTGCCAATTCTACTCCCGAAACGGATTCAAAAAGGTTTTAGGAATGTCGGATTCAAAACGCAGCAATACTCCGGTGACGGGATGAATAAATGACAATACCCTCGCATGTAGGCCAAGACGCCCAATCGACTTGGATTTGGAACCGTATTTTTTATCTCCAACAATTGGATGGCCGATATCCTCCATATGTACGCGGATTTGATTTTTGCGTCCGGTTTCCAAACGTACTTCCAGCAAAGAAAAATGCCGATTGGCTTGAAGCAGCTTGTAATGAGTGACTGCGTGCTGTCCGTCATTCGGATAAGGACTGGAATACATTTTTAGCGTCTTGCTTTCTTTCAGCCATGAAGTGATCGTACCCTCAGCTTTTTTAACTTGTCCTTCGACAAGAGCAATGTATGTTCGTTCATACACAACTTCCTTCCACGCTTTTTGCATTTCCTGCTGTATGGCTTCGCTTTTCGCAAACATCATCACTCCTGATGTATCACGATCCAAACGATGCAGTACAAAAATACGATTGTACGGATGTTCGCGCCTCACATGGGCCGTAAGCTGGCGATATGCTGTTACTTCCTGCTCCTGCGCTGAAGCCACGGACAGCAACCCGGCATCCTTATGGATAACGATAATGGCTTCATCCTCATGCAAAATACGTAGCCCAGTCAGTGGTACGACGGGAGTTATTTTTTCCTTGGAAAGAGCGACAGTCTGACCTTGCTCCAGTGGAAAATTATGCACGGTACGCGGAATGCCGTTGACGGACACCTGCCCACGAGCCAGTGCTGATTTAATGGAGTTACGACCCATGCCAGTCACATGTTCTACTAAAAAGCTCAATAGCTCGGCAGGCTCCTGGACGATGTATGTTTTGGCAGGGGCTTTATCTAAAGCATTCGTTCTCCGTTGAGCTTCCGGTTTATGGGAGCCAGATCTTCCGGCAGGTTTATGACTGCGTTTGGAATGGCTTGCGTTTGACGTAGATTTTGTATGATTTTTCCGTTGGGGTTTCCGATTGTTCATGGATTCTTTCTCCTTCTTGGAACCGTGTCTCTTCATAGTTATGGACAAATTTGCGGCACCGTGTTCACTATATCATGAGAAAACAGCGAACGCCATAAGGGACTAAACCAGATTGGCAGTCTTCTAGCGGTTGAACATTACCCAGAACCCCGGTAAACTAAAGGTAACGAAAGAAAAGCCGATATGCGTCAAGGACGCTAGAAATATGAGGAGTTTTGAAACTATGAGTGTACAAGCACCAACATTGGAACGGGCGCAGGACTTGCTGCAAAAATTTTATGGCTATCCCGATTTCCGGGAGGGACAAAAGAAAATTGTGGCCAGTATGCTGGAGGGCAACGATACGTTGGGCATCATGCCGACAGGGGGCGGAAAATCGATATGCTACCAGATCCCCGCGTTGTTGCATGAGGGGCTGACCATTGTCGTGTCACCGCTCATCTCGCTGATGAAGGACCAGGTGGATGCGCTGACCACAATGGGGATTGCTGCTGCCTACATCAATAGTACGTTGAGTGGTCGAGAAGTGAATGACCGCATACGAGCTGCACGAAATGGTGACTTGAAGTTGCTGTATGTCGCACCGGAACGACTGGAACTGGACTGGTTTCGCGATGAAATGGCTCAGTTGCCAATTTCCTGCGTTGCGGTAGATGAGGCTCACTGCGTTTCCCAGTGGGGCCATGATTTCCGTACCAGCTATCTGGCTGTGGCTCCATTCGTGGACGGGCTGTATGAACGCCCAATCGTGGCTGCGTTTACGGCAACGGCGACACCGCAGGTCATGGATGACATCGTGCGCCTGCTTCGTCTGCGCTCACCGGAGACGTTCGTTACAGGCCTTGGACGGCCCAATTTGGCGTTCAGTGTGCTGCGCGGGGAAGACAAACGCAGCTTTTTACTGAATTATGCCCGTGAGCATGAGGGGGAATCGGGCATTATTTATGCGGCGACACGTAAGGACGTGGACGATTTATACCAACGGCTGCGTGATGCAGGCATGGCAGCCGGGCGCTATCATGCCGGGATGACAGATCAGGAACGTGCAGATAGCCAGGAAGGGTTTTTGTACGACGATATCCGTGTCATTGTAGCAACCAATGCCTTCGGCATGGGGATAGATAAATCGAACGTACGCTATGTCATTCACTACAACATGCCTAAAAATATGGAGGCTTACGTGCAAGAGGCGGGACGCGCAGGACGTGATGGCGACCCGAGTCAATGTATTTTGCTGTTCGGACCGCAAGATATTGTGACGCAGAAGTTTCTGATTGAGCAAAATCCACAGGATGAAGACCGCAAGCGCAACGACTACCGCAAGCTCCAGCAGATGGTTGATTATTGCTACACGACTCGTTGCCTACGTACGGCACAGCTTGAGTATTTCGGAGAAGCGGAAGAGCATGAAGCTTGCGGTATATGTAGTTCATGTACAGATGAGCGGGAACTGGTTGATATGACCATAGATGCGCAAAAGATTTTTTCGTGCATTCATCGCATGCGGGAGCGTTATGGGGTCTCGATGGTCGCCTCGGTCTTGAAAGGCTCGCGTAACAAAAAAGTGCTGCAGTATGGTTTTGACAGCCTGCCAACCTATGGCGTGATGGGCAACCGGACGGAAAAAGAAATTGCTGAAATTATCAATGTTCTTGTTTCGGAAGGCTATCTGATGTTGTCCGAGGGGCAATATCCGGTCGTACGCTTGCAGCAGCTTGCGGCTGAAGTGCTAAAAGGCCAGCGAGAAGTCATGCAGCGTGTGGTGCGACATGCCACGGCTTTTGCAGGTGGAGCAGGTTCACGCGGACGACAGGGACGCGATGCATACCCGGCTGCAGTCAACGAAACCGTGTTCGAGCAATTGCGCCTGATTCGTCGCGATCTGGCCGCTCAGGAGCATGTACCGTCTTATATCATTTTCAATGATGCGACGCTGCGTGAGATGAGCGTAGCGAGCCCGCAATCCGAGGCAGACATGTTGCGGATCAAGGGTGTCGGCGAAGTGAAGTTCCGCAAGTACGGCAAGCCGTTTCTTGATTTTTTTCAAAATCAGGGGAATATCGGGGGAACGGTAAGCGAGGACGAGATTTATGCAGACGATGTGTACGAGGATTTTGAATAGCTATACTAAGGTAAGGATAGAACAGTTCATGCAAACTATAAAAGGTTGTGACCTATGAAAGTCATTTTATCAACGTTAAATGCAAAATATATTCATACCTCGCTGGCAATTCGATGCCTCAAAGCCTACAGTGAAAAGGACTTTGATATCGAGCTGGCGGAGTACACAATTAAGGACCCGGTGATGAACATCGTATCCGATTTGTTTCAACGGGGGGCAGATGTTATCGGCTTTTCCTGTTATATTTGGAACATTGAAGAGACGATTAAAGTCATTGATGTGTTGAAAAAAATTATGCCCGAGGTCAAAATTGTTCTGGGTGGTCCGGAGGTATCCTACGATACGGATCACTGGATGAAGCGTTTGGCGAATGTGGATTTTATCGTGGTTGGTGAAGGAGAAGAAACATTCCATCAACTGCTGCAGGAGCTGGAAGGGGATCGCAAGTTCCATTTTGTATATGGACTGGCTTACCGTAAGGGAGAAGAGGTTATTCAGATGCCCGGCCGCCCGAAAGCGGACTTGAACGAGCTGCCGTCGCCCTATCGTTTTGCAGAGGATATACCGGAACTCGGGAAACGGGTTGTTTATTTTGAGACGAGCCGGGGTTGTCCGTTCAGCTGCCAGTTTTGTCTGTCCAGCATTGAGGTTGGGGTACGTTATTACGATATCGAGCGCACAAAGTCAGATATTTTGTATCTGATCGACAATGGGGCCAACCTAATCAAGTTCGTGGATCGGACGTTTAATATTAAACGCGATTATGCACTGGAAATGTTCAAATTTTTGATTGAAAATCACCGTGGCTGTGTCTTCCAGTTTGAGATTACGGCAGATATTATGCGTCCTGAGGTGTTGGATTATTTGGCGGAAAACGCGCCACCGGGCGTATTTCGATTTGAAATCGGCGTCCAATCAACGAATGATCCCACCAATGAGCTGGTTAAGCGTCGCCAGAACTTTACCAAACTTTCCCGTACTGTTACCAAGGTCAAACAAAGCGGTAAAATCGACCAGCATTTGGATTTGATCGCCGGATTGCCCTTGGAGGACTACAACACATTCCGTAAAACGTTTAATGACGTTTTTGCGCTCGGCCCGGAAGAGCTTCAACTTGGCTTCCTCAAAATGCTGCGTGGCACCGGACTGCGTATCGACGCAGACAAGTATAACTATACGTATATGGATGTTGCGCCGTATGAAATGCTGAGCAATGACGTCCTTTCCTTTGCCGATATCGTCCGGCTCAAGCGCTTGGAAGATGTATTGGAGAAATACTGGAACTCTCATCGTATGGATCATACAGTCAACTATCTGATTGAGCGTGAATTCTCGTCCGCTTTTGATTTCTTTCAGGAATTCGGAGACTACTGGGAAGGACAGGGCTGGCAAAAAATCGGACATCAGCTCGAAGACTTGTTCACGCGTCTCCAGTCCTTTCTGGAATCGCGTGGAACAAAGCGAATGGATATGGTGCTTGGACTGATGAAGCTTGATTATTTCCTGAACCATAAATACAAGCCGCGTAAAATCTGGTGGGAGCATACCTTGGAGAAGGACGATTGGTCCAGCTACATGAAAATGATTCTCCAGCACCCGGACGCGCTGTTGTCACCTGCGGTTGCAGATTTAGTGGCAGATGCGAGCAAGGAGAGTACAGGTGAGGCGAATGTAGGCAATCAACAGCCTCAGCCATACCGCGAGATTATTCCAGCCTTTGCTTCATTGAAGCTGAGTGAAAAGGAACTGCAAAAGCACGCGGTGCTGGATGTACTGCCATTTAGTCTGGATCATATCCTGAGTGGGGGAAGTCCATTGACAGCCGAAGGCCGCACGCTTCTGCTTGTAGTCTATCAGCAAAATGGACAGCAAAAACCGCTCTACTACACCATGCCGATCGGCAAAAATATCGCCGCCATTTAAATATAGACGCCAGAGGGCATCGACTTTGATAAACCAAGAGTCGGTGTCTTCTTTTGTTTTATAAAAAACAGGTGGTCACTCCAAATTTTACATTCGTGTAATCTTTTGCTTTACGATGCTTTACAAAGCAGATATATGATTACTTTATCATATATGAATATTAAATTTATTGGAGTGTGACCTTGTGAAAAAGCGTTCGATGAAAAAGAGTATCCTTGCTTTCGGTGCCATTACCGTTTTGAGTGCGCCATTGTTATCTGCTAATATCCCTAACGCTTTTGCAGCCTCATCTAGTACCAAGTCTACTACCGCACAGGTATCCAAAGGACTGAAAACCTCGTCAGCGAAAGTCGATGCTCCTAAGAATGTCATTCTCTTTATCGGCGATGGTATGGGAGAAGCAAGTCGCAACGCGATTCGCTTGGCGACGGTAGGGAAATCGGGATTACTTGAAATGGACAACATGCCTGTAACTGGCTTGGTTAGCACAAGTTCAGGGGATAATCTTGTTACGGATTCTGCCGCCGCTGCGACTGCAATTGCAACAGGTGTGAAAACGTATAACGGTGCGATCGGAATGGACTTGAATAAAAAACCAGTGACAACGATTATGGAGCTAGCCAAAAAAGCAGGCATGTCTACAGGTGTCGTGACGACAAGCCAAGTGACAGACGCAACGGGGGCCGCCTTTGGTGCGCATGTCGAAAAACGCTCCGCTCAAAGCGAGATTGCCAAGCAGTATCTGGAGAAAAGCAAGGTGGATGTTATTCTGGGCGGTGGTGAGGATTTCTGGTACCCTGCAGGAACAGTAGGCAAACATCCAGATGCTCCGGCAGAAGATCCTGAGGAAGCTAGTAAGGGAACTCAAGGGAATTTGGTGGAACAAGCGAAGAAGCTGGGTTATAGCTATGTGACGGATCAGACAGAAATGAAAGCAGCTAAAGGTTCTAAGTTGTTAGGGCTGTTCGCCAATGAAGAGATGTTTCAAGCTCACAACAAGCTGGGTAACTCTTACAACCCAACGGTTTCTTTACCGGATATGACGGCTAAAGCGATTGATGTTCTTTCCAAAAACCAAAAAGGTTTTTTCCTGATGGTAGAGGAAGAAGGAACGGATGAGATGGCGCATGACAATGAAGGTGAGTTAACGATTAAGGCTGGGCAACAGCTCGATAAGGCCGTTAAAGTAGCTAAAGAGTATGCCAAAGCGCATCCAGATACATTAGTGTTGGTGACGGCAGATCATGAAACGGGCGGTTTGGCGATTGAAGGCGAAGATGCGGAGGATGAATCCGGTGAAGGCGTCTCCAAAGAGGATGGTCCTTTTACTGTAAAAGGCTCTAATGAAAAGTTTTATATCGACTGGACCACAGGAGGACATACATCTGTTGATGTGGCGTTAACCGCGATGGGCCCCGGATCTTCTCAGTTTAGCGGGAATTACCCGAATACTGCCATTCATGACAAGCTGGTTAAGCTGCTTCAATTAAAGAAGTAACGTAGGGTGAAAGCTGCCTCTTAAAAAGATTTTCCATATTGGCAATATGGTTTTTCCTGTGATAAACTAAAGCTAATAAGTATATACTAAAAAAGAGTAAGGATGCTACCAACATCCTCACTCTTTTACAACAGCCGCTTATAAGGGCGGTGGCTGTAGGGTTGGATTAGTAAAATAGACCGCTAACCTTTTCCGGAGGGCGGTCTATTTCTTTTTGTTGAAGGAAATAATCAAGATCACCAACGTTGCAAATTGAATCATCAACATTAATGTATCTTTAACCTCCACAGGCATCACCTCCTTTGCAGGAGACTAGCCGACCGCCCATCTAAGCCATTCTGTTGTTAGTTTATAGTATATCATATGGATAGTATTGCTAAAAAGGACAAAACCAAAGGTAACTTTTAAATTCGCTTATATTATGAACATGCCGAATATCCTCAACCTTTACTCCTCCGTTGTTTTCTTCCCCCACACAAATTTCATTATAAAAAATATAATTGTCAGCATGATGAGAAGCAATGCCATCTGCAGGCCATAACGATGGATCAGTTCTCCTGCTGCTTGTACATGATCGCCAAAGATACGTCCGAGCAGAAAGAAGATCAGCGTCCAGATCAAGCCCGTTGAATAAGAGAACAAAGCATAGCGCTTGAAGCTCATTTTATTGATTCCGACAATATATGGAATAATGTGACGGACGATCGGTAGCAAATAACTGATGCAAATAGTGAAGTTTCCATACTTATGTACTAATTTTTCCGAAAACGTAATGTACTTGTCCATTTTTTTCTTCCGGCGCAAACGTTCTAGAATCGGTGTACCCACGGTTCTCCCCAATACATAACCTAAGGACAAGCCTGATATAACCCCAAGATATACAATTAAAAAGGCGGGTAACGGGTGAAGTATGCCCATGCTTGTTACAGCCCCGCCAGTCATCACAATGACTTCATCCGGGATGGGCAGACCTACAATTCCGAGCCATAGAGAAAAGAATAATGCTGCATAGCCGTATTGTTCGATGATGGAAATTAAATATTCCACGTCCATACGCATACTCCTTTCTTATGCTTTCTTTCGGCATACATACACGAATGCGGGTGGAACGTTCATAGGCACAAACTTGATTTCTTCAATATCAAACCATTCACCTAACTGTTGCTTCATCTGTTTAGAGTATTGAAAGGCGACAAACATTCCTCCATCCCTGAGTGATAGATGAATTTGTTCTACAATTTGATTTCGCATCTCTTGTGGAAAATTGAAAAATGGCAGCCCGCTAATTATGCAGTCAAGCTGTTCTATTTGGGCATTTTTCATAGCAAGCTGAAGCTCACGCGAGTCGGAATAGCACAGATAATTCGGGAATCTTCTTTTTAAATTCTGCTGCATGGCCTGGTCCTTTTCAAAGAGTAAGACCTTTGGTTGAAATTTAGCAGCAGACGGGATGTATTGAGTAATTGCCCCCGTGCCAGCACCAAGCTCGGCGACAGCATGAACTTCACTCCATGGAATGGATTCTATCATATTTTTAGCTAAAAATCTGGAACTTGGTGTTACACTACCCACATATGCAGGCGAGTACAAAAATTTGAATAGGAACATAAGTCTCTCGTGAACCAAATGGCTAATACGGATCATACATCATTCTCCTACTTTCAATTTTTAGAATACGTTTATTTATTCTTTGCTAAGAGTAACAAATTATCCCTTTACTTACTCCTGTCTCGAGTAGGGTTAATCCCCCCGTCCTGCGGAGGGGATTTTCCTTGACTATGGTCTAGGAAATAAAAAAAAGGATTACGGTATTAGTGAGTCTGTATTTATTCAGTTATCATTCAGCATACCCTCAGGTTGCATTCAGATTTGCTGCCGATGAAAGGTAGGTGGGCAGCTAAAAACATTATGTACACTGAGAGGGGATCTACTTTGTCACTATCCATTAACAGGCATCTCATCACGACTTCCTATGATCAATCGAATACGGTGAAGTCAAATGAGAATGGACTAAATACCACGGGTCATACCACACACAAGAAATCTAACGATTCACTCGAATTGAGCAAGGAATTTATGGAATACACGGGAGGAATGCAGGCTCCGCTTCCTACGGAAAACTACAGTAATGATTACAAGTACGACGACCAGGATACCATTGCACTAACTACAGACCAACAGAAAATGCTGTTGTCTGATCTGCAAAGTTATCTGATGTCTTCAAGTGCTTCCTCTGATACAGATGAACTCACCAATAGCACGAAGAATCCATTGGCTTCGGTTAACGATTTATTAGCCGGTGGGGATCTTTCGACGGCAACAGATGAGGAAGTATTGGAGCTATTCGATAAGATAGCAGAAACGATCCAAAATAATCGTCCTGCACCGCCGCCTGAAGGAGACCCGTCCCATCCTGAAATGGATAGCAGTGGTCTGCCTCCTATGATGCAGGCAATGGGTGGAATTATGCCTCCATTCGCATGGAATATCCAAGAGACTTCCAATCAAGAGGATAACAGCACTACATCTGAGAAAGAGCTTACAGTAGATGAAAAAAGATCCTTGCTGAGTGATTTGCAAAGCGTTCTGAGTTCCAGTCTTATATCCGGGTCAACAGCTTCGGACAAAGATCAGGAAACAGATCTGCTTTCTACATTAAAAGACGCGTGGGGAAATACAGACGAATCAAATGCCACAGATGAAGAAATATCGGCTTTATTCGATAAAATCGCTAAGACTTTTGAACAATCTATATCATCGTCGTATTAGTCATTAGAGTGCAATACCATAGCTTAGAACCGGTTAGCCCACACGTGTAAACTCATACTTTTATAAAGGGGAAATCTCGTATGAACATTTCATCCACTTCCAGCAGTTCTATATCTGTTGCAAGCACTTCGTCTTCATCCAGTACCAACGAAACAGCTAGTCTGGAAAAGCAAAAAGCTCAACTTGAAGCGGAGTACAACAAGGTACAGCAAAGTAAAGATAATAAAGATACAAAAGAAACAACAATGAAGCAGCTTCAGCAGCAAATTAAACAGATTGAAGCTCAAATTGCACAGCAAAGTTCGCAATCCAGCAGCACGTCAACTCCAAAAATGGAAAAGCCCGCTCCAAGTAACACGGAAACAACTCGTATCAACAGCGCTAACAGCAGTGATATTACGGGAGTGGGGAAATCACTGGATATTTCAATTTAATCATCCCATCTTTTTTCCTGTAGGACAGACGATGGATACAAACGATAGCAGGCTCTCCGTTTCATAGGGGCCTGCTTTTTTCGTTTACTAAATATTTTGCATGAATCCAGGGAGCGACTTTAATCAGCGATATTTAGATTAGAATAATTCTGTCCATCTAAATTGAATCATGTGACTAAACATAGAAAAGTATATACAATATATAACAGTAGGAAGATGAAAGTATTTTAACCCTATTATTTTCTATATTTAAATCAGTAAGTGCTAGTAATCATTTCAAATTGGAGGATTTATGCCATGACGCTGGAACCTCAGATGAATCGAAGTAGTAGAGATGAAGCGCGTTTAGTCAGAAACAAGTTGATTGAGTTTAATGCGAAACACGTCCCAGCAGATATTCGAACCCGATACGAAGAGATTAATCTTACGCTCAAAGATGAAGATGGTCAGGTGATCGGCGGTCTCCTAAGTGTACTATGTTGGAACTGGGTGGAGGTTGATATTTTGTGGGTAGATCAGCGCTACAGAGGAAAGGGCTACGGTTCACAACTGCTTGGTGAAATCGAACAAATTGCTAAAGATAAAGGGTGTAATTTTATACAACTTAATACCTTTACTTTTCAAGCGCCCGAATTCTATGAAAAGCATGGCTATGAAGTCGTTGGTGTCATTGACGATGCTCCAAGAGGCTTTAAACACTATTATTATAAGAAAAGTATCTACTGAGGACTCTATATATGCGCGTACAGATCAAGGAAATAAATAAAGATCATCATATCATCATTCGTAGTATTGGCAAGGAAAAAGTATACGGCTACTGGACATATTTTTGGCATGAACTGACTTCTGGATATGCGTATGTTGTTCCGTATGAACAAAGCTTGAATAAGATGATTCCCGGCTGTGTCATTTCGGTCGAGACTTCTCAATCCAGTATAGAAGGGTTCAGAAGGCTGAAGTCTACTGAAGAGACAGGGATTTTTCGACCTCAACCCAAGCTAGGCGACTACTGGATTCAAGGAACGATACATCAAGTGATGCAGGGCGAAGCAGGTGGGATAGAATGTCTGGAGATTGTAATAGGAGACACTACGTTTATTTTGGATTCTGAAGAAATGAATGGTGATGTCAACGTTAAAGCGGGCGATGTTGTCGCCTTTGAAATCATAGGCCTACAGTTGTTTGACGAGGGACTGTGATCGCTCCAGGTTACCCCGCTAATCTAGTCTATGGTTAGAGTTATTGCGCTCTACAAAATAACGAGTTAAAGTATGGTGAATTCCATATTTAACCACAGTATGTCGGTGTGAAAGTTAAAAGCTAGATTATAGTGAATCGTGAATAAAGAAAGGTATGATCGGATTGACAACAGAAGTGACACACAAAATATATACCATGTGTATGATTCAAGACGGAAGCAAGGTATTGCTTATGAATAGACCAAATCGAAAGGGGTTTCCGGGTTATATTGCTCCAGGAGGAAAAGTAGAGTTTCCAGAAAGCATTGTGAATGGAGCCATTCGTGAAGTAAAGGAAGAAACAGGCTTAACCGTTACGGAAATTGTATTTAAAGGAATCGACGAATATTGTGACCCAAGTCAAGGACTGAGATATATGGTCTTTAACTATTTGGCTACAGCCACTGAAGGTGACCTATTAAAAAATCCCCCTGAGGGAGAACTGCTGTGGGTGGATATGAAGGAGGCGCTAAATCTGCCGATGCAGGATTGGTTTAAGCGGAGATTTCCATTGTTTTTCGAGCCGGGAACGTTTGAGGTTAGTTTCGTTTGGCTAGCAGATACGGATGAAACCCTGGAAGCAACGATTAAGAGCTATGGTGTGTAGAGATGACGACGACCATTTATTTTTCGTCTAATCGGCTAGGCGAGGTAACAAATGATCAAATGCAAAGGATGCTGAATCGTTTTGATTTGGGACGTTTGCTGTCTTACGAAAAAACGGCAGAAGGTGTCCTAGGGCAAACTCTCTATGTTTCCTCAACGGCTGGGCAGTTTGTGCTGAAGGGGAACCCGCTTTTTCTAGGGCAATGGATAGAAGAAAAGTTTATGGTGGAGCAAATACAGACACGGACTCCAATACCCGTGCCAACACCGTATCTTGTGGATCATACGGAGGACATTTTCGGCTGGAGCTATGCAGTTATGCCCCGTCTATACGGTCAGCATATACATACACCTGAGTTGCAAGCAAAGCTGACCTCGCTGGATAAACAGCAAATGGCTGAAATGCTTGCTACTGTTCTGTTGGAGCTTCATAGCTGGAAGGTTAAGAACAGTGGAGAGCTGGATACAACAACTCTAGCCATTCGCCCTTTTGAAGTCTCTTATCGAGGATGGTTGTATGGACGAATTCGATATTGGCTAGAGGATGCCAAAAAATACTCGAACATTTCTGTACAGGATATGGAATGGGTAGAGGAAATATTGGAAGGCTCCCGTCAAGCATTCGATCAGCTGGAAGCTGCGACCTTTGTGATGGGGGATTTTAAACCGCAAAATTTCCTTGTGCAGAATGGGGATAAGGGCTGGAGAGTCAGTGGTCTTTTTGATTTTACGACAGCCTATTTTGGGGATGGGGTTGCAGATCTTCCGAAAATAACCACCATGTATCTGGAGAACAGCGAAGAAGAGTTGGCAAAGGGTTTTCTTACTGCTTACGCACAAGGGATGGAAGCCAAAGAAGGATTTACTGAGCGTTTCCGGGTGCATATGCTGCATCAGCAGATTCTAAACTGGGGATGTGCCAAAGCGATGAAGCGAGTCACTTGGGATAATAAGCTCTCTTTTGCAGATTGGGCGCAAAAATTCATGGATATTGAAATATAAGCAATAGCAGATGAATTGAACGTTTAAAGAGGAGGCCGTGAGTGGATGCAGACCGTCAGATTGGTACAGCCGGATCAGGACTGGAATGAAGCTTATCTTTCATTTTATGAGGAATGGAAACAGAGCCAGGAGCATATGGTGCCTTGGGTGATTTCTTTAGAACCGTACGATTTTGAAGGTATGCTGACGGTTTTAAGTAATCAGGAAAATGGAATCAACCTGTCTGAAGGCTGGGTCAAAAGCTCAACATACTGGCTTGTGAATGCGAATGAACAGGTCGTGGGAGCAGTGAATATCAGGCATGACCTTAACGAACACCTAATGAATGCCGGAGGTCATATCGGTTACGGTATCCGTCCTTCTGCACGAGGGAACAGGTACGCTGTTACAATGCTGGCCTTGGCGTTAGAAAAAGCAAAAGAGCTGGGGATTTCCCGAGCCCTGGTCGTATGCGACTCCGATAATATTGCCTCCAAAAAAACAATCATACAAAATGGCGGAACGCCGGACAAGGATTACATAGAGGAAGACGGAAACCGTGTAAACCGGTTTTGGATCGAACTGTGAGTGAGAAAGAAGGGAACGCGAGAAGCTCATGAAATTATGGCCTGAATATGCGCAAAACATCATTGTTGGTGTTATCTTTGAAGGGGAATGGAATTGGTATGTGACGGAAAGAGAGTATTGGTTTTTGAATACCGAGATGGAGGAACGGTTTGGTATCCCTATTTTGGATGAAACCACAGTGGGAGCATTTTTGGATCACATCTGTGAATATAAGGTGGCTACTGGGGAACTAACTTCAATGCTCCAGTTGCTTGATGGTGCTATTCAGCATCAGGATGAAGTGTTGGAGTTCTGTCCTGCTCTGTATGTTAACTTTGATGAAAAAGTTCTCTATTCGCTATTTCCTGAGCCAGCCTCGTTTGAACACTATGTCCCAGCGGGGTGGAAAGGGGAATATCAAAACTTTTTGAACGAGGTACCTTCACCTGAACAGTATTGGATGATCGAGGGAAGTAATTTTTTTGAGAAATTCACTTGATAGGACGAAGGAGGAAATAAATATATGGATTCTTCCATGCATGAGTTTAAAATCATATCCAAGCACAGAATGTACGATCAATATTTGGTAAAGTTGCGGGCATGCATTGTGCTTTTGGATGAACAGGTGCTATGGCGCGTAGGTGAGACGGAAACGAATAGCATTGGTGGGATCATCAACCATATCATGGTGCATGTGCGCAGAAACGCAGCCAAGCTCATAGATCCGACGATTACATACAAGCAAGGAATAGAGGATAGCTTTATACCTTCCATGCAAAACAAGGAACAACTGATGGATGAGGTAGAAGAAGCTTTTTCATCCTTCTGTGCAGCATTGGACCATACGGGGGCGATAAATATGTATGACGTATACCATGTGGTGGAGCATACGGCTTATCATCTGGGGCAGATCATAGACCGAGTTCAGAAATTGGCAGATCACCGTTTTCAATTTGTACAGACAGGACTTAATGAAAAAGCATTGCATGCGATAGTGCAGCAATCCTTGCATAATCTACGAGAATAATGGAAGCAGTAGCTATATAAACCTATAAAATGTAGTTCTAAGGTCACAAAAACCTCTGTAATGGTCATGTTTTTATTTCTTAATTGATATTGATAATTATTATCACTTATAATAGGAGCAGACATATTACGTTATGATAGGGAGAGTTGCAGAGTGACAGTGTCCTTGGAATTATATGATGTAACGATCATCGGCGGTGGTCCTGCCGGTATGTATACCGCATTTTACAGTGGAATGAGAGATATGAAAACCAAGCTGATCGAAGCCAAGCATGAGCTGGGCGGACGAATGCGCATATACCCAGAGAAGATGATTTGGGATGTCGGGGGGGTTACCCCGGTTTTATGTGAAAAGCTGATTGATCAGCTGGAGCAGCAGGCGCGGACGTTCGAGCCTACCATTGTGCTGGGACAGCAGATCACTGGTTTGGATCGGCAAGAGGATGGCACGTTCCTGCTAACTTCTGCCACAGGGGAACAGCATTGGACACGCACGATCGTTCTGGCAGTAGGCTATGGTATTCTCAAAATGGCTAAGCTGGAGATTGAGGGGGCGGACCGCTATGAGGTTACGAACCTGCATTATACTGTACAAGAGCTGGAGCCATTCCGGGGCAAGCACGTCCTGATTTCTGGTGGAGGCGACTCGGCAGTGGATTGGGCGAATGAGCTGGAGTCTATTGCGGCGAGTGTGACTGTCGTACATCGTCGGGATCACTTTGGCGGACATGAGAAAAATGTAGCTCGTATGAAATCATCCT
The DNA here is from genome assembly GCF_024213315.1 of Paenibacillus sp. A3M_27_13. Classification (NCBI taxonomy): domain Bacteria; kingdom Bacillati; phylum Bacillota; class Bacilli; order Caryophanales; family Paenibacillaceae; genus Paenibacillus; species Paenibacillus sp. A3M_27_13. The sequence continues at coordinate 498,117 of NZ_JANAVE010000002.1, forward strand.
CGGTCCGTGTCCTCACACCATACGCGGTGAGTCAGCTACATAGCAACAATGGAGAGACGATTGAACAGGTGACGATCAGTCATGTAGATACGGGCGAAATACAGGTGTTGAATGTCGATGCTGTCATCGTAAATCATGGACTTAAATCCGACTTCGGCCCGCTTCGGGATTGGGGGCTGGATATGGGTGAGTGGCATGCCCGAGTGAGCGAAAAGCTGGAAACGAATCTGCCAGGTATTTTCGCGGCAGGCGATTTTGTCGAATACGGAAGCAAACTGTATCTAATTGCCGGTACGTTCACAGATGCCGCCCTTGCACTGAACAGCGCCAAGCTGTACATTGATCCAGCAGCTGACAAAGCGGCATATGTATCTTCTCATAACAGCCGATTCAAGGAAAAAAACCGCGAGCTTGGTATCGTGGAGTAAGAATACGGAATAAGTTATATAGGATTAGCAATAGGGTAGGGAAAATGTAAAAGAACTTCCGCGACTGCGATTTGTGTGGTTTTGGAGGTTCTTTTTTTGTCAGGTTACTGACTTCTCGTTCTAAAGGTTGGATAGCATACACCATATAGAATAAAATGAAGAAAGCCTGTCCTTTTCGGTCTTATATAGTAGATTTTGAGTAGAGAAGATAAGGAGCGTGAAAAATGAGCTTACAAGAGGTACTTGAACGGCTAGCAATTCATCTGCCAGACGACATGATGGAAGCTTTGCATGTACATAGCAAGGAACGAGAGGGACGGAACGTTCAGCTTCAACTCATGAATGAGCAAGAGCTTGCCGAGGGCATCAAGTGGATGGGGCAGATCGAGGTATTTAAACATATCGTCCCTCTATGGACGGATGACCATTCTAATTATGTTGGCATATATGTGGAGGGGCCGTTAGCATATAAGTTGTGTTATATAAGTCACGAGGAAACGGATTTGTCACCGGCGTACAGAAGTGCGTTTTCTCTGATTGCAGAGTTGGAGCAAAATCCAGCACTGGAGTGGGAACAGCTACGTAAGGATTATCCGTCCGGCGAGGACATTAGCACAGAACAATTAGCGGAAGATATTCGTTGCATGAATGAACTAAGAGCCTTGCTAGAAAAGGATTCACCTGTGGATGATGATGTGAGATGTCAGCATCTTTATAGCTTAATGGCGATCACGCCTACCTGCGAACTAGACTCATTGCTTCCCTATTTGGACGATGAGGATATGTATGTACAGGAACGAGCATGTGTCCTTTTAGGACATCATGGATATGAACCAGCGACCGAATTATTAAAAGAAGTGGTGAAGCACGGAAGCCCGAATGGGAAACTGGCAGCCCGTAAGGCGCTCTCAATGATTCGCAGTAAGCAGATGGCCAAGCATTAAAAAATTAAACGAACCTACCATAGAAAGTATGGACGGGATTGAAAGGTGACATATGGAGAGACGAACGGAGCAACAGGAAGCGATTTTGGCAGATATTATTCAAAAGGCGGAGCCCTTTGTACAGCAGCAGTTGGAGCATGATCATAGTGGTCACGATTGGTGGCATATAGACCGGGTGAGAAAGCTGTCCCTTAAAATTGCTGCCAAAGAGGGCGCAGATTCGTTTATTTGTGAACTGGCAGCACTGCTGCATGATGTAGCGGATGAAAAATTAAATGATTCCAAGCAAGCGGGCCTGGATAAAGTAGAGCAGTGGCTGCTTCTGCATGTAAGTGATCCAGATGTGATCACGCACGTGATGACTATTATAGCTACGATGTCCTACAATGGTGGACAAAACCCGCCTATGGAAACGCTGGAAGGTCAAGTTGTGCAGGATGCGGATCGGTTGGATGCTCTTGGAGCGATTGGGATTGCAAGAACCTTTATGTATGCTGGCTCAAAAGGCAGTATGATGCATCACCCGGATAAAGACTTTTCACAGCATGATTATCGTGCCGCAGGTAAAAGTGCCATATACCATTTTTACGAAAAGCTGCTCAAACTCAAGGATTTAATGAATACCGCTTATGCCCGAGAGCTGGCGGAAGTTCGGCATCAATGGATGGAGATGTACTTGGAGCAATTTTATAGAGAATGGAATGTGGATGATAAATAAAGTGTTTCAATAAGGCTGTTTCCTCTAACCGAGCATATCGGAGGGGAAATGGCCTTTATTTTTTTAAAAATGTCATATTGATATTATTGAAAATGTGTGTTATTTTATTGTTAATAACAAAATGATAATAACAAAATATTATAAACTACAAAGAAAGTGAGGAAGTGGCTATGTTTGGATTTAATTTTGTTAAATTTCAGCCCAGTGAATATGTGATGAAGGTGAAAAACGGGAAGGTGGTTCGGGAGGGTGTTGGATTATCTTTTTATTACTACGCCCCGACCACCTCGGTTGTTGTCGTGCCCGTCTCTTCCATTGATGCGCCGTTCATGTTTGAGGACATGACGAATGATTTTCAGGCGGTGACGGTGCAGGGGCAACTGACTTATCGAATTGTGGATTATCGGAGAACGACGCAGATTTTAAACTATACGTATGACTTGAAGGAACGACGCTACATTTCGGATGACCCGAGCAAGCTGGCCCAACGGGTGATTAACATCGCCAAGGTGCTTACCAAAAAGTATTTGGAGCGTGTCCCGCTCAAAGAAGCTGTTCAGTCCAGTGAACGTCTGGCCCAAAACATGACGAAGGATATTGCGCAGCATACGGAAATGGAAAAGCTCGGCATTGAGGTTATGGGACTGTCGATTTTGGCGATTCTACCCAATAAGGAGACGATGAGAGCGCTGGAGGCTCAAGCGAGAGAAGAGATTCTTCGCAACGCGGATCATGCTTTGTATGAGCGTCGTAATGCATCTATTGAGCAAGAGCGGCGTGTGAAGGAAAACGAGCTGAACACTGAGATTGCAGTAGAGACGAAAAAGAAACAAATCCGCGAAACTCAACTCGATGCCGAGCGTTCTGTGAAGCAAAAGCAAAGCGAGATGAAAGAGGAGCAGCTACGATTTGACACAGCCTTGGAGGAGAAAAAACGCGAGCTGATTGAGCTGACCGTAACGAATAAAAAGGCAGAAGCCGATGCCAAGGCCTATGAGCTGACAGCAGTCATGAAATCGTTGCAGGATGTTGAGCCGAACGTACTTCAAGCTATGGCCAACATGGATATGAGCCCGGATAAGCTAATTGCGATCGCATTCCAGGAGCTTGCAGAAAATGCAGGCAAAATCGGTCAGCTGAATATTACGCCGGATCTGCTGCAAGGTCTCATGTCAGATACGGGAGCTAGCGGATCAGCAGGATCGAGAGGGTCTGGAGGAAGAACACGATGAGCAGCCGAATGACAGAGCAGAAGATCATTTTGGTGAAGCGTAAAACGCGACTGGAGGAACTGATTGTCCGATACAATACGGTGCAGCAGGCTCGCTTCTTTATGGAACGGTTGGGTGCGGATTTCAGTGATTATGTGCTGGAGGACGAAAATTACCGCAGGGCGGTGGCAACGGCAACGTCGGAGTTAACAGCCTTGGGTCGTGTTCAGATTGTGGAGCGGGAGCATGTGCCGAACTTTATTTTTGGTGAGCAGGATACAGTGGTGGTGTTGGGTCAGGATGGGCTGGTAGCCAACACGTTAAAATATTTGACCGAGCAGCCACTTATCGGTGTGAATCCAGATCCATTGCGCTGGGACGGGGTATTGCTGCCGTTTACTGTATCCGACCTGCGCTGGGTGGTGCCGGATGTGTTCGTGCACAGACGGCCAATTAAGGAGGTTACGCTGGCTAAAGCCCAATTAAATGATGGCCAATCCTTGTATGCTGTAAATGATTTGTTCATTGGGCGCAAAACTCATGTCTCCGCGAGATATGAGCTAAGGCTGGAGGATCAGGTAGAACAACAATCATCCAGCGGCATTATCGTTTCAACCGGATTGGGAGCGACAGGCTGGCTGACCAGTGTGCTGGCTGGAGCGGCCGGAATTGTCGGCAGTGCTACACGGCATCCAATCTCGCTGACTCCAGGCCAGCTGATGCCCGGTGTAGCCTTCACTCAGGAAGAGGCAGCAGACGGAATGAGTCATGATCATCGTGCAACTTGGAGTTCGCCATCGCTTTATTTTACGGTGAGAGAACCATTCCCCAGTCGAACGACTGCTGCGGATCTCGTGTTTGGTCAGGTAGCAGCCGAAAAACCGCTACGGATTGCATCGCAGATGCCGGAAAATGGAGTTATTTTCAGTGATGGAATAGAAAGCGACTTTCTGGAGTTTAATGCTGGCATTGAGGCGGTCATTGGACCGGCGGAGAAAAAAGGGCATCTGGTCGTGTAGAGGTTTGTACAGGACGGCAATGGGTAATTATGAGTAAAGTACAACCATCAGATGAAATTAAAAAAGGAGGAATCAACATGAGCGACTACACTCAAGACGAAGCGAAAATCCGCAACAAGAAGGACGAGGACGGAGATTCCTTGATGGAGAAAACGAAGCTGGAAAATGGCGTGGATATCGAGCCTGAGGCTGATGAATGGATTGCGAAGCCCTCACCAGTGTCATACGATGATACGAACTCCTCTTCGAAGAAATAAGGCTCTTGCGTCCAAATAGAGCAGTGATGCAAAGACAGATGATCCCTAATCGGGTCATCTGTCTTCTTTACATAGGTTAATTGAATCTAGAATATACCTTCCATACTAGCTCACGACGGCTGCTTACATCTGTTTTCAAGAAAATCGCTTTCAGATGATCCTGCACCGTGTAGGCAGTAATATGAAGTGCGCTAGCCAGCTCCTTGGTCGAAAAGCCCTGAACAATGAGTTGGACAATTTGTCTCTCTCGTTCGGACCATGAGTACACCTCGGTCATAAGCGGTAGCATGTCAGTTGCTTTAGCAGCCTCAAACCATACGGCTAGCTGCTTCTGACCCGTATGCTCCTGTCCGCCTTGCAGAAGGGTGGCTCTGATGGTTACCCATGGGGTGCCTGCGTCTGCGGAAGGGATACATAGTCGGGCTGGTGCAGTGGCAGTGGATAGCGCTCGCAGGCATACCGCCCGGACAGGAGCCGGAAGGCTGTCTTCATGGATTCCCTCCTGCTGCCGAAGCAGATGTAGCCACTGCTCTGCTACTGTATTGGACGAGATCGGTTCTAGCTTATCGGAAAGCATTAGAATCCCTGGCTCAAGTTCATTTTCCGTGATCATGGCAGGGGCTGGAGATAAACCGACACTGGCCTGACGCAGATGGTAGGCTATGGACGGCGCTAATGCTTCAAGCAGTTGTTGCTCTTCCTCGCTGAATACAGGCTTTCCATGATGACGGAACAACGTAAGAAATCCCCAACAGCTCCCTTTGTACATAAACGGAACACGCAGCTCATCCCCGAATCCGGCGGGTTGCAAAACATCTCTATATCGTGTGCTCCGATCCGGTTGGCCTTGTGTAGACCCATGTAGCGTCGCTACAGACTGTCCTTCTCGCACCAACTGATCATATTTCATCATATCGTCGTGCAGATATTCGTATTCCAGCAGTTTGTTATGAATGTCCTCCACACCCGACTCTGTAAATGCCCCCGTGGAAAGCAGCGTACGCGGATCTACTGAGGTGCAGCACGCCGCATCGAAAGCAATCTGAGTACGCAAGCGATCGATTAGGGTGTGCTTGTACGTTAGGGATGAGGGTGCTTTTTCCCCCAGATCAATGATTTGCTGTCGGGCGTCCTTAAGCTGTGCAAATTGCGTGTAGTGTGCGTTCATCATTTACTCCTATCGTGAAAGCTGGAGATTCTCAAGCGCGCTTATTAAATCCCACATTTATGGGATGGTGGATATTCGTATTGTATTTATAATTGAGAATGATTCTTAATAAAATCTACAATAAACGAATGGTCTGAGAAGATCAAGGCTAAATGTTTGGAGGAAAGCACATATGAGACATACCCCTATTGGAAATACGGACTCAAACCAACCTATGAGCTGGAATCATCCGAATGTGCATAAGTACGCGGATACGATTGCTTTAAAAATACCTGGATATGCTCATTTGTATGAGATGACAGACTGTCTGATAACCGCACAGCTTGAGGCACAAGCTCATACTAGAAATATAGATCCAAATGTGCTAATTGTCGGTGCTGGAGGCGGTCAGGAATTGATAACACTCGGAGGGCGCCATGAAGCATGGTCCTTTACGGCAGTCGATCCCTCTGAGCACATGCTGGATTTGGCACGTAAGCGTGTGACACATGCGGGCATCAGTTCAAAAGTATCGTTTGTTGCAGGTACGTTGGAAGAGTTGTCTGGAGAACAGCCTGAAGAACAGCACGAAAAGCACGGCGAAGAGTCATGCAGAGAACCGGTCTATGACGCTGCTACCTGCCTGCTGGTGCTTCATTTTCTTCGGAGCTTGGAAAGTAAACAGGCATTGCTACGCCAGATATCCGCTCGACTCAAGCCGGGTGCACCTTTTTGTCTAGCTTCTATTAATGGGAATCCGCAGGAGCCTTCTTTTTCCATCCAAATGCAGGCATGGAAAGGTCATATGCTGAGTCAGGGCATTTCACTCGAGGATTGGGAACGATTCGCTGCTTCCATCGGTCGTGAGTCAAACCCGGTGTCCAATGCGGCAATACAGGAACTGTTGATAGAGGCAGGCTTTACCCACATCACCCGGTATTATGGCGCTTTTTTAGTAAATGCATGGTTTGCGGTTAAAGAGGGAGAGACGACTTATGACAAAGGATAACATCATCATCATTGGCGGGTATGGCCATGTTGGAAAAATTATATGCACGGAGTTAAGTGAAATGTTTCCCGGCAAGGTATTTGCCGCAGGTCGTAGTCTGGAGCGGGCCACTGAATTTAGTAGACAATCGAATGGTAAGATACGGCCCTTGCAGCTAAATATTCATGAGCCGATGGACCCGTCGATATTAGAGCAAGCTAAATTGGTTATCATGTGTCTGGATCAGGACAATACGGCCTTGGTACGTGCCTGTCTTCGACATGGGGTGCATTACATGGATATTACCGCGAATGCGGCCTTTTTGAGTCAAGTGGAGCAGTGTCATCAAGAGGCTCGAGCTTATCAGGCCACAGCCCTGTTAAGTGTAGGATTAGCTCCGGGGCTGACCAATTTGTTAGCACTGCAAGCGACACAGTTCATGGATCAGACGGATGAGTTGAATATATCTTTGATGCTGGGCTTGGGGGATCGACACGGTCAGGCTGCCATTGAGTGGACAGTAGATCAGATTCATGCCGATTTGGAGGTTATAGAACAGGGACGCCCTGTGACTCGAAAAAGCTTTACCGACGGCATAGTAGCAGACTTTGGTGCAGGAGTGGGTCGTCATCGGGCGTATCGATTTCCTTTTTCGGATCAGCAGACACTTCCTCGTACGCTCAAAGTTCCTACGGTTAGCACACGCCTTTGCTTCGATTCGCGCTTGACCACCCGGCTTCTGGCAGGGCTTCGAACGATAGGAGTATCAGGTTTACTCCGACAGAAAACTGTGCGTGATGCTGTAGTTCGCAGCTTTGGCAAGATACATCTAGGAGGGAATGCTGTAGCGGTCAAGGTAGATGCCCGAGGAACGCTCAATGGCAAGGAGACGAAGGTCGAATGTCGGCTGAGGGGGCACCATCAATCTGATTTAACCGCTAAGGCAACCGTCTTTGCAGCGCTCGCCCTGTACCGTTCAGAACTTCCATATGGTGTATTTCACATGGAGCAGGTTTTTTCGTGGAATCGCATGCAGGCTTGGTTGGGGCAGCAAGTAGCCGTAGATGTTCAGGTGAACGGACAGCAAGTATAGAAGTCATATATTATAATAAAGGACTCTCATATAATCCAAGCTTATTCAGCAATGTATTGCGGATAGGTCTTGGATTTCTTTTCCTATTGAATTACACTAGAAAGAAGTACATATTTTTGGAAAAGACCTAAGGGGATGATATGAAATGTGGAACCCCTATGAAAATAGCAGACAGCATACGCACGATTTTACAATAAAGTATCGATTTTACACGCCGGAAGAAGGAGGCAGGAAACAGCTGCCTTTTCAGGGGTACCGCTGCGATTTTGCCTATGAGAGCGATGATATCACGACGACGGGGATTTACGCCATACATCCTGAGTTTGAAGATGGAGATGGTCAATTGATCATGGATACCGAGCGTCCGGTTCACCGGGAAGGACAGGCGAGAATGTGGGTTTTGTTTGGAGAAATGAGGGAAAAGGTACACCGACACCGGATACAGGTAGGAACAAGGGGATATTTTATGGAAGGCCCGCGCCGTGTTGGTGAAGTTGAAGTTACAAGCCTGGTAGGCCTCTTGACCAATCCGGTCAACTAGCTAGCTGCTGAGGAGTCGATAAGAGATGGATATCGCTTATATCATAGATTTATTACGTAAACACGATGTGACCTTAGCTCCAGGCTTATCCATGCAGGAGGTTACCGACGTCGAAGGCAGGTATGATATTCACTTCCCGCCCGATTTGCGGGAGCTTCTGATGAGTGTTCTTCCCATCGGTAAAAGCTTTATTCCTTGGAGAGATACGTCACCACAGCGGATGGGGGTAATTCGGCAAAGGTTGAATTGGCCGCTGGAAGGTATGATTTTTGATGTAGAGCAGCATATATTCTGGCCTCCCGAATGGGGCGAAAAACCGACAGATTCGGCGGAAGCCGTTGATATATGTAAACGTGAGTTTTTACGTGTGCCCAAGCTAATCCCGATCAACGGACATCGATATATCCCCGAGCAGCCATCTGAAGAAGGAAATCCGGTATTTTCAGTGTATCAAACGGATATTATCGTGTATGGGGAATGTTTGCAGGAGTATTTCAAGCTGGAATTTGGGGAGAAGCCTTATGAACAAATTGATTTTAATGCCGTAAAAAAAGTGCGTTTTTGGAGCAACTTGTGTGAGTGAGTGTCAGGAAGATGAATAAGTCGAAACGAAGGAAGGGGAGCATGATGTGAAGGTGGAGCAGGATTTGGAAGAAATCAAAGAAAGGTTGACCCAGATCGAGATCAAACTGGAACAAAAGTCGACCTCCAAGAGAATCTTGAAGTACATGATCATCGTTTTCTTGTCTGTTTTTTTTCTTTTATTTCTAATAGGAATTATTCAATTTGTTTCAGCCTAATCGGTGCAAGAAGATGAAGGAAGGGAGCTATTTATGTCCATAGAAGCGATTATTTTTGATCTGGATAATACTCTTATTCATCGTAAACAGGCGTTTGAGGCATATACAGAGCGCTTTATTGAACGATTTATTGTGGCAGAAGAACCGGCGAGCCGCGCGGCTGTTGTTGAACAGATACGTTTGGCGGATCAGGACGGGTACCGGGATAAGAGGGAACTGTATACCGAGCTGCATGCAGACTTGGAACTGAAAAATCCCGATACGTCAGTACAAGAGATGCTGGGCTTTTGGTATGGTGAATTTCATAAGTTTACGGTGTTGATGGACGGGGCCAAGGAAGTGTTGTCCGAACTGCGGTCGCGTGGCTTGAAGCTTGGTATTATTACCAACGGCTCACTCCGCACGCAGCAAGCGAAAATCGACCGAGTTATGCTGAGGGATTATGTGGATTCTATTATCGTATCGGGCGGCGTCAACATCCAGAAGCCTAATCCTCGAATTTTCGAGTTGGCTCTGAATGAGCTGGACATTGTCGATCCCGGCCATGCCTGTTATGTAGGCGATCACCCGACAAATGATATTCGTGGTGCACAAAGTGCAGGATTGCATACCATCTGGCTGGAAGGCTTTATGACGTGGCAGGAAACAGGCATTGTACCGGACTATCAGATTGGGAGTTTGCGTGAAATCACAGGTTGGCTGGATCGTCGCAGTTATTCAACGAATAAGGAGGAGGGTGCATCATGAGTATGGAGCAGCAACCGAATCCCATTCTCTTATCGTTCCCTGACCAATTCCAGACGGAGCGATTGACCATACGCGCTCCGCAATGGGGGGATGGGGCGGCAGTCAATGAGGCGATACGAGAGAGTGCGAATGAACTGCGGCCTTGGCTTCCGTTTGCAAGAAATCTTCCTACGGCAGAGGAATCTGAAATCCGTTCGCGCCAAGCCAGACTTAAATTTTTGGATCGGTCTGATATGATGTTGTATATATTTGATACGGTTTCGGGAGAATTTGTAGCCAGCAGCGGTCTGCATCGTATTGATTGGGATGCACGAAGATTTGAAATTGGGTATTGGCTCAGAACATCATGGACCGGAAAAGGCATTATAACAGAGGCCGTGCACGGTATTACGGATTTTGCCATACAGCATTTGCATGCCAATCGGGTGGAGATTCGTTGTGATTCCAGAAACACGCGCAGCGCCAAGGTAGCGGAACGTGCAGGTTTTACACTGGAGGGGATTTTAAGAAACGTCGAGTATGATGAAGAGGGAAGCATGGTACACCAAATGGTTTTTGCCAAGGTGCGTGGTATTGAATTTTAGTATCCTCACACGAACAGTTTGGAAGTTGCTGATACGTTTGTACGATATTACGGAGGCTCGTTATGATTAATTATATTATGAAAAATACAGACAAGTTGGTGTGCATACAATATGACATCAGCAAAAGGTTCAGCAATCTTGCAAGCGCTATCCAAGAGAGGATGCTTTACGAATTTCCAGCAGCTTGGCGGAGATGTCCCAGCATTAGGACGGGTGATTTAGCATGAGGAGCGTTCGTAAGAGCGTCATCAGGAAGGCCAATCGGGAAATAAAGGGGAAATTCCGCTGGAAGGCTCGCGCTGCGTACCTAATTGCTGTGCTGGTCACGATCTTGTTGGGTTTGGGAAGCCGGGTTTACTCCTCCCGGTTGCCTGAATTCGTTGCTGATCACTTTGGGGATGCCTTGTGGGCGTGCATGATTTATTTGGGGCTGAGAATGTTGTGGGTGAATCGTCAATTGTCTGTAGCCCTGTGGGGCAGCTTGCTGTTTTGCTTCGCCATTGAGTTCAGCCAGATGTACCAGGCTCCCTGGATTAACCACATTCGGGCAACGACGCTGGGCGGCTTGGTGCTTGGGAAAGGGTTCCTGACCGCGGATCTGATCAGGTACACGGTTGGCATTGTGGTATCCTGGGCGCTGGATCAAGGTTGTCAAAAGCTGGCGGGGAGCAATACACGTAGAGACAATGACAAACCACTCAAATAACCTGAAAAGCGAGGGTTGCGCTTGAAACAAAAGGGAAAACGTCACAGGTTGTTCGGTAAGATGATTGGATTATGCGCAGGGTTCAGCTTGTTGTTTGCAACCATACTTATCCCAGGGCAGGCATTGGCCGAAAGACAGCTTGCGGCGCCTCTTCGATTTGACTTTGGCCCTGGGAACGTAGCTGACGGCTACACCCAAGTCACTGCCAAGGATGTTTACACGCCTGAGCGAGGCTATGGATTTACCGATCTTTCCAAAGTGAATGAAGAGGATCGTGGTGGAAGTGATGCTATACGCTCAGATTTTGTTCGTGTTCAAGGATCATCATTTGTCGTCAATTTACCACCTGCGGATTACACGCTTTCCCTAATTGCCGGAGATACTGCCGGAAACACAGACATTACGGTTAAAGCCGAGTCCATCGTCAAGGTAGAACCTACTGCCAAAACAGCAGGACAATTTGTCGAGGCTGGATTTGAACTTGCACTCATCGATGGGCAGCTTGAATTGTATTTCTCAGGTAATGAAGCGAAGATTAACGCTTTGGTTATTACTCCAAAGGATGCTCGAACGGCTGGAGAACACCCTTCGGTATACCTTGCGGGAGATTCTACGGTTCAAACCTATAAATCCGCGATGAAGCCTCAGGCGGGCTGGGGGCAAATGATTGCTCCGTTCTTCACAGATGAGCCTATATTTGTGAACCGTTCTATTGGTGGACGAAGCACGAAAACCTTTCTGGTACAAGGGCGGTTAGATGATATTTTACGCAATATCCGTCCAGGAGATTATCTGCTCATACAGTTTGGGCATAATGATGCCGCGATCAACAACCAAGAGCGTTATGTTTCACCCGCGGATTACAAAGTTTACTTAAAAACCTACATCCAAGGAGCCATCCAACGCGGTGCAACACCTGTGCTAATTACTCCTGTTGGCCGCCGGGATTATGATGCGGCAAGTGTCTCGTTTCGGATTAGTTTCCCGGAATATGTGCAGGCCATGAAGGAAACAGCATCGGAGACAAATGTTGCACTGGTCGATCTTAGCCGCTTGAGTGTAGCGTACTATGATACACTTGGCCTGGAAGGAACACTCCCGTTATTTTTACATGTGGAGCCAGGGGTGTATCCTGCATTTCCTGATGGAGTGAAGGATGATACACATTTTCAGGAATACGGTGCGGAGCAAATAGCTCGGCTGGTAGCTCAGGGAATACGTGAGTTGAATATTCCTTTATCCTCTTATGTACAGGCGGAAGATTCGCAATAAAACATTATTTCCATAGTCATGGTATACTTAGAAAATAAGCTGGCCCTACCCAAAGATAGCATTGCTGAGGCTTGGGTAGGGCTTTAATGTTCTGGATCTTAAGGAGGAAGCGAGAATGACAGTCGCTCAACTTCATAATCTTATTAACGGTCAACTCCTGTACAATCAGCATCGGAGTTTATTTTATATGCGCGAGGGTTCTGTTCTGTTAGGACCTTCAACAGAAATGACGTACTGGCTGACGCAGAGAAGCTCGGAACTGATCCTCATGCTTCAAAGCTTGAAGCGCCAGCATATGTATAACGCTTTTGTGAAGGATGTAGCGGCTAAAATACTGTCCCAGTTTGTAAATACCAATCAGTATCTACATTTTCACACAGATCATGCGAGGGAGCTTACGGAGCTGTATGATCGACTTTTCACCCGGATTGAAAAACTGTTTCAGAAGAAATTTATAGATAGAGCAACCCTGGACTTGCTGCTTCAGCAGCATTACGGGCATTTGAGAGATTTTTTAACTCGTACCAATGGACGTGAAATGTTTGCTAAGTATGCAGAGTGTGAGTATACCTTTTGGATACCTTGTGAGGAGTATACGCCGGAGTTGCAAGCCAATCTACTGGGATTGGACATTGCTCGTTTGCAAGAGCCTGTTCTAGACGTTGGTTGCGGATCTGAGGCACGGTTAGTTACTTATTTACGTGCCTGTGGAATTGAAGCTTACGGAACAGATCGGTTGGCTGAAACAGAAGGTTGTGTCACTCAAGGAGATTGGTTAGAGATCACCTTTGGAGAACGTACATGGGGAACGATCGTTTCACATATGGCATTCTCCAATCATTTTATACATCATCATCTGAAGGCAGATGGTAATATTCATGAGTACGCTCGCAAATATATGGAATTGCTTAGAGCCATTCGGCCAGGAGGGAGTTTTATTTACAGTCCGTGCCTTCCGTTTATGGAAGGGCTTTTGGATGCTCGAATGGGTTATCAAGTAGAGTATATCCAGTCATCAGAAGGTTACAGGGCCACGAAAATAACGCGTATACATTCATAAGCGCAAGTAGTAGTTCATTCATTTGTCAGATTCATTCTTGGAATGGTAGTATAAGGATAGATATTACTCTATTTGGGATTCTGTTAATGATAGAGATTCTCATGACGCTAATTTGACACCATTATCGGATGATCATTAGCAGTATGGCTGCACTGAATAATAATGATTAGCTTACGGATAACGGAATTTTCAGGAAAGATTAAATCATATTTTCCTAAAAGCCGATATATGGGAATGAGGCGAGAACATACTGTTATTATACCCGCCCGAAATGGAAGTATATAATTTGGGTTAGGAGAGTAGAAGAAGTGTCAGATCTGTATACGAAAAAAGAAGTAGAAGATTATGTAACGAACGTGGTTTTCGAACGACCTTTAGGTGTAAGCATTTCAGCCATTTTATTGATCTTTAATGGAGCACTTCTGTTGGTGACCCAGCTATTGACGCTTAATGCATTAAATGAGGCTTCTACGTTAGTAGGTATTTGTAGGGGGATGTTTCAAGGGTTTATCGCGTTACTCGGTTTGGCAGGGACCACTGCTGGTGTCGGCATGTTATTTGGTAAGAAGTGGGCTTGGTGGCTGGCAGTATTTTATTTTACATATGAGACCATGCGTTATACGTGTGCAATTCTGTTTATTCCGGATGTCCCTCCAACGTTGGGCGGTGTACAGCTAAACCCTGCTCTATACTACGTAAAATATGGTATGCGTATTATTTGGAATTTGTTGTTTACGTTGTTCATGTGTCGTAGTAAAGTGACTGTTTTTTTTCAAACAAGTGAAAGCAACAAGTGGAGAGCATGTATTGTATTATTCTTCATAAATGGAGTGATGGTTGGGATTGGCTGGTGGCTGATAAGGTAGGTTCTTCGATGTAAAGGAGGAGATGGATAATGTCAATGGAAACGTTTCCGATTTTAGAAACCGATAGGCTTCGTTTAAGACAGCTTACAGTAGGGGATGCGGAGGATGTGTTCGGCTATTTTTCCAAGGATGAGGTCACACAATATTATGACTTGGAAAGCTTTACAGAGGTAGAGCAAGCCGAAAAATTTATTCGTTCGATGCTAACCAGATATGAGAAGCAAGAGGGCTTTCGTTGGGGGATTACGTTAAAAGAGGCTCCTGAGCGGATCGTGGGTACAATTGGATTCCATAACTGGCAGAAGGAGCACTCCCGTATTGAAATTGGGTATGAGCTGGCACCGGAATATTGGCGGCAAGGTCTGATGACGGAGGCGATGAAGGTGGTCGTGGATTATGGCTTTCATTTGCCGCATGTTCACCGTATAGAAGCCTTCATTGATCCAGATAACGAAGGCTCCAAACGGCTGCTACTCAAAAGTGGCTTTACTAAAGAGGGTCACCTGAGAGACTATTTTTATGAAAAAGGTCAATTTGTCGACGCTGTCATTTTTGGATACCTTCGGGAAGAGCATCCCGTGGATCGGTAAGTTTACAAATACCCTTTGTCCCCGTAAGGCTGGAGTCGATCAAGCCAGGTCTGCTCCAGCTTTGCTAGTGCATCTTTGACATCAAAGAACTCTGAGTCCTTTTTCTTCAAAACGTCCAGCACTTCAAATTCAAACGAAACTTCGCCATACTCATTCCATTCCTGTTGTAGTTGTTTATTCTTAAATCCACCCATGTTCAGCTCAAAACGCCGTCCATTCAGCGACTTTAAATTCGGCGTGGAAGAGACGAAAATTTTCCCATTACGTGTATTGCGAATGCAATAGATTCCTGCCTCTGTCTTCATCTCCATGTACTGCTGCACCAATTCTTTTCTTCGATTCATTGTCGAATCCTCCTATTTGAGCATTTTGCATAAATCCCAAGAGCATTTTCAAATCAGCAATGTATAGATCGAAACGATTTAGTTCGTCTATATATTGTACCTACGAGCGTTGGGAATCGAATTATGCAAATTGCTGATTTCATAAACGTTGAGATTCAAGATTCCTTCAACCAATATTCACTGCCATCCGGCTTACGATCCAATAGATTGTATTCAATCATATATCTTCGCACCGTGACATAATCGTCATATACTTCCTGTAAAATCGCATTGATATCCTTCTCATGATATATTTGTCCCTTTACAAAACGGTCCGCAATTTCACGCAGCACAATCAGCTTGTGCTTTTCTTGCATTTTAAAGGTCTTTAGGCGTCCGTCTGTCCCATTCGGAAAATACTTCGTGAGTACCTTTTGCCGCTCGTTTTCCGTAATGTTGTAGCGTTCGTCCACCATCCGTGCTCCTATGGGTACTTCTACAATGGCGGGAGCGTGGCGGTCCTTCTCCTTTAGCAGCTCCATTAATGTGAGAAATACCTTGGCCTGCCGTTCTTTTTCTTTGAGACCAAAGCGATGATTACGTATGGTGGATGCGCTACCGATTCCAGTTTCCTTTTGAATATCCGCATCGCCCATGCCTTGATAGAATAACTGAAGCAACCGATTCTGATGATCTGTCAGTCCGGTTAACTTTTTGTCCAAGCCGATCAAATAGTCAAAGACTGAACCATACGTCCGCTCAATATGAAGGCGCATGTACCTCTCGGCATCATAAAATACCCCTTGATCCTGATATATAATGCCTTGCTCAAATCGCTGTCCGTCCAGCAGGCAAATGACCTGCTCTTCTTGGCGAATATATCCTCGCTTCAGTTCTTCGATACCAGCATTCCAGAACAGTTCGGAATGATCCATTTTAGCAAACACCTCAATTAAATGATGATTATTTTATAGACAATATAACATTTTGTTTATTTTAAATCAATGAGTGGATATCTCTTTAGGGTCTCGACAATGTTCGCTATATACAAATTTAATACGACATTGTTCATGTAACGAGGCTAAATCCTCAGGTCATTTTACATGCTGGGAAATGTTCTAACCACTCCAGTCAGCCTGCATATTAGTCCCAGCATCACAGGGGTGATAAATGAAAATGTCTTTATCCAATGGATGGTATACCTATTAATTATAAAAAAAGAGTATATAATCGGTGCGGATTTAGATTAAAAGAAGAAATATTTGGTGATTTCCAACAGTTACTGTTCTATTACGACAGGCTGAATTGTTGGTAAATTGTTGTAACTGTCGCAAAGGGGTGTCGCTGCTTCTATCGTAAAATTGCTATTTTTTCAGAGACAGTTTGTAAAGTAAATAATAGAAAAAAAAAGAAAAGGAAACATAAAAGCACAACTCACCAATAAACATTCTGAAGTCTATTTATATATATTCATCTTTTTTTTATATAAAAAAGGAATTTATTCGACAGAAAAAGACAAAATAACACAAAAAAAGCGGCTATCTTTATAAAGGGAAATCATTGATAATAATTAGGCTATTCTAAAATTTACATGTAATAAATGGAAGGTTAATCTTAGAACAAAGGAGACTAAAGGCAATATTGCAAAGAATCATGGATAGCAGAATGGGAGTAGCCGATGAAAAAACGGATTTGTAATTTCATGTTATGTTTTATTATTTTTGTATCTTCCTCATTAATATCGAGTAACACAAGCGTTTTTGCCGAGGAGAATCTTGAATTAGGATTAAATAAGGTTTCTGTTGGAACCCAACACTTTTTAATTTTAGGTCGCGATCATTCTGTATGGTCTGCGGGTTTGAACGATCGAGGACAAACGGGTCGAACTAATATTGGAGTTATGTCTGACTTGGGTGCTATTCCATCTGTAACCAATGCTGTGGATATAGCTGTGGGTGAATTTCATAGTTTAGTTTTAACAGCAGACGGAGTCATATTGCAGTGGCCCGAAGCCAGTAATCTACCTACTAAAATTACATCCTTAACGGATGTTATTGCTATTCAGGCTGGGAGAGATTTCAACGTAGCGCTAACTAAAGATGGCTTTGTTTGGACATGGGGAGTAAATGATAGGGGACAACTTGGTACCGGAGATACAAAGTCAAGAACTGAACCTATTCAAGTGCCGAATCTAAAGGATGTAGTTGAAGTAGCGGTTAAGGGCGACACAACTGTTGCTTTAAAAAAGGATGGTACTGTATGGGGTTGGGGGAGTAACCCTTTTTATCGAATTGGTGAGGGTGACAGCGATGTTCCGACACAACTTAATATTCCTGTCAAAGTGAAACACATCTATATTGGGGCTTCCTATGCAGCTGTCATAGATGACCAGTCAAATGTTTGGACATGGGGAGCTAACTCAGTTGGTCAGTTAGGGGACGGGACTAAGGTTAGTAAATCCGTACCTACAAAAATTGATACATTAAAGTCTGTTAAACAACTAGCATTGGGAAATTCTTTTGGTTTGGCATTAAAAGAAAATGGGACAGTTGTTGCATGGGGTGGAAGTATTTATGGAATTATACCAAAGCAAATTGAAAGTTTGTCTGGTATTAGTTCGATAGCTGCTGGAGGATCAACAAGTATGGCAGTAAGTAATTCGTCACATATCTACACATGGGGAAGATTAATGGGTTCAAAAGGTGGAACAGCAGCTGTACCAGTTGAAGTTACTATTGACGACTTGCCAAAGCAGGTAAAACCTTTGGAGGCACCTAAGAGTTTACAGATCAAAATGCTAAGCAACACTTCAGCAAAACTATCTTGGAGTTCTCCTTTAACAGCCAACGAGAATTCAGCTGGTTATAACATCTACCAAAATGATGTTCTTGTAGGAACCACAACCGAAACCAACTATGTTATTGATGCATTAAACTCTAAAACCGAATATACGTTTATGGTTCGTGCACGGGATAGTGCAGGCAATGAATCTGGCTCGAGCAACTTAGTTAAGAAAAAGGCTTCTAAGCAGTACACATATGTTTACAATACAGCTGGTCGCCTGATCAGTATTATGTATGAGTCCGGTAAGAAAATAGTATACACATATGATAAAAATGGGAATTTGACTAAAACAACAATTGTTAACCCATAAGATATACGCATTGAGTGAAAATTGAAGATAAGATTTATAAACCGATCGGGGCACTAATAGCCAGTGGATTCATCTCAAGCACTGGAACCTATGCTCGTGATGAAGTAAAACAAGTACCGTTCCGTATAACAACCCATTATAAGTATGCGAAAATACGACTATTTTTGCTTACTGCACAGATAATTACGGAAACCTAATCGTTGTAACAAAGCACAGCTTAACAGACGATTGGATCGTATACCTGCTATTGATGATTTCCCCAAGGATATAACAAGCCTTCTAAACCTAAGAAATTAACAGACTTCAGACTACGCCGAACAGCATTTTCTAACTTGGGGAGCATCTACCGATGATGTTGGAGTCTTTAGCTATGGTGTTTATCGTAATAGTCAAATGATAGGCAATACCGAGGAATTGACATTTCAAGTAGACCAGTTAGACCTCAGAAAATATATATGTTTACAGTTAAAGCCAAGGATGCGGCTGGTAACTATTCGGAGTTTAGCAATAATGTTAAAAATGGATGTATGTAACTCAATTTCAAGTCGGAAATGGAGAGAAAAAACTTGCGATTTAGAACAATAAGACGTCATATAGCAATGATCATGATTATCACATTTATTTTCAGTACGATTAGCGGTATTGTTCCTCCAAATGTGTTCGGTGCAGGAAATGACAGTTCGCAATATTCGGCGGATCAAATGGCTGCCCGATTTGGAGTCACATCATCTTTTCTTTCGGAACAATTAAGAAAAGGATATTCATTAAATCAAATTTATACAGCGTTATATATCGCTGAACAGGATCATATAAGCTACGAGCAGGCAGTAGCTTCGTTATTTCCTTCAGAGGAAAACCAATCACAGACTGTAACAAGTGACGTATATAATAAGCTATCGGATGCTCCACTAGATAACCTGATTTCTCATAGTGTTACAGATGATGTTTATCCAAATGATGATCCTGTTCCTACGAACAAAGTCACTGAAGATGTATATAAGACGGATTTCCTGAAACTAAATCTCATGGCGAATGTGCCACAGCTTCCACCTATTAGAGAGGAAGCGCCCGTTTACAATAAATCTTCTTTTAATGAAGCACCTTATTCTGTTGGCGATGATAAAGAATCGATATCCACTTTATCAGGTAGTTTATCGCTGCAAAACACAGATTTAACTCTGCCTGGACGAAACGGACTGGGCTTTTCATTGACGCGTCAATATGATACAAATCGTGCTCAATTTTTTGACAAAGGCGCTGAAATTGTCGACAACAGTGCTGCTGTGCAAAACTATTATGTCTACTTTAAGGCGATGATGAAACCTATTACCAAGTCGTACATGGTAGCCTATCAGCAAAAAAGATGGGTACAAGAGGATACAGACGGTGATGGGAATGTTGATGTTAATACCTATAATCTTCAGCCAGAAACAAAAGTTATAGGCACATATACGACTTATGAAGCTGCTAGTCAAGCGGCGGGACAAAAAGTAACTTATACTACACCCTCAGAATCCAGAACAGAGAAAGATTATAGAAGAAGTACATCTAGAAATGATTTTGTTAGTTCCATTAAATATGATCATCATGGGTTTAAAGGGACTCTAGTGCCAAGTGGTTCACCTTATGTTATTTCTGGGAGTGATTCTCAGCCTGTTTCTATGGGGGCCCTTGACTCGTGTAGTTTTTTTAGTATGGGATCTTACAACTCCCAAGGATATTATTCTGGTAATAGCATCACAACTTGTGGTAATTCAAAATATTACTCTTCAGCCAATGGATTTAGTGGAACACTTTATGCTTACAACACTTATTATTCTTCGACTTGTCCAAGTTATGATAGTTCTAGAGCGAATTCTATATGCTATGTATCAGGAACTAAATATTACAAAGGTGCTGTTTCGAAACCAGGATCTGATACCCGAGAATGGAGACAAGATTATAGCGGAACCGTTACTAAGCCCGGTTATACAAGCGATATTGGTTATAGCGAGTGGACAAGTAATGGAAAAGGTGGAAGGACAAGAACAGCTTTTACCATGGAAGGATCGCCGCAAATTGAAACGATTGTCTCAGAGGGTCTCGAAACGGCTGTTCGCCGACAGACAGCACTATTTACAACTATTGCTGAGGCTGAACATTACAGGGATTTAATTAACAGCAATCCTCAGACTGAAATTCCGAGTGACGATGGGAATAAATATTATATTGCAGCAGATGCGGATGCTACCGTTTTTGCCGAGATTGTAGCCTATCAACCTTCATTTATCTTTCAAAACCGTACCTATCCTGCCTTAGAAGATCAATTGAATCCTCTTGGCAAGGGGTGGTCCTGGAATTTACCTTATGTAGAAACCAAAGAGGGCAAGCAGTACATACACTTGGGGGATGGTGGCAGCTATGAAATTGAGGGTTACCAGCTCAAAGGTTACGACTGGAAAGGACTCACCTTTACTCCTGATACTTCAGTAACAGTTAATGGAGAAAATTCATCCTATGTATTAACTTCTGTGGATGGAACGAAAAAACAATATTTCTCCAAAGATGGGCAGTTGCTGCAAATTGAAGATGCATATCATAACACGATAAAGTTCAATTATGAACTCAATGCTACTTATAAACGCAAATTGCTTAGTAAGGTAGAAGACGCGATCGGCAACTCGATTGATATTCAATATACGGCTACAGACGTTACTTTGTCTAAAGGAAACCGCACAGTTGTCTATCATAAACATACAGAACAAGGTGTTGAATTGCTGGATTCAGTGACAGATGCCGAAGGCAGAAAAACGACATATTCCTATACATTGGCACCTGCCAAGTTTAATTTGAGCGCGTCACATCCAGAAAGACAAATCTCTAATCCGTACGCTTTGTTAACCAAAGTATTTCATCCTACTGGAGCCTCTACTTTGTATACTTATGAAGACCAGCCAGTAAAACGCTATATTGGCTCCAATTCGGTAAACGAGGCATATAGAGCAGTCTCACGTGTAGATCAAATCACATATCAAAATAATCAAACAGAAAACTATAATCAGGAAACGATTCATTATAATTCTGATATGGCTGAGAGCTATGTGAAAGATACTTCGTTCTCTACTGTAACAGACAATGGATCAGTTCGTTCGACCTTCAATTACACTAAAAAGTTTATTAGTGCAGACACGCCACCACAGTATTACCTAGATCAATCTGTGGTTAAAGCAGGAGATTCTGAAAAGAGCACAGCTTATCAATACGGCAAGCAGGTGACAGGCAAACCCTATATCGTACCTGTTCCAACCCGTACTTCGTCCAGCAATAATCAAAACGGAGACGTTTTGACAACGACTGCTGAATATGATGATTACGGTAATATGACAAGCTCAGTGGATGAAAAAGGTTCACAAACTACGTACACGTATGACGACAAGCATAGGATTAAAACAGTTACGGAACCGATTGATTCCAACAGCACTGGAGTTACAGAGTACATTCGAAACCCACAGGGGAAAGTATCGCAGGTCAGCGTCTACAAAGATCATTCCGGGGGAGAATTACTACAAAAAGTAAATTACGCAGTTTACGATGCTTACGGAAATACAAAGATTCAGACGATTGCAAATGGTAACAAGTCCGTGACCACAACAACGGATTACAGCCCAGCCTACGATTATGCTTTTCCTACGCAACAAACTGTAGGGGTTACAAATATTGATGGAGAAAAATCTATTGTAACCATTCAGTCAGAGTATGATAAGTCAACTGGTTTAATAACTTCCTCGCTGGATGGGAAAGGTCAGAAAACTGGGTATCAATACGATGCTCTTGATCGCGTAAAGGCTGTAACCTATCCGGACGGTAAAAGTATCCGTGTTGCCTACGATGATCTTGAGAACACCGTAACGGTTACGAATGAGCTGGGGATACGAACAAAAACACGTTACAATGCTTTGGGTTGGAATATCGAGTCAGGGCTGTATGAAGGTAACGATTACGTGATTAAGTCCAAATCAGCTTATGACGCTAATGGCAGATTAGTATCCAGTGAAGATGCGCTTGGGCACCTGACACGTTATGGCTATGACGCTTGGAGCCGTACAACGTCAACAGCCTACGCGGACGGATCACAAGCAGTAGTCGAGTATAATGATGCTCTTCGTCAAGTAACTCAACGAGATGGCGAGCTTAATGAACAAATTCAAATCTACGATAAATGGAATCGTCTGGTGCAAAACAAAGAAAAATCAGCAATGGACGGTATTGAGAAAATAACTTCCAAAGTAGAGTATGATGCTGTAAACGATCAGATTTTAAAACAAACCGATGCCAATGGTAATGAGACTCAATTTTCATATAATGCCTTGGGTGACCAAACATCTGTGACGGAGCCAAACGGTGAAACGACGAAGTACACATATGATATGCTGGGGAATCTCACTCAGATCACGTATCCGGATGGTCATGCCAAATTAAAGGCGTATGATGAATTGGGCAGAGTGATTCAAACCAAGGATGAGAAAAACCAGGTTGAGAAGCGTTATTTTGATACCAACGGGAACTTATCCAAGAAAATAGACCGCAACGGGAACGTCACTTCATTTGAATATGACAGCCGTAATCGCTTGAAGTCGCGTGTAGGAAAAGATGAGACGGTCAGCTACGTATATGATGCTGCGGGCAAACGCCTAAGTATGACAGATCAGACGGGTACAACATCCTATGCGTATGATCCGTATACGGAGCAATTAGATACCTTGTCTTACCCGGATGGTCTAAAGCTCTCCAATCAGTATGATGCTAATGGGAATCGAGCTGAAATGACAGGACCATTTGGCGAGCAAGTAAACTACACGTATGATCAATTGAACAGACTGAAGACCGTAGGCAGCACAAAAGATAAGCCTGTTTCGGAATATACCTATACCAAAAATGGATTGCTGGATTCAACAGTATCTGCAAATGGTTATCGTCAGCAAAATCAATATAATGGCATTGAGTTGGTTGAATTAAAGCACACGCGCTCTGATGCGGAAACGAATAGCTTTCAATATAGCTACGATCCAGGTAAAAATATCACGAAACGCACTCAAAATGGTGTAGAGGATGCCTTTACGTACGATAAGCTGAATCGGATTGCTACCTCCACCGAAAATCAAGATGCTTATTCGTATGATGCCAGAGGGAATCGTCTTACGATGGAAACGGAGAGACCTCCTCACACTAAGCAACGTGAGAACAGCTTTGACGATCAGAACCGTTTGACTCAAGTCAAGGTTGACGGAAAACTCGTAGAGTACCGATACAACGGGGATGGATTGCTGACAGACCGTATACAGGATGGCGCTCATACCCGATACTACTACGATGGAAACAGTGCCCAAATCATAGCAGAGGCTACGATTGAAAATGGAAAACCTGTTTTAAAAGCCAATTATATTCGCGGTCTGAAATTAGAGGCTATAGCCTATGCGGATCAAACAGAAGCCTATCCCGTCTATAATGGTCACGGAGATATTATTGAAATCAGAGATTCATCTGGAGCCTTGCTGAATCAATATCAATATGATATCTGGGGCAATGAAGAGGTCAAGGAAGAGAAAGTTCACAATCCATTCCGTTACTCTGGCGAATTATGGGATGATACAACGGAATTACAATACCTGCGCGCTAGATGGTATGATCCTGATAGTGGAAGGTTTATTAATGAGGATCTATATGAAGGAGAAACAGAAAAACCATTAAGTTTAAATTTGTATACCTATGTAACAAATAACCCGCTAATATTTACTGATCCAAGTGGACAAGACCATGTATTTAGTCAAAATTATTACAATTATCTTATGCATGTTATGGAACACGGATCAAAAGGTAACTCTCAATGGGCGAATGCTCGATTAGATGAAGAAAGATATTATGTCGATCCGAATAACTCCAAAGATATAGTGTCGTATAATGAATTAATTCGTGCTGATGCAAATGCAAGAGAAGATTATACTTCTGAGTTTATTATGGATACCATAATTAGTGCCGGTGTAGATGGTTTCATTATTAAAGGTGGAACCTCCATAGGTAAATCGCTTGTATCAAGAGTCTCACGTTTATTTACTAAACAAACAGCAATTGAACTAGGCTTTGAAGGAGGAAAGGCTGGTGAACAGTATTTAGCAAAATCACTTGCCTCCAATCAAACGCAAGTATTTTTTAGCACGTCACTAGGAAGACGATATATCGATGTCATGAAGGATGGGATAGCTCATGAAAGTAAAGTCGGATACACATCACTGACTTCATTTGCAAAAAAACAGATTCAAAAAGATATAGAGCTTATTCAGACGAGAAAAATTAAGGGAGCAGTTTGGCATTTTTATAAGAGTGGCATTACGGGGAAAGTAGGAGCAACTAAACCTTTGTTAGACATGCTCGATGCAAACGGTATTAAATATATAATTGAGAAGGTATATAAATAGGAGGCCAAGTAAAATGGACTATAAATTAATGCAACCACCTTTTGAGATGAAAGAATACTCAGAAATGAATAAAAAAGAAGCGAAAGAACATTTTGATTGGTTTAAACAACAAATACCTTCGCGTTTAGAGCAACTTGGTGCATTTTCACAGATACATCTGGATTATAGTGATCGTTCGCTTATAGATATTTGGGATTGGTATCTAGCAAATGTACAGATTCAGAATAAAAGTACATCAGAATTAAAAGAGGAGTATTCAAAATCTTCTAAATGGATGAAAGAATATATTAATGACAAAAAGGTTAGTACCCAATCCAAAGCTTTTACACTAGACATCGGAATTTATTTAGGGGAAGTTGTAAAAAGTAATCATAGTGGGTTGGACTGGGGTATTATTTTTAAACCAAAGTCTTATATTAGCGTAAATCGCCCTGTTATCACTGGTTTGACTAGGCAAAAAGATATGGATGTGATCATGATCGTAACGAATGAAATGTATCTGGTTTTAGACGGTGAGCGTAATCCTAATGCTCTATTCGACATTTATCAGACGTGGGAGAAATATATTTAAAATAGTAAGATTTTTTATAAATAATATAACGAAAATTGCAAAAATTATATTAACCACATGTAAAAACCTCTTACATGTGGTTTCTTTTTTGAAGCTTAGTCCAACAAGTACTAATGATTTTCTAAGGAGAATGTTGTATGAAAATATCAAAGATTATTAAACAAACCATCGGGAAGAAATTGGCTGCTTTAAACTTTGCTTATGAGCATTTAAATAATACTTGGTTTTTTACAAGAGTAGTCAATGGATTTAAGGAAACAATCCAAATCGATAAAAGTTATTGGACAGAGAATGCAATACGCATTACTTTTATGACTGAGTCCGAATCAGTTAATAGTTTTTTTTTCATTGATGGATCAGAGATGGAGAAATTTCATTATTATGAGGATGAAGAGTCATTACGAGATATATTTATCACCCTAGAAAAGATTATTGATCAGTGTGCTCTAAAATGGTTTGAAGAGAATGTGCCTAAAGATACGCTTCCTCCTGCTAACTTTTTAGATAAAGGATGGTTTGAGAAGCTACAGAAATTTGTCGAGGTAAATAATCTGAACTTTAAAGATGAAAATTCATTAAAAACCATCGAAGCTTTGCTAAGTTCAGAACCGACGGAGGAAAACGTTCTGTTATCAAGCTATTTCTTAGGAGAATTTTTTATCCATACGTTAGACGGTGAGTGGTATTACGATCAAAATTATGGTCCTTCTATTAAAAATATAGGTGGAATTAGTAATTTTAATAGAGAACCTTATCAAATCTCTAACAGTTTTGCTTCTAATCCTCAAAATAACTCAATTATTAATCACTATCAGGCCCTTGCTGGAACTGTAAAGAATCTTCAAGGTAATAGGAAATAATAATGTTAATTGAGAGCAAAAACATGTTCCGATTTTATTATTCGGTCTAAGATGATTCTTTAATAGTGAGTTTGCACTCCAACCACATGGAATAATTCTGTGTGGTTTTTCTTTTCTATGGGTTTAAGAGGAGTTGTGATACTGTATCGACTGTACAAGTTTATACAGGATAAAAAAGGAGTGAAAGGAGGGAAATATATAAGTGAACTATAAATTAATGCAACCACCTTTTGTCATGAAAGAATACTCTGAAATGAGTAGGAGAGACTGTAAAAAATTAATCACAGTGGGTTGGATTGGGGAGTTATTTTTAAACCAAAGCTCTTATATTAGCGTTAATCGCCCAGTTATTATTGGATTCAGGAACAAGAAATGGATGTGAGCAGGATTGCATCGAATAAAATGTTTGCAGTATTAAAGGGAAAACGTAACCCTAATGCTTTATTTGACATTTATCATACATGGGAAGAGTTTATTTGAAATCACGGATAGGAAGGGATTACGATGTTCGAATCTAATTGAGTGGGAAGATCGGTAAAAAAGCATTTTAAATATTATATAAAGAACTGAGAGCCGTAAGCAAGTTAACGGCTCTCTTCTTCGTCTTCTGGCAAGTATTCGATCAGTTCACCAGGGAGTACGCCAAGGGTTCTACAAAGTGTATTCAAGGTTGGAAAGTCAATTCGGGCGTTTGCGTTGGAGGCCAAAGCTTTAACCGTGTTCCTATTAATTCCCGTAATAGAAACAATATCTTTCTGTTCTAGTCCACGGTCTTTCATAATTTTATCAAGAGAAAATCTAATCACAACAATTCCTCCAAAAGTAATCAAGTAAACTAGTTGACAAGTGTAGGTTAGGGATATATATTTGTAAATAAGTAATCTAGTTAACAAGATTATAAGTAAACTAATTTAATGCCTTCATAGTATCAAAATGATTTAAAATTAGCAACAGTTACTATTTTGATAATTCTAAACAAATAAATGCGTGAGGAGGGGGAAATAAACGGAAGGGATCTAGTCTGTATCATCCTCTACATACTCGATAACATCTTGAACATGGCAGTCTAGAGCTTTACAGATTTTATCTAGCGTATCAAATTTCACACCGTCTGTTTCTTCGTTGTAAAGTTTGGTGATTCCGTTTCTATGTAATCCAGTCATGCGGGAAAGCTCAGCAATATTTATTCGTTTTTCGCCCATAATACGGGAAAGATGAATCTTTATCATATTTTCCTCCAGCTAAATGCATTCTATAGTGTTAAAAAGCAACATCAAAGTATTGACAATAAACACTGTTCGATGTATTCTGAAAACAACAAAAATAACACTGTAATGTGCATTTGGTTTATTGAAATGTTATTTGTGAACGTCGTAGTAATATGCTTATCGTACCAAAACGTTTTACAATTAGCAATTAATTATCGTTCAACCACCTAGTTTGAAAAACTACCTGTAGAAGAAAGTATATTGGCAAATAAGAAACTTTGAACAAAGGAATGGAGCGAGGATATATGACAGAATGGGTAATGGGATTGGAACGGGTATCCATGGTTCAGGGGCCATATGATTTACCTCATATGTATGAAATATGCGAAGGAATTCTGTATGACCATCAATACTTCTTTTACCTCGAAAATGGCATACTGTGTTTGCGTCATGTGAAGAAGGTGGAGCAATCATATCATACGCATCTTTACCTAGATGGAGAGAGCGGAGGATTGCAACTGGCAGAGGGTGTACAAGGGGAAGTTATGCAAGTTGTCACGGAGATCATCGAACGCTTACGCGCTAAGGATGGACTGACATTTTTATTCGATGAACTGCTGTGGCTACATGGTAGGGGACCCATTGAATTAAACCTTTTCAATAAGAAGGATGAAGTGACCCCAAGTGGCAGACAACTTGCTACGAAATAAATGATTTTTATGCTCTATATCATGGAACTTGTAGAAAAAAATTATGATTTCAGTGAATGTACCAGTTGTTGACTGATAAAAATGAGCGGATACCGAATCAATATGGTCAATTCCACCACAACAGCATCACCAGAGGGAGTAAATCCAAAATCACCTCCCAATAATATGTTTTGCTGCTGCTTTGATGAAGGAAATTCCGGTTCATCCAAGCCATATTGTTCTTTGATTCTCTCTTTCGTTTCATGATCTATGACAAGGTTATCCTGTGCAAAGGTATAGAAGATAGGAACACTTAACTGTATTAAAAGAAGTAATGCAACGGGTATAAGCACTTTTTTGCTTTGCATGGTTAGCTCCTATGATCTCTGTTTTTGACCTCTTAACTTTTGTATCTACCATAATTGTATGTACTTGTCGAGCATCTGAGGGGAGATATGGATAAAGCCACCTCTGCATTGGATTCGGAGGCAGAAGTGGCAACTCAACAATCCCTGGCGGAATGGTCTGCTGTTTGACTTTTTTAATTTGACTATAAAGATTCCTGAAGGGTCTTGGAAGAAGTGCTGTAATCAGCATAACGGGGAAGCACAATAGTGTAGTATATTCCTACAATAACGGTACAGACCCCAACTAATAAAAACAAGAGCTCAATTGGAATAAATGAAGGGAAGCTTAAAGCAATGAAACCTAATGTAAGAGACTGGGACAGCATCATTAACGGATTAATTAAACCTTGCACACGTCCCATCATTTGAGGATCTACAATACGAGGAAGCCATCCTCCTATGCCAATGTTAATGAACGGAAGTATCAGTGCAATGACAAAATTGATAATCAGAAAAGCATAGAGGTGGTTGACAAATCCAAGTGTGCACATACCTATTCCGGCTACCAGAACTCCCGCTGCAATCATTTGGTGTAGCTTTAGCTTGGCGGAGATGAGAGAAGCGATTAGGGTACCAAGCAACACACCAGCTCCAAAAATAATACCTGTCCAAACCATATACTGCTCATAGTTGTCTGGAGCTAGCTTATATTTAAGAATAAACATCGGTAAAACGCTAAAACCACCATTTAAAATACCGAACATAAAAAAGCCTGAAACCAACCAAAGCAATAGTCTGTTGCGTAATATGTAAAGAAACCCTTGTTTAAAATCGATCATGACAAGTTTGAATTTTAATTGTTTGAATTGATGTGCCCCGTTCGGAAGGCGTACTTCCTTTGGAATTTTGCAGGAACGAATAAGCAGTGCAGACACAATAAAAGAAATAGCATCAATTAGGATGGCTCCAGTAATTCCAAAGTGCCAGTAGACGACGGCCCCTAGAGTTCCTCCAAATAACATGAAAAGACTCCCCATCATTTGATTGAGGCCTGCGGCAATGGTGTAATCATCTTCGTTTAATATCCCCTGTATAATGGCACTTTCGGCTGGGAAGAAAAATTTGGAGGCAGCACTACGGATGAAGAGGAGGGCAAATATCAAAGGAATCGAATCGACCCAAATAAAAATAAGCAAACATAAGGATAAAAAAGCGCTGATCCAGTCACAATTAACAGCAATTTTTTGTCGGTCCATCCGATCTGCTAGCACTCCAACCACGAGAAATACTACCAGCATCGGAAGCGAATACATTAACTCGGCAAGCGTTGCATAGTATGGCTGATTTGTAAACCGTTTCAACAAATAAAACATGAATGCAGTAACCCCGATAATTCCTCCCATTTGTGAGGCGAAGGTTGCCAGAAAAAACCTGACATAATTCTTGTTTCTGAGTACTTGTTTTAATCCAGTCACAGTTCCATCCCTTTCGCTTTCAAAGCGGTTTTTAGATGCCTAAGTAAAATAATAGTGAAAAGTAGGAATATTGTACAGAAAAGTGACTTTAATGTCACTTTAAGTTTGAATTTGCATCGTATCGGACCCTCTACCTTTTAAATTCTGCTGTTAACGTAATCATATTGGGGTGGACTGGGAAGTTGTTTTCAAAATGGTTTGGCGTAGTATGAGGAGCAACATAAACTTAAATAACCAGCCGTCGGTTGATATCTGACGGCTGGTTATTTAAGTTGCCAGGTGTTTGAGTCTGACTCACAAATGGGTGTCAGTCTTCAATCTTAATGAAGCTAAATCCTCGCCATTTGTAGTGATTACTTTTTTATACCAGTCAAAGCTTTTCTTCTTTTTGTGGAATGGCCTCTTTTAATTGTCCGATATGTTGTCTGAAATAATCCATACGGTAATTGTCTATAATGGGAGGGAGAATTACAGAATAGCCCGATTCATCTCATTTACGCATGGATATGTTGAGAAAAAGGAAATGCTCATAGCTAGAAAACTTTATACAATGGAAGAGGAATAAGAATTGTGAAATTCGACTTTTGATGAAGGATTTCATATAATGTGAGCATATTGTGAACAACTTAAATTGAAGACTTAATAAAAAAATGAAAATGATTTCCGTCCAGCTATGAATTTCAAAATTTGACGGAGGGAACGAGATGACAATGGAAGAGAGCAGCAGACAGGTACCTTGGCAGGCGTATTACGGACCTAATCTAGGTTATGTGCAGGACCAGTATGAAAAGTATGTAGCGGACCCCGGAACAGTTGATCCGGCTTACCGCGAGCTGTTTGATCAATGGGGTGAGCCGCCACAATCCGAATACTCGGCTGCTTCCATGATAGACAACAAATTGCAAGGCCCCCCCACAAGTGCTTTGGGGCACCTTGATTCGAACACATTGCAGAAAGCGGTTACAGCGGGGAAAATGGTGTGGAATATCCGTGAATACGGACATTTAGCCGCCCAAATCGATCCGCTGGAACTGGATGCAGAGCAGGATACACGCCTGCTTAATCCAGCATCTTACGGTTTAACTGAACAAGACTTAAAGGCTTTTCCAGCCTCTTTAATATGGGATAACGCTCCTGCGGGAACACTTAACGGATGGGAAGCCATTCAACGGTTACGTGTAGCATACACGGGTCCGATTGCCTATGAATTTAGTCATATTCATAACGAGGAGGAACGCCGCTGGCTGAACAGCTATGCAGAATCCGGCTGGTCCTCCAAGCCACTCACAACACAGGAACGCAAGTCGTTGCTGGGCAGATTGGTAGAAGTAGAACAGTTCGAAGAGTTTTTGCATAGAACATTCGTCGGACAGAAACGTTTTTCCATTGAGGGTAATGATGTGCTTGTCCCTGTACTCGACGAGATTATTCGTCTAACCACAAATGCAGGAGCAAGTCATGTTCTGATGGGTATGGCGCATCGCGGCCGTTTGAATGTACTGGCTCATGTGCTGGGCAAACCTTACAGTAAAATTTTCTCTGAATTTCATCATTCGCCGAATAAAGATTTGATCCCGTCGGAAGGTTCCACAGGAATTAACTACGGCTGGACTGGCGATGTGAAATATCATCTGGGTGCTGATCGTTTTGTAAAAGATGGGGGAGCGGTGCAGGCCCGTCTGACATTGGCGAATAACCCAAGTCACCTGGAATATGTGAATCCAGTGGTACAAGGATTTTCACGAGCTGCACAGGAAGACCGCAGTGAGGCTGGTTATCCGAAGCTGGATGTGAGCAAGGCAGCTACAATTATTATGCACGGTGATGCGGCTTTCCCAGGTGAAGGTATCGTGGCAGAATCACTTAATTTCACCAATTTGCGTGGCTTCCGTAATGGCGGCACGGTCCATATTATTGTGAATAATCGTCTGGGTTTTACGACGGAAAGTGTCGATTCCCGTTCGACCCGTTATGCCAGTGATCTGGCTAAAGGCTATGAAATTCCAATTGTGCATGTGAACGCGGATAATCCCGAAGCTTGTATTGCAGCAGCTCGTATGGCTGGCGAATACCGCAATCGTTTCAAGAAGGATTTTCTGATTGATCTGATTGGTTACCGTCGTTATGGTCACAATGAATCCGATGACCCGGAAACAACACAACCGCTGGTATATCGTAAGGTGAAGAATCATCCGACGGTGAGCAAATTGTATGCTCAAAAACTGATGAAGCAGGGAATTGTGGATGAAGCGTTTAGTGCTGGCCTTATTGAAAAGGTCCAAACCAGACTGAAGGAAGCGCATGAGCATGTGAAGAATCAACCGGAACAAGAGCCGGAAATGACTCCTGTGAAGGCGAAAAAGAATCAGAGTTCTATGGTACGTACTGCAGTGGAATTGAAAAAGCTGCGCCAAATCAATGAAAACTTGCTCAAATGGCCACAGGCTTTTCATGTATATCCGAAGCTGGATCGAATTTTACAGCGTAGAAAAACCGCTCTGAACGAGGGAGAAAAGGTAGATTGGAGCTTGGCGGAGACGCTGGCTTTGGCCACCATTCTCGCAGACGGCAAGCCTATTCGTATGACAGGTCAGGATGCGGAGCGAGCTACATTTGCTCACCGTAACCTCGTGCTGCATGAGCCTGAAACAGGCCGTACACATTGCCCGTTGCATACTTTGCCGGAAGCACGTGCTTCGTTCAGTATTCATAACAGTCCATTGTCTGAGGCATCTGTCCTCGGCTTTGAATACGGCTATAACGTGTATTCTCCTGAAACGTTAGTGATTTGGGAAGCGCAATTCGGCGATTTTGCCAACTGTGCACAGGTTATTTTTGACCAATTCATTTCTGCGGGCCGTGCTAAATGGAGACAGAAATCGAGTCTGGTGATGCTGTTACCGCATGGTAGCGAAGGACAAGGACCAGAGCACACGAGCGCACGTCTGGAGCGTTTTCTCCAGTTGTCCGCACAAAATAACTGGACTGTCGCTAATTTGAGCAGTGCCTCTCAGTATTTCCATCTGCTGCGCCGTCAGGCTGCATTAAGCGAAAGTGAGGAAGCCCGTCCACTTGTGATGATGTCGCCGAAGAGCCTGATTCGTAATAATCGTGTCGCTTCGCCTGCTTCTGAATTCAGCGAAGGAGCGTTCCGTCCTGTGTTGGAACAGCCTGGTCTGGGGGCACGTCCGGATCGTGTAGAGCGCATTGTACTGTGCAGTGGCAAGATTGCCATTGATCTCGAAGAAGCATTGGAAAAGGATAAGAATGAGGCAGAAGAGCGTCTGCATATTATTCGTGTGGAGCAGCTATACCCTTTCCCGGAAGAGGAAATTCGGAATATTTTCGGCCGCTTCCCGCATGTTAAGGAGTTCGTATGGGCTCAGGAAGAACCTAAAAATATGGGGGCTTGGAGTTACATTGAACCTCGTCTGCGGAATGTAGTGCCACAGGGAGCGGAAATTCGTTACGCAGGCAGACCAGATCGTTCAAGCCCGGCCAGCGGTTATCAGCAAGTACACAGCCTAGAACAACAGCGAATTATTCAATCGGCGTTGAAGCAGGATTCCAAAAACAATATTACACTTGGGAGGTAGCGGCTGTGAGCGATATTATAGTGCCAGCAATGGGAGAATCCATCACGGAAGGAACAATCTCCAAATGGCTTGTGAAGGAAGGGGATTCCGTAGGACAGGGAGATGTTCTACTGGAGCTGGAAACCGATAAGGTCAATCTGGAAATTAGTGCGGAAGAAGCAGGTGTGGTCCAGAAAATCCTTCGTCAGGAGGGAGATACTGTGGTCATCGGTGAAGCTGTTGGCTTGATCGGAAGCGGCAGTGGTGATGCGGAATCAACCGGTGCTGGAGAAGTTGCAGCGACTCAAGCGCCTGAAGCACCGTCCGTAGCGACTTCACCGTCTTCCGTAGGAGGCGGCGTTAAAGCAGAAGAAAAGTCTGCACCGCCTATTTCATCGAATGGCGACGGGAATGGCCAGACGGCATCACCATCCGCCCGGAAGTTGGCGCGTGAGCGCGGGATTGATCTTGAACAGGTACAGGGAAAGGACCCGCTCGGACGTGTTTTCCAGGAGGACGTAAAAACGCATAACAGCGCTGAAGTGTCACGTGCAGCATCTGTACCTACGTCTCCCGCTACTAGCAAGCCTGCGCCTCCGTCTCCAGCACAAACGGAGTACAGCAAGCCTGTGGAACGCCAGCGGATGTCTCGACGCAGAGCGACGATCGCTAAGCGTCTTGTTGAAGCACAGCAAACAGCTGCCATGCTCACCACTTTTAATGAAGTGGATATGACTGCCATTCTCGATGTGCGTAAACGCCGTAAAGATAAGTTTAAGGAAAAACATGATGTAGGCTTGGGTTTTATGTCCTTCTTTACAAAGGCAGTGGTTGGTGCACTCAAGCGCTTCCCTACCGTGAATGCAGAAATTAATGGCGATGATATCGTACTGAAAAAATACTATGATATCGGGATCGCTGTATCTGCCAAGGAAGGTTTGGTCGTGCCAGTTGTAAGGGATGCTGATCGTCTCGGCTTTGCTGAGATCGAGAAGAGCATTGCAGATTTGGCTGGCAAAGCTCGCTCCAATTTGCTTTCTCTGGCCGACTTGCAAGGAGGAACGTTTACTATAACCAATGGAGGTATTTTCGGCTCCCTGCTGTCTACGCCAATTCTCAATACGCCGCAAGTGGGTATTTTGGGAATGCATAAAATCCAACTTCGCCCGATTGCCATCGACGAGGAACGCATGGAAAATCGTCCGATGATGTATATCGCGTTGTCCTACGATCACCGGATTATTGATGGTAGTGAGGCGGTTCGTTTCCTGGTAACGGTTAAAGAATTGCTGGAAGATCCAGAATCATTGTTACTGGAAGGATAAAATAAAGGTAAGTGGATCTTCTCTTTACGTGTATGACAAAAGCAGACTCTTGCGAGTCTGCTTTTTTTCCTGCATAGTTATAACATAAGGCAACTGATATGACAGGGAGTAGATGTAGAGAAGGGCGGGAACTGTTTTGGATAAAGACTTGCGCTATCCGATAGGATCATTCGTTGTTCCAGATACCATTACAGAAGAACAGCTTATCGCATGGATTCACGATATTGCTGAATTGCCTGCACAACTACGTCAGGCGGTCGAAGGACTGAATGAGCAGCAGCTAAATACGCCTTATCGCGAAGGGGGCTGGACGATTCGGCAGGTAGTTCATCATGTGGCAGACAGCCATATGAACAGCTATATCCGTTTTAAGCTGGCACTGACGGAGGATACACCTACGATCAAGCCATATGATGAGGGGCGTTGGGCCGAAATACCAGACGCCAGGGAGCTTCCACTGGAACCCTCGTTGCAATTGCTAGAAGGACTGCATGAACGGTGGGTGACCGTGTTGCGATCGTTGGGAGAAGATCAGCTACACCGATCGTTTATTCATCCTGAATCGGGCCAGACGATCCGCCTGGAACGAAACATCGGCATCTATGCCTGGCATGGCAAACATCATACAGCTCATATTACTTCCTTGAGAGAACGAAATGCATGGTGATTTTTAAAATTATACCCGAATGAAATATAAAGGAATTAAAAAGAAACCTTCAATCCCACTTTAATCGTGGTTTTAAAGGTTTCTTTTCTTATTTCCTCACAAGGCTGATGACTTGGGCGAAGTTGATTGTCCGGGTGCCTCGGAGTCTCCAGACAATGCGGAAACAGAGGTCACCTCTGTGTTAACATGACGGTCGAGCCAGTCCACGATGTCACTCATCACCTCGTCGCGGTTTGTTTCATGAAGCATCTCATGGCGACCGTCAGGATAGAGGCGATATTCGATGTCCTGAAGCTCTAGGCTTCGATACATTTCCACTAGTGACAACACACCCTTACCGAATAAACCCACTGGATCACGATCCCCAGCAAAAATATAAACTGGTAGCTTGGGATTGATGTGTTTCAGCGAGGAAGGCCAGTGGATTTCTTGCAATAGCCTGAAAAAATCCAGAAAAAAGCCTGTCGTGCAAATAGCTCCACATAATGGGTCATGTACGAACTGATCTACTTCCTCAGGATCACGGGACAGCCAGTCAAACGCCGTACGCACTGGACGAAAGGCGCGGTTAAAGCCGCCAAAGACCATAGCGTTGAGCAGCATGCTGCGATGATCCATTCCTTGCAGCTTGGCTTGCAGTAGAGCAACTTGCTCTCCGAGCTTTAGGAGACCACGTCGTCCGTTGGTTCCCGATAAAATAAACCCGTGATACGTTTGCCTATCATCATACATAATTTTCTGGGTTAAAAAGGACCCCATGCTGTGACCCAGCAAAAAACGAGACTGATCAGGGAATTCCTTAGCCGCAATTTCGCCTAGCTCCAGCATGCCGTTTGCCATTCGATTAAACGCATTAGCTCCCGGCATACCCAGCTTATCAGGATCACCAGCCGTGCGCCCGTGACCGATATGATCGTTGGCATACACACCATAACCGCAACCAGTAAGCTTTTCGGCCAGTCGAATGTAGCGATAGGATGTCTCGCACATACCATGCGAAATTTGAACAATCCCCTTAATGGGCAAATTCTGATCAGGCAGCCAGCGGTAGGCAAAAAGCTCTGTTCCGTCATTTTCAGCGATGGTGAAGGTGTATTCCCGCATAATTAGACATCACATCCTTTAAGCTTTAAGGAAGATAAGATCTAAGTACGGTCATTCCGTCATTCAGCGTGTAACCGCTCAGGTTAGCAGGCAACAGGAAGCAATCTCCAGCTTTACAGGAAAGAGACTCGGTATTATTGTTCCATGTTATGGTCCCACTGCCTTCACAAATCACGAGAATGGTGAAGCTGTCTTCCGTTGTAGAAAGTGCCCAACTTCCATCTACGATACCCTTTTCTACAACAAAATACTCACAGGCAGCCAGCTGGAGCCATTTTCCAGGCTGTAAGCCGTCCGTTTTCATCGTTGTTGCACCTGCACCCTCGTAGGAGGTTACATTGAGGGAATCCTCGATATGCAACTCACGAGGCTTGCCGTCTAGTCCGGGGCGATTGTAGTCATATAAGCGATAGGTAGTATCCGAATTTTGCTGGATTTCAGCAACGACAACGCCTGCACACAGTGCATGTACGGTTCCGGCGGGAATGAAGAACGTATCGCCTGCTTCGACTGGAACCTGGCGCAAACTGCCGAGGATGTCCCCACTTTCAAGAGCTGTGCGCAGACTCTCGCGAGTTACACCTTCGGTCAGACCATAAATAATCTTGGCATCTGGCTTGGCATCAAGCACGTACCACATTTCAGTTTTCCCTAATTCTCCGGCTGGAAGTCCTGCGTAATCATCTGTCGGATGCACCTGAACGGATAAGTCATCATTACAATCCAGTAGTTTAATCAAAAGTGGAAATCGTCCGCCTTTTTCCGATACACCCTTGGCCCCGAGCCAATCCTGCCCGTAGGTCTCGCGGATTTCATCCAGTCCTTTGCCTGCCAGCTCACCATTGATGACCGTTGTTGTTCCGTTTGGATGATCGGCAATCATCCATCCTTCACCGATATGTCCTTCTGGTGGGGTTAGACCAAATTGCTCTAAGGCCCGTCCTCCCCAAACTCTCTCTTTGAACTCAGGTTGAAATTGCAGCGGGTATGGCTTTAGCATAATTTCTCTCCTCCATAATGAGTAATGAGTGCGACCTAACAGAATAGGGAAATCAATAACGTGCCGCTGGGGCAATAAACTGGGATGAATAGAGCCCAAACGAGTTTGAAAAATGATATATGTAAGGCGGCTAAAAAAGCCGCTCATAACCTGAGTTTAAAATCCGACATTATTTCTTCTCAACCGCCACTACGTAAGGCGAAGCGGCTCGTTGTAATTGACGATAAATAATGCTTTGACTGCTGGAGACCGGGAGAGCTGAAGCCCATTGAAGGACGGCTTCTGCTTCTTCGCTGCCTCCAGCATGCCCTGGATAGAGTACGGCAGTCAGAATGCCGCGTGGTCGCAGCAATTGTAAGGCAGCATCAAGTGCGACGAGCGTACTGTCTGTATGGGTGATGACAGTAGGATCGGCGCCTTCGGAAGGCAAGTAGCCGAGGTTAAACATGACCGCAGCGACTTTGCCATGCAGCATGTCTGGAACGGCCTCCCGCATTTGCTCGTGACCTTGTAGCAGTAGCGATACTTCTGCTAATGAAGGCGAAGCGTTTTCTTCCAGTCGACGACGGGCGCAATGCAGTGCTTCTTGCTGGATGTCGAAGCCATAGACACGGCCCCGTTTGCCAGCAGCTTTTGCCAGAAACAACGTATCTGCTCCTGTGCCGACGGTGGCATCTATAGCAGTATCACCTGGCTGCACCCGCGCAGCCACCAATTGATGAGCGTAGCTCAGGACGGATAGGAACCCCATTTAAGGTTGCCTCCAGTATTTTCCCTGCCACGTTTCACGTGACTTCAGTTCATGATCGATGGCATTAAGCACTTCCCATTTTTTAAGCGACCACATGGGTCCCACTAGCAAATCGCGTGGGGCATCTCCGGTTAACCGATGAACGATCATTTCGGGAGGTAAAATCTCCAGCGTATCAACTATCAGCTTAACGTATTCGTCCTTTTCCAGAAAGCGTAGCAATCCCGCTTCATACTGCTTGACCATGGGCGTTTTGCGCATGAGATGCAGCAGGTGGATTTTGATGCCCTGCACATCCATAGCCGCTACTGCACGTCCCGTATCGAGCATCATTTCATGCGTCTCTTGGGGCAGACCATAAATAATGTGGGCGCACACGCGGATATTCCGCTTGCGCAGCTTTTCCACCGCATCCAGATAGCATTGAGTATCATGAGCACGGTTAATCAGCTCTGAGGTCGATTCATGGACAGTTTGCAGACCCATTTCAACCCACAGGTACGTGCGTTCGTTTAGCTCGGCAAGGTAATCCACTACATCGTCAGGCAGGCAATCAGGACGTGTAGCGATGGACAGACCGACAACGCCTGGCTGCTCCAGAATAACCTCAAAGTATTCTCGCAGTTCCTCAACGGGAGCATACGTATTAGTGTAGGCTTGGAAATAGCCAATATATTTGGCGTTTGGCCATTTTAGATGCTGCCGATCCCGAATCGTATTGAACTGGGTGACCAGATCATCACGACGACGCCCAGCAAAATCACCCGATCCGCGTGCGCTACAAAAGGTGCAACCCCCTTTAGCGATGGAACCATCGCGATTCGGACAGGTAAAACCCGCATCCAGCATGACTTTGAACACTTTATTTTGAAATTGCTCACGCATTTCGTAATTCCAAGTATGGAACCGTTTATCTCCCCACAGGAGAGGAGCAGGCAATAAATCTGTTTTCATGGGTGTACTCCTTTTTTTACGATCACCCTATTGTAACAAAAATCAGTCTTCATTGGGAATCATTTGACCGAACAAGTCAATAAAATGTGCGGATTTTATGGCGTTGCGGATTGAAAAAGGTTACACAATGTGTTATATTGTAAGCGGTACCAGACATACAATAAAAGGACTGTTTTCGATCCTGAAGATAAAAGTTATCCGTTGCTAATGATTATTCTTCAGGGAGGCAGCTATGCTGTTTCTATCGCCTGTTTTAGGGTAAGTGCACGTCGGTTCCATCACAAATAACCCGTGAGGTGATCTTTTATGAATGCGCAGGATAAGACGCGTATGGATAAAGTTACTGTTGAGTTAACCTTTGATGAGGCGTTGGCATTGACTGGTGTCCGTTTTGGGCAGGATCGTCAGATTGGAACGACCGCACGTCAAAAAATCAGAGCGGCTTGCCAAAAGACAATTGATTTTTCACCTGCTGATGGGGTAGACTATGAACAATTAAATTAGTTGGACCCCAATCCAAATATATTGAAAAAGGAATTTCATTTCCGTATCTTCAAGCGGGGGTGAAATTCCTTTTTCCTTGATAACAGAGTATATGGAGGAGTAACATGCGTTTACGCGGAAGAAAAGGAATACGGGAAAGTCTGGAAGAACAGCAGGATCTAGTCATCTTGGAGCCGGCACAGTATAAGGGGAAATGGCAGCAGGTTTTTGGTAATGATCGTCCCATTCATGTGGAATTCGGTATGGGTAAAGGGCAATTTATAAGCCAAATGAGCTTCCGGAATCCGGAGGTTAACTATATTGGCTTTGATATGTATGATGAGCTGGTTCGCCGTGCAACAGAAAAGTCTCGTCTGGCCTGGAGTAATTCAGAGGTTGATACGCCGCCTAATATCAAATTGGCACTGGCAAACATTGAACAGATCGAGAATGTTTTTGAACCAGGAGAGATTGAACGCATTTATCTGAATTTTAGTGATCCCTGGCCTAAAGCCAAGCATGCACGTCGTCGTTTGACGCATCCGCGTTTTTTGGACAAGTACCGTCAGCTTTTGAACAGCAAAGGACAAATTCATTTTAAGACCGATTCGGAGACACTGTTTGAGTTTTCTCTGAATTCGTTTGCCGATAGCGGTTTGCAGATGACGAATATTTCGTTAAACCTTCATCGTGAGGGGATCAACGAAGAGCATGTCATGACGGAATATGAACAAAAGTTCATGGGCAAAGGTATGAATATTCATCGAGTCGAGGTGCTGATCGGCAAAGATGCTTTGGAAGAGTACGGAAAAACACGTCTCGAAAAGTATGGGAAATAAAAACAGATCAAACGGATAAAATAAGACAGGGTGCTTCCTTTTAGGAAAGCACCCTGTTCGGTTCCAGTATATCCAGAATACTCTGTGCGCTCTGAAGAGGATAATATCGCGCTACATTATGGACGTGCTCCTGTCGCTTGCGGACGATTTCTGGAAAATCGTGTAGCAGTCGGTTCATCCATTTAACGACAACATCCAGCGAAGTAATCGGTTCTCCGAAGCCTTGAGCCGTAAAGTATTGACAATTTTCCTCCTCCTGTCCAGGGAGAGGTTTGTGAAACAGCATCGGAATCCCTTTGGCCAATCCCTCGGTGCATGTCATTCCGCCGGGTTTGGTGATGAGCAGATTCGATACCTCCATTAATTTGTCGATTTCCCGTGTAAATCCGAAGATATGAATATTTGGATGATTAAACCTAGGATCCAATTGCATTTTACGACGAATTTTATCATTATGCCCCAAACAAAAAATAAATTGAATGTTTTCTCTCCACTGAGTAAGCGAACGATGTATGACTTCGTCATTCATAAGGCCCCAGCCGCCACCCATAACGAGTACGGTCGGGATGGGTTTAAGTCCAAATTGTTCTCTAATTTCATCGTGCCCAGGATGTTCCCAAAAATTTGGATGAACGGGAATGCCGGTCACCTGGATTTTCGAGACGGGTACTCCGCGCGCGCGCAGCTTACGCATGACTTCAGGCGTAGATACAAAGTACCGGTCAACCTCGGGACTAATCCATGTTCCATGTGCATCGTAGTCTGTAATGACAGTACAAAGCGGAACATGTAAACCTAAGCGCTTCAAACGTGAAATTACCGCGCTTGGGATGGGGTGAGTACATACCACCAAATCGGGACGAAGCTGCCGGAGAATGTTTCGGGTCTGCGTGTAGAACAGACGGTGCAAAGCGAGCGTTGTAAGACGGTTTAATGATTTTTTGTACTGATGACGGTAAACCAATCCGACTAGGCGAGGCTGCGATACAACAGTCTTCTTGTATGCTGTAATAATAAGCGGGGCCATTCTTGGATTCAAAAAACTCCCCAGCTCCAGCACTCTTGTCTGCACATTCGGAGAAAGCTTCCGCAAACTGCTTGAGAGCGCGTAGGCAGCTTGAGTATGTCCGGCACCGAAACCTTCCGATAATAATAACACTCGTTTTTTAGCCACTCTCATTTCACCTGTTCCTGCTGGGATGTTCTCAATCATACCATATCGGCTTTAAGGCCAGAATGCAACCGTTCCTATTGCTGCAGACGTTCCGATGACCGCTCCTGCGAGTACATCCGTTGGGTAGTGGAGACCCAGATAAATCCGAGAAAAACCTACAATTGTCGCTACAG
This sequence comes from Paenibacillus sp. A3M_27_13, assembly GCF_024213315.1. Classification (NCBI taxonomy): domain Bacteria; kingdom Bacillati; phylum Bacillota; class Bacilli; order Caryophanales; family Paenibacillaceae; genus Paenibacillus; species Paenibacillus sp. A3M_27_13. Next base: position 540,212 of record NZ_JANAVE010000002.1, read on the forward strand.
GCAACAGCAACAGTGTTAGCATCGGTGACTGTAGCATAAAAGGCACGGTAGCTGAAAAAATAGCGGTCGTGTGCCCTGAGGGAAAAGAATGGTCCGACAAGGGGTTGCGGAATGTATTTGTACCTGGTAGCGCCAAATACGGGCGAATCCGCGGATACAGCCTTTTAACGATAGCTACGGGGATGTGACTGACCCCGAGAGCGATGGCTCCCTTCATACCGGAATCTTTCCACGGATTCGGAGCGAGCCACCAAATAAGGAGTGTGGAGGCTATAGTAAAGGTAGCCCCACCTAAATGTGTGAGATAATAAAGCCAGAAGTTCAAAAAACGGTTGTGTAAGCGTCCGTTGATCCATTTGAACAACTGCTGCTCCAGATTTACAAGTTTTACGACTAGACGTTGCATTTGGTTTCCTCCGGTTGCCGGTTCAGGTCAGTCGGCAAATATTTTGAGTCATTTTGACATAATCAGACCATAAGTAATTATTCTCTTGCTCTCATCATATTTTTAAACGCTGTTCATTTCAAGAATCACTAAAGATTCATAAATTACTTGGTTCAATTCTACACAAAAATGTTAATGGAATATAAGCCGAATTGTATAACTTTCTTTGCGTTCATCCGTCTAATAAGATAGAGTGTTTAGAAGTGGTTGCTAATTGGCCCACAAAAAGGAGGGACCAAAGAAATAAAAAGTTAGCAAATGGATGAAAATAAGACCTAAGCGTCATGAATGAGAAGCCCAGCGCCGCATTCCCGGTTCAAACGGGAGTTTGTTGTGTTTTTTTGCTGCTGAGACCAGTTTAAGGGCTTTGACAAAAGATTGAAAACCAACGAAAATCGTAATGGCATTCCTGTGTCAGCCAAAAGGGGGCTGCGCACAGCCAATGAAGAAAGCAAGGGTCGGGTCAAAAACTACAGAAAAGGCGCGCAAAGCGCCGCAACTTGCGCTACACAGATAGAAAACAAACAAACGCAAGATTTTAAGGGGTATAAAAAGGGGGTAACAAGAGATCATGTTAGACGCTATTTTCGTGACGCTCCAGATCATACTGGCGGTGATCGCAGTCTATCAGTTTGCATTCTCCTTGTTCGGATTGGTTCGCAAGAAAAGGAAAGAGCACGCGGCTCCAGAAAAATCATTTGCCATTTTAGTCGCTGCCCACAATGAAGAACAGGTTGTCGGAGCATTGATGGAAAATTTGAAGCAACTTGATTATCCGAAGGAACTTTACGATGTGTTCGTAATCTGTGATAACTGTACAGATAAGACTGCGGACATCGTTCGCGCTCACGGCATGAATGCTTGTGAACGTACGAATCCGAATCTGCGTGGTAAAGGCTACGCTATTGAGTGGATGCTCAAGGAATTATGGGCTATGCCGCGCCAATATGATGCTATTGTCATGTTTGATGCTGACAATTTGGCGCATACCAATTTCTTGAGTGAAATGAACAATGATCTGTGTACAGGTGCCCGTGTTATTCAGGGGTACATTGATACTAAGAATCCTGAGGATTCTTGGATTACAGCGGCATACGGGGTATCTTATTGGTACATCAACCGTTTGTGGCAGCTGTCACGTCACAATCTGAACATGGCTAATTTCCTCGGTGGTACAGGCATGTGCTTTGAAACAAATCTGCTTAAGGAAATGGGCTGGGGTGCGACAAGTCTGGTAGAGGATTTGGAATTCACCATGCGCTGCACACAGTGCAACGTATATCCAAGATTTAATTACGATGCCAAGGTATATGATGAAAAGCCGTTGACATTCAAGGCCTCGTCAAGACAGCGTCTGCGCTGGATGCAAGGTCACTTCACTGTTGCTCGTCGTTATTTCTTCCCGTTGCTGTGGCAAAGTATCAAGCATAGAAGCCTGATTAAATTCGATATGGCTCTTTATGGTCTGAACGTGTATATCGTACTGCTCACCTTCTTGATGACAGTAGCGATGTGGATAGATATCGCCTTCTTTGGTGGACCTAATATCGAGAACATCTATGTACAGTTACCAGCTTGGACTGGTGTTATAGCTATTGGTCTGAATGTTGCTACTTTTGTGATCGCAATGATTTTGGAAAAGGTCACATTCAAAAAAGTATATCTGTACTTATTGCTGTTCCCGATCTATGCGATTTCGTGGTATCCGATTACGGTCTATGCGTTCTTTACACAGAACAATAAGCAATGGAGCCATACCCAGCATACGCGTGTCGTTCGCTTGGAAGAGGTTCAAAGTAAGCAAGGTTAATTGGACGGTGAAATAGGACTGAAGATCGGTGTCATTCATTTTTCATTAAAGGGTTGACACCTCGATTGCACCGTGATAAGATATTCGAGTATGTTAATTGAAAAGATGGATTAACAAGTAGAAGGTCCGACTTCTCACCTGCCCGGTATTGCCGGCTGGTCATGATCCAATGATTTGTGAATTGAACTTTCATGATGAATTGAGTATCAGACAGGGATGTCGGCTGTGTAGTCGTCATCCCTTTTTTGTGCTTAAACACAATACAACAATAACAGGTTCTGGAGGTGGAGGGTTATTAGTAAGGAACATATGATCAATGATGAGATTCGGGTGAGAGAAGTACGTCTAGTTGGTGCGAATGGGGAACAAATCGGGATTACACCGACGCGTGAAGCTTTGCAAATGGCGATTGACGCAAACTTGGATCTCGTGAACGTGGCGCCTCAAGCGAAGCCGCCCGTATGTCGGATTATGGATTACGGAAAATTCCGCTATGAGCAACAGAAGAAAGAAAAGGAAGCCCGTAAAAACCAGAAGATCGTTGACATCAAAGAGGTATGGTTCCGTTCCAACATCGAGGAACATGACTACCAAACCAAGTTTCGCAATGTGGTGAAGTTCCTGAATGAAGGGGACAAGGTGAAATGCTCCGTTCGTTTCCGCGGTCGTGAAATTACTCATGCTAATGTGGGTCAAAAAATTCTCGAACGTGTGAAATTGGAAGTTGCTGATCTTTGTACCGTGGAGCGCCAACCCAAGCTCGAAGGACGCAGCATGATTATGATATTGGCTCCAAAGAGTCAATGACAAATTAAGGAGGAAGTTCAATGCCTAAAATGAAAACACATAGCAGCCTTAAAGGCCGCTTCAAAATTACCGGTACTGGTAAAGTAATGCGTTACAAAGCTTACAAAAACCATTTGCTTTCCCACAAATCCAAACGTGCAAAACGCGTTCTGGGTACTAACCCTGAGATGGCACCTGGGGACGTTAAACGTCTGAAACAAGGTCTTGCTAACCTGAAATAGCACTAGCACTGCAATGAATGAAGTATAAACATTATTTGGGAGGTCTATTGATATGGCAAGAGTAAAGGGCGGATTCGTCGTTCGTCGTCGTCATAAAAAAGTATTGAAGCTTGCTAAAGGTTATTTTGGTTCCAAACACCGCATTTTTAAAACAGCTAACGAGCAGGTAATGAAATCGCTTGTTTACGCATACCGTGACCGTCGTCAGACGAAACGTAACTTCCGCAGACTGTGGATCGTGCGTATCAACGCAGCAGCTCGTTTGAACGGTTTGTCTTACAGCAAATTGATGCACGGCCTGAAATTGGCTGGTGTGGACATTAACCGCAAAATCTTGGCTGATCTTGCAGTCAATGATATTAATGCATTCAACTCTTTGGCAACTGTTGCTAAAGGCAAAATCAACGCTTAATTATTAATAATGAAGCGTGGAAACCGCGAAAGTGGTAAAAAGGTATCCCAAGCAGTACGCTGTGTAGGGATGCCTTTTTTTGTACATACTCAATGTTACGGTAAAGACTTCGTTTTCTCCAAAATACGAATAAATATGACGTGAGATGGAAGAATGTATGTTTTTTTTAACTTTGTAGCGCTTACATTGATGGAACTTTAAAAAAAATTGACCCAAGGTTATTAATTGTCTAGATTTTAGCCGATCATAATTGTATAATCTCTAAAGTAAGTCTTCTGTACGATCTGTCTCGTCAGTAAATGACATGCATGAGCATGTACATGTTCAAAGAAAAGAGACAGTCCAGGGATCTAACACTAAGGGGGAACAGTATCAGCATGAAGAAAATGTTCAGTATGTCTTTGGTTATGCTGCTGGCGATCTCGGTCATTCTCGCAGGCTGCGGTAACAAAAATCAAGGTGCGTCCAACGCAAATGGTGGAGACACAGGTGGTTCTGCCAAAACATCGAATGTCCAAATTGGCATGGTTACAGATGTGGGTGGAGTAAACGACAAATCGTTTAACCAATCTGCTTGGGAGGCACTACAAGCCACTGAGAAAGAATCAGGCGCTAAAGTTAAATACCTGCAAAGTAAATCCGATCAAGATTATATTCCTAACCTGAACCAATTTGTTAAGGGTGATTTTAACTTGACTTGGGGAATCGGTTTTAATCTGGCGAATGCGATTGGACAAGTAGCGAAAGACAACCCAAGCAAAAACTTGGCGATCATTGACAGTGTCGTGGATGCGCCTAACGTGAAATCGGTTGTTTTTGCTGAAAATGAAGGTTCCTTCTTGGTGGGGGTTGTAGCTGGTAAACTTACCAAAACAAACAAAATTGGTTTTGTGGGTGGACAAGACAGCCCGTTGATCAAACGTTTTGAAAAAGGATTCGAAGCAGGAATTAAAGCTGTAAATCCAAATGCAAAATTGGAAGTTAACTACACAGGTGCATTTGATAAGCCGGACCTGGGTAAAGCAGCAGCTGCGACGATCTATAACAGCGGTGCGGATATTATTTTCCATGCAGCTGGCGGATCTGGTACAGGTGTATTTAACGAAGCACTCGCACGTAAGCAACAAGGGCAGCAAGTATGGGTTATTGGCGTAGATAAAGACCAATCGCTTGAGTTTGGTGACGACGTAACATTGACTTCGATGGTAAAACGTGTAGATGAAGCTGTAAAACGCGTATCTAAAGAAGTGATTGACGGTAAATTTAAGGGCGGTGTCGAGACACTGGCTCTGAAGGATAATGGTATTGGTTTGGCAGACACATCAACGAAAAACGTACCTAAAGACGTGCTTGATCTTGTAGAACAATACAAGCAAAAAATTATTAAGGGTGAAATTACAGTTCCTTCGAAATAAGTTTGGCTTGAAGAACATATAGGTGGCGACAAGGCTGGTTCATAAGACTAGCCTTGTTCTTACGTCTGGAGTTATATGGATTATAACGGGCAAAATCAGCTCATTGGAGCACATACTATAAAGTGTATAAGGGTGATCTCATGGATGCAGCGACCCCCGTCGTTGAGTTAAAGCAAATTACAAAACGATTCCCCGGCATCGTTGCCAACGACTCCATCAGCATCAAGCTGCATAAGGGAGAAATTCATGCCCTTTTGGGTGAGAATGGCGCGGGTAAATCTACGCTTATGAATATTCTTTTCGGACTGTATCAGCCGGATGAAGGGACAATTGAAATCGGAGGTAAACCCGTACAGATTGATAGTCCAAATAAGGCAATTGATCTGGGGATTGGCATGGTGCATCAGCATTTTAAACTCGTACAGCCGTTTACCGTGACCGAAAATATTGTCCTGGGCTCGGAGCCACGTAAGGGTCTGAAAATCAATTATAAAAAGGCTGCCGCAGAAGTACAGCGGTTGTCTGAGCAGTACGGCCTTCAGGTAAATCCGAATGCCAAAATTGAGGATATATCTGTTGGTATGCAGCAACGTGTAGAAATTATCAAAACGCTCTATCGCGGTGCAGATATTCTGATTTTCGATGAGCCTACAGCTGTACTGACACCACAAGAGATCACTGAGTTGCTGGACATTATGAAGCGCTTGGTCGCTGAAGGCAAATCAATAATTCTTATTACTCATAAACTTAAAGAAATTATGCAAATTGCAGATACGGTTACGATCATTCGCAGAGGTCAGGTTATTGATACGGTCAAGACGTCTGAAACAACCCCAAATGAGCTGGCTGAGAAAATGGTGGGCCGTCGTGTGTCCTTTAAAGTGGACAAGCAGCTTGCGCAACCAGGACAGACGGTACTGGAAATGAACAATGTAATTTCTAAAAACAAGGATGGCATTAATGTTCTAAATGAGTTGAACCTGCAGGTCAAGGCGGGCGAGATTTTGGGGATTGCCGGAGTAGATGGCAATGGACAGAGTGAGCTGATCGAAGCTTTGACAGGCTTACGCAAGGTGGATGGTGGGAGCATTCGTTTGCTCGGACAAGAGGTGGCCAATCAGCCACCACGCAAAATTTCAGAGGCAGGCGTTTCACATATACCGGAGGACCGTCATAAGCATGGGTTGGTGCTCGATTTTTCTATGAGTGAAAATATGGTGCTGGAGACGTATTACCAGGCGCCTTACAGTAAAAATGGCTTCTTGAACAAAGATGCTATAGAGAAACAGGCCAAAAGTCTTATCGAAAAGTTTGATGTAAGAACACCGGATATTCACACGAAGGCAAGAGCATTATCTGGTGGGAACCAGCAGAAGGCTATCATTGCGCGTGAAATTGATAAAAATCCAGACCTTCTCATTGCAGCACAGCCTACACGCGGTCTGGATGTCGGAGCTATTGAATTTGTCCAGAAACAACTGATTGCCCAACGGGACCAAGGTAAAGCTGTATTGCTCATATCTTTTGAACTGGACGAGATTATGAATGTATCCGACCGAATTGCTGTCATCTATGAGGGCAAGATTGTCGGGGAAGTGCTGCCAGAAGAAACGAATGACCAGGAACTGGGACTGATGATGGCAGGAAGTGCAGTGAAGAAAGGAGTAGAGAATGGCTAATCTATTGAAAATATTCACAAAAGACTCCTTTGTACTGGCGCTGGTCTCTATTATTTTGGGTCTCCTTCTGGGTGCTATTGTGATGCTGATTGGCGGGTATGACCCTATTGTGGCCTATTCTGCTTTGTTTAGCCGTGTATACGGAGATTCCTACAACTTTGGAGAGGCTATCCGTGAGATGACTCCGCTGATTTTAACGGGGTTGGCATTTGCTTTTGCGGCCCGCGCCGGTTTGTTTAATATCGGCGGCGAAGGTCAGTTTCTGGTAGGTATGACAGCTGCTTCGATTGTGGGCATTAAACTCCATGGGTTGCCAGCTATCATTCATGCACCGCTAGCTGTAATTGCAGGGGCCGTTTTTGGAGGTCTGTGGGCTGCGATTGCTGGCTATTTGAAGGCCAAAAGAGGTGTGAATGAAGTTATTACATGTATTATGATGAACTGGATTGGTTTGTATTTGGCTAATTTGGTGATCAATCAGTTCGCACTTATGGATGGTGAAAATCGTTCTGTGGATATTCAGCCTTCTGCTTCAATTTCCATCGAATGGCTGTCCCAGATGATGGGGAATGCTCGGGTACATTGGGGCACAGTTATTGCTGTGCTGGCAGCAGTCTTTTTCTACATTTTCATGTGGAAAACAAAGCAGGGCTATGAGCTTCGGGCTGTCGGATTTAATCAGGATGCATCCCGTTATGCAGGTATGAATGTAAATCGTAATATCATAAAAGCGATGTTTATTAGTGGGGTTTTTGCCGGATTGGCAGGCGCCTTTGAAGTGCTGGGAGTATTCCATTATCAATCTGTCATGGCAGGATCACCGGGAACGGGTTTTGATGGTATCGCTGTAGCTCTGATTGGGATGAATAACCCATTCGGTGTGCTGCTCGGTTCTGTTTTGTTCGGAACGCTTACGTATGGTTCTGCGGGGATGAGCTTTAGCGCAGATGTACCGCCCGAGATTATCCGGGTTGTCATTGGCTCGATTATTTTCTTCATTGCGGCCCAAGGTATTGTACGTTGGGTTGTGAAGCCGCTCTACTCCAAGCGTAAGAAAGAGAAGGTGTTGTAAAATGAGTTGGTTAACACTTGGTGAATTAATCCATACAACGCTCGTTTTTGCGACGGCGATTATTTTTGCGTCTCTCGGCGGAGTTTTTTCAGAAAAATCCGGTGTAACGAACCTCGGGTTGGAAGGACTTATGGTATTTGGAGCGTTTGCAGCGGGTGTTGGCGGATTTTATGCCGAGCAAGCTGGACTAGGAGGCACCTCTGCGGCTTGGGTAGGTGTGCTGTCAGCTGCCGTGTTCGGTATTTTGGTTTCGCTAATTCATGCTGTAGCCTCTATTACGTTTAAAGCCGATCAGGTTATAAGCGGTATAGTTATTAACTTTCTGGCAGCAGGTAGTACACTGTACATGGTTAAGCTTTTATTTGAGGGAGATGGTGACACCGGTCGGATTCAGGGTTTCAACGAAATATCCATCCCTTACCTTGTGGATATCCCGATTGCAGGAAAAGCCTTTTTCCAAGCTTACCCAACGACATATCTAGCCATTCTATTAGTTATTATTGGCTATTTTACTTTGTATAAAACACCGTTTGGCTTGCGTTTGCGTTCCGTTGGGGAGCATCCAGGAGCGGCTGATACAGTGGGTATTAAAGTAAATCGTCTTCGTTATATTGGTGTTATGATCAGTGGGGCGTTGGCTGGGATTGGTGGAGCTACAATCACTCTGACTACAACCAACATGTTCTCGCACAATACAGTTTCGGGGCAGGGATATATTGCTATTGCCGCTATGATTTTCGGTAAATGGAATCCGCTCGGCGCTTTTGGCGCAGCAGTGTTTTTTGGTTTTTCACAAGCCATTCGCAACTATGTGCAGCTGTTCGCATGGTCGCAAAGTATTCCCCAGGAAATTATTTTTATGTTGCCGTATCTCCTGACGATTATTGTACTGGTAGCGGCTGTCGGACGTTCACGCGCTCCGGCCGCTTTAGGTCAACTTTATGATCCAAGCAAGCGTTAAAACTTATAGACAGCTAATGTGCATGTTTTGAAAAATGTACATTGGTGTGAGGATTTTGCAAAAATCCCATAAGCGACTTCCAGTGAACAAGATATAGATCGAAATGGTTTAGTTTGTCTATATCTTGCTTCGGAGCGACTGGAATCGAATTTCGCAAAATCCTGGTGTATAAAAAATCTGGTATCTGCATGTGCAGGTACCAGATTTTTTTATATTGTGCAGGCATTTAAACATACGCTACTGGCATGAATGGAATAGACTGTGCTATGCAGATTGGACGGGACGCTCGGCCCCTGTCAGCTCCGGTCTATTTTGTGGTGGTGATGAGCTATCAAGGAGCCGTTCAATCTGTCCATCCGTTGAGAAAGAAGGAGGAAATACGATGAAACAGGCAGTAACCAGAAAGCAGGTGGAGAAGCTTGTCGGCAAAGTCATCTTTGCTACTCGTAAGGATGGTTCCCAGGTCAGCGGCAAGCTGATTCGCATTTCGGGTAACCGACTGGTTCTTCAACCAAACCGCAAGAAAAAGGTAAACACGAAGGCGATTATTCCTCTGGTGCTGTTTGACTTGCTTGCCATCGGCACAGCTCCATACATTGGTGCCTATGGTGGGGGATATGGAGGCTACGGTCCAGGTTATGGAGGACCAGGATATGGTCCGCAGCCAGGCCCGTATACAGACGGGGGATACCCCGGAGTAGGATATCCGTATTACCCTAATTTATTTTAGTCATACAAAATCTTGAGCCCGAAAAAGATACTTTTTACAGTGACTTTTCGAGTTCATGGCATCGGCTCAGAGCTACGTATCGCAGTATTTGATATTGATGACGCAGATAAAAATGGATCCCCCTGATATTGTCTTCGTCCACCATAACTTTAGCCCGCTTGCAGCGACGTAGTCGTCCGTAGTGTTCGGCATGCTCCAGCAGTTTTTTTCCGTATCGCATACCTTGATGAGCCGAAGAGATTGCAATCAAATCAATGTATAATAGTTCGCCATGCAGCATAACATGAATGAAGCCAACAACCTGTGCATTATCCGGTCTGCAAGCTACAAAAGTGATGCCCCGGTTTAAGCGCCGGGGTAATTCTTTGCGTATTTGTTTCATTTCTTGGGCACTTAAATGCGATAGGGGGACAAGCTCTTGCTCGATTAGACGAAAGATGATGGTGTCATCTTGAGAGCTGCGTTTTCGAATCATAAACGGGCCTCCTTTTCTACCCTTTTAACAAGATAAGACGTGGCTTTGGAGGAGTGCACTGTCTCACCGTGTGGTCTTTTTTATAATATGCGGGTACCTCTTACAAGCGTGCGACTCTGAGGTGCTTCAGAAAAGAAACATAAATTTTTATGAAATATGGGTATTGACTATCCCAGATGAGAGACATATAATGTGTCTAAACATTTGAAAGAATGACATGAACTCAACGGCAATGAAGAGGACGAAGTGATTAGGGCTCTTTTGTTCAGAGAGTGAGGCATTAGCTGCAAGCTTCACCAAAATCCCTTTTTAACGAGCTCACCTTGGAGCTGTTTTCCTGAAAAGTATTTGGGCCCGATGATATTAACGGTGCGCTGAATCACCTATTAGGGAAAATCGTACGGTCTACGTTACAGACGCCAGATATGGAGATCCTTTGCGATTTCTGTACCTGCCAAGGTTCGATATTGCGAAATATCGGGCAAACACGGGTGGTACCACGGAAGCTACAGCCTTTCGTCCCTCAGTAACAGCAAGTCTGTTCTAGGGATGAAAGGTTTTTTTGTTTTTACAAATGTCAGATGTATGTAAATTTTGTAAAGGAGGATGACCAATGAGTGCACAAATTCCTGAAGTTAGGTCAACCAATGAATTACGTGAAAAGTGGATGAAGCCTGAAGTGATTACAGGTTCGGAAATTTTACTCCGTAGCCTGTTGCTGGAGGGAGTAGATTGTGTCTTCGGATATCCAGGTGGTGCAGTGCTTTATATCTATGATGCCATGTATGGCTTTAAGGATTTCAAGCATGTCCTCACTCGTCACGAGCAAGGAGCTATTCATGCGGCAGATGGTTATGCACGGGCGAGCGGTAAAGTGGGCGTATGTATCGCGACTTCCGGACCTGGAGCGACAAACCTGGTAACTGGTATTGCGACGGCTTTTATGGATTCGGTGCCGTTGGTGGTCATCACGGGTAACGTTATATCTTCCCTGATCGGTACGGATGCTTTCCAGGAAGCCGATATCACGGGAATTACAATGCCGATTACGAAGCACAGCTATCTGGTAAGAGATGTAGAGGATCTGCCGCGAATCATCCATGAGGCATTTCATATTGCCAACACAGGGCGGAAGGGACCGGTGCTGATTGATATTCCGAAGGATATTTCCGCAGCCCAGACGTTGTTCGTTCCACAAACGGGACCAGTGACCATGCGGGGTTATAACCCGAAAGTGCTGCCCAACAAAATTCAACTAGACAAGCTAACTCAAGCTATTTCCGAAGCAGAACGTCCATTCATTCTGGCAGGTGGAGGAGTTGTATACTCCGGTGGACATGAAGCACTTTACGAGTTTGTTCGTAAAACGGAAATTCCTATTACGACAACATTGCTCGGATTGGGTGGTTTCCCAAGTGGACATGAACTGTGGACGGGGATGCCGGGGATGCATGGAACATACACCTCCAATCAGGCGATTCAACAGTCAGATCTGTTGATCTGTATCGGAGCCCGCTTCGATGATCGGGTAACAGGCAAGTTGGATGGGTTTGCTCCTCAAGCTAAAATCGTCCACATTGATATCGATCCTGCTGAAATTGGAAAAAATGTTGCAGCAGATATTCCTATCGTGGGTGACGTGAAGGCAGTGCTGGAATTGCTGAATCAGGATGTGAAACGCGCGGATCGAGCTGATGCATGGAGAGCACAAATTCAGCATTGGAAGAATGAGAAACCTTATTCTTATAAGGATTCTGAAACGGTGCTTAAACCACAATGGGTTGTTGAGTTGTTGGATGAAACGACCAAGGGCGGCGCAATCGTAACGACGGACGTGGGACAGCATCAAATGTGGGCAGCGCAGTATTACAAATTCAATCAGCCACGCTCATGGGTCACCTCTGGTGGACTCGGTACGATGGGATTTGGTTTCCCTTCTGCAATCGGTGCTCAGATGGCCAATCCCGACAGATTAGTAATATCGATTAACGGGGACGGCGGTATGCAGATGTGTTCGCAGGAATTAGCCATCTGTGCAATCAATAACATTCCGGTTAAAATCGTTATTATCAACAACCAGGTGCTTGGAATGGTTCGCCAATGGCAGGAATTGATCTATGACAATCGGTACAGTCACATTGACCTGGCTGGAAGTCCGGATTTTGTGAAACTTGCCGAAGCATACGGTGTCAAAGGGCTGCGTGCTACGAATAAGGAAGAGGCACGTCGGGCTTGGCAGGAGGCGCTTGATACACCCGGACCGGTCGTTGTCGAGTTTGTAGTCAGCAAGGAAGAGAATGTATATCCGATGGTGACGCAAGGTTCGACAATTGATCAAATGCTGATGGGGGACGAGTAAAATGACAACAAAAAATACCATTGCTGTACTGGTAAATGATCAACCCGGCGTTTTGCAACGTGTGTCCGGCCTGTTCGGTCGCCGAGGCTTTAACATTGAGAGCATAACTGTGGGACAATCGGAAGAAGTTGGATTATCCCGTATGGTCATTGTGACTGTAGGGGATGAGAACAACCTGGAGCAGATTGAAAAGCAGCTTTACAAGCTGGTTGATGTGATCAAGGTCATTGATCTCAGTTCCAAGCCGATGGTAGCTCGGGAATTGGCGATGATAAAGGTAAAGGCAGAACCGCCTCAGCGGCCAGAGATCATGGGCGTGGTAGAAACATTCAGAGCAGCTGTAATTGATGTTGGAACGACGAGCTTGATCGTACAGGTCATTGGCGATACAGAAAAAATTGATGCCATGATCGAGTTGTTGAAGCCTTACGGTATTCGGGAGTTGACTCGAACCGGGGTTACAGCTATGATACGTGGCAATGCTTAATATGGAGCTTTAACGAATTACCGCTTATAGCGCATTACATCAATAAAGAACCGCCCGCATAAGAGCGGGGGCTCGAAGAGATTTTTAGATACTAATCACGAGGGAAGTCTCTTGGAGTACCCGCTCATTATGAAGGGTCCAATTAAAAGGAGGAAATTAACCATGGCAGTTACAACGTACTACGAAAAAGATGCAGAACTCAGCGTATTGAAAGGAAAGACAGTGGCCGTTATCGGTTACGGTAGCCAAGGACATGCTCAGGCACAAAACTTGCGTGACAGTGGTGTGAATGTTGTTATTGGTTTGCGTGAAGGCAAATCAGCTGATGTCGCAAGAAACGACGGTTTCGAAGTTCTGAACGTAGCTGATGCAACAAGCCGTGCAGATGTGGTTCAAATTTTGTTACCTGATGAAACTCAAGCTTCTGTGTACAAAAATGAAATTGAACCTAACCTGAAAAAAGGCGCAGCTCTTTTGTTCTCCCATGGTTTCAACGTTCATTTTGGACAAATCGTAGCTCCTAAAGATAGCGATGTATTGCTGGTTGCTCCAAAATCCCCAGGACATATGGTACGTCGTACCTATGTAGAAGGGTTTGGGGTACCGGGGTTGATCGCAATTGAGCAGGACGCAACGGGTCAAGCCAAAGAAATCGGTCTTGCTTACGCAAAAGGCATTGGCTGTACACGTGCGGGCGTAATTGAAACCTCCTTCCGTGAAGAAACGGAGACGGATCTGTTCGGTGAGCAGGCGGTATTGTGTGGCGGCGTGAGCGCACTTGTAAAAGCGGGCTTTGAAACATTGACTGAAGCGGGGTATGCTCCTGAGATGGCATACTTTGAATGCTTGCATGAGCTTAAGCTGATCGTTGACCTGATGTATGAAGGTGGATTGGCAACGATGCGTGATTCCATCAGTAATACAGCGGAATATGGCGATTATGTAACTGGACCACGCGTGGTAACGGAAGATACGAAGAAAGCCATGAAGGATGTATTGACTGACATTCAACAAGGTAAATTTGCTCGTGACTTCATCCTTGAAAATCAATCTGGACGTGCATTCCTGACGGCTACTCGTCGTAATGAAGCTAACCATCCGATTGAAGTGGTGGGCGGACAATTGCGTGAAATGATGCATTGGATCAAAAAGTAATAATCTTTTGTACTATGAACTCGACAACATGAATTATTTATAAATATTAATTACAATGCGGCCCTGCTTATTGCGTGAGCCGCATTGTAATTTAAGGGTCCTATCCTGAGGAGGTGCGTTAGGTTGCGCAAAATATATATATTTGACACAACGTTGAGAGACGGAGAACAGTCACCTGGCGTGAACTTGAATACTCGTGAGAAAGTGGAGATCGCTCATCAGTTGGAGAAGCTGGGAATCGATCGTATGGAGGCTGGATTCCCGGCTGCTTCTCCGGGTGATCTGGCGGCTGTTAATGCAGTAGCAAAAGCTGTAAAAAATTCGACGGTTATTGGCCTTTCACGTGCAAGGGAACAGGATATTGATGCGGTTCGCGAGGCACTCAAGGGAGCTCAGGACCCGTGTATCCATATCTTTTTGGCAACTTCTCCTATTCACCGTCAGCACAAGCTGCGGATGGAGAAGGCACAGGTATTGGAAACCGCTCGTGCTGCCATACGCTATGGGTTGAAATATTTGCCTAAAGTGGAGTTTTCTTTGGAGGATGCAGGTCGTACAGAGCTTGATTTTGTGGTTGAAATGGTCACTATGGCTGTACAAGAAGGGGCTTCTGTCGTCAATATTCCAGATACGGTAGGTTACTTGACACCCTACGAGTATGGAAATATATTCAAACACATTAAGGAAAATGTGGTCGATGTGGAGAAGATTCAATTGAGTGCACATTGCCACAATGACCTGGGAATGGCTACCGCTAATACACTTGCTGCCATTCTGAACGGTGCGGATCAGATTGAGGGAACCATTAACGGTATTGGTGAACGCGCTGGGAACACGGCTATTGAGGAAATCGCTATGGCACTGGAGACGAGACAGGAATTTTTTCAGGCCAAAACGTCTCTGCAATTGTCTGAAATTGCGCGCACGAGCCGTTTGGTTAGCCGTTTGACGGGGATGGTAGTGCCGGGCAACAAGGCGATTGTTGGAGCCAATGCTTTTGCGCACGAATCAGGTATTCATCAAGACGGTATGCTGAAAGAGAAAACGACCTATGAAATCATGACACCAGAAAGTATCGGTCTGAAAGAAAGCAAACTGGTACTCGGTAAGCACTCAGGTCGTCATGCTTTCCGTGAGCGTTTGATCGAGTTGGGCTACGAATTGAACGAAGAAGATCTGAATCGCGCTTTTGGGCAGTTCAAGGATTTGGCTGATAAGAAGAAGGAAGTTTCGGACGATGATATTTTGGCATTGCTGGAAGAAAAATTGGCCGATGCACCTGAAGTTTTCAAGCTGGAAACCATCTTTGTTACCTATGGGAACAAGGCTACGCCTTCCGCACAAGTGCGTCTGGTTAACGATGAAGGTCAGGTTATCGAGACAGAAGCTGAAGGAAATGGTTCAGTCGATGCGATCTATAATGCGATTGACCAAGCCAGCAGCGAGAGCGTTGTACTTTCAGATTACTCCATCAAGTCTGTTACCCATGGTAAGGACGCTCTGGGTGAAGTCCATGTAGTACTGACGCAAAACGGACTGTCTGTACAGGGACGCGGGGTAAGCACCGATATTCTGGAAGCAAGTGCTCGGGCTTACGTGGATGCGCTGAATGGTTTGATCGACAAGCGTAAAAACTACAGTAACCGCGTAGATTATAAATCTTAATTTTATGTAGACTTAAGAGTTGGATATATACAGGATCGGGTGTTTCCGGTCCTGTTTTCTTTTTCTCTGATGAAAAAACAAGCTTATAGGCTGTGCCTATTGAATTGATAGATTCTATATCTTGGTCAAAGCCCTGCCATGTATGTTACAAAGAAGGTATGAAAAATACAGTTGTATAGCTGTATAACAAGAGGAGTGTACGTGATGGCAGACGTTAAAAAGATTGCGGTAATAGCGGGAGATGGAATTGGACCGGAAGTGGTCGCAGAGGCAGAAAAAATTTTGAAACGTACGGAAGAAGTGTTCGGCCTTTCATTTGAAACGGAGCATGCGCTGTTCGGCGGGATTGCGATTGATAAGAAGGGCACACCATTGCCAGAAGAAACACTGGCAGTATGTCAATCTGCAGATGCTGTTCTGCTGGGAGCGGTAGGAGGACCACAATGGGACAACAATCCAAAGGAACTTCGTCCTGAAACTGGACTGCTGGGCATTCGTAAAGAGCTCGGTCTGTTTTCGAATCTTCGTCCTGCTGTCGTCTTCGACTGCCTCAAGGACGCATCTACATTGAAACCGGAAGTGTTGGAAGGAACGGACCTGATCGTGGTGCGCGAACTGACGGGCGGCATTTATTTCGGCGAGAAGTTCAGACGAGAAAGTCCTCAAGGTGAGGAAGCAGTTGATACTTGTGCATATAATGTAACGGAAGTAGAGCGTATTGTGCGCCAATCTTTCGAAATTGCACAAAAACGTCGCAAAAAACTTGCATCGGTGGATAAGGCTAATGTACTGGAAACCTCCCGTTTATGGCGTGAAGTAGTTAACCGGGTTGCTGTAGACTACCCGGATGTCGAGCTGGAGCATGTATTGGTCGATAACTGTGCCATGCAATTGCTGCGTCGTCCATCTAGCTTTGACGTCATCGTGACGGAAAATATGTTTGGTGACATTCTCAGTGATGAAGCGGCTATGCTGACCGGATCCATCGGCATGCTCTCCTCCGCATCACTTGGACAAGGCAGCTTCGGCCTATACGAGCCGGTACATGGCTCGGCGCCTGACATTGCAGGTCAAGGACTGGCGAATCCCATTGCAACGATTTTGTCCGTTGCTTTGATGTTCCGTCTCACCTTCGGGTACGAGAAGGCAGCTGATGCCATTGAGAAAGCGGTAGCTGAGGTACTGGATGCAGGGCACCGTACGGCAGATATTGCGGTGGATAAATCTCAAGCGATCTCGACAACTCAAATGGGCGATCTGATCGCAGCAGCTATTCGCTAAAAGCTTTGTTAATGTACCCGTTCTGAAAAAAAGCTTCCTATTATATAGTAAGGTTATACAGTACAGCCTTTTCGGCAGATGTTTGGCACAGTAGCTCCTGAGCAATCAGGAGCTACTTGTATATTCAAAAAGTTCAAAATGTGAATAAGTTGTGAATTTTTAAGCTAGTTTAAAATAATTACAAAAAAGTAATGGTTACAATATTGACTTTGATTTCAGCGAATGATAACATTTATCAAGTAAGTTGTTCATTACAATACAGATGATTGAGGAAAGCACATTCGGTGTTTTTCTTACATATTTTAAAGGAGGATTTCATATTATGGCAGAAAGATTGGTAGGAAGACCCGCCCCTGATTTTGCATTGGAAACAGTAACTGGAGACGGTCAAGAATTTGGTTCGGTGAAGCTTTCCGATTACCGTGGCAAGTGGCTCGTATTTTTCTTCTATCCACTGGATTTCACTTTTGTGTGCCCTACGGAAATTACAGCATTGAGCGATGCTGCTGACCAATTCAAAGAGCTGGATACTGAAATTCTGGGTATCAGTGTAGACTCCGTGCACAGCCACAAAGCATGGATTAACACAGCTAAAGAAAACAACGGTCTGGGCAAACTGAACTTCCCATTGGCTTCTGACATCACGAAAAAAACAGCAAGCGATTATGGTGTTCTGATCGAAGAAGAAGGCGTTGCATTGCGCGGTTTGTTCATCATTGATCCAGAAGGCGAATTGAAATATCAAGTGGTTAACCACAACGACGTAGGCCGCAGTGTGGAAGAAACTTTGCGTGTACTGCAAGCTTTGCAATCCGGTGGCTTGTGCCCAATGAACTGGAAACCAGGCGATCAAAATCTGTAATATAAGCTTCACAAGTTGAAATTAAACAAGCAAGCCCCCAACTAGCGGTTACTCTTCCGTTATTGGGGGCTTGCTTGCCTGCTCTGTGCAGCGGAAGATGTGAGGATAGCCTGTTTGAATGAGACAATACAGAGTGAAGTAACAAATAATTATGGAAATGTTGTTGTGTTCTGGAGGAATTTTGCCTGATGAAAGCGAATAAGGTATTGTAGAAGATAAACAAGGCAGAACAGGTTTTGTTCAGAGGAGGCTGAGCCCGGATGAGTTATTGCTGTGGAGCAAGCATGGTAGGAACCAAGGGAACGCTGAAGCATTACCGCACCCAAGTTCATAATGTTCCTTTGCTGTTTTGCCCGGTATGTCGTCGCATTGAAGTTCATTATAAAGTCGAAAATGAGTATGAAATTCTGGCTGAATATGCACATGGAGATGGGGCAACCGAGATTGATTTTCAGGATTATGTCATGGAAGACGATGATACGATATTTGAAAATTGTGTGAATCGTGAAAGTGAAGATGCGTTTGAAATTGTGAAGCGTCAAATTGACATATCCCTGGATTTATTGATGGTAGCCAAACAGATGAATGATGAAAAATGGCAGGGAGAGCTTAAGAGAAGACTGGCCGTTATGAGCCAAAGACGATCCCGGCTTCAACATAATAAGAGCGGCAGTTGACATCCTACACACCAAAGAAGCTCTCAATTCTGGAGAGCTTCTTTGGTGTGTAGGGCGCTTGTTCCTAACGTAATCTTTCATTTTGGTAATGTTGCGCAGATATTATGACGAAAGAAAACAGGATAAAAATGTGGATTCGACACTTTTTCCGATTGACTGCGATCCTTAATCTTGTCTATCATAAAATAAGACTCGAATTGGAAAGAGATGGTCGGATTTCTGTGAAACTGTTTTCTACACCATTGAAGGGTAGTCGATAGATGCCTTTCTCTTCTTCAAGATTATTACGCGTCCGATACGGCCAGTTTGTCATTCCGAAACAAGGGGGAAGCCTGGCATGATCAGTGAATTCCAAGAAGCCTTGCTTGATACCGTGGGAGCTTGTCCTTCCACACAGATCGCCAATAACAAGTATGAAAATGTGCTGGAGAACCTGGATAGTGGTATCATGCTGTTTGACAGTGACGGGGTACTGACCTTTATTAACGTGCAAATGGCGAAATTGCTGGAGCTACCACGGAGTTCGCTAGCAGGTCGCAATTTGATGCAAATTTTGCATCATCCTGAGTTAAGTCGGTTTAAGAAGAAGAAAATCATGCGGATTTATAAAGAAACTATCTTTCATAGAAAGCGCTATCATGAGTTGATTGATGAGTATGGTCGGCATTGGTTGATAACAGTGACCTACGGTGATCAGATGGATGGCGATTTTTTGTTTAGCGTCAAGGATGTGTCGGATTATAAGCAGATTGAGCAGACGGCGTATCAAAACGATAAGCTGGCGATGCTGGGACGGATCTCTGCCTCTATCGCCCATGAAATCCGTAACCCGCTTACCGCAATCCGGGGCTTTATTCAATTGCTTCGGCCGCATTTGGTGGAGCTGGGCAGGGATGAGTATGCTCGGATTATATTAACAGAAATTGATCGTGCGAACGACATTATTTATGAGTTCTTAAATTCGTCCAAGCCTTCGGCTCCGCAAAAAACGGCTGTATCTGTGATGGGGCTGCTGAAAGAGGTAGTGATGCTGACAGAAAGCGAAGCATTGATGAAGGGTTGCCAGATTGCATTGGACGAAAATGATGAGCTCATGAAGGTTTCCATTGACGTCAAGCAGATTAAGCAGGTTATCCTCAATATGATTAAAAATGCGATGGATGCCATCGAAAGCATCGGTGGGGAACGAGAGGGCTGCATCGATATCCATACAGTGCTTGAGGGCAATTATGTTCACATTTGTATTGAAGATAACGGATTAGGTATGGATCATAATACATTGGCGCGTTTATTTGATCCTTTTTTTACAACAAAAGAAAGTGGAACCGGATTGGGACTGGCTGTGAGCTATCGCATTATCAAAAATCACGGAGGCTTCATACATGTAGACAGTAAACATGGAAGTGGCACACAATTTAAAATCACGCTTCCTGTAGTTTAATATGGGGAGGTTTTCGCAGAGGGGTCCTGTACATACTATTTCTTTTATGTTGTGCAGCGTTGGGGTATAGGTATCACCTTTTTGGAAAAGGTTGTCTGAAGCGCATAATCTGACAAGATGATGCGCTTTTTTGGTGCTGTAAGCTCGGTTATTTGCGTAAATGCGAAAATGAATTCACGAATTTAAGACAAAAAAATGATTCACCTTTCACAGATTAAATGCTATTATATACCAGAATACAACATTATTTTTGATACTATAGACTTAAACAACGGCTTCCAAAGCTGTCAAACGTCTTAGATGATCGGAATCTCCGATATGCAGGGGGCTGAAGAGGCTGAATGAGTATACGGCTGGAAATAAAAAAAACGATAGGTATCGGCATTGCTTCGATAGTTTTGTTTGTCTTGGTTCAGTTATTTCACGTAACTTTGAATAAGATATACTCCCATAATGTTTTTTTCTTGTTATATCCGATTGTAGGATTTGCCTGTGCTGCGATTTGTTTTTCTATTTTTTATCAATCCTGGTCCGTTTTACTGGAACAGTTATCTTTGCAGAGGCTTTTTATTGCTCCGACGTTTTTGGTGGCTGGTCTGCTTTACCTTGTTCATGTTGTTTCGTTTAGTTTCGTATGCCTGACGGACTTAGCTTTGTCTCCGGGCATTTCGTTATGGCTGCTATTTGTAAATCGTGCCTTTACCGCTGTCTTGCTCTTATGTATTTGTTTCCTCCCGTTTAGCAAGACGAAGTCTGAATACAAAACAGTGGCTTTGTGGGCGGGGATAGGCTGCACTTTGCTGATTCTAGGAGTTATTAAGACATTTGGTGCAGGCTTACCGGATCTACGTATACGATACGAAATAGGCAACCTGGGCTGGACGTTAAATCTGGCTGTGATGTTACTGCTTGTACTCACTTTTATTTTCGGGGTGAGAAAATATCGGAAAGCCCGCCCGGCAGAGTTGGGCATGTTGCTTATTATTCGTGGGATTGGGCTGTGTGTTGTGAGTCAGTTGTTCTATTTATTTGCTGAGCAAATGAGCGATATTAATCACCTTCTGGGACTTTTGACCAACGCGATAGCATTTTATAATATGTTGAGCGGGCTGGTTCGGTTAATGGTTCTGGTTCCTTATCGTGAAAAGCAGGCAGCAGAATCTGAGTTTAATCACATTGCTTATAATGATGATATAACAGGACTCCCCAATCGTCGTCGCCTTTCCCAACGCTTAGATAAAATATTGCGCAAATCATTAAAATCGGATGAGACAGTAGCGCTTTTAGTGCTAAATATTGATCGTTTCAAGGCGATTAATGATTCGCTTGGACATATGGCAGGGAATTATTTGCTGTATGCAGTAGGCGAACGCTTGGGGCATTTTAGCCATGAAGGGGAAGCTGTCTTTAGCATGGGCGGAGATGAATTTGCCTTTCTTCTAACGGGATACGACGATACAGATGCTATGAGAAATCGTATTGATGAAATGGTGAAGCTGTTCGATCAGCCTTTCGATATTGATGGTGAGTCTTATCATGTGACGGTGAGCGTTGGTATAGCTTTATACCCGTTGGATGCGAATCAGAGTGAACAGCTTATTCAGCAGGCGGATACGGCTGTCCATAGTGCCAAAGAGCAGGGAGTGAATTTTCAGCGGTATGCCAGCGCGATGCAGATGCGAGCGCATGAAAGACTCCAGCTGGAAAATGATCTGCGGCGAGCGCTTGAAAATGAGGAATTTTCATTGGTGTATCAACCACGTGTCCACCTGCAAAGTGGCGAGCTCACGAGTTTGGAGGCGCTGGTGCGCTGGAATCATCCTCATCGTGGGATGGTGATGCCGGGCGATTTTATTCCGGTGGCTGAAGAAAGTGGTTTAATTGTGCCCTTGGGGGAATGGGTGTTACGGGAGGCTTGTCTGCAAAATAAGCAGTGGCAGGAGCTCGGGTACCCACCAATCCCGATTTCGGTCAATTTATCCATGCGCCAATTTCAGCAAAAAAAGCTGGTGGATGTAATTCGGGGCATTTTGACCTATACGGAACTTGAAGCACGCTATCTAGAGCTGGAGATTACCGAAAGTATGACCTTTGATAAGGATCGGGCCTTTGAACAGTTGAAAAAAATAAAGGCTATTGGTGTTGCAATCAGTATTGATGATTTTGGAACTGGCTATAGCTCATTGCATTATTTGAAAAATCTCCCGATTGATCGTCTAAAAATTGACCGTTCCTTTGTAAATGAGGTACTGGTCGACAGCAAAAATGCGGCAATTGTATCTACTATTGCCTCCATGGCTCACCATTTGAAGCTGAAGGTTACGGCTGAAGGGGTGGAAAATGAGGAGCAACTTCATTTTTTGCAGGCACAGGATTGTCATGAGGGTCAGGGATATTACTTTAGTCGCCCCATTCCGGCAGAAGTCTTTGAAAAATTGTTTTTACGTAAACCTATGAATTGGCTGGCTCAGGATAGTATGTAGTATGCTTGCATTTTGCTGAAAGGTAAGTTATACTAAATAACATCCTGATTCAGCTGGTTGACGATAGGTTAAGCGTGTCATACATAAGAATCGCGATGTTATAAAATGCGGGTGTAGTTCAATGGTAGAACTTCAGCCTTCCAAGCTGATAGCGTGGGTTCGATTCCCATCACCCGCTTACTGTTTTAAGAAGTTCGGAACCCTTGTGACGCAAGGGTTTTTGTTTTATTTGGAGCTAGATAAATACATTATAGCCGGGATGCCAACGGGGTATCACGGCTTTTTTGCGTTCTTACGAACTATTTTTACATTGCTGCACAAAATAAAATATTTATCTTATATGCTATAAATAAACAGATAAAAAGAACTATTTACCAATTACTAAAAAATAAGTATAGTCGCATTGTTGGGATTTAACTAAAAAAAGGATGGTGTAGCTGCAATGAGGAAATTTTCTTTTCTGTTTTTAGCATTAACTTTGATGCTGTTTACTTTTCCAGCTAGTTCTACGTTCGCCGCTGCTGATTTTCCAAATACGTCGACGAATGGAATGACTGGTTTTGCCGGACAGGCTAAAAGTGAAAATGGAGCTACGAAGTCTGCCACAACGGGGGGAAAAGGTGGTCAGGTCATCTATATCAATAATCTAAACGATTTGAAAAACCAGTTAGGGGATTCAACCCCTAAAATTCTGGTAATCGAAAAAAATATTTCTGCCTCCTCTAAAACCGTGGTCAACATTGGTTCCAACAAATCACTCATTGGTTCTTACGCGCAAAACAAGCTGGTTAACATTCATTTGAAAACAACAAATAATTCGGGAAATGTGATCTTTCAAAATTTAACTTTTGAGCACAGTGCCAACATTAACGGTAACGATGACATCCAACTTTATCTCACGGCAGGTACAAATTATTGGATTGATCATGTTACATTTGCAGGTCACAATTATAATGCGAATGGCTCGGATTTGGACAAACTTTTGTACATAGGTCAATCGGCTGATTATGTAACCATTAGTAACTCCAAATTTGCCAATCACAAATATGGTCTCATTTTGGGATACCCTGATGATGGCAATAAAAATTATGATGGCATGCCCCATATCACGATCGCCAATAATTACTTTGAAAACTTGCTTGTACGTGGCCCAGGACTTATGAGATATGGATATTTCCATGTTAAAAATAATTATATCAATAATTTCCAGCTTGCTTACACCATTGCTATGAATGCAAGAATCTATTCGGAGTACAACTACTTTGGAAAAGGTAGTGAAAAGGGCGGTATTCTTGATGATAAAGCCAATGGCGAGTTTAAAGATGTGGGGAGTTTACCCGCCATCAACAACCAAAAATCGCGTGTAACCAACTGGAACCCAAGCAAAAACTATAGCTATCAGGTACAGACTCCTGAATATACTAAAGAGTTTGTAACGAAATATGCAGGTTCGTCCAATACAACTTTGGTATTCGGAAAATAACGCGGGTTATTTGCAAATGTGTTGTGATCTGCTATACTGACTGCAAGTAAGTATCCCATGAAAAGGAAGGTAACCATACGTCCGATGAAGTAAGCACACTGATTTTCCCACTTAACTGCACAGTTACTGGCAGGCGGCTGTAAGCTGCAACGGGAGAAGTGTGTCTGAAAATGAATGTAGGGACGTATGCGTTTATTCCGGAACGGGATTTGGCTTATTCGTTTGCGGTGTTATTTTTCATAAGCGTATGTTCTGAAACGATTCATAACAGTCATTCTATATTCCTTGTATGCAAGCCGCAGCCTTCTGCGGCTTTTTTTTATTGCTTCCGGGATCAAAAAACCGGACTGGGAAAGGATGATCGTGGTATGAGAACAATTTTGCGTATTCGCAATGTAGTAAAGGATTGGAACGGGACATCTTTATTTGAGAATGTGTCGCTGGATGTGATGGAAGGAGAACGGCTCGCACTGTTTGGAAGAAATGGAGCAGGTAAAACGACGCTATTGCGAATATTGCTGGGAGATGAAGCGCCAACCTCTGGTCAAGTAGAGCATGATTTGCCACTGGAAGAGCGGGGCTGGCTGAAGCAGCAGGATACGGTGGCTTGGTCTCGAACCGCACTGGAGGCCGCACAGCAGGCCAGCCCTCGGCATTGGCGTCTCAAGCAAGCGTTGGGGCAGCTGGAAGCTGACCTAGCCGATGCTGGGAAGGATATGGAGCATCATTTAGAGCGTTACGGCGAGCTAATGGATGAATACGAACGCCTGCAAGGCTTTGCCTGGGAGTCTGAGGTGGAAAAGGCGCTCACTCGAATGGGAATGCCTGTCCAGACGTGGTCCATTGCTTATGGTGACCTGAGTGGCGGCCAGAAGACGAGAGTGCGATTGGCCGGACTCATGGTCAGGCAGCCGAAGCTGCTGGTGTTGGATGAGCCGACCAACCATTTGGATGCCGAAAGCTTGCTTTGGCTGGAGCAGTGGCTGTCTACGTATCCGGGAACGCTGCTGTTTGTATCGCATGACAGAGCCTTTTTGGATCGGGTGGCTACGAGTATAGTTGAGCTCACATCGACAGGTATTGGGCGCTATAAAGGCGGCTATAAGGAATATAAAGCGCAAAAGGAGCGGGAACTGCGAGAGCAGGAAGCTAGCTATCGAAAGCAGGAGTTGGCGAAACAGGCGCTGGAGGAAACGATTCGAAATTACAGGGAATGGTTTCATCAGGCGCATCGTGGCGCATCCAAGGTTGAGATGGCCGTTACGCAGAGCTTTTATAAGGCCAAGGCTAAAAAAAATATTTCCCGTTATCATGCGAAGGAGAAGGAACTGGAGCGACTGGAGGCCAATAGAGTAGAGCAACCGCGTGAGGCTGCGTCTTTGCACATGAAATTAAGTGACAGCGGGTTTCAGGCAAAATATTTGCTGCGTGCTGAGCAGGTTGACTTTAGCTACGACGACCGTATCATTGTGAAAAATCTAAATCTGATCGTTGCACGTGGAGACCGTCTGGCTGTTCGGGGGCCCAATGGAATTGGTAAAACCACGCTGCTTCGGTTATTAACAGGTCAACTGGAGCTGCAGACAGGAAAAATCACAGCCAACCCACAGTTGAACATCGGATATTTTTCACAGGAGTTGGAGCAGCTTCCGGAGGATCAAACGTTGCTGGACAGTCTGCTTGCGCTCCCGACGATGACCCAAACAGAAGCGAGAACGGTGTTAGGCTGCTTTCTTTTTGCGAAAGAGGACGTGTTTAAAAGGATCGGGACACTTAGTATGGGAGAAAAATGCAGGGTAGCTTTTCTTCGTCTGTACTTTAGTGGAGCCAATTTGCTGGTGCTGGATGAACCGACGAATTATTTTGACATTGAAACCCGTGAAATTGTAGAGGATTCTTTGCGTAACTATGATGGAGCACTGGTGCTCGTCTCACATGATCGGGAGCTGGTGAGGTGCACGGCAACTCGGTTACTCGATATGAAGCCAGGGGGCGGATATGAAATCTATGAGGGGACAGCCGACGAAAAGCAAGAAGATGAGCTAAGCCGTCAACGGGAGCCAGAAGACCAGGAGCGGCGTGAGGAACGTCTTCGATTACAATTGCGTCTTACAGAGTTGATGGGAATGACGGGCACGAATGACGAAAATGAGAAGTTGTTGAGCGAAATCAGGCGCATTCGTGCAAATCTGGAGCGGTTGGATGATCTCGATATCTAAAGAAATGAACGTATGCCCTGCTTGCCAAAGCGCGGTAGTTTGCATATAATAATGAACGATAGTTCGAATTTTTGAAAATGTCTTGATGGAGAAGAGTAGACAGTGTCCGATTGAACAGGGAGGAAGCGCCGTAGGATTGAGAGCGTTTCTGCAAATACTGGGCTGTTGAAGTTCGCTCCGGAGCAGTTCCTTGAACCTCAGGCGCCATGTGAATGGCGAATGTGCAAGTAGGGGATACCGGTTCACGACCGTTACAACGTGCAGAGCGAGACGATGATGCATAGCATGAACAATCACCTGTAACTAGTTGCCGTAAGGCAGAACGCCGGGTGAGCTGAGCTTATTGTCTAACGAGGGTGGTACCACGGTCTTTTCGTCCCTTACCGGGAGAAAAGACCTTTTTTTGTTGTCTGAAAAGCTGGATATGAAGAAAGGGGACTGAACAGGCGATGAGCGAAACCATCCAAATGAAGGAACATTTGCTGGCCTTGAAGGAAGAAGCACTGGAAGTATTGGAGAAGGTGGCAACACCCAAGGAGCTGGCTGATTTACGGGTCAAATATTCGGGGAAAAAGGGCGCACTGACTGAAATCTTGCGCGGTATGGGCAAGCTGAGCGCGGAAGAGCGTCCGGTTGTTGGACAGGTAGCCAATGAGGTGCGCGAGGCGATTGAAGAAGTCGTTAACCGTAAGCAGGACGAGTTCACGAAAGCAGAAACGAATGAGCGTCTGCAAGCGGAAAAGATCGACGTTACGCTGCCTGGACGCGCGTTGCCGCAAGGTGGACTGCACCCGCTCAACAAAGTGATTGAGCAAATCGAGGATATTTTTACAGGTATGGGCTATCGAGTGGCTGAAGGCCCACAGGCAGAGACGGATTATTATAACTTCGAAGCATTGAACCTGCCTAAAAATCACCCAGCACGGGATATGCAGGATTCATTTTACCTGACCGAGGATCTGTTGATGCGTACCCATACGTCACCGGTTCAGATTCGTGCGATGGAAGCGATGAAGGGCGAAACGCCTATTAAGGTTATCTGTCCGGGTACAGTTTTCCGACGTGATGATGACGATGCAACGCATTCTTTTCAATTCCACCAAATTGAAGGGCTTGTCATTGGAAAAGACATTCGTATGAGTGATTTGAAAGGAACCTTACTTCAATTTGCACGCGAAATGTTCGGAGAATCGACCGAAATCCGTTTGCGACCAAGCTTCTTTCCGTTCACAGAGCCGAGTGCTGAAGTAGACGTGACTTTTGTGAAGAAAAATGGCGAACGTGTATGGATCGAAATTTTGGGCTGTGGCATGGTCCATCCGAAAGTGCTGGAGATGGGCGGTTTTGATCCCGAGGTGTACAGCGGCTTTGCATTCGGTATGGGTGTAGAGCGGATTGCTATATTGAAATACGGTATCGACGATATTCGTCATTTTTATAACAGTGACCTGTCGTTCCTGAAACAGTTTGCGCGTCAATAAACAACTATATCAAGGGAAGTGAACCCATATGAAAGTATCATTCGAGTGGTTGTCCGAGTATGTATCGCTGGACCAGGTAAGCGCGGAGGATCTAGCAGAGAAAATCACCCGTTCGGGTATAGAAATTGATGAGGTCGAGCAGCGCAATCAAGGGATTACTGGCGTCGTTGTCGGCTATGTTAAAAGCAAGGAAAAGCATCCAGATGCTGATAAGCTGAATGTATGTATTGTCGATGCAGGTCAAGAGGAAGATCTGCAAATCGTGTGTGGTGCCAAAAACGTGGATGCAGGTCAAAAGGTTCCTGTTGCAGTTGTAGGGGCAAAGTTGCCGGGAGATTTCCACATTAAAAAAGCCAAGCTACGCGGTGTTGTATCTATGGGCATGATCTGCTCGGCCAAAGAACTGGGCATGAATGACAAGCTGCTTCCAAAGGAATTGCAAGAAGGAATTTTGGTGCTGCCTGAGGATGCTGAAATTGGTATGCCAATTACGAAGCTGCTGGCGCTGGATGATCAGGTACTGGATTTTGATCTGACACCCAACCGTTCGGATTGCCTGAGCATGCACGGAGCAGCATATGAAGTGAGTGCGATTCTGGGACGTGACATTTCGCTAGCTGATCCGGCTAAGGATCTGGTGGAAATTAGCGATGCAGCAGCAGATCATCTGTCCGTGAAGGTAGATACTCCTGAACTGTGTACGCACTATGCGGCCCGTTATATCACAGGTGTAAAAGTGGCGGCTTCCCCATTATGGATTCAAAACCGTCTGATGGCGGCAGGTGTTCGTCCGATCAACAACATCGTAGATATTACGAACTACGTCATGCTGGAATACGGTCAGCCGCTGCATGCTTTTGATGCGGATAAGCTGGAAAATGGAAATATTGAAGTTCGACTCGCTCGTGCCGGCGAAACATTGATTACACTTGACGATCAGGAGCGTAAGTTGGAGCCGCATATGCTGCTGATTACAGACGGTGTGAAACCAATTGCATTGGCAGGCGTGATGGGTGGAGCCAACTCCGAGGTTACGGATGCGACGGTCAGCATTGCGCTGGAATCTGCGAAGTTTGACGGCGGTACAGTTCGCAAAACGTCTCGTCAACTTGGACTGCGTTCAGAAGCAAGTCTGCGTTTTGAAAAAGAGGTTGATCCGGGCGCTGTTGTGCCTGCTGTGAATCGTGCAGCTGCGCTGATTCAGCGTTATGCGGGAGGCACTGTACACCAGGGCATCGTAGAATCTGCGTCTGCAAAAGCTGAAAACCGCATTATCAAGCTGTCGCTAGATAAAATAAACCGATATTTGGGAACCGAACTGTCGCTGCTTGAGGTGAAAACGATTTTCGGTAGACTTCATTTCGGATGTGGCGACGCAGAGCAAGGGGTACTGGAAGTTGAAGTACCTACACGCCGTGGAGATATTACCATTGACGTGGACTTAATCGAAGAGGTAGCTCGTCTGTATGGTTACGACAATATCCCGACCACGCCGATTGAAGGTCCGACAACTCCGGGAGCTTTGACAGCATCGCAATCATTGCGCCGCTCCCTGCGCAGATTGCTGGCTCATGGTGGTTGGCAGGAGACGATCAGCTACTCTTTTGTACATCCGCAGAGTACGAGGTTATTTAATGCCCTGACAGAAGGTAGCCATCCGGTACGTTTGGCTATGCCTATGAGCGAAGACCGTAGTGTTTTGCGTACGAGTATCATCCCACAGATGCTGGATACAGCGGTGTACAACATGAATCGCAAGCAAGACAATCTGGCGATTTTTGAGATGGGAACAGTATTTTATACAGAGGAACAAACATTAACCCGTCAGCCGCAGGAAATTCAAGTGCTTAGTCTACTGCTGACTGGGGTACGCCGTGAAAAACAATGGAATATTGGTGCTGAAAAGGTTGATTTCTTTGATATTAAAGGCGCGCTTGAAACGGTGTTTGACTATTTCGGGTTGAGTGCCAGCATTCGTTATGTGGCTGACCAACCGCAAAGCTACCATCCGGGCCGTTCCGCTTCGGTATGGCTGGATGTGAATGGGAACTCTCAACGGATCGGTACCATTGGGCAGATTCATCCGGAGCTTCAACAATCTTATGGGCTGAATGATACGTATGTAGCGGAAATTGCGTTGCAACAGGTCGTTGAACACGCAAACTCTCATATTCAGTTCAGAGAGCTGGCTCGCTTCCCATCCGTGGAACGTGACATTGCCCTCGTGGTAAATAAAGACGTTGA
Source organism: Paenibacillus sp. A3M_27_13 (assembly GCF_024213315.1). Classification (NCBI taxonomy): domain Bacteria; kingdom Bacillati; phylum Bacillota; class Bacilli; order Caryophanales; family Paenibacillaceae; genus Paenibacillus; species Paenibacillus sp. A3M_27_13. Next base: position 570,076 of record NZ_JANAVE010000002.1, read on the forward strand.
GGCAGGTGAACTGCTTCGTGTTATTCACGCTGCAGGCGGAGAGCTATTGCAGGATGCGCGAGTGTTTGATGTATTTACAGGCAGTAAGCTTGGTGAAGATAAGAAGAGCGTAGCTATCTCTCTGACCTATCGTCATTGGGAGCATACGTTGACGGATGAAGAGATCAATGCGGCGCATACTCCTGTCGTTACGTCTCTGGAACAAACTTTTGGAGCGGAATTGAGAAAGTAGCAGGAAATGCGGGAAGCTGTATCGAATCTTAGTGACAGAGGTTCGATACGGCTTTTTGGCCTATCATCATAGGAGCTCTCTTACTCTGATATTTACCCGCTGCGGGGAAGCCGGACTAATAAGGTTGAACGCTTCACGGAAGGCGGGTTACCATAGTACCGGACACACCTTAGAATCAACATACAGTAGTATTGAAGGAGGGCATAATTGTGACTACACCAGATCGTACTCGCGTCACTGTAGAGATCTACGGTACTTCTTATAAACTCGTCGGCAGCAATACCGATTATATGAAGCAGGTTGCCAATTACGTGGATGAGCGTATGCACAGCATTTCTCAAGCTCATTCGCGTCTGGATATGCCCCGAATTGCCGTGCTGGCTGCGGTTCATATGGCAGAAGAAGCTGTACAAATCCAGGAAATTCAGAGTCATATGAACCGCTTAGCAGCGGAACGAGCAGAGCTCCGGGGAGATCTGGCGCAACTCCAGACGGCTCTAGGGGAACAGCAGCAAAAAAATACAGATATGCATCAATCTCTTATTCAACTAAAGGAAGAAAAGGAAGCAACGCAGAAGAAGCTGATGGAAACCGAATCTGTATCAGCCAAGGAGATTGCCCAATTGAAGGCAAAGCTGGAACAGCAGGAGAAAAAAGCAGCTGAACTTGAAAATGGACAAAAACAAGCTAAACGTGAATTGGAGGAGTCTCGTCAAGAAGCTTCTCGCAAGCTGAAAGAGCAGCAGGAGGCGGCCAATGCTCGTATCCGGCAGATAGAAGAGCAGATGAAGAAGGAAGTGGCTGAAGCAGCTAAACAGGCTGAAGCCAAGCTGTCAGCTGCAGAGAAGACTCATCAGGAGCAAAAGCGTACAGAACTGGACAAGCTGCGATCTGCTTTGCAGCAAGAGCATAGTAAGAAGGTAAGCGAATGGCAGACCAAGTGCTCCGGGCTGAATGAGCAGCTGGAGCAGGAACGTAAACAGGCTGAATTGGCGTTGAATGAAGAAAAGCTCCAGCATCAGGAAGCGCAGAAACGAGCTGATGAAGCTGCACTGGAGCAGGAGATTCGGGTCGAGGAGCTTCAGGAACAATTAGAACAAGTACAGGCAGGCAGTAGAGAGCTTTCTTCTCGTCTGGGAGAGGCTCAAGAGCAAGCAAGAGTACTGAAGCAACAACAGTCCGAGCTGGAGTCTGTGCTGGAAACACAGCGACAGGTTGCGATAGAGCGAGAGCAGGCAGATACGCTTGCGCGTGAAGAACTGCAAAGCCGATATGATCAATTAGAAGCTGAAGCCAAGGCTACGCAGCAGCAGACGGCTAAGCTGGAGGAAGAACAGCGGCGGATGCAGAAGCTGCTGGAGCAAGCTCACGTATCTTCTCGCAAGCTGCAAAGTGAGCTGGCTACGCTAGCTGAAAGCGAGAAGTCATGGAAGAAACTTGCAGAAGAACGCCAGTTGGCAGTTGATGAGCTGGAGCTCTCCCTGCTGGAAGCACGTGAACAGAAGGAAGCGATACAGGAGCAATTACAGCACGCAGCGGCTGAGCTCGAAGCTATTAATGATAAATTTGCTTCACAACAGCAACGGCTAGTTCAACTCGAAGCGAGAATCAAGGAGCTTTCACCTGAGCTGATTCGTGTTCAGGATGAGCTTGAGAAAGCCAAAGTCCGAGAGCAAGAGGGAGCGAAGGCGTATCAATCGCTTCAGGAGCAATATGGAAGCATGAAGAGCCGAGCTGGACAGCTGGAGCAAAACATCAAGCAGCTTCAACAGGAAGATCACGAACGGCGGAGTAAACTGGAACGTGCTGAGGAAGAATCTCTGGAGTGGCAACTTAAATACGATCAGTTGAAGGCAGAAGCGGAACGTCTGGAAGCTGAAGATGCTGCCCGTAAGGAAGAATTTGCATCTTGGGAACGTGAAATAGCGGTAACAGTTGAACAAAAGGAACAGCTTCAGGAGGAGACTCGTTTGGCGGTTGAAGCTGCCAAAACGGCGAAAGCTGAACAGCAGTCCATAGAGCAGGAACGAATGGCCTTGCAGTCTGAATTGGACGAAGTGGGTCAAAAATATGAAATGGCGGCGCATCAGCTTCGTTTGTTACAAGTACAACAGGACGTAGATCGGGAAAATACGGAGAAGATTTCTACAGAATTACGTCAATTACAGGAAGAATACACTAAGCTTCAAACGGAGTACAATGAATGGATTGAACTTATCGAACAGGATCAGTAGATACGGATTATAAATGTATGGCAATCCCCGGCTGCTCATCGCCGGGGATTGTTTGCTTATTGTATCCACTCAGAAGTGTTGATGACAAAAAGCTGTCCTTTGGCAGACGAAATTCTGCTTCGGGACAGCTTTGCCGGGAGGGTCTACTGAAATTATTTCCCGTCTTTGCGACCGGCTTCAAACGGTGTCGATACCGGAATGAACAGGTCGATAATCCCGATAACCAATGCAGCGAGCAATGCGCCCAGAACGGAAACACTGACATTGGTCACCACATACTGAGCGATCCAGATAACCAGAGCGCTCACTAGAAAACCTACGATACCGCGTCCAAATGGAGAAACGCGTCGGCCGAACACTGCCTCGATGATGTAACCAACCAAGGCAATGACAATGGCAAGAATCAGCGCGCTCCAAAAGCCGCCTACACTAAATCCGGGAACGATCCAGCTTACGACCATCAGCACCAGAGCGGCAACGATGAAACGTACAATGTGCCCGAGAATGCTCACGGAATAACCTCCTTTGTTTTTTGAATTTACAGGGTTAGACAAAGGTTAGTGTGTGGCATGAAGAGCTTTCTTATGTGTAAAACAGAGTTGGCAAATAGCGTAAGTTTGCTGCTTTCGGTATAATATAGATATAAGTGAAAGGAGTAGTGAAGTTGGACTCTAAAATTTTCAAAACCCTTGAATATCAAAAAATTCTAAATAAACTAAGTCACTATGCCCAAACGGCAACGGGACAACAGACAGCCCTTCGACTACAGCCCAGCGATGATTTGGAGCATATCAAGAAAATGCTGAAAGGCACGGATGAGGCTTATGATGCTGATCGCCTCAAAGGAGTGCCTTCATTTAACGGAGTAGTAGATATCACTCCGGCGGTGAAGCGTGCCCGTATTGGTGGAACGTTAAGCCCGCAGGAGTTGCTTGGCATTCGGACAACAGTTCAGGCCGCACGCCGTATACAGGTATACGTGACAAGTTTGCATGAGGAAAATCCTGTCGAAACATTGCTGTATTGGAGTGAGCAGCTTTCGGAGCAGAGAGGTTTGGAAAACTCCATTAAAGGCTGTATTGACGAGAATGCAGAGGTGCTGGATTCTGCCAGCACAGAGCTTACTCAAATCCGTCGGGAGCTGCGCTCGGGAGAAGTGCGTATTCGTGAAAAGCTGGATTCCATGATTCGTTCCTCAACTGTCTCCAAAATGCTTCAAGATCAGTTGATTACGATTCGCGGAGATCGGTTTGTGATCCCGGTTAAGGCCGAATACCGTTCTTATTTTGGCGGAATTGTTCATGATCAATCCGGGTCTGGTGCAACATTGTTTATCGAGCCTGAATCCATCGTAGCCATGAACAATAAGCTGAGGGAAACAAGGCTGAGAGAAGAGCGTGAAATTGAAGTCATTTTACAAAAGCTGACCGCACTCGTCGCAGAACAAGCAGATATGTTGCTGTATGATGTGGACATTTTGGGCAATCTTGATTTTATTTTTGCAAAAGCGCGTCTCGCCCGTGAAATGAAGGCAACCTTACCTTTAATGAATGACCGCGGATATTTGAAGCTGAAAAAGGGCAGACATCCTCTAATTCCGTTGGAGCAGGTTGTTCCCATTGATGTGGAGTTAGGCAATTCATACACCTCTATTATCGTTACCGGACCGAACACAGGGGGGAAAACCGTTACCCTGAAAACCATTGGCCTACTTAGCTTGATGGCGATGTCTGGACTGTTTGTACCTGTTGAGGATGAAAGTCAGCTGTGTGTATTTGATGCAATCTATGCCGATATTGGTGACGAGCAGAGCATTGAGCAAAACTTGAGTACATTTTCCAGTCACATGACCAATATCATTAGCATCCTGAAAAATATGACGCCAAAAAGTCTTGTATTGCTTGACGAAGTGGGGGCAGGAACGGACCCCGCGGAAGGTTCGGCTCTGGCTGTATCCATTTTGGAGCATATACATGCAATGGGTTGCCGCATGGTTGCGACGACTCACTATAGTGAATTGAAGGCGTATGCCTATGAGCGCAAAGGAATTATTAATGCAAGCATGGAGTTTGATGTCGCTACATTAAGCCCGACTTACCGCCTTCTGGTCGGTGTACCCGGACGAAGTAATGCATTTGCCATTGCCGAGCGATTGGGATTGCCAGGGCGTATTTTAGACTATGCCCGTGGTGAGGTAACGGAAGAAGACCAGCGCGTTGAGCACATGATCGCGTCACTGGAGCAGAACCGTTTGACAGCTGAGCAAGAACGGGAAAAAGCGGAGCAGCTACGTAAGGAAATGGAAGCATTGCGTAGCCGTCATCAGATGGAGCTGGATAAGCTGGAGTCCCAACGGGACCGTATGCTGGAAAAAGCTGAGGACGAAGCAAGGGTTCTCGTGGATAAGGCTCGTAGTGAAGCAGAGAAAATCATTACTGATTTGCGTAAATTGGCTCAGGAAGAAGGGGCCTCGGTTAAGGAGCATAAGCTGATTGCAGCTCGCAGAGAACTGGATGAGGCTGAACCGAAACAACGCAAAAAAAGTACCGTCAAACGCCCGGCTGCTACGCGTACTCGTTCTATCATGGCTGGCGATGAAGTATCCGTCCACAGTCTGAATAAAAAAGGACACGTGGTTGAACTGTCCGGTACCAAGGAAGCTGTGATTCAACTGGGAATCATGAAGATGAAGGTCAGTCTGGATGATCTGGAACTACTGCAACCTGCACAAACAACGACTCCAAGAGTTCAAAAACCAGTGACTGGCGTTAAGCGGACACGGGATGATAACGTACGAAGTGAACTTGATCTTCGGGGGGCGAACGTGGAGGAAGCCTTGATGGAAGTGGACCGCTTCATGGATGAAGCGTTTCTGGCCAATCTGGGTCAGGTACACATTATTCATGGTAAAGGTACGGGTGTCCTGAGAACCGGTATTCAGGAGTACCTCCGCAAGCATAAGCATGTGAAAAGCTACCGTATCGGTAATTACAATGAAGGCGGCACAGGCGTAACAGTTGCTGAATTGGAATAGCTAGGGGTTGCCGGCTTTGCCCGGGAACGCTTGGTAGAACGGGAGGGACGAAGTTAAGATGGCGATTGATGAATTGCTGTCACATCCGTTGGGGATGATGCTGGGTTATTTCTCGGTGGCGGTGCTGGAGCTAATTGTATTTTTGTCGTGTTTTGAGCTGGTAACCCGCTATAAATGCTGGGAAGAGATCAAGCGCGGTAATGTTTCGGTAGCCATGGCTACGGGAGGGAAAATGTTCGGTATTTGCAACGTACTCCGCTTTGCAATGGAAGCCAAATCCAGTGTGTATGATACGATGATTTGGTCGTTCGTTGGCTTTTTACTGCTTCTTGCGGCGTACTTTCTTTTTGAGTTTCTGACACCAGTATTTTCTATCGATCAACAGATTAAAGAGGATAATCGTGCTGTCGGCTTGTTCTCCATGATTATTTCCATATCTTTATCTTATGTGATCGGTGCCAGTGTAACTTGACACATCTTGTATACTAGAGCTTGGTATACGCTTGGAACGGAAGGATGATAAAGCTTGGAAATGACTATTTGTCCATGGTGTAACATGGAAATTATTTGGGATGAAGAATTAGGACCTGAGGAAGAGTGTCCTTATTGCCATAATGATCTAAAAGGGTACTCTGACATCACCGATGATGAAGATGAGTCTGTTTCTCCACCTGTTCATAGACATGCCGGTGAGCATGGACATGAAGAGACGAAACATGATCATGTGGCTTCTGTAACCCTGGCGCCCCACTCTCATGAAAAAGAAGACCTGAAGGGTTATCGGACACTGAGTATTCAGCTCGGTGATGATGAGGAGCAGGATATTTTATATGAGGCAGAGGATGAAATCGTAGTTGAAAAACCGGTTGATGCACCGTTGTTGCAGGATAATGAGCTTCATAAGTTGCCTGTGCTGCATACTTTGCAAAAATTTGAAGAAAGCGGTGCGGATCTGATGGCTTATGAACAAGGCGCTGAACAAATACTCGACAGACAAGATGAGGTTCTTGAATGTTCTCAATGTGGGGAGTACATGCTGCATGCAGGTTCGCAAACCGTAACCAGAGAAGGTTTTGAACCGTCGATGTCTCCAGCGCTTGGCAAGCCCGTTCTGGATTTGCCGTTCGTCTTGAATGTTTATGTGTGCCCTAGCTGCTTCCATGTCCAGCAGACACTGTCAGAGAATGACCGACTGCGGATGCTGGAGAAGCTCAGCGGTATTTCCAACAATTAAATAGCAATTCCCCGGATAGGCCCAAGCTCAATACGGGCATCTTAAATCGAAGAAATCTTTGAACAAGCTGGCTTGAAATAAGCTGATTGGTGATTTTTCGGTTAGGGGGAACTGCATTGAAATCAAACCTGAACGGACAATCCATTCTGCTATTAAGCTTGAATGGATTGTTTGTGTTTGCAGCAGCATTGTCAGGCACATTTCTTAACGTGTATTTGTGGAAAAGCAGGCAGGATTACGCGATGATCGGCTGGTTTAATGTCAGTCAACAAATTGCACTGGGAATTATGGTCTGGGTGGCTGGAAAGTGGGTCAAGGAACATAACAAAATGAATGCCCTACGCGTGGGGACCGCATTATCAGGCCTATTTTATCTGATCGTGTTATATACGGGACCGCAGGCTGTGAACTACATATGGCCGCTCGGGATGCTGCTGGGTGCAGCATTAGGTTTATTCTGGCTGGCGTTTAATGTGATTTTTTTCGAAGTCACGGATCAGGCAAGCCGTGATCATTTTAACGGATGGGTGGGTCTGCTGGGCTCGTTTTCTGGTATAGTGGGTCCTTGGCTGTCCGGTTGGATTATTGCCCGTATGGAGGATGACGCAGGTTATCGCGTGATATTTAGTATTTCCTTGGCCTTTTATGTCGTAGGAGTGGTGCTTAGTTTCTTTCTTCGCAAACGTAAGCCGACAGGAAATTACAATTGGAAAGAGCCCAAGCAACGATTGTCACAAAAAGGGAGTATGTGGCGTCCGTTGTCGTTATCGCTTATTGCCCAGGGCATCCGTGAAGGGGTGTTTGCCTTCCTGATTACGCTGCTCGTATATGTAGCTACCCAACAGGAATGGAAGCTGGCACAGTTTTCACTTATCACCTCGGCGGTATCATTTTTCAGCTTTTGGGCTGTCGGAAAATGGCTCAAGCCACACTATCGTTCGGCGGGTATGCTGTTGGGTGCCGTGTTGTTGGTGATCGCGCTATTACCGTTATTGTGGCGTATGGAGTATAGCACACTACTGATTATGGGGATCGGCACCGCTTTATTTATGCCTTTATATTTAATTCCCATGATTTCTGCGAGCTTTGATTTAATGGGGACGAGTAAAGGAGATGCCAATCAGAGAGTGGAACTGGTTGTACTGCGCGAACTATGCTTAATGGTAGGCCGATTGACCGGAACACTCATTTTCTTGGGTGTCCTAAGTATCAGCAAGGCTCCTACGGCGATGATCTGGTTGTTGATTGGCCTTGCATTGATGCCAGTGCTCGGATGGTTTTTTATGCGAAGTGTGCTGAAAATGGAACAAAAGACGAAGCAGAGCAAATCTCATTCCCATGCACAACGCTGGCACAAGCAAACCGAATAGTTTGAAAATACATTAAAAAAGACCTCCAGACCCAATTAGTAGGGGAAAGAGGTTCTTTTTGTATTCATATGTTAAACCATCGGTTCCGTTGTTTCAGGCGAGGGCTTGGTAGTACGGTTTAGAGAATAAAGCTCCATTTCAGGTCGGTGTGTGCCCGTCAGTTCATCAGCCAATAGCTGTGCGGCCATCATACTCGTAACCGTCCCATTTCCCCCGTAACCCTCCAAAAAATAGCAGTTTGGAAAACGTGGATGTGGACCAATATACGGCAAGCCGTCGTGAGAGGAGCCGAATACAGCCGCCCAAGCATAGTCGATCTGAAATGGAACACCCGGAAAATGCTCCTGTAGCGTTTGCAGCAGCTTTTGCTGTTGGTGTAGCAGCCTGATTTCACGTTGATGGGCGTCCAGTACAGGTTCATCCAAACCACCAATAATGATGCGTCCTTCCGGTGTTGAGCGTATGTACAGATAAGGACGAGTAGTTTCCCAAATCAGACACTGCTCATACCACAAGGGAACATCTCCGATTGGATTGGTGGCGATAGCATAAGAGCTTTCTAGAACGGCTCCGCGATCTGTTTTAATCTCCTGTGTTTCATAACCCGTTGCAAAAATGATTTTTTTCGCTCGGATAATTCCACCGCTGGTATAACAAACAACTTCATTTTCATTAAATTCAAAATGCTTGGCTTCCGTATGCTCATATAAGCGTACACCGAGACGGCTGGCGGATTGCAACAGTCCTTGGGCAAACAAAAATGGATTAACCTCGGCATCTTCGTGCGTGTACAAGGCTGCTGATTTTCGAAAAGGAAATCGGGCTGCAATCTGTTGCTCATCCCAGTATTCGACGGGAAATCCAAACCGGGTTAGCTGTTTGTACTCTTCCTGAAGGATCTGCACATCCTCCGATGTACTTGCATAGTACAGGCTACTGCGGCGTATAAAGGACGGATCAACTTCCAGCGTGGTAGACAGTTTTTCCAACTGATCCAGAGCATCTTTGCACATACGGTAAAACAGTACACCGTTCGTTTCACCAAACGTATTGATGAAGGAGGTTAAGGTCTTATCATTGCTATATTGCAGCAGTCCGGTATTGGCCGAAGAACTTCCATGTACCAGCTTGCGTTTATCAATAACCACGGTGTCTACCTGTCGTTCTCCCAATAGCCGGGAGCAGATGGACCCACCCATCCCGCCTCCGATGATCAGTACATCACAATTTAAATCCTCTGCCAAAGGCGGAAAATCCGATGTTTGCTCCAAGGTACTCGGCCAATACGTATTCCCGCTAATCAATTCCATATAAACAGCACTCCTTATAGGCAATATGTAGTATCTCTTATGTGTACATAGTATTTCGCCAAACGGACAAGATAACCAGCGTGCAACAAAACATTTAAGGAGGCACAGAGACTATGCAATCTACCAACATGCAACCCTTGACAGGCAAAGAGCTGGAGTACATCGTGGACTCCATTTCCAATGAAGAACTGCTGCTCAAGCAATGTACGGCGACAGCAGCATCCATTCAGCATCCAGCCATTCAGCAAGCTTGTCTGCAATTCGCGAGAACTCATGAGAACCACCTGAACCTGCTTTCCAATGCACTTCAACAGCACCAGCAGCTTGCTCCTATGCAACCGCAGCAGTAATTATGGATTAACCAATAAAGGAGGTAATATCACGATGTTTTCACAGAACAATACGTCATTTATGCCCGAAGAAGATTTGCTCTATACCATTCTTGCCGATATGAAACGCACGGTGGGAGAGTATACAACAGCGACAACGGAATCCAATTGTCCGTCTGTGCGTCAGATGTTCACCGACCTTACGAACGATACGCTGCGCCTACAAGGCGATTTGTATCGTCTGATGAGTCAAAACAATATGTACTCCACTTCGTCAAAAGCACTGCGCATCGATTTGGACAAACAGATTCAAGAAGCTCGCAAGACCCAACACGAATGCCAACAGTTCATTCAGCAAAAGTCGTCATCAGCGGGGGGATATGGTCAACCTATGCATCAGCAAGGGCAGCCTACTCACCAGAATAACCCTTACTATATGTAAACGGGATATTCCGTTTTTGAAGCAATTTCCCATAACAGCCGTCCGTCTGCCGGGTTTACCGGGGCGGACGGTTTTTCTTTGCAGGTTTAAAGTGCGTATTGTATGATGTATAGTAATCTCTTTCGATGGAGGCCTTATGTAGAATGACAGAGCTAAATGGTTTGAAATTAAAAGTGCTGGAATTGTTAAAAGAAGATGCAAGAAGAACACCGACTTTGTTGGCTACTTTACTGGGGGTTGACGAGCAGGATGTACGCACCTCAATTAAAGAGCTAGAAGACCAACATGTAATCGTTAAGTACGCCGCCGTAGTCAATTGGGATAAAGTCGACGACGAAAAGGTTACTGCTTTGATTGAAGTACAGATTACACCCGAGCGTGGAAGAGGATTTGAAGGTATTGCAGAACGGATTTATTTGTATCCGCAAGTTAAATCGGTTTATCTCATGTCTGGAGCATACGACTTGCTGGTAGAAGTTGAAGGCCGCAACCTCCGTGAGGTCGCTAATTTTGTGTCGGAGAAACTGTCTCCTATTGACTCGGTCTTGTCCACCAAGACTAATTTTACGCTTAAAAAATACAAGCAGGACGGAATTATCTTTGAGGATCATCAGGAAGATAATCGTCTGGTGATTTCGCCGTAAAGGAAGATCATGATGAATCTCAAAACAGAAACATTTACCGACAGTAACAAAGCCATGAGTTCCTATTTGTCCCCGTTGGTGCGCGAGATCCCATCTTCGGGCATTCGTAAGTTTTTTGACTTGGTGGGTGGCAACAAGGATATTATTACCCTTGGTGTAGGCGAACCGGATTTTACAACCCCTTGGCATATGCGGGAAGCCTGTGTCTATTCATTAGAGCGAGGTTTTACCAGCTATACGTCTAATGCGGGAACGCCAGAACTGCGTGAAGCGATTAGTGATTATCTGAATGAGCAATTTGAAGTTAATTATGATCCTAAAAATGAGATTATCGTGACCGTTGGGGGAAGCGAGGCGATTGATCTTGCCTTGCGTGCGTTAATTGTACCTGGCGACGAAATTCTCGTGCCCGAGCCGTGCTACATTTCATATTCTCCAATCACTTCAATTGGAGGCGGGATTCCGGTAGGTATTGAAACATTTGCTAAGGATGAATTTAAGCTGACGGCTGAGGCGTTGGAGGCAAAAATTACACCTAAATCCAAGGTGCTGATTTTATGCTATCCGAGTAATCCAACTGGGGCTACGATGACTTATGAAGATTGGCTTCCGATTGCCGAAGTCGTGGAAAAGCATGATTTGATCGTCATTTCTGATGAAATTTATGCTGAATTGAATTATGGAGAGAAGCATGTTAGTTTTGCCGCTATGCCTGGTATGATGGATCGTACGATTCTCGTCAGTGGTTTCTCCAAAGCCTTCGCCATGACAGGCTGGCGTATTGGATATACATGCGGACATCCAGATCTGATTGCGGCTATGCTCAAAATCCATCAGTACACCGTAATGTGTGCGCCTTCTATGGGGCAAGTTGCGGCACTGGAAGGCTTGCGGAATGGTTTGGGTGAGAAAGATCGTATGGTAGAAGCCTATAATCAGCGTCGCCGTCTGATGGTTGAAGGGTTCCGGGAAATCGGCCTGGAGTGCCATGAGCCAAGAGGGGCTTTTTATGTTTTCCCTAGTATTCAAAGCACGGGACTTAGCTCAGATGAATTTGCACAGCGTCTATTGGCAGAGGCTAAAGTTGCGGCTGTACCGGGTAATGTGTTCGGTTTGGGAGGCGAAGGCTATCTTCGTTGCTCATACGCGACTTCTGTTGCTCAGCTGACGGAGGCACTGGATCGGATTGGTCATTTTGTAGAAAAAGTAAGAAAAGAAGGTTAAAATTATTTTTTTATGGGTAATTCATAAAAAATAGTCTTTTATTTCTAAATTTCTATGCTATAATTTGAATTCGAAAGCAGGAAGTTCAATTTTTCAATTGTAGGAGGAATGCTCATGTCATATGTTGGATATAATTCGTCTAGTTCAATAGGATACGACATTTCCCTAGAAGATGAAATTTTGTTCCTGCGCAATGAGATGATGCGGACGTTTCAGGAAGAGCAGTCCTTCACCTCTGATCTTGTCATCGAGATTAGTTGCAAGCTCGATTTGAAAATCAATGAATACATGAAAATGTATGGTACGGAATGCAAGGTTTAACCGTGTGAAGTCAGCCAAAGGTAAGAAGGAGGCCGTAGGGCCTTCTTTTTTTGCGTTCACAACTTATGATATATTAATGGCATGGAAGAGGGGGCGTACATATGAGAACAGGGCTAAAAAGGCTATCGCCATGGATTATCGGAATGTTGACACTTGTATTATTGGCTGGATGTGGGGGACGGGACAAGGACAGCTTCTCCATTTTTATTATGGATAAAGGGGATGCTTCAGTCATCCGTGAAGAGCTGGCACAAAAGCTTAAGGATAAGCTGGGCGAACAGGCTCCGACTATTGAGATTTCAGTCAGTCCGCTGTATAACCAGCAGAAGCTGGTTGTAGAATATGCGGCCGGGGAGCATGATCTGTTTCTTTTGCCGGAAGAGGACATGAAGCTGTATGGACAGAATGGTTCGAATCTGCCGTTAGATGATGCTTTTGACAAGAAGACGTACGCTCGGGGCGTGTTCGAGGGCGGCGTATTTAAGAAGAAGGGGCAGGAGGAAGAAGAAACAGATGTAAGCAAGGAAACTCATTTGTTCGGAATTCCGGTGGAGCAGATGAAGATGTTTAAGGAGCTAAAATATAACTCAAAAACATTATTTGCTACCGTGCCGCCTCGTACAAGCAATAAGGAAGAAGCCATCAAGGTGCTGAAAGCACTTACGGAATGATAAGGGGGATGGAGTAATATGGGGATCTATACCAGAACAGGTGATGAAGGACAAACTTCTGTGATTGGAGGTCGAGTGTCCAAAGATGATGACCGTGTGGAGGCATACGGTACAATTGACGAGCTGAACAGCTTTGTAGGACAAGCGATCAGCTTTGCCGAAGGGGAAAAGTTTGCGGATATTCGGACTCAATTGGAGGAAATACAGCAGGAGCTGTTTGATTGTGGTTCGGATTTGGCGTTTGTTAAAATCAGTGAAAGCAAATATAAGGTGAAAGACGAGCTGGCAGAGCGACTGGAAGGCTGGATTGATGCATGTCAGGAGGAAAATCCGAAGGTGGAGCGTTTTATTATACCGGGTGGTAGCACATTATCCTCAACGCTTCATGTTTGCCGTACGGTTTGCCGACGCGCGGAACGCCGTGCTGTTACACTAGGTAAACATACGGACATCAATCCGGCGGTACGTCGGTATTTGAACCGTCTTTCCGATTATTTCTTTGCCGTTGCTCGCACAGCGAATGTCCGTCAGGGTGTGCCCGATGTCGAATATGTGCGCAGCAAAAAAGTGTTCCGCAAATAAGGAGGCAACCGGGAATTTGTGATGAGCTTGTACTATGAACCTATCGTATATACGATCCCTCCTGAGGAGGAGGGCATGCTGTTGAAGACTATTTTACAAAAACGTATGAACATTTCTCGAAAGTTAATATCCAAACTCAAGCTGACCGAGCAAGGTATTATGCTGAACGGGACACGTGTGTACATCAGCGTTAAGGTAAAGTCCGGGGATCAAGTAGAAATTCGCATGGAGCGCGAGCGTTCTGATGATATTTTACCTGAACCCATTCCTTTTGAGATATTGTTTGAGGATGAACATTTGTTAGTGGTGAACAAGGCGGCGGGTATGATTGTCCATCCGACTCACGGTCATTACACAGGAACACTGGCTAATGGGGTTGTGCATTATTGGCAGGCCAAGGGAGAACTGTTCCGGTTTCGTCCTGTTCATCGTCTTGATCAAGAGACGACGGGTGTGCTGGTAGTAGCCAAAAATCCGTATGTACACCAGCATATTTCTGAGCAGATGATTGCGGGAACGGTGGATAAGCGCTATACGGCTCTGGTGCATGGGCGTCCTGAGCTGCAGGAAGGTAAGGTAGACGGACCAATTGACCGCAGCCCGGATAATCCGCATTTACGTATGGTGACCCCGGATGGTTATCCTGCCCTTACGCTGTATAAGCTGGAGGAAGTGTGGAACGGGGGAAGTCGCATCGGACTAAAGTTGGAATCCGGGCGTACGCACCAAATTCGAGTGCATATGACTTATATCGGTTGTCCGTTGATCGGAGATAAAATGTACCGGATTACACCCGATGATGCTGCGCAACGTGAGCGATATGATCAGCTTGATGCCAGGATGCCTCGACAAGCCTTGCACGCCTTAGAGCTTTCCTTGGAGCATCCTGTAACCGGGGGGCGGCTGACGTTCTATGCTCCTCTACCTGAAGATATGGCTGAAATGCAGGAGCTATTAAGAGCGCAATATTTTTCAGAATAAAATATAAATAAGCTATCAAAACCAAATGGAGGTTAATCTAGCGATGAGCCAACTGAAAGTATATCAGTATTCTAAATGCAGTACCTGTCGTAATGCAGTGAAATGGCTGCAAAACAAGGGACATGAGACGGAACTTATTCCTATTTTTGAACAGCCGCCCGGCCCGGAGGAATTGGAAGATTTAATTCGAAAAAGCGGGCTGGAGCTGAAAAAGTTTTTTAATACAAGCGGTGAGGTGTACAAAGAGCTAAAGCTGAAAGATAAACTTGGAGACATGAGTCGTGAAGAGCAAATTTCGCTTTTATCCTCGAGTGGTAGATTAATCAAACGCCCGATTGTAACCGACGGGAACAAAGTAACGATAGGATTCAAAGAGGAAACATTTGAGGGCACATGGGAAGCTCAATAACGCCCAATTTACACTCACGATATGTTATACTGTGGGGGTTAAATATTATGATGAATGGGAGCAATACAATCTGTGACACAACGCAATGAACAATCCGTAATGCTGGTTGACGGCATGGCCCTGCTATTTCGCGCTTATTATGCAACCGCCGCAAACGGTTATATCCGTCGTACAAAAGCTGGGGTGCCAACGAACGCCATATATGGTTTTATTCGATATTTTTGGGACGCAGTCCAAACGTTTAATCCTACACATGTCATTTGCTGCTGGGATATGGGCGGAACGACATTCCGTGGGGAACATTTTGCTGCGTATAAAGGAAACCGAGCCGACGCACCGGATGATTTGATTCCCCAATTTACATTGATTCGTGAAGTGACGGACAGCCTCGGCATTCCCAACATTGGAGCGGAAGGCTTTGAAGCCGATGATTGTATCGGTACGCTTGCACGTCATTATTCGCAAAATGAGGACATGGATGTAATGATTCTCTCAGGAGATCATGATTTACTTCAATTAGTGGATGAGCGGACACGGGTCATTATTATGAAAAAAGGGCACGGCAATTATATGGTATACACCCCGGAGACCCTGCTGACTGAAAAAGGGCTTAAGCCACGTCAAGTGGTGGACCTTAAAGGCCTGATGGGGGATGCAAGCGATAATTATCCCGGAGTACGAGGTATTGGCGAGAAAACGGCACTCAAGCTGGTTCAGGAATACGACTCTATTGAGGGCATTCTGGAGAATCTGGATCAATTAACACCCTCGGTCCGTAAAAAAATTGAGAGTGATTTGGATATGCTGCATCTTTCACGCAAACTTGCTGAAATTCACTGTGGTGTACCTGTAGCATGTGCTTTGGATAGCTGTCTGCTGACGCTGGATCACGTGCAAATTGTAGACAAGTTTGAGCAGCTTGAAATGAAAAGCTTGTGTACATTGATGGGTGTCGCAACCGGATCTTAATGAAGCTGTTAGGCTTGGTACGTACAATTCAGGTAAAGTAAGTAATATAGGGATGCTGACGCTTGATGCGTTAGTGTCCTTATTTGTATACCCATATGTCGACGGAGTTATATAGTCATGTGAAGGATTATATACAATTGCGATAAGGGGATTGACCTCAGGTACATTTCAGGTGAATATAGTGGAGAGAGAACCGGATTATCGAAAGGGGACAACAGCAACTATGACAGTATTGGGAGCAATTGAGGCAGGCGGTACCAAATTTGTATGTGGAATTGGCAACGAACGTGGAGAGGTACTGGAACGGGCGAGCTTTCCAACAACCACCCCAGCAGAAACAATGGAGAATGTCATCGCATTTTTTGAAGGCAAGGGCATTGAAGCATTGGGCGTAGGCTCGTTCGGGCCGATTGATCCTATCGAAGGTAGTGATACATATGGCTATATTACAACAACGCCAAAGCCACATTGGGGAAATTACAATCTGATTGGCAAACTGAAAGAGCATTTTGATGTGCCTATGGGGTTTGACACGGATGTGAATGGAGCAGCACTTGGTGAGTCTATTTGGGGTGCCGCCAAAGGATTGGACAACTGTCTGTATATTACGATAGGTACAGGCATCGGGGCGGGTGCTTTGGTTGGTGGAAAGCTGATACATGGATTATCCCACCCGGAAATGGGGCATATTCTGGTACGTCGTCACCCAGAAGATACTTACGAGGGGACATGTCCTTATCACGGAGATTGTTTGGAGGGACTGGCAGCAGGTCCTGCGCTCGAAAAAAGATGGAAGGTTAAAGGACATGAGCTTTCTGTCGATCACTCGGCCTGGGAAATGGAAGCGTACTATCTGGCACAGGCTTTAATGAGCTATGTATTAATCCTGTCACCGCAAAAAATTATTATGGGCGGGGGAGTGATGAAGCAGGACCAACTGTTCCCGCTCATTCGTACCAAGCTTCAAGAACTTTTGAACGGATACGTACAGCATTCGAGTCTGGCAACAGATATTGAGCAATATATCGTATCTCCGGGATTGGGTGACAATGCTGGATTGTGCGGTGCTCTGGCATTGGCAAAGGAAAAGCTGAATCATTAGAATTTATGGTTGACGGCACTCCAAGGTACGGTTATTATATAGGCAACAGTATAGTACGGCTCAAAAAGGGAAGCACCTTTCTTGCGAATACGCAGGATGGGTGCTTTTTTTTGCGTTTTTGTGTTGTGCGGGACTGTCTTTCAACGATATGAGGGAGGAAGAAATCATGGATATTGT
This sequence comes from Paenibacillus sp. A3M_27_13, assembly GCF_024213315.1. Taxonomy (NCBI): domain Bacteria; kingdom Bacillati; phylum Bacillota; class Bacilli; order Caryophanales; family Paenibacillaceae; genus Paenibacillus; species Paenibacillus sp. A3M_27_13. The sequence continues at coordinate 587,341 of NZ_JANAVE010000002.1, forward strand.
ATTTTTAAATCGCTTGTCCAAACGAAATGAACAGGGCTATGAGGACTTTGCTCAGGTATGGATTGGGCAGCATGAAGGGGGATGGAGTGCAGGCTGGAGCACACAGCATGTCCCGGATGAAAGTATAGACGACCTTTGGTATGAGGGCAGCTTGTGGCAGGAATTACTACATGTATACCGTCATGAGCTGGCGCTCAAAATGGCTGAGGGCTATAGGCCCTTAATCCATGGCGTATTTCATGAGCAAGAAGGATCATCAGGACGAGGACAAACGCTGCAAAAGCTGTATTGCTACAGTGATTTGTTTCCACGTGATGAAGTGTATGAGCAGTTGACGATGTGGAGACGGCAAAAGGCAGCAACGGAACGAAAAGCACCTTATTTTATCGCTACGAATCGGCTGCTTCGACTCATTAGCGTCTATCTTCCCCATACCGAAGAAGAACTGTTGGAACTGCCTGGTATGGGGCAGGGTAAAGTGTCGCAATATGGGACGGAGCTATTGGCTATTACGACACAAAATGACCGGACCACACCATTTCCGTTAAACTGGGTAACAGAGACGCTGGAAGAAGAAGTTTTTTTGTCATGGCTATACAAGCAAAAAGAGAACCAGTACAGGCAGGAGCTGAACAAATTCAGCCTAACTAGAACGATTATCGAAGGCATTTCGGACGGTCTTTCACTGGAGCATATCGGAATGAAGACAGGTTTGCATCGTAGAGAGATGATTGAAGCTGTGGAGCATTTGGACAGGGATGGCATTGATATGGAGAAGCTGATCCGCAAGGAATTGGTGAATGTATCTGAGGAAGAGCAGGCAGCCATCTGGTCTGCTTATGAAGAGTTGGGGGATGCGCTGCTCAAGCCCGTCATGCTGAAAGTGTATGGGGAAGAAAAGGCAACCGAAACAGGACTGGATCAAATTTACGAGCGTCTGCGTCTGATCCGTATACGGTTTCGTCATCAGCAGGTACCCGACCGACATGTTGGATAATATAGAACTGATTGAATAAAGCTGAAGTATTAAAGTACATTCAGGGTTCAACATACTAAAAAGCAGCAGCGAGTTCCACACAGGACACGGCTGCTGCTTTTTATGACCAAGCTGAAAATCGAAAAAAGTATCCAACTCGGTACTTTTCCCCCTGTTCTTTTTAAACCCAGTCTTTCTTGCGGAAAATACAGAACATACTGACACCTAATGCCACCATAATACCAATGACGACAAAATAGCCATAACGTGTATGAAGCTCAGGCATATTATCGAAGTTCATCCCATATATTCCGGTAATGACTGTCAATGGCATAAATACGGTCGTAATTGCCGTAAACACACGCATAATTTCATTGGCACGGTTGGCGATACTGGATTGATAAGCTTCTCGAAGGTTACCCATCAAGTCGCGGTAAGTTTCAAAAGTCTCCGAAATTTTCACAGCATTTTCATAAATGTCGCTGAAATATTTTTGCAATTGATCGTCGATGAGCCGCAAATCCCGTTTGTTCAGGGTATTGATGACTTCTTTTTGTGGACCCAGCACTTTTTTCAGCCACAGAATCTCACTTCGTAAGCCGATGATTTCGTTCAAATGCGACTTTTTCGTATGCATTAGAATATCTTCTTCCAGCTTCTCAATGCGGACCTCAATCCGGTCACCAACCAGAAAATAGTTGTCAACAATCAAGTCGACCAACAGATACATAAAACGGTCAGGCTGGCTGACTTCTTGCTCCCACAGCATAGGCTTGAGGGTACGAAGCTCATTTATTTTCTGCTTGGTCACCGTAATGATAAAATGGCGGCCGAGAAAAATGTTCAAAGCTCGCAAAAATATTTCTTCATCATCAAAACGAATGCTATTTACAACGATAAAATAATGGCTTTCATAAATTTCAATCTTCGGACGCTGTTCTTCTTCACTCAAACAGTCTTCTACTGCAAGATCATGCATGGAAAATAAAGGCTGAAGCACTGCCAAATCATCGACATCGGCATCAATCCAATAAAAACCTTCTGCCGGTGCAGTAAGCGCCATTTCAATTTCTTCGACAGGGGTAAAAACCCCGTTGTTGACCAAACGGATTTTCATATATGTCACTCCTTATGCTCCGTCGTAACGGAAATACGTTTACCTTAAGCATAAGGAATGGACTCAGTTAGCCAGTTAGCCGGTGCGGGTAAGCGTGCACTCCCATCAAAAGCCGGAGGCTTTTGGAGCATGCAGAGCCTGGCGTCCCGTCTTTCGGCAAGCTGAAGTCATTCCTATGCTGTTGTTCAGGGATCGCCGCCTATTCGGACTCGGGTCGCCTTCCATTCCGGATTCACCTCTCAAATGTTCTTTTTTAGATTGCCACAGTATCGCAGGAAACACTCAAATCTGCACTACTGCTCCATATTTTTGCCTAATAGCACTTGTATAGTATAACGCTCGGCCTACGGCCTTTCAAGCGCAAAATCATGGGCTAAATCAACAGTAGTGGCAAGAGCTTCAACGATAGGAGGGATATGATTTAACCTATGGAAAAGGTAGACAAAATGTGAATGCAGGGTACAAATTTAAAAGTCCCATCTTGACGAAGCCCAGCCGATGCATTAAAGTGAACAACAAGAACTTTGTGAACCCAAAATGAATATAGCGAAATCTTATCAAGAGCAGGTGGAGGGACTAGCCCGATGATACCCGGCAACCGGCGATTTTAATCGCACGGTGCTAATTCTTGCAGGACGCGCGCTTTGTACAAAGAGCGTTGCCCTGACAGATGAGAGAGGCGCATATGGATACAAATATGACCTTTCTCTAACCTGAGAAAGGTCTTTTTATTATATGCCCGACATCTCAACAAGACGATTTTCGCAAAACTTACCGAACAAGGAGTGAGTTTACATGCCGATTAAAATCCCAGACACGCTACCTGCCAAGGAAGTGCTGGAGGGCGAAAATATTTTCGTAATGGATGAAAGCTTGGCTTATCATCAGGATATTCGTCCGTTGCGTATCGCCATTTTGAATTTAATGCCTACAAAGGAGACGACGGAAACCCAACTGTTGCGCTTGGTCGGCAATACGCCGCTGCAAGTGGACGTCACGCTGGTGCACATGAAATCTCATGTATCCAAAAATACATCGCAAGAATATTTGAACATGTTCTATAAAACGTTTGACGAGATCAAGAACAGTCGTTTTGACGGCATGGTCATTACAGGAGCCCCGGTTGAACAGCTTGAGTTTGAGGATGTTAACTACTGGGAGGAGATCCAGCAAATCTTTGAATGGACGAAAACGAATGTAACTTCGACCATGCATATCTGTTGGGCCTCACAGGCAGGCTTATACCATCATTTCGATGTCCCTAAATACGGGCTCGACTACAAATGCTTTGGCGTATTTCCACACACCGTGATTAAACCTAAAGTAAAATTGCTACGCGGCTTTGATGAATTGTTTTATGCTCCTCACTCCAGACATACGGAGGTTCGGCGGGAAGATATTGATCATATTACCGAATTAGAAGTTTTATCCGAATCCGAGGAGGCTGGAGTGTACCTCGTAGCCACGCTTGACGGTAAACAAATTTTTGTAACTGGGCATTCTGAATATGACCCGCTTTCCCTGAAATGGGAATACGACCGCGATGTGGGCAAAGGAATGGATGTTGAAGTCCCCAAAAATTATTTCCCTAATGATGATCCCAAGCGCACACCACCCTCAATCTGGCGGGCACACGCCAATTTATTATTCTCGAATTGGCTGAACTATTATGTATACCAAGAAACACCTTACGATATCGGGCCCCAGATTTAAAAAGGGGCTTGTAGTTTACCCTTGTACAGTACCACCTTGCAGTAGCGCAGCAGTATAGTCTTTGACATCCATTTTTGCAGGATATGTTATAGCACCCACTATGGAAGTTAACAGGAGGATTCATATGAGTGAGAAACAGTGGAAAATCGAAAGCAGATTGGCACAAATCGGTTCAGTAGAGGAGCCAGTAACCGGGGCTGTTAATTACCCGATTTACCAATCTACGGCGTTCCGCCATCCCCGTCTAGGTCAAAGCACAGGATTTGATTACATTCGGACGATCAATCCCACGCGAAAGGTACTGGAAGAGGCTTCTGCTGCACTTGAATCTGGTGATGCAGGTTTTGCATGTAGCTCAGGTATGGCGGCGCTGCAAACGGTATTTGCATTGTTTGGACAGGGAGATCACCTCATTGTATCGCTGGATCTGTATGGCGGGACATATCGCTTGCTGGAGCGTATTTTATCTAAATTTGGTGTAACAGCAAGTTATGTGGATACGAATGATCTTGAAGCACTCGAACAGTCATGTCGACCGAATACCAAAGCTGTATTCATAGAAACACCTACAAATCCGTTAATGATGATCACTGATATTCGAGCGGTTGCCGAGTGGGCATCACAACATCAGTTGCTTACCATTGTAGATAATACGCTGCTAACCCCATATTTCCAGCGGCCATTGGAGCTGGGCGCGGATATTGTGGTACATAGCGCAACCAAATATTTGGGCGGACACAACGATGTGCTGGCAGGGTTGATCGTAACCAAAGGCAAAGAGCTATCGGCTGAAATTTCCTTCCTGCACAATTCCATAGGGGCCGTGCTTTCCCCGAGCGACTGCTATCAGTTGATGAAGGGGATGAAGACGTTAGCGCTGCGTATGGACCGACATCAGCATAATGCAACAGTGCTATCTAACTATTTACTGACGCATCCGGCGGTGGCGGAAGTATTTTATCCAGCTCTCGAAGGCCACCCAGGTCGTGAGATTCAAAATAAACAATCCAGCGGAAATACGGGTATCTTCTCCTTTAAAGTAAAGGATGCTCGTTATGTGGAGCCTTTGCTTCGTCACATTAAGCTCATTGCGTTTGCGGAAAGTCTCGGCGGTGTGGAATCATTAATGACCTATCCCGCTGTGCAGACACATGCGGACATACCAGCAGAAATTCGGGATGCAGTCGGGGTAGATGACAGGCTGTTGCGTTTCTCCGTCGGCATTGAGCATACAGACGACCTAATTGAAGATTTGCGTTCGGCGCTGGAAGCGGCACGTCAAGAAGTAGAAGGAGGGGAGCAGCAATGATAGAGGATGCGAGAAGGATCGGCCAGGATCTGGACAAAGAGCGGAAGTTCGCTACCAAGCTGCTGCATTTCGGCTCTGAAATTGACAGTGTTACGGGGGCTTCGAGCGTCCCGATCTATCAAGCTTCTACCTTTCACCATCATGATATTTTTAATCCTCCACAGCATGACTATAGCCGTTCAGGTAATCCGACACGACAAGCTTTGGAGGATTATATCGCCTTATTAGAAGGCGGAGCTAGCGGTTTTGCCTTTGCATCAGGTATGGCGGCCATCTCTACTACATTTATGCTCTTGTCTGCTGGAGATCATGTCATTGTTTCAGAGGACGTATATGGAGGAACATATCGACTGCTGACCTCCATTTTGAAACGGATGAATATCGAAACGACCTTTGTTGACATGACGGACCTCAACCTTGTGAAAGAGGCGTTACAGGAGAATACAAGGGCTGTATATATGGAAACCCCGTCCAATCCGACACTCAAAATTACCGATGTAGCAGGAATAACCTCTTGGGCACAGGATAACGGACTTTTGACGTTATTGGATAATACTTTTATGACACCTTATTATCAACGTCCGATTGAGCAGGGTGTCGATATTGTATTGCACAGTGCGACCAAGTTTCTGGGCGGACACAGCGATGTGCTGGCAGGACTTGCGGTAGCACGTACCGAATCGCTGGGGAGACAAATCAAGCAGCTCCAAAATGGACTGGGTACCGTGCTGGCTCCGCAGGAGTCATGGTTGCTCATGCGCGGTATGAAGACACTGGAGGCTCGTATGGCTCACAGCGAAAAGAGTGCAGCAAAGCTCGCCAATTGGCTGAACGAGCGCAACGACATTGAGGCGGTGTACTACCCGGGTCTGGAGAATCATCCAGGACGTGAAGTTCATGAGCGTCAATCCAGCGGCTATGGTGCAGTGATATCGTTTGATGTGGGTTCTGGTGAGCGTGCAAAAGAAGTCCTCAGTCGCGTACGTATTCCAATTGTAGCGGTGAGTCTGGGAGCTGTGGAAAGCATCTTGTCGTATCCGGCGATGATGTCACACGCGGCTATGCCCCATAGTGTACGATTGGAGCGCGGGATTACGGACGGATTACTTCGTTTCTCCGTAGGTCTGGAGGATATTGACGACCTGATTAGTGATCTGGATGAGGCGCTGCGCTAGAGCGTTAGCACATCAGTAGTATCTTTGTCGTTTTCAGGCAGGGAGCAAATATGTACAGTACTAAACAGCAAGTTTCCATTCATTCAGGAGGCTTGCTGTTTTCTATAAGAATGACATGAAGGACAGTGTGAAAAAATGCACTTTTCAGTTCTGTTTTCCTATTTCTTGTCTATATGCAATGTTGAGATAAGCTTGGCAGTTGCCTGTTTTCCTAGGTGAAAAGCAAAAAGAAGCGGGAATAAGTATGGTTCCTTACCTAAAGATATGTTAGTATTATCATTAGGTTTTACTATGCTAAATAGCACAGACAACATACAAGGCCAGTCATGAACATACATTACGGCAGGGTTCGAACGCAGGTTTGTGAAAGCATTCTCGTTCATAAGTCCTGTCTTTCATTTCGTCGCCCTGTGACAGCGAAGGAGGATACACCATGAGTGTAATCGACCATATTTTAGATAAAGCCCTACGCGGCGAACGCCTGAATTTAGAGGATACCGTTGCTTTGTTCGAATCAGATGAGGTAGAAAAAATAGGTCATGCGGCGAATAAAGTTATGAATCGCATGCACCCCGATCCCATTAAAACCTTCGTCATCGGACGAAATATTAACTATACGAACGTATGTGACGTATATTGTCGCTTCTGCGCTTTTTACCGTAGACCGGGTTCTGATGAAGGTTATGTTTTGCCGGACGAGGTGATCTTTCAGAAGATCAAGGAAACGCAGGATGTAGGTGGCACCGAAATTCTAATGCAAGGCGGTGTGAATCCGAATCTGCCGTTCAGTTATTATACGGATTTGCTGAAAGCTATCAAGGAGCGTTTTCCCGATATTACGATGCACTCCTTCTCGCCAGCTGAAATTCACAAAATGAAGGAAAAATCCGGTCTATCCATGGAAGACACGATTCGAGCCATTCACGAAGCTGGATTGGATTCGCTTCCGGGTGGAGGCGGAGAAATTTTGGATGACCGCACACGCCGGAAAATTAGCCGTCTCAAAGGCTCTTGGCGTGATTGGATGGATGTGATGCAAACGGCTCATAAGGTTGGGATGAACACGACTGCTACGATGGTTATCGGCTTTGGTGAGTTGATGGAGGAGCGTGCGCTGCATTTGTTGCGTGTTCGTGATGCTCAGGACGAATGCATTGAAAACAAATATAATTCTGAAGGATTTTTAGCCTTTATTCCTTGGACCTTCCAGCCAGACAACACCAATTTGAAGAAGGAACGCCAGACGCCGGAGGAATATTTGAAGACCGTTGCGATCAGTCGTCTTGTATTGGATAACATCAAGCATATTCAGTCTTCATGGGTAACCATGGGACCTGAAATCGGTAAAAAATCGTTGTACTACGGTTGCGATGATTTTGGCAGCACCATGATTGAGGAAAACGTAGTTTCTGCTGCAGGCGCAACGTATAAGGTTAACATCGAATCCATTTTACAGTTGATCCGCGAGACGGGTCACGTTCCGGCACAGCGCAATACCCGTTATGATATTATTCGTACTTTTGACAGTGCCAGCAGTATTGAACATGATTTTATCATGCAAAATTAATATCCGTTAATATATTGTTAATTACAAAACGCTTATCCATCACTAATCTATGTACAAGGATTAGTGTAGATAAGCGTTTTTTGATGTGTTACTTTGCTAAGCTTTCCATCGTTTCATATACATGATCTCAGCCTGCGGGTCTGCCATTTGGATGACTGCCTTAAAGCGCTGCAAATCCAACAGATGAACGCTGTAAACGATGACCATTTGTTCTTTTTTATCCTCAGATTCGCTTTTAATCTTGCCCTCTATCTGGGCAGAGTCTACAACAGGCGTGCTGTGTATACGCAGCATGCGATATATGGCATCTTCGATGGTTTGCTGCTTCTTGCTGACTACACAAACCATACGCGTCAGACCGGTAAACATCAGCCGGGTCGTTTCATAGGCAGCGAGGCAGGATAAGGCTGAATAGAGAGCTGGCTCCCAGCCTAGCACAAAGCCAGCCGTAATGAGCAGCAGACCATTACATAGCATAACAATCTGTATTAACGGAATCTTGCGATGTGTTAGCAATAATGTGGATGGACGGCCATCGTCTGACTCGTTAAGTCCTAGTGAATCGAGCAGACCACCGTGACGAGCTGCCAGCCCTGCGCCAAGCCCTATACAGATTCCGCCGCCCAAAGCACATACGACCGGATGGCCGCTCACTGCCGGAAAAGGCGAAAGAATGATGGCTGAGCCCGAAAAGGCGAACAAGCCGGGTAGTGCACGAAGCAGCATGGGTTTGTGAGTAGACAGAGAATACAGCAGCATGAGTGGCAAGTTCAAAACGAATAGCAGTAACCCAAAATGCTCCTGTGTATAAAGCGACATGAGTCTGGAGATCCCCGTGACGCCTCCAGCGATCATATCATGCGGATGCAAAAACAATTCCAGACCGACGGATGCCGTAATTCCGCCAATCACCGTATAAAAGACAGGGAACCTGCTCGCATCTCCTGAAGCGGGCTTCACAAGCCGCCTCATAGAGTTTCGGCATGTTTTACAGCGTGCGGCATAGCCTTCCCTCCTATGGATTGTCGTATCCAGCTTTTACAGTTACGCCGAGTTACTTTCTTCCTTTCGTAGGCGGGGGTCCTTGAACTTAAATATTTTGTTTAACATATTAAAAATAGGTTTTGACTGCTTTGTCAGAAGTGGTCCAAGAATCGCCAGTATGAGTACATAGATGGCTGCAAAGGGTTGAACAATATCAAGCAAACCGCCTTCTTTACCCAAGTTGGCCATGATAATCGAAAATTCACCCCGTGCCACAATGGTCAGGCCGATATTTGCTGACGCTTTGGGAGATAAGGAGGCTGTACGCCCAGCCAGCATTCCTGCCCAAATGTTACCAAACAACGTGAGGATGACTGCTACCAGTGCAAGCCATATCGCGTTTCCTCCCAGGGACAGTGGATCAATGGATAGTCCAAAGCTGAAGAAAAACAGGGCGCCAAAGAAATCGCGGAAAGGAACAATTAAATGCTCGATCCGTTTGGCGTGTTCCGTTTCGGCTAGTACCAGACCGACTAACAGGGCGCCGATAGCTTCCGCCACATGAATCGTTTCCGAAAAACCAGCCACCAGAAACAGAGAGCCGAAAACAACAAGTCCGAATACCTCATTGGAGCGAATACGGAGAATCCGATTTAACAGAGGGACGGCCTTACGGCCGATAATAATGACTGCAAGCATAAAGCCTAGCGCGATTAGCGCTGATAGCAGCACACCCCCGAGCGAGGATGAATCGCTAAGAACCAATCCGGAGAGGATGGAGATGTATACGGCGAGGAAAACATCCTCGAACATAATAATGCCCAAAATCATTTCAGTTTCAGCATTGGCGGTCCGCTTGAGATCTACCAGCACCTTCGCAGCAATAGCACTGGATGATATTGTTGTAATTCCGGCGATAACCAGTGTCTCTGCTACAGGAAAGCCGCTCAGGAAGCCAAGAGCCAGCCCCAGTGTAAAATTGATGCCAATATAAATGGTACCGCCCACAGCAATGGAACGACCTGATTTAATTAACCGACCTACTGAGAACTCGAGACCCAAGTAGAAGAGAAGAAACAGCACTCCGATTCTTCCCATAAAATCAATAAATGGGGCGCTTTCGATAAAGCGAAAATCAAAATGCCATAGCTCCATCGCATGCGGTCCAACTGCCATTCCGATCAGGATATAAAAAGGGATGACCGAGAAGCGCAGTTTGGAGGAAATAAGTCCGGCTGCAGCGATGAGAGCAATAGCCAATCCAACCTCAAATACCAGATGATCCATCCAATCACCCGCTTCCGTTCATAAGGATTTGTTTAAAGCGTTTTTGCTGATCGCGTTCCCCAACAACGACTACAGTGGCATCATCGTTAATAATCACTTCAGGACCAGGATTTACATATTTCTTTCCTTTTTTCTCCACAATGGCAATAACAGTGGCTCCCGAATTTTGCCTTACATCCAGCTCACCGATGGATTTGCCGACACTTGCATAATGAGATTCCACTCTATACCATTCGATAATAAAATCGTCAAACGTCATTTCTACACTTTCAAGCTGTTTGGGCTTATAGGTCATACCACCGATGATGGAGGCTACCAATCGCGCTTCCTGATCATTCAGGGTTGTCATAGAAATACTTTGTTCCAGATCCTCGTAATCAAAGTGATACAACTCGCGCCTGCCATCATCATGAATAATAATGACAATTCGGTCGCCGCTCTCTGCATCTATTCGATACTTAATCCCGATTCCTGGCAAAATAGACTCTCGAATATCCATTTGTAAAGCCTCCTGTATGATACGTTATTTAAATGAATGGTATGGGAAATAAATCACATACTTTGGGAGTGACATGGAAACTTTCTTTTTGTATTAAATTTTATAAATTAACATAAAAAACCGGATAAATAGACTTTACGTATTACACTTATTGGGAAAGGTTAACAAATAGACATGCAAATGTGGTGATGTGCATGCAAAGGGAGGTTAAGCCACATAACTAGAGGTGAATTTGATGGGGAACAAGTACAATTGCTTCTTTAGTTTGCAAATGACAGGAATAAAAGGCAGACGTAGTTTAGGGATGCTCAATAGCAGCACAAGCGCTATCAAAATGACAAAGGGAAGTGATTTGGCCGCAGCGATCACCAGATGAAGTAAAGGGGAGGACTTGCGTATAGCTGGTTTGGAATGATGCTCCAGACCGTGAGAGTCTGTTTCTAACGAGGAAATATCAGCATGAGGCATAAGAGAAGATCCCGCCGTAAACTGAAGGGATTGAGTGGTGTCTTCCGCATGAAACGTCACAGGAAGGGACAAAATCTGAACGAGGCTCAATATGACGATCATGAATGTACGCAGCATGTTCAGCATCGTTGACATCTTATCTCCTCCCTCTTGTGAAAAATTCATATTACTATAACCTTAACATACCCCACCCTAAATATTCAAACGTCTTTCGGTTTTTTTCCTATATCACAGTAATGTTTATAACACGCCAACCGGCTTTTTGAAACCAGATCATCCTCTTTTGAATATGTCTTTCTGTTTCCAGTCGTTCACTTCGTATAACCCTTCAGAGGCCGCCATATACTGAAAGCAGTGATCGAAAGGAGTGAGCCAATGGAACTGTTTACAGTGTGGACCAATACAGACGGAGATCAGGAAACCGACCGGTTTTACGAAGTGGTCAAAAGTAGAACAAAGGGACTACATATGTCACGGCGCGGATTTCGATTCACTTTCAGACAGCTGGATAACAAAGTGGCATGGACCTGCAAGGGCACAGAAAGCAATTCGGCGTTTGAAAGCTTTCTCCCCTGTGTATACAGCATCATGTCTTCGGCAATAGCGGATTATATTATCGAAGTCAAGGAGTGGGGGCTGCTCAATCTCATTCTCACCAAAGCCTGTTCGTTGCTGGAGAAAGAGGATGCAGAGCAAATTCGCAGTATGATTCGTTCACTGTTAAACGATGATGGCCCCAGAGGTCGTTTGAAGCGTCATGGTAAGCTGACTACTCTCCTGGAGAAGGATTTCAAGGAGCTCCGTGTGATCAATTTGGAAGGACTGATTCAATTTAGGCTCCATGCGTATAAAAAAGAGCTTGAAGAAATCGTCGACTATGCTATGGAAGAATTCTGGGCAGATCGGCAATACGAAGAATTTATGGGGCTGCTTAAATATTTTGTTTTTTTTCAGGAAAGCAAAGTTCCGCTCGTACACGTACTTCACCAAGGCGGACATAATTTTACGATTCTGGATAGTGCCATGGTGCCCATACCGACTCCTGATGCAGATGACATCATTGTCGAGATGCCAGGCATTGAATTGGAAATGGAGGTCGAGGATCGAATCGTGAGCACCCTTATTTCGATTTCTCCTGCTTCCATTATATTGCACACAGACGATGAACACACCCCCATAGTGCGGACACTCCTGCATATTTTTGAAGATAAAGTGAAGCTGAGCAGACTTTATCCAGGTCAGGATGTTCAAAAATAATAATCTGTTCGTATAAACTAATGGATTTCTGGAAAGCCTTTGCCTCAAGGGGAGGTTTTTTATGAGATCCATGTTGGTATGGAAACGGATTTTGGGAACCGTGTTAATTGCAACCTGTCTGGTATTGCCCGGCAAAGAAGTTTACGGTCACAAAGAACCGATCCAGCATAAAAAATGGCAGTCCACACCTGTTTTAGCTCCACGCGAAGAGCAGGTTATTACGACCATGACGGTCACGGCAACAGGATATACAGCAGGCTATGAATCGACTGGCAAACGGCCAAGTCATCCCGGTTACGGTATTACGTATTCCGGTGTAAAAGTGCGTCGTGACAAGAACACACTGTCTACGATTGCGGCTGATCCCAAAACGTTTCCTTTGGGAAGCATATTGTACATTCCAGGTTACGGATACGGGATTGTAGCAGATACAGGTTCTGCGATTAAGGGCAATAAAATTGACTTGTATTTTAAAACAACCCGGCAGGTGTATTCTGAATGGGGCAAGAAAGATGTGGATGTTCAAATTATAAAAAAAGGGAACGGAAAATGTACAGAAAAGATGGTCAAATCGCTCCAAAAGGCGATAGAAACGCATAAAACTATTCCGACCGCGACACTGGATGCTTCCATATAATCCTTGAATATTGTTTTTTCCAACATCACATACTATGTTGCGGGATGAGCTTATCCCGCAAAACATACTGGGAGGTTGAGAATTATGCCAAATCAAGGCGGAAGTTCTTTCACGAACAAAGGCTTCAAGGCAAGCGCAGGAAATCAGTTCAAAGCGGAATTTGCACAAGACAATACGGTAGGTGTCGTTTCACAAAAGGTAAAGCAGTCTGAACAAAATAAAATTCAAGACAACTTTCAGACACCAAATGAGAAGTATGATGAAGAATTTGCAACAGAACAAGGCGGTACAGGCGCTGTAGCTCAAAAAGTTCAAAACTCCAGTCGCAACAAAGTTCAAAACAATGCTCAAACACCGAACGAAAAGTTCGACGAAAACTTTAACACGAAATAAAAAAGCATATACAATTGATAATGCTCCGGATTATATCCGGGGCATTTCGTTTTAAGTGAAAGTGAATAGGTACAATAGGTCTAAGGTTTTATCTCCTTTTTAATTGTTTTTAAGGTGGAATTAAGGTTTAAAGTGCAAAATAAAGTCAGTTAAACAACACCACCTTGAAGCATAGGGTTTGGGAGGAGATATACAATGGACGAATTTAAAAATAATAACTCCGGACGCCGGAACGACAACGATCAGGTTGATACCGATAATGCAACTCGGCAAAACGATTCGAACGGTTCCTCATATTATTATTCTTACGGCCCTTTTTCTTCAGTTCAATCGGACGGACAACGTAAGGAAGGGCAGTCGGTGGAAAAGGATGTTGAGATTACGCCACCACAGGCAGTGAGACCTCTTCCTCCCTCATACCATCGCGCTATGCCTGAGCAACAGGATGGTTCGGGTCGGAATGGTGGCAACTGGCAATTCAAACCGAATAAGCCCAAGTCGCAGGTGAAAACAATTTTCTTATCTTTTTTGGCTGGGATGCTGGTCATTACGGTATTGATGTACACAGCTGACCGAACAAATATGTTCACACCCGAGACGGCGTTAACTTCGGCGGCAGCTGAAAGTGGAGAAACGACTAATTCAGGAACAACCGGCTCGACTCCAAGCGCAGTTCCGGCTGTGATGCCTTCAGGTACCGCTGATGTTCAATCTGTTGTGGCTAAAGCTGGTCCTGCAGTCGTCAAAATCGAAACGCTTGCCAAACAAACCAGTGGCAGCAGCGGCAGACAAAGCAGCCCTTATTACAATGACCCGCTGTATCAATACTTTTTCGGTAATCAGTATGGTGACAGTGGCAGCAGCGGTAACAGTAATGAAAATGAAGGTAGCAACAGCGGGCAGCTGACTCCGCTTGGTATTGGTTCCGGTTTTATTTTTGATAAATCGGGTTACGTCCTAACCAACAACCATGTTGTTGAAGGCGCGAGTGTGGTTCAGGTTACAGTAGAGGGAACTAATAAGCCTTACGAAGCCAAAGTCTTGGGCAAAAATGCTGATCTTGATTTGGCGGTACTTAAAATTGAAGGCAAAAACAACTTTCCGACAGTAACTTTGGGTGACTCCGATAACGCTAAAGTCGGCGAGTGGATGGTCGCAATCGGCAACCCTGAAGGCTTTGAGCATTCGGTAACAGCCGGGGTGCTAAGTGCGAAAGAACGTACGATCACCATTAATAGTGAATCGACTGGAAAACCGACGCAATACAAGCATCTCATTCAGACGGATGCGTCCATTAACCCTGGTAACTCTGGCGGACCGCTGTTAAATCTGCAAGGGCAGGTTATCGGTATGAACGTAGCTGTTAGTGCAGACGCACAGGGAATCGGGTTTGCGATTCCGTCCAATACAATTTTGGAAGTCGTCGATAAGCTGAAAAATAACCAGCCTATCCCGAAAGAACCTGTACCTTTCATTGGTGCAAGTCTGTTAAATTTGAGTCCTGAAGTAGCCAAAGAATTGGGCACATCCCTAACCGAAGGCTCGGTAGTACGGGATATTATATACAAATCGCCAGCTTATCAGGCCGATCTGCGTCCTTACGATGTGATTATCGGAGCCAATGGCACGCCTTATAGCACATCACAAGAGCTGATCCAGTTCATTCAAAAACAAAAAGTGGGTACAGCACTGACGCTTAACATCGAACGAGCTGGGCAGAAAAAAGATGTTCAGCTGAAAATAGGCAACAAAAATGACTTTAGCTCGACGCTTCAGCAATAAGCTGATAACTCTACAAAAATGAACATGTGCACGCAAGAAACGGAAGGAAGATCCCTTCCGTTTCTTGCTGTATGGAGCAGCCAGATGCTACACGCGTCTACTCCTGCTACAATAGAGGGAAAAGAAGAGATAAAGGAGTTCGATCGTGTATGCGTTCTACTATTCTGATTATTGATGACGATGAAAAAATTGTTTCCATGCTACGCAGAGGGCTGGCATTTGAAGGCTATGAAGTGCTGACAGCCGCCAATGGAGCAGAGGGATTAAATAAAATGCTGACAGCTGAGCCTGATGTGGTCGTGCTGGATGTAATGATGCCGCAGGTCGATGGTTTTGAGGTATGCCGTCGCATGCGGGAGGGTGGAAGCACGGTACCTGTCCTGATGCTTACAGCCAAGGATGAGGTTGAGAATCGGGTTAAGGGCTTGGATCTAGGGGCCGATGATTATCTCGTCAAGCCGTTTGCTCTGGAGGAGCTGCTGGCGCGAGTGCGAGCGCTTTTGCGGCGTAAAACCGAACAACAGGACAATAACGGAAATCGGCTTACCTTCGAGGATTTACAACTGGATAACGAATCCCGTGAAGTGGTTCGTGGCGGCAAACGCTTGGAACTGACAGCCAAAGAATTTGAACTGCTCCATTTGTTCATGCAAAACCCCAAGCGTGTTCTGTCGCGTGATCTGATTATGGACAAAATTTGGGGCTATGACTATAGCGGAGAATCGAATGTGCTGGAAGTATATATTGCCATGCTACGACAAAAAACGGAGCAGGATGGCGGTAAACGGCTCATTCGTACAATTCGGGGAGCTGGCTATATTTTAAGAGGTGATGTGTAATATGTCTATTCGGTGGCGGCTGACAGCTTGGTATTCGAGCATCTTGGCTATTGTACTTGTCATTTTTGGTCTGGCTATTTACGGACTAGTATATTACTACACATATAATGAAGTGAAAAGTCAGCTTATGACTCAGGCGCCACAGATTAACAAGCAATTACGCCTTATTATTAAAGGGGGATTGTTTGAAGTCCCTAACCTGGATTTAGGATTGGAGCAGGGGCGTGGAATAGATGACTCACAGCTATATGTACAAATTTACAATTATACGTCCGGGGTTACCAAAACTACCCAAAATATGAAAGACCTCAATATCACCTTCCCTGTTCCATCTACAGCGGCAGGAGCAGTTCAAAATGAGGGGATTCGACGTGTGAACGTAAATGGGGATTCCTTTATGATTTATCAACAGCCCATTAAGTCCGAGGAGTTGGGGTTGGTGGTCGGGTTGCTACAGGTAGGACAATTCACGGGCTCTCAGGATCGACTCATGAACAGGTTACAAAATGTGCTTGTATACGGTTCGTTGTTTGCATTACTCGCTGCTGCGACCTCAGGTCTCTTTCTGGCTCGCAAGTCTATGAAGCCGCTGGTCAAGGTCATTGAGGGGGCAAATCAGATTCAATCCAGTAATGATTTGAGTGTACGGATTGAATATGACGGACCACCAGATGAAATTGGACAATTAATCGGGACGGTTAACAACATGCTGGGGCGTACAGAGGTGTTTTACAAGGAGCTGGAAGATGCGTACGGTGCACAGCGTCGTTTTGTGGCTGATGCTTCCCATGAGCTTCGTACGCCGCTAACGACGATCCGTGGCAACGTTGATTTTTTGCTCAAAATGTGGACTACCGAACCAGGAGAGCGACCGAATATGGATGAAGAGATGATTCGCGAGCTTTCTATGGAGGCATTAAATGACATGGCGGATGAAGGCAAACGGATGAGCCGTTTGGTGAGTGATATGTTGTCACTCGCGAGAGCGGACACAGGGAAAACGTTCGATAAGACTCCCGTTGCGTTGGAACCGCTTGTAAGTGAGGTTGCCCGTCGTGCTCAGTTTTTAGAGCGAACGGCCGAATGGAATGTGGGAGATTTTTCGTTGCTGAATGGTATTTATATGGATGGCAGCAAGGATTATTTGCAGCAAATGCTATTCATTTTCATTGATAATGCATTCAAATATACACCTGAAGGCACAGTCCGATTTGATGCCATTATTTATCAAGGACAGGTGGGGCTACGGATCAGTGATACGGGCATTGGAATGGATAAGAGTGAGGTTCCCTTTATTTTTGACCGCTTTTACCGGGCAGATGAGTCACGCGGGGTGACGGAGGGAATTGGGTTGGGGCTATCTATTGCCAAGTGGATTATTGATGAACATCACGGGTCTGTGGAAGTGGTTACGCGCCAAGGAGAAGGAACGACATTTGTCATCTGGCTTCCGGTCAGCTTTTCCGCGCCTTTGGAATAGGCTATAATAGGAAGGCAACTACATCATAGAATTGGCCGGTAGAGGCGTGGAAGCCCACAGCTACCAGTTTTGGAGCTGTATACTGTGTCGAAGAAAGCGGGGGCTCATTTTGGAAGTACTCAGAATTTCGCCCCGGGGTTACTGCTACGGCGTAGTCGATGCCATGGTATTGGCACGTCAGGCAGCCAGAAATCTGGACTTACCCCGGCCTATTTATATATTAGGCATGATTGTGCATAACAGTCATGTCACCAATTCCTTTGAAGACGAAGGGATTATTACACTGGACGGCCCGAACCGTATGGAGATTTTAAGCAAGGTAGAGAGCGGCACTGTTATCTTCACTGCTCATGGCGTATCACCAGAGGTTCGCAAGCTGGCACGAGACAAGGGGTTGACTACGGTAGACGCGACTTGCCCTGACGTCACAAAAACGCATGATCTGATTCGGGAGAAGTCTGCCGAAGGCTATCAGATTGTTTATATTGGCAAAAAGAATCATCCAGAGCCGGAGGGAGCTATCGGTATTGCTCCTGACCATGTTCATCTGATTGAAAAGGAAGAAGAAATCGACAGTCTTACGTTACCAGCTGGCAAAATCCTTATTACGAATCAGACGACCATGAGTCAATGGGACATCAAGCACATTATGAAGAAGCTGCTGGAGAAGTTCCCAGGTGCTGAGATACACAATGAAATCTGTTTGGCGACGCAGGTACGTCAGGAAGCGGTAGCTGAGCAGGCTGGACAGGCGGATCTGGTGATCGTTGTCGGTGATCCGCGCAGTAACAATTCAAACCGATTGGCTCAGGTTTCGGAGGAAATTGCTGGTACAACAGCTTATCGTATTTCTGATGTGACCGAGCTGAAGAGGGAGTGGCTTGAGGGCGTAGCCAAAGTGGCTGTGACTTCTGGGGCTTCCACGCCGACACTGATTACCAAAGAGGTTATCACGTATTTGGAGCAGTATGATGCGGCTAACCCGGATACGTGGGAGATTCAGCGAACCATAGATATGAAAAAACTGCTGCCTCCTGTACGGGAGAAGTCAAAAACGACGAAATAGTTTGTGATTGATTACAGCCGTTATTCGGATACAACCATCCGGATAGCGGCTTTTTAAATTGTTTTAATTTATAGATATTATTCGGTTAGCTTCACTAAGTTAGAATATTGAATAATTCGGGATAATTAAGCCTTGACGAGTATAGCTAAAACAGGTATAGTTGCTTTAACGAATAAAAGCTTAAAAGCGAACAAGCGTCTAAGTGTCATAATATCAATCTATAATGGGTTAATAAAATATGTGTCATAGAGAGGAAGAAAAAAATGATCGTTATCGCTGGTGTTCAAACACCTGAAGAACATATTCAAGCTATTGTTGAAGTTATTGAGAAAGAAGGATTGCAGGCTCATGTATCAAGGGGATCGGATCGCACGATCATCGGACTGATCGGTAGCGTAGAGCCCAAGCTGGCTGAACATCTGCGTCAAATGAAAGGCGTAGAAAATGTGGTTAAAATATCGAAGTCCTACAAATTGGCCAGCCGTGATTTTCATCCGGAAAATACGGTTATCTCCATTAAAGGTGTAAATATCGGCGGAGGCGAGCTTGTCATTATGGGTGGACCATGTGCCGTTGAATCTGCTGCACAGATAGATGAAATTGCCGGATTGGTCAAAGCAGCAGGTGCGCAAGTTCTCCGTGGTGGTGCTTTTAAGCCGCGTACAGGGCCTTATAGCTTCCAGGGAACTGGTGTAGAAGGTTTGATCATGATGGCTGAGGCAGGTCAAAAGCACGACCTCCTGACCATCACAGAGGTTATGACACCTGAATACGTAGACATTTGTGCGGAATATGCCGATATCCTGCAAGTAGGTACACGTAATATGCAAAACTTCGATCTGCTGCGCAAGTTGGGTACTTGCGGCAAGCCAGTGTTGCTCAAACGCGGTTTTAGCTCGACTTATGACGAGTTCTTGAATGCTGCCGAGTACATCTTGGCAGGTGGAAATCCGAATGTTATGCTGTGTGAGCGCGGTATCCGCACATTTGAAACCTACACCAGAAATACACTCGATTTGTCTGCGATCCCTGTGTTGCAACAGTTGAGCCATTTGCCGGTTATTTCTGATCCTAGCCATGGCACGGGTAGACGTGAATTGGTTGTTCCTATGACGAAGGCTTCGGTCGCTGCCGGAGCGGACGGACTAATTATTGAAATGCATACAGATCCCGACAACTCGATGACGGGTGACGGCGTACAATCTCTGTTCCCAGATCAATTTTCAGATTTGCTGAAAGATTTGGAAATATTGGCTCCTGCTGTGGGGAAAACATTTCACACGCCTACTACCATTGCTTAAAACCAATGTTTAACATTAATGCATAAAAGTTTTGCTGCAACGCAGTAATGAGATTTAAATTGCCTAAAAGCCCGATGTTTCGGGCTTTTTGTGCTATTCAAATGTTATCAAGGGCGTAAGCATATCTAACATTAGTTTAAAAAATACCTTACATAGCTATTGACCCGTGTCATGTTTGAGATTTATAATGACGACAGAAAAAAACATTCGATCATGAACATTTCAGGGTTGTATAAGACTTAATGTTCGGAAAAATTGGGAGGAAGAAGACATGTCCGTTGAAAACGTATTGAAAACAATTCAGGAAAATAATATTGAGTGGGTAGATTTTCGTTTTGTAGATTTGTCTGGTCGTGCTCACCATATTTCATTGCCAGCTTCCGAAGTAGATGCAGAAACATTTGTTAACGGTGTTGCTTTCGACGGTTCTTCCATTCCCGGCTATCGTGGCATCGAGGAATCCGACATGGTTATGCTGCCCGATCCAGAAGCGGTTTTTATCGACCCTTTCACTCAGCATCCTACACTGAATATTCTGTGTGACATTGCTACGCCAGATGGCGAAAAATACGACCGCGATCCTCGCGGCATTGCAAAAAAAGCTGAGGCATTTCTGCAATCCGCAGGAGTGGGTACAGCAGCATTTTTTGCACCTGAGTCCGAGTTTTTCATCTTTGATGATGTTCGCTACGAAAGCGGCATGAATAGCTCCTCCTTCTTCGTAGATTCCGAGGAAGCAGCTTGGAACACGAACCGTAAGGAAGAAGGCGGCAACCTGGGCTTTAAAGTGGGAGTGAAGGGCGGATATGTACCTGTAGCGCCAGTAGACACCCAACAAGATATCCGTAGTGAAATGTGCCGTTTGCTTGAAGAAGCAGGTCTGAGAATTGAGCGCCATCACCATGAGGTAGCTACGGCAGGCCAAGCGGAAATCAACTTCCGTTTTGACACACTCAAGAAAACAGCAGATAACCTGCTCGTCTATAAATACATTGTACACAACACAGCTCGTCAATATGGTAAAGTGGCAACATTCATGCCGAAACCAATTTTCGGGGACAACGGAAGTGGTATGCACGTTCACCAATCCATTTTCGATGGCGACACTCCTTTGTTCTACGAAAAAGGTGCTTATGCTAATCTGAGCGAAATGGCTCTTCATTATATTGGCGGTATTCTGTACCATGCACCTGCATTGATCGCTTTGACAAATCCAAGCACAAACTCGTTCAAACGTCTCGTTCCTGGCTACGAAGCACCAGTTAACCTAGTATTCTCCAAAGGTAACCGTTCTGCGGCTGTACGTATTCCAGTAGCGGCTGTTACTCCAAAAGGCTGTCGGATCGAGTTCCGTACACCAGACTCCACTGCTAACCCTTACCTTGCCTTCTCAGCGATGCTGATGGCGGGTCTGGATGGTATCAAGCGCAAATTGAACCCAATCGAATTGGGTTATGGTCCACTTGACACCAACATCTACGAGCTGTCTGACGCTGAAAAAGGTAAAATCCGTAGCGTACCTGGTTCATTGGATGAGGCTTTGGATGCTCTGGAAGCTGACTACGAATTCTTAACTGAAGGCGGCGTATTTACGAAGGACTTTATTGATAACTATGTAGAGTTCAAACGTTCTGAAGCTAAATCGGTGAACATCCGTGTTCATCCACACGAATATAGCCTGTATTTTGACTGCTAATAACTTGATTGCTTAGCTGCTTTGAATAACAACCACTAGCTTACGGGTAACAGTTGTTATTCAAGATAGGTCTCCGGTCTTATGCCGGGGACCTTTTAATATTAAAGTGAAAATTACAAAATAAAGATGTTAAATACGTTAACATTCACAACTTTGTCACATCATAAATGAAATTGAAAACATTTTTATACAAGTCTTGAACGCATTTATGAATACTGCTATCATAGCGATAATATCCACACCAGAGTAGAGAAGGGATGGGAATTTGTTGAGTAAGAGAGCCTACAATTTTAATGCAGGACCAGCGGCATTGCCGCTTAAAGTACTGGAACGTGTACAAGCTGAATTCGTAGATTTCCAGGGAACAGGGATGTCGATCATGGAAATGTCTCACCGTGGAGCTGTGTATGAATCTGTTCATAATGAGGCGCAGGAACGTCTGTTATCTCTGCTGGGCAATCCACAAGGCTACAAGGTGTTATTCCTACAAGGGGGCGCAAGTACGCAGTTTGCAATGCTGCCTTTAAATTTCTTGCGCGAAGGACAGACTGCGAGCTATGTAATGACAGGTAGCTGGTCGGACAAGGCATATAAAGAAGCCAAGCTACTGGGCAAGGCTCATATTGCCGCATCCTCCGCTGATGAGAAGTACATGCGTCTTCCGAATGTGGATTCCTTGGACTTGCCTGAGAATACTGCTTATGTGCATATGACGTCCAACGAAACGATTGAAGGTACACAATTTAAGCAATTCCCGGATACGGGGTCTGTACCATTGATTGTGGACATGTCCAGCGATATTTTTTGCAAGCCTTTTGATGTTACTCAATTTGGATTGATTTATGCTGGCGCACAAAAAAATCTGGGACCTTCTGGTGTGACGGTCGTGATTGCCCGTGAAGAGTTGCTGACTTCCTCACCAGACAATATTCCTACGATGTTGCGTTATAGCACATATGAAAAAAATAACTCTCTCTACAATACTCCCCCATCCTTTGCCATATACATGGTGAATGAAGTGCTGAAATGGATTCAGGAAGAAGGCGGTTTGGAAGGCATTGAGCGTGTGAACCAGCAGAAAGCTGCTTTGCTATACGACCGTATTGACAGTAGCGAAGGCTTCTATCGTGGTTGTGTGGACAGCGCTGATCGCTCTATCATGAATGTAACCTTCCGCCTCGCGAATGAGGATCTGGAAAAACAATTTATTAAGGAATCCGAACAGGCCGGATTTATCGGACTGAAGGGACATCGCAGTGTAGGAGGGCTTCGCGCCTCGATCTACAATGCTGTTCCACTGGAGAACTGTCAAGCATTAGCCGAGTTTATGGACGGATTCAAGCAACGTAACAGTTAATTACGCGGACATATATTTCGATACACGATATTTAAAATCGAAAAAGTAAATGTAGAGCCTTCCCTGAATGTGTATAGGGGAAGGCTTTTAGTGGTGTGGGTTGAAATTTTTGTCGTTTGATGTTCATATCTGTCTGATTTTGTTAAAATAAAAGAATGTGTATGTTTTTAATGTATACACTTTGGTTAAACTGTAGGTTATTTGTCTGATGAATTTAATGATGAAGGGAACGAAACGTGATGCCATTACATATTGTGCTTGTCGAGCCGGAAATCCCGGCTAACACAGGTAACATTGCCAGAACGTGTGCTGCAACCGGAACTCATCTGCATCTGGTGAAGCCACTGGGCTTCCGTACCGACGATGCCACGTTAAAACGGGCTGGACTTGATTATTGGTATGCTGTCCACATTGAATATCACGAGTCTTTTGCTGAAGTGCAGGAGAAATATCAGGAAGGCCGCTTTTTTTATGCGACGACCAAAGCGAATCAGCGATATAGTGATATTGCATTTCAGGATGGAGACTTCTTGGTATTTGGTAAAGAAACGAAAGGTTTGCCTCCAGAGCTGCTAGCTGCTAATCCAGATACATGTATCAAGATGCCTATGTCTGATAAAGTAAGATCTCTAAACTTGTCGAATTCCGCTGCGATTATTGTATATGAAGCGCTGAGACAAATGGATTTTCCGGATTTATCATAAAGAGCATCGAGTGAACAAGTATAAATGCGAATAAAGAACCAGGACCTTAGTTGCTAATAAGAGTTTCACCTTTGTTGCTCAAAGGTACATGACAGTGGAGCTTAAATAAAGGTTGTATGGTCGAAAATTTGCGAAATTTCTCAGCGAGGGCTAATGATAATTGGCTTTCCGGTCGATAAAAATATTATAGACATTCTGTACCATACTTTGATATGGTTCATGATTTTATGAAAAAATGTAATAAAATTTCCTGTGATCAGCAGGATTCGACAAAAAGACAGCGAATACTACATAAAGAATAGTGTCTTTGTACCTAGTTTTTCGCATGGTAAGAAATTTGTAAGTTATTACTCAATAGGAGAGGTGTACGATCACGATGAAACCTGCCGGTGTGGTACGTAAAGTTGATCAGCTGGGGAGAATAGTTTTGCCTAAGTCACTGCGTAAAAGGTACCAAATGAATGAGGGAGATCCTGTCGAAATTTTGGTTCAGGGTGACCACATTATTTTGGAGCGTTACCGTCCAAAATGTGTATTCTGCGGGTCAGTAGAACAAGTGAACGATTTCAAAGACCGTTATATTTGTGCTCAATGCCTGACAGAAATGACACAGTATTCCTCCTAAATGAGGCAAAAGCATCACGACATTCGTTCGTGATGCTTTTTTTCGGATAGAGCCGTACGTCGGCTAGCATATTTAATTTAGTAGTAGACTATTAGGTAGCTATTTATAGAACAAAAAATGAGTAGGGACTGGACGCAAATTACCATCGGACGGTTTGTTTACGACTCGACCGTTAAGTATAAGCGACGAGGAACCGCCTCCGTCCAAATTATAGGCATCTTGAACACCTAGATTGTACATTTTCCCTTGCAGTTCTTCGAGCGTCGCGCCCGAACCCCCGCTTTCATTGTAGCCGTCTACGACAATAATGAGCAACTGATCATCTTTATAGTTGCCAATGACCGTACGCGGGGCCCGCTTGGGGGAGACTTTCCATTTGTCAGGAATAGGCATTTTTTGTCCCCTTTGCAGCAGGACGGGAACGAAGGTAGCCCCAAAGGCAGGCTTTAAGCTGTCAAGAGCACCTTGACTGTAAAATTTGCCACCGATAAGCTTGCCATCGTTACTCAGTCCGACGAAGGATAAATCCTTAAAACTGGACTGAAAGCCAGTAAGGTAGTGGCCGTTCAAGACAGTAGTGCTTAATGGATAGCGTTTGCCGTCTCCATCCGCAAAGCCGCCTGCATTGATGCCTGCAATAGCTCCGTGTCTCAAGACTGCACGCATGGTGGTTTCGGAGCCACCCAATTTGTCACTTCCCAAAGACATTTTCATAGCAGTAGGATCTTTAAGTTTGACCTTCATAGCGTAGCCATGATAAATTCCCGGGTTTACCTTAAACAATTCAATGGTAATCCGGTTGCTATCTACCCGCTCATAGGGAACCCCCAGTTTGGCGGTGATACGTCGATCATAGATGATCGCGGGCCGCTTGGACTGCGTAGAGGCAGTCACGACAAGCTGATTCATCGTTTGGGTCGTTTGCTTGTATAGCTCAGAAGTCCGGCGAATCGTAGACAAGGTGTATGTTGCCGTTTGCTTGGCTTCATCAAGCTGCTTGCCTACTGATTGCGTTTGTAGAGTGACTTCAGCTTTTTGCAGACTCGAAGAAGTAGACCCAGGAAAGCTCAATGAGGGATGCACTAACAAAATACACCCCAACAAACCGATAAAAGGAGCAAGGGCCAACATAAAGAACCGGTTCACTTGTTTTGCGTCTACATTCATTTTAGCAAGTCCATTTTTTTCTGAAGTGTATTGAGTTGCTGCTTGACTTCGTTTAATTGGGTATACAGTTTATTGCTGTTATCGGTCTTATTGTTTGCATTATCCTTCGTAAAGGTCAGTAGTTCATTGAAGGACTGGACTTTTCCTTGCAATCCGCTAACTTCCTTGGAAAGAGCAGTCAGTTGCTTTTCATAGTCAGATTTGAGTGCTTGAATCTGTTGGTCTGTATGGGTTTGCATCTCGTTTAGCATTTGCTGCTTTAAGTGATTGCTATACAGATAGGTTGCGAGAGCACCTAGTATAATAAGAATGAACCAAAATAGCAGAAAAGCCTTTACGGGTAACCCCTTTCTTGAATTGCTCCGCCGAGCTTCGGTAGGAGGACGTTCAGGTGAAGCTTGCATACGATTTTCAACTCCCGTGTAAAGTCAAATTTCCAGTCTTTATTTGCAGTACCAATTCTATCATGGGCCTATTTATTTCGCAAAAGCGAAATAGTCGTATAAAAATATTGGAAAAAGAGATTGCATCGGAAGGAAGTCCTAGGATACAATTTCCTTAAACGTTTTTCGCTTCCTATACGTTCACATTCGCGCAATTTCTACATATGCAATCCCCAATTTTAGAATTATTTTCGCTACTAACTATGTATTTTTTTGTAAAATCAGGAGGTTTAGATATGAGAAAAGTATGGCAGGTGGTCATCATAGATATCCATCCTACAAGTATGCTGGGAACAAAGCTTATTTTGGAAGACCAGCAGGATTTGCTTGTCAGAGGGATGTCTTCCTCCGGAACGGAAGGCTTGGAGCTGGCTTGTTCCATTCGACCGGAAATCATTTTAATGGACTACAGGTTACCTGAGGGAACGGCGGAACCATTTTTGACACAAATGCGGGCCTTGTCTCCGGACAGCCATATTGTTATTATGACGGATGAGGATAATATTACGTTGTTTCAGCAGCTAATTTCGCTTGGAGCAAATGGAATGTTATCCAAGCAGGCATCACCGAGCCAGTTAATCCATCTGATCAACGGTTTACGCGAAGGATTTGCTTCTTTACCAATGGACTGGATTCGGTGTGGAAACTGGCCCTTTATGCCGTTAATGGCATCCGAGCCTTTTGACGAATTGACACAAACCGAAGTGTTTATTATGGAACGTATTGTACAAGGTATTACATATGACAAAATTGCTATCGAGATCGAAGTTAGCCGGCGCTCCATTGATAATTATCTACGTAAAATTTATGCGAAATTAGGCGTGTCCAGCCGGGCGCAGGCGATTGAACGTTATGCCTTATATGCGCGTCAGATGAAGCAGCTATATGCCTGACGCGTCAGCCCGGAGATCATGACCTATTTTTCAGGAGAAGGAGGATGTTCATGCAATATTCCTTTGCTTCACGAACGGCTGCGATGTTGGCTTCTCCAGTGCGTCATATCCGGGAAAATGCGAGAAGACACTCCTTTATATCTCTGGCTGAAGAACTACCTGCACAAGAGCTGTTTCCGGTGAAGTTGCTGGAAGAAGCGGCCCATGATGTGTTTGGCTCCGGCCCTGACGCCCTCCAGTATGGTGAACCGGAGGGCTATTTCCCTTTGCGGGCATGGCTTGCGGGAGAGTGGGAACAGCGTAAAGGAGTAAGAGTACCACCAGGTCAAATCCTTCTCACGACAGGCAGTCAGCAGGCCATTGACCTGATCATAAGGCTGATGGTGGATGAGCGTGATCCGGTATTAGTTGAAAACCCGACATCTCCTGGATGTTTACAAGTACTATCTATGCAGGGTGCGCAGATCGTTCCTGTAGAATCAGATGGGGAAGGTGTCATTCCTAATAAGCTTGAAGCTTTAATGATCCGTTATCGACCCAAGCTTTTTTTTGCCACGCCAACGTTTACGAATCCGACGGGCTCCTTGTGGAGCGCGGCTAGGCGGCAGGAAATTTTGGACCTGTGCAGGCATCATGAGGTGTTAGTAGTTGAGGATGATTCTTATGGTGAATTGCATTTCAAGCAAAAAAATGAGTCCCATGACAAGAGTCCGCATGGTCAGAGTCGAAAATTTGCTGAGACTTACCCCTCACTATTTGCGCTGGATCATGCGGGCCAGGGAGGTCAAGTACTCTATATCGGTTCGTTCAATAAAACAGTTGCTCCTGCGCTGAGAACGGGTTGGGCTGCTGGTCCTGCACCGTTAATTGAAGGGATGTACGCATTGAAGCAGCTGGCTGATATGCAATCCAGTACGATGAACCAACGGCTGCTGTTCCAATTGTTGACCAGCTCGCGTTTTCAATGGCACGAGCACTTGGCGATGTTGAACAAGGAATATTCGACTCGACTTCAATTAATCTTGGAGCTGCTCAAGCGCCCGTTTTGGAAAGACGTGACGTATCATATTCCGTCCGGTGGCATGTATGTATGGGTGCAGTTGCCCGATGGGCTGGACAGCGCATTGCTGCTAAAGGCGGCGTTACCCAAAGGCGTAGCCTTTATGCCAGGTGCGCTATGTGCGGTTGGCAGTGAAGGCGCGTCCCATATCCGACTCAATTTTAGCCATCCGGGCCGTGAGCAATTGCTTATGGGCATGAATCTGATCGGTGAGACGATCAGTGAATTTACTGCGCGGAGCTAGCAAAAACCATCGCCCCATGTCAGTCATCCTCCGCTTCCGCAGCAACGGTGGAGTAAGTGATTGGCGCTTCCGCAATCTGAAGCTGTCCACTGTCCTCGTCAAGCTCTGCGTCCATTCCAGTGGCCGTTTTAATGCCATGCTCTTGCAGTACTGCCGCATACTCGTTCAGGGCAGTTTCGCCAAACGGAGTCAGTCGATAGCGGCCGCGGGATACGCGCTCAAACCAGCCGTAGTAGTTGTGCTGAAGTACGGCAGCAGCTGTGCTGACGGCTGCTATGCGGGCGAGCTGCGCCGGAGCGGCTTCCCCCAAGCTCTGCAAGGCTACGGCTACGCGCAGCGCTTTTTCCCGATAGGCAGTGACCAGCTTGCGTCGGGTGCTGCCGCCGATATTGTGGTCACCGCTGCGTGCGTGAAATTCCCGCAGCAGCTTTTCCTTGCGCGAGCCGGGGCGTACCTTTGCTGCATTGTGGACATTGTCGCTAGGCGCCGCAGGCTTACACAGTACCTCAACGAGTGGCGGCTTAGTTTTAAAATGGGTGACAGTGAGCAAGCCAAGTCCTAACTGGCGGCACAGTCCTACCAGCTCGTTCCAGCGCTGATTCACGGCTCCTTTTTTTGCACGATTTCGTTCTACAGCTACATATACATTGCTGCTTAGTTTCAAACGCTGCATGCCTTGCAGCACAAGCGCCAGGTTAAACGTCTTTTTGATCTCCACAATCAGTGGTGTCTGTTGTCCTGGCTTGATACCCACCAAATCGCAGTTGCGTACCTCTCCTTTGACTTCATATCCCAAGTTCTCAAAAAAGGCTTTCACCGGAGCGTACAGCTCCGTCTCATGCCGAACCGCCATGACTTCTCCCGCTCCTTTATCCCATTATTCCGAGCTTATATTGTACCATAATGCGTCAGGTCCGCGTCGTTGTTGTATATTTTAGCACAGTGTATCCCTTGGTTTTTTCGAAAAAGCAGAGAGACCTGTCATAAAAAATAGGTCAATTCTTAAATCAATCTGCATAGGTATGTATTACACTTTTTTTAAGGGGATTGCATCATATCCTGAAAGGCGTGACGAGTGTAGCCATAATCATCAGGAGTGGAGGATAGTCATTACGCAGTCATGGGAGGAACCGAGCATGAATATTTTTGAACGCGTTGCGGAGTACCGGGCGGAAAACAACCGTCTGGCCTGGAGCGGCACTTTTAGAGAGTATATTGAGATACTCAAGAAAGACCCGACGCCGGCGATGACAGCTCATGCACGGGTTTACAAGATGATTGAATCTTTTGGTGTAGAAGAGGTTGGGGGACATAAGCGATACAAATTTTTTGAGCAGGAGATCTTTGGACTGGATCGAGCGCTGGAAAAGTTGGTGGAGGAATATTTCCATTCATCAGCCAGGCGGCTCGATGTACGCAAGCGTATCCTTCTTTTGATGGGACCCGTCAGTGGGGGGAAATCGACACTGGTCACGTTGCTAAAACGTGGTCTGGAGAAATTTTCGAGAACGGATCAGGGAGCTGTATACGCGATTGAAGGCTGCCCCATGCACGAGGACCCGCTTCATCTGATTCCTCATGAGCTGCGTCCCGATTTTGAAAAGGAGCTGGGTGTACGGATTGAAGGTAATCTCTGCCCATCCTGCCAGATGAGATTGCGCACGGAATTTGATGGCGATATTGAAAAGGTCCGCGTGGAGCGGGTATTTATATCGGAAGAAAACCGGATTGGTATTGGTACGTTCAGCCCTTCTGATCCGAAGTCACAGGATATTGCTGATTTGACGGGCAGCATCGACTTTTCCACGATTACGGAGTATGGTTCGGAATCCGACCCGCGTGCGTATCGGTTTGACGGAGAATTGAACAAAGCGAATCGTGGACTGATGGAGTTTCAGGAAATGCTGAAATGCGATGAGAAGTTTTTATGGAATTTGCTTTCTCTGACCCAAGAGGGAAACTTCAAGGCTGGGCGGTTTGCGCTCATCAGTGCAGATGAACTGATCGTGGCTCACACCAATGAATCCGAGTATAAAAGCTTTATTGCAAACAAAAAGAACGAGGCGTTGCAATCACGGATGATTGTAATGCCGATTCCTTATAACCTGAAAGTATCTGAGGAAGAAAAGATTTACGCCAAGCTCATTGAACAAAGTGATATGAAACATATCCACATTGCGCCTCATGCGCTGCGAACGGCTGCCATTTTCTCCGTGCTTACCCGCTTGAAGGAGACGAAGAAACAGGGGATGGATCTGGTCAAAAAGATGCGCATGTATGACGGTGAAGAGGTCGAAGGATACAAGGAAGCCGATCTGAAAGAAATGCAAAGTGAGTTTCTGGAGGAAGGTATGTCCGGGGTAGACCCGCGGTACGTCATTAATCGTATTTCTAGTGCATTGATTAAGCAAAATGTGGAATCCATCAATGCCCTGGACATTTTACGAGCAATTAAGGATGGTCTGGATCAACATGCCTCCATCACAAAGGAAGAACGAGAGCGCTATCTGAATTTCATTTCCGTGGCTCGTAAGGAATATGACGAATTGGCTAAAAAAGAAGTGCAGAAGGCCTTTGTGTACTCTTTCGAGGAATCAGCCAAGACGTTGTTTGACAACTATTTGGATAACATCGAAGCTTTTTGCAATTGGGCGAAAATTCGCGATCCGCTCACAGATGAGGAACTCGACCCGGATGAGCGGCTCATGCGCTCTATTGAGGAGCAAATCGGGGTATCGGAAAATGCGAAAAAAGCATTCCGTGAAGAAATATTAATCCGTATTTCCGCGTATTCTCGCAAGGGACGGAAGTTTGAGTATCATCATCATGATCGGCTGCGAGAAGCCATTGAGAAGAAGTTGTTCGCCGATTTGAAGGATATTGTGAAGATTACAACTTCGACCAAAACGCCTGACGCTAATCAGCTCAAACGGATGAATGAAGTGATTAAGCGACTGATTGAGGAGCATGGCTACACAGGAGCCAGCGCTAACGATCTGTTGAGGTATGTAGGTAGCCTCCTGAATCGGTAAGACGAAATAATAAACAAGTACAGTATGGTGAAACCATGGGTTGATCTGGATGGTGCCACACGGTTGTGAGGTATCCGATCAACGTGTTTCGTAGAGGGAATTCGGCAAGCACAGGGGATTACAGGTGCTGTCGGATTCTTTTTTTGTATTATCAGGCAGTTGTGATTATGTATTTTCTGAAATTGCTATGAAAAAAACCATAATCAATCTTCTACTTTTTTAACATTTTCTAAAAAGTTGCCGATAAATATGGTAATGTAAAATATATGTAAACTATTATTTGGAGGAACTTATGATTCATGTCGCGGAGAGTAGATTAAAACAGATACAATATATTGGTATTACTGATGATGATTTGGCTTTATTACATCATTATCAGGGACTATTCCAATCTATTGTGAATGAGGTGGTCGATCGGTTTTATGAGCATGTAGAAAAGGTTCCGCATCTCATGTCGATTATTTCCAAATGGTCGAATATTGAACGACTAAAACAAACACAACGTGAATACTGGCTTTCTCTCGCAGATGGAAAAATAGATGATCCGTTTATCGAACACCGTCTTTTTGTGGGGCAGGTACATTCCCGAATCGGATTGTCTTCCGATTATTATTTGGGCACGTACATTGCTTATCTTGATATTGCAGTGGACATTTTAAAGCGTTCGGGGATAGAGGACTGGTTTTTTATTGTGCATGCTCTTTCCAAAATGTTCAACCTGGATTCCCAGCTTGTACTGGAAGCTTATCAGGAAAAGGAAAAGGAACAAATCAACGAGCTGGCCGACGAACAAACGCAGGTGCTGACCGTTGTGTCCCGAATTGCGCAAAATTTGACCGGGATGATTGCTGAGCTTAGGGAAAATACGGATAATATCGCGGAGAGTGCCTGCAACACTGCTTCTTCGCAGGAACATACAGAGGAATTGGTACAGCATTTGAGTGACGAGATTAAGCATATTGAGCAGATGAGCGGTACGATCCGGGAACTGTCCGATCAGACTCATCTGCTGGGACTGAATGCGGCGATTGAGGCTGCCCATGCGCAGGAAGCAGGGCGCGGGTTTCAAATTGTGGCACAGGAGGTGCGAAAGCTTGCATCTAATTCGAAGCAAGCACAGGAGCAAATTCAGCGCAAGGTGCTGGATATTGCCCGTATGCTTGACAGTGTACAATCCGAAACAGCTGCCACAACAGCCAGTGCCCGGCAACAGGCTTCCAGCTCAGAGGAATTGGCTTCGTTCACAAAGCTGATCGAAAACATGGTGAAGGAATTGGAAATGCTGCAGCACTCCTCGGAAATGCTGCAGGTGTAAGATGTGGCTTGAATGTACTATGGAGGCAGCAAGTCGATTGGCTTTAGCGGCATGCGCTTTTCCTGTAGTTGTTGTCAGAACACAAAAAAACAGACCTTTTCAGCGGGTCTGTTTTTTTTTTTTTTTTTTTGTTTAGTTCCAAGCTGACAGATTATAATAACGATCTAAGTTCACGTCGGTATTTGTTCAAATGCACGAACGACGGAATGACTCGCTTGGCAGAACGGAAGCCGCCTATTCTGATATTGCGGACTACATGATAGGGAGAGATCAATAGTGCGTGAAGCAGATGCAAATCATGGGTGCTCAATGGACGATATCGTTGATAGTAATCTATCGCGCGCAGCATCTTTGTCCCATTCCAAAGACAATTCCGATGAAGAAGATGGGAGAGATCTTTCATCCTTACATGTAGGGAGCAATTTTCAAAGTCGATCAAATGGATTTTGAGCTGTTTGTCTTTAATCAGATTGGGATAATTATAGTCGCCGTGTATAAATGCGGCGGCTTTTTGCTCCTGAGCAATAGCTTCTCTAACTTTGGGCTGCTGTAGGCGATGGGACACTTCTTCACAAAGAGCTACGAGATGTGCTGTGCCTCTGTATGGGATGAGGCGTTTTTTGTATCCAGCTATTTCATCGCTCAAGCCTTCATAACGGATTCTGGATGGCGGAGCTTCAGTGATAGGAAAGCTAACGGCACTGGAATGGAATTTGGCTAAAGTAGCAATTCCCTTTTTGAAGTCTATTCTTTTTGTGAATTCTGGTCTGAGTCCATGAACCCAATTGGTTAATGTATACGAAACACCTTCATAGGTCATGTAAGCCGTTTGTTGCACTGTTGGATAGACCTTTTGGCTGCGTGTAAACCCGCGCTCATCCAAGTAGGACAAGACACGTGTAATAAAACGGATCTCTTCTTCCGGAAATTTGTAGGGTTTTAAGCAATAAGTCGTATTAGCGGTCTCAATCTTGTGAATGTCCTTCATTTGACGGGTACGCTGAATTTTGATTCCGTACATCTGCTCAACGTTCGATAAAATCGACATTTTGATCCTCACTTTCTTTTATACATGAGCCCACTCTTGTAAAATATGGATGATTTGTAATCGAAGAGGCCACGACTGATCCCAATTGTCCAGGATTTCGCGATCTCTTGAACGATTCGGGTGTCGGGAAGCATGCCAGGCTTCTCGTGGTAGTTTATATAAAGCTGTAACAATCTTCCGTTCAGTACGGCTTAGTGGTTTACGCTTTTGGTATCCCTTCAGCAAGGATTGCACAAATTCAGGATTGAATTGAGTCGTATTCATAAGGGCCTTTGCCAAATCAGCATAGATTGAGCCGATCTTAGCCCGATCCCAATCAATGATTTTGAGATGACCGTCATCCGAAATAATGACATTTGGGGTAGTGATATCACTGTGTATCAAGGAGGGATGCCGATGTTCCATCCGAAGCAGCCTTATGATGGATGCATCCTGCAAATCCTTCCATGCTCGCCTGGATAAACGTTTGCAGTCTTCGCCGTGAGCATTGTACCAGTTGCGGTACGTTTTATCATGGCGACTGTTTTTTATCATTTTTCTTTGAAAAAGACGATCCTGGTTTTTCCATATCCGCAATTGTTGAATGGTTGGAGGGGACTTTCCTTTATCCATCCGATGCAAGCCGGTGGAGGTGGCGTGAAGTGTGGCAAGTGCCCGCCCCAGTTTTTCGAAATCTTCAGCGGTCTCCAGTCCCCGTCCTTTGATCCACTGACTTACATAAAATGGCGTTCCTTGATGTAGAGTCCATAACTTACCGGAATGAGTGGGGAGCCATGCGGGCATGTAGGTATACTTTCTCTTTTTCAAAAGCCTTATATGACTCGCAGCTCGTTCCATCTGTTGAATCGTATTTGAACGGATCATCTTTGTACGACTAAAGGGCTTTAATGCATAAGTTCCCTTTTTCGTTTTCACCTGGATCACTGCATTTTTTCGGTATAATGATGAGACTAAGCTTGATTTTAACGGGATCAGGCCGAAACGACGGGTGATTTTGCGAATCTGTGCTTTAGTATAGGATTTCGCCATAAGAACCTCGCTTGACTTTGGATTGAAGAAAAAGGTAATCCTCTGTTAGTTATCAGTCTATTCATGAAGAAATAATAGGTGCAGTTTTATGAAGCCATCTTCGTTCTTTTCCTATGTCACATTGGTCAAAAAAACGGAGCAGCGAAAGTTCGCTGCTCCGTTTTAATTAGCTCTGTATTTAGTTACCCTGATTATGACCTGGGTGATTAATATTCGTTGTCATCATCATCTTCGTCTGTATCCACGATTGCGCCAGATGATGCATGGATTTCAAGCTCAACGGTTCCTTCGTTGGTGAGTACCTTTACCTCGTAGATGAACTGTCCATCTTCCTTATCCAATTTAGAAGACAAAAGGGTACTCCCGGGTACGTGCTTAAGCGCAATTTGTCCAGCCTGTTTTTCAGTCAGGGTGATGTGATTTGGCTTGTTAAGGGAGGACTCGTCATTCGAGTCATGATCAAGCTCAGAATGGGAACGGATGGTTTTCCCAGTATAAGCATCAACATCTATATCCCAATCTTTATCCCCTTGCTGGAGATCCACCTCATAGTAGACTTTTCCGTTCTTGCGCTCCAGTTCGACATCTTCAACTTGTGCATTATTCCCCACAGCCTTCTTGGCAATGTTGGCAGCGGCGGTCGCTCCAATAAGGCCCGTAGGTTTAGCGGCCCATACGGCATTCGCTGAGACACCCGTAACTGTAACTCCAAGCAGAACCGTGGCTGCCATAATTCCTAATGTATAGTTTTTTTTCATTACATAATTCCTCCTTGTGCTATAAGCATGAATACAGCTTATCTCTTGAACATGAGAGGAACATAATAGAATCATGAGAAAACCATGAGAAAACATGAGCTGAGATGATCATCAAGTCGTCATGATTCGTTGTGCTCCTGTTTTTCTTTTTCCCACGTTATAGAGTCGATAGAGCCCGATACTGCATTGACCTGTACTACTGCTTCACGCCCATCTTTTACCTCAACCTCAACCAGATAGTAAAGGCCTTTGTCGTTGCGATGAAGCTCAATATCATCGGATGTTCCGTTAACTGCTTTGGCAGCAAGCTTGGCTGCTTCTTTCTCTGTAATAACGAGAGAAACCGGGTCAGGTTTATTAGCTGGATTCGATGTGTCTCTGGTTGGTGAGGTACCGGGTTTGTGATCTTGGGGCTCCTGCTTCGCATCTGTATAAGCCTGTGTCCGCTTAATGGAGTCGATGACACCGTCATAGGCATTGGCTTTTATATCGTACTTCCCTTTGGCGCGTTCCAGCCTGATCAGATAAAAATCACCCAAGCGTTGGGATTCGAGCACCTCGCCGGGATACTGATGCAAAACGGATTGGATGACGGCTTTTTCTTCCAATGGAGAAGCTGCTAACGACCGTGCCCAAGGCCACTGTAAAAGACAAATTGTAATCAATACAGCCGCCAGCGTACCCCCAATCATCCACACATAGATGGCTTTCATCGTTATTCCCTCCTTTGGCTTATTATTTTGGAACGGTAGGGAGGATGATCGTTGCAGTTGTTCCGCTCCCCTCTACACTTTCTAGCCCAATTTGAGCATGTATAGCTTGTGCAATTCCTGTAGCCAATGATAAGCCTAGCCCAGCCCCACCTTCCTCGCGGCTTCTGGCTTCATCCACACGATAGAAGCGGTCGAATACTTTAGATAACTTTTCTTCCGGGATTCCAATTCCTTGATCTGTGATTCTTATGCAGGGTTGAGCTGTACCGCCCACCGTATCAATCATCAGGTGTATCGGCTCGTCACTGTATTTGCGTGCATTATCCAAAAAGATAAATAGCAGCTGCTTCAGCTTATTTTCATCGGTATAGCCAATGCAGTCTGTCTGTACATCCAGTTGAATTTGTCGGGCGAACGCATTTTCAAATGTAGCTTTTAATTCTGTCGCTATTCTGGTCAGGTGTACAGGCTCCAGCACGACATTCCATTGTTCTTCGTTTCTGGCCAACAGAAGAAGCTGCTCTGCCATGTCCTTCATTCGGATCGCCTCGGAATGAATCGCTTCAACGGATTCGGCGAAAATGTTGGGATGCTGCAACCCCCGCCGTTTGAGCAGGCTGGCATAACTTTCAATAATGGTGAGCGGTGTCTTCAACTCATGGGACGCATTAGATACAAATTGTTCTTGCCTGACGAAATTCCGCTCCAGCAGTTCAATCATGTCATTAAATGTTTCTCCCATTTCGACCAGTTCGTCGCGTGATGATGAATTGAGCGGAAGGCGTTTAAATTTCCCGCTGCGCTGAATTTCTTTCATCGTGCTAATCATAGATGTAATTGGACGTGTGATCAGTCTGCCGAGCAGCCTTCCCGACACCACAACAGGAATGAGCGCAATTCCAGTGACAGCCACAAGTACAATTCTGAGTACCTGTAGCGTCTGCATCGTCGGTTGCAGACTTTCGGTCACCTGGAGATTGACAACCTCGCCATTGGTCCAAATCATGGGGAGCGATACAAGAATGTAACGATTGCTTTCATAGGTAATCATGCGAACCTGCCGTGTTTCATCAAAAACGCCCTTCATCAAGCTAAGAGATTGCTCGGAAGAAGAGGTGATAGGGGGAAGAAAGTCGCCTTCTGGTTTCATCAGCCGAAGCATGCCATCCAGCGGTACATAGGCTCGGAGAAGATCCTCAGCGGCTACGGATACCGGAGCACGTTGAATCCCACGAACTATGTTCTCTGCTGCGGCCTCTACCTGGTCTTTTCGATTGTCTATCGAAAATTGGCTGAATAGGAAATAGATCGAAAAATTAATGGCTACAAGTAAGACCGCGAATAATAACGAGGTGTACGTATGGATTTTGTTTTGTAGCTTCATAAAGATTCCTTCAGTACATAACCAATTCCGCGTACAGTATGGATCAGCTCAGGGAGCTGGCGCGTAGGGTCGATTTTATTGCGCACGTAGCGAATATACACATCGACCACATTGGTATCGCCCATATAATCTATGCCCCATACATTCTCCAGTAATTGTTCACGGCTAAGTACCTGCCGCTGGTGTCTGAGTAAATGAACGAGCAAGTCAAACTCTCGCGGTGTAAGCTCAATGTTGTGCTCTCCTCGAAGAACTTCACGAGTACCTTCATGGAGACGTAAATCCCCGGCACTAAGCCATTTATCTACCCCTTGTGGAGCCATGTCTTTCGTTGCACCCACTCTGAGTGCGGCCCGTACACGTGCAAGCAGCTCTTCGATCACAAACGGTTTGGTAACATAATCATTGGCTCCCAAATCGAGTCCCTCGACCTTATCTGCAATGGAACTTTTAGCCGTCAGCAAAATGACAGGAACGTTCGCATCATGCTTACGAATCCTACGAAGTAGCTCGATGCCATTGAGACCGGGAATCATAATATCCAGCAACACTAGATCCCAATTGCCTTTGCAATACGTCTCCAGCCCATCAATTCCGTTTTTTTCTTTACATACTTGATAGCCTTCAAATTGAAGTTCGATCTCTAGAAGCCGGGCAATCTTTTCTTCGTCTTCTACGATCAAAATAGATTGTTTCATGATCATGCCCTCCTGTAGGCGAATAGCCGATACGGAAGTATTTTAGCATATACGGACAGGTAAGGCACTTCAAAGCGCAGGGCAGTGAGGGAAGCGATGTTTATGCTGCGTTATATTTCTTGACATTAAAAAGGAATAAAATGTAATGGTAGCGCTATGATTTTGTTTTTTTATCCTTTATGCACAACAAACAAGCCTTTGTTTTGGTCAGGACGAACATTGTCTATGTGAGGAAAGTTGCAGTAACATAAGTTAAAACTATTCACCAGAACCGAAATAAGGGCAGACCGCGAGCTTGCCCTTTGTCGCCAGGAGCGTAAAATAAAATGAAGCGAAAGCAGGGATTCAAAATGCATAAGCTTGGGATGATTACGATTGGGCAAGCCCCCCGGTCAGATGTGACCCCTATCGTAGAAAGGGCATTGGAAGGACGGGCAGAGCTGGTACAGGCTGGTGCGCTAGATGGGCTCTCATTGGACTATATACAACAGCATCTATCACCGTCACCGGGAGAATATGTATTAACCTCGCGCTTGACGACCGGGGAGTCGGTGGTCATTTCACGCGAAAAAATCCAGCCACTGCTCCAGGACAAAATCACACGTTTGGAGGAGCAGGGCATACGTACTATTTTGTTACTCTGTACCGGTGTGTTTCCTGGGTTGCATACCCGAAGCGCTTTTCTAATTGAGCCAGATCATGTGCTTCCTCCTGTACTAAAGGCCATGTCCAGCGGAAGAAGGTTGGGTCTCATTGGACCGCTCGAAGAACAGAAGAACAACCTCAAGCTTAAATTCAGCCCTTATGGATTGAATCCAGAGTTTGCGGCGGCCTCGCCTTACAGTGGCAGTGAGGAAGAATTTCGCCGAGCAGCAGGACAGTTCAAGAATCAAGCCGATCTGATCGTACTGGATTGCATGGGCTATACGGAAACGCATAGAGAGCTAGCGGCGCATTACTCAGGGGTTCCCGTTGTATTGTCCAATGCCTTGATTGGCAAACTGGTATCGGAAATGGTGTAAGGAGCTAAAAATTGGAGGTAAGAACTATGAGTCAACAACGTATTGAAATCAGTAAAAATGTATTGCAAAAATGTTTGGGACTTACCGCTGGAGAGACGCTTCTGGTCGTAACCGACGATGATAAAAAAGAATTGGGCGAGTCTATATATGAAGCTGGCAAGGCACTGGGGGCAGAAGCAGCTATTTTGACGATGAAG
This sequence comes from Paenibacillus sp. A3M_27_13, assembly GCF_024213315.1. Taxonomy (NCBI): domain Bacteria; kingdom Bacillati; phylum Bacillota; class Bacilli; order Caryophanales; family Paenibacillaceae; genus Paenibacillus; species Paenibacillus sp. A3M_27_13. The sequence goes on from NZ_JANAVE010000002.1 coordinate 626,576, forward strand.
GTTCGTTCCAAATCGGGCGAGGAGCCTCCAGCCCCTGTTGCCGAAGCCATGCTTCGCTCCAACGTTGTTGTATGTGTCACCCGGTATTCGCTGACACATACAAGTGCCCGTAAGCAAGCCGCAGCTGCTGGAGCACGCCTGGCGACCATGCCCGGCATGACAGACGATATGTTCATGAATGGAGCAATTGCTGCTGATTATCCGAAGGTCAAGGCGCTGACCGAAGAGGTGACCGCATTGCTGACTGCTGCCAAGCAGGTACGGATTGAAAAGGATGGATATAGTCTGAACTTTACCATAGAAGGGCGCAACGGCGTTCCCAGCACAGGTATGTATTTGAATCCTGGCGAATCGGGGAACCTGCCTTCAGGTGAAGCGTATATTGCTCCGCTGGAAGGAATGGCACAGGGTCAGATTGTGGTGGACGGTTCTGTAGCAGGAATCGGTGCCTTAAAAGAGCCACTGCTGCTGACGGTGCAAAATGGTAGATTAATCGCCGCAGAAGGGGAAGCCGGACAGTCCCTGTTGGATATGCTCGGCGAAGGCGATGGTAGAATGCTGGCCGAATTTGGTATTGGAACGAATGATAAAGCCCGCATTACAGGTGTTGTGTTAGAGGACGAGAAAGTATATGGCACGATTCATGTCGCTTTTGGCAGCAATAATACCTTTGGGGGAACTGTCGCTGCGGGTGTACATATTGACGGAGTCGTACAAAAACCGGATGTATATCTGGATGATCGTCTGATTATGAAGGCTGGTCAGTTGCTAGAGCGATAAAGGGAGGAAGTTATCATGCTTGGAATGATCAGAGTGCTTACCATGCAGGACAAAGCAGCTATCGACCTTCACGGCCGGGTCATTGAGCAGCGCTACGGGCTACCTGTCACCAGTGTATGTATTCCCGATCAGCCGAAAGGGATCTACGATGATATCACAGACCGGGAAGCGGTGCCTAAAATTGTGCTCGCGGCGCAACAACTCGTTGAACAAGGCTGTACGTCTATCGGTATTAGCTGCGCGGCTGATCCAGCGCTAGAGGAAACTCGTCAGGCTGTATCTGTACCTGTATACGGGGCGGGGTCCTGTGCGGCACTCTTGGCTCTGACATCGGCCAGCCGTGTAGGCGTGTTGACCATTTTGGAGGAGGCTCCGCCGCTGATTCGCCGCATTTTGGGCGATTCCTATATCGGTACAGAGCGTCCCATAGGTGTGCAGACGACACTGGACTTGAACACTCCACAAGGTAAAGAGGCAGCTATGGCAGCAGCGTTACGGCTTCAGGAGAAGGGGGCTGAGGTAATTGTACTTGCCTGCACAGGTTTTGTAACGATGAACTTTGCGCCAGAGCTGGAGCGTACACTAGGGATTCGGGCTATTGACCCGATTGTGGCGTTGGGTGCAGCTGTTTCGGTACGCTAGCAGCCACTTCGTGTGGGGTACAAGCAGGATAGTTCTTAAACTTCATTATAAATAGTTGAATATTAAAATAAACCGCCTTTTCCAGAAAAGGGCGGTTTATTTATGTTCCATTGAGCTCCTAAAGATAGGAATGGGCTGGTGTGGATAGATTTGACCAAGCGGTAAAAGGTTTTGTTTTGTACACTTTTTTGGTACACTATCCTGAAAATTAGATGAACTAAGGATTTTGCAAAATAAATAGCAGGGTGGTCTGTCTTTATGAAAATACCGGGTGTAACAGTTCAAGAGCTCATGGCAATACCCGTGTTGAAGGAGGCGAAGGTATTAAGCGGAGAACAAGGGCTAAGCCGGGTTGTCCGGTTTATTGACATTATGGAAGTCCCTGACCTGAAAGGCTGGGTCCGGGAAGGTGTATTGTTAATGACAACGGCTTATTCGATCCGTCATGAGCCTGAGGTATTGTGTCAAATTATTCAATTACTGCATCAGGGCGGGGCGGCGGCGCTTGTGATCAAGCCTACCCGCTTTCTCACGGAAATTCCCCATAGTGCGCTTGAAGAAAGCAATGCCTGTGGCCTTCCTGTGATTGAGATTCCAGCCGATATTCCCTATACGGATATTACGCAGCGTGTCATGGATATGGTGTTGAACCGACAGGCAGAGCTGCTGCGACGTTCGGAAGAAATCTATCGAACGTTAACGACGATGGTGCTGGAGAACAGTGGCATACAGGCTGTAAGCGATAATATAGCAGAGCTTTTTAAAGCTCCGGTTGCTTTGGTTGATAATGGTGGTCAAGCCATTGTCACTTCACCACAAGATTGGGATTGGGCGAAGGTACAAGATGCTCGTCATTTTCCAATTAGTGTGGATAAACGTACAGTCGCCAAGTTGGTCATTGCCCGCAATGAACTGGATGATATGGAGCAGGTTGGTATTGAGCAGGCACGGCTGGTGATGGCGTTAGAATTAATGCGTGAAAAGGCAGTAGAAGATACGGAAAGCCGACTACGGGGGAATTTTATAGATGAGCTCATGACACCTCCGTTGCCGGTGCGGCATGAGGTTGAGCGGAGAGGTCGTCAATTGGGATTCAACCCGGAATATAACTGGGAGGTGGCTGTACTGGAAAGTGCTACGGCTCCGCCAGAAGAGATTCTTTCTGGGTTATTGAGTATGGAATCGACCCGACGGCGTGTGGTGTCTCATATTGAGTTCCGTTCAAATCGTGCGATATTATTTCTGCCGACTCTTCAGCCGAATGATCATCAGAACGCACCTGGCTCTGATCAGGAAACGTCCTGGAGTGATACGCTGAAAAACTGGTCAACTGAAAAAGCCTGGGGTACCGCCGATTATTATTTAGGCATCGGAAGTGCCAAAAAGTTATGGGAGCTGCTGCAAAGCTACAATGAAGCACGTCGTGCCATTACTGTAGCCCAGCGGCTGTATCCTGATAAACGTGTATGCAAATACAGCGATATAGAGATGCACTATATGCTTGGAGAAGCGATGGACAAAGAGGAATTTTCAAATTTGTTTGAACGCAAGCTGGGGAGACTTCAGCAATATGATCGCTCACATGGCAGTGACTTACTCAAAACGTTATTTTATTATTTGGAAAACAGGGGCAGTCTGGTAGATACAGCCAATTATCTTTTTATACATCGTAACTCAGTAAAATACAGATTGGAACGGATACGCGACATGACGGATTTTGATCTTAACGATCCACGTGAGCAGTTTATATGTCATACATGTCTGATTCATTATTATTTGCGGGAACATAGGTAGCTGGAGCGTTTTTTTAATGCAGGGAGGGCAGGACATGGATAAAAAAATACTGATAGCGGACGATGAGGCGAGCATTCGGAATGCGCTGGCTTATGCGTTAAAGCGAGAGGGTTTTTTGGTGGAAACTGCTGTTGATGGGGAGGACGCCTTGGAAAAAGTGCGTTTGTTCCACCCGGAAGTTCTCATACTGGATGTGATGATGCCCAAACTGGGTGGATATGAGGTGTGCCGCCGCTTGGAAAGTCGGAAGGGCATCGGTATTTTACTGCTGACGGCCAAAAACGATATCGTTGATAAGGTACTCGGGCTGGAGCTGGGTGCGGACGATTTTATGAGCAAACCGTTTGACCTAAGGGAGCTGCTCGCTCGTATTAAAGCATTGGTACGGAGACTGGAGCGAGAAGGAGCGCCTGCCCCGGAAGGAACAGAAATGGTACTCGGCCCATTACGGGTACGTCCGCTCAGCCGAACGGCTGAACTTGGAGCCATAGCGCTGGATCTGACCCCCAAGGAGTTTGATGTGCTGGCGCTGTTGGTGTCTCATGCCGGGAGGGTGTATACACGGGACGAGCTGCTAGAGCAGGTATGGAGCTTCGATTATGTGGGCGGAACGCGGACGGTGGATATTCATATCCAGCGCTTGCGCAAGAAGCTTGAGCCGCATCAGGCGATATTGCAGACCGTGTATGGTATCGGCTATAAGGCAGAGAAAATGACGTGAACGAACATCATTCACTCCATCAGCAAGGAAGCTTGCGGTCCACCGACCAACAGAAACGCAAACGCAAACCTACAGGCTTAAGCCTGCGTTGGAAATTTCCCCTGGTACTGGCGGCTTTGCTGCTGTTTACTGTCGGTGTGCTGAGCTGGCTCGTGCTTACTGGCATTCGCGCTAACCAGACAGACCAAATGGAACGCAGTTTAAAGCGCCAGGCCGAAATTGTAGAAATGCGTGTAAAACAGTCTTACCTGTTGGGAGTGCGCCAATCACCGGAAGGCTTCATGAAGAAGCAGGCGCCCCAACTCGCAGTGGAACTGGGCGTATCCAGCAATATGCGCGTTATTTTATATGATGGTCAGGGGCATGAGGTTGGCAATTCTCTACCGCTGGCTTTTAGAACAAATGTCAGCCAGGCCCTTTCCTATGCGCTCCAAGGCAAAATTGCGTATATTACGGAAGGTAGCGCAGTCACCTATTTGGCTCCGCTTCAAGGTCCGGACGGCTTGCTGGGAGTGGTACAGCTTCATAGCTCAACAGAAGCGCAGCAGCAGTTCTACCAGGCCATTGCCCACTTGTTTCTATGGACGGGAGGTGCGGTGCTGGTATTGAGCTTTATTTTGGGCTTAGGCTATGTCAGCCGCCAGACGAGAGATATCGGACGACTGACTCGCGCTTCCGAACAGATATCGGCAGGGCATTATCCGGAAACCAGACTGCTGCGGCGGCAGGATGAGCTGGGAAGACTGGATGAAGGAATGCTCCTGATGAGTCATGTGATCCGGGAGAGCATTACCGCGCTGGAAAACGAAAAGCTTCGGCTGGAAGAAGCGGTTCAGCGTTTGAGAGAGCTGGAGCAGCAGCAAAAATCTTTTATTGGAAATATCAGCCATGAACTGAAGACTCCATTAACCTCTATTCAGGCCTATGCTGATTTACTGGACATGTATGGGGATGATCCTGAACTGGTGCGTGAAGCGAGAGAAAGTATCAGTAAGGAAACAAAACGGTTATACGAGCTTGTCGAGGACTCGCTGCGGCTATCTGTGCTGGATAAATATGATTTTGAATTGCATACGGAGGCTGTGAAACTGCATTCGTTGCTGGAAGATGCAGGGAGCCGTATTCGAGGAAAAGCGGCAGCGCGTAGGCTGAATTTTTCGATAGATACCGTTCCTGCCCAGGTGTGGGGAGACCCTAAGCATCTGATGCATATTGTACTGAATTTGCTGGATAATGCAGTGAAGTACAATCGGGACGGTGGATGGATTACGTTATCGAATCGAGTAGAACAGGACACCGTGATTGTGTGTATACGCAATTCCGGCCCATGGATTCCTAGGGAGCAATGGGACATGATTTTTGAGCCGTTTGCTACCTTAAGTCGTGATCGATCTCGTCAGGACAGCGGTACGGGACTCGGTCTTCCTCTGGCGCGCAGACTGGCGGAGCGCATGGGGGGAGAGTTGCAGCTTACAGCTTCAGATCATAGTGGGTTGGAAAATGACAACGGGCATACAAATGTAAGTGGGAATGAATTTTCGCTTAGACTCCCTCTCTTGGTTCACGATGGCTCCCTGTAAATGGCCAACTGTTAGCACAGGGCTAAAATGGTGTCTTGTTTACAACTTGGAAACAATCCGATGTATTCATGAGATGTTCGGGCATTAAACTGGGGGTATCGTTAACAAGGAGGCCGTTATACATGATAAAGAAAAACATAGGCAGCTATGGGCAAAAGAACGGCTCCTCTCATCGCGAAGATTCCCGTACAAGAGTTTTCAGACAGAAAGCCACGGGGGTGCTCATGACCGGCTTAATCGCCGGGGCATTGTTCAGCGGTTGCGGCATGAAGAGCGCAGGAGAGACAAATCCAGCATCTGGTATGAAACCGGGCCAACAGCTTACTGTGATTGACACGGATGCAGCCCAGCAGCAAGTAACGGACGAGCTGGTGGTATCGTCTATCGACAGGCTGGGGGATGTCTACGCGAGGTCTTGGCTGAGCGACGAAGAGCTGATTGTGGAGCGTAAAACCCAGCTGTGGATTCATAATGTAGAGACAGACAAGGAGCGGATTTTAACACCAGGTCGTAAGGCTCCACAGTTACTTGCTGTGGTATCACCGGATCAGCGCCATGTCTTTTTTACTGAAGGTAGCACCAGCAGCAAATATGATATTCAAGGCTACATTTTGGAACTAGGCAGTGGTAAGGTTACATCGATCGGCAAGCTGGATATGACTAACGAAGTGAGCTGGAGCGATGAGAATGATCTCATTACAGGCACACCGGATGGTAAAATCCAGCTGATTGGTCTGGACGGAAAAGCTAAAGAATTGAGTTTTCAAGATCCGAATCGCTCTGAATTGATGTCTCATGTCGAAAAAGTGGGTAACGCCATATTTTATACAGGCAGTGATAAACAAGGGTATCCGGTGCTGAATCGGTTCACCCTCAATCATTCTCAGGCTGTGACCATTGCAGAGGGTGGCATGTCCTTTGCCGTGTCGCCTGACGGTAAGTCTATTGCCATTGAAAAGCGGAAATGGAATACATCCGAACCAGCCCGTATGATCATTTTGGATGAACAGGGCAAAGAGAAAGGAATCGTCGGTCAAGGCACTTTAATGAGTCGTGGAAGCTGGTCCAGCGACGGGTCCAAGCTTGCTTATTCCATTTATGATGAGGATCAGCAAGGCATGAGAGGGCTGTATGTGTTTGACCAGTCTACGGGTAAAACCACTCCGGTTACGACCGATATCCAATCCTATGACAGCCCAACGGTATGGAGCCCATCCGCCCGGTTTTTATCCATGTACCAGAACATCTCGGAAGGTGGAAAACAGCTCAATCAAAGCTACATCGTCGAATTTAAGAGGAAGTAGTTTCTGGACCCAGTCGTACACGAGGCTCATCGTTGACAAGGAAATCATACCAGCGGTTGCGAAACCGAACCTGAGGTCCATCAGCGGGGACGTGTGCCTCCATTCGCAGCGCTTCTGGGATTGGACGCGGATGCTGGCTTTCCACCACGGCCCGATCCTCTTCCAGCACCTTGCCACTGTATCTGGAAAAAATGTGGCTCATACCCGGTACAAATCTGGCAAAATTACGTCCAGCCATTCCGTAGATGGCAGTTAACTCTTGCTCAATCGGAGTGAAGGTGACGAAATTAATAAACTTGCTGCGTCCTTCTTTTACGGGAGTCAAAATCCATTGCTGTGGAAAGGTATATTGCAATAGACCTTTCCCGTTTTTCACTCGAATATGATTGTCATCCGCTTCAAACTCGATATGAATGTCGGTGGAGGATTTTTTACCGATCGTTTTGTTATGGACAATTGGCAAATGAGCGACATCCAGCACGCTCTCCACAACTCTCGTCAGATGTGCCTTCCACACGGAATCGTAGGGAGACAAAATGAGAGAGGGGTCCTCCAGCTCGGGAAAAATCTCCAGAGGAGGTGGGGACGTGGATGTCCCCATCTCTGAGTTTATCTCAGACTTTGAGCCAACGGCCTGAGGATATACCCACAGCAGGCCGGCTTTTTCAATCGCGGGATAGGCATAGGTATGAGCAAACTCAGGAATAGCCCGTCCCGGGTGTGCCGGAATATCCACACACTGCCCACTCTCATCGAAAGACCATGCATGATATGGGCATGTGATGTGCCCGCTTTGACAATAGCCGAGCGATAAATCAGCTCCTCGGTGCGGGCAATAAGCATGGATGGCATGTACCTGACGATGATCATCACGGTACAGGACAATATCTTTGCCAAGCAGTCGCTTTTTAAGCGGTTTATTTTTTAGCTCCTTGGACCAGCCAACGGCGTACCAGGCAATCGGGAATACCTGCTGATCACTTTCACGAACTTCACGAAAGCTGGGATGGGTGTTCATCTATATCAACGCTCCTTGTTCTGCTTCTCAATTATGACCCGTGGGTCATTTATTATATTAGTATAATACACCCCTGATCCAAAACGAAACAGGTGTCCTGAAATTGGCAAGAAACGAAGGTCGCTTAAGGTTGTATGAAATAGTAAAAAAAGGCGCATATCCTTTTTAGGAATGCCCCTTTTTTAAATTAGGCTGGCTATTTGATTTTGTATGACTATACAAACTTACGATGATGTTTCTTACCGTCATATGAGAATAAGGCGAGCTTACCCTCAATCAATGTTTCCAAATGAACGGTGCGCCCCCACAGCTGATATACATACGGAAGTGTGCGCTCCATATATTTTAAATCCAGCTCAATGCCTTCGTACTGGTGCTTGAGCTTCAACTCGCCCGTATGCAGGTAATCTCCATCCTCGACGACGATATAAGGGGAGCCTCCATTCACACGTGAAAACACGAGCTGATCCCGTATGTTTTCCCAGGATTTATCGGTAATTTTCCAATCGGGTCCCCGTTTCTCAAACACGTACAGATCCAAATCCTCTGTCAGTTTCTTGGTCATGTAATTGCGTATAAAAGAGGTGTCTGAGTCGAACTCTCGTACCTCGAACATTTTAGCGCGTCCTTCGCCCGGTTTGCGTCCTTGTCGCTCTTGCTCCTCACGGGTTGGGTTATCCCATCGTTTTTCAATATCCTCAAATATTTTCAGTCCCAAATAGTACGGGTTCAGGCTTTGCTTGGAAGGCTGTACGACAGAAGCGTTCAGCATCGCAAATTCAACGGTTTCCTCCCCGGTCAAATCTAGTTCCCTTACAATCCGCTGGTGCCAATAGGAGGCCCAGCCTTCATTCATGATTTTGGTCTCCATTTGAGGCCAGAAATACAGCATTTCGTCCCGTAGCATCGTCATAATATCCCGCTGCCAGTCCTCCAGTACCTCCGAGAATTCCTGAATAAACCAGACGATATCTTTTTCAGGTTCCGGTGGGAACTTGCGTACCTTGATGCCCTCGGTCTCGGCGGGATCATGCTGCTTCACTGTGTCCAGTGACCATAGATCATCGTAAGGCCCAGGGGGACGCTGGCGTTTTCCGGGTTCTTTCTGCTCCCGAATTTTGAGCTCCATGTAACGCTGTTTATCCAGATGCCTTGGTTTGATGATCTGTGGGTCTACATGCTCTTGTATCGCCAGTACAGAGTCAATGAAGGATTCTACAGCCTTTGACCCGTATTCCATTTCATAGCTGTTGATTCGATCTGCTGTGGCCGACATACTCTCTACCATATTGCGATTAGAAGCTGAGAAGCGAGCGTTGTGTTTGAAAAAATCACAGTGTGCCAGTACATGGGCGACAATCAGTTTATTTTGCACCAAAGAATTTCCTTCCAGCAGGAAGGCATAGCAGGGATTGGAGTTAATGACCAGCTCATAGATTTTGCTCAATCCAAAATCGTACTGCATTTTCATCTTGTGAAATGTTTTTCCAAAACTCCAGTGGCTGAAGCGCGTGGGCATACCATAGGCTCCGAACGTGTATACAATATCCGCCGGACAAATCTCATACCGCATCGGGTAGTAATCGAGCCCGAATCCATCGGCAATCTCCATAATTTCTGATATCGCATATTCTAGCTCCTTCTGGTCGGTACTCATCCCACCGATCCCCCTTCCCGTTTGCGAAAAAAGGTACGTAAGGCTTGGTATACCTCACCTTTTTCCTTGATGACATAGTACATAAACTGATCCTTTTTAATATTCTTGTAGGCTGACATCAGCGTGCTGCTGCGATTATATTGATTCACTTCTCCATAGCCGAACATATTGCTCCGCTTTATAAGTTCCTCGATTAGCTTCACACACCGCTCATTGTCCGAGGTCAGGTTATCGCCATCCGAGAAATGGAAGGGATAAATATTGTAGCTGGAAGGAGGATATCGTTTGTCGATAATCTCCAGTGCTTTCAAATAAGCGGAAGAGCAGATCGTGCCGCCACTTTCTCCGCGGGTAAAAAATTCTTCTTCCGTAACCTCTTTAGCCTCGGTATGATGCGCGAGAAAGACAATTTCCACCTTTTCATACTGACGGCGCAAAAAGCGGGTCATCCAGAAAAAGAAGCTGCGAGCGCAATATTTTTCAAAAGAGCCCATCGAACCTGAGGTGTCCATCATAGCTATAATCACCGCGTTGGATTGGGGAATGGTCTTCTCTTCCCATGTTTTGTAGCGAAGATCGTCCGGACTAATATGATGAATGCCCGGTTTCCCCTCACGGGCGTTGCGGCGCAGATTTTCGAGAATGGTTCGTTTCTTGTCAATGTTCGCTTGCATGCCTTTTTTACGTATATCATTAAATACGATAGATTCAACCTCAATTTGATCCTTGTCTTTTTGCTGTAAATTCGGCAATTCCATTTCCTCAAACAGCATATCTTCCAGTTCTTCTATGCTGACTTCCGTTTCCATAATATCGTGTCCCGGCTGGTCGCCGGCTTTCTCACCTTTACCTGGCTTCTGGGAAGCAGGATCACGTCCAATGACATCCCCCACCTGACTGTCGCCATCTCCTTGGCCTACATGCTTTTGCTTTTGATAGTTATAAATGAAGCGATATTCATCCAGACTGCGAATCGGCACTTTAATAATCTGTTGACCGTCCGACATAATAATATTTTCTTCCGTTATCAGATCGGGTAGATTTTGCTTAATGACATCTTTGACCTTCTGCTGATGACGTTGCTGGTCCTGGTACCCTTTGCGATGCAGCGACCAATCTTCGCGGGATACGACGAATGAATATGGCTGGCGTGGTTCCGGCATTATTAGGCACCCCCCAAGTGGATACACGGCACAGTTTGGCCTTGTTGGTTATTAAGTATATTCACGGGGATGAACGATATGTGATGGAACTCGATTTAAATTCTGCCCGTTTGCTTTTATAATGAAAGTAAAAAATGTAAAAAAAGAATGGAGAACCTTGGGTTATGGAAGAAATTGCAGTACTTATAGTAGACGATGAGCAGGGGTTGCGGGATATGCTGACAACGGTGTTAAAAAAAGAAGGATTCCTTCAAGTCAAGCATGCTGCAACGGGTCGGGAAGCGCTGCAAGTCGTGATGGAATCTCATGTGGATGTGATTGTACTTGATGTTATGCTGCCTGATAACGATGGGTTTGAGGTGTGTCGTCAAATGCGTCTATATACGGATGCCCCTATTCTTTTTTTGACGGCAAGAGATACAGACCTAGACAAATTAATGGGGTTTGGTATCGGAGGGGACGATTATATTACCAAACCGTTTAACCCGCTGGAAGTCGTTGCGCGTATGAAAGCTCGAATGAAATATCGGAAAGTTTCGACAGTGGCCATGAAACCGACCTTACGCACTTTAGATTTTGGATATTTTCGTCTGGAACTGGAATCCGGTGTATTGTATGTGGAGGACAAGCAGGTCGATTGTCCGGCACGTGAATGGCTACTGCTGGTATTTCTGTGCAAGCATCCTAACCGTATTTTCAGTGTACGGCAGCTTTATGAGGCGATATGGAGCGAGGCCTTCTTGGGTGATGAGAAGACTGTAGTGATTCATATCTCCCGTTTGCGGAAAAAAATAGAACCTGATCCCAAGCACCCGCAATTTTTAATCAATGTAAGAGGACTTGGTTATAAAATGATGTCAGTCAAGATGGAGGAGCAAGAATGAACTCTCTAGTTAAGATGTCCTTTCGTTTTATGAAAGTAACATTATGCTTTGTACTGGCCTATGTTCTATGTTTTGTTATTTGCACGATCTTATATATTTTTATAAAAAGTATATTTGGAGCATCTCAAAATATAAATATTGATCTATTCTGGACAGGACTTGGTATCGTGCAGAGTGTTGTGTTCATAGCTGCCTACGGATGGTATATAGGCAAACCTTTGGTGTATGTAATTAAATGGATTGGAAATATTGCGACAGGGGAATTCCAAGCGCCGCTAAGTGAACTGGAACTGCCAGAGGGCAAAAAAAATCAGAAAAATAGTTATAAACCTCCGTATCAATTGTATAAAGAAGTTTTTGAACAAATGAACATCTTATCGGCTCAATTGCGCAGCAATGAGGAAGAGAGAGTGGAATTAGAGAAACGAAAACAGCAGTGGGTAGCAGGTGTAAGCCATGATCTCAAAACACCATTATCTTATATTGAAGGATATGCGGCTATGCTAACTGCTCAAGAGTATGACTGGTCTGATGAAGAAAGAAGAAGCTTTAGTATGGGTATCAGTGAGAAAGTGACGGAAATGAAGCAGTTGATTCAGGATTTGAATGCTTCTATGCAGCTTAAGGAAGGTCCATTGCCAATCCAATTGGAGAAGGAGGACATTGTGGAGTTTCTCCGTAGTACAGTCATAGATATCGCTAACCATCCTTCAGCCGAGCAATACGAATTTTCTTTTACGTCAATGGACGCGGCATGTATTATGCCCTTCGATAGTAAATTATTAGGCAGAGCGCTGCAGAATTTTTTGATTAATGCTATCATTCATAATCCTCCAGGTACACACGTTTCCATGGAAGTAAGCAAAGCGAACGATAAGCTTCATATTTCTATCGAAGACGACGGAATAGGAATGAATTCCAATGAGTACATGCAGGTATCTCATTCCCAAGGGCATGGAATACCTATTGCCAAAAGCTTTATTGAGGCGCATAACGGAACGCTTCATATCCTTTCAGGCAGTAAAGCGGGTACTAGGATGGAGATTTCACTGCCGCTAAACATCTAACTTTTTAACATTTGATCTCACATTTTGCAGTTTGCTCGGTTTTTTTGCCTGTTGTTTAGGGACTGTTTACCTGATGTTTACTTTACTTCAGTAAACTGTATGTAACTTAAGCTTCAGCATTAGAAGTCGAGAGGAGATCAGGAAATGTCTGAATATGTAATACATACACAGCAGCTAACTAGGCGTTTTGGAAAACGGGAATTTGTAAAACGAATAAATCTCCAGGTACCCGGACAGCAGATTTATGGATTTTTAGGACCTAATGGAGCGGGTAAAACAACCACGATTCGTATGCTACTTGGGCTGATTAAATCCACATCCGGGGAAATTGAGATTTTCGGGAAAAAGCTGAAGGATCAGCGTATGGAAATATTGAAGGATATTGGTTCCTTGGTTGAATCACCTGCCTATTATGCCCATTTATCCGCATATCGAAATTTAGAAATCGTTACAACCATGCGTGGACTGCCGACCCGAAGAATTCATGAAGTGCTGGATTTAGTGAGATTAACCAAGGATGCGTATCGTCCGGTAAAGGGATATTCCTTGGGGATGCGACAAAGACTGGGGATTGCTATGGCGCTTATTGCCAACCCCAAATTATTGATACTTGATGAACCGACGAATGGTTTGGACCCGTCTGGTATTCAGGAAATTCGGGAGTTAATTATGAGCCTCCCTGGCGCTTACGGAATGACGGTACTGGTTTCGAGCCATTTATTAAGCGAAATTGAGCAGATTGCAACCTATGTAGGAATTATTAATCAGGGTGAAATGATCTTCCAGGGAACGATGAAGGAACTCACCGCCAAAAGCAAGCCTCAATTATTCATTGAAACCCCAGATCCTGTTCTGGCTGCCGGTGCACTGATTCAGCATGGGTGGACGGCCGGGGCTGAATCGATTGAACAAAATGAGGTCGTGACTCCTATTGTAGATCGGCAACAATCTTCGGAGATGATCAAGGTGCTTGTGGAACACAATCATCCCATTTATCGGGTCACAGAGAAGAAAAAAACATTGGAGGAGATATTCCTGGAACTGACAGGTAAGGAGCGAAGCTTATGATACTCCGGGTTATAAAGGCAGAGGGGCTTAAGCTGAAGAAAATATGCTGGTGGATTCCTCTTATACAGGGGTGTGTACTTACAGGCATGACTGCTGTGGAATGGTATCTTTACTTTCGGCAAGGACCGGGAGGTGTCTACGCTGGTTTTGCCGTTATGTTTATGTTCCTTTCGTTTGTGATGCTGCTTGGCGGTACACTTTTGGCGAGTATTATGGCCGGTACAGAGCATGATACTCAAACATGGAAGCAGCTTATGGCCATGCCTGTTCCCAGAAGTTATATCTATTTATCCAAAATCGTATGGATTGTGATTCTGCAGTTGGGTACCGCCTTTATCACTGTAGCAGGTATGAGCCTCATCTGGGTGTTATATACAAACGAACCCATTCCTTGGCGGATCATGTTGTTACAGCCGATTAATGCAAGCTTGGCTACCCTACCAGTACTTGCAATTCAACTTTGGCTGTCTACGCTTTTCACTAATCAGGCATTCCCATTAGCGTTTGGTATATTCGGTTCAATTGCAAGCTTGTTTTTGGCACGCACAAGTATTCTGTGGATTAAAATATTGCCTTGGTCGTACCCTGCATTATCAAGTCCTCTGATGAAGGAACACATGATTTGGGTGATCGTTGCTTTAAGTGCAGGAGTCATCTTTACGGGACTTGGTACACTACAGTTTACCAAGCATGAATTCAAATAGAGAGGAAAAGATACATGGGCTCTATTTTACGCGTGGAGACAATAAAGCTTCAATGGATCATGGTTTGGATTCTCATTATATTGGATGCGATCATAAATTCTTTAATGGGAGTCCTGGAACTGAATGATTTGAAGCAGTTTTTTTCACCCAGTTGGTTAACTTTATATACTTATTCAGCGCAATTTCACTCTATGTTTTTTTATCCGCTCTATTGTGGAATTATTGCTTCTCTTTTGTGTGCGTACGAGCACCGGGATGGAGGATGGAAGATTTTATTGAGCAGCCCGTATCCTCGTCAGCAAATTTATTATGCAAAATATATATTGCTCATTCTCATACTGGGTCTGGATCAGCTTATATTTATAGTAGGCTATTTTGTAAGTGGAAATATAGCAGGTGCTCCAGGAGAGATCCCTTGGTCTGTCGTTCTTTCTACCGGTTTGGGAGGGTGGCTCGGGATTTTTCCCCTGGCAGCACTACAGCTTATGCTCTCGATAAAAATTCGGAATTTTGGAGCTTCTCTGGGAATGTCCATTTGTTGTGTGGTTCCTAATATTGTTATAACAGGCTTTCACTCTTCCATAGGTGCGTGGTTTCCTTTTACGATTCCTTATTATATTATGATGCCGCAAACAGCGACTTATGCACCCAGAGTTGAGCCTTACAGTCTCGGACTGATTGTCATTTTTACGTTTTTAGCCTATCTGTATGGTGGAAGAAAGATGTTTGTGAATAGGGACTGGTTGTAGTTAGGATAGCATGAGGATGTAATCCCAACCATTATTTTAATGGAGGAGGGCAAAATTGTGGAAGCAGGTAGTCATGAACACTTAATGGATATAGACGGAGTGTATGCAGAAATGTTTAGGCTGCAAGCCTCCTCGTATCTTTCACAACGAGAACGTGGTTTTGAGGAAGGAGATCTGTCGCCCTCGTTAGTAAGGACGACAGGTGGAGCCTAAGAAAGGACAGATGCCCTCCTATTGTAGGAGGGTAATTTTTTTCTTCACCACAAAAGTCGAATTACAGCCATACTCACAATACCGACAACGACGGTAGCCAGCAGGTTTTTGCTCCACAAGGCGGTCACTAGCGTAGGAAGAACAGCCATAAGCACTTGCCCATTAAGAGTGACTGAGGTTTCGGTTCGAACGAGCAGATTTTCCATCACGAGGGCCGTGAATATGCAGATGGGAATATAGGAAAGCCATTGTAGCACTGGCTTGGGTAGCGCCAGCCTTTGCAGCACGACAAAGGGAATGATCCTTGGAATCGCCGTGACAATCATGGCACCGATAATGATATACAGGACATTGGGATTAATGTTCATTTGTCGCTTAACACTCCAATCGTTGCGGTGATCATGGTCGCTATAATGACGGCGATATGTGATGGCACCCACCAGGCCAAAAGGTACATCAGAACAGCCATACATAGCACAAGCAGCAGACGATGCTTGAGTTTGGAGGTCTGGACACTTTGGAGCTGGGAAATGAGCAGGGCAAGAAACATCGCTGGCAAGGCAAAGTCCAGACCAAAAGCCTCCGGCCGGGAAATCCAGTTCCCGAGAACCCCTCCCGCTACACAGGATGCAATCCAGGCGAGATAAGCTGTAATATTAAGCCCGTTCATCCAGCGGTCACTGACCTGCCCGCCTTTAGCCAATTTATCCGACGCTACTCCAAAGGATTCGTCCGTCAAAAGAACACCGATGCCTATGTTTTTCCACAATGAATATTTAGAAAAGTAAGGAGCCAGCGACGCACTTAACAGCAGATGACGAGCATTCACAATGAAAGTCGTTAAAATAATGACGGATGGAGGACTGGCTGCAGCCAGCATCGAGCACATGATAAACTGGGAGGCTCCTGCGTATACAAGCGCCGACATGAAGGCAATTTCCATGGTGCTAACCCCTGATGAAGCGCCCACAATGCCTGCCGCGAACCCAATACATACATAACCGAGCAATGTAGGAATACAATCTTTAACCCCTTGTAAAAAGCTGAGTGAATCGTGCTTCGTTCCGCTCAACTCCGAAGCTATGGACATTTTAACCTTACCCCCAGTGTATAAATTTTATAATAGTATATAACGTAAGTTGTAAAGTATCAATATATTATACGTTTGTATGTTATGTTGAATAGTTCCTGCAGGAGAATTGCTCTTAAAAAGCTGTTTTACTGTTGACAACCCAATGAAGGCTATGTACTTACCAAAAAGGTTCGGTCGTGTTCCGGTTCCAGACGATTTGGCAGCAGCCAGTCATCCAAAAGTGGTGTTCAAATGTGCTCCCGATGAGCTCTTCGAAATGGAAAATGAGCAAGAACTGATGATGAATCAAAGCAGCTCGGATGTGTTCATATAAGGGCTGTTTTGACTGAATGGGGAACTCGTAAAAAAAGGGCGTCCCAGTCAGTTCATGACTTATGGGGCAACCCTAAGGTGGTGATTTATATAAGCTCCTGCCGCTTTTTCAGATATCCGTAGAGAATAATTCCCGAGATCGCGCAGATGGCTGCGCATAGACCGATAACTCCATATCCCGCCTGAAGTCCGCGCAGTATGCCAAGCTCAGTGGTTGCGCCGTAGACTATCTTGACCCCTTCGATTACCCAGCCGATCACATAGTTGCCAATGACACTACCTATGCCCATCAGCGTGACGACGAACGTAATAGCTGTATCACTGTCCTTCGGATATCTCCTTGCTATGAACGCCATCACGGTCGGATAGATCATTGCAATACCTGCACCTGATACGGCAAAGAGAAACGCCAGTCTCTCTCCACCCGCGATTGCTGCGAACGTACATATCGCTGAGAAGGCGGAGAATAGAATCGTCGAAAGCACGAACCCCATCCGGTCTGTGAGTGGACCAAGCAATAGGCGCCCCAACGAGAAGGTAAGAAAGAACGCTGAGAGCATGCTGGACGCCTCCACCGTGCTCCATGAATACGCTTTCTCTAAAAAGTTGACCAGCCAGCCCCCAACTGCGAGCTCAGAGACTACTCCAAACGACAGGATCATTACCATCATCCAGAGTGCTGGATCGCGGGTTAGCGTCTTGAGTGAGGTTCGATCCTCATGCTGCAAATCGTCTCCCGGGAAGGTGCTGAGCAGTGCGGCCACAATCGGCAGCAAGCAGAGCGACAACATAGCCAGATACATCCCCCGCCAGTCCAGCATATGTCCAAATACCGTCAGTGACATGACTCCCGTCGCCAGCAAAGGGGCGACTGTTGAGCTGAGCCCATAGAAAAAGTGGGACAAATTCATCATCGTGCCGGTATTTTTCACAAAAATCCTCGCCCCCAAAATTGCGAGCGCAATCTCCAGCATGCCGTTCCCGATATACATCAAGAAGTAGGACGAGGCGAAGAACGGATACGTGTGCGACAGATAGATGAACACTCCCGAGATGATCATGGAAGCAAAGGAAATGATGCTGACCGCCTTGATTCCCCACTTACGGACAAGGACAGCGGTGAACGAGCAGGCAATCAAATAACCAAGTGCGTTTAGAGACAACAATGTTCCGAGCTGCTGTTCATCCAGATTGAAGTCGAATTGGATGCGTGGAATGGCAGGGCCTTTAATATTTTCCGAGATGCCAAATACAATAAAGCCAATAAAAATTGTCGCCAGCTGCATCGTATACATGTGGCGGGACTTGCGGGTTTGCAGATTCAAATTTAGTCCCTCCTAGATAGCCAAACTTGATTTTCTCACCTGTTGGGTGTTCAGGGACGGAAAAGTCATAGGATAGCAGCCCTCCTTCAGGATATTACAATAGTTTTGAAAAAAGTTTTAATAAGTGAAAAGTTTAAGGACATTTATATTCAATGTCAAATGTTTTTATTGCATGTTGAAGTAAGCGAGGAACCTGACCATATTACAATTACAGTAAATTGTAGCATGTCTACTTCCCGTTTAAGCTTTGTATTACCTTGATCGGCTACACTTAATTTACTGTGGATAATAAGTCATGCATCCAAAATTGCAAAAGATAAATGATATTTTACGATACAGTCTATATATAGCGAACACACAGTCTTTTGTGTATTCTTCTTATATAGACTTTTGGATACAAGGAGGCATCGTCCGTGGATTCAATGCAGCATATTATTGGCTCTAATTTGGCTCAAATCAGGAAGACTAGAGGATTAAGTTTGGATAAGGTGGCTGAACTGACAGGGGTCAGCAAAGGGATGCTGGCTCAGATTGAGAAGGGGAAATCCAATCCTACGGTAACAACCCTTTGGAAAATTGCGAACGGTTTGCATGTATCCTTCTCCACCTTTCTCAAAGAAGATCCGCCGCAAATCACGAAGATTCGGAGGGAAGACCTGCATCCGGTTATTGATGAGGACGGTAACTATTTTGTTTACCCTGTATTCCCGTATCACGCTGAAAAGAAGTTTGAGGTGTTCACGGTAAGTCTGAAGCCAGGTTTTACACACCAGGCAGAGAAGCATTTGGGGGAGGAAACGATTCTCATGATCCGTGGGGAAATGTACTTTGAAATGCAGGGGCAACAGCTCAAGCTGAGTGCAGGGGATGCCGTGCAATTTCAAGTATCTGACATACATACCTACCGAAATGATTCGGATGAGGATGCCGATTTTTATGTATTGATTTATTATGCGGATTAGTGGGATGATTAGCATAGTCTAAAACAGGCTTCCACATCATGATTTTGCAAAATCCTGAGATATAAAAAGAGAGCAACGAGGAAAAGAGAGGAAAGAATCCATGGAAAGCAAGTACATCCGAGAAACCTACTGCTTCAAGACGTCCCGAGTATTTCCCAACGATATCAACAATCATAACACGCTCTTCGGCGGCCGATTAATGTCGTATATCGACGATATCGCATCTATTGCAGCTGCTAAGCTGTGTCGTACGAACACAGTTACAGCCTCTACGGATTCGGTGGATTTTTTGCTACCTATCCATCCGAGTGATTCTGTCACGCTAGAAGCGTTCGTAACCTGGACAGGCCGTAGCTCGATGGAGGTGTTCGTAAAGGTAATTCGTGAAGGACTGATGACTGGCGACCGGAAAATCGCAGCCACCGCCTTCCTGACCTTTGTGGCATTGGACGAGAACAACCGTAAGGTGACTGTCCCGCAGGTGATTCCAGAAACAGAAGAGCAGTTACAATTGCACCAGACGGCTCCATCACGCGCAGCCATACGGCGTCAGCGGAGGGAAGAAAGCAAACAGTTGGCTAGTTTTTTGACAACAGATTATCCGTGGGAATTGTAACGTACTAGAGATTATCAATTTTCATCGTTTTACGTAAAAAGGAGCCGTCTTTTCCGTTAGCAGTCACCATGTCTGCTCGGAATACGGCTCCTTTTGAAAATAACTTGAGCTATTCTACTTTAACTACACGGAAATGCTGATTCGTCCCACCATTATCGCCCCATTGAATGGCTTTGGCTCCATCGGCGGTGGCGCCTTCAGAAATATCGATCAGCTTGCCGGTTGCCCGATTTTTCAGCTTGTAATAACCACCGGTTACGGATACTAATTGCCAATGCTGACTGGACCAGCCTCCGTCACTCCACTGCTCAATAACTGTACCGTCTGTTGTGGTACCGCTTTCAACACCAATTAGCTTTCCGCTGTTGCGGTTCACAATTTTATAATATCCGCTGCCTGCATCCTTGAGCTGCCATTGCTGGTTTGCTGCTCCGGAATTTGCACGCTGCTCCAGGTCTGCACCGTCCGTCGTTGCATTGCCAATAATGCTTAGTGGCTTATTGCTCTTGCGATTCACTAGCTGATAATAGGCATCCGGATCAATGGCAATTGATGTTGTTATCCCCTCGACCGCACCACTGGCGGTGTCAATATTAATGCTGTCGAACCAATCCATGGCTAATGAAGTCGCTGTTGGAAAACGCAGTGGCAGCCATACATATTGAGAATCCTGCACAGGACCGCTCCACGCACCCGCCCAACGGTCGCCCAAATACAGGTATGAAGTTGTCTGGGCACCTTCAACAGGAATCACGTAAGCCGACTGTGAACCATATGTCGTACCGTCCCCGAAGTTTATCGTATTACTCCAGGTTCCTTCAATGCTGGATGCGGTAGCATACTTGGCTTGATTGGGATTCCAGCCGGTTGCCCCGGATGTAATCAGGAAGTAGACGTCTCCTTTTTTGAACATCGCCGGAGCTTCACGATATTGTCCTGGCCAAAGTGTAGTCACCAGCGATTCAACTTGCAGAAAATCCGGTGTCAGACGATAGATGTTCAGATCCGCGTTTACCCGGGTAGCCGAAATCAGGTAAGCTGTACCGTTATCGTTGTAGACGGTCATATCGCGCGAATCGTAATCCAGAGGACGGAAGCTGCCCTGATACGTGTAATCGCCGTCCACGGTATCGGAAGAAGCAACAGCCACTCGGGCCTCGTTGTAATTAACCCCATTCTCCTTATGCATCCATAATACGTATTTACGTGTTTTTTCATTGTAAATCACTTTCGGACGTTCAATATTCGAAACATTCAGCTCCACAGCGGAGCTGCTGGTCAGTACATTTTTACGAAACTCCCAGTTTTTTAAATCAGAGGAACGGTAGGCGGATACCGCCTTGAACGTGCCGTTGGGATTACGATTTTCACCAAACCAATAATAGTAACCGTCTACTTTAATCATACCACCCCCATGGGCATGGACCACGTTTCCATCTGTATCTTTAAACTGAATGCCATTCACAACATTCGCTGAAGCGGCTGAAGCGATCTTAGGAGAAAACATCTGAAAAATGCTCAACGTCAGCAAAATAGAGAGCATAATACACAGCAAGCGGGCAAAATCATATTTCATTGTTTCGTCCTCCTCTGTATGCGTTATTTTAAAGCGCTTTCATTAATAGGCTCTATGAAGTAGTTTTAATAGAGATGCTTATCCCAATTGTATCCATATTGAATTGAAAGTGCTAGAGTAGTATATTGACCATGTACACGGCACACGCCATCCATATCTAACAGACTTCAATCGAACGGTGAGTGTTACAAACTGGCTGATATTCATTAGATATACAGGAGGCAACCATGAAAATATACGCGATTGATACGAGCAAGCCGGAAGCTGAGGAGCATTACGAATTACTGGTAAATCGGGTTTCGCTGGAAAAGCAGCACAAGTTAGATCGTTTTTTACATCGGGAAGATGCTTTGAGGGGCTTATATGCCGATGTGCTGCTAAGATGGTTGGTCTGCCGGCAATTGAAGGTATCTAATTCCAGTCTTCAATTTACATACAACGCGTTCGGTAAGCCTTCCTTGATAAATGCACCCGCATTCCATTTTAATGTTTCTCACTCGGGAAAATGGGTGGTGTGCGCTATTGATGATCACCCGCTTGGAATCGACATTGAACAGCTCCGTCCTATAGATTTTGAGGTAGGTAGAGTGTGCTTTTCGGACACAGAGTATGATGCGTTAATGCGTCAGGATGCAGACAACCGCTTATCGTATTTTTACGATCTATGGACGCTTAAAGAAAGCTTTGTGAAGGCCGAGGGGCAGGGACTAACTCTACCGTTGAAGTCTTTTTCATTCGAGCTGAAGGCACAACCGTTCATAGGCTTCACGACAGAGGGCTTTACCACCGAGTATTGTCATTTTAAGCAGTATGAGTTGGATCAGGATTATAAAATGGCTGTCTGTGCAGCTCATGACCAATTTGCCCAGCAGGTGCAGCAGGTAGATATAAATACACTACGCTTGGAAGTGGCAACACAGGCGTAATATGAAGTGGATATGCGTATAGTTGAAAAAAGGAGATGAGTGGCGTTGACATTCGTTTTGTTCAAGCACGGCCGGTTGCATGGGGATTGGGCTTCCAAAGGAGACTCCATCGTTGTACAGCAGGGTCGGATACAAGCCATCGGATATGCTCGGGAGCTTGAATTGCAGTTGACCGGTAAGGAATATGAAACTGTGGATTGGGAAGACGCCTATGTACTGCCAGGCTTAACCGATTCACATATGCATTTGTCTATGCATGGTATGAAGCTGGCTATGCTGGATTTAACATCAGCTACCTCCAAGGAAGAGATGCTGGCTATGCTGCGCAAACGGGTCGCTGTAACACCGCCGGGAGAGTGGATTTTAGGACTTAACTGGAATGAAAATGCGTTTATTCCTGTTGAAATTCCAGGTATAGCCGAGCTGGATGCCATTACAGATCAGCATCCGGTATATCTCACTCGTACGTGCTTTCATACGTTCTTGGCCAATTCAGAGGCATTTCGGCGTGCGGGTATTAGCGAGGACACCCCTGACCCGGCTTCGGGAGCCTATGGACGAGACGCACATGGACGGTTGAACGGATTGATTTATGAGGAAGCATCCTTTGCCTTTACTAGCGTGCAGCCAGAGCCGGATTATTCGGTTAAGAAGGATACGATTCGGCGGGCTTGCCTGGATGCGCTACGGCTTGGTCTAACTGCTGCGCACACGGAAGATTTACGTTTTTTGGGCAGCGTGGAGACGATGCAGCGAATTTACAGGGAGCTGAGGGAAGAAGGTCTTGCTTTTCGCACACACCAGCTCATCTATCATCCCTTTATGGAAGAAGCGAAAGTGCAAGGGCTGCGTGCAGGTACCGGAAATGAGTGGTTTAAAATCGGTGCGATTAAAATGTTTGCCGATGGCGCTATTGGTGGAAGAACGGCATTATTGTCAGAACCTTATAGTGATGCTCCACATACCCGCGGAATGGCGATTCAACCGCAGCCAGAGCTGAATCAGATGGTGGCAGCTGCGAGGGCCGCAGGCTTTCCAGTGGCTGTACATGCTATAGGGGATGGGGCAGCGCACATGATTTTGACAGCGATGGAGGCCCATGTGCTCACGGAGGAAAGCGGTTTGCCAGATCGCCTGATCCATGGACAGGTGCTTAGGAGGGATTTGATCAAGAGAATGGCGAAGCTGCCGCTGATTGCGGACATCCAGCCCCGTTTTGTCGCAAGTGACTTCCCTTGGGTACTGGATCGGGTGGGGAAAGAACGGACTGAATATTTATATGCCTGGAAAAAGCTGCTGGAAGCAGGCATTCCATGTGCTGGAGGTAGTGACGCGCCGATTGAGCCGTTAAACCCTTTTCTTGGTATTCATGCGGCAGTGACTCGCGCCAAGCCCGAAGAAATACATGAGGGCTATCTTCCCGCTGAAAAGCTAGATGTACATGAAGCCATTCGTTTGTTTACCACGGGAAGCGCAGTAGCAGCCGGGGAAGCTGATGAGAGAGGGGCGATAGCTGAAGGGAAAGCCGCTGACTTTACAGTCATTGACCGTGATGTATCGGAAAGCCCGCAAGCTTTACTTGACGTGAGGGTACGAATGACAGTTGTAAACGGGAAAGTAGCATATCGGTCATAGGCTGGTGATAAGTTGTATGCCAAAAGCCTTCAACTTCACTTTTCACGTGAGGTTGAAGGCTTTGTATTTTATAAACCACGCTGTATAAATCGGTCTGCGTTTTTTACACTGGACCATAGATCAGAGCTGGCTCCGCCCGGATACCAGTAGGCGAAGCCAGCAAACCCAGCATCCTGCCCCAAGCGATACTTACGAGTGAAGGATCGTCCTTCCTCAAGCCACAGCTTATGAAGCTGTGTGTCTTTGTAAGACACGGTATACTGCTGAATATCCTCATTCCAGATTGGTTTGGAGACGGAACGGGATACTAGCTGGTTTTGCTGATCTAGTGATATATCAGAGGAAGCGATTGAATGTCCGCTAGCGTTAAGCGTCCAGTTCCGTGTAAATAATGGCAACGCCAAGATCGCTTTCTCCGGATAGGTGGTTTGTACAAAACGCCGTACGCTTTCACGGAGCCATGGCAATGAGGACGCAGAGCCGGGGATCGAGCTACCTCCCCAATGCTCGTCATATCCCATCAGGATCAGATAGTCTGCCGCAGTGCCAAGCTGTTTATAATCAAAGGCGGCAGTCCAGTCCGTTCCATAATCAGGAGATACACAAATCGCCAGTACCGTATTCTGACTCTTCAACTTAGCTTTTAATTGTTGGACGAACAATGTTAAATTGGCACGATCCTGACCATCTACATTTTCAAAATCAATGACAAGTCCGTTCAAACCGTATACAGATACGGCATTGGCAAGCTGAGTTATAGTTTTATTCCGTAGAACCTCACTGGATAGAATTTGGTGCGTCAGCACCAGATTGGAACGGTTGCCTACCATAGCCCAGATATTTTTATGATGCTGTTTGGCCCAGGTAAGCAGCGACGCATTGGTATAGTCGCTTATACTACCTGTTTCATTTAGAAAAAACCAACGTGGTGACAGGGTGTTGATGTTGGATTGGAGCACCGTATTTTCAAACTGCTGAACGGTTTGATCATATTGCCAGCCTAGTCGGATGGAAGAAGCCGTGGAAGCAGTTTGGTTAGCATGCTTTGTTGAATACGTTAGCAGACGCTCCAGCAATGCCGCTGTTTCTTCGCGGGTTAGAGAGGATGCTGGACGAAAATAGTTACTTTCACCTTTCATAAAGCCGTAACGATTTACGGTGGTTACCGCATCAAGAGCCCAATCTGCAATTTCCCCAGTATCTGTGAAGGAGGAAGTAGCATTTCCTGATCCGCCCGAAGAACGGATGAGACGTGCGATCATCAAGGCCGCTTCTTGACGGGTTATAGGACTATTAGGTTGGAATGTGGCAGACGTTCCCCCCTGAACGATATTGAGTTGAGAAGCCGCTTCAATCCATCCATAGTACCACGTCTTTTTGGCAACATCTCGGTAGGAGGAAACGGCTGCTTGTACAGGCTCCAGACCAAGTGTACGGTCCAGTGCGGTAACCCATTCGGCTCTGGTAACAGCCTTTTTAGGAGAGAAGTAACCAGGTTGTGTACCGTTCAAAATTCCTTTAGCGTGCAGGGAAATAATAGACTGATAGGCATAGCTGTGTGCAATATCTTGGAACGTAGCGCCGGATGCTGCTGCTGGAGCAGCTAAGTATGAAGTGAATGTTGTGAATATTGTGATGGCTGCAGTTGCTGAAAGGGTGAGCCTGGTTAACCAACGTGATCGTTTGGAACTCATACCAAATAACCTTCTTTTTTATGATAGATTGTAGATTCATATATCGTTACTCGACGAATAATACTATCAAAAAGAGGAAAGTTATTCATTGCTAAATTGCTGGAAAACACCAAAAAACCCGCTACCTATGCGGCAACGGGTTTGATATTGGATAAACTATGCTTTTTTGGCATACATAATACCGATAGTCTGTGGACCACAATGACTGGAAATGACACAGCCTGCTGTAGTTAGCAGTACCTCTTGTGCGTTCGTTTCTTCTTTCAAACGAGCTTGCAGCATCAGCGCATCTTCCTCGGCCAAAGCGTGCACGACAATAATGATATCGTTATCCATCTGATCTCGTTGATTCAGAGCGTTTTGCAGCATCTGATCCAGTGCTTTTTCACGTTTGCCGCGGACTTTGTAGGCAGGCGTCATTTTTCCGTCAATCACTTTGATCACCGGACGAATTTTGAGCAGACTGCCAATCAGGTTTTGCATGCCTGAGCATCTTCCGCCTTTATACAGGTATTCAAGTGTATCAATGACAAATTCCGTGTCTATTAACGGCCTGGTTTTTGTCAACATGTCTACAATCTGCTCTATCGTATTGCCGTTGGCTGCCGCACGAGCAGCTTTCATCACAAGCAGGCCAAAGCCGCACGACAAATTCAAGGAATCAAAAACCGTAATGCGACCTTCCGGAAATTCGGAGGCAGCGAGTAGCGCATTCTGGTACGTCGATGATAGCTCGGAAGACAGACTGATATATAAAATGTCGTCCCCTTGTTCTATGTAGGGCGCAAAGGCTTGAATAAAATCCGACGGAGAAGGTGCGGCGGTACGCGGTAAATGTCCCTCGCGGCTTACACGTTGAAATAATTGTTCTGGGTGAATGTTCACACCATCCTGCAATGCTTCATCACCAAATACTGTATACAATGGCACAATACTAATCTCGTACTGTTGACGCCAGTGAGCAGGAATATCACTGGTACTGTCGGCAAAAATTTTAATTTTGTTCATACATTGAATCCTCTCTGTGTGATGCAGAAAAATTATAAAGATTGCACGGAGGAAGGATAGATATCCGCTGTGCTATTCGGAACGGAAAGACCGATGGCAAGAAGTGCAATAAAGCCCACAATAATAAGTGCATTAATGATTAAGCCTGTAATAGCAAAGGTTTTCTTACGGTTTTTTAACGCAATTCCAATGATACCGACCACAAGTCCGCTACAATTCAGCAACAGGCTGCCTAAAAAAATAAAAGGAAGCAGTACCGTTCCGGTTTGCTGCAGAGCGACTTCCGGGTTCATCGTTTGGTATTGGCCGAAATGAGCCAGCAGATTAATAACCATAATAGCCAGAATAATATATCCGATCAGGCTGACAAGCGACATAATAAAAGAAGCAATTCCGGGACCGGAATGTTTGAGCTTGACCGGAGGCTGGAACACAGGAGTTTCTGAAAAAACAGGGTGCTCCTCAGGCGCAGCAGGCTTTTGCAAATTAGGATCTTGGTAACTCATTTTTTCAACTCCTTGAACATAGTCCGAACAGGTACTAATTTTCCACAAAATAAACAAAAAAGCAAGCCACCCTACACATTACCCTTCAAAAGACAGGGTCTAATCATCCAATTCTGTATGCGGTCTGTTCACACACGCTGGCTGGTAAACTTCATACGGTTTCGATAAAATAAGAAGAACATTCGGCTAAAAGGATGAGATGAAAAGGAGTACACAAACATGCAACGAAAATGGATATTTGTGGGATCTATAATGATGATGTTGGCGGTAGCCATTGGAGCGTTCGGGGCACATATTGTGAAAGCCCGGATCGACGCGGATGCTTTGGCCGTGTATGAAACAGGTGTGAAATATCATATGATTCACGCTGTCGGTTTGCTGATCATTGCGTTGGCTGCTGGACAGTGGGGTTCTTCCAACCGTTTGAGATGGGCAGCGCGTCTGTTATTAACGGGTATCATTTTGTTTTCCGGCAGCTTGTATGTGCTAAGTTTGACCGGAATCCGTGTGCTGGGGGCTATCACCCCCTTAGGAGGCGTGTGTTTTATTGCAGGATGGATATTGTTGGCATGGGCTGCCATGGGCCTGAAGAAAGAGGATTAGAGTTCTTTTCGGATAATGCAAAAAAAAGAGAACGGGCAGGAAAAACATAACGTTTTTCTTGCCCGTTCTCTTTTTTTTGCTTCGTTTTTTTATGAAGTATTTACATTTACGATGTGATTTCATCGATCTCATTCATTTTAAAGGAGTACACTTGCTTCTCATCTACATGATACACACTCAGCAGGCTATTATCATGATCCAGATTGAGGATGCGGCAAGGGATGCTACGCTGTCCGCCATAGCGGTTCACGATTAACCGTACAAGCGTATTATCTTGTATATAGCGTTTGATCCATTCATACGTACTAAGTTCTTGTTGTGTTGCAGGCTTTGGCTGTACGTGGGATTGTTTGATCTCTTGAACGACTGGCGGCTTGTTCGTAACTGCGGCTGACTTCTTTTTGGAGAACTTTTCCGCAAGCGTAGCAGCTGCGTCAGACGGGTTATTACTGGCTGACTGTTTTTTTAGATACAGTGCAGCTTCGATTAAATTCCCAAGTTCAATACCGGATTGAATCCGGCTATCCGCAATGTGTTCGTTTTGGCTCAAGAGATTAAGCAGGAACTGAAGGGCCTCTACGTTCGAACGGCCTTTAACTAATACATCTACATTAAATAAATAACTGGTTTCGTCTTGATTTGATTCCTTTTTCATACATCCTCCAGCCCAAGCCATGGGTAATTAGTCTTTTATAGTACCTATCAATATATCATTAAAACGTAATCTATCATAGTGCCTAAGGCCCTGTTGTTGGATATTAACAAAAATAAAATCTATATAAAGCCCTATGTGTAAAATTTTAATGGAGTACACCGGAATTGTACATTTTTGCATGTGTACACGAATGAGGTCAGTATGTGAGCACCAGATATAGATAAGCAAAGCCAGGTTTACATATACAGAGAATAAAGGAGGTAGGGGGTGAAATCAAGTAGTTTAAATTTTAAATATGTTACAGTGGGAAAATATAACGAAGCAGTATCATCCATCCAGAAGAAAAGTAAAATCCCCCTTAACGAAAGGGGGATGGGGCATATCAAAAACATGATATATTATAGTAATCGCAATTAAAGTAAATTTTATTTGCGATCAAAAGGGGATTCGTTGTGGTCGAATAAGGTAGTCATGTTCGACTGCCCAACTCACAAGACCACTCCAAAAATCTTCACAGGCTGAAATGATCTTCGCTGGTTCAGCTAAATCTCCGGACATCACCAACTTAACTACATCATCAAATCCTTCTGGACGACTCGGCAGTTCCATGGCCTCCGGTAGAACCATTGAACCCGTTGAGAAAAGCTTCTGATTGTGCAACCCAACTAACATAGCCCCATATTGGGCAAACTGCATTACCAAGTACGGCAAGTAGGTATGAGGGCCATTTACACGGACATTTCTAAGCTTTCCTATAAACTCGTACATTTCACCTACAAGCACTTCGTTGATGGCATGCCTGAAATCTTCCTTTGTTGGGGATTCGGCCGCTTCCTTTAATATAGAAAAAAAGTTTTTAGGATCATACAGACGAAGTGGGGAAAAGAAGGGTTCATGTGTCAATGGCCAATCGCCCTCAACAGTAGAGGCAATTTTAAGAAGAATGTCTGAACTACAGACGTTCACCTCAGCTTTCCAGGGCCCCGCCGACCATTCATGGCTAAATTCTACGGGGCCGTTTGGTTCACTTAGTACACAAAACATTTCAATGTCCGAGAAAGGGCCGTCAGTACCTTTGGCAACAGATCCATAGATCCCTATAGCCAGAATTTTGTCTCTGTATACTTCATGTAACCTCGCAGCTATTTCGTGGCAAGTCTGAAGTCTCTCACTTCGAGAAATGTTGACAGGTCCATTCATGTCCATTAGTGATCTCCCTCTATTTCCTACGGTCTAAGTGACTTGTCCAATTTACGGATTTGCCATTCAGCGAGGGTTTAATTTCACTTGTGAGCCCTTGCCGCCCGTCTGGATTCCAGTTTCCTTCACTCCGGCTTCCTTCAGATCGACCAGTAGCCGCTCTAGTACCGCTTTAGCAACAGGTGCTTCTTTTGCTCCAGAAGCTTTAACGACCAACTGCACCGGTTTGCCGGAACGCAGATGTTTGTCTGCCTGACGCAGCTTCGTGTCGTAATCATGCTCCTCAATATGAGCAGTGAAGCGAAGCTCCTTGACCTTTTCTTTGCCGCTGTTTTTTGCGGTTCGGCCGACATTCGTTTTGCTTGCTGCGGCTTCTTTTTGCGCAATCGCTTTTCCTTTGCCCTTTGCGACCAAGCTACAGGGCGGTGGACTGCTCATCAGTGAGGTGCAGACCAGGTCCACCCCTTTGGATCGGGCCATAGCCAAGGCTTCTGACTTCGAGACAACGCCGAGCTTCTCCCCTGCGAGTCCAGTGAGTACCACTTCGTCAGCTTTAATTTGCTCGTTGATTAATACTGCCACGTAAATGTAGCCTCCCTTAAACAATGATAAAGCTATCATATACGGAACCCGTTTGCGATTCAATTTTAGATCTATCCGTATTGACAAAAGTCACTAAGCCCTATACTCTTTTACTGATAATGATTATCATTTTCCAATGCAATATACATACAGGGGTGATTGAGAGAAATGAAAAAGATGTTGAATAGCCTATTGTTATTTGTAGTATTTACTATTGTATTGGCGGGCTGCGGTGCAGCTGGGGATAGCTCGAAGACGGAAGGTACTGCTGGGTCTGAGCAGACATCTACTACGGCTGGTCCAGTTACGGTTAAGGACGACCACGGGGAAGTCAAGCTGGACAAGCCAGCGGAACGTGTCGTTGTACTCGAATGGACGTTTACCGAGGACCTCATTGCACTTGGCGTACAGCCTGTCGGCAATGCGGACAATGAAAACTACAAGCTGTGGGTAACACCGGAGGCAAAGCTGGCTGATACCGTAACTGATATCGGCACACGGGGCGAACCGAATCTAGAAGCGATTGCGGCGCTCAAGCCAGATCTTATTATCTCTAACGCCGATAACAATGCAGCGATCTATGCACAGCTTAAGGGGATTGCACCGACGATAGAATTCGATCCTTACAAGGGGAACGGCTATGATTACGACCGTATGGTCGAAATTTTCAAGCAAGTCGCTGTGGCTACCGGAAAAACGGAACAGGCTGATAAGGTCCTAAGCGAACTTGACCAGCACTATGTAGATGCAAAGGCTACATTGGAGAAGGCAGGCAAAGCAGACTTTCACTATGCGCTGACACAAGCCTTTACAGCTCAAAATGCTGCCAGTCTACGAATGTTCAAAGAAAATTCGGTTGTAGTGGGAACGCTTGCGAAAATCGGCATGGTGAACGACTGGAAGTCGGACAAGACTGAGAAATATGGGTTTAGCACCGTTGGCATTGAAGCTCTTCCAGCTGTGCAGGACAGCAATTTTATCTATATTACGCAAAAGACGGACGATGTATTTGGAGCCGCGATGAAGAACAACTCGGTATGGAACGGACTGAACTTTGTCAAAGAAAAACGGACCTACCCACTGGACGGTACAACATGGACGTTCGGCGGCCCAATCTCATCCAAAGTGCTGGTTGATCAAGTAGTCGGAGCTCTGACGAAATGACCCGAACAGGCACAACGGGTTTATCGAAGACTTGGCGTGTAGGAAGCATTTTTGGGGGCGGATTGATCGTCCTCATCGTGCTTTTTTTTGTAAGCTTGTGTTATGGAGAGGCTTCAATCCCGCTGCATACAGTAATTGAGGCGTTGACCCAGCGTCAGAATACGCTCGATCATAACATGGTGTGGGATCTCCGAATGCCGCGTACGGTCATCGGAATCCTGGCTGGTGGTGCGCTGGCCATCGCCGGTGCTCTGCTCCAGGCCATCACCAAAAATCCGCTGGCGGCTTCTGATACACTAGGAATTAACGCCGGTGCCTACTTTGTGGTCGTCCTTGGCGCGGTGATGTTTCCCGGATTGCTGCATCAGGCGCCGTTTCTATTTGCCGCTGTCGGCGGCCTGCTTGCAGCGGTGCTGGCTTACTTCATGGGCGGGGGACGAGCTGGAAGTCCAATTCGGTTGGCGCTTGCCGGTTTGATTGTATCCATGGTTCTCGGTTCGTTTACCGGAGCTTTGCATATCTTTTATTCATTTGAAACGCAGGGACTGTTTCTCTGGGGTTCTGGCTCGCTTGTGCAAAACGACTGGAGCGGGACGACTTACGCCTGGCCCTGGGTCGTAGGACTCTCGATCATTGCCGTTCTGCTGTCAAGGCAGTTTGATGTTCTGGATCTGGATGAGTCCACATCCACGTCGCTCGGACAAAAGGTTAGCTTGACCCGGGCGGTGGGAATTGTATTGGCTGTACTGCTGTCGACCATTACAGTCAGCGTCATTGGACCCATTGGTTTTGTGGGTTTGGTAGCTCCGCATTTGGTTCGCTTAAGCGGTCTAAAAATGCATCGTTGGGTGCTGCCCGGTTCCTTCCTCTGGGGGGCATTGCTGTTGACGGGCGCTGACGTGCTGGCGAAAATGGTCCACCAATCAAGCATGGATCTGCCGACCGGAGCAATGATGGCCTTGATCGGTGCTCCTTGGTTAATTTGGCTGATTCTGTGGAAAATGAAGCTGCCTTCTGGTATTAGCGGGCAGTCTTCCATGAACATAGGTGTGCGCTCTCGGAAATTACCGTATGGCAGGCTGGTCACGTTGTTTGGATGCGGTGCCGTGCTGTTGACTGTATTCAGCCTGATGTTTGGAGGGATGCGAATTCCTGTCGGCGATCTATTGTCCGGCCTGTTCGGCGGTGAGAACGCAAATTCGGCCTTGCTGCAGTTTAGAATTCCGCGCACGCTGGTGGCAGCCGGGGCTGGTATCGCGCTTGCGGTCAGCGGTGTCTTGATCCAATTAGCCGTTCGTAATCCCTTAGCGGATGCCTCGATCATTGGTGTTTCTTCAGGGGCTGGTTTCGGCGCGCTTGCAGTAATTATCGTTTGGCCTGGGCTGCCTGTTTATATGCTGCCCATCGCGGCGATTGCCGGAGCGACGGTGTCGGCGGCGGTGATCTTCTTTTTATCATGGAACAAGCACCTAAACCCGTCTGTGGTCATCCTACTTGGGATTGCCGTATCAGCGATCGGAGCAGCTGGCATTCAGATACTGATTAT
The DNA here is from genome assembly GCF_024213315.1 of Paenibacillus sp. A3M_27_13. Lineage (NCBI taxonomy): Bacteria > Bacillati > Bacillota > Bacilli > Caryophanales > Paenibacillaceae > Paenibacillus > Paenibacillus sp. A3M_27_13. The sequence continues at coordinate 659,323 of NZ_JANAVE010000002.1, forward strand.
CCAAGGTTCGCTTTGGGGCAGCACAGGCTATATTTGGCTGACGGGTAGTACCTACGCTCGAAACTGGGGGCAGGTGGCGACGATTCTGGCTTTTCTGCTCGTGTTGTTGCCAATAGCCTGGTGGCTAGCTCGCCGCTTCGATCTTTTGGTATTTGACGATAGCAGCGCCATGGGACTGGGACTTCCGGTGCGCCGCACCCGGCTACTGGCCATGGCAGTGGGTGTGCTGCTGGCGGGCGGAGCGGTGGCCTGTGTGGGTACAGTTGGCTTCATCGGGCTGATTGCCCCGCATATCGTGCGTACGTTGATTGGGCACCATGTACGCCGCTCCATTGTTCTGTCGAGCATCTTGGGAGCGGTGATGCTGGTGCTGGCTGATACGATTGGCCGGACAGTGCTTGCGCCGACCGAAATTCCTTCCGGATTGCTGATCGCACTGATCGGTGCACCGTATTTCCTGTACTTGATGTATCGCTCCAATAAGAGTAAGTCAGTGTAGTTGAATATGTACACAAACAGGCTGTTTCCCAGCGGATTTTCTGTGGGGAAGCAGCCTTTATTATTAATTCTTCTACGTAGTCATTGGGCTTTATATTTACAAATCTAATAAAATAGATATAATATTTTATATGGAACCGTCATTGATTTATAAAGCATTGTCAAACGAAACTCGTCGTCTAATTATGCTGTGGTTAAAAAAACCAGAAGAGTTTTTTGATGAACAGGCTTATCTAAAGCAAGGGCTTAATTTTCAAATTGGTGTATGTGTGGGAGATATTCAGGCTAAAGCGGGACTTGCGCAGTCTGTGATTTCAAGTTATTTATTAACGATGCAAAAATCCGGTTTGTTAGAGTCTGAGCGTATTGGGAAGTGGACGTACTATCGACGGAATGAAAAAACAATCCGGGAATTTGCAGAGTACGTTCAAAAGGAACTATAAACAGAAAGGAGGTTTTTTTTTACATAACATATCTACAAATCTATATATATAATTAAATTGGAGGCTTATACTTAAAATGAAAAAGGTTAACCCGTTACTTATTATCATTCTGGCTTTAGGCGTATTCGGCATTATTACAACGGAAATGGGGATTATAGGTGTTCTCCCCCAAGTAACTCAAAAATTCAATGTATCAGCTGCCCAGGCTGGTTGGCTCGTCAGTATTTTTTCTTTAGTTGTTGCCATTTCAGGTCCGTTCTTGACCTTACTCGTTTCCGGCATGAATCGTAAAGTCATTCTATTAACCGCTGTATTCAGTTTTGTCATTTCCAATATAGTCTATGCCTATACCACTCATTTTGAGGTCATGCTCATTTTTCGTGTTCTTCCTGCTATTTTTCATCCTGTCTTTTTTTCGGTCGCTCTCGTGACTGCATCTCATCTTGTCCCCCCTGAAAAGAGTAGTAAAGCGGTCACCAAGGTTTTCGCTGGAATTACAGTAGGATTTGCTTTTGGCGTGCCTTTGACTTCTTATCTTGCCGAAAAGATATCGTTAGAAGCTGCTTTCTTATTTGGTGCTGTCGTAAGCATGATTGCATTTGTAGGAATACTCGTATGGCTTCCTTCCCTGCCAGTTCAGGAAAAGATGTCTTATGGCAAACAGCTTGGTATATTACGCAAACCTCAATTGTGGTTCAACATTGTGACTGTTATTTTTATCTTTGCAGCTATGTTTTCGGTGTATAGCTACTTTGCCGAATATCTTGGAGAAGTAACTCTTATGAACGGGTCATGGATCAGTATGATGTTGATGGTCTTTGGAATCGTCATGATTTTTGGAAACTTTTTATTTGGGGGATTATTACATAAAAATCTGACTAAGACCGTCATCATGTTCCCATTGCTATATATGGTCATTTACGTATTCACTTATGCTCTGGGGACTTCTTTCCTACCGATGATTGTGGTTGTGCTCATTTGGGGGGCCGTGCATTCCGGGGGGCTTATTATTAGTCAAACATGGTTAACCACTGAAGCGAAAGAAGCTCCAGAGTTTGGTAACAGCCTGTTTGTCTCATTTTCTAATCTAGGTATTACGATGGGAGCTGCTATAGGCGGCTGGTTTATCTCTCACTTGGGAATACACCAGCTCATCTGGAGCGGAATGATGTTTGCGCTACTAGCGTTCTTATCTATGATTATAAAAATAAAATTGTTCAATTCGAATGCAACGGAAGTCAACGTGCGTTAAAATATGGAGAGACATTAGAAGAGTACTCTACATTATGTATTGGGAGGAATAGATGAATATTCGAATGTATCATGATCTGGAGGCTCAATTGGAAGAGGAAATTTGGGCTCTTGGTGAGGAAGCAGCTCATATACTCCCATTAGATAGCAACTTAGCTGAGGAAAAAGCACAGAGGGCCTGGGATCTAATCCCTGAGCCTAAGCATAAATGGGGCATTACAGGTGTAACCTTACATCAATACGTTCAAATTCTCAATTATAACGGGCATACTCAGCGATCAGTAGAGCTTTTAAATGAGGAGATTTTAGATTTGGAAGGTACAGGGTACCGGATTATACATGCTGAACCTTATATTCAGATGGCGGAAACACTTCTTCATCAGAGCAATCCTGTATTAGCTCATGAATATCTCCAGAAGGCATACTCGATTGGGAGTGCAAGAGCATTTCGGGATCAGCCCAAGCTTTATCTCGAAATGGCGAAAAGTAAAGCTCTGGATGAACAGGATGTATTACTTCAATTTGCGGCGTTAGATGTGAATGCCAAACTTCTAAGCGATTTAAAGGATAATCAATAACCAATGTAATGGCCTCATACAGTCTGAGATAAAATGCTGATCTTGATACGACGGAAAATGGGTTTCAATATTATTTATGAGGAGGACGATTGCATTGAAATTAAAAGAAGTGCTCTTAGGCACACACAGTTTCGAAGCGATGAAAGCTTTTTACGGCTCTCTCCTGGATTTGCAGGTTGTGGAGGAGAACCCTTCGCAGTTGTCGTTTCAAGTAGGGGAATCGGTTCTTGCCTTTCAGGAATCCTCCCACATAGAAAATGAGTTTTACCATATTGCCTTTACGATTCCAACAAATAAATTCATAGAGGCAAAACAGTGGGCCATCGACCGTGGGATTTCATTGATTTCAAGACCCCAAGAAGAAGATGAGTTTTTTTTCGAAAACTGGAATGCAACAGCGCTTTATTTCTATGATCCAGATCATAACCTCGTTGAATTCATTGCCCACCATACACTCGATAATGCAGTCGCTGAAGCTTTCGGACCCAACTCTATACTTCGTATAAGCGAGATTGGTCTTCCGGTCGATGATGTTCCAGAGGTATCTAGAATAATTACCGAAACGTTCCAACTTAATTCATGGGGAGGGGCTGGACAGAAATTCGCGCCGCTAGGGGATGTAGAAGGATCATTTATAGTCATAGACAAGCAACGGCCTTGGTTTCCTGATGATAGGCTTCCGACCGTGTTCAGCATCAGTGTCTTGTTTGAAGGTCCACACTCTGCCAGTCTTTCACTGCATAATGGTTTGTATGAATTGAGATCAGACGGATAGTGCTTCCCATCTCCACCACCCCCGGATTTTTGGAATAAAGCTTACACAAGGGGGAAATCCGGGGACCATAATACATTCAGGAGAGAATATATGAATATTAGACTACTTCATTCAAATGAAAAATATCCAATAGAGCTCTTGTTACTAGCTGATCCTTCGCACCAACTTGTTGAGGAATATTTAAAAAGAGGGGAGTGTTATGTAGCAGAGATTGACCATCATATTGTTGGGGTCTATGTTCTTTTACCTACAAGACCTGAAACAGTTGAGTTAGTGAATATAGCAGTATCAGAAGGTATGCATGGTAAAGGAATAGGCAGACAATTAGTAACACATGCAATTGAAACAGCCAGAGCACAAGGTTATAAAATGATGGAAATGGGTACAGGAAACTCTAGCATTGGACAGTTAGCTCTCTACCAAAAATGTGGGTTCAGAATTGTTGGTGTAGATCTAGATTTCTTTGTCAGACACAACTATCTAGAAGAAATTTATGAGAATGGCATACAGTGTAGAGATATGATTCGTATGTCTCAGGATTTATAGAGCTTAAATTTTTTGCAAGCCCATCAAAGGTATCTTAAGTAAGGTTCTGAAAGGTATATGATATTGTGCCAAAAGATGGTACAATAAATTGCGGAAAGGCTATACAATCATTGGATTGCAATAGTCCTTTTTTAATAAGTTGATATCCTACTAAGTTCCTGATAAGGGGTGGTTACTTTGTATAACACAACAACCACGATACTCACAGAGATAACAAAACATATGAAAGATAATGATTTAATACTAAGTGATTTAGCTAGAGAGGCAGAAATGAATCCGGGCACCATGAGCAGTATTATTAATGGGAACCGCACACTTTCAGTGGATCAGCTAGACCGAATTACAAAAGCAATGGGGCATCCCGTTGGCTATTACTACGAACGGTATGTGTCTGAGTATTTAACAGAGGCTAATCCGAATTGGCGTCGAATGAGTCCTTTTATACATAATTGTGCGAAATTAAACAAACTGGACTGCATTCATGATGTGGTCAATCTATTGATGGATAAGTTGGGCTATTCAGAATCCTTATTTGAGCTTGCTGAAGAGCTGTTTAAAGAAGAATGTTATGAAGCGGCAACTATTCTGTACGAGAATGTAGCTATGAGTGAGAAAAAACAGTATTCGGAACGTTTAGCAATTTGCCAATATCGACTGTTCCAAACGAGGCAAGGAGATAATCAAGAAAAAAATTATGATGCGGTTGTTCAATTTGAGGCTTACGTGGAACGTTTGGATGAAGCGGACCAGTTAGATGCGTTAAGAGATTTAGTAAATACTTGTCGTTCATTGCGAAAGTGGGATAAGGCAAATAACTTTGCTACGGCTTTGGGCAATAAAGCTGAAATACAATATAAAATTGACCAGCAGCATACAAAGAGTGAGCAAACAAAGAAGCCTTTTTATCCTCCATTTGTTTATTGGGCATTTTCGCATTTAATTCGTGCTGAAATTTGTGATGCTAATAAAGATTATGAGACAGCGCTTCAGCATATTCAAAAGTATGCCGACTTAAGCTGGGTAGAAGAAAAAGATGATACAACTTTAAAATGGAAAAATCAATTTAAAGAATGGGCCGACGCCAATACTTATGTGAATAGGCTTATGTCTGGCGATGTAAGCGTACTCTCTGATTATGTTGCTTATTTTTCTTCGAAGGAAGATGAAATACTTCCCGCAATAGATAACATAATCGAGGCGGCTAATCGATACAATATAAATGTAGATCATATACTTGCATTGTTTGAAGTAGAAATTCAATCTTTTTTGAATGAACAAAATCGAGTAGGCGTATATACTCAACAAATTATTTTAGAACGTTTTACTCATTTCTCCAATGAATTAGCAAAATACTATTTGAATAAAGGGATATATCCAGAAGGGTTTCGTTTTTTGTTGAGTTGTTTGGAAAAATCTACAGCTATTAATAATAAATCATATATAATCAAATGTGTAAGACTCTATGAGTCCTATCAAGAGTATGCATCACCTGAAACAAAGACAGCGTATAGAAATTTGATTAAAGAGGTGGAGGAAGATGAAGCATAAAATTGTTCTAACCATATTGGTGACTAGCTTTCTATTAATGACGATAGTGGTTGCTCCTTTCCAATATCAAGAGTTTGGGTCTAGATACGAACCAACAGGGCACCACGGGGGAATCTAAGAATAAAAAGTCTCCAGTATAAGGCACAGTAGAACCTAAAAAATTACTATTATTAAGTGGTTAGACGGAATGATCCGTCTAGCCTTTTTATTGCGTTTTGCTGTATATAAGCAATATGAGGAAATCTTCTTTTGAGAAATATATGTAAAAAGTGCAAAAATGTTATGTGTGCTGTTGTAAACAACTGAAGGGTATATGACTTTGTTCCAAAAGACAATGATGGGCTAAAGTAATTCTTACTAACTGTTTCTCATTACACGGTTTAATTATGTATCATATGCCGAGTCTACGTTGAAAGGGTGGTTTATCTATGGAGATCACACCTACGATTAGAGCAGAAGTTCAAACCTATCTGATAAGAAAAAGCTTAACCATGACCGAGTTTGGTCACATTATTGATTTGAATGTAGGAACAGTTAGTGGCATTGTGACGGGCAACCGACCAATTTCTGTTCACCAGCTAGATCGTATCACTATGGGTATGAATTTGCCACCGGATTATTTTTATGAACGTTATATTGATGAATGTATTGAAGAAGAACCGCTCAACTGGCGAAGAATCAGCCCTTTTTTGTACCGATGCGTGGTGTTAGGACGACTTGATTGCTTGCGAAGAGTTGTAGGTATGTTGCTAGATAATCCTATTTATCTTCCTTCACTTTTTGAAGTAGCCGAGGATTCTTTTAAAAAGGGTAATACTGAAGCAGCGGCGTTCCTTTATGAAAACGTGTCAGAAGGGGAAAAGTATCAGTATTCAGAACGATTGGCGGTTTGCCAGTATCGATTGTTTACGATTCGTATTGGAGACGATCAAGAGAAAAACTATGATGCAGCCATTCAATTTGAGCCTTACGTTGATCGATTAGATGAGGTAGATCAGTTAGATGCCTTAAAAGACTTGGCGAATACATACCGCTCGTTACGAAAATGGGATAAAGTAGAACTATTCGCTAAAGCAATGGGAGACAAGGCAAAAATTCAATACAAACTGCAACAACAGCGGCATCATGTACACAAAGACAATTCGAAGAAACCTAATTTTCCTTTGTTTGCGTATTGGGCATTCTCGCATTTACTTCGTTCACAAGCATGTGGTGAGAGGAAAGACTATGAAAAGGGACTTCAACACATTAAAAAATACGCTGATTTAAGTTGGGTTACTGATACAGATGAAGAAGCTTTGAAATGGAGAAAAAAGTACGAAGACTGGGCAGTAGTAAACACGTATGTTAATAAGCTTCTTTCTGGCGATAAGAGCGTTCTTTCTGATTATGTAGCTTATATTTCTTCAAGAAAAGATGAGATTCTTCCCGCACTTGATATTATGATTGAGGCAGCAAACCGATACCATTTTGATGTAGATGATATTTTAAAGCAATTTGAAAGAGAAATTATCTCCTTTCTGGAGCAGGAAAAAGTTGAAGGGTTGTATTCTCATCGATTCACAACGGAGCGATACACTCATTTTTCAAGGGAATTGGCAATCTATCTTTTACGTAAAGGGAAGTTTTCAGACGGCTTCACATTTTTGTTAAGTTGTTTGGAAAAGTCTGCTGAAGTTAATAATAAAATACAAGCAATTAGATGTATGAGGTTGTTTACGTATTTTAAAGAACATGCATCTGCTCACACGAGGGCAGTCTACGGAAATCTAATTAAAGTGGTTAATGAAGATGAAGAGTAAGAGTAAGTTGATTCCACCCTCCTAGTATCCAGTTTTATGTCAGTAGCATTAGTAATTACGATCCAACTGGACAACATGGAGGAATGTTGGAATAAAATAATCTCAAGTTTAAGATCACAATAGACCTAGAAAATTAACTATGATCAAGAGGTTAGATGGAATTATCCGTCTAGCTTTTTTTATATCGTTTGTTTTGCTCTACATAAATAAGCTTCTAGAAGTGACTTAGCTTGGACTTTTATCTGTCAAATGCTTATTCGATCATTGGAAGATTATAAAATGTGGAAAGTAGTATTTAAATAACAAGACATATTGCCTATTCCCTTCATTTCCCTTATGATAATTGCACTACTACCAAAGAAGGAGATACATATGAAGAAAGCTATTCTACTACTATTAATGTTTGCTATCTTAATTCCATCACAAGTATTGGCAGCAACATCTACAAAAGCAATGTCAACAAGTGAAATCGAAAAAATATACTTTGAGAATTACAAAGATCGTGTGAAGGAAATTAAAATTGCACAAAAAAAACTTAATGCTGTTCTGGGGGCAGAAGTTCGTGAGCTAACTCAGAGATTAAGTCAAGCATCAGCGCGCTATAAAAACGAAGTGAAAAATAAATCAAGTAAAGCGGTAATAGCTCAAGCCAAGGCTGATTGTGATAAATTAAAGAAGCAGCTCGGCGTGGCTAAGGTGGAACTAAATAAAACAGTTAAAAATTACAAAAAAGAAAGCGAACAAGCATTAAAGGATATTGCAAGTCAGAAAGCAGAGCTTATAAAATTCATTAAGAATCACACAGCAGGAAAAGATAAACTTACGGAGTCTCAATTTAGCAAACAAGTTAATGGAGATATTATGTCGATTGACGGCTCATTTACTGGCATTTTAAAAATGTTGACGGAAGCTGAATAATGGTGAGTAAAGGCAGCAGGTATCACCTGTTGTCTTTTTAATTTAGGCTTAGAATGGAAAGGTATTGTTGGTCGACTTTGGATTGCTGTGAAATGGGGACAAAGAGGATATATGGATATGGATGAAATAAATTTGTTCGTTTTTATATAATGAAGTACGATTAGCGAGGAGAAAAATTTATGAATCGTAAGTTTTTTATCATGGCTTTGATAAGGGGTATTTTCGGGTATTTCCCTTGTGGGCTGGGAGTTGCAGTATTATTGGAGGCTTATAGCAGATATAGTCTAAGAGGTTTTTTAATTGGAGCTACATTTTTCCTTATCGGGGGATTGGTGCTTTATTTCACAAGAAGCTATGAATCATCAGATTGGTTACTATAGATAAAACAAATATTTCATTACAAGGAGTATATGATGTTATCACCAAAACAAGAAGAGAGCCTTAGTAAATTTATGAGTAAAATTCTTAGGCATACACCAGAACAGTTTGGAATTAAGTTGGATCATGAAGGTTATTGTCACGTGCATGACTTAATTTCAGCAATTAAGTCAGAGAATAGATGGTCGGATATAGGAGAAGCAGGAATTGATCAAGTCGTAACTAATTGTCCAAAGAAGCGATACCACATGGTAAATGGATACATACGAGCTAACTACGGGCATAGTACAGGAAGATTAGATTACAAAGAATTCACTCCACCAACTTCTCTTTATCACGGAACAAATAGCAAAGTAGTTGATAAAATTATTACCGAGGGAATTAAACCCATGGGGAGAAAGTATGTTCATCTATCTGAGACACTTGAATTTGCAACATTGGCAGGTAAGAGACGTGGTGAATTAGTCATTCTTGAAATCGATACAGTAAAATCGATGGCTAATAATGTGAAGTTCTATATCGCTAACAATGGTGTTTGGCTTGCCGATTTTGTGCCCCCACAATATTTTAAAAAAATTTAACACTGATATTTTTGTTTATATTAAAAAGAGGCTTTATACAATACTTTTGACATAGTAAATCCGTTCATATCAGTCCATTTGTCACATAATATAAAAGGAAATTTCAGGATAACAGGTGGATATCCCTAAACATCTCCTTCTGATAAGATTATTTCCATCTAAATTAAAATGGACGTGATCAATTGGGGAGAATATTGGTTCCACCTGACAAGCTAATGGAAGTGGCTGACCAGTTCTTGCATGGTAAACACGAAATGGAACGTATGTTGAATTTACTGAATGGAAGAATTGATTTTGTCCAACAAGGTTGGTCTGGTGCTACCCGAGAGAGGTTTTTCCAAGATTTTCAGGTCTCTAGACAATCCATGGGCGTGACGCTTGAACGACTTTCTACGGTTGCACAAGAACTCATTTTTATTTCAAAAAACTTCACACAGGTAGATGGAGAAAAAGTCGTACTGGATGTGCCAGGGAATGGTGTGCCTGTTAAAACGGCATCAAGCGGTGAAGGTTGGTTACATAAAATCTTTGAACAGATCGGTAAAGCTGAGATCACCAAGGCTGAAGCTCAGATGGAAGCTAGTAAGCTTCAAAGGGAAATTTTGTGGGATACTGCTCAGGGAGCGAAAGGTGCTATTCAGGAAGATTTAACCTTGGGGATGCTTCCTGACAAAGACCGTGACTATGATCATCCAATGGCAGCAAAAGTAGGTGAAATTCTCGGTCACGTAGCTACGACATTGCAGGGAGCTGGTGAGGTAATCGTTGGAACAGGTGGAGAAGGATTATCAGTTGCTGTTTCATCCACAGGAGTTGGTAGTATTATCGGAATACCTGGATTGATTGGCTCAGCAGCTTTAGCGGCACATGGAGGTACAACCGCAGTTAAAAGTGCAAGCGGAATAGGGAAGAGCTCAGCGGAATTGTGGCAGATGATGAAGGGAGAAGGTGGAGGTTCATCTAAATCTACTCCATCTTCGGGAGCTAAGGCAGAAAAGGCTCCACATGTAATCGAGGGAACTCACAATAATAATATAGGGAGTATAATTAAGGAAGGAAATAAGACGAAATATACAAACCCTGCTGGCAATGAATTGACATGGGTTGATCAACATCCCAAAAATATTAACCGGGATATTGAGAACTTTATGAATAGCTCAGATGTAGGAAAGGCAACTGAAGCAAAAGTAGCTGGCTTTTTAAAAGAAGAACGGGAAGTCACTGGTTTTGGACAAAAAATTTTAAAGAAAGATGGTCAATTTGCAGGTGATTTAGATGTAGTTACAAAAAATGAATTAATTGAGGTTAAGGCTTCAATCAAAGCAGTTAAAGAAGGACAACTTGAGAAAATGACAATTACGACTGATAAGCTTTATTTTAATCCAGAACAGAAGAAAGTTATACTTTATATCGATAAGCCTTTGGGCAATCTATCTCAAAGTAATATAGAAAAATTAGATAATATCAAGAAGCTAGGAGTAACTGTTGTAAATTCCTTAGAGGAATTAAGAAAGGTGGTTAAGTGATGGGAAGTTCGGCTTTTATTTTAATAGAACGAGAAAAATATACACCTGAGAAATTACTGGGAGATGCAATCGTAGCTGCCTTTCATGCAGATGCTGGATTATATTTTGACAATGATAAAAAATATAAGAACGAACAGTTTTTTTCAACAACTCTAAATATATCTTATAACCCACTGGGTGCTGAAAATAACCAGCAGTTTATATTCTATATTGACGGAATTGATAATTACGAAATTAATTATGAGCATGATGAGGATATTAGTGGATTAGATTCAAGCTTGTCCTTGTATCAAGTAGGATGTATTGAAGATGTTTATGGTGTTGAAGAGCTAATTTTTCGATTTATATTTGAATATCTCAAGCTAAATCCTACTGACTATTTTTGGATTCCTGATTATGATTGGGTTTACAGTTGGGAAGATATTCAGAAGTTCAGATCTCTGCCCTATGATCCAAACTGGTGCTATAAAAATCCTAAATCAATATAATTCACAGCAATTGATAAATGTCCATAAGCTTGCTCCTTTAATAATAAAATGGGGGCAAGCTTTTTTCATATTAATTTATCTGATAAAGAAGATAATTTGCATGCACCTAAGAATTAAGAGGCGGGTTTAAACAGGTGAGTCTTCAATCAGGCTATTAACTTAGTGATATGGTTAAAGTAACGGAAGGTACGTGAATGTTATGAAGTATGATACATACTTAAAATTATGGGAAGAACAAAATAGTCTAATGAGACTATTAGAGAGGAGGGGGATGAATCAGAAATTTTTTATCATGGCTTTGATAAGAGGTTTTTTAATTGGAGATACATTTTTCCTTATCGGGGCATTAGTGCTTTACTTCACAAGGCGCTATGAATTAATAAAGTGCTACTTGGATTGTCAACACTAAATTGTACTGATTTTTGCCAAAGTTAAGAGGCCCCTCCAGCTGTAGTTATTCACCAGGATATTTTGAGTGTATCCACGAGTGTCCACACTTACCCGGAAATGCTGCATAAAATATCCCGGGTGAACTAAGAGAAGGTGCATATAATAACGATGATACACTTGGAACCCGTACAAGTGGGTGAGCATACATTTATCGGAGTTGAGGTCAAACTGCCTAAAACAACGCTGTTGTTGAACTTATCTCATTTACTATTCTCTCCTGATGATATTCGTAACATTTTAATGTCATTTCGCAATTCACAGTTGTAATTCTTTTCTCCATAATAAACTTTCCAAAGCTATTCTGACGAAGAATGCTGTAGCGTACGATCATTTTGCCCATATATAAATATCTTCTTTTTAATCACCTTTTAATAGATTTGTTATGGATCAACTCAAATAACAATTTGAGCAGGCCTCACAGAAGTATGATGCACAGTCACATGCTTGTCCCCCTCCAAGAGGTCACAAATGCGGTCACAAAATTCAGTCATTTATAAGATTTTAATAGAATGTATCAGTACAGATCAGTAAATTGAAAAAAGCTATGAAAGCTTGTCAAGAGAGCGTTAAGCCAACACAAGTGAGAGTTACGGGGATTTTGAGACTTTCCTATTTATAATATAAATAAAGACACCGTGTGGGGTCTTAAGAATTTTTTCTAACTGTAACCTTGGTTGTTTGATTGTCAGAGCTTTTAGTGATAATCAGTAAGTACTTAATATTGTTTTTCTCTACTGATATTACTTTGTTGCTTTCGACTTCAGTTATTTCCCATCCCTCATCTTTAAGTTCTTTTTGATATGCAGCGTTAAAATTTTCAAAAGGTTGAGGAAGTTCGTAATTTTTTAAATCTTTAGCAGATTTTCCATCGACTTCGATGGCAGTGATGGGAAGAGGCAAATTATTAAGTTCCTGAACATTTTCATATTCAGTACTAACCTCCTGGGTCGAACTATCTGTTACATTTGAGCATGATGCAAGGACTATTAATAATACTAAACAAATCAAGCGCATAAAACACCTCAGTCATTTGGGTTTCTTTTTGCAGTACTCATTTTCCATGCATAAACCTTGTACCCATTTGAGTACCAAGTAGATAGGGGAGCGTCTTTTCGATCTGTTGTATGCTGAGTCAAAAAGAAATGACCATTCGTAAACTCAGTTATAATAGCTGTATGATCAATGTCACCATCATTATTAAAGTCAGCATTTACTGGGTCTCCCATTGACATATCGTTTGTACTAGATGCTAATTTAGCTCTATACTTCCAGTGATTGTAGAAGTTATGTGCTCCTCCCCAGCTATGGGATGGCTTAGAGAGGAAGTTATCTTTAAAGTACCAAGCATCATCACCAGTTAAATATAAACCACTCCATTGTAGCATACCACCAGCATTTAATGCCTGTGAAACAAAGTTTGTACAGTCATTCCAACATGCTCTACTTACAGAACAACCATAATAATCGGCGTAGTAATTAGAGTAAGTTGGATTACGGTCATCCCACCATTGGTAAGCATAGGCTCTTGCATTAACTGAACTGTATCCATTTGCATATGCTAACGGTTTTATGTCCACCTTTTCTTGATAAACCGAGGCTTCAACAGTTGAAGGAGCCTCAACTGTTGAAGGATCAGATAAGGATACTGGTACAAGTTCCAACAGTTCCGCTAAGCCTTCCTCATTAATGGATTTTGCATATAATTTTGATTTAAGGTTATTAATAATCTTGTTTTTCTCAGTGTTTTCGTATAAATCCACAAATTTAACCAACTTCACAATTTCTTGTCTGTCAGGCTCTGAAAAGTCATCAAGTGATGCTCCTAATGATTTTATAAATCTTTGATATTCAATGTTATCGAGATCTTGATTGATTTTAATGTTTTTTTCTGCAATATATTTTTTTACAATATCAAAAGCTTTAGCATATTGTTTTAAGGCTTCCTCTTTTGTGACATTTGTTTCTTTAAGGGTATTGAATTTTAGCTCAGTTTTTCCCTGCACAATGTTATCTACCAATGTAGAAAAAGACGAATTTGATTTAGCATTCGACGTCAATTCCTTTTCTCCGTCTGCTGATGCAGGCGATGCTAAGAATGAGGTGGTTAAAAAAGAAATAACAAGTATCGGACTAGTAATTTTTCTTATAATTTTTAACATAATTGCACCCCTTTGTAATATTTATAATCAAAGGTAGCACACATCTTAAAGTACTTGAATATGCTATTCGAATCAAAAGTCGATGTCGTTTTTTGTCCTTTTGGGACTTTTTGTTTATTATTGATAAATCCGCTATTTTATAAATAAAGATGAGATTGATGAAATATAAACAAAAGAGTATGTACTTTTTACTTAAAGTAGGTTGAATTAGCTATTCGTATGAAATAGATTAATGAACAATCAGGAGGGGATGAGGCTTAGTCAGATATTTTTTTTTGCAATGTCCAACTTGTTTAAGGTATTTGAGTCTGATTTAATAAGGAGAGCATATATAGTCAATATAACCCATGTAAAACACCAATTTTACCATCCAGTTGCCCCCATATTGACGGTGACTGGATTTTTTGGTTTTCTTGAATTGCGACATCCGAACGACTAAAATGGGCTAAAGAACTTGAACAATTGGAAAGAATAAAGGCAAACGAGTATCAGGGGACTCGTATAGCTAGTAAAATCAACATTACGCAAAATTTCGCGTAACGAAGAAAGTAATAGACCTAATCAATAAAGAAGAAGGCCTCTAATCTATGAGGTCTTCTTACGTGTTTAATTATTCAAATTAGGATTTTTCAACACGCTTACGGATTTCAAATATATCATTTGGAGTTACATCGAAATAAACACAGAGTTTTGTTATTAACGAAGCAGGTATACGTTTATTGTCCATATCTTTATTATGAATTAAATCCGTGATAGTTGTTCTTCTATGATCAATATCTTCAGAAAGCTTTAATGCAGACACATCATGCTTTTCAAGTATTTCACCAAGCTTGCAGTATAAAATCCACTCATTATTATCCACCGAAAAAACCTCCACATATCTGTTAAAGAATGATTGCACACTAAACGTTCAATGTGATAAAATGAATTATATAATTGATCGTTAAACGTTCAATTAGTTGTAATCACTTAAACAAAGGAAAATACAGTATTTTCTTTAGCATTGCTATTGCCATTTTACCAATATCTCAAGGAGGAAGATACCCAGTGACCAAAAAAGCTAACAAGCAAACCATCATTGATATTGTACGAATGAAGCAAGTATGGGAATTAGAAGAAGGAGCCGCTGAAAAAGAACTACACTATTACCACATAACCGATGCTCTAAATCGCAAATGGAAAACTATTGGTCTTACCGTTTCAGACGCTATCAGCGTATTCGAACATGGTAACGATGACACATGGACTCGCATAATTGAACCAGCTTCATATAATCATGATCTGTCCAACAATGATCTAATCAACATGCTGAATATTGCTCCTGAAGCAACAGGTATCCGCAATGAGGTGCAGATCATATTGAACACAGTTGAGCGTCGTAATGAGTATGTAAATCGTATCATAAATGTTAACGGAGAAAGCACGTTTCTTCTACTCCATCAAATGAAGGATGAATATTTACAGCATGATCAACTTGCAGATGAACAGTTCATTCAATTGTACGCTGTTAATCCCGTGGAAGCATTGTCCGTGTATTTCCTACAATCCATTGATATCGTCGCATATTGGGAATGGGAAGCGGCAGGAGGTACTGCTGAGAAGGCTATCCAATATAAACGAGAGGAACCATTATTACCGTTTATTCAGGCTATTGAACGTGCTGAGGATGAATCAAGGGGGATTGTTTCGGGCTATTAATATGTCACGTGATACGACAACTCTCCTAAAGGAGAAGATACATATGTCCACCAAGAAAGGAGCAATACCAATGTACAAAACTGGGAAGCTGATGAACGGTAAACTATACATTAAAACAATAGATGGTAACTGGATCAACCTCAAGATGTTGGCTCAGGCTTACAGAAAGGCTGTGTAAAATGAATTTGGACTAAATGTATAAAGAGGAAGGCAAAATTAGAAGGAAAGTGTATATAGGAGTCAGGAAGGGGTGAATTTAACCCCCCTTGATATGTAACTAAGCGCCTAGTAATAGGCGTTTTTTTTGTTACCAAATTACTATACTTATCCAAAACATGTGGGAAATTGTCCCTATTTAATGTATTATAAGCAAGTGTGAAAAAGAGATAGAGCAGCTAAGGAGGAGCAGAATTGTCTATATTTGTGATTGTTGGTGTCATTGCTGTATTACTTGCTTTGGTTTTGTTGTATTTTCTTAAAAAGCCTAAAATTCAAGAGCAATATAAAGTAACGCAGGATATTGACCCTTATAAAATTGGCATTAACGAAATAGACCGTATGGAGGATGGCAAGGACTTTGAAATGTATCTGTTTAGGCTGTTCCTGTGTTTAGGCTATGGTGATGCGTATAAGACGCAGGACACTAGAGATTATGGTGCAGACTTGGTATTTACAGATCGTGAGGGATACCGTAATGTCATTCAGGCAAAACGGTATGCATTAAGCAATCCTGTGGGGTTGAGTGCAGTTCAGGAAGTGTATAGCTGTATGCGATTTTATAGAGCTAAGAAATCTATTGTCATAACTTCAAGCAAATACACTTCTTCATGTGAAAAGTTGGCCAGTTTTAATGGAGTGAAGCTGCTGGATCGCAATGATTTAATTGAAATGATTGAGCTATTCAAAGAACAACAGCACAGCAAAGTAAAAGATATCATCGAAGCAGAGCCTTACTTGAGTCTGGATTCATGGGACGATTATAGGAATAAGGATAAGATTGTGAAGAAGGATCGCAAGGCTGAGAAACTTGTTGCTTCGGGTAATTGATTCAACACTATTTAACTTGTGTGGAGGAGTCCATGGAAACTATAAGAATAGGCACAGCGTATGAAGCACCTTTAGCTGCTTACATTGGTGCTAGATTGCAAGACAACGGAATCCCCAAATTAGAGGTCAGATTAACTTTAGGAGCATCAATGGTTTTTGGAAACAATGGTATTTCATATGATCAACAATATATTTGGTTAGAAGAATTGGCATTGGAGATTATTTCTACTGGAGATGTGGAAGATTTCTCATGTATAATGATTAATTCGTCTCATATTAATGACCAAGAATCAATCATTAAAAAATGGAGAACGCTTCAAGTAAAACCATGATTTTATTAGGTGAATAATTAAATCTAGATAATGGAGGATTAAGTATGGAAATTATAACTAAATATTTGCCTTTAGTCGGGGCTGGATCTGTAGTCGCGCTCGCCATACTAATTTTCAAAGGAATTGCGTTAATTAACTCAACTCCTCTTGAAAAGCTATTGTACAAGAGCAACAAAAAATATATGGTAACACCACTGTCAATTGCTCAACTGTTGCTTCTACTGATATATTAATTGTCATCATGAGTTTTTTTACAAATGATATAAAAACTATAAAAGATTTAAAGGTTATAATATTAGGATCTTCAATTCTTAGCTTATTATTATGCTTAATTCTTTATGCGTTTTTATATTTTGTAGCAAAGAAGAAAGGAAGGGTTTACTATTTCATAGATAACATAAGCGGTGCAAATGTTGAGCTTTACTTATTAAAAACTACTAATGAGGGCTATATTTTATTGTCTGATAAACCAGACGTTTATTCTAGGGATGGATTTAAAATATTAAAGAAACAAGAAGACATACTCAATAAGAAGATTTATTCAAAGCCAATCAATTTATAGCATTGGGGATGTTGATCTGATGTATATGAATTCAAACCAACATCACACAATGACTTACACTTTGAATAGCGGCATTAAAGGGTCAGTTAACCTATCCAGCAAACAAATACAGGAATGGATAGAATCGTATCGAGTAAGCAGTAGGTACGTAACAACAGTAGGCAAAGAGCATTTTGGATTGAATCCTGAGCTTATAGCAGATTTTAAAGTACATAATGAATTTTCTGAGCAAAGGGAACATGTAGCAGCTATTCAACCTACAGTCGCAAGTAAGGCTAGCGAACAGTTGTCGGAAGCATACAGCCAGTATAAAACATTAATTCAGGTAGAGTGTAAATGTGGAGCTTCATATATAGAGGAGTCAGTGTACAAGTGGAACAAGTGGGGCTGCAAATAATGTGGTGAGATTGTGTTTCTGGATAGTAAAAAGGGTATGGTGGATACAGTAAAGGGAAAAGCGTGGTATATGACCAATAGGTATTTCGTGGAGAGGTGAGCAACTGACATGTGTCGGTTGCTCTTTTTATATTAACCCAAATAAGAACAGAGACTAATTGACTAATAATAAAGTGCGTATATATCTATTTGCTCTTTAAAATTAACATATAATGTTTTAAATAGATTTTAATGTTGACAAATAGGAAAAAAGAGGTAATATTATCTCATGCAACAATTTCAAAAATTTTCTATTTGGAGGAAGCGAAAATGAAAAAGAAAATGGTATTACCAATTTTGGCAGCTGCTTCTTTAGTTTTTTCTCCGTTTGCTGGACATATTGCAAGCGCAGAAAGTGCAGACAATACTTTGGAGGGGACTAATGGTAGGGAAATTGTAATACATAAACAGGATGACATCTCTATTGCAAAAATTAATGAAATTGTAAATCGTTTCAAGAAGGGAATCGAAGAGGACAGAGCTAGCAACCAAAAGATAAGTATCAATAAAAATGTGTCGGAAAGTGTTTATGATAATACAATTTATGACTACACTATTATAGGTGAAGATTATGTATACAAATATGAAGAGGTTCCCAATAAGGCTCCAGAACTTACTATTGAGAAGCCGGATGTTAAATATTTAACTGAAGGTCAAAACGACCGAATCACCACTTCTGCTTATAATATTGGGGATGGTATTGGAGGTAGACAGAACATAGTCAAAAATGGAAGCTACCTATCTACTTTGTTAAGACTTCCACTTGATTCGCAAGTTGTCCAAGAGACAGCGGCATATAACTATTCTGGTTTCACTTCGGGGGATTATGAAGCAGATATGGGGTTAGTCTATGATTCTACTGTTGGTCCTGGTTCTTTTGAAAAAGGTTGGAAACCAACAATGGTTGTAAAAAGAAATGGAGTGGAAAGTCATTCTGGCTTTGTTACAGGCTATTCAAATGTACAAGCCGCTAATGCTTATTTATCAAATTCCGATGTTGTTTTGTACGTATGGTATAATTACAATGGAAAAGCAAGAATGAAAATTAGCGGCACAGCAACATGTAGGGATATTGGTTGTTCAGATGGAACAAACACCAGTTTAATTTCTATTATGGAAACCGATAATAGTCTTAATATTAATACTGTAAATCAATGGAAACTCTTGTCAACCGTTGTTTCTACAGGTGACAAAGGTAGAAATAGGGGGACTTACTCAAGTATAAAAGTAAATGATGTGGCGGTTCCAAGTAGTGCTTTTAGTGCTCCCCTTACAGATCATGCTTCCATTACAAGGGATGGTAATAATACAGTTACAATAACAGCTGATCAAAATTTGTGATAAGAAGAGAGGGAGTATTGTGAAAAAGAATATGTTTGTTTTGGTGGTTGTTCTTTTTATCACCTCTATTTTCTCAACAAGTATTTACGCTGCCGGAGAAGCACAGAGGGCTAACATATATGTTAATAATGAAAAACTGGATTTTAATGCACTTATAGCCTATTCAGGGGTAGCGATGGTTCCTTTTCGTGAAATATTTGAGCAATATGATATGAAAGTTAGTTGGGATAATACTAGTAAAACAGTTACTGCAAGCAGTCAGGATGGCTCGACAGTCATAAAATTAAGCCAAGATAATAAGACAGCATATGTAAATGGAAAATCATATTCTTTATCGCAAACGCCTTTCTTGGGTGAGAATATTTTATATGTGAATCTTAGGTTCATTAGTGAATCAATAGGTGCGAAAGTGAATTATGATAAACCAGCACTTTCAATACACATAACTCTCCCTAAAACTGCAAAAGAATAGAGACTTTACCCCGGTAAACATTCCGGGGTTATTTTTTTATTTTGAACTACTATAAAGAAATAAACAGTTACAAACAAATTGCTGGTCAGTCCGTGTTTGAGATTGGACGACGATTGAAGCACGTTAAGGAGAATGATTTGGAGCATGGTGAGTGGGAGAGTGGCTTGCTAATCATGTAGATTTTAGTAGAATGCAAGGACATAGGTTCATTCAGGCTTACGAACAATTTCAAATGTAACGACATCGTTACAAACCAGTAAAATATTCGAAATGCTCTCTCTACCTGAATCGATCGATCGTGGAGAATTTATAACGAAGGGACATATCGTCCCAACGACTGATGAACAGAAGATGGTGGATGAAATGACTGTGAGGGAATTAGATTTTAGTTTCTTCTATATATATGAGTTGAACGAACTTGATAGAGTGAAAATTGATGAAAACATGTCTTCCACTCCGCGATTCTTGTTATGATTACGATACGTGTTTGCTGTTTTCAAAAACATAGATAAATAAAGGATATTCCAAATTTATGTTTTTCACAATTTAATTTATAAAAGCTCAAAATTCCCTTGATACATCAAGTTTTTTTTGAATATTTTTCTCCGGTACGTACGATTGAAACCACGTTGCAAAGCAATTCTTTATAAATTCCTTTATTTATCTGCATTTTCACTGTTTTTTCGATATGGAACGATGTAAATATATTCAGGCACAATTTTAACCACAATGGCTCAAAAAGCCATATGGAATAAGGAGTTTTTGAACATATGATCAAGTTTTACGATTGAGGTTCGATACGGGTGTCGATACAGGTTATCTCTACAGTGTCTCCAAAGTTGGTGATACCCTCATATGGTTGACACAGCGTCAACTTCCTATCCTCATTACTGATAACATCAAAATATTACTTTCAAACTATGATTACAAATGTATTGAAAAAAGAGTTGAGCAATTTGACTTTTGTTGAATTCATGCATACAATTTGAATATATTGGTTATGAATACATATAAATAGTTAAAATCTGTATGGAAATGGATATGTAAATTAATTAATGAAGGGTGAGGGAAGAAGTGAAGGCTAAATTAAAATTTTTGGGGGTGGCTGCCCTTACTGTTACGTTTGCTGTAGTTATTAGTAATAATGTTTTTGCTAGTGACGATACTTCTGAAGAAATGAAGGGCGTTACAAAAGCAATAGTCCCTGATAGTGTATTAGAAGAACTTAATCATCCTGATAAAATTTATACTAAAGATGGATTATTTATAAAAAAACCGCAATCTCTCCATGATGAAGATAAATTAAATCAAGATGAAGTGGTCTACGATGTTTCAAAGACTACTGATGAAACTAAAGCAATCATTCAATATGATGCTACTTATATCAAGGAAGAAGACAGTAAATAGATTTGTGTACTAAAGCATTTGAAAAGTTAATTTGTATAATTGGAATATCTAGGGCGACTTCGGTTGCCCTTTTTATTATGCTCAATTTAGCTAAGGTCTTTTCCAACACTATGTCATAAAGTATATCTTTTGCAATAGAGATCTATTGTATGTCATAAGTGGTTATGGTACGTGTCAAATAGTATATAAAATATTTTGAAATATTTCATATGTTTTTATATACATTTTGACATATTTTTTCTATAATATAATCATTGACATAGCAAAGGATGATCCATATGAGTGAGATTAGACACTATGGTTACATAAGAGTATCGACGAAAGATCAGAACGAAGCTAGACAATTGGAAGCAATGCAAGGTTTAGGTATCATGGAACGAGATTACTTTATTGATAAGAAAAGCGGCAAGAATTTTGATAGACCACAATATCAAGCATTGAAGAGTGTGCTTAGGAAAGGCGACATTCTGTTCATTAAGGAACTGGATCGTTTAGGAAGAAACGTAGAAGAAATCAAACGTGAATGGCAAGATATAACGCAGGAGATAGGCGCACACATCGTTATTCTTGATATGCCCATTCTTGATACTAGACAATACCATAATGGCTTAGAGAAAGTTATATACAGTATTGTGCTTGAGTTGCTTTCGTATATGGCTGAACGTGAGCGGGAGAAGATTAACGGAAGACAGAATGAAGGCATAGCAGCAGCTAAAAATAATGGTGTGGTATTTGGTCGGCCTAAACAGGCAATAAGTGATGAGTTTATTACAGCATATGAGGAATGGAAGCAAGGTGGAATAACAGCAGTCGAAGCAATGAAGCGCGTAGAAATGAAGCCTAACACGTTCTATCGTAGGGTAAAAGAATTTGAGGAACAGCAAAAAGTAGGATAGAATAATCTTCAATCTGCAAAGCCTAGATTAATTCATTTCTAGGCTTTTTAATGTTTTATTGGTCAATACTAGCAGGTACAATAAAAAAAGGGTGGGGGGGATTTTACATCGTAAACGTCTATTTAATTTCCAAAATTACCCTTGGCACTTCCACTCCTATACTCAGGTCATTTTTTTACTCGATACCATTCCTAATATCATTGAGGTTGCTTGTATGCTATACATCCATTCTAAACTCTATTCATAGATTAATTTACAAGGGAATACGTACATGACTATTCAATAGAGTAACTTTGTATTGGATGAGTAGTATTATGATTTTCCCAATAAACTATACATCAATATGAGGATGATAATTTTAACCCTAAAATCATCGTAAACTATCCCGATAGGTATCTCAAGTACATATATGAAAGGTATGTGATTTTATTCCAAAAGAAGGTAAAATCGAGATCGTTAGAACATTTTAATACTTGTTTCACAACTACATAATAATTTTAACTATGCATCGTATTGTGGGTGGTTTATAGATGAAAATTACACCCACGATTAGAGCAGAATTGGAACAATATCTAAAACAAGAAGGCTTAAACCTATCGCAATTTGGACAAATTACAGGGATGAATAGGGGAATAATAAGTAGCATAGTGTCAGGAAACAAATCTATGTCTGTTAATCAGCTTGACCTAATGACTGAGGGCATGAGTTTACCAGAAGGTCACTTTTATGATTTATTTATAGAAAACTACATCATCGACACCCCTACAAATATGAGGCGAATCAAGCCATTTTTATATCGTTGTGTAGAACTGGATAAGTTTGATTCAATTCGTCGAATGGTGGGAGCCATCATGGATAATCTTCTCTATTCGCCAAAGTTATTCGAAATTGCGGAAAACTTATATGAACAAGGACGACACGATGCTGCGTTGCTTCTCTATGAGGGTGTAGCTGAAGCTGAAAAGTATCAGCATTCTGAACGCTTAGCTGTCTGTCAATATCGCATATTCAAGATTCAGATTGGAGACGATCAGGAAAGAAATTTACAAGCAGCACTCCAATTTGAGTCATTTGTCAAACGACTCGACGCTATAGATCAGTTAGATGCCCTTGTAGATTTGGCTAATGTATATCGATCATTGCGTAAATGGGAACGGGTTGAGGAAGTTGCTAAGGACTTAAGGACTTTAGGTAAAGCACAATATTCTATAGCACACTCTCTAAAATGAGAACAACATAAGAAGCCTTTACGACCGTTATTTTTTTATATAACATTCAGTAATTCACTTATTGGAGGCGCTAACTATGAGCAAGGAAACTATGAGTTAGCACTGCAAGCAGCCTATGAATCTGTTGATTTGGAATGGGTGAAAGAGACTGATAAAGAAACAAAACACTGGAAAAACTTATTTCAGGAGTGGGGTGAGGCTAATGTGTGTCTGACCAAGCTGATGGCTGGCAATAGAGAGGTACTTCCTGCATATACTGATCTCATCACAAGGACGAAAGATGAGATTCTTCCGGGTCTATGGAACATTATGATCGCAGCCAATCGTTATAGCATAGACGTTGATGATATTCTGAATCGATTAGAGTGTGAAGTTTCAAACATACATGATTATCACGGAGGAATACAAACTAATGACCAGCAAAATATTAATAATCAGCTTGTTGGCATATTGAGTGAATTGGCTGAATATTGTTTATCCAGAGGCCAGTACGAAAAGGGAGTTCGGTACTTATTAGATGGTATGAGGAAATCCATTATAATTAATAATGAACGCTCAATCCTTCGTTACATGATAATTGTCGAACGGTATCAGAAATTTGTCTTAGCTGAAGCCAAGACGGAGTATCATAATTTAGAAAGCTATGCACGACGACTTTCTTATTAGTATTAGTCATAAGTACACAAACAATGAGTAGTCAAGTTACAACTATACCAACGGCAACTCCAAGTGTTGGTTTCAAGTTTAGGGCTGGCAGATTGGAAGTTTAGTGATCAGATTACTTTATACTATGATCCAATTGGTGGGGCTTGAACTGAAATTTGAATGAAAAAGCTTTGAAATAATGCAGTCATAAAATGGGTCTTATTACGAACCCAACAGGAATCATTCCTAATACGAACCAATGGGAAACAAGGGAGAATATTAAATCATAATTAAAGGTTAGACGAGACTGTCCGTCTAGCCTTTTTTGTATGTTAGGGAATGAATAGGGCGATAAAGATGTGAGGAATTGAAAATATTTATCTAGGGTTACCTCACTAAGTTGTAGAAAAAACACCGGTACCGATAATGACAAAATTTAGACACTGGTTGGCACCGCTACGTATTAGGATCTAAAGTGAGTTAGAATTTGGACTGTTTATCTACCATAACTAAATGTGAAGCCTTGGCTAATTGCTTTTCTCATTTGACCATTAACTCCTACATTGTAACCGAAAACACCTAGAGAAACCCCACCAGACTCTGTTTCTATAGTACCAACCACAGCAGTTCCAGTAATTTGAACCCTTTGGGTAGGGAATTTACCAGTTATAGAAATGGTATTAGCATGTGTATTTTCCAAACTCCAAGATCCACCACTAACAGGTGTCCAATATGTTTCTGAAATATTCGAAACCTCAGCCAATGAACCACTACTTATACTGACATTACCGAATATAATTTAGCAGTTACAAACCCATCCTTATAGTCTTGATATACAGTACATGTTTCGTAGCCGTTTGTTGTAGTTTAATCGTATTACTTACTTTCAACTCGCCTACAATGTAAATCACATTCCCTGAACCTTTTTTCAATAAACTCCATAGAATTTGTTAACGATCTCATTATAGTACTATCTGAAATAATTATAAAAAAATAATAAAAATAATATGTTATTGTAAATAATTAACTGGAGGTGTGCTGGATGGATATAGGTGAATTAGTACAGTATTTAAATCGGATGAGTTCTAGCATAAGTGAAATAGGGGATAAAACTAGTTCAGGTTTACAGGACATTGAAACCAGATTGAGCAACTTAAATAGCACTCTTACTATCACAAATGTTTTGCTCATCGTTCTAATTATTGTTATTGCCATAAATACATTTCTAAAATGGAAAAATTCAAAGAATTAATTATCAGCTCATTAAATATGTTCATACATGAATGCCCCTATACATGCCAGAAAGTTGAGGCGATCTGGTTAGGGGCTTATTCTTATGGATTGAGTATTGAAGCTACTAGTACATGAGCCTAAAACACAATTCAGTATTTTCTCAAGAAATTAGCACAACCAAGCAACAACTACATAATTATAAAAACTTCTGACACTCATTCCTGAGTTGCAGGATATGGTTGTCGTTACAACTATAAGGCCTTTAGACATAGGCAGAAAGATTAACTCTTCACATAACAATTAGGAATTAAGTTCGTTTTCCATAAATCGGAATAATGTTACTATGTCATAACGAACTCAAACAGAGGTATATTATGACAACAATTAAAGTGACACCTGAGCAGCTTATGACTGCCTCCAAGCAGTTTGAGTTAGCACAGCAAACGGCAACTCAAATGAATAGTAATTTAGTACAACAAATTTCATCTATGGGGCAATTGTGGGAAGGACTGACTAAAGAGCACTTTTACTATTCCTTCCAAACCTCTCAGAAGAATATGAATGACTTTGTTACCTTGACGGATTCTATTGCTAGGGAATTACGTCACCATGCAGATAAATTCAGATTAGCAGATCTGATGGAAGCAGGTAACATTGACGCAAGTTGTTTACCACCTCCACCGAATTCATGTGCTGTTCCTGCTCCAGATACACGGAATGCGTTCCAAAAATCAGTAGATAGCTTAACTGAACTAGGTCAGGATTTTGTAGACGCTAACTCAGTACGCTATGAGAAAAAGTTTAATTCAGTCTGGAGCTTTCTAGATTATATGTCATATGGTATTCCAAAAGGAATGTATCAAGGGTACATGGAACGGGCAGCTAAACAAAACGATTCATGGAATGACATGCTCAATTTCGGTACCTTTGGAGTAACGGGTACGATTCAAGGGGCGTTTAATCCAAACAATGCCTGGTCAAAGGAACACTGGGCTAATATGATCGGTACAGCAGGATTGTTTGGAGGAGTTAGTTCAGTAATCAAGCCTAAAATTGGTTTGAAATCATCTATTAAGTATGAGATTCCGAAGAATAATGCGAATTCGAAATTGCGTAATTCAATAGAATCTGAACCTAAAACAGAAGTACAAACAGGTGGAAGAAACGATCTTTCAATTGATGAATATTTTCGTAGAGAAGCTGAAGCAGATGAGATGTATGATCAAATCAGAGCGTCTGATAGTGATGTAAGAGCAATAGCTGAAAATTCTGGAATGAAGGAAAGTAGAGTTCAAAGAATCAAAGAACACGTTTTCATAAATGAACATATAAAGTCGAGTGGTTATGGCAGATTTCATTCTGATTACGAAATAGCTCAAGCATGGGATAGATTACAAAAAGGATTACAAACAGAAAAAGATATGGATTTGCTTAATCATGAATTGTTTGAATCCAGATTTGAGGGTATATTTAAAACAGACTATGAGACTGCTCATAAAGCTGCGGTAAGGTCGGGTCGTCCATGGGAAATAGAATAGAGGAGATTTTATAATGGGAGCATTTGTTTTACTTTTTAAAGAGCATGAGGATGAGAATGTAGTTATTTATAGATATGGCCCAAATGAACACATTATGGGGAAAATTCAATTGAACAAAGAGACTAAGCTATTCTCTGAAATTGAACCTTTACCAGATCCGAGTCATTCAAATAAATTTTATTTTGATAGGGCTGCACAGCGGATGGCACGTTGCTTCGTTAAAGAAGGTGGTATATTTCCCGAAAAGTTGACATTTGAATCATAAAGAAGCTTCAATAATACGAACCGAGCTTGCTCCTTTAACAATAAAATAGGAGTGAGCTTTTTTCATTTTTCATAGTAATTTATCTGATAAAGAAGATAATTTGCATGCACCTAAGAATTTAGAGGTGGGTTTAAACAGGAGAGTCTTCAATCAGGCTACTTACTTAGTGATATGGTTAAAGTATACGGAAGGTACGT
Source organism: Paenibacillus sp. A3M_27_13 (assembly GCF_024213315.1). Lineage (NCBI taxonomy): Bacteria > Bacillati > Bacillota > Bacilli > Caryophanales > Paenibacillaceae > Paenibacillus > Paenibacillus sp. A3M_27_13. The sequence goes on from NZ_JANAVE010000002.1 coordinate 686,561, forward strand.
GAATGTTATGAAGTATGATACATACTCAAAATTATGGGAAGAACAAAATAGTCTAATGAGATTATTAGAGGGGAGGGGTTTTATGAATCGGAGATTTTTATCATGGCTTTGATAAGAGTTTTTTTAATTGGAGCTACATTTTTCCTTATTGGGGGATTGGTGCTTTACTTCACAAGGCGCTATGAATCATCGGATAGATTACTATAAATAAAACAAATATTTATTACAAGGAGTATGTGATGTTAACGGGACATTTAAGATTTGATTCAAGGGATAAGATCAGAGAATAGATGGGCCGATGTCTGCGAGTCGGATATCAAGCAAGTAGTAAACCATTGTGGTACATAAGAGCTAATTATGGTCACAGTACAGGCAGAGTAGATTATAAGGAAGCTACTCCACCAACAACTTCTATCACGGTACAAACACAAAGGTAATCCAAAATATTTTCAATGAAGGAATTAAGCCAATGGGCAGGAAGTATGTACATCTGTCTGAATCCCTTGAGTTTGCAATTTTAGCAGGCAAAAGACGTGGGGAACTAGTGATCCTCGAAGTAGACACAGAAAAGGCATTAGCTAATCAAGTGAAGTTTTATAAAGCCAACCATGGTGTTTTGGCTTGCTGACCTTGTACCGCCACAGTACTTAAATAAGTTTGACAAAGCGTAGACTTAGAACATTAACGATGATAAAGAGACTAGATGTGATGAATCATCTAGTCTTTTTGATATGTCCTGTTTTGCTGTAAATACATAATCCTCCTAAAATTTTGAACGTATCCACGAGTGTCCACACTTACCCGCAAATGCCGCATAAAATATCCCGGGTGAACAAAGAGGAGGTGCATGTGAGAACAATGATACACATGGAATCCGTGCAAGTGGGTGAGCATACATTTATCGGAGTTGAGGTCAAACTGCCTAAAACAACGCTGTTGACGATCTCTAACTCCCGTGGTTACATCATGTGTGGTGCACTGGATGTTGGGCTGCTCAATGAGCGGCTGGCGGATCGGAAAATTCTTGCCGCACGAGCTGTGGGGGTAAAAACGCTGAAAGAATTGTTGGAAGCGCCGATGGAATCGGTGACGACAGAAGCGGAGCAACTGGGGATTAAGCCAGGTATGCCAGGATACGAAGCACTTTTGAAACTGGTGTAATGAAGCCTATGTGCATATGTTGCATAAGAGTAGAGGAACAAGAACGAAAAAAAACCGGACTTTTTGGCTCCGGTTTTTTTCTGTGAAAAGTTTTATTCTATCGAGTAGAATTATCATTTGAATTATATACGAACGGTATGACATGCAAGAACAATTATTCGGCAAACAAATGGGTCAGGTTCTCGCTAAAGGGTGCTTGTACAATCCCTTTTTCGGTAATGATGGCGGTAATGTACTCATGAGGTGTAACGTCGAATGCTGGGTTGTAGACTTTGATGCCCTGCGGGGCGGTCCTTTTACCAAAGCTTTCGGTAACTTCCTCAGCAGAACGCTCCTCGATCGGAATATCTGCGCCTGTTGCGGTCTGCAAATCAATGGTAGATAGTGGCGAAGCGACATAAAAAGGAATGCCATGCGCCTTCGCTAGCACAGCTAGGCTATAGGTGCCGATTTTGTTGGCCACATCTCCATTAGCAGCGACTCTATCTGTGCCGACAATAACGGCCTGTACCCATCCTTTGGACATCACCATGCCCGCCATATTGTCACAGAGCAGGGTGACATCAATGCCTGCCTGCTGAAGCTCGAAAGCGGTCAGGCGCGCCCCCTGCAGCACGGGGCGGGTTTCGTCGGCAAATACTTTGAGGTGAATGCCGTTCTCCTGCGCAAGGTACATCGGCGCGAGCGCTGTTCCGTATTTCGCTGTCGCCAATCCGCCTGCATTGCAGTGAGTAAGTACGCCCATCCCGTCCTCGAACAGAGGTAAAGCATGGATGCCGATTTGGCGACATACTTCCTCATCCTCTGCCTGAATAGCTGTGGCTTCACGCTCCAGCCCGGCATTCCAGTCTTTGACCTGACCTCCGCTAGCTTCAATGATGAGTTCCCCAGCCCGCTTCTTCATGCGGTCCAAGGCCCAGAACAGGTTCACTGCCGTCGGGCGTGAAGTAGCCAAATGTCCGCACACGGCGTGTACATGCTGCAGCCACCCAGCAGCGTCGGTGCCGTCGTAGGCGGTAGCTCCTAGCACAACGCCGTAGGCCGCAGCCATCCCGATAGCGGGCGCACCACGTACCTTCATGGCATGTATGCCATCCCATACTTCCTCGGCCGTGAATAAATCCAGCATGACAATCGTTTCGGGCAGTAGACGCTGATCCAACATAGACAAGCGGTTGCCTTTCCACACCAGCGAAGATAGAGCCTGACTGGGCACTGTAGCTTTCCCAGAGGTTACGGGCGACGATTCTTTCTTTTCACTCATATTCATTAAGCTCCTTTAGTTTGGGCAGCTGTTGCTGTCCGAACAATGTCTCCCAGTTCCCGAATCGAATGAAGCTCGCGATTGCGAAGAACCAAGGATTTACCGATAGATAACGCCAGACGTTCCGCAGCTTCCTTGATAGCAGGATCGGCAATGGTGTCGATATCTGCCACATGCGACAGGCTGATGATACGGCGAATCACTTTGCACCCTGCAAAACCAATCGTATCTTGCAGTACTTTCTGGAGATACAAGTCCTGATATCCCGCTGTACGTGCCATATGATCGGTGACATGCTCATCCCACAGTTTGCGGAACCTACGCTCAAACTGCTCCCATACCTGAATGGCGGTCTCCAGAACCCAGTCACGCCTTTCCTTTAGAGCCTTCTCGCCAGAGGTCCATCCGGGTTGTGCTGCGTAGTTCAACAGCAGATTGGCGATCACCGCTCCGATATCAAAGCCCATGGGTCCGTAGTAGGCAAATTCAGGATCAATGACTTTAGTCGATTCGGTCGTTACAAAAATGCTACCAGTATGAAGGTCACCGTGCAGAAGCGCTTCGGTTCGTGTCAAAAACTTTTCTCGCAGCAAAGCCACTTCCAGGTGAAGCACTTGATCTGTACGTAGTGCCTCTGCTTCGTCTTCGATGTACGCACCATAGTTGTTATTATCTGAGAACCGATACGGTTCATCCAGAATCAGATCCTCAGTTATTTTGCAGAGATCCGGGTTGATAAAGCGTTTAACCAGGTCTTTTTTATCCTGCTGATTCATGCCCAAATCTGAGGTGAAGAAGAGCGTGCGTGCCAGAAACTCCCCAATATGATTAGCGAAATATGGATAGGTGTTTCCTTCTATTAGTCCCTTGCGCATGATGGTGTGTGAGCTAAGATCCTCCATCACGGTCAACGCAAGCTCATCGTCATACGCCAGTACCGCAGGAACCAATTCGGGGCAAATGTAGTGTTCCTGCTGAAGTGCCTCGCGTTCAATACGGGCACGATCCAGTGAAAGCGGCCAGGATTCACCCACAATTTTTACATAGGGAAGTGCCTGCTTGGCAATGATACTCTTGTTAGATTCAGAATCCGTAATATGAAAAACCAGATTTAAGTTACCATCACCGATTTCTCGGCATTCCAGATGGGCTTCCTGACTAAAAAATCCGGGGATGTTCTTCACGAATTCGATTGCTTCTTCAGTCGTTAAAGGATGATATTGGGACAACGAAGTCACCTCCATAAAATGTGCGCATGTAAATAGTTTAAAAAATATCACAATATTAAACCAAGTATTTTGATAGGATAGAGAAAGTATAACGAAAATCATTGAAGTTTTGTACATTTTTTTTATGGGGATTGAAAGAGGAAGAAAGGAGAACTCTTTTTTTGTTTCGTCTCCGTATAGAGAGGGTAAATATGAGACAGACGTCCGGCAGGTGATATTAGGATGCCCGCTGGCGTCTTACCGTCAGTAATGACGGTGATGGATATGTAAACGTTCCTGAAAGTCAATTTGATGAAAAAGGAAGGGATTTATGATGGCTAAAACAACAAGTAACTCGAAAAATACGCAAACCAAATCGGTGGAGGAACTTTTAAACCGTCAAGTCGCTAACCTCAATGTGTTATATGTAAAAATTCATAACTATCACTGGTATGTGAAAGGCTCTAGTTTCTACACACTCCATGTTAAATTTGAAGAGTTATACAATGAAGTGACATTGAAAATGGATGAGATCGCCGAGCGTTTGCTCGCGTTGAAAGGTTCTCCTTCCGCAACGTTGAAGGAATATCTGGAGCTGTCGTCGATTCAGGAAGCAACCGGCAACGAAGATGCTCCTAAGATGGTACAAACCTTGATCGAGGATTTTGCAACTGTATGCGAGGAGTTTCAGGAAGGTATCGAACTGGCGGAAAGCAATTCCGACCAGCCAACTGCAGATTTGCTGATTGGTTATAAAGCGGATCTGGAGAAACATATGTGGATGCTTCGCTCTTATTTGGGCTAATTGGCCGAATTTCGCTCCATTACCCAATGCCTAGTTCGGTGAAATTAATTCCACTCCATAGTGATGGGGTTACGCTCTGAAATAAACTCTCTACATGTAAAACGCTACTGACGTCATGCTGTCAGTAGCGTTTTTATGGCTGGAAAAAGATCATGCATCCCATGTTTTTTGTACAAATTTATAATTATATGAACAACCACAGGATGAATTTTGCCATTTGTGTGCCTGGTAGGGTGAACATTTTATGAAGAAAGTTGGATAACGTGTGTCTGTTGGTTGCACCCTTAAAGATATTTATTATAAAATAACTTGAGAATCATTGAGAATCAGTTTAGAATGATTATAAATAAATTTTTAAATATTACTTGAAATCAGGGGGCTCCCCTGTTTAAATATACTTTCTGATTTCGACACCACACTACATTTTTTGGAGGGTATTGCGAATATGGCTACAAACTTTAAGATTGAAGGTCTCAAGGCGACCATTGAAGGCAAGGAAATTTTGAAAGGTATTAACCTCGAAATGAAGGGCGGAGAAATCCATGCCATCATGGGTCCTAACGGTACGGGTAAAAGTACACTCGCGTCTGCTTTGATGGGTCATCCTAAATATGAAGTCACAGATGGCAAAGTAACTTTGGATGGAGAAGACGTGCTGGATATGGAAGTGGATGAGCGTGCACGTGCAGGATTGTTCTTGGCGATGCAGTATCCGAGTGAAATTGCAGGGGTAACGAACTCCGACTTTTTGCGTAGTGCGATTAACGCGCGCCGTGAAGAAGGACAAGAAATCTCCCTGATTAAGTTTATCCGTCAAATGGAAAGCAAAATGAAAGAGCTCGAAATGAATCCTGAGTTTGCTCACCGTTACCTGAACGAAGGCTTCTCTGGTGGTGAGAAAAAACGGAATGAAATTTTGCAAATGATGATGATTGATCCGAAAATTGTCATTCTTGATGAAATCGACTCCGGTCTGGATATCGATGCTTTGAGAATCGTGGCTAGCGGTGTCAACGCTATGCGTTCCGAAGAGCGTGGTTTCCTTATCATTACTCACTATCAACGTCTGTTAAACTACGTTAAACCAGATTATGTACATGTAATGATGCAAGGACGTATCGTTAAATCCGGTGGTCCTGAGCTTGCTGAGCGTCTGGAAGCGGACGGTTACGACTGGATCAAGGAAGAGCTGGGTATCGTTGATGAAACTGTAGGACAAGAGGCGTAAGCCGGAAGCGAGGAGGAAAACTAATGACTACACAAACAATCCTTCCGGTAGATTCCGAGCAACTGCGTGTTCTGTCCGAACGTAACGGCGAACCATCTTGGTTGGCCGAAGACAGACAAAAAGCACTTGAGCTTGCAGGCAAACTGGAGCTTCCGGTATTTGAAAAAACAAAAATCGAACGATGGAAATTAAACGATTACGGTCAACATAAACAGAACGAGGTCATTGCATCGGTAGGGCAGGTCCCGGCAGCCATTGCTGATCTGGTCAAAGAGCAACAGGAGGGTGGTCTGATTATTCAGCGCAACTCCGGCGCGGTATATGTGAAGCTGAGCGAGGAATTGGCGGCGCAAGGCGTCATTTTCACGGATTTACAAACAGCGGTTAAAGAGCATGCTGATTTGGTTAAAGCTCATCTGAACACAGTTATTAAGGCTGAAGAAAATTCATTATCTGCATTGCACGCAGCACTCTGGAACGGTGGAGTATTTGCTTATGTGCCTAAAAATGTAGAGCTGAACGTTCCGCTTCAAGCTGTATTTCTGACGGACGATGCGACTGCAACGTTTGCACCGCATGTGCTGCTCATTGTTGAAAGCCACAGTTCCGTGACTTACGTAGACAACTATGTATCTGCGGATTTGGCGGCACCTGTTCTTCATAACGGTGCGGTAGAAGTTGTTGCAAATGCAGGAGCTAAAGTACGTTATGCGACAGTCCATCAGTTTGGAGAGCAAGTAACGGATATTTCGATTCGTCGTGCTACGTTGGGAAATGACGCAGCTATCGAATGGATTGTGGGCGAAATGAACAACGGTAATACAGCAAGCAATACCATGTCCGTGCTCAAAGGCAATGGCTCCAATTCGGATGCCAAGATCATTGCTGTTGGTTCCGGCTCACAAAAGCTGAACTATACGACACAAGCACAGCATTTTGGTAAAAATTCCGCCAGTCAGATGATTACGCGCGCAGTAATGCGTGAAGAAGCGTCTTCCATCATTAACGGAATTACAAAAATTGAAAAAGGTGCTACCAAAGCAGACGGTCAGCAAACAGAACGTGTTCTTATGCTCAGCCCGAAAGCGCGTGGTGACGCTAACCCGATCCTGCTGATTGATGAAGATGATGTAACGGCAGGTCACGCAGCATCGGTTGGTCAGGTAAACCGTGAACAAGTGTATTACTTGATGTCCCGCGGGATTAGCCGTGCAGAAGCTGAACGTCTGATTATTTATGGCTTCTTGGCACCTGTCGTATCTGAAATTCCGCTCGAAGGACTTCAACATCAGCTGCAAAGCCTTGTTGAAAGGAAGTTAGGCCAATGAATACTGCATTGATCCGTGAACAGTTCCCGATTTTACATCAGGAGATTAACGGTCATCCGCTGGTTTATTTGGATAATGCGGCCACTTCGCAAAAACCGCTGGCGGTCATCGAGGCGATCAAGCACTACTACGAATATGATAATTCAAATGTTCACCGTGGTGTGCATACCTTGGGTAGTCGCGCAACGGATGCTTATGAAGGTGCGCGGGAGAAGGTAGCCCGCTTTCTGAATGCAAAGCGCAGTCAGGAAATTATTTTTACAAGAGGAACAACAACGGCGTTGAATCTGGTCGCTTCTTCCTATGGCAGGGCTAATTGCCAGGCAGGTGATGAAATTGTCATCACACAGATGGAGCATCACAGTAATCTGATTCCGTGGCAACAGGTAGCCAAAGCCACAGGCGCGACTTTGAAATATATTCCACTTCAAGAGAATGGTAGCGTTGATCTTGCTGATGTGGAGAATACCATTACAGAAAACACGAAAATTGTAGCGATTGCGCATGTCTCCAATGTGCTGGGTGTTGTGAACCCTGTCAAAGAGATTGCAGCTATTGCGCATCGCAAAGGCGCAGTCATCGTTATAGACGGTGCACAAAGCACACCACATATGAAAGTAGACGTGCAAGACATCGATGCTGACTTTTATGCCTTTTCGGGTCACAAAATGTGTGCTCCTACTGGGATCGGAGCACTGTACGGCAAGAAGACGCTGCTGGAAAACATGGAGCCCATTGAGTTCGGCGGTGAAATGATCGACGATGTGGGATTGTATGAATCCACATGGAAGGAGCTGCCTTGGAAATTCGAAGGTGGAACCCCGATTATAGCCGGAGCCGTTGGCTTGGGAGCTGCCATTGATTTTCTGGAAAGCATCGGACTGGACGCCATTGCACAGCATGAAAGCCGTCTGGTCGACTATGCTCTCAAACGTCTCCGTGAAGTGGAGGGGTTGACGATTTACGGACCTGCAGAACGTCATGTCGGGCTTGTAACATTCAACTTGGATGATGTGCATCCGCATGATGTAGCTACCGTATTGGATAGCAAAGGGGTGGCTGTACGTGCAGGCCATCATTGCTGCCAGCCATTGATGCGCTGGTTGAAAGCCAGTGCGACTGCACGTGCCAGCTTTTACCTCTATAACACGGAAGAGGAAGTCGACGCTTTGGTCAGCGCCTTAATCCAAACAAAGGAGTATTTTGGCGATGCAACTTGATGACTTGTACCGACGCGTGATTATGGATCATTATAAAAATCCGCGCAATCGCGGACGTTTTGAGGACGATGCCGTTACGGTGGATTTGAATAATCCTACGTGTGGTGACCGGATTTCTCTTCAACTCAAAACGAAAGACGGCGTGGTCGAAGATGCCCGTTTTACTGGCGAAGGCTGCTCGATTAGTATGTCCTCAGCTTCGATGATGACAGAAGCGGTCAAAGGAAAAACGATTGATCAGGCACTGGATATGGCAAGCCGCTTCTCTTCTTTAATGAAGGGAGAAGCCGTTGAATTCGATGATTATGAAGAATTGGAAGCTTTGTCAGGCGTGAATAAGTTCCCGGCCCGCATCAAATGTGCGACACTGGCTTGGAACGCGCTGCGCAAAGGGATTGATGAAGATAAATAATTTAAATAGAACAGAGGAGGTTTGAGAAACATGGCCAAGAAAGCACCGGAAATGGAAGAGTATAAATATGGCTTTCGTGACGAGCACAAGTCCATTTTCCAAACAGGTAAGGGTCTCACTCCGGAAATTGTAAAGGAAATCTCCAAAATTAAGGATGAGCCAGAATGGATGCTGGAGTTCCGTCTGAAAGCACTGAAACAGTTTGAAAAAATGCCAATGCCAAACTGGGGCGGAGATATGGATGAACTGGATTTCAACGATATCCAGTACTATGTAAGACCTTCCGAGAAACAAGGGAAGACATGGGAAGAAGTTCCGACGGAAATTAAAGAAACCTTTGATAAACTGGGTATTCCTGAGGCGGAGCAAAAGTTTTTGGCTGGTGTATCCGCACAGTATGAATCCGAGGTTGTCTACCACAGTATGCAAAAGGAACTGGAAGACCAGGGCGTTATTTTCATGGATACCGATACGGCGTTGCGTGAGCATCCTGAGATTCTGAAAGAGTATTTTGCAACAGTTGTACCTCCTGCGGACAATAAGTTTGCTGCACTGAACAGTGCGGTATGGTCAGGCGGTAGCTTCATCTATGTACCAAAAGGCGTGAAATGTGAAGTTCCATTGCAGGCTTACTTCCGTATCAACTCGGAAAACATGGGTCAATTTGAGCGTACGCTTATTATTGCGGACGAAGACAGCTTTGTGCATTATGTAGAAGGTTGCACGGCTCCAATTTACAGCACGAACTCACTGCATAGTGCCGTGGTCGAAATTATTTGTAAGAAGAACGCACGCGTTCGTTATACAACGATCCAGAACTGGGCACCAAACATCTATAACCTGGTAACCAAACGTGCGGTTGCAGAAGAAAACGCAACGATGGAATGGGTCGATGGTAACATCGGTTCCAAGTTGACGATGAAGTATCCAGCCGTTGTATTGAAAGGCCGTGGAGCGAAAGGGATGGTCCTGTCCATCGCTGTTGCAGGCAAAGGCCAGCATCAGGATGCAGGTGCGAAAATGATCCACTTGGCACCAGACACCACCTCCACAATTGTATCCAAGTCGATCAGTAAGCACGGCGGTAAAGTAACGTATCGCGGATTAGCTTCATTCGGTCGTCAGGCTCAAGGTGCAAAATCGAATATCAAGTGTGATACGCTGATTTTGGATAATCAATCAACTTCAGATACTATTCCTTATAATGAAATCATGAATGACGACATCACGCTTGAGCACGAAGCAACGGTTTCCAAGGTATCGGAAGATCAGCTGTTCTATCTGATGAGCCGTGGTTTGACTGAAGCAGAGGCAACGCAAATGATCGTTATGGGCTTTATTGAGCCGTTCACCAAAGAGCTGCCGATGGAATATGCGGTAGAAATGAACCGTTTGATCAAGTTCGAAATGGAAGGCAGTATTGGTTAAAACGCAGTAACCCTTGGTGTGACAAGGTTTTTGAGGTATTCTAAAGCTGTTAAATCGGAGTCGTGCCGATTTTGTGCCGACTCGGATTTCCTGCTAGTACAGAAGGCGAACTTTTTAAGTTCGCCTTCTTCTATTTTTTCCGTAATGTCTAAAAAGATGTCGGCAGTTTTCTGAATTGTCTTATGATCTAACGCTTTTATAAGGGGAGATAGAATTAAAAAAAATTATTGTTAGGACTGCGGATAATTGCCTAGCACTTAACTATGTTTGCTTAATAGGATATTGTAAAGCCACAAAACATAAGGAGGCAGGCAACGGATGCAGAAGAATAAAGCTGGAGTGAAGAAGAAACCCCTCTCTTCTAAACAGACACAGAGGCATGTACATGAATTTGAAGGTAGTACCAAACTGGCTGAAGAAGGCGCAGACCGACATAACCACCGCTTTGCAGGTGTTACTGGGCAAGCGATTCGAGTTGGAAGAAGTCATGTCCATGAAATTGATCTTTCAAAAACTGATTTCGTGAACCATTTTCATAATCTGAGAAGGATTAGAACAGGACCCGCTATTCCAGTCGGAAATGGCAAGCACGTACATTTTGTTACGGGCCAAACCACATTAAATGATGGTCATGTACACCAGTTCAATTTCGCAACATTGATTCAGGCACCTCTTATTTAATAAACAAATGTAGCAAATAATATAGTAGTAGAAACGCGTTTTTATTGTGTTTGATCGTTGTAAATTGTGACTAGGTTAATGTCCCTAACATAAAAAGAGGCTGTCCTTCGTAGAAGAACCTACGAATCAAGGACCGTCTCTTTTTATTCGCGTAGCCTGGGCTTCGGCAAGACATTTCGTTCCACCGAAGTAACGCCGGGAGGCAGTAGCGGATCAGGATTCCAAATAAATTTCATCAATGGATACATGGCGTTCCCTAGATAAATCTACATATTCATCATCGTTAATTCTCACTAAGGGTCTGAAGTAATCAGCAGGATTGTTCAGAATAATCGTTCCTGTCTGCCCTGTAGTCAGCAGAACCTGCTTATTAATGAAATTAGGAAGCATATGTCTGATGAACACTTGGGTAGCTTCTGGGTTTAGATGTCCAAAACTCATGCTGTGCAGCTCGCGTAATACGGCGAGTAGCTCCTGCTTCGTCTGGTACACACGATTGGAAATCATCGCGCTATACACGTCTGCAATAGCTGTTATGCTGGCAAAAGGATGAATTTCTTCCTTGAACAGTCCATGGGGATATCCACTTCCATCTTCACGCTCGTGATGCTGCAAGGCGACAATTGCAGAAATCTCATCGCTGGTTGAATTGCGAATAATATCATAGCCATAGAGAGAATGTTTCTTCATTTCATGAAATTCTTCAGGTGTCAGTTTATCCGGTTTGTTCAAAATTTCATCCGGTATCATGGATTTGCCTATATCGTGTAAATATCCGGCTTTACCAGCGGCATAAGCTTCTTCTTCTGTATATCCAAGCCATGTGGCAATGTAATATGACAGTACACCTACTTGGAGAGAATGATTATAGGTATAGTGATCTCCCCGCTCCATAATTAACAGCAGAGATACGACATCTTTTTGACGAGCCAGCTCTGAAACGAGAGGGCCGAACAGTTCATCAACTCGATATTCATCAAATTTTCCAGTTGAGGAAGCTTCGAGAAACATGCTTTCAAAGCCACTGATCGTCTGCTCCATGAGGGGAACGGCGCGTTTGAGGGATTCAGGGGAAGCTGGAACATCGGGGGCAAAGTCAACCGGAATGCTCGCAGAACCGGCATCAATGTCGATATAATCGACACCATGCATAATGAGTTTGGAAATGTCGTCATGCTGAAGCTCGGTGCCCTGAATCATGACAGGTACACCGTGCCCATTGTATGTATCGGATTTGAGGCGATCTCCCGGCTTGGCATCGGTAACGTGAACTCTCATGTGCTAACCTCCTTATTGTCGTAAATTTGTCGAAAATATGAAACAACCCTAATATATCAAGAATTATATGGGATGACAACGACTAAATTACTATTATTCCAAGCTGTAAAATAGGTCCCAGGCACCCGTTTCCTATCAGATACCTACAGTAGATTACGTCAATGCTTTTCACTATGTTTATGATGTGAGATTGTTCAGAGAGTACAGCGAAGCTTAAGGACTATGTCCACTCATATGTACCATATTGCTAAATAACATGGTATGCTTAAACATTAGAAGCTCCAAAGTCGATATATATAAAGTATAGAGGAGGGCGGTTATGGAGATGACGACTCGGCAAACGTTGACCATTTTGCATACCAATGATATCCATAGTCATTTTGGCAGTATGCCTTCGATAGCCGCGATGATCGATGAACGAAGAGCCGCATCACGGGATGCGCTGCTTGTGCTCGACATAGGAGACCACATGGACCGGATGGCCCCCGAAACGGAAGGAACGCTCGGTGGGGCAAATGTGGATGTGATTAATCTAACAGGATACGATGCAATTACGATCGGTAACAATGAGGGACTGACTTTTACCCCGGATATGATTGAACAGGCATATGCGGGAATTCATTGTCCGGTCGTATGCGGCAATATGACAGAGCGTGCTACGGGGATGAGCCCTTCGTGGATGAAGGAATCCCTTATCGTAAACAAAGCTGGAATCAAGGTCGGTTTACTCGGTGTGACGGCTCCTTTTGTAGAGTTTTATCAATTGCTGGGCTGGGATGTGCTCAATCCGTTTGAGGTGCTGGGGAAGCAGATCGCGGCACTGAGAAAGCAGGTTGATGTTTTGGTCGTGATGTCGCACCTGGGTCTACCTTCCGATCAAAAATTAGCGTCGCAGTTTCCTGAAATTGACGTTATCCTTGGAGGTCACACCCATCATGTGCTGGAGGAACCGCTTTGGGTCGGAAAAACAGCTTTATGTGGGGCGGGGAAGTTCGGAACGCTGCTGGGTGAAGTGACACTAAGTCGTAACAATAGCCTCGAACCGTTTCGAGTCACGTCAGGCGGCGTAGTTCCTGTAGATCAGACACTACTGGACGAAAAAGTGGCATCGGCCATTGTGGTGCATCGCAGACAAGCAGAGCGCACCATGGAGAGCACCATTGCGGTGACGGATCGGAAACTGGAGATTGCATATGATCAGGAATCCCCTTTTGGGAATATGCTGGCACAAGCGGTGTCCCATTTTACAGGAACAGAAATTGCCCTCGTCAATGCGGGACAACTGCTCGGCCCATTACCTCAAGGGGATATCAGCAAAGGAATACTACATTCCTTATGCCCTTCGCCGATTAATGCCTGTGTTATGAAGTTGCGGGGAAGAGATATTCGGTTGGCGCTGGAGCAGTCCTTGCTGCCTGAATTTACAGACAAGCCCATGACGGGCTTTGGCTTCAGAGGCAAAGTGCTTGGCACGATGTGTGTGGAAGGCTTGGCCATTCAGTATGACTCGGGCCGTGCTCCTTATGAAAAAGTGACGGACATTCGTGTAGCGGGTCAACTATTGGAAGAGCATGAGGAATACACAGTGGGCACGTTGGATATGTTCACTTTCAAAGCAGGTTATGAAGTGCTTGCGAACGGAACAGATCTCCGATTTATGCTTCCAGAATTTTTACGGGATTTGATTGAAATGGAGTTGAAGCGTCCGGGCGCGATGGAAGAATGTTTTGCAGCTAGGTGGCTTCAGGTATCAAAACAATCGGGAGAGGATTAAGCTGCGACTGGTACCTGTTACATTATTGAGAGCCGGCATGAAGCTGGGCAAAAAAATATACAATGAAAACGGAATGGTGCTGCTCTCGGAAGGTGTTGAGCTTACTTCGCGATTGATTGAACGTCTAGGCCAAGTCGGTATTGGATATGTATACATTGAGGATGCTGTGACAGAAGATATCGTCATTCCTGAGATGATCCATGAACAGACAAGGGCCGCGGCGCTACAGGAAATCAAAAAGCAGTTTCAAGGGTTGTCATCCTACTCCGTAGATCATAAGCACAAATATTTTGGCAAGTCATTTTATAAGGTGATGGAATCCATTCTGGACGATATTGGAGGCCGTCAGGACACCATCATTATGTTGATGGATATCGGGGCCGCGGATCAGGATTTGTATCATCATTCTTTGAACGTATGTTTATATTCACTAGTACTTGGAATATCCAATGGCTACGATAATAACCAGCTCATGGAGCTGGGGATAGGTTCACTACTGCACGATATCGGTAAAATGAAAATTTCACCTCAAGTACTCTATAAGCCGGGTAAATTGACGGATGAGGAATATGAGCATATGAAAACACACACGGTGATCGGCTACAAGCTGCTCAAAGACGAGCCTGGAATTCCCTTGTTGTCGGCTCATTGTGCATTACAGCATCATGAGCGTATCGACGGCAGTGGATACCCACATGGTTGGAAAAAGGACCAGATCCACGAATATGCGAAATGGATCGGTCTGGCGGACTCGTACGACGCAATGACAGCAAGTCGGATATATAAACAGGCTTTGTTGCCTTATGAAGCGATGGAAGTGCTGTACGCCGGGGCAGGAACGTTATATGAGCAGCGAATGCTGGAAGCCTTTCGTGATTGTGTAGCTATTTACCCCCTGGGACTCTCTGTGGTGCTCAACACGGGGGAAGAGGGGGTCGTGGTGCGTATACATCCCAAAATCCCGCAAAGACCCGTCATTCGCATTGTAAGGGACCGGGATGGGCAAGAAGTGAAGGCACCTTATGATGTCGATTTGTCCGTATCCCTCTCGGTTATGATTACAAACACATTGGGCGCTACTGCCGCCCCTTTCGGAGGAGTACACGTAGATTAGCAGATGATGTGGAAGAAAGCATGCAGACACTTTACACATCATGATATGATAATTATACGTCTTTTGAGGTTAATAACAGAAATAAGGTGAAAACATAATGACAGTTCTACAAAATAACACGCTACCCCAAATATCGCCAACCTATGATCCGTGGGACCCGATTGTCTCACTGCGTACACATGGTCGTCATTTGCTAACGAGTGTGGAAATGACCGTAACGCATCTATGTAATATGCGCTGTGAGCATTGCGCTGTTGGCGACATGTTAGTTATGAAGGAGGCCCCTTTCCTGCCGTTAGACCTAATGCTGAAGCGTCTGGATGAAGTCGAGCATCTGGAGACCATCAGTATTACAGGCGGGGAACCTGCTTTACTCGATAAAACAGTGGATGAAGTGATCGTTCCACTGCTGAAATATGCCAAGGAGCGCGGTATTCGCTCACAAATCAACTCCAATCTGACGTTAGATATTCGCAGATATGAGAAGATGCTTCCTTATCTGGATGTGATGCATATTTCGTTTAACTATTTGAATGCGGACGATTTTTATGAAGTGGGTTTTGCAAATACCGGCCGGCCGACTCCACGTGCGGGTGCTGTTCGCCTGTATGAAAAAATGATGGAAAATGCCCGCAGATTGAGTGAAATGGGAATGTTCATTTCAGCTGAATCCATGATTAATTATCGGACACACACGAAGCTGGAGGGCATTCATCAGTTAATCAACGAAATGGGATGCCGACGGCATGAAGTTCATCCAATGTATGCGTCGAATTTTGCCTCTGCTTTGCCTGTGCTTTCACTCGACGATATGCGAAACTCTATCCATAAGCTGCTGGATGTACGTAATCAGGACATGTGGATGTTGTTTGGGACATTACCGTTCTTTGCTTGTTCGGATCGGGAAGAAGACCGCAAACTGCTTCGCCGCTTGCGTCAGGAACCGAATATTACGGTGCGTAATGATCCAGACGGAAGAAACCGTGTGAATGTGAATATGTTCACGGGTAGCGTGTATGTGACGGATTTTGCAGACATTCCGGCTTTCGGAAACATTCAGGAAGACAGTCTGGACGATATTTTTGGTGAATGGCTGAATGAGCATCCGCTGAATCAGACTGTGAACTGTCATTGTGATGCCGCTGCCTGTTGTGGACCGAACCTGCTCGTGGCGGATATGTACTACAAAGGAATAGACTTTAAATCAAGAAAAGCATTACAATTATGAGTATTTTTGCATGATTTTAATTAGCAGCTTCCAATCAATAAAATTTGGATTGAATTGCTTGCAAACCAAAAGATGCAAAATGCAAACTATAGAAATGGGGAGTTCGTATTGGATGGTCATACCGAGTTTCATTGGGGATTGCTAGCTGTGAATCTCCTCTTGGTACTGCTGCTTGTCTTTCTAAATGGTGTATTTGTGGCCGCAGAATTTTCGTTGGTCAAAATGCGCCAATCCCGATTGACGCAGCTCCAAAGCGAGGGTCATCGCCTGGCAGGCTATGCGCTGAAGGTGAACCAAAAGTTGGATGCTTATCTGTCCGCCACCCAATTGGGCATTACGCTGGCTTCATTGGGCTTGGGTTGGATTGGAGAGCCAGCAATATCCGGCTACCTGATAGAGCCACTCATGCACAAACTCGGTGTAACTGACGGTACACTGATTACAACGGTATCCGTTATCGTCGGATTTTGCGTAATTACCTTTTTGCATATCGTATTGGGGGAACTGGCGCCAAAGTCCTTAGCGATTCAGAAGACCGAAGGTGTGGCGTTGTTTTTATCGGCGCCTTTGCTGCTTTTTTATAAGGTCTTTCTGCCTGTGATCTGGGTATTGAATGCTGCGGCAAATTTACTGTTGCGTGCATTCGGCATTCAGCCGGCGAGTGAAGCCGAAGCGGCTCATTCGGAGGAAGAGATTCGTATATTGATGAATCAGAGCGCCAAAAGCGGTGTGATTGATAAGGACGAAATTAAGCTGATGGATAATATTTTTGATTTTTCTGACTTGCTTGCCCGCGAAATCATGCTGCCGCGTACAGATATGGATTGTTTGTACACGAATTTGTCGTTTAAGGAAAATCTCAAGATTATCAGCGAGACCAAGCATTCCCGCTACCCGGTAGCGGTTGAGGATAAAGACCAGATTATCGGTTTTGTCCATATTACGGATCTTCTGCTAGCTGAGCAGGGAGAGCAACTGGATCTGGCTTCGGTGGTACGTCCTATTTTGAATGTGCCGGAGTCCATGGAAGTGAGTCACGTGCTACGCCTTATGCAGAAAAAACATTCCCAAATGACTCTCGTGGTAGATGAGTACGGCGGAACGGCCGGGCTGCTGACAGCGGAGGAAATTTTGGAGGAAATCGTCGGGGATCTCTATGATGAATTTGAGGATGAACGCCCGAGCGTGGAAATGAAGGAGAACTTCATCTCTGTGGACGGTCGTATGCTCATTGAGGATGTCAATGATTTGACTGGAGTGAATATTGAAGACGACGAGGTGGATTCCATCGGGGGATGGCTGTTCAAGGAATTGGAAGGCATTCCGGTGAAAGGGAAGAAAATTGAGTTTTATAACCTTACCTTTGAGGTGGAGGAAGCAACAAGGCTTCGCATAATGAGAGTGAAGATTCACCGCAAGCCTGAGCCTGTGATTGAAGATGAGCTTTCTACCGATTGATTCCTGATCCACAGAGATAGGTAAGATCAGTTGAGGTATGTAAGTTATTATAGAGTGCTGAAGAAAGAGCCTTTAGATCCACGTACCGTGGGTTTAAAGGCTCTTTTTTGATTAGAAACAGTTCTATAGTTATTTTCTTTGAACAATTATTTTTATCTGTGATTTTTTGTTCGAGACTTGGGCGATGCGGCATATGTTGAATAGTAAAGCAGATGGATCAATCAAAGGAGGTCCCGGCCCGTGAAATTTCCACAGCAAGGTGAGTATGCCCCGTTTGTCGGCCCGTTCGATCCGTGTCCACCCGTCCTGTGCAAGACTTATGTGCTTCCGCCAAACTTATTTGTACAATTTCAGCCCCCTGGTCTACCGCAATTCAGTCCAGATGAGGCGCTGACGAAGGGGACACTATGGCCTCTACTTTACAGCCCTTATGAGCCTATGAGAAACCAGGGGGGAGGCGAATAGAATGGAGAATCCAAAACAGGGTCAGTCCCCAAACCCATTCCAACAGCAAATTCAGCATGAGAGTGGGTATCAACAGCCGAATCCATATCAAAGCCCTTATTCAAATCCGTATTCATACCAGAACCAGTATCAGAGCCAAGCTCAGGACTATAGTCAAGCCGGAAACCCAGCCCAAGGCTGCACGCCCCAAACCAAGCCGGGTGATGCCCAGTTTTATGCGCTGTTGGAGAAGCTTCAGGCGGTAGATTTTGTATTGGTGGAACTGAATTTGTATCTCAATACACACCCGGATGATTTACAGGCTATCGAACAGTTCAATAAGCTGACGCAGGAAAGAACGGTGATTGCTAACGAGTACCAGATCTTATATGGGCCTTTACAAAATTTTGGCCGTGCCTATTCCAAGTATCCTTGGGAATGGAACCAAACTCCTTGGCCGTGGCAGGTCTAGGTAGGTACAACCTTTTATAAAGGAGGAACATGAATGTGGGTATATGAGAAAAAACTGCAATATCCCGTACGTGTCAGCAAATGTGATCCTCATATGGCCAAACTGCTTATGGAGCAGTATGGTGGAGCGGATGGCGAGCTGGCGGCGGCTTTGCGGTATCTGAATCAGCGGTATACGATTCCGGATAAGGTTATCGGCGTACTTAATGATATAGGTACGGAAGAATTTGCGCACCTCGAAATGATTGCGACTATGATTTACAAGCTGACCAAGGATGCGAGTGTAGAGCAAATGAAGGCAGCCGGGCTGGGGGAATATTATGCGGCGCATGATCATGCGCTGTATTACCAGAGCGCAGGCGGAGTTCCTTTTACAGCGACCTATTTTCAAGCCAAGGGTGATCCAATTGCGGATTTGTATGAGGATATTGCGGCAGAAGAAAAGGCGAGAGCTACATATCAGTGGCTGATTGATTTAACCGATGATGTGGATTTGCAGGATAGTCTGAAGTTTCTGCGTGAACGCGAAATAATCCATTCGCTCCGTTTCCATGAGTCTGTGGAAATTTTGAAGGGGGAAAGAGACCGGAAGAAAGTGTTCTGAGAAAATGATACACAAGGTCTCTTGGTGAGCTTAAGCTTGCAGGAGACTTTTTTCTTTTGAAGTCATCTAAGCTATGAAATGGTCGTTCCCAAGGAGTAGCAATGGGCATTTTGTATATAAGAGGGGGCAAAAATAAAAGCCCCCAAAAATTGCAGGCTGTCAGCCCGGGTATCGTGCCGAGCACATATCGGCATGATGACTAAAAGGCCGGCTACATTAAACGACCTTCCCTGGCGCGTCTTTCTCATCCCTATTGCTTCAGTTGTGCAAAATATTGCTCGTTATATAACACGCTTGGATGGGTAGGATGGTGCAACTGAGCGATGCGGTGATGCGATTTTGCCTTTTCGATGTCACCGATTCGGTCGTAACACAGGCATAATTGCAAGTGTGGAAACCAGGTATAGTACGAGGAATTGGTTAAGGCCATCACATCTTGTGGAGGCTCTATCAGCGTCGCCTGACGAAACCAGTAAATGGCTTGAGTATACTGCTCATCTTCAATGAACAAATTGCCAAAGGCACAGCAGAACTGTGCGCGTGGTACATCAAGGTTAAGTGTGCGAAGCAGAGCCATACGCTGCTCCTGTTTTTGACCCTGGTGAGCGTAGCAATCCGCTAGCTTAAAGCAAGCAGCAATCCGATCTTCAATCCATCCGAGATCTAGACCCAGATAGTGTTTGTACTGCTGGATGGCTTCTAGTATGCGTCCGTTATCATAAAGTTCATTAGCGAAGTAGTAGTGATCTCGTTCAGAAAATGCGGTGCCTTGCTCCCGATGCTTGAGATAGATATGCAAATTACGATCAGTGTAAGCACGTGCCTTTTTATGAGTCACCGCCATATTACTGTGAAAGGTACTGCCTGTCACATTCAGGAATTCGTGAATAAATCCGATCCATCTGAATTTACGATCACGTCGCACCATTCGGTTTCTTTTGAGCTTATGCAGCGGCTGCCCCTGTTCATCTACAGATAGCACATAATCCATCGTAATGCTGTCATACGAGACGGTGGCTTGTTTTTTCCAGTCGAGAAATGCCAGTCGGTCTTGCTCTTCTAGGATGTCGTCGGCATCCAGCCAAAATTGATATTCCTGTGTTGCCTGATCAAACGCATAATTGCGGGCTGCGGAAAAATCATCACACCATTCAAAAGGGTATATCCGAGCGTTGAACGATGCAGCTACCTCTTGGGTACTGTCGGTAGAGCCAGTATCAACGATAATGATTTCATCTACCAGGTCATGGACTGATTTCAGACAGGTATGAAGTGCTTCTTCTTCATTTTTGACAATCATACATAAGCTGACAGTTACCATGCTCTTTGTCCCTCCCAAAAAACTTGATATAATCTCCATTTTATGTAGGATAGCTTGCTCATTATGTAGTAATTCCGATGGAGCATTTAGAGGATGTGTAATGATCATAAATTCAAACTTGCTCTAATAAATTAGAAAATCAAAGTCTGATATGAAGGGGGAGGAGATTGTGCGAAATTCGATATTATCAAGTGCGACCGGGAAATAAATTTGATGGCTAAATGTAGTTGGAAAACAGGTGAAAAACAGAAAAAAGGCAGTTAACTGGATGTTAAGGTTGTATTTTTGTATTGATGTCGTTTTCATTGATATTTCCAGGTGTAAGTCCATTCCTACCACGCTCACTCCCATATCGCTTGGTCGCAATTATGGTATGCCTTAGGACATGGAGGGAGAACGGTTTATGAGGCTTCTACCTGATGGAGGCGTTGAATCATGCGTATACTAATCGGTAGCCCGGTGCACCAGAAACCGGAAACATTGTCTTTATTTCTTCAAGCTTTGGAGCGACTGGAGGCACCTGACGTGCTGCCCGATTATTTATTTGTCGATGATAATGACAATCCGACTTCAAGCCAATGGCTTGCCGATTTTTCCAATCGACTGCCAGGCAGGGTTTTGCCCTTGTTGACAGGCTCACAGCAAGTGGAGAACCGAAGTGATGAGCACACTCATTATTGGCCGCCTGCCCTCGTCTGGAAAGTGGCTGATTTTAAAAATCGTCTTATTGATTATGCACTTCAGCATAATTATGACGCGCTGTTTTTGGTCGATTCAGACCTGATTCTCCATTCCCGTACCTTATGTAAACTGGTAGAGGCGGAGAAGGATATTGTATCTGAGATTTTCTGGACACGCTGGCAGCCGGAGGGGCCTCTATTGCCTCAGGTGTGGGTTAGTGATGAATATAATTTGTTCCATCGTGAAGAAGGCGAAGTGTTGTCGGCAGAGGAGCGAGCGCAACGCGAGTTGCATTTCATACACCAATTGCATGTTCCTGGTTT
The DNA here is from genome assembly GCF_024213315.1 of Paenibacillus sp. A3M_27_13. Lineage (NCBI taxonomy): Bacteria > Bacillati > Bacillota > Bacilli > Caryophanales > Paenibacillaceae > Paenibacillus > Paenibacillus sp. A3M_27_13. The sequence goes on from NZ_JANAVE010000002.1 coordinate 707,992, forward strand.
GTACGAGGTGGGTGGTCTAGGCGCTTGCACCCTAATCCGCAGACGTGCACTGGAAGCAGGGATTCACTTTGGTAAAATCAAAAACGTTTCCTATTGGGGAGAAGATCGACATTTCTGTATTCGGGCAGCTGCATTTGGATTTCCACTTTTTGTGGATACACACTATCCGGCGATGCATCTGTACCGGGAAGCGGATAGAATAAAGGCAGAGCAGCTACTATTCACCCTAAAGTATTTTACAACGAGTGCTGTTCATACGGACCATTCAGAACATTTAGCATATCTGGATCACTCCGATACTTCTACTAACTCTCCTGCCTTCAATCGTTCTGCATCATCAAGTCCCTCTAAGTTCCCTGAACCTCCTGTTATACCGTATGATCTCCGTGAGTCAGCTGTCTTTGCCAAGTACACTGCAGATTCTTTTGCTGTACCACAAACATTCTCTGGTCCACGACAAAGTGAACTTCATACGCCGCCTGTCTCCAAACCCAAATTGACGCTGACCATGACGGTATACAATGAGGCAGATCGCAAGCTCATTGACGTGCTGCGGAGTCATCGGGAATATATTGATGAAGCGGTCATTATTGATGATGGCAGTCAGGATGATAGCGGAGAGTTGTGCCGCGAGATCCTGAAGGGAATCCCATTGCGTTTAATACGCAATGAAACAGCTTCTTTTACCAATGAATTAGAGCTGCGAAAACAGCAGTGGAGAGAGACGTTGGCATCCTCTCCCGAATGGATATTAAACATGGACGCTGACGAAATGTTCGAATCCCGTTTTGCTCAAGGGGTACATTCGTTGTTAGCGGGAACGAAAGCGGATACGATTTGTTTCAGGTTGTTTGATATGTGGACTTCCACGCATTATCGCGATGATGATTATTGGCAGGCTCATCAGTATTACCGTCCTTTTTTAATTCGATATAAGGAAGGGTTTTCTTATAAATGGAAGGAGCAGTCCTTGCACTGTGGGAGATTTCCCGAAAATGTGCTTGACCTACCCAGTGAAATCAGCAACTACCGCATCCAGCATTGGGGATGGTGTACACCTGCTATTCGCATGGCCAAATTTCAGCGATACCAGTTGCTTGATCCAAGTGCTCGTTATGGCTGGAAAGAGCAATATGAATCTATTTTGGACCCGAACCCCCGACTCACGCTTTGGGTAGATCAGGACAACATAAATGCAGAAAAAGAAACTGCACCAGAGTATGAAGCTGCCGATGATGTGAACGCCATGGATGTTGCTGAGATTGCGAGTGTCCAGGTTATTAATAATTCCGACCTACAAATAAAAAGTGAAACAAAGGACTTACTTTATAGTAAATGCAAACTGTGTGGCTCATCCGACACGGCAGTATTTCATAGCTATGAACGCTTTACCTTGATGGGATGCGGCTCCTGCGGATTGGTTTTTCGTAATGATGTGGATCATATACAGCCAGAGGATATGATTGCAAAAATTTATAATGCCGAATGGGTTGCTATGCGGGATAGTGCAGCAACTTCAACTTATGGAGATCATGCCCTTTTTGGACTCATGCTGCTGGATATGTTCAGTACCGGTAAAGGAAAATTGCTTGAGATTGGATCAGGTACCGGAGAATTTATCCATGCTGCCCTTCAAGCCGGCTGGGATGCAGTGGGCATTGAACCTTCCATAGACTCGCGTGCTTACGCCAAATACAAATATGACGTGGATTTATTGCCGGGTTACTGGGGCGATGAAGCCGAAGAAGATACTCAAACCGAAGAAGCACATGAAATACAGGAATTGAATGAAGAACAAGAAGCAGAAGAAGATACTGACTTAGCACTGGATCACAAATACGAGGCCGTAGCATGCTGGCATGTGCTGGAGCATATTGCGGACCCTGTTACATTTTTGACAGATTTACGCGAACAGCTTCAACCTGACGGGACGTTGTATATTACGGTGCCCAACAAAAACTCGTTCACCAATGAGGCTTATGGTGTTTATTCGCCTTTATTTACGGAGGAAGATCATTTGTATCATTATTCTGAGCATACGCTTGCGCTCTTACTGGAAAAGTCTGGCTTCCGCCCAGTGGCTATGTTCACCCGCCAACTTCCCTCTGGTTTGGATGCCCTGCTGCAAGCCCATCCTTTGTACGGTGAGCTTGCCTTTACGGAGCAAATGGGATTGTTAGCCAAACTTCAAGGCGAGAAACGGGGTCATGAACTGTGCTGTGTCGCAAGAGTAATTTAATCATCCCTAAAAGGAGGCAGCATCCATGAACATGTCTGACCCGTATCTGTCTCGCTTTTTTGTATATTCTGATCCCAACTCCTCCAGCATGATTTACAGACTCCCCCAAAGCTGGTGGAGTCGCCCCTATGAGTATGAGTGGTGTCTTCAATTTATGTCTGGGCAAGATACAGTGCTGGACGCAGCATGTGGAATCCCACATCCATTCAAATTTGAGTTGGCCCGCCGTTGCGCTCAGGTCTATGCCTGCGATCTGGATATTCGGATCATTTCCGTGGATGCCATTTTGGCCGAGGTGCGGCGGGATATCGGAGAGGAGGCTGCCGAGCGCATTCAGGAGATTTTGCCAGTTCGGCTCCACTCCGCACATGCCAATCTGACGGCTCTGCCCTATGAGGATGCCAGTTTTGACAAAATTGTATGTATTTCGGTGCTGGAGCATTTAACACCTGATGAATCTTTGGCAGCCTTACGTGAATTTCACCGGACCTTACGCGATGACGGAATGCTTCTGCTGACGTTTGATTACCCTACAGTGGACCTGTCAGCGATGGAGCAATGGATAGAGCAGGCGGGATTTTCGTATTGGAATGGTGTGGATCTCAAGCTTCCACGGGGTGCTTTACACACGGATATGTGGGGTGGTTTGCATTGTTTCAGGACTGTTTTAAAAAAATATAAGAGTTAGCGGTATGCGCAATGAGGTTTACACGGACCTCTCTTATTGCTTATCATGAGAGGGGTTAGAGTTGTAAACCTACATAGGAAAGGAATGACTGATAACTACATGAACAATGCACCTGTGTTGAAGAAACCTGAGGCTATGGTATTTGATATGGACGGTACACTTTTTCAGACGGAGACGCTATTGCTTCCTGCGTACCACAAGCTGTTTGATACGCTGCGCGCCGAAGGGCTTTATGAAGGAGAGACTCCTCCCGAGGAGCTTATTTTGAATAGTTTGGGCATGCTGCTGGATGAAATCTGGAGAAGAGTGATGCCGGAAGCCAGCGAAGCGGCCCATAGAAGAGCGGACGAGCTGCTGCTTCAGCTGGAACTGGAAGGATTGAAGAACGGAAGTCATGCCCTGTATCCACATGTAAAAGAAACACTCCAGACCCTTCATGAGCAAGGTGTTCGATTGTTCGTAGCCAGTAACGGGCTGGAGGACTATGTAAAGGGGATCGCTGCTGCGTATGAAATGGTTCCCATTTTTGAAGGACTGTACAGTGCTGGGGAGTACAGCACGCTTTCCAAAGTGAATTTGCTGGAAATTCTGTTGAGCAAGCACGATATTTCGAACGTATGGATGGTAGGAGATCGTTCCTCAGATGTGGAAGCAGGCAAAAAGAACGGACAGACGGTGATCGGTTGCGCTTATGCTGGATTTGGTGTGAACGATGAGTTGAAGGGGTCCGATGCGATTATTACAGACTTTACGCAACTGCTTACACTTTATAAAAACGCCGAGTAACTGTGAAACACAGGTAATTGGTTATAAATAGGCTCGACGCACCATATAATTAAAACATGCTGGTACTGTCGGGCAGACGAAAAAAGAAAGGAAGGCAGCCACTTTACGTGGAGCCTTCCTTTGTCTTATTCTCTGTCTTATTCTCTGTCTTATTCTCTGTCTTATTTTCTGCTTTATCTTCTATTTTATCTTCTGCTTTGTAGTCCGTCTGAGGCTTAGGATTAATTTGTGTGTGGTAGACCCACAAAGCATATTCCATGGGCTTGGCGATGGAACGGCGATAGGTTTCTTTTTCACCAATACGTGAAAAGACCTCACGGGCTGGCTTCGGGTTGACTTCCAGCACGTATATATGACCGTCCTTATTAATTGCCAAATCGAGCGCAAGCTCGCACAATGCCCCGTAGCTTTCTTCCAGATATGCAGCGATGTCCAGTCCGAGTTTTTCCCCTTGCTTGATGATTTTCTCTCTATGGCTTTCATCACGAATCCATTGCGTCAGCAATTGGCTCATCGGTACCGCCTTGCCTCCACCATGCAGGTTGGAAGTGACACTCCGATGTGCCCCGATTCGCCCGGCGCATCCGGTTAGCTCCCATACTCCTTGGCTATTTTTCTGTACCAGCATACGGTAATCATGGACTCTGCCATTCGGCAACTGCACAGGAATGCCTTCCTGAACAATGTAGTTATCCATGTTCCAGCTGCTCAGACGCGGCTCCAGACGGTCTAGACGTACCCGCTGCTGGGGAATAATATGGCGTTTGCGATTGCGGCCCTCAATCAGATACAGGCCTCCTTGCTTGTTAACAGGTTCAATACGTAAAATGCCGCGGCCTCCCGTACCGTTAATCGGCTTGAGGTACACTAGTGAATTCTGTTTAAGCATCCGTTTTACACTATGAAATCCACTGAACAGCTCTGTTGCAGGCAAATGGGCGCGAAAGGCAGACCTCCTCGCAAGCTGCTGATGAATGACCCACTTGTTACTCAGCGGTCGGTTTAAATATACAAGGTCTGTGTATTGCAATCGGAACTGCTTCAACTGACGATATCGCTCACTGCGCTGTACCCGGCAACGGTCGAAAATCATATCTGGAAACTCTCGCCATTTTCGGGTCCATTTTCCGCTGTGTGGATCATAGATTTGGGCAAGGAGCAGCCTGCGATCCTTGTGGACATCTGCAGGAGTGAATACATACATATCCAGTCCCAGCCTTTTCCCTTCTGCAATCATGCGCTCATATATGTCGCGCTCCTCCAATTGCTTCTTGTTGTTCAAATACAAGGTCATGATGCCTAGGACAGGTTTTGACACAGCATTCCACCTTCCTCTGCCGTCTGCTTATCTTGGGATAACTCCCCGTGAAATATCAGCGTGGGTTTCCCGGTCGGTCCAGTCGTCATTTCGTGCGCAACAAGTCCAGCGCGGAAACAGGTTTTGAGACTGGACATATTGTCGGCGGCTACGCTGCACGTCAGACGGCGCAGCTGTTTGAGCTGGGCGGACAGCAGTCTAGCGCCCAGTCTGCGGCCCCGGTAAAGCGGACGAACAATTACGATGCAAGCATCCTTCCCGTAATTCAGAGCGAGGGAAAATCCCGCAATCCGCAGCCCCTTCTCCGTGCGCACATATGCGCACAGGAGGGAGGAGCCAGGGGTGTTCAATAGCTCGGGCGTTAAAACTGCCAACTGCCGCAGAGCATTACGAGTAATGCGCATGCCCCCTGAACTGCGGGCCAAAAACAGCAACTGTCGTCGTCTCAGTAGCCAGCTCCGGGCAGGCAAATGTTGAACATCGCTAATTTGCGGCATGATTCCACTTCCTTGATCATGATTTCAATCGTCCGGCCAAAAAGGAGCTGTACTGGAATATGCGTCTAAGCGACTTTTGGCGGATTTCCGGCTCGTCAAATTTCATCGGTTTGGCATTGGCCTCAAAAAACCAGAGTGTTCCGAGCGTATCCACGCCCAAATCCATGGACATTTCGCCGTGAGAAAGACCGGATGCGCGTTCAATTTGACGTGCAATCTGTATGGCCGTACTTTTAACTTTGCTCAGTAGATCCGTGCTGTCCTCAGGCCCAAACAGCGAGGACAGTAGCTTGAACGGGTCCTCTACACTCCCGCCACGCGGGACATGTGTGGTGATGCTCCCTTTACCCGCCAGTCTGGCACCGACCCCGGTTATACTCCAGGAGCCACGGATATTTTTTTGTACCAGGATACGCAGGTCGAAGGGTTTTTTCTGATAGGTTGCCAGATCGATACCCTGTTGAATGATATAAGGCGAGTTGCCTGCTTCCCGGCGGATACGTCCCCACAGCCGGGATAGCGATACAGATTTGTAGGTTACACTTTTTTTGTCATGCTGAATGGTCAGTCTGTAAGCCATGAGATGGTCTGGGTGGAATTTAAGAATCATAATCCCTTTTCCGGCCTTACCGTTTTCCGGCTTGAGATACAGGTATGGATACGCAGACAGCATTTTTCCTAATGAAGACAGGTTGCTTAACCGTTTGGTTGCCGGAACAAGCTGACGAGTGGTTTCCGAGGTACGCAACCACTTGAACAGTTCCCATTTGTTAAAAAAGCCTGGATTGTACAGTTCAATGCCTGAGGCATGTGAAATTTCATCCAACTTTGTGCGCACAGAGGTTTTAAGTTCATAATTACGGTTTGGGATGCGATTATAAATGACCTGTGGAGGTGGGAAATTCTGTTCCTCCCACGTCTGTAAGCTCTTGTTGAAGACATAGCCCTTAACCGTCTCATCTGCCAGTTTCAGGTCCCTGACGGTAACAATGTACACCTGATATCCCATCCGTGTTCCCGTTTCAAGAATATCCCTGAAATTGCGCTGATTGCCCTTGAAAAATTGCCCTTCGTCGTGCACTGTCAATACAGCAACGACTGGCTTATGCTCCGCCCGGGTATTCATAGTTCCTCTTTTCTGCGGAATTTACTGAGGTAAAGACAGTGGTCCAAAATATGCTCCACGGATGCTTTACCCTCTGCACGCAACGATGGATGCTGAAAAATGGATCGGCCTGGCTTGGAGTTGGCTTCAAACATCCATACCTTTTCATCCTGATCAATGCCCAGATCAAAGCCGATTTCACCCAGTAGATGCTGGTGGTGGTGTTCAATGGCTTCAGCGAGCGTAACTGCTACGTTCTTGGCACGTTGAAGCACTTCACCCGCCCGGTCTCCGAATACCCGGTTCAATGCCTGTTCAGGTGTCATAAGGGAGCCGCCATTTTTGATATGGGTTGTGACACTGCCACGTCCGGATTTTTTAGCTCCAATGCCGACAACGACCCACTGGTTATTTCCATTTTTATGCATGTGAAACCGGAAATCAATCGGGCAATTGTCAATCTCGATCAGCTGGATGCCCTGTTGAATGACATAACCCTTTAGCATCTGTCCCTGATTGGAGTGAAGCATCCTGAGCATGGAGTTAAAAGAGGTGAATTTTAGCAATACATTGCTATTTTTCTTACGGTACCTCACATAATATCCTTGCTTGGGAACATGGGACAGACGGTAGATTCCTTTACCGAGACTGCCTCCACTTGGCTTGTAATAAGCAAATTGATGTCGCTCCAGCATACTTCGGATACGTTCAGAGCTGGGATTCGTGTATGATTCAGGGACATAGCGGTTAACATCTGGGTTATTCTCCAGCAGATTATAGATATCGGACTTATTGAAAAAGCTCCAGTTAAAGAAGGGAATTCGTTTGCGGGAAAAGCGTTCGCGTAGTTGATTGATCGCCGGGGAAAAATCAGAGCGACGGCTCGGCAAACGATTATAGATCACGTCTGGCAAAGGTACAAGTTTACGTGTAAATTCCCCGCTGGATGACAGAAAATAGCCGTTAATCGTATCATTTTGCCAGTTGATATCCCGAGGGGTGAAGGCAAAAATATACGATTTTTTGCTACCTTCCTTCAGCAGTTGCTTAATAAAGCCTGTGCGTGATCCGAAAGGGCGAGTGGTGGAGGTGGTACCGTCAGACAGCACGCCAATCAACGGCCCTAGCTGTATATCACCATCCAGATTTCGCAAATAGATGGACCCGCTTTTGGGAACACGGATTGCGTTACGTAAGCCGGAGGTCAAGTATAGATGGCGTCCCGCCTTCTGAATTGGTTTTACTGTAGCGGGGATCTGATCCTTACCGAGCCGCAGACGAACGGACTTGGCTCCGGATAATTTAAGGCTTTTCAACAAGGCAGTGGATATATACGCCACCTTGTCGGGCTGCTGTGAGAAATGCACATTGCAATGCGTTAAACTCATCTGTTTATCCTCCTATACCGTATGTTCAAGGGAGGCGTCCGCGCCCTTTGGCCCTGTCGCTTTGGAATGGGTCATTAAATATCGAGCATATTCGAGCGGGCGGTTGACCGACTGGAAAGCGCACTCTGGCTGACGGGTCTGAAAAAAGGAGGCCCGCCCAGGTCGGGAATTAACCTCCAATAGCCAGATGTTCCCGATCCGGTCAATACCGTAATCAATTCCCAACTCGCCAAGGCGGCCATAACGTTCCTCCAGCGCCCTGGTAATGGTCAAGGACAGCGTCATCATCTGCCTGATGATGAGACGCGTGGTGTCCGCGCCAAATTGTTCACGAAGGTAAGGCTCAGCAGGATGGGCTTCGCCTCCACCGTGCAGATTAGAAGTCAGGGTTCCTTTTCTGCCTTCTCTTACGGCAAAGCCCGTCAGGCACCAATAGCCGTTGCCATCCTTTTGCATGAGTGCGCGAACATCAAAGGGATGATTGCTTTGGCTTGTTAATTTCAAATAAGGCTGCACGATATAAGCGCGTTTGTGTGCAATTCCGTGGATCCATGACAATCCTGCATCCAATTCGGAAAACGAGCGCCGGAACGGGCGGTTACGGGAGTCTCTACCCTGTACAAGTAGTCCCTGACCTCCTTCTGCCAGCCGGAGATACAGTGTGCTCTTGCCATGTGTTCCGGTCTGTGGCTTCATAAACAGCTCCGAATGGCGTCGTAGCCATTCCACAAGCTGAGTCGTGTCCCGGTAAGGCGCCGTAGGCGGCACAAAGGGACGCACTTTATCTACCGCATGCAAAGCGCGATACACCTGCCATTTGCCAGGTAAGTTACGCGACCAGTAGATGAGCTTGCGCGATTTTTGCTCCGCCATGTCTTCCAGTGTGCGCCTGACATTCTGGCTCTCGTGGATATGGAGACAGCGGTTATACACAATGTCCGGCAACGGAAATCGACCGGATGTCCATACTCCGTTACGATAAACATAACCTCGTATGGAGTGATCTTCAGGTGAGACTCCTTCGGCGGTAAACGCCATTACGCTAAGACCAGAGCGTCTGCCCAACAGACTTAGCCTGCAGCAAAAATCGGCTTCGGTAATAGGGGGAGTGACGGCCTGATTCCGGCTAACAAGCACGCCCAGCGTACCTGGCACAATAAGAGACACCGACAACAGCTCCTTTGGCAGCCAGACTCTGGAAGAGATGAATTCATTTGAAGCCGGCTGAATAACAGCAGTATTCAATCATTTTTTTAACGGACGGGCGAGTTTTCTGATCATTTAACGGCGTGTTGTCATTCTTTGATGGCTTCGAATTGACCTCCAGCAACCAGATGCGCCCTGTGCTATCTATTGCCAGATCAATACCAAATTCCGCGAAATGGGCGGGAATTTCTTTTTCCACTCCGCTTGCGATATCCAGTGCTGCTGTTTTCAGAGAGGTATGCCCATTCGATTTAACGGTTGCGGGCAGCGTGGTTTTGGCAAGTGCTTCCTTGACTGTGCTCAGCGTGCCGCCTCTTGCCAGATTGGACACAAAGTGGCTTCCTCCAGCGATCCGGGCGACAATGGATGTTACGGTCCAGGTTCCGGACGAATTTTTCTGTACAAGCGCACGAAAGTCGACCGGACGCTTACCGTGATCAATCAAGGTAAGTCCCTGTTGGAGTTGAAAGCGTGTTGTTTTCATTTTTCCCGCTAAGCTTTTGTACAGCTTATCTACGTTGGCATACGTTTGCTTGCGGGGCGTGCCCGCTGTTGTGGATAACACCGAAAAGGTGCCATCGGTTTGCTTGTTAATGCGCATTATGCCTTTACCTAAGCTTCCGCGCACTGGCTTGAGAAAAACAGCGGGATACTGGTTGCACATTTTTTTGAAAACAGCAAAGGTTTGCAGCAAGTGGGACTCGGGTAAATACTTGCGCAGGGAAGAATTTGATTTAAGCGCATCAAATACTTCATTCTTATCCAGAAACTTTTCGTTAAAAATGGTCGTGCCGTACTGCGATTTTACTTCTTTCATGAAATGCTGTACGCTAGTTCTGTTCTCGAGTTTACGGGAGGTAAGACGATTATTGACGACATCGCCTGCGGGCATGACCGTCTTTTTCCAGCCTCCGTCATACACCCATCCCTGAACTCGCCCGGGCTGACTTCCGATATGCTCCGGGGTGAAAAAATACACATATGCTCCTTGTCTGCGGCATTCCCCGACTAGTTCACGGCAGAACAGGGTGATCGACCCGAAAGGCTTGTCGGGCTGTTCGGGATAGTCCCGACTGACCAGCACGCTAATAAGTGGGCCCACTCGAAGTGTCCGGCGACCTCGGCTGTAGGTTACTCGCAGATCACAATTGGCATGAAGCCCCATTTTTCGGGCTAGCACGCTTCCCACACGTAGGCCGCTGTAGCGGGGCACCGATATGACGGTAACCTCTTGGCGGAACGAACCGAAGGCGAGCTGAACGGGGTGGCCAGCGGATATTTTCCATTTGCGAAGCAGGGACTCGCCGACCATGAGTACGTCATCCTGCAAGATGCCCGATCCGATGATTTGAATCGTTGTTTTTTTGATGGACATCGTGGATCTCCTTCCGGGCAGCAACTTGATGTCTTGAAAGTAACGGGAAACGTGAATGGGCTGTAATAGCACTGATTCATCATATGAGGACATATATCCCTTGGTGATTGACGGACAATGTGAAATGTTGACACTAAACTTGTATTGGAGGAATAAACAATCATGAACATCTATGACAAAGCCCATGATTTAGCGAAAGCATTGAAGGAAAGCAAAGAGGTAGAGGAAATTACGTCAGCGATGAAGCTGATCGAAACCGATCCAGAAGCCAAGAAAATGCTCGACGATTTCCGTGAACGCCAAATGGAAGTACAGCAACGGATGATGAGCGGCGATATGCCAGCACAGGAAGAGATGGAAAAGATGGAGAAGCTGTTTGAGGTACTTAGCTTGAACCTCAACATCCGACGCCTGTTCGACGCTGAACGCCGCTTGAGCGTGATTATTGAGGATGTTAACAAAATTATTGCAGACAGTCTTCAAGATTTGTACGGTTCATCTCTGTAAGTTTGTCTCATATTCCTTCCTGTCCTCTCATAGACTAGATACATAGAGTCACAGGGAGAGGAAGGGATACGATTGGGTTCTTTTAAAAAATGGAAACACGGTTTGTACACACTGATTGCGCTGGCTATGGTCTTGGTTGCGTTACCACGCATCTCGCTTGCAGGCGGTTTGAACTGGGTCAACGGCTTTGGGATAGTATGGGTACTTTTTGCGCTGCTAGTCATCGGGGCGAACATGCATTTTTTGCTGGGTGTGGATGAGGAAAAGCGCAAAACGCTGGAGCGTGTGCGGCGGGCCAAAATGCAGCAGTGGCAGATGAAATGGGATAAAAAAGCTGACAAAGGTAGCATGCAGTGAGTTTTTTTTAGCTTGTCCTGGGATTGCCCCCAGATACAAATCAATCATAGTAAGAAGCGGTCCTTGTAATAGAGGGGATCGCTTTTTTGCTATTTCCGAAGCAGAAAACTCAAAATGAACAAAGGTCTAAAATAAAGGTATTTTGTGCTATAATAGATACAGAATGATACAGATTGAACGTTGGGGGTGTAACAGAGTTGGACGGGCTAGATGAAACAGTTACGAAGCATGAGCAACTATTGCGACATATCGAGCAGTTGAAAATAGGCTCCAAAATTTCTGTGCGCAGGTTGGCTAAAGAAATGAGCGTCAGCGAAGGAACGGCCTATCGGGCCGTGAAGGAAGCCGAGAACCTGGGAATTGTCATTACCAAGGAACGGATCGGAACAGTACGAGTAGAGAAGCGTCCGCGCGGCTTGTCCGAGCAGCTGACCTTTGCAGATGTCGTGAATATTGTAGAGGGACATGTGCTGGGCGGAAGTGAGGGGCTGGAGAAGCCCTTGCACAAGTATGTTATTGGGGCGATGCGCGAGGAAGCTATGGCCCGTTATATTGACGCTGGCAGTTTGCTGATCGTTGGTAACCGTGAGGATGCGCATTCACTTGCATTGGAGCAGGGGGCAGGTGTGCTGATTACAGGGGGATTCGGTACGAGCCGAGAGGTTAAGCAGCTCGCAGACAAGATCAGTCTGCCGATTATTTCCTCACGCCATGATACTTTTACAGTGGCATCTATGATTAATAGAGCCATATTTGACCGCTTGATCAAAAAGAAAATTATGCTGATTGAAGACATTGCGGCAGGCAAACCGAAAACGTTGACCTTGAAAATCAACAGCACGCTTACCGAGTTTGAAGAACTTTCGGTGACGACTGGACATCATCATTTTGCAATAGTGGATGAGTGGAATCGTTTAATTGGTATCGTCAGCCGCAAAGATGTGGAGGGGCTTCAACCTGAGCATACGATGGATAAATGTCTGATCCGCAATCCGATAACGGTCACTTACCAGACCTCGCTGGCTTCAGCCGCGCAAATGATGGCGTGGGAAGGTGTGGATTACTTGCCGGTCGTGGACCGCAACCGCAAGCTGCTCGGGTCCGTTACACGGCGTGAGGTGCTGGAGGCGCTGCGTAACGCCCAAAAGCAGCCACAACTTGGCGAGACGTTCGACCAGTTGATCTGGAACGGGTTTGCTGAAGAGCGTAATGAGGATGGATCGTTATTTTTCCGCGGTTTTATCATTCCGCAAATGGCGACCAATTTAGGTACGATCTCGGAAGGCGTATTGGTCAACGTGATGACACAAGCGGGCTACCGGGCAGCTAGAGACATGACCGGCAAGGATTATGTGCTGGACAATTTAACGACTTATTTTATTAGACCCGTACAGATAGAGGATGCTGTCGTTCTTCGTCCGTTGTTGCTTGAGATGAGTCGCCGTACCTGCAAGCTAGAAATTGCAATTTCACGGGAAAATCATTTGGTATGCAAAGCAGTGATGACGCTTCAATCCATTGAACATGGTTAGTCAACCAATGGATTGGAGCAAGGTGTGAAGGCGAATAGATCGACTTAGTGGCTTTCAGGCAGTCTTTCTTTTGCTTCCAGCCAAATTTGCAGCACACCTTCCATTACAAGCATCGTTTTGACCTGGATCGTATACTCCTTGTCACGAACGGTGTATTTTTTTTGATGCAGCAACATACGTACCAGCTTGCTGTCAGAGTCAATCTCAAACATATCTCTGCCACGCAGCACCTCCAGATCACGACTGACACGGCGCAGAAGTTCCTTTAGGTTGATAGAATCAATTTTTTCGGCCGAAGCTTCCTCCGGAATCAGCTTGATCTCTTTGACAACGGTTTGGCGCTTGCTGTATTTGCGCAATGTTTTGTTGTCCTCCTCGGCTTGCTGGAGCTGGAATTGAAGATCCTGGTTGTTCGTCCATAGCTGATTGAAGCTGGCATGCCAGATGGCATTGTAGATCATTCCTCCCGTAATCATACCGAGTACAAAGACGGAGGATAATTGCATAAAAGGGCGCAGGCGCTCAAAAGGGGGGACTCTCATAGTCGTTTCACCTCACGGCCGTCCGTTGCCGCATACCCACTTGACCAGCTCTGCACCCATATGAGCGCCTAAAAAGGCGAAAATCAAATACAATATCTGCTTAATGGCAGGTGACAAATTACCATCCAACATATTGCTTTCAATAACCCGGATCGGGTCCATCGTCCCCCCCACAGCGGCGGCAAGCGCCCATATTTTAATTCTTCCAGCAACCTCCAGCATGGTCTGGGTAGGCGGCTGAAGCGATACCACAGCTCCCATTCCGCCGAGCATGGCTCCCCCGAGCACGATGCCGAAGGCAATGAAGAAGTCGAGAATCGCTTTGGATATAAAAGTGCTCATGCTCTTTTCCTCCTTAGGTATACGAATCAGGACGGCGCTTGTCCGCCGAGGTCTGTACTTTTATTCTATGGGCGCTACTAACGCGGATATGATAAAATAGTTTGAAGAAAATCAAGCGGTGAAAGGAAGAGAAGCGCATGAGTTCATTTGTGCATTTGCATGTTCATAGCGAGTACAGCCTGCTGGACGGCGCGGCTCGTACCGCGGAGTTGGTCAAACAGGCATCAGCTTACGGAATGAAGGCGCTGGCCCTTACAGATCACGGGGTCATGTACGGTGCCATTCCTTTTTATAGAGCGTGTGTAGAGAACGGCATTAAGCCGATTATCGGGTGTGAGGCCTATATGACGGCAGGATCGCGCAAGGAGCGTGGCAGCCGGAAGGATCAGCCCATATATCATTTAATTTTGCTCGCCAAAAATAAAACAGGCTATCAAAATCTGATGAAGCTGTGCTCCATCGGCCATTTGGAGGGCTTTCACTACAAGCCGCGCATCGACATGGAGGCTTTGGCTGCCCATCATGAAGGCATCATATGCCTGAGCGCTTGTTTGGGCGGTGAAGTGCCGCAGCATTTACTGCATGGTCGGGAAGCTGAAGCACGACGAGCAGCGGAGCGATATCGTAACATTTTTGGCGATGATTTTTATCTGGAACTCCAGGATCATGGTCTATCGGAGCAAAAACGCGTAAATCCTCTCTTGATCGCACTGGCGAAGGAACTGGATATTCCACTGGTGGCGACGAATGACGTGCATTACTTGACTGAGCCAGATGCAGACGTGCAGGACGTTCTGATCTGTATCGGGACAGGGAAGACAGTTGACGATGAGGAGCGCTTGCGTATACCAACACGTCAGTTGTATCTGAAAAGTCAGGAGGATATGGCTCGTTTATTCCCGCATGTGGCAGAAGCCATCGCCAACACGGTGCGTATTGCTGAAAAATGCGAACTGGAGCTGGAATTCGGTCAATCCATTTTGCCTGAATATCGTCCGCTGCCGGAAGGAATGACCTCTTCTTCCTATTTACGCAATCTGTGTGTGCAAGGGCTGGAGCGTCGCTATGGAAGCGATCCCGGATGGGAGCAGCCGGAAGAACGGGAAAGGCTGAACCAACGGCTAAACTATGAGTTAAATACCATTGACAGTATGGGTTTCAGCGATTATTTCCTGATTGTATGGGATTTTATTGCCTTCGCTCATAAGCATAAGATAGCAACGGGACCGGGGCGGGGTTCCTCAGCAGGCAGTTTGGTTGCCTATGTGCTTAACATCACGAATGTCGATCCGATGAAATACAACCTGCTCTTTGAACGGTTTCTGAATCCCGAACGAATTAGTATGCCGGATATAGATATTGATTTTAGTGATGAACGGCGTGACGAGGTTATCGACTATGTAGTACAAAAGTACGGAAATGAGCATGTAGCGCAAATTATTACCTTTGGAACGCTGGCGGCAAGAGCCGCTGTCCGTGACGTCGGTCGTGTATTGAACGTGCCATATGGCGAGGTGGACAAGGCAGCCAAGCTGATTCCGGCGCAGCTAGGCATTAATATCCGTCATGCGTTGGAAATTACCCCGGAGCTGAAAACGCTATATGAAACGAAGCCCAAGACACGTGAACTGCTGGATATGGCGATCAAGGTTGAAGGAATGCCTCGTCATGCTTCGACACATGCAGCAGGTGTTGTCATTTCGCGGACTCCATTGACCGATGCGGTTCCGCTTCAAGAGGGGAGTGAAGGGGTACCATTGACGCAGTACTCGATGGAAAATCTAGAGCGCATTGGTTTGCTTAAAATGGATTTCCTTGGGCTGCGTACACTCTCCATTATTGAACGGTGCATACACTGGATTGCGGAAGACCATGGAGAAACGCCTGATTTTATCCGTATTCCCGATAATGATCCACATACCTATGACTTGCTGGGCAAAGGAGATACAGGAGGCGTATTCCAGCTGGAGTCGGCCGGTGTACGCCGGGTACTCAAGGATTTGAAGCCGAGTGTATTCGAGGATATCATTTCTGTCCTGGCTTTGTATCGTCCGGGCCCGATGGGATTTATTCCTAACTTTATACAGGCCAAACATGGTCAGATTGAGATTTCTTATCCGCATCCTGACCTGGAACCGATCTTAAAGGACACGTACGGTATTATTGTGTATCAGGAGCAAATCATGCAGATTGCTTCGCGCATGGCGGGTTTTTCCCTGGGAGAAGCCGATCTGTTGCGCCGGGCTGTGTCCAAGAAAAAGCGCGAAGTGCTGGATCTGGAGCGCGGGCATTTTGTCGAAGGCAGTATCAAGCAGGGATACACGGAGGAGGAGGCCGGAAGGGTTTACGATATGATTGTCCGTTTTGCTGACTACGGCTTCCCGCGTGCCCATGCAGCTGCTTATGGTGTGCTAGCATTTCAGACGGCTTATTTAAAGGCCCATTATCCGGTACAATTTATGGCTTCAATGCTGACAGCGGTGATGGGAAGTCATCGAAAAGTGGCTGAATATGTTGTCGAATGCCGTCGTATGGATATCGCAGTGTTGCCACCTGATGTGAATGAGAGCGGGGTGCTGTTTACTCCGTTACAGCAGGGAGGCATCCGCTTCGGCCTGGCTGCGATTAAAAATGTCGGCACACAGGCGATGGAGAGCATTCTCGCTGTTCGCAAGGAACGGCCTTTCGACAGCCTGCTCGATTTTTGTCGACGTGTCGATTTGCGGGTATGTAATAAGAGAGTAATTGAATCGCTTATTCAGGCAGGGGCCTTTGATTCGTTGACGGGTCATCGGGCACAGTTGCTTGCCATGCTGGATGAAACGGTGGATGCAGCCGTCAAATGGCGCAAGGAACGGGATGACTTGCAAATTGATATGTTTGGTTTTGTGGAAATGCCCAATTGGGATATCGAATATCCCAATGTACCCCAATTTAGTGCCAGCCAGCAATTAGAGCTGGAACGTGAACTGCTGGGACTGTATTTATCGGGGCATCCGTTGGATGATTTTGAGTCGCTGTTGGAAAGCAGCGAGGCGGATCGTTTGATGGAGCTGGGCGATGTCCCCGATGAAACGGTTGTTGTGACTGCAGGCATGGTAGTGTCACTCAAAACGATTACGACCAAGCAGGGTAAGGCTATGGCCTTTATTGAGCTGGAGGATCAGATTGAGCGCTGTGAGGTTGTGCTGTTTCCTGAGGTATGGAAGCGAAGCCAGCAGTGGATTGAAAAGGGAGCTTTGCTTACGCTTCGAGCCAAGATGCAGCAGCAGGACGAGCACTTCAAGCTCCTTGCGGATGAGACCGCCCCGCTGGCGGAAGACTCGCTGGCACGGCTCCTCCAGCGCCGACGTGCCAGTACGCGCTCGTCCGCCACAGCTGGAGCATCCGTACCAGCTGCTGGTTCTGCTGCTGGCGGCCCAGGCGGGAGAGCGCCGCGTGTGTCACCCTCGCCTTCGGCAGCCACTGCATCTGCTTCGCCTCAGCCGAAGGCGGCCCGTCCCGTGACGGCTGCTTCACCGCGCGGAGCCGAAGCGGATCGCGGTGAACAGGTGCCGGTCCCGCGCAGCGTGGAGCCGACCACTCGTCAGCGGGTGTTTGTCAAAATCACTCGCCATGCCGAGGAGGACGCCAGCTTGCTGGTCAGTCTCAAGGCACTGCTACAGGAGCATTCCGGTGCTATGCCTACCGTGCTTTTTTATGAGAGCAACCAGCGTCTGCTTGCGTTGAGCGATGCTTACAACATTAAGCCTTCTCCTCAGCTTTTTGATCAAATGGAGTCGATGTTGGGTGAAGGCACGGTGAAAGTCAAATGATAGGCACACAGCAAAGCGCCCTTATTGTAACGGTTTAATGAACATTTTCCTTCCCTCCCGCATACACTTGGAAAACTGGCGGAACAGGAGATTCAACACGTACCCTGCACCATAAGGTCCCGTACGGTGAAAGAATAGAACTGCACGGTGAAAGCGGGAGGGAAATTATGTCCTATGAATATGCAGAAACTTTGTTAAATCGCAGAGGCATTCGGATCGAGTCCATTGCGGACATTGTTTTTCAGCTTCAGCTAAAATATTATCCTCATTTGACGATGGAAGAATGTATAGACAGTGTCAAAGCGGTTTTGCAAAAGCGCGAGGTTCAATATACGTTGCTCACAGGTATTGCGCTTGATGAACTGGCCGAAAAAAAACTTCTCCCCCAGCCATTGCAAGCCATTATGGAGGCTGACGAACCGCTGTACGGAGTGGACGAGACACTGGCTCTTGGAATTACGAGTGTGTACGGTATGATAGGCTTAACCAGTTTTGGTTATCTGGATAAGGAAAAGACGGGGATTATTGAACAGCTGAACCAAAAAGGCAGTGGTATTCATGTGTTTTTAGACGATCTTGTCGCCGGACTGGCTGCCGCTGCTTCTTCGCGCATTGCACATCGGAGCCTCCATGCTAAGCATTATCCTGCATCATTGGACGCTTAATTGACCTGTGTGGACAGAGTTGATGATTTTCTAGGCCCTCCGACGGAACTTGAATGATCAGGAGGGCTTTTGTTGCGGGAAAAAAGTAAGGTATGTTATCATGAGTCTATTATATGGGCTCAAAACTTGAGGCTTAGGGGGTAGAAACAAGGCATGTGGACGGTGATTTATATTGCACCGACGGCCAGACTGGCTGACATGATTAAGCTCAAACTGTCTGAAGAAGGTTTTATGGTGCAGGCCCGGGCCATCAGCGCATCCAAGCAACAGTTTGAGATACTTGTGCCTTCGGGTGAAGTCGAAGAAATACAGGAAGTGCTTAATTCGATTTTGCGCCCTTGAGTCCGGAACGGCGGAAGT
This sequence comes from Paenibacillus sp. A3M_27_13, assembly GCF_024213315.1. NCBI lineage: Bacteria > Bacillati > Bacillota > Bacilli > Caryophanales > Paenibacillaceae > Paenibacillus > Paenibacillus sp. A3M_27_13. The sequence continues at coordinate 726,714 of NZ_JANAVE010000002.1, forward strand.
GATACAGCAGCATGAGTGGAACAAAGGATGCACGATCGGCGGTAATGTTTTAGTAACAGGCGTTGACGTGTGTATGAACATAATGCTTAGAGGTGCCGCATAGACGGCAGAGGACCTTGTATCGGTTACGGCTGACAAATAAACGGCTGGAGAGGTGTAGTTGTGTTTAAAGATTTATTCCAAAAGAAGCGTAAATACGCGACCATCCCTTCGGAACGGGCGCTGAGCGGCGATCAAGCGGACATGCCGGATCGTCCCAAACGGGAAATTCCCGAAGGTCTTATGACCAAATGTGGCAAGTGCGGAAGTATTCAATACAGCAAAGAACTAGAGAAAAATTTGAAAGTGTGTCCGGTGTGCGGATACCATATGCGTTTGAATGCAATGGATCGCATTCGCATGGTGCTCGACGAAGACACATTTACGGAATATGATGCAGATATGATTTCGGTTGACCCGCTGGACTTTCCGGGATATGCGAGCAAGCTGGAGCAACAGACCCTGAAATCTGGCTTGCGAGAGGCTGTCGTTACAGGCGACGGCCTTATTTATGGACATCCTGTTGTCGTTGCTGTGATGAGCTTTGACTTTTTTACCGGCAGTATGGGTTCGGTCGTAGGAGAGAAAATTACCCGCGCCATTGAGCAAGCAATAGACAAGCGTCTGCCGCTAATTATTTTCTCAACTTCTGGCGGGGCACGTATGCAGGAAAGTATTTTAAGCTTGATGCAGATGGCCAAAACAAGTGCAGCTCTTGCTCGTCTGGATGAGCAGGGCTTGCTCTATATTTCTGTTATCACCGACCCGACTACAGGCGGAGTATCCGCCAGCTTTGCTACGCTTGGAGATATTAATATTGCGGAGCCAGGAGCTGTATTCGGCTTTGCAGGGCGTATTGTAATTGAACAGACAATCAGACAGAAGTTGCCGGATGATTTTCAAACATCCGAATTTAATTTGCAGCACGGACAATTGGATATGGTTGTACACCGCAAGGAACTGCGTGATACCCTCGGGCAACTGCTTGATCTGCACAGTGTGAAAGGGGTGGAATAGATGGCTGGTGAATTGCCTTATGAAAAGCCCCTGGTCGAGATGCGACAGAAGATCGAAGAACTCAAGCAATTCGGACAGGATAAGCAAATTGATTTTACAGATGAAATCAACCGTCTCGAGGACCGTTATCTCGAGATGGAAGAAGAAATATATTCGAACATTACAGCACCACAAAAAATGCATTTGGCCCGTCATCATCAAAGACCAACGTCTCTTGATCTGATTGAGCAGGTGTTTACGGACTTTATTGAATTACACGGCGACCGCTTGTTTGGAGACGATCTGGCGGTTGTGGGCGGAATTGCCAAGCTAAATGGTATTCCGGTGACCGTCATTGGTCAACAGCGTGGTAAGGATACGAAAGATAACATTGCACGTTTCTTTGGTAGTGCTCATCCGGAAGGATTTCGTAAAGGCTTGCGTCTGATGCAGCAGGCTGATAAATTCAAACGCCCAATTATTACATTCATTGATACGAAGGGCGCTTATCCGGGTAATACAGCAGAGGAGAGAGGTCAATCGGAAGCGATTGCCCGCAACTTGCGGGAGATGGCAAAGCTTTCGGTGCCTGTTATTTGTGTGGTCATCGGCGAGGGTGGAAGCGGCGGTGCGCTTGCGTTTGCAGTTGGTAACCGTGTGCTGATGCTGGAACATGCCATTTATTCGGCCATTTCTCCAAATGGTGCTGCCTCGATTCTATGGAAAGATGCTTCCAAGGCCGATCAGGCAGCTGAAGCCATGAAGATTACGGCTAATGACCTCCTGCGCATGGAAATTATCGAGGATATTGTGCCGGAGCCGAAAGGGGGCGCGCATCGTAACTATGAAGTGACCGCTGCCGCAATCAAGGAGCTATTGGAACGTCATTTGGCAGACCTTACGAATATGAGCTGCGATGAATTGAGGGAAGATCGGTATCAAAAATTCCGAAAAATAGGTCAATACACCTTCTTGAAGTCTTCGGAATCTGAGCCTATGTTGTAATACGCTGTAAACGGGTAACAATAAATATGACGAACTTCCTATACAAATAGGAAAAAGTGTAGTAGATTTAATTGTTGGAAAAAGATATAAAGAGTAGCACCTTTGAAAACGGAGGAAAAACCCAAATGCGCAAAACTAAGATTGTATGTACCATCGGTCCTTCCAGTGAGTCATTGGAAAATGTGAAGAAACTGATTTTGGCTGGTATGAACGTAGCCCGCCTGAATTTCTCTCACGGTGATTTCGAGGAGCATGGCAACCGGATTAAAAACATCCGTCAAGCTTGTAAGGAGCTTAACAAGAACGTTGCTATTTTGCTCGATACGAAGGGGCCGGAAATCCGGACAGGAAAGCTCGAAGTTGAACCTATTGAGCTTGTTCAGGACGAGTTCATTACGCTGACAACGGAAGAAATTCTCGGTACGCAAGATCGTATTTCTATTACGTACAAAGATCTTCCCTCGGACGTGGAGCCCGGCTCCACCATTCTGATCGACGATGGTCTGATCGGACTCACCGTTATTGAAGTATCAGGCACTGAAATCAAATGCCGCATTGTTAATGGCGGAACGATCAAGAGCAAGAAGGGCGTTAACGTTCCAGGCGTCGCTATTTCTTTGCCTGGTATTACGGAAAAAGATGCTAATGATATCATTTTCGGTATTGAGCAGGACATTGATTTCATCGCGGCTTCTTTTGTTCGTAAAGCAAGTGATGTGCTGGAAATCCGCGAATTGCTGGCGAAACACAACGCAAGTCATATTCAAATCATCTCCAAAATAGAAAATCAGCAAGGTGTTGACAACCTGGATGAAATTTTGGAAGCTTCGGATGGCCTGATGGTTGCTCGTGGTGACCTCGGTGTGGAAATTCCTGCTGAAGAAGTGCCTCTGGCGCAAAAATTGATGATTAACAAATGTAATGTTGCTGGCAAGCCTGTTATTACGGCAACACAAATGCTGGATTCCATGCAACGTAACCCGCGTCCGACTCGTGCGGAAGCAAGTGACGTGGCGAATGCTATTTTTGACGGAACAGACGCAATTATGCTGTCCGGCGAAACAGCTGCGGGTAAATATCCGGTAGAATCCGTATTGACGATGTCACGTATTGCAGAAAAAGCTGAGTCTTCTCTGAACTACCGTGATTTGTTCAAAAAACAAAGAACGGCTCAAGAAATTAGTATTACAGAAGCAATCAGCCAATCCGTTTCTATTTCTGCGCTTGACCTGCATGCCAAAGCGATCCTGACGTCCACACAAAGCGGAACAACGGCGCGTATGATTTCTAAATACCGTCCTGAAGCTCCGATTGTTGCTGTTACAACACAGGAAAGAACAGTTCGCCGTTTGGCTCTGATCTGGGGTGTACATGCAGTACAAGGCAGACCAGTCGTTGACACAACAGATAGTCTGTTTGACAATGCGCTGGAAGGCGGTCGCAAATCTGGCCTCGTTAAAGAGGGCGATTTGGTTGTGATTACTGCGGGCGTACCTCTTGGTGATTCCGGTTCTACGAACCTGATCAAAATTAGCTGCGTTCCAGCACAAGCGTAATTAAAGTCTCGAAATAATACCGAGGCTGTATGTATTCGTTACAACAAGCAAAAGAGCATTCAAGTCAATAAGACTTGGATGCTCTTTTTTTATGTTCTCTAGCTTTTTATTTCCAGTCCTTCTCGTCGTATGAAATCAAGGAATGCCTGTTGCGTCAAGTTCATGTGTGTATCTTGTTGGTACACGATGTTTATTTGATAATGACTCCTTTTGTTATCAGCCTCGGGATAAGGAAGCCATTCCACCGAGGGAACAGCATTTTCATTATTATCGACTCCACTTGCAGGAAAGAAGGCAAGCGCTTCTCCGCCGCTTACGACTTGCTTTACCGCTTCCCAAGAGTTGATTTCCAGATGAGGCTTAACTAGCGAGGAATACTGATCTACAACTGATGAACCGCTATATTTTACCCATGTGTGCTTGTCCAGCATATCGGGTCCATCGAACTCCTCTGATATGGATGCAGGTGCAAGTGCAGATGCAGAACGGATAACTCCTACTTGATCTGAAGCCACTGGCTCTGCCACCGTATACTCTGGAAGAGAATCTCTATCGTCGAGAAAAGCAAAATCAATTTCTCCCTGTTTCAGTAGCTGCTTAATGGCATCCGGGGATTGAATCTCCAACTGAATACGACAATCTGGATATCGTTGAGCAAACTTAGCCATCAAAGTGGGGAGGAGATACGTACCTGATATCGACTCTGCACTCAGATGTAATTGACCCTGTGACTCTTCTGTCAGTTCATCTACAGCTTGTCTAGCTTCTTGCTCCAGAGAGATGATCTGCTTTGCGTAAGGTAATAATTTTTTTCCAGCTTCCGTTAGCATAATCCTGCCTTGTTGAAGAGAGAATAGGGAAACACCCATTTCCTTTTCCAAGCTTTTCATATGAAAGCTGACGGTAGGTTGTTTGACTTGCAAAGCTTCGGCCACATCCGTCGCCTTATGGAATTTGTCGATCAGCATCAAGATACGCAATTTTAGAATATTCATGGAATCCAGCAGCTCTCCTTATATGTCATTCATATGTGAATTTCAAACTATAGATTAATTATATACCGAAAAATAATTTATCTATCAATATTTTATATTTGTTTTACAAAACCACGTCGTTCGTCTAACATTCCAGGCCTACAATGTAAAAGTGTTGATGGTCATAAATAAAAAACCGTCACTTAACTAAGGGGAGGACAATAAAAAATGTTGAAAAAATGGCCGTTCATTCTGATGACTCTCACCATGGTATTTGCACTTGCAGCTTGCGGATCAGGTAACAATGCTGCACCACAAGGAGAAGCTGCTACAGGAACAGACAATAAAGCAGCTGCTGAACTGACAGGAAATATTCTGGCTGTTGGCTCCACTGCACTTCAACCATTGGTAGAGCAAGCGGGACAAAAATTTATGGCTGTCGATAAATATAAAGGCATTGCAGTTCAAGTACAGGGCGGCGGTAGCGGTACTGGCTTGACTCAAGTTTCCGGCGGACAAGCGGACATCGGTAACTCCGACGTGTTTGCAAAAGAAAAACTGGAGAGCGGCGCAGATGAACTGGTCGATCACCAAGTAGCTGTTGTAGCCATGTCAGCGGTAGCGAATCCTAAAGTAGGCGTTACAGATCTGAAAAAAGATCAATTGGTACAAATCTTTACAGGTAAAATCACGAACTGGAAAGAAGTTGGCGGTGCAGATCAAAAAATCGTTATCGTAAACCGTCCAAGCAGCTCCGGTACTCGTGCAACATTTGAAAAATACGCATTGGGACAAAAAACGGAAGATCTGCCGGGCTCCATTCAAGAAGATTCCTCCGGTACTGTGAAAAAGCTGATTGCTGAAACACCGGGTGCGATTGGTTATCTGGCTCTGTCCTACATCGACAACACAGTAACTACTTTGAAATATGATGGCGTTGAAGCTAACGTTGAAAATGTAGAACAAGGTAAATATCCAGTATGGGCTTACGAGCATATGTACACTAAAGGTGAGCCAAAAGAGCATGTGAAAGCATTCCTTGACTACATTCTGTCAGATGAAATCCAAAAAACGGATGTCGTAGACTTGGGATACATTCCAGTAGCAGGTATGCAAGTGAAACGTGATGCTGACGGTAATATCACGAAATAAGGAGAGTCACACCTCCTGTTCGATGAACGCAGCTAACGCGAGTATATTCACGAAGAAGAGGCGGACTAGCGTCCTGCCTCTATTCTTCGGTTAAAGGAGTTACAGTATGGAACCAATTGAAGGGAAGGCATACATGGAACAGAATAAACGATCCCGAGTTTTGAAAGAAAGACATTACTGGGAAGAATGGACCGGCCGCATATATACGTCGGTTTGTGTCGTTTTTTTAGTTGCAGTCATTGTCTCCATCGTATATTTTGTTGCCTCCAAAGGTGTAGCTACATTTGCGGTGAATGGAGTCAGTCTGCGAGAGTTTTTCTTTGGAACCAAATGGAGCCCGGATGGCGAGCCTAAGTCCTTCGGCGCGCTTCCGTTTATTACGGGTTCTTTTGCAGTAACCATACTGGCGGCTTTAATTGCCAGTCCGCTCAGCTTATGTGCAGCTTTATTTATGACGGAAATCGTGCCGAAATCGGGTAAACGTATCCTTCAACCCGCGATTGAATTATTATCCGGTATTCCGTCGGTTGTATATGGCTTTGTCGGCTTGACCGTCATCGTCCCGCTGCTGCGGAACGTGTTTGGAGGACAAGGCATTGGCATAATGGCAGGCTGCCTAGTGTTGTCAGTCATGATTTTGCCGACGATTACGAGTATTATGGCGGATGCATTGTCTTCCTTACCGGGGGGGCTGCGTGAATCCTCTTATGCTTTGGGTGCTACCCGCTGGCAGACAATTGCCCGTGTTATTATTCCGACGCTGCTGCCTGCTCTTTTAACAGGAATTATTCTCGGTATGGCTCGTGCCTTCGGAGAAGCGTTGGCTGTACAGATGGTAATCGGGAATGCTCCGCACATACCGCATTCCTTGCTGGAATCCGCTTCGACCTTGACCAGCGTCATTACGCTTAGCATGGGGAATACAGCGATGGGCTCCGTTCATAACAATGCTCTCTGGAGCATGGCGCTTGTTCTTCTGCTCATGACATTCATTTTCGTGCTGCTGGTAAGGCTGCTTGAAAGGAGAAACCGGGTTTGATGAAAGCTAAAACGACCGACAAGATCGCTACATTTGTAATCTGTTTCTTCGCCTTGTTCATTGTTGCGCTTTTGGTGGGATTACTGGGCTTCATTTTGGCCCGCGGAGTCAGTCATATTTCTTTTGACTTTTTAACCAGTGCTCCCCAAACATTACGTGCAGGCGGTGGCATTGGCCCACAACTATTTAATTCCGTATTTTTGTTAATCTTAACTTTGATTATCACCATTCCGATTGGCTGGGGCGCAGGTATTTACATGGCGCAATATGCAAAGCCGGGGAAAATTACGGACTTTATACGACTTGTCGTCGAAGTATTGTCCTCCTTCCCGTCTATCGTCATCGGATTGTTTGGACTACTACTTATCGTAAATACGTTTGATTTTGGCTTTTCCCTCTTATCAGGTGCCTTGGCTTTGGCCGTATTCAACCTGCCGCTGATGGTTCGCACAACTGAGCAGGCTTTCCGAGCTGTGCCGAAGGAGCAAAAGGAAGCTGGACTCGCGCTTGGATTATCCAAGTGGAAAATCATCACCTCCATTTTGTTGCCAGCTGCGCTGCCAAGCTTGATTACGGGTACGATTTTGGCCGCAGGCCGTATTTTCGGGGAAGCCGCCGCATTGCTGTTTACAGCAGGGATGAGTACGCCGCCGCTTGATTTTACCGATTGGAATCCATTGCATGCCAGATCGCCTATTAACCCGATGCGACCTGCTGAAACATTGGCTGTTCATATTTGGAAGGTCAACAGTGAGGGGATTGCTCCTGACTCCAAAGATATTGCTGCAGGCGCTTCTGCCGTACTGGTGCTGCTTGTGCTTGCATTCAACTTGAGTGCAAGATGGTTCGGAAGAGTTGTATACCGCCGTCTGACAGCTGCCAAACGTATGGATTAGAAAGGGGATGAAGAACAATGGAACATGTGATTACGCGAACGGCAAAAACCGCCGCACCAGCAACATCCGTTCAGTCTACGCGTTCGGAACAGCTTGCGGGGCAACCGCCTCATCCGTTCAGTACTGAGGATTTGAGTATTTATTATGGCAGCTTTGAGGCTGTGAAAAAAGTGAATCTGGCCTTTCCCGAGCAGACAGTGACTGCCCTGATCGGGCCTTCCGGCTGCGGTAAATCGACCTTTTTGCGCTCCCTTAATCGGATGAATGATGAGATTGCATCTTCCTCTACAACGGGTCACATCTGGATGGATGGACAGGATTTGACAGCACCGGAAACGGACGTGATCAAGCTGCGTCAGCAAATTGGCATGGTGTGGCAGCGTCCCAACCCTTTTTACAAATCTATTTACAATAATATCGCCTTCGGTCCCAAATACCGTGGGGTGCGCAAGAAGAAACAGCTTGATGAAATCGTCGAAAGCAGCCTGCGTAAAGCAGCATTATGGGATGAGGTCAAGGATCGCCTTCACGACTCCGCTCTGGCGCTGTCTGGCGGGCAACAGCAGCGGCTTTGCATTGCACGTGCACTATCCGTTCAACCGAAAATTCTATTGCTTGACGAGCCAGCCTCCGCGCTGGACCCTGTGTCTACAGGCAAGGTAGAAGAGCTCATTACCGAATTAAAAAAAGAACTGCGCATCGTTATTGTGACGCACAATATGCAGCAGGCTGCACGAATTTCCGATTATACTGCTTATTTTTATATCGGAAGTCTGGTTGAACATGGGAAAACGAACGATATTTTCACGAATCCTGAAAATGAGCTGACTCAGGAGTACATCATGGGTCGATTTGGTTAAGCGATGTTGCTCATCGACCTACTATATATTAGCTGCACGTAAAATCCTCTTACTAATCCAGCATTAGTAAGAGGATTTTTATTGTTTTCAACGTTTTGTAACTTTTTTAATCTATTAGTAAATTAAAATATATTGATCGTTTGGGTATATTTTCATATAATACAACTAACTATTTATCATGCATAAATAGTGGTTTAGTTCCCTTCGCTATCAAAAAGAATCTTCAGCAAGAATATATAGGGTTAAACTGAACGCAATTACCCAACTCAAAATAAGGGAGAGGTTCAAATGAAGAAGAAGATGTGTCCAACCGTAAAGATGTTAGCGCTTTCAAGTTTGGCGATTACAGTAACGTCAGGACTCCTAAGTCCCTCATGGGCTGCGGCACAGGAGATGGTGCCGGCTACATATGATTCAGGACGTGAATCGGCGACTGCTTCTTATGAGCTTACCACAGATTCAGCTGTGGGACGGGACGTTTATGGTGACGGTGTAAATTCAGGTGTTTTGGATCGTGAGCAATTATTTGGGCTGTCGGCTGTGACGAAGCCAACCGCTGTTGTGAATACAGACAGCCTCCTGAACAAAATGCGCGACTTTAGCAAGTTCTCTACGGGGAATACATCCAAGGATACTACACTTGCCTTAAATATTGTATCCTGGCAATTACCACATGGCGGATTCTTCAAAGCTATGGAAAAGAATTATAAATCCAAATGGGATGGCAAAACTGCACGCTCCACATGGAAGAGCAAGGATGGTGTTGAGCTCGGAACGTTCGATAACGAGGCCACGACAACCGAGATTCGCTTTTTGGCGGATGTATACAAAAAAACAAAAAATAAAGACATTAAGAACAGTGTACAAAAAGCAATTGACTTCGTTTTAACCTCTCAGTATTCCTCCGGTGGCTGGCCGCAAGTATACCCTAAACGTGGTAATTATTCCGATGCTGTAACTTATAATGATGATGCGATGGTTAGAGTTATGGTTTTGGCTGACGATATTGTGAACAAGAAGCAGCCGTTTGATAGCGATATTTTGGACGATGCATCTCGCTCCAGACTTCAGCAAGCGCTAAACAAAGGTATCCAGTACACAATTAAGTCTCAAATTGTAAATAATGGTACACCGACAATCTGGGGTGCACAGCACGATCCGGCTACTTATGCATCTGTTGAAGCCCGGGCATTTGAGCTACCTTCCAAAACAACTACGGAATCAGTAGGCATTACTGCTTTTCTCATGTCCCAGCCGCAAACCGCTGAAGTGAAAAAAGCGGCTCAGAGCGCTTTGAAATGGTTCGACGCGAACCGAATCGACGGTATCAAATACAATCGTCAAGGTCCGGAGTTTTTTCAAAAGGATGCATCGAGCGTAATGTGGTATCGTTTCTATAATGTGGAAGACAATAAGTATTTCTTTTCAGACCGGGATGGCAAAAAGTATACCGACATCATGAAAATTAGTGAGGAAAGACGACTTGGTTACGCCTGGGCGGGAAGCCAGGCTAAGAGTTTGCTTAAGCTGGCTTCGGATAGCGGATATTATAAACTGTCCAAGCCGTTGCCACAATAATAAAGGCATTATTATATATGATTTGCGAGGGTGGACCGGTCGGTCTGCCCTCTTTTTGTTCCTGGGCTGTAAATATGGTTTAATGGAGAGAGGGCAAAATAGAGATAAAGATGCACAAAGATAGGAGAGCTTGTATGACTCAAGAGGAGAAACAAACGGAATTACGCTGGTATGGCGCACCGCTACGTGTCCGTTATCAGGAAAGCGACCAGATGGGGGTCGTATATCATGCAAATTATTTGAACTGGTTTGAGATCGGGCGTACCGAAATGATCCGGCAGGCGGGCTTTAACTATCGGAGCATGGAGGAACGAGGAGTCTTGCTGCCAGTTATTGAAATCAATGCGAAATATGCGAGTCCTGCTCGATATGATGATTTAATTACCATTTATACGGCAATTACGGACTTCTCTAGACTACGTCTAAACTATACCTATGAGGTTCGACGGGTAACGGACGATGAGCATCAAAGGTATCTGGGAAAGGTATGGACCCAGGCAGACACGCTACCGGGAGAACTGCTTGTCACAGGGATGACACGTCATGTATGGTTGAACACCGAATGGAAGCCTGTTCGACTAGATCAGGCGCTACCTGAGCTGTACACTGCATTAAGGTTTACTTTTACAGGCGGGGAGGGGCAGAAGTCATGATGATGCGTAAACGTCTATGGCTGTTGCTGCTGCTCATTCCTTTGGCGGAGCTGTACGGGTTTATATGGGTAAGTCATTGGATTGGAGCGGGCAAAACGATTTTACTCATCATTCTGACGACCCTAATCGGGGCTGCCATGATGCAATTTGAAGGTCGTAAGGTGATTGCCGATGCGAAAAATGAAATGAACCGGGGGCAAATGCCCGGCCGTAAAATGCTGGATGGATTATGTGTCTTTTTCGGTGGGAGCTTGCTGCTTATCCCCGGATTTTTAACAGATATTATTGGTTTTACGTTGGTATTCCCTTTAACACGAGCGTTGTACCGCCGCTTTTTATTGAAGTGGCTGGAGAAAAAAATGAAAAACGGCAGTATTACGTTTCGGCGATTTTGACGTGAGCTGCCGTTTTTCCTATCCATGATCTAGCGGACTCTTCCAGCGAGAATATAGTTGCGCAAGTCCTGAATGACATTCGCACGATTCAGTGCATCAACGACAATTAGTGATACAGGTCCGATAATTAATCCTAAAACGCCAAATAGCTTGAGCCCGATGAACATACCGATGAGGGTGGGAAGCGGGTTCAAGCCCACGCTGCTGGCCAGCACCTTAGGCTCCACGATCTGTCGTCCAATCAACAGGATGATATAAAGGATCGACAATCCTACCCCTAGTGCCAAATTACCAGACATATACGCATACAGTATCCACGGAATCATCACAATGCCAACCCCCAAATAAGGTAGCAAGTCCACTAGCCCGATCATCAAACCGATGGTAAAGGCGGATTCCACACGCAATATGAACAGCCCAACAATGACTGTTAATGCCGTAATGGAGATGATAATAAACTGTGCACGCAAATAGCCGTACAGTGCTTTACGCAGATCGTGCCATATATCCGACAATGGTTTGCGAATCGTATCAGGAACCGTATTTGAGAGCATCCGACTATGTCGGTCCCAGTCCTTACTAATAAAAAAGGCTGCTAATACAATAACCATTAGAACTGCTCCCATATTAGGCAGAGAGGTTAGCAAGTTCAAAACTCCATTAAAAAATTGAGCGACTAGCGTAGTGACAGCCGAACTCACGGTTTGAGTTGTCTTATCAATATTACTGTTAATGGTATGTTGGTAATCCGGATTATCCCGGATAAAATGGTTAATTTCAATAATTACATTTTGAATCAAATCGCTTTGTGTCCAATCGATAAACAGACTTTTAAAACGCTCAATATGTCCGTCGAAAGTCATGGCCAACTTTATAACTTCTCGGACCATGCGGGTGATTGCCGCAGAAAGGATAATTGCAATTCCACCTAAATATACAAATAATGAGACCGTGACAGCCGTCCAACGTGGCATACGGGCTTTGTTACGCAGAAAACTAACCAGTGGATTCATGGCATAAGCCACAAGCCAGGCGAATAGGAAAGGATAGATGAGAGGGAAAAGCGCATATATGCCCAGTAACAGAGCTACAATCACGATTGCCACCCATATAGCACGAAATATGCGATTCAGGATTAATCGGCTCAAGCTCTCACGGCTCCTTTCTTTTGCGATAGTTTTTCATAAAATAAATGCTCTACTATACATATGCGGGAAAGGGGGGAGACAAGACCTGTGTAAAAAAGTGCAAATAAATCAATATTTTTTGTAAGGGGTTTCAAAAATTTATTTATGGAAGCGATAAAACATTTGAATGTGTTGGAATAGCCCTCAATGTTCACATAAACGACAAAATCCAGTATAGTGAAAGAAGGTTTAAATATTGACATATGGCGTTAACATTACTCAGCTATTTAAAAGACATATCTTACTTTTGAAAATGTTTACATTGCAAGTCCGTTCACAATGTTTTTACAAAGGAGAGATGTAACGATGACAGCGACTAAAGGTCTGGAAGGGATCGTAGCGACCACTTCCTCCATAAGCTCTATCGTAGATGGCGTTCTCACGTACCGGGGTTATAACATTGATGATTTGGCTGTTAACGCCGATTTTGAAGAGGTAGCTTATTTGTTGTGGTTTGGAAAATTACCTGATAAAGAGCAATTGCAGGAGCTTCGCAACCAGTTAAGCGAATACGCTGCTATTCCGGATGAAATTGTTACTCAATTAAAGTTATACCCGAAAAATTTGAGCACGATGGCTGCCTTGAGGTCAGCCGTATCGTCTCTCGCTTTGTATGACCCAGAGGCGGATGATATGTCGAGAGAGTCTAATGTGACTAAAACCGTCAAGCTTCAGGCGCAATTGCCCACCATTGTGGCAGCGATAGCACGTATACGCGAGGGCTTGGAGCCGATTGCGCCTAAAAAAGGTATTTCCATCGCTGAAAACTTTTTGTATCAGCTGACTGGCAAGGATCCAGAGGAGACGGCTATTAAAGCGTTCAATCAGGCTCTCGTGCTGCACGCCGATCATGAATTAAATGCTTCTACCTTTGCTGCGCGTGTAACGGTAGCCACATTGTCGGATATTTATTCTGGAATCACGTCTGCAATTGGAGCTTTAAAAGGACCACTGCATGGTGGGGCCAATGAGGCTGTGGCCAAAACGCTGGAGGAGATTGGTGGTTTGGATCAGGTGGACTCCTATATTCAGGCGAAACTGGATAACCGCGAAAAAATTATGGGCTTTGGACACCGAGTCTATAAAAACGGTGATCCGCGTGCCAAGCACTTGCACAAAATGTCCCGCGAGCTGGGGGAAATGAACGGTGACACAACGTTGTTTGATATGTCAGTTCGAATTGAAGGAATTGTAACAGGGCAAAAAGGCTTGAAGCCCAATGTGGATTTTTATTCTGCCTCTGTGTATACCCAACTGGGCATCAAGAGAGACCTGTTTACACCTATTTTTGCTGTGAGTCGTGTATCTGGATGGACCGCACACATTTTAGAGCAGTATGAAAATAACCGCCTGATTCGTCCTCGCGCCGAATATACAGGTCCAATGGATCAAAAATATGTATCACCAGAGTTGCGCTAACCCTTTGTCGAAGGAAGATTGAGGTTGTATACCCTGAATTTAAAAAATAAGGTACAATAGAGGGGACGACGAGAGATGTACGTTTTTGTCTGTGATAAAGATCATGTCTTTCGTCCTGTACCCATTCATATCTGAGGAGGAAAAGGAACTTATGGCGAAATTTGAAAAGTTTGAGCTCCCAACTGAAGGCGAAAAAATTACGATTGATAACGGTCAACTACAGGTTCCGAACCATCCGGTAATTCCGTTTATCGAAGGTGACGGCACGGGTCGCGACATCTGGAAAGCTTCCAAACGCGTACTGGACGCAGCTGTAGAAAAAGCATATAACGGCAGCAAAAAGATTGCCTGGTATGAAGTATTCGCTGGTGAGAAAGCTTTCAATACATACGGCGAATGGCTCCCTAACGATACTTTGGAAGCCATCCGTGAGTATATTGTAGCCATCAAAGGACCACTTACGACACCTATTGGCGGTGGTATCCGTTCGTTGAATGTGGCATTGCGTCAAGAACTGGATTTATACGTATGTCTGCGTCCTGTTCGTTATTTTAACGGTGTTCCTTCTCCAGTGAAACGTCCTGAATTGGTAGACATGGTTATTTTCCGTGAGAACACAGAAGATATTTACGCGGGGATCGAGTATGCTGAAGGGTCTGAAGACGTGAAAAAGGTTATTCAGTTCCTCCAACAAGAGCTGGGTGTGAACAAAATCCGTTTCCCTGAAACCTCTGGTATTGGCATTAAGCCAGTTTCTTCCGAGGGTTCAAAGCGTCTGGTGCGGGCTGCCATTCAGTATGCTGTTGACCACGGACGCAAGAGTGTAACGCTCGTACACAAAGGTAACATTATGAAATTTACCGAGGGTGCCTTCAAAAACTGGGGTTATGAAGTGGCTGAGGAAGAATTTGCAGATAAAGTATTTACTTGGGCCCAATATGATGTAATCAAGGAAAAAGACGGTGAGGATGCGGCGAATGCAGCTCAAAAAGCAGCTGAAGATGCAGGCAAAATCATTATCAAGGATGCGATTGCTGATATTGCACTTCAGCAAGTACTGACTCGTCCTTCTGAATTTGATGTGATTGCTACGCTCAACCTGAACGGGGACTATCTGTCCGATGCTCTTGCTGCCCAAGTTGGTGGAATTGGTATTGCGCCAGGTGCGAACATTAACTATGTAACAGGGCATGCTATCTTTGAAGCTACACATGGTACAGCTCCAAAATACGCCGACAAAGACGTAGTGAACCCTGGTTCCGTAATTCTGTCGGGCGTAATGTTGCTTGAACACTTGGGTTGGCAAGAAGCGGCTGACCTGATTTACAAAGGGTTGGAGACGTCCATTAATAAGAAGATTGTAACTTATGACTTTGCTCGTCTGATGGATGGTGCTACACAAGTGAAATGCTCCGAGTTCGCAGATACCATTATTAGTAACCTGTAAGGAAGGGGAATACCACTTGTCCATTCAACGTAAAAAAATATCCATTGTTGGCGCCGGTTTTACCGGTGCCACTACCGCATTGCTGCTGGCTCAAAAGGAGCTAGGTGATATCGTACTCATCGATATTCCGCAACTAGAGAATCCGACCAAAGGCAAGGCGCTTGATATTTTGGAGGCCGGTCCGGTACAGGGATTTGACAGCCAGATCACGGGCACTTCCAATTACGAGGATGCAGCTAACTCGGATATCGTCATTATTACAGCCGGGATTGCACGCAAGCCGGGTATGAGCCGTGATGATTTGGTAAATACGAACGCAGGAATTGTAAAATCCGTTTGTGAGAACGTGAAGAAGTATGCGCCGGATTCTATCGTCATTATTCTGAGTAATCCGGTAGATGCTATGACCTATACTGCCTATCAAACGCTTGGGTTCCCGAAAAATCGGGTTATTGGCCAATCAGGTGTGCTGGATACAGCGCGATATTGTACCTTTATTGCACAAGAACTGAACGTTTCTGTCGAAGACGTGCGCGGCTTCGTTATGGGTGGTCACGGTGATGATATGGTGCCCCTGGTACGCTATTCCAGCGTTGGAGGTATACCTATCGAAACCCTGATTTCGCAGGAACGTATCGAAGCGATCGTACAACGGACACGCGGCGGTGGCGGAGAGATCGTTAATCTGTTGGGTAATGGTAGCGCATATTATGCTCCGGCAGCTTCGCTTGCACAAATGACAGAAGCGATTGTAAAAGATAAAAAACGGATTATTCCGGTCATTGCATACCTGGAGGGAGAGTACGGCTATCAGGATTTATTCCTTGGCGTACCGACACTTCTTGGCGGCAATGGCATCGAAAAAGTGTTCGAGTTGGAATTGACAGCCGAAGAAAAAGCAGCGCTCGATCAATCCGCCGAATCGGTCCGCAGTGTGATTAAAATAGTTACCGTATAGATTCAATTTTCTACTAAGACGGTATACTTTTACTTGAAGAGGTGTCCCCAAGCCATAGTCATGGCCGCTGGACACCTCTTTTACTTTTAAGTAATCTATTCGTTTTCTTCTGTATTCCTTTGCTTTGACCCACTTCCCCGGTATAATAGAGTTCGTATGTATTGATAGTTACATGAGGATTTTGCAAAATCCTGACATAGAAAAGCATGTCCCAAAACACTGAAAAGATGGTAGTCATTCGTTGGAATATGATCGTTCTATGGAAAAAAAGTTTGTAAGAAAACAAAGAAATGGAGGTTGTAAAGAATGTTTTTTATTCACATTATTGGATCACTGGCAATGGGTTTTTATTTATTGCTCCCCTTCGTTGTGGGCAAAATCGACAAATTGGCTCCTAGCGTGCAGGAGGGAACGATATCGGCTGTTCAGCTATTGAACCGTTTGGCTCAATTTGCACTGATCCTTGTGCTTGTTAGCGGTATCTATATGATTTTTCCCTGGGGTTCTTATTCGGTAGCATGGATCGTTGTCGTTTTGCTGTTGTTTCTCGCCATTTCTGGTATCGCGGGAGCCATGGGTAAGCCGTTACGGCTGTCGCTGGAAGCGATTCGTAGCCAACAGCCTATTACGCAATACGCTGGCAAAATGCGAATGTTCAGTACGCTGCTTGCCGTCTTCCTCATTTTAATTACGTTTTTAATGGTATACAGCCATATTATTTAATTATGCATTTGGTGAGAGCCTGTAATCGAATGATGACAAATGCTAAATTGAAAAAACGGTCTGTGCTGAATAAGCATAGGTCGTTTTTTTGTGCGCTCAAATAACTACATTTTTCGTTTAACGAATAACTTTGTGTGGTAAATCAGGAGTAGAGTGGATGCAAATGTTGCATCCTAAAAAATATCTGATTTTGAAGGGAGAATGTACAATGCCTAAAAGTAACCAACCTCAGCAAACCTTGCCCCCACAGCATCAGGACCAGCAACCGGGGATTGAGTCCAAAATGTCGCCTGCACCCCAGTTTGAAAAACCAACTTACAAAGCTGCTGGCAAGCTAACAGGTAAAGTTGCACTTATTACTGGTGGAGACAGTGGAATTGGACGGGCTGTAGCTGTCACGTATGCCAAAGAAGGTGCGGACGTAGCTATCATTTACTTGAATGAACACAAGGACGCGGAAGAAACAAAACGTCAGGTAGAGCAGGAGGGACGCAAATGTGTGTTGATTCCTGGCGATATCGGAGATGACCAATTTGCCAAAAAAGCGGTTCAACAGACGGTTCACGAGCTGGGCAAGCTCGACATCGTTGTGAACAATGCGGCAGAGCAGCATCCACAGCAAAAGCTGGAGGATATTACCAAAGAACAGTTGGAGCGTACTTTCCGTACGAATATTTTTGGTATGTTCTTCCTGACGCAAGCAGCATTGCCGCATTTGAAGAAAGGAAGCACTATCGTCAACACAACATCGATTACCGCGTACGCTGGGAACAAGACACTCATTGATTATTCATCGACGAAAGGGGCAATCACATCCTTTACTCGTTCCCTTTCACTCAATTTGGCGGATCAAGGTATTCGGGTGAACGCTGTAGCACCAGGGCCAATCTGGACGCCGTTAATCCCGTCTACATTTGATGCCAAGACGGTCAGCGAGTTTGGAGGAGCACAGCCAATGAAGCGTCCGGGCCAGCCGGAAGAATTGGCGCCAGCCTATGTGTACCTTGCTTCAGACGATTCTTCATATGTAAGCGGGCAGGTTATTCATATCAACGGCGGTGAAGTTATAAACGGATAAGAGGATAAAGGAAAGGCTGGGGGCGTGTTATGCCCTGGCCTTTTTTTCTTTTCACAGTGGAACATAATGAAAGTAGCCTGTAGAATGAGACTTAACCTACATAAAGGATGGGCATATTTTATGAAATCGTTTCGTTTCAGGCTTACCCTGATCATGCTGATTTTGATTGGCGTATCTGTCCTTGCTGCTGGAATCACGATGGGACAAATTTTTAAAAATTCGAATATGAAGGTGCTAGAGGAGAACATGGGACGGGAGATTGACCTTCTTCGGGCTACATTCCCTTTTGTTAATGCAGATGCCCTGTCCAGTACGGATTATGTCTCTTATTATTCTCAAAAGGCGAAAGAAATTGCTCGTCTGACGGAATCGCGGGTGACCTTCATTCGCAAGGACGGGACGGTGGTTGGCGATTCGTTAAGTGATCCTCGTAAGATGGAAAACCACGCATCTCGTGATGAAATACGGCAAGCCACGGCGGAAGGAATCGGTCGGACAATACGCTACAGCGAAACTCTGCAACGAAACATGCTATACGTCGCTGAACCTGTTGTATCGGACAAGGGCTTTGATGGGTATATCCGTTTGTCTATGAGCCTGAAAGCGGTGGAGGAGGGAGTACGGCGTGGCTGGACGGCCATCGGGATTGGTCTTGTGTTGCTGTTTATTGCTGCTGGACTGGTGAGCTATCGTATTGCTCGCAGCCTCACCTCGCCCATTGAACATATTACAGGGGTAGCCAACCGCATATCAGGGCTGGATTATGACGCAAGAGTCGGTGTACAGCGCCGGGATGAGGTAGGGCAACTGGGTGAAGCCATTAATCGTATGGCTGACAGTCTCCAAGACCAAATGAAAACGATACGCGACAATGAGGATCTACTCCAGAGCGTCATGAGTAATATGACAGGCGGAATTCTAATGATTGATGCAAGTGAGTGTATTGCGCTTGTAAACCGTGAGTCTGAGCGAATGCTTGGTGTCGTGGGTAAACGGGTGACGGACAAGCCGTATCATGAGCTGAAGAAGCACTATGAGCTCACAAAGCTAATTGAGGGCAGCATACAAAGCCGAGAGAGGTTGCATGGTGAGGTTCATTTGTACAATCCCGAGGAGAGACTCGTGTTGCTGGACGGTGTCCCGATGTATGAGGATGAAGGCGGATACCGCGGGATGCTGTTCCTTTTACAGGATATTACGGCCATTCGACGGTTGGAAAATATGCGGAGCGAATTTGTGGCTAACGTTTCTCATGAGCTAAAAACACCGATTGCCGCGGTCAAGGGCTTTGCCGAGACGTTACTCGGTGGCGGGGTTAAAGATGAAGAAACGGCCCGCTCATTTTTGCAAATTATATATGATGAAAGCGAACGATTGAATCGGCTAATCGGTGACATTCTGGAGCTATCCAAAATTGAATCCAAGCGTTCTCCGCTGGATTGCTCGCCGGTGCACGTTTCGTCGTTCATAGATTCATTGCTGGAAAAACTGAACAATGTTGCGGCCAAAAAAAGAATTACGCTACACATGGATATCCCGGATGAGTTGTTTATGGAGGCAGATGAAGATAAGCTTCAGCAGATTTTCTTGAACCTTTTGTCTAATGGCATCAACTATACACTTGATGGTGGCAAGGTAAAGATCAAGGTTCTAACGATACAGCGGGAGAATGACACGGAAAAGGTCGTATTTACAGTCAGTGATACAGGTATTGGAATTCCGAAGAAGGACCTGCCACGTATCTTTGAGCGCTTTTATCGGGTGGACAAAGGACGCTCGCGCAACTCTGGCGGAACGGGGCTGGGATTGTCGATCGTCAAACACTTGGTCGATTTGCATCATGGCACCCTTTCGGTGGAAAGTGAGCTTGGATTGGGTACCACGTTTACAGTTGAATTACCACTATTGCAACAGGAAGAATGAACTAGAACATTTTTTACATTCTGTTAACAATGCCGTGATAAAATAAACGGGTGTCGCATGAGTATGGAAAAGGTTTCAGGATTTTGACCAATGCGCCTTTAACAGGTAAACAGGAGATGAAGTTATTTATGGGACAACGCTTGCTGGTTATTGAGGATGAACCAACGCTTGCCAGATTGCTATCCTACAATTTGATACAAGAAGGCTTCGAAGTGGACACGGAGGATCATGGCAGTGCCGGGTTTGAGAAAGCCTCCAGAGAGTCCTACGATTTGATCCTGCTGGATTTGATGTTGCCGGGAATGAACGGACTGGACATTCTGAGCAGACTTCGCCATCAGGGGCTGACGACGCCTATCATTATTTTAACGGCCAAAAACGGTGAAGCAGAGGTTGTTCAAGGGCTGAAGTCGGGTGCGGATGATTACATCACGAAGCCTTTTGGCGTTTCTGAGCTGTTGGCCCGCGTGACGGCTGTGCTGCGAAGAACTTCCGGCGGGGATGAAGGAGTGTTGTCTGATCAGAAAGATAGCTCCAAAATTCAATTGGGCGAGCTGGAGATTTACCCCGAAAAATATGAAGTCATTCTTGGAGGTCAGTCCATCAGCCTCAGACCAAAGGAATTTGAGGTACTTCTTTATTTGTCCCGCAAGCCGGGTGTGGTATTGACCCGAGATGATCTGATGAATGCTGTTTGGGGTTTTGACTACATTGGCGGTCAACGGACCGTGGATGTGCACGTCAGTTCCTTACGTAAAAAGCTGGAGCTAGATCCCGACTCGGTTCATATTGATTCGATCCGTGGAGTGGGGTACAAGCTGGTTGTAAATAAAAAAAGAAGCGCTTCTCATTTATTATAAATGAGGAGCGTTTTTCTTTATCTATGGCAGTGTCCGGCGACTTTTGTGTCCATTTCGTGATTTTACATTTCATTAACAAAACTGATCGCTAGAATCAACAAATGACCGATATGATGTTCCCGTCACTCCAAGTAGTTAAAAAAAGGGGACTTCAGAACGATGATAACGGAACCAAAGACCCAGCCGAGTTCCACTGCCGTGATTGAACGTGAAGCATACAAGCCGATTACTACCTATGTGCCATGCCGGGAGGTTCCGATCATTGGTACGGACATGTCTTGTAAAGAACTGTTAGCACTTATGAAAACACAGGAAGATATACCTTGTGTTATTGTTGTGGATAAAAATGATCTTCCACTGGGCATTATTATGAGAGATGCGTACAATCGCCATTTTACGGGCAGATTTGCTGCGGCGTTGTTCTATGACAAGCCTGCGGCCATATTTGCCGACCCCGATACATTAATTGTGGATTTAAAAAGCCGGGCATCGGACATTGTGGAATTGGCGATGTTGCGTGAAGAACAGCGTTTTTACGATTGTGTGTTGATTAAGGAAGGCACACGATTACTCGGCGTACTCACGATTCGTGATATCCTGTCCGTCGTGCAGCGAATGCAAAGAGAAGCGGACGAAGAGCGGGGCGATGTGATTCGGCATAGCTATGACGGAGTCCAGCGTATTCAGCTGACTGTGCTGGATGCAGCTAAAGAGGCCGATGACAGTGTGCGGCTAACCCGCTCAATGAGTGAATTATCCCGCCGTGGCAAAGTAGAATTGGAGGATGTTTTGCTCTCCTATCGTGCGGTCACGGAGCAAATGAAGCGCCAGCATGAGCAGATGACGGCGTTGACCCAATCGCTGAATGACATTGCGGGCATGGCCTCATCCATTCGTGCACTGGCAGATCAAAGCGGACTGCTGGCGATCAATGCGTCCATTGAAGCGGCGCATGCTGGCGAACACGGACGAGGCTTCCAGATTGTGTCTCAGGAGGTGAGGAATATGTCACTCCAGACGAAAGCTTTTTCCACGCAGATTACAGGCTTACTCACCCATATCGAGCAGATGCTGCGTGACACTGCTGAACTGACGGATACGAGTATGCAGCAGATTCATACAGGCTCTCAATATATTTCTGCTGGAACACAAACTTTTGCCAAACTATTGCAGGCTGTCGATGAAATTGAAGCCAAAAACAGCGAAATGTCCCATTCCGCAGAGGAAGCGGCTTTGAATGCAGCCGAAATTGCACAGGAGCTTGAGCTCATGCTAAGTTCTTGATCATTTTACATACCGTTAACAAATCCACCACACTAAATTTACACACAGCTTATATAATCTTCATATTGTGCAAATCAGGTGCAATGCTTGAGGATCATAACTGCAACACGAAGGAGATCATAAATCCATGAATGATTCCGTAATCCGGATTGATAAGCTGAATTTATATTATGAGAAATTTCACGCGCTGAAACATATAAACCTCGATATTCCTGAAAAAACGGTAACTGCCTTTATCGGCCCGTCCGGCTGCGGCAAATCGACCCTGCTGCGTACGCTGAACCGGATGAATGACATGATACCGGGAACGCGTATTGAAGGCACCGTGAGTATCGCAGGTCAGGATATATACGGCGATACTATGGAAGTAGAAACTCTGCGTAAGCAGGTGGGAATGGTTTTTCAACAGCCTAACCCATTTCCCAAATCGATTTATGATAACGTAGCCTACGGCCCACGTCTGCATGGAGTTCGGCAAAAGGACAAGTTGGACGAATTGGTCGAGCAAAGCCTGCGGCAGGCGGCACTCTGGGAAGAGGTCAAGGACTTTCTGAAGCGTTCAGCTCTGAGCTTGTCCGGTGGACAACAGCAGCGGTTGTGCATTGCCCGGGCGCTTGCCGTACAGCCAGATATTTTACTGATGGACGAGGCGACATCTGCGCTAGATCCGATCTCCACGATGAAAATTGAAGAACTGGTTCAGGAATTGCGAGACACATATACCATCGTCATGGTGACGCATAACATGCATCAGGCAGCGCGTGTGTCCGGTCGAACTGCGTTCTTTTTAAATGGTGTTGTGGTGGAAGCGGCGGATACAGAGACGATGTTTTCCACGCCGCAAGATTCACGTACAGAAGATTATATTTCAGGGCGATTTGGCTAAAGCCTACCAGATGAATATGCCAGAAGGGGTGACTTCGAAATGATACGTAGAAAAGGTTTTGATGAAGGGTTAGATGAGCTGAGAGCCGTACTGCGCGAAATGGGTGCACACGTTTCGAAGGCGCTCGATCAGGCCATTGAATGTTTGCAGACCAAAAATATAGAATTGGCTCAGCAGGTGGTCAAAAATGATGCATCCCTCAATACGCTGGAAGAGAATATTCTCGATATGGGTTCCAAGCTCATTATTACCCAGCAACCGGTAGCGAAGGATTTGCGCCGGATCATTGTTGCATTTAAAATTTCCAGTGATCTGGAACGAATGGGCGATTTGGCACTTGATATTGCCAAGGTGACACTTCGTTTGGAAGGGCAGCAGATCATTAAGCCTCTGGTGGATATTCCGCACATGGCTTCCATTGTTAAAGAAATGATAGATGATGCGATCAAATCCTATTTGGATGAAAATACAGATCTGGCCTACAAAATGGCCAAAGAGGATGATCGTGTGGATTCCATGTATAGCCACATGATCAGCGATCTGTACGCCTTTATGGTAGAAAAGCCGGCAGAGGCTTCACAAGCCATGCTGCAACTGCTTGTAGGACGATACATTGAACGAATTGGTGACCATGCTACGAATATTGGTGAAAGTACTGTATATCTCGTGACAGGGGAGAGACCAGATTTGAACCAGTAGAGCTTTCAGGTATATAGCGGTTGTTTCTGACCCAGACTTGTCTTTGAGCAAAAGGCAAATTTGGTTAGGAAGCAGCCGTTTTTTTCTGAAAAAGGAGTCTTGTATGTTAAGATAGGAAGAGGAATGCGTAAAACGTAAGAACGTTACGAATGCATTGATGAACTTGCGAGGTGCTAAATGGATAAACTCATGCTTATAGATGGTAACAGTATCATTTACCGGGCGTTTTTTGCTATGCCACCGTTAACGAATTCGAGCGGGCAGCAGACGAACGCGGTGTACGGATTTACGACGATGTTATTGCGGCTCTTGGAGGAGCACAAACCAACACATATTCTGGTTGCCTTCGATGCCGGCAAAATAACGTTTCGCCATAAAGGATACGAGAATTACAAAGGTGGACGGGAGAAAACACCGCCAGAGCTGTCTCAGCAATTTCCGTTGCTGAAAGAGCTATTGACCGCTTTCGGCATTGCCCAGTTTGAACTGGATGGCTATGAGGCGGACGATATTATAGGCACCCTGTCCAAGACAGCGGACGAAGCCGGTTTTAATGTGCTGGTCGTGACTGGGGACAAGGATATGCTCCAATTGGCCTCAGACCATGTCACAGTCGGCTTGACCCGCAAAGGGGTTACTGAGGTGGAGACGTATGGACCTGAGCAAATTCAGGAACGATATGGCCTGAAGCCGCTGCAAATTATTGACCTTAAGGGTCTGATGGGCGATACGTCGGACAATATTCCTGGTATTCCCGGCGTGGGTGAAAAAACAGCGCTCAAGCTGCTGCATCAATACGGTTCAGTCGAAGAAGTGCTGGCGCACACGAATGAGCTGAAGGGCAAAATGAAAGAACGCGTAGAGACACATGCTGACGACGCGCGAATGAGCAAAGATTTAGCGACCATTTATCGGGATGTAACGTTGGACAAGCAGCTGGATGATGTGGCTTTCGGCGGGCTGCAAGCAGAAACAGCCGGGCCAGCTCTGGCGAAGCTGGAGTTCAAGTCCTTGCTGGAGCGTTTATCCTTTTCAGGTGAGGTTGGCAGTACTGGGGTAGACGTAGAGGAAGCCGCGGCTGACGTAACAGTGCTGGATGAGCAGCGGATTAGCGAATTGGTAGAAGTGTTAGATCGTGTGGATGTGCTGCATGTTGAGACGCATGGTGATAATCCGCATCATGCTGACATTGTAGGTCTGATATTTGCCGCAACGGGACAGCAATTTTTTATGACACTGGATGTACTGCAAAGCGATGCAGCTACACCTATTCGCGTATGGCTTGCTGACCCTGAACGCAAAAAACGCGGTCATGATCTGCATCGAACGGATTTGGCTTTACACTGGCATGGAATTGAGTTTGCAGGTGCCGAGTTTGATGTGCAACTGGCAGGGTACTTGCTGGACCCAACCGATGCAAACCAGACATTGAGCGGATTGGCAGCCAAATATGGCTTGTCTTCGATCCGTCCAGACGAAGAAGTGTTCGGCAAAGGAGCTAAATATAAAGTCCCTGACGTGGATGTACTGTCCGATCATGTGGCGCGTAAGGCAGCGGTGATTGAAGCTTTGGTGCCTGTGCAGCAGGCGGAGCTGGAAAAAACGGAAATGCACAAGCTGTTTCATGAGCTGGAGATGCCGTTGTCCCGCATTTTGGCGGATATGGAGAAGCAGGGCATCTTGGTGAACGTAGAAGAACTACGCGCTTTGGGGAAAGAATTTGAAGCCCAGATTGCAACGTTGGTGGGTGAAATCTACAGCATTGCCGGAGTAGAGTTCAATCTGAATTCACCTAAACAGCTGGGTGAGATTTTGTTTGATAAACTGGGTTTGCCTGTCATTAAAAAGACGAAAACGGGGTACTCGACCGATGCGGAGGTATTGGAAAAGCTGGCCCCCTATCATGATATTGTGCAAAATATTTTGCAGTACCGCACTATTGCCAAACTCCAATCGACGTATGTCGAAGGATTGCTGAAAGAAATCTCGGAGAAAACAGGTAAGGTGCATACGTATTTCCGGCAGACGGTTGCAGCAACTGGACGCTTGAGCAGTCAATTTCCGAATTTGCAAAACATTCCGATTCGTCTTGAAGAGGGTCGCAAAATCCGCAAAGTGTTTGTTCCGTCCGAACCGGGCTGGTCTATTTTGGCGGCAGACTACTCACAGATTGAGCTGCGGGTGCTAGCTGATATTTCGGATGATGAACGTTTGAAGGAAGCCTTTGTCCACGATATGGACATCCATACCAAGACCGCATCCGATGTGTTTGGTGTAGCAGCGGAAGATGTGGACTCCAACATGCGGCGTTCTGCGAAGGCAGTCAACTTTGGGATTGTCTATGGAATCAGTGATTATGGTCTGTCACAAAATTTGAATATTACGCGGAAGGAAGCGGCTCGCTTTATCGACCAGTATTTTGATGTGTTCCAAGGCGTTCGCCGTTACATGGATGATATTGTGAAGGATGCGAAGCGGGACGGCTACGTAAAAACGCTGTTGGAACGCAGACGCTATTTGCCGGAGATTAACGCCAGCAATTTCAACCTGCGTTCATTCGCTGAGCGTACAGCGATGAATACGCCGATTCAAGGTACCGCTGCCGATATTATCAAGTTGGCGATGGTACAGATGGATAAGGCGCTACGTGAACGTAATCTTCGCAGCAGAATGCTGCTCCAAGTACATGATGAGCTTGTGTTCGAGGTTCCGCCTGAGGAAATGGAAACGATGAAAGAGCTTGTCCCGGCTACCATGGAAGCTGCATTAAAGCTGGCTGTGCCGCTCAAAGCCGAAGTAAGCTATGGAAGCAATTGGTATGAGGCCAAGTAAGATATTTCAATGAGTAGATAGTCCCAATTTGACGCTGCTTCCGTTATAATATAGGGTGAGGTGAAGACATCATGCCGGAATTACCGGAAGTAGAAACAATTAAACGAACGCTAAACGAGCTTATCGTTGATAAACATATAGATCATGTCACCGTGAATTTACCGCGGATCATTCAACGGCCCGATGATATCCATGCTTTTGCGATGGAATTGGCCGATCACCGGATTACAGGGGTGGAGAGACGCGGAAAGTTTCTGCGGATTTTGCTGGACGGGCTGGTGTTGGTCTCCCATCTTCGAATGGAAGGGCGATATGGATTGTATTCGCAACATGATCCTGTGGAAAAGCATACCCATGTCATCTTTCATTTTAAAGATGGTACGGAGCTGCGTTATCAGGATGTGCGCCAGTTTGGCACGATGCACTTATTTCCGGCAGGACAGGATTTGCTGGAAAAGCCGCTGAACAAGCTTGGTTTGGAACCGATGGACGAGGCCTTTACACCCGAAATGCTGCGTGTCGCTGTTGGAACTCGTTCGACTTCGATCAAGGCAGCGCTGTTAAACCAGTCATATGTGGTGGGCATTGGGAATATTTATGTAGATGAATCGTTGTTTAAGGCGGGGATTCATCCAGCACAGCCAGCCAAAAGCCTAACGGATAGCCAATTTCATGTCTTGCATGAAGCTATTGTCTCCACGCTGGGTGCGTCGATTCAGGTTGGAGGCTCGTCCATTAAATCGTTCGTTAATGGACAGGGCAAAACGGGCGACTTCCAGCATCAATTGCAAATCTATGGACGTAACGCGAAGCCTTGCATTAACTGTGGCACATTGATCGAAAAATCTGTCGTAGCCGGACGTGGCACACATCATTGTCCGGTCTGCCAGCCTCTGCGCTAAACAGGCACAGTCACCCCAAGCCCATCCCTCTCATATATTGTTCCAAGTACCAATACTGCGGAGGGTTTCGGTTGTTATAAGGCCCTGCCTTCGCAATGGGAGGGAATTGGAGTGGCTAATCATTGGGGAGCCCTGCTGTTACTGGCATTTGCGCTAAGTTTGGACAGTTTCGGAGTCGGTGTTACATATGGTCTGCGCAAAATGAAAATTCCACTGTTGTCGATTGCTATCATCTCCGTATGTTCAGGTTTGGTGATTGGCATATCCATGCAATTGGGCGCATTACTATCTCGTGTCCTGTCTCCTGTATATACGACCGTTTTCGGCGCTGTCATCCTGATCTGTATCGGCTGTTACTCTTTGTTTCAAGCTCTGCACCGCAAAGAGGATTCGCTAGAGGATTCAGCGGAGGCCTCTCGGGGGCTGCTTCTTACAGAACAGACTGATCCAGTGAGCAGATCTGTTCTTGGAGAGAAGAAGAGTATAGAGGATGCTGATACAGAGTCTTTCCTTAGCTCAAGAAAAGATCTGTCGGCAGAAGCTTCTGTAGAGCAGCAGGAGCGAACGCTATTTTCTCTGGAGTTCCGCAAATGGGGACTTGTTATTCGGATTCTTCGAAGCCCGTCTGCTGCGGATATGGACCGTTCTGGCAGTATATCTGCTACCGAAGCGGTTTGGCTGGGTATTGCATTATCGGTCGATGCGTTCGGAGCGGGATTAGGGGCAGCTATGCTTGGTTTTCAGCCACTGTCTACTGCGCTGGCTATTACGTTATTCAGTGGAACATTTTTGATTGCAGGGATGAAGGCAGGCTTCTTTCTATCAGCATTTCGATTTATGAAGGCGCTGGGTGTATTGCCGGCATTATTACTGATTATGATGGGCATATTGAAGCTGTTATGAGGTGAAAGAGCATGAATATCGGATTAACCGGAGGTATTGCTACCGGAAAAAGCACCGTGTCGGCTCTTTTGGTCGCCAAAGGTGCGCTGCTGATCGACGCAGATGCCATTGCCCGGGAAGTGATGCTTCCGGGGCATCCGGTGCTGGCGGCGGTCATACAGCATTTTGGACAAGCTATAGTGAACAGTGACGGAACCCTGCACCGCAAAAAACTGGGTGAGATTGTATTCGGAGACCCTGCCCAGCGGCAGGCACTTAACGATATTACACATCCTGCTATTCGTGAGGAAATGCGACTGCGTATGGAAGCATATGAACGGGAACAGCCGGACAAGCTTGTTTTGGCAGATATCCCGTTAATGTACGAGTCCGGGCTGGAGAGCTTGTACGAGGAAATTATGGTTGTGTACGTACCACGTGATATTCAGCTCCAGCGTCTGATGCTCAGAGACGGTCTGACGGAGGAACAAGCTGGACTTCGGCTGTCCGCACAAATGGATATTGAACAAAAGAAAAACTTGGCCGATATCGTTATCGATAATAGCGGAACACAGTCTGAGACGAAACGACAAATTGATCAATTTTGGCAGCGGAAGGGACTTGCATGAATATTTTGCGAAAGAAAAGAGTCCTGCTCACTTTGTTTGTCGGGTTTGTCCTGATTCTGTTCCTCAATTCAAATTGGATGTCCTGGTTCTATCCGATTCAATATAAGGATGAGATTCGGCAGTATTCACAAACGTATGAAGTGGACCCATTTTTGGTGGCGTCTATTATCCGCGTAGAAACCAATTTTAAAACCAGTAAGCAATCGCATAAGGGTGCACTGGGGTTGATGCAGATTATGCCGAATACAGCAAATTGGATTATGGACAGCGCCCAGATTCAAAAGGTTCCGCTAGACAGTGTCAAGCACGAGCCTGGTACCAATATAGAGCTGGGAACCTGGTATTTGCATAACCTATCCATGAAGTTTCAGGATAATCCTGTAGCAATCGTAGCTGCTTACAATGCAGGGCCGGGTAAAGTTCAAGAGTGGCTCGATAAGGGAGTGTGGGATGGAAAAGAAGAGTCCATTAAGCAAATCCCTTTTGGTGAGACACGACATTATGTACAGCGGGTCATTTATTACTACAGGCAATACACGAAAATTTATAATGATTTTTAAAAGACAAGTTAATGACATGATGAGCCTTTTCGCTTTAAAATGAAAAAAAGCGCAGGACAGGCTGTTTTTAGCAGCCCGTCCATACACTTTTTCTTGTTATTTCTGCATTATTACCGCGATTATTGGTATTGACCTGCCAATTGTTGTTCGGCGATCGTTACGAGGCGTTTTGTGATGTAGCCCCCGATCGAACCGTTCTCATAGGAAGTCATGTTACCTTGGTATCCATCTTGAGGAATGCTGATACCCAGCTCTTGAGCGATCTCATATTTCATTTGCTCCAGAGCGCCGGAGGATCTGCTGACTACCAGATTGTTGGAGTTGCCATTGTTTCCTTGTGCCATTGTTGTTCACCTCCTCGCGATGTGGTAAACATATTATGATCCGTTTTGACAAAATTATTACTAAAAATCTTCGGGAATTTATTGGAAAAAGAAAGTGGTGAGATTATGAAATGTCCGTATTGTGCCTACAATGGCACGAAAGTGTTGGATTCGCGACCTGCGAATGATAACAAGTCCATCCGTCGCCGCCGTGAATGTGAGCAGTGTGCCAGGCGTTTTACCACCTTTGAAATGGTGGAGGAAACCCCACTCATGGTCATCAAAAAAGACGGCAGCCGTGAAGAGTTTAGTCGTGATAAAATGCTGCGCGGTCTCATTCGAGCCTGTGAGAAGCGCCCAGTATCCGTCGAGCAATTGGATATGATCGTATCCCAGGTGGAGAACGCTATCCGCAACACAGCAGCCACAGAAGTCGATAGTCAGCAGATCGGGGAGCTGGTCATGGAACAGCTTTACCCAGTGGATGAAGTCGCCTACGTACGTTTTGCGTCCGTCTATCGTCAGTTTAAAGACATCAATATGTTTATGAAGGAACTGAAAACATTGTTATCTAAAGATACAGCCAGCGACTGATCGCTGACTGTATCTTTCTTGGGTCAAGGTGGGAAGATGATTATATTTTTTTTATAAAAGTATTGACACAGGAATAAAAATTTTATATGATATAGAAGTCGCTTGAAACGTTGATTAACTTACTTATGATGGGGCCTTAGCTCAGCTGGGAGAGCGCATCGCTGGCAGCGATGAGGTCAGGGGTTCGATCCCCCTAGGCTCCACCAAACTTTTATTATGGACTCTTAGCTCAGTTGGTAGAGCAGTTGACTCTTAATCAATTGGTCCAGGGTTCGAGTCCCTGAGAGTCCATCCTTTTAGAAAAAACGGCAGAGATGCCGTTTTTTTGTTGTTTATAGATCTATTCCCAGTCTAACCGAGAACAGTTATGGGGTTTTCATTAGCATTTTTTCATTAGCATATCAAAAGAAGTATGGCAAAAAAGAACATCATTGTTTAACGCTGACTGACATAATCGGAAAGGGATTTGAGATACTCACCATTCACCAATTTTCTTGGGGCGAATACGGCTGTTAAGAAAGTTAGAGATTTTGAACGCGCGATTTTTTCATCCATCATGGAATGGTCGGCTTCAGGTAAATGAATCACGGACAGCAGTTCTGGAGGTATTTTCTGGCGATAGACTCGCTCGGTACCCTTTACATCAACATTAATATCTTTGCCAGCCAGAACCAAGAGTACAGGAGAATGGAAGTGACTTAATTCCTCGGTGGAATCAGACAGAAAATTTTTGCCTATAAAGCTCCATCTTTCTTTGGAAATCATATCGTCAGGATCGGCTATGCCTAGATATTCTTCATAAGAAGCATGTTTTTTCAGTAACTGTAGAACTTCTTGATCGTAGTTCAATGTCTTTTGAATTTCTTGCGGAGTAGCTCCTTCTTGTTCCATTTCTTTTCTGGTATTAAATTGTCCTTGGGAAATCCAGTTCACGGCAGGCGATACAAGGATGCTGAATGCAATATCATGCTCCTCTTTAACGATCTTCGGAATGACCCATCCTGCTTGACTGGCTCCCCATAGGCCGATTTTTTGCTTATCAATCATCGGTAAGCTTCTTGCCCAGTCTATTGCATATCGGATCTCCTGTGCGCGGTCCTCCATGCTTTGGTCGAGCCAATTGCCAGGAGCGCTGTTAATACCGGGCTTATTCAGTGACAGGGAGGCATAACCCTTGGAAGCGAACTTTTCCCACAGTGGTTTGTATCCATCATCATATGTGTCATTAATAGGACCATCCCCATGGACAAAAACAACCAATCCAACCTTTCCCGAGTAGTTCTTAGGCAAAGCTAATGTACCTGTTAACAGCCCTTTAGGTGTCTTAATTTGTATTTTTTCTTCTGTCATCTTGTAGGAATTTTGATATAGAACAATTAGTATCAAGGCAACAGCCAGAGTTGCCGCAATACCAAAAGTAAGCTTGAATGTTTTTTTCAACGATGCTCTCTCCTCGAATGCAGGTTCTCTTTCCAACTCATCAGATACCATACAGGCTCCTTGAACCAAAAATGCCGTAACCCATTATACTTGGATTGTTCTACTTCAAACGCCAGTTTGTGATACAAACGGATAGCCCCTTGGTTCTTATGCGCTACATGAAGCGTCAATGCATGAAACCCAGATTCAACCGTAAATTGCTGTGCGAAAGCTAGAAGACGGCGCCCTATTCCCTGGTTACGATGACTTGAACGAATTGCCAAATGATCAATGTAACACTCATTTGCAGCGGGGGTATACTCCAGCGCATGCATACCTGTCAAAAATTTAAATACATTGAAGCAACCAAACTGTTTTAGGAGCGGAGCTAAAGAAATGGGATTTGTTTCAGGAAGTGAAGAGGAGGGTGCCTTCCATTTGAGGGAAAGAACACCGACAACATCTTCGTTCTCTTTGGCTACAAATTGTTTCATAGATGAAGAATAAGGATTTTGAACCCAAACCTGCATTAACAACTTCTGTATATCTTGCTCCTCCAGTGTAACAAGAGATTGGAATTTTGCTTTAAACGATTCGACTAAAAGACTGCAAACAGCTTCATGGTCTTGTTTCTGGTATGCAACAATGTCAAAGGATTTTGCACTCATTTAACGCCCTCCAAGATTTATTCTACTTTAACCTGAATTTCGTATTGCAGCTTGTTGTTGTCGAACATCGAAAGATAAGATTTTTCTACTAGAACAATCTTGCTTTGGCAGTTATATTGGTGATGAGCTACATATCGTTCCATTTGTTTAATTTCATAATCAATCTCTGGTTCTTCAATGACGGAAAGATGCTTATAAAGATAGTTGCCCTCTTCCAGAATATAGTCAGCCACATCCGCCGTTTCATAACATAGCTTCGCCTGTCCAGCATCAGACAAGTAATGCAGGTCATTTTCAAATAATCGAGGTGGGGCAGGGCGGTGTTCAAATAGGTTACCGGCAGTGAGCTCTTGACCATTCTCCAATGCAAACCATAGCTTTAAATGACGGGGACCTAATCGTTTGACCTGATACTCATCGTCCTGCTGGGTCCGATTATTATGTTCTTCTAACACTTTGTGAATAAACTGTTCATGCATCTTCAAGTTAGCTATTTCGGCCTGTACCTTCTGCAACGAATGCTCTAAAAGCTGGTTATAGTCATCGGCAGCATAGGAAGTCATACATTCTTGAATCTGATCGACAGGGACATTTAATTTGCGTAATAATAAAATATGCGAAAGCTGATAAATCTCATGAAGCCCGTACATTCGATATTGATTTTCTTCTGTATGTGATGGATACAGGACTCCCTTTTCTTCAAAATATCGCAGTTGATGTACAGATACATTCATGAGCTGAGCAAGCTGGCTGATCGTAATGTGTTCTTTCAATGACAGGACTCCTTACTGATAGTTGAATAACTCCACTATAAACCTTAGGTCAGACCTAGGGTCAATAGAAAATATCAAATCAAATCTTGGATAGGCGTATGTGTCGAGCATTTGATGCCCACACCAAGGGGGAGACTGGAGAGTTTACCTGTCGGTGATAACCCGTTATAATCATAAGATTAGTGAGCATAAACAAGATGCTCCGGATGAAGGTTAGAATGGGGAAATCATGTTGAAAACTTTTAAAAAGGTATACATTGAGATAACGAGCATTTGCAATCTCGCATGCAGTTTTTGTCCTCAAACACAGCGTGTCAAAAAATTTATTGATCCGGAAGTCTTTCGAAATGTGCTTGATCAGGTCAAACCACATACGGATTACATCTATTTGCATGTAAAAGGAGAGCCGTTGCTCCATCCGAAAATTGATCTTTTGCTGGAAAGTGCTCATGAGAAAGGCTTGAAGGTCAATATAACCACCAATGGTACCTTGCTGCCGAAGACCGGACATAAGCTGCTTGGGCAACCAGCGCTGCGTCAGATGAACTTCTCTCTCCACAGTTTTGACGGGCATGAAGGCTCCGTGGATCGAGAAGGGTATTTGGGTAATATTTTCACGTTTGTAAGAGAAGCGGTGAAACACAATGTCATTATTTCGTTCCGTCTCTGGAACTTGACTGAAGATAATTTGACTAATGTGCAGCGTCAGCGCAACCGGGAAACACTTGAACGACTGGAGCGAGAATTTGGACTGGACTATCGGATTGAGGAAAAGGTGATACCGGGCAGTGGGGTCAAAATCGCACCAAACGTTTATTTGAATCAAGACCATGAATTTGAATGGCCGAGCCTCAGTGCTCCGGAAGATGACGGAAAAGGCTTTTGCCATGCACTCCGTAGCCAAGCGGCGGTATTGGTGGATGGAACGGTGGTCCCTTGCTGTCTGGATGGAGAAGGCGTCATAAATTTAGGTAACGTGCATGAACAATCTTTTTCCGACATTGTGGAAGGGGAGCGTGCAAACCGTCTGTACTTCGGGTTCTCTAAGAGAGAAGCGGTAGAAGAGTTATGCCGAAAATGCGGGTACCGCAAACGATTTGGAACATAACGGAGATTTGGCAGGTGGAGACTTCGAATCTCTGACAAATCGTTACCTCCGTTTTGAGTTTAGATTCTTAGGAAAAATCCGCTAAACATCAAGGATTTCTTGGTGTTTAGCGGATTTTTTGCATACGTAAAACATACTTACATTCAACTATTAACGAGCGCTTTGGCATACTGTTTGCCTGCCGAGAGAAGGCTGTCACTCAGTTTAGGATCATTAACAGAACGTGCAAGCACAAGAGAACCAACCATACTACTGAACAATGCACTGCCCTTGGACTGATCCATTCCCCCCAAATTGGAGATAAACGTAATCATTCTTTCCAACTCCTGCGTGAATATCTGCCGGATTTCTTCGGAAGAACGGGCTATTTCTACGGAAAGGGCAGGAATAATACAGCCTATTTCTGTTCGATCACGGTGATGGGTGCTTAAATAGTAATCGATGACAACATTAATTTTAGGATCTTGCTTTTCTTGGTCAACGGCCTCCTGAAGCAGTGCGAGGGTATCACTGACGGCATAGCGACAGGCTTCGGCGACTAGCTGTTCTTTGTTATCAAAGTGTGAATAAAACCCGCCGTGAGTTAATCCTGCCCCTTTCATAATAAAGGGCACACTTACATCTTGAATACCGTTGGCACGGAAAGCTTGGGCAGCACTTTCAACGATCTTACTCCGCACTTTCATCTTATGGCCTTTTGGATAAGGCATTGTAATCACTCCACGGGTTTATAATGCTAACTTCAAAATATTATAATCATCATAATAAAACGTGTCAATTTGTCTTCCTATAACGACAACTTCAGAAAGGCTGATCAAGACTATTGACGCTTTTAAAATATGATGATTATAATATATTATAATCATCATATTTTAAATCATGCCATTTTAACAGGAGGTATTAGTTATGAGCAAGCTTGAATCTGTAGAAACACTGGTCATTGGATCAGGGCCAGGAGGTTATGTGGCAGCATTGCGTTCTTCTCAGCTTGGAATGAAAACGGCGATTGTTGAACGCAGTCAGCTAGGTGGAGTGTGCACGAATGTGGGCTGCATTCCATCCAAAGCTTTGATTGCCGAAGCACATCGCTATGAGATACTCAGGCAGGTAAATCAGGCAGATGCAGCGATGTCATTCGTGAATGCTCAGGCTTTCAAACAGGGGATTGTGAATAAGCAGGCAGGCGGAGTTGGCTTTTTAATGAAAACGGCAGGTGTGAGCATTCTGGAAGGGGAGGCGAGTTTGGTTGATGGGCATACAGCCATCATCAATCAAAATGGAGCGGAACAAACGATATCCTTTAAGTATGCCATATTGGCAACCGGCTCCCGTCCAATCGAGCTGAAAGCATTTCCGTTTGGCGGACGTATTTTGTCCTCTACAGAGGCGCTTTCGCTTCCAGCGGTTCCGTCCAGCCTGATCGTGATAGGTGGTGGATATATTGGCGTTGAGCTTGGACAAATGTATGCCAAATTTGGAACAAAGGTAATGATTCTGGAGGGAGGGGAACGGGTGCTGCCGGGATTTGAGACGGACCTTGTGGCCCCTGTTGTTAAGCAATTGAAAACAGATGGTGCAAGCATCGTAACTGGGGCGATAGCCGAAAAAGTCGTGCATAATACGGATACTATTACGCTGCATTATTCAAAAGATCAAGAGCAGCATCATGTCACCGCTGAGTTTGTATTAGTTACTGTAGGCAGAAAACCGAATACGGATGGCAGATTAGGATTGGAGCACATTGGCTTGCCACTGACGAGCAGGGGGTTGATCGAGACAGACGAGCAGTGTAGAACGGCTATTCCGCATATTTTTGCCATTGGAGATATTACGGAGGGTCCAGCCCTTGCCCATAAGGCTTCCTATGAAGCGAAGATTGCGGCAGAAGCGATTGCAGGTCAAGCTGCTAAAGTGGATTATAAAGCCATGCCGCTGGTTGTCTTTTCTGAACCAGAGCTGGCTAGTGTTGGCCTAAGTGAAACAGAAGCAAAGGAAAAAGCCTTACCGATTGTCATTGGCAGAGCTTCCTTTGCAATTAACGGCAGAGCATTGGCGCTAAGGGCAGCAGAGGGGTACATCAAAATCGTAGCAAAGCAGGGGTCGGGGATCGTACTGGGGGCGCAAATCGTCGGCGTCGAAGCTTCAACACTCATTTCCGAGCTTGCTCTGGCTATCGAGATGGGAGCAACCGTAGAAGACTTAGCTCTAACCATTCATCCCCATCCTACATTGGGAGAAGTAATCATGGAGGCTGCGGAGAATGCGGTCAGAAAAATGGACCGTCCAAAGTAGAGGCTCCGTATGAAATCACTTCATTGCCTGTGAGAATAATTATCAACTATAATATATTATAGTTTGAATATGAGTTTGAGCAGGTACGTGGATGGTTTGGATCGGGGGCTGAACAAAAGCAATGAAGTTGAATGATCACATTTTGCTGTGGAATCATGTTTTTATACAGGTGATGGATGTTCGTCATAAGAAGATCGAAGAAGGGGAGGAGCTACGAACCTATCGACTTCCTGCCAGTGCGTTCTTGTATACCGTTCGTGGAAACGCACGGGTACGGTTGGATAACAGTATTCACAGGGTAGAGCGTTTCCATGTACTGCATGGCGGAAAAGGAATGTGCCTGAGTATCCTGGCGGAAGAGGTGCTTGAATATTACATCATTTTGTACAAGGCAACGTTGGCCCTGCCTAGCCGCAAAGAGATTGCACAATTGCTGGAAAAGGAAAATCCTTTTCAGAACCAGTATGCTTTCGCACCTCATTACCCACTGCCCCTGTACGATAAAGTGAAGCTGTTGGAGCAAGAATGGCGTGAAGCTTCCGGACTTGGCAAACTGCATGTCAAAGCCTTATTTCAACAATTTGTATATGAGTTGTTGCAGCAGTTGTATCGGCAGGGCATTGAGCCTCTTAAGCCCGACCTGGTATCGCAGGCTGTAGCCTATATTCGTGAGCATTTTAGTCGGCCTATGGCACTTGAGTCCATTGCAGAGGAGCTAGAATGCAGTATTGGACATTTATCCAGGTTGTTCAAAAATAAAATGCATACCAGTCCGATTCATTACTTGGGCCAGGTAAGAGCAGATCGAGCGGCAGAACTGCTAATGCAGACGGACGCCACTTTGCAGGAGATCGCAGAGCGTGTGGGATATCCAGATGCCCATTCTTTAAGTCGCAGCTTCAAGAAATATAAGGGACTATCTCCCGTACGATTCAAAAAGGAACGGGAGCATCATGCTCAGAAGCAAGATCAGGATATGCCCCAAACGATGCTTAAATATGCCCTTCAGCGGACATCTTTCGCACGTTATACTGATATTGATTATCAATATCGGTATAACGCGGAAGGAGATTTGTTTATGCACGGAAGAGTCAAAATAACGGCCATGATGATTATGCTGTGTTTATCATTGATGCTGGGAGCTTGCTCGGCTCCGACGAATACAAATGGAAGCTCGCAAACGAAGGCTAATCATACAGCGACATCATCCAACAGCGATGGACAAGCGGCAGTGCAAGCACAGACAAGAACGGTTAAGACATTAAAAGGCGATGTGGAAGTACCTGCAAACCCTAAACGAGTGGCATCGGATCAGTATATGGGTCATCTTTTGAAGCTGGGGATTATTCCGGTGGGGGTCAGAAGCTTTATGCTGAATGAGGCTTGGATTGATCAATCGGGATATCCCAAAGAGAAATTGGCCGGAATCAAGGATCTCGGTGAATTTCCTATGGATTTGGAGGAACTGACCGTTCTGCAACCGGATTTAATTATCGGTTCAATCGAAAAGAACATCGACAGCTACCAAAAGGTAGGAACGACTGTGTTCCTGCCGTATTGGGAAGGCGAATCTACAGCGGGACCGCTGGATAAATTCCGCAGAATTAGCGAAATCTTTGGCAAGCAGAAAGAAGCCGAGCAGTGGATTACTGAATATGAGAAGAAAGCTGCAGAGGCCAGAACGAAAATTCAAGGTATCGTTAAAGACGGAGAGACGGTTTCAATTGTACAAGTCGCCAATAAATCGATATATGTTTTGGCAGCGAAAGGCGGCAATTACGGAAGTCCGACCATTTATCAGATGCTAAAGCTGCCACCTACTAAAAAGGCATTGAACATGAAAGAAGGATTTGAAAATATTTCGCTTGAAGTTTTACCCGAGTATATGGGAGATCACATCTTTGTATACGGTTCAGAAGATGAAGGGGCTAATCAGATTCTGCATAGTGAGCTATGGAAAGGCCTTCCGGCTGTAAAAAAAGGACAGGTTTATATGTACGGTTCATTTAGCGATAAAGGGGATGAGTTTGTGATGGAAGATCCTTATTCATTGGAGCTTCAATTGGATACCATAGTTAATCTCTTATTAGCCCACAAGAAATAAAGCTGAATACAGCTATAAAAATCGAAAATACGTTACCGATGAAACACTTGATTCATAGACAAAAAACTGCTAAAAACGAGGGTAAACCTCTGTGTTTAGCAGTTTTTTTGTCGTAATTCAACAGAGGCACTCACCTCAGTCGCTTATTGTAGCCGTCACCACGCCATTAATGACTGCCGTTCGCTGCAACATCCTCGTTTACAAAAAACAGTGACTATTCTCACAAAAAACGACATCTTCCGACACTGGAATGCCATATTATAGTTAGTGTTGATAGGCTATAATCGTAGCAGTGAAAACGGATTGTCACAAAAATTTATTAGAGTCAGGATTGGTGGTTCAAATAA
This sequence comes from Paenibacillus sp. A3M_27_13, assembly GCF_024213315.1. Lineage (NCBI taxonomy): Bacteria > Bacillati > Bacillota > Bacilli > Caryophanales > Paenibacillaceae > Paenibacillus > Paenibacillus sp. A3M_27_13. Next base: position 765,754 of record NZ_JANAVE010000002.1, read on the forward strand.
TGAAGCTGGCAACAAAATTAACTTGGATGATGCTCATCATATTGCTTCTCGTAGGCTCCTCCATTGGATACTTCGGATATCGTACCGCTTACCATCAAGTGGATGAAGCTGCTGGGATCGAGCTGGTGGGTTGCGCCAATATTACGACTGGCCTTATAGATCCTGCGGATATATCGGCTCTGGTCAGTGGAGATAACAGCAAACTTGCTGCCATTGAAGACCGGATCGGCTGGATTGTAGCACATAAGCCTATTTTTAAGGAGGCTTTTATTATCTCTTTGGATGGAAAAATTTTGGCCGCCGATGCCAACTTTAAGCAAAGAGGCTATCAAGCTGGCGATACCTTCTATTTTACAGACGAAGACAAAGAAATGATAACTACCATGAAGCATTCAGCATATTCCAAGGTTTATACATATGAAGGAACCTCGCTCAAAACTGGATACGGCCCCATTTATCAGGACCATGATCCCACCAAGCCCATTGTTGCACTGATGGCCATCAATTTTGACGGCTCGTTAATTCAGGAACGGACGTTGGATATTATTGTTCAGCCCTTTATTATTGGCGGCTCCATTTTCATCGTGGCTATCCTTGTTGTTTACCTGTTGATTCGCCATATGGTAAGTCCGCTTACCAAGCTGTCAGCCTCTGTGAACACCATTACCAAGGGCGACCTTACCCATGAACCGCTTCTCTTCAAAAACAAGGATGAAATCGGGACGCTGGCCCGCGACTTCAACGATATGACAATGAACCTGCGCAACCTGATTACTCAGGTCAATGACACCTCTATGCAGGTCGCTTCTTCCTCTCAGGAGCTGTCTGCCAGCGCACAGGCAACGAACCGTGCTGGAGAGCATAGCGTGGATGTTACGATTGAGTTGGCTGATGGGGCGCATACCCAATTGCAAAACCTGGAAGGAAGCTATAAAGCTATTCAGGATATGTCCCGCTTCATCAGCGATATTGCTGGCAATGCGGACATCGCAATGAACAAGGCCGCGGATAATGTCCAGAAAGCACGTCTTGGCCGGGAATCGATGGATTCCACCACCTCCCAAATGGGAGTTGTCAGCGAAAGCATCGGCGATCTTTCAAGCATTATTCATACGCTTGGCAGCCACTCTAAGGAGATTGAGAACATTGTCGGCACCATTGCCAGCATCGCCGAGGAGACCAACTTGCTGTCTTTGAATGCAGCGATAGAAGCTGCGCGCGCCGGAGAAGAAGGTCAGGGCTTTGCCGTTGTCGCTGGCTCTGTCCGCAAATTGGCCGAACGTTCGGCCAATTCTGCCACACAAATCAGCGAGCTGATCAGTCTGATTATCGCCCAAATGGACAAGGCAGGAGAAACTATGAAGCGTTCCACGAACGAAATGATGCAGGGCAAGGAGTTGATCATATCAGCCGGGCGCTCCTTCTCCGAGATTGAAGTCTCCATCTCCGACATGTCTTCCCAAAGCGAGCAAATATCAGCCACAGTTCGGGATCTGGCGCTGATCTCTGAAGGGCTCGTTGAAGCCATTCAGAATACCGTAATGGTCTCTAACCATACGGTTAAAGGGGCAGAGTCCCTGTCCGCCTCTTCGGAGCAACAGCTTGCTGCCATGCAAGAAGTGGAATCCTCCGCAGCGCTCCTCTCATCACTGGCCGAGAAGCTTCAGGTGCTTGTGGAGAACTTCAAGATTTAAATATTCGAGGTTTAAAGAGAAATAAACCGCTAAAGACGAGGGTAAACCCTGTGTTTGGCGGTTTTTTATAGTAATTTTACGAAGGCTTTCTCTCAGTCGCTTATGGTAGTCGTTACTGTGACATTGTTGACAGAGGTTGAGGAAGCACTAGAGTTGAAATTAATAACCTCAACGACTACTGTTGCACCAACAATCAGGCCTGTATTTATAATTAGATTTGTAGCAGAAAGCGTTGTTAAGCCGCCTCGCTGCAACGTCCCATTTACAAATACATTGTAGTATCCGCTACTGGTCGGAACAACAAGACTGTTTGCCGCGACTGAAGTACCACTATCATTTGTGAAATTTTGTGCCGGGATAGTGGTCACTCCACCTAATATATTACCAAGCACGACAATAGCTGTGTAACGATTAACCACTGGAGTGACATTGATACTTGTTGTAATAGCAATGTTTCCAGATACGATACTGTCTGCTTCCAGATAGATTCGAATAATAGACATAGGAATTCCTCCATTCCTAATATTCCAGATAAATATTATAGTTTATGTGAATATTCTAGATATGGATTGGATGGGGGAGGAGTCTTCCAATTATTTCTCTTTGTTCAAGCTTCTTTGGGCCCGGGTTACTATTCGCTTCGTTTCTTTGGTATCCGAAATCATCAGCCATGCATTACAAACTTGAAGAACCCATTCTGGGTTGGTTTTGCTGGCGTCATTCAACCAATTACCAACGGAGTCCTGGACATATTTGGCCGGATCGGACTGAACAGCCTCCAAGAGAGGAAGAGCCAGCTCGGGATGTTCTTTTAGTTCAGGGATGTGCTTGGCCCAAACGCCTTGCGGTCGGGTTAATTCAATGGCAAAACGACGTATGTTAGCATCCTCATCTCGCACCCAACTGTCTAACAGGGCAAGCCCTTCAAGCAGTTGCAAGGATATGGATTCTCTCACGGCCATCCAGGCTATTTCACGTACTCCGAAATGGGAATCGGCTGTAAAGGGGCGAATGCCAGCCAATTTTTCCTTTACACTTAAACGGGGATCAATCCCGATGATGTAGGCAGCCCAGCAGCGAATACTGTCTGAAAGATGGGAGGCCATCGCATCAAAGATGCGAATACGTTCTTCTATCGCTTGTTGCTCAAACACATGAAGCCACGCTCGCGCGATTGCAGGTATCATTTTCATGATCTTCTTTTCCTTCAGCTGATTCAATTCGGTCATGAAGACATCGGATGATCGCTGCAAGCCAAATTCATCAAGAGTATTTTGCAATAGTACAACATGATCGACAGCCAGCCATTCGGTGAGATTCACCGTCTCAAGCCGCCCCTGCTGTAGCAGCTGAAGCACATCATTAGGAATATCTGACCCTTTGCGGGCCCCTTTTCGGTGTAACATTTCATTCACTCCATATCGTAAATTGTCTGATAGGTATACGATACTTTTTTGGGTAGGAGTATAGATGTAATGTAGTTTACAACTTCATTAGCTTTTCGCGATGGATGTAAATCGCCTTAAAGCCGGTTATAATGACCTTTTCTTTGACAAGCTCCTGAAGAGCAGTTGTTACAGCCTCACGGGTAGCCCCGACCAGATTCGCAATTTCCTGATGGGAGAGAGGAAAATTGATTTTGCGATACTCTTCACGGCTTTGGAGGGCGAACTGATCGGACAATTTCAGAAGAATATACAAAATTTTATCCTGTAAATTTCCCAAAGCTAAATGCTGGGCCAGACTGCTCATTCCTGAGATTCGGTCACTTAACACCTTGATCATGTTCATCATGAACCGGGGATGTTCTATTAAAAAATGCTCGAATCGGTCTTTGTCCATCCGGCAGATATCGCATTCTTCTATCGTTTCTATATACATATCCCTTGTTCCTAGTGAAATCATGTCCATTTCACCAAATACATTTCCTTCGCTGAGGATATCCAAAGTAAATTGCTTTCCGTCAGCGTTTAGCTTATACAGACGTACTTTTCCCTTTTTCACAAAATAAAGTCCCTCGGAAAAGGTTTCTGGGGTTTGTATAAAATTTTTTTTCGCTATAGTCGTAATGGAGGTCATTTGGTCCATTTCAATTAAATCTTCTAATGAGAGACTATGAAGCAAATTAAATTGGGACAGGTATTGAATGCTATTCATATGTTCTCCTTTTCGTTGCACAGGTTATACAGAATCATAATACAATTATAGCTTCTCTGAGGTGTTTTGACCTCTATTACTCACTTGTTTGCGCTAGAGTGAATAATGAATTTTGGGGAATCTGTCGGATTTATGTAAAGGAGAGGTTGGTATAAAATAGATATGCATGTTTGATAGTAGATACATAAAGAGTGAGGGAATAACGATGATTAAATTAAAAGATGTAGGCAATTTCGAGGTCCTTCCTGAGCTAGCGATGCATATCGTTCAAGGCAATATATCCGCTTTACGCCAAGCTCTGACCGAAGGCTGGGATATAGAACAAGGGATCGTACTCAGCAAATATACGACATTAAGTCCATTGGATATTACACTCATCACTGAGCAAATGGAAGTCTTGAAGCTACTGGTCGATGAGGGGGTTCAACTTAATGTGAAGGATAATCCCGCATTCCTGACGGCTGTTCGCTATGGTACCGAAGAGATTGTCCGTTATGTGGTCGCCCATGGCGCGAAGCTGGACGGGAAAAATCATGTCAAATCCGGTGCCTATGAGCAAGCCTACTACGGTAACAAAAGCAATATGCTGCTTATCCATGAGCTGGGCCTCGATATGAAGCAGCATGCTGGAGCAACACTCCGCAACGCAGTTAGTAAGCATGACCTGAAAACAGTAGCATTACTATTGGAACATGGCGTAGATATTAATTTCAATGCCCCTAATATGGTATATCCTTATAAAGCCACGCCTTTGACAGTGGCGGCACGCAACAATGATTTTGCGATGGTGAAGTATTTGGTTCAGCAAGGCGCTGATGTGACGCTGGCAGAAAAAGATGGAGAACGGGCATATACAATTGCACTAAGTAATAAAAACGTAGAAATGGGTGAGTATTTAAAGTCTGTAGAGCCTCCAGCATTTCATAATCTGGAAAATAAACGACATGCTTTGAAAAGCTACAAGCTTCCAAAGGAGATTGTTGCCTTTCTGATGGGGGATCAGCTCCGTGTGGACCTGCCAGAAAATGATCTTGATATTCAATTTGTTGAGTTCTTCTCATTCATAGATACGGTTGAGATGAAGGTAGGTCGGCAAAAGCTGTTGCGTCTGTCTCTAAAAGTAGATAATTACTCGGATATTATATTGGTGTGGAATCCGAAGCAGAAGTGCCTGGGATATTATGACGAGGAACATCAGGAATATGCGGATGTGTGCAGCTTTGCCGAGTTTCTTGCACAGCCGGAAGATTATCTGGAGAAGATTATTGAGGGGGAATATTTATCATAACGAGGTGAGCCATGAATGCGGTATGCACGCAGTCATGGCTCTTGTTATTTTAAAATACAGCGCTAGTGTACACAGATGCCTAATGCTCATCAGGAATGGTTACGTATGAGCTGAATGAGATTTAGGGTAGCGGTAGATAGGGGTTCGTTCTTGCGGGTACAGATGGCGATTGAATTGAGAAACTGGATGTCTTCTACATATACCCGGCACAGCTCGCCACGTTCTACATATTCATATTCTTGTTTGAATTTTGCAATCCAGGCCGGAATGAGAAAATGAGCCGGTAAATAAGTAGCTGCTAGCCGGATATGACCATGGGCTCCATCACGATAATCTTGAGATAATTGTTCGATTTGCTGTTCGACGACAAAGAGCCGTTTGGCGAGTACAGCAAGTTTTTCACCAGCATCCGTTAAGGCAATCCCTTCCTAGCGGCATGAGCAGTGAGAGAGATATTTCTTTTTCAAATTTTTTAATCTGGGCGGTAACCGCAGGTTGGCTAATATTTATAAGTTCAGAGGCACGTGTCACACTCCCTAATAATTCATTTACAATCAAATTGTAAGTTAATCCAAAGGAGAGTGGAGCGAATGAATCAAACGAACACGTGGGATCAAGTAGACCAGTATATCTCGGAGAGTCTCATTCCGCATGATGCTGTCTTGGAACAAGTATTGGCTACTAACCAAAAGGCGGGACTACCTCCGCATGATGTATCGCCCAATCAGGGAAAGCTATTAAATATCCTTGCTCAAATGCAGGGAGCGCGACGCGTGCTGGAGATCGGTACTTTGGGAGGCTACAGTACAATCTGGTTGGGAAGGGCGTTGCCGAAGGATGGAAAAATAGTTACGCTGGAAGCCAACCCGATCCATGCTAAAATTGCTCGGTCGAATATATCGCTGACTCAGTTGGATGGAATGGTGGAACTTCGGGAGGGAGAAGCTTTGGAGCAGTTAGCACAGATGAAAGAGGAGGAAGTTGAGCACAGACCCTCGGGTGCAGGGAGTAAGAAAGTTTTATGATATGCTGGCTGAAGAATCAAGAATTACAGCTACAGCTATCCAAACCGTGGGGAGCAAGGGGTATGACGGTTTCGTCATTGGAATCGTTAAGGGCTGAACGCTAAGCGTCTCGATTGGCTAAACACAAAGGGGATCAGTCCTCGTGTTTAGCTTTTTTCTGAGTAGAGAAGGTGGGGACGAATTGTGCGCATAATGGTAAAATAGTACTGATGGAAGCCTTAGAACGTTTTTGAACGTTTACTGCTGAATTCCTATGTAAGAAGAATGAATTTACATAAAAGTAGATGGATTTTCTTTAAAATGTAAACGCAATCATAATGATTGGATCAGGAATTCACCATTTTGTAAAAAAATGAATTAGAAATGAATTTTTTTGAATCTTTTTGAAGAAAAATGATTGTTTTTTGTCAAGTTTGTGGTACGATATGAACAGTTGGGGGAATGATGATGCTGACGGAAGAAAGATACAAGTTAATAATACAGCGCTTACAAGAATGTGGTGTTGTAAAGTTGCAAGAATTGGCTGATCTGTTGGGAGCTTCTGAGTCAACGATTCGGCGTGATTTGATAGATCTTGAGGGCCGTCAGTTGCTCAAGCGGATTCATGGCGGGGCAACCTTGCTGAATCAGAAAAGTCAGGAACCTGGCATGGAAGAAAAAACATTCAAAAACGTTCAAGAAAAAAATGCAGTGGCCCGTATAGCAGCCAAAGAAATTTTGGATGGCGAATGTATTTATCTGGATGCGGGAACAACAACGATGGCGATGATTCCTTACATTGAAGCTAAAGACGTGACGGTCGTGACGAATGGACTATCCCACGTAGAAGCACTGGTAAGCAAAAGAATCAGAAGCTATCTACTGGGAGGGATGATGAAAATTCATACCAAAGCCGTAATCGGGAGTATTGCCCTACAAAATTTGGACAATTTTCGATTCGACAAGTGCTTTCTAGGAACGAACGGGGTGGATATGGAAATGGGGTATACGACTCCTGATCCTGAAGAGGCGCTAATCAAGCGGCGAGCCCACCAGCTGTCTGGCAAAACGTATGTGTTAGCCGATTCCAGCAAAATTGGAGAAGTAACCTTCGCCAAACTGTTCGAGCTCAAGGAAGCTATACTTATTACCGAATCGATGCCAGAACGGTCACGCCGATCCATCGCTCAGAAAACTAAGATAATCGAGGGATAACAATGATATATACAGTAACGCTGAACCCTTCCATTGATTATATCGTGGAAGTTGATGATTTGAAGCTTGGTGATTTGAACCGGATGAAACGTGATTTAAAACTGCCAGGTGGTAAGGGAATTAATGTATCACGTGTACTGAACCAGTTGGGAGCAGATAGCACGGCGATTGGTTTTCTCGGAGGCTTCACAGGCAGGTTTATCGACGATACATTGCGGGAAGAATCCATTAAAACTGATTTTGTAATTATCGAAGATGACACACGGATTAACATTAAGCTCAAGCATGGCGATGAAACGGAAATTAACGGTTTGGGACCTGCGATTCGTGAGCAAGAGGCCGATGCGTTGGTGCAAAAGCTGGCGGGACTCCAGAAAAATGACATTGTCGTCTTGTCGGGAAGTATCCCGCCGTCACTTGGAGGAGACTTCTATGATCGGCTGATTAGCGTATGCCAGCAAACTGGAGCTGAATTCGTCATCGACACCACAGGTGAGGCGCTAATGAAGGCACTGGTTCATAAACCGCTGCTCATCAAGCCGAATCACCATGAGCTGGCTGAGTTGTTTGGCGTAACTATTCATTCAAAGGAGGAGATCGTCACTTATGGTCGTAAGCTGCTGGAAGCAGGTGCAAAAAATGTACTGATTTCCATGGCAGGAGAAGGGGCTTTGTTCATTACGGCAGATGAAGTGTATCACGCAAATGTACCAGCAGGAACGGTGAAAAATTCTGTAGGCGCAGGTGATTCAATGATTGCTGGATTCGTGGGTACGCTGGCTCTTCATGGCGATCCGATCGAAGCATTCCGTGCAGGAGTGGCATCCGGAAGCGCAACTGCGTTCTCCGATGATCTGGCTACTAGAGAGAAGATTGAACAATTACGGCCGCAAGTCACGATTTCAAAACGGTAATCCAGCTGCATCATGAGCTTATTATGCGTGTCTCGACACGCTGATCGAACTTAGGAGAGTGTGAAAAATGAGAATAACAGACCTGATGATTAAAGAAACGATGATCATGGACCTGCAGGCGACGACAAAAGACGAGGCGATTGAGGAGCTCATCGCTCGTCTCGAAGCAAGTGGACGTATTAATGACCGGGCGTTGTTTAAAGAAATGATTTACAAACGTGAAGCAGAGTCCAGCACTGGAATCGGCGGCGGCATTGCGATGCCGCATGCCAAGACCAAAGCCGTGAATGAAGCGACTGTCGTTTTCGCCAAAAGCAGTAAAGGCGTAGAATTCGAATCGTTGGATGGTGAGCCGGCAAAAGTGTTCTTTATGATTGCGGCTCCGGAGGGAGCAGCAAATACGCATCTTCGCACATTGGCTGCCCTTTCCCGACTGTTGATTGATACCGATTTTATCGGGAGCCTTATGAAAACGCAAACACCGGATGAAGTAGCTATGCTGTTTGATACCAAGCAGGCGGAAGAAGAAGCTGCCAAGAAAGCAAAAGAGGCTAAGAAAGAGGCTGCCAAAGCGCAGCAAACACCAGACGTTATCGTTGGCAATCCGAGTTCTGACGAGTTTGTGGTTGCAGTGACCGCTTGTCCTACAGGCATTGCACACACGTTTATGGCAGAAGATGCCCTCATTAAGAAAGCGAAAGAAATGGGTGTAAATATCCGTGTAGAGACGAACGGCTCGGAAGGCGCACAAAACGTACTGACAGCGGATGAAATTCGCCGTGCCAAAGGTGTAATCGTCGCAGCTGACAAGAAGGTTGAAATGGCCAGATTTGACGGTAAACCTGTATTGCAAAGACCAGTAAGCGACGGTATCCGTAAATCTGAGGAACTGATCCGCAAAGCGCTGAACGGCGATGCCCCAATTTATCGTAGTGAAGGTAAAGGCAGCGCTGATGAGTCGAAAGCGGAGAAGAGCAGCGTGGGCAGCAAAATCTACAAGGATTTAATGAACGGTATTTCTCATATGCTGCCATTCGTTGTAGGCGGGGGGATTTTGTTAGCAATTTCCTTCTTGATTGAACAAGTGGCAGGAGAAGACAATGTATTGTTCCAACTGTTGCAGACAATTGGCGGTGGAACAGGTGCGTTCCACTTCCTGATTCCGATACTGGCCGGATTTATCGCGATGAGCATTGGAGACCGCCCGGCACTGATGCCAGGTATGGTTGGGGGTCTGATGGCTGTAAACTCTAATGCAGGCTTCCTTGGCGGTCTGGCAGCTGGTTTCATGGCTGGTTATGTGGTGATCTTCCTGCGTAAAGCTTTTGCAGGTCTGCCGAAAGCGCTGGATGGTTTAAAACCAATCTTGTTATACCCTGTATTTGGACTCCTAATTTCAGGCGCGATTATGTTCTACCTGTTCGATCCGATTTTCGGTGGTATTAATACGTGGCTTGTCAATGTTCTGAACAATTTGGGAACAGGTAATGCAGTTATTTTGGGTCTGATTCTGGGCGGAATGATGTCGATCGACATGGGTGGACCTTTTAACAAAGCAGCTTACGCATTTTCGATCGGTGTCTTTACTTCCAGTGGTAACACGAACGGAGCTATGATGGCGGCTGTTATGGCAGGTGGTATGGTACCTCCGTTGGCGATCGCATTAGCTTCGACGTTCTTCAAAAATAAGTTTACTGAGCAAGAGCGCAAGTCTGGCTTGACGAACTATGTACTTGGATTGTCCTTCATTACGGAAGGAGCCATTCCATTCGCAGCTGCTGATCCTCTGCGTGTCCTGACCTCTTGTATTGTAGGTTCAGCGATTGCTGGTGGTCTGACGCAGTTCTGGCAAATCAATCTTCCAGCTCCACATGGCGGAATTTTTGTAGCAGCTCTTGCCAATCATGCTTTGTTGTTCTTGCTTGCAGTGGCGATTGGTTCCGTGATTTCCGCGCTCATTCTGGGATTGTGGAAAAAACCGCTCGAAGCGAAATAACGGGTATCACAGGAGTGAAAAAATAAAAAGAGGGTCACATTTCCTTAGGCCTTCAAAATAGTAAAGCCGCTAAACACCAGGTTTCTGAGTGTTTGGCGGCTTTTTCTTTATGCAAAGGTGTCGGCTTTGCCTATATAGCTTATTAGTAGTTATTGCATTGGAGCTATAGCCTACAAAGCTCCTTAACCAGCTGTATAAACAGCTTTCGGGCCGAAAACATATACTGCTGGTGATGGTTGTTTTGTAGGAGTCCAATAGGAATATTCGGGTCTGTTAACTGGAGGGGGACGGTGACCAGCTCCTCCTGCATAGGCATTGATGATAGAACCACTCCAACTGAAGGAATCGTTTTTACAAATGTGGGGATCGACGAAATTTGACTGACAGTATAAAAAAACGGCATCGACGGGAAGCGGGAAAGTTCTTTTTCCAGTCGTATATGGTACAAGCAGTTCTTACCTCCGACGATAAGCGGGTACTCGTACAGATCTTCGAGATGAAGCTCACTTTTTACCGCAAAAGGGTGATTACGGGACACAATAAAGGCGATGTGTTCGTGATATATGGGTTCAAAGTGTAAGGAATGAATCGAGTGAGGTTCCCCGGAGATTGCAAAATCCAGCTTACCGTCCACCAAAGCATGTGCGAGTGCATCCGTGTTTCCAACTGTAAAATGGCACGTAATTTTCGGTTTATGCTCTCGAAACTGCTGTAGAACCAAGGGCAGTAAGGTAGCCGCCACCGTTTCAATCACACCGATATGAAGCGTGCCAATCTCCTCCTTTTTCAGAGACTTCGCCTGGTCCATTACAAAATTCCAATGCTGAATAAGCCCGTCTATCTCCTCGGCATATAGTTTGCCTGGGGACGTTAACTCCGCATCCCAACCCCTTTTAAAAAGCTGAAATCCCAGCTCTTTCTCTAATCTCTGGATTTGGCTCGTGACTGTAGACTGAGCGTAGTTTAATTTGGCAGCAGCTTTTGAAAACGTTCCTTCTTCGATTATGGTACGAAATGTAGTTAATTCTTTCAGATCCACGCATGCTCATCTCCATCGGTGAAATTGAATATATTTATGATTATTTTCAATTATACAGATGAAAGTAAGGGGAGTACAATTATATTATCCCAACGGATAGGAGAGTTGAACATGCCATTTGTACGAGTTGGCTACATGGAGCAGCAATACACAGAGCAAGAGTTGCCTTGGATTAGTCGTTGTATCATGAACGCTTTGATTGAACATTTTCTGGTTCCGGAAAAAGATTACTTTCAGGTTTTTCATGCTCATAAGCAAAGCGAGTTTTATTATAGTCCCGATTATTTGAATATACCCAGAACAGATAAGCTGCTGTATATCCAAATTACAATGGGAACGGGTAGAACTACGGAACAAAAAAAGAGTTTCTACCAAAAGTTAGCGGAACTCTTATCTATTGAATGTAAGGTTAGACCGGAGGATGTATTTGTAACACTGGTAGAGACTGAATTAGAGGATTGGTCCTTTGGCAACGGACTTGCCCAGATGATTGTATGAAGCATAAATTGATCAAATCGAGTGTTCGAGAAACCATCGGTGATTTTGCTCCCGCTTTTGTAGGTTATACAGAGGATGTTCTTTTTGGAGATGTATGGAGAAGAAGTGAGCTATCTCTCAGAGAACGGAGTCTCATCACCGTCTCCGCATTGGTAGCGGGTGAGCATGTAAATCAACTCCCTTATCATCTGAAACTGGCCAAGGAGAACGGGATTTCGGAGGAAGAACTGGTTGAGGTCATTACACAGCTTGCCTTTTATGTAGGATGGCCCCGGGCAGCCTCAGCTATTCAGGTTGCCAAAGAGGTATTTTGTAAAGAGAAAGAGAGTTAAGCATGAACCTAAAAAAACCGCTAAGCACAAGGGATTCCGAGTGTTTGGCGGTTTTTTTGGCATGGCATACAAATGGAGAAGCGAAGGACTATCTGATCAGATGCAGGCAAAAGTCCAGATCAGCCTGGAGATGCTCCTTCATCAGCCGTTCTGCTGTATCGCCGTCATGTGCGCGGATAGCCTCACAAATATGCTGGTGCTCATCAATCAGAAAGGGACGATGATAGTAGACGACCGTATGACGGAATAAATAAATAACGGATTGCATCCGATCAAACAAATCAATCATCATCGAATTATTGCTGGCCTTCATAATGATCTCATGAAACTCTTTGTTCGCTTGCATCACCTCATCCAGCGAGCCGGAACGCCCGATGTCCACACATTGCTCCAAAGCCAGTAGCTCTGTCTCGGACAAGTAGGCAGCCGCGCTGCGCGCCGCATGTCCTTCAAGCAGCATCCGTAGCTCAAAGGTATTGCGCAGGTCGGTTTCAGATAGCTTGACTACACGTTTATTGACGATAAGCCCTTCCTGCTCCAATTTGCGGATGGATTCACGGATAGGCGTGCGGCTTACACCGAGCTGCGTGGCAAGCTTTTCCTCGACCAACTTGGTTCCTTGAGGGATGGTTCCGTTCAGGATCATATCACGCAGTGTTTCATAAGATTGCTGGTGCGCCGTTCGAGAGTTATTGCTGCTGTACTGCATGTCATTCACCTCTACGTCTACTTTAGCGAAAAGATGGAGGTTAAACAATGTCTTTCCTATGTATTTGATAAAAATTGATACAAATTTTAATTTTTTGTATACAAAAATGAATTTATTGTGTACAATCGCAGATGTGAAGACGAATTAACAGCGCTTACATGTGATAAAAAGCGTTTACAAATGGGTTTTTCTAAAAAACCTGAATAGGAAATCGAATTTGAAAAGCTATGGAGGGACTTTAACATGACAAAGAAAATTGGATTTATTGGATTAGGTATTATGGGTCGTCCGATGTCGTTAAATCTTTTGAAAGCGGATTATGAGCTGACCGTATTTGATATTAATCAGGAAACCGTCACTGCTTTGGTTGCGTCAGGCGCACATGCAGCGGCATCCCCGAAGGAAGTTGCAGAGCGCAGTGAAATCATTTTTACGATGTTGCCGAATTCCAATCATGTGAAAGAAGTCATTTTGGGCGAGAACGGGATTTTAAAAGGGGCTAGTATTGGAAGCGTTATCGTAGATATGAGCTCGATTTCTCCAGTCGTCTCCAAAGAGCTGTCGGTGAAAGCCGTTGAGGCTGGTCTGCACATGCTGGATGCCCCTGTCAGTGGTGGCGAACCGAAAGCAATTGATGGGACATTGGCGATTATGGTTGGTGGCAAAGAATCAGTGTTTGAGCATGTCTTGGATGTTCTGCATGTGCTGGGTCAGGATGTCACCTTGGTTGGTGATAACGGCTGCGGCACAACGGCAAAGCTGGCTAACCAGATCATGGTGAACCTGAATATCGCTGCCATGTCCGAAGCGCTTGTATTTGCAGCCAAGGCGGGAATTAATATTGAAAAAATGGTGCAAGCGATTCGCGGTGGATTGGCAGGCAGTGCGGTACTGGATGCTAAAGTTCCTCTGATCTTGCAACGGAATTTTGTAGCTGGGGGTCGGATTGATATTAACCTCAAGGACATCACGAACGTTATGGAAACCGCGCATGACATCGGTGTACCGTTGCCACTTAGTAGCCAACTGCTGGAAATATTCCACGCACTCAAAGTGGATGGTAAAGCGGCGGATGATCACGGCGGAATCGTGCAATATTTTGAAAAACTCGCAGGCGTACAGGTAAAAGCAGAGTAGTAGAGCATGCTAATCAAGAATTTGAATAAGGTGGAGATCACATGAATGTAAATGCAGGATATACTTCGTTGTTAGCTCTTCAAGCAGAATTGCCTCCTGAATGGGACAGCAAAGGATTGCGTCAGGAAATTCGCCGGATTAATGACGCCAGAGGACGGAAAATTATCGTATTAGACGATGATCCGACCGGGGTACAAACCGTTCATGATATTGATGTTTTGACGCAGTGGGATGAAGCATTGCTTCGTGAAGCATTCGACTCACCGGAAACGCTATTTTATATCCTGACCAATACACGCGGACTTGATGCGCAAACCGCAGAACGGATTAACCGCGAGATTGCTCGCAACGTACAGGCTGTCGCCACCGAAAAGGGCAAATCATTTACCTTTGTCAGCCGTAGTGATTCCATGTTGCGTGGGTATTACCCGCTGGAAACGGACGTACTGGCAGAAGAAGGATCGCGTCAAAGTGGACGGAGCTACGACGGTCATCTGATCATTCCAGCCTTTTTCGAAGCTGGGCGAGTAACTGGAGGCAACACCCACTATATGGTGGAGGATGATACGCTAATCCCCGTACATGAGTCGGAGTTTGCCAAGGATAAGGTATTTGGCTATGAAAACGGCGATTTAACCGCTTGGGTGGAAGAAAAGACAGAAGGCCGTATTCATGCCTCGGAATGTCTTGTCATTTCACTGGAACAGATTCGCAAGGGACCAGACGCTGTGCAAGAAGTATTGCTACAAGCGAAGGATAACGTACCAATCATCGTCAACGTGCTTTCGTATGCGGATATGGATGTAGTATCACTGGGGCTGCTGAAAGCAGAAGAGCAAGGGAAAATGTTTATTTTCCGCACAGCTGCTTCTTTTGTGAAATCGTATGCCGGGATATCTGACCAGGAATATTTGCCAAAGGAACGACTGATTGCAAGTGGACAGGAAGGTCACGGTGGTATTGTAGTCGTCGGTTCCTATGTTCAAAAAACAACAAAACAGCTGGAGCAGTTACTTACGTACCCGGAAATTGTGGGTCTTGAAATTGATGTGGAACGGGTGTTGGATTCTGAGGGCTACACACAGGAATTAAGCCGTGTTATCGCAGAAGCCAATACACAACTGGCTGCGGGCAACAATGTGGTGGTATACAGTAGCCGCAAACTCATTGCGGTAGATAATAAAGCTGATAATTTCAAAATTAGTCAAACGGTATCCGGTGCACTGGTCGAAATCGTACAGTCGCTTGAGACGGTGCCTAAGTTTATCATCGCCAAAGGCGGCATTACTTCCAGTGATGTGGCAACCAAAGGTCTTGCTATCCGAAAAGCACGTGTACTCGGCCAGGTTGCGGCAGGCATCCCTGTGTGGCTGACCGGAAACGAAGCCAAATTCAGCGGCATTCCGTATATCGTGTTCCCTGGTAATGTGGGCGGAGAACGAACATTGCTGGAAACCGTAGAGAAAATTGAAAACGAGCAGGGTTAACCCCTGTTTTTCAACAAACTTAGAGAGCGCTTACTTAATGAGGGGGTTATAACATGTATTCCGTATTCGGACTCAGTCATGATGCAAGTTTGTTATTATATGCACTTATTTCTATTATTGGACTGATTCTGCTGATCGCTAAAGTCAAAATGAACCCATTTGTCGCGCTCATCGTCGGCGCTGTGTTCATGGGTCTAATTGCAGGTATGCCGCTGAAAAGTATTGTGACAGCTTATCAAGAAGGTGTGGCCAGTGTGCTCGGTTTTATCGCCATTGTTCTTGGTCTGGGTACGATGCTGGGTAAGCTGATGGCTGAGTCTGGTGGTGCGGAGCAGATTGCCAAGACCATGGTGCGGGTGTTCGGTGAGAAAAATGTTCACTGGGCCATGATGGTGGTCGCTGTCATTTGTGGTATCCCGGTATTCATTCAGGTAGGTATCGTACTGTTGTTTCCGCTCGTATTTGTCATCGCCAAGCATACCGGGACTTCGCTCATTAAAATCGGGATTTCTCTTGTAGCTGGATTGGCGGTTGTGCATAGTCTTATCCCTCCGCATCCGGCAGCGATGCTGGCAGTAGGTATTTTTAACGCGAATATTGGTAAAACGATCTTCCTTGCGCTTATCGTAGCATTGCCGTCCGCAGCGATTGCGGGTCCGATCTACGGAAGCTGGATTTCCAAGCGTATCAAGGTGGAGACTTCGAGTGAATTGATGGAACAATTTACAGAAACGAAAGAAAGAGAATTGCCAGGCTTTGGTATTACACTCTTCACCATTATGCTGCCCGTTATTTTGATGCTGCTGGCGACGATTGTCGATCTGATTTTGCCAGAAGCCAACGTCTTCAGACAGGTCATTGATTTCATCGGCAGTCCGATTATTGCGTTGCTGATTGCTTTGCTGTTCTCGCTTTACTCTTTTGGTTATGCACGCAACTTCGATAGCAAGCAGCTATTGAAGTTTACGAACGATTGCCTGGGTCCGGTTGCTTCTATCATCCTGCTGATCGGTGCAGGCGGTGGTTTCAACAAGATTCTGACTGCCAGCGGTGTAGGAGATGCGATTGCAGGTTTTGCCCAGCATGCACATTTGTCTCCGCTTGTATTGGCCTTTGTGATTGCAGGTCTTATCCGGGCCGCCGTTGGTTCCGCCACGGTAGCCATGACGACGGCGGCAGGTATTGTCGCTCCGATTGCAGTCACGATGCCGGGGGTGAGCCCGGAGCTACTGGTGTTGGCTACCGGAGCAGGCTCGATCATTTTGTCCCACGTGAATGACTCCGGTTTCTGGATTGTTAAAGAATACATGAACCTGTCCGTACCTCAAACGCTGAAAACGTGGACAGTCATGGAAACCATTCTCGGGTTCAGTGCTTTTGGTATCGTGATGATACTCAGTATTTTTATCTGATTTGTTCATAAACGATCTTCCCAGAAGACTTTTCAGCATGATTGTATTGTTATTCTGCTTTGAAAGCGGTATAGTAAGAGTAATTGAATGAAGGGTCAAGTGTCCTTCGGGATTGTTACTGGTTAGCAGGCGATACCCAAATAATGACTAATTGATTTAGTCGTTATTTGGTTTTTTTTGTTATTACAAACTTTGTCATTACATCAATGAGGTGAGCAGATAAATGATCATCCGGCAAATATTTAACAACAATGTCATCCGGGCCGAAAATCAGGTGGGTCATGAATTTGTTGTCATCGGGAATGGTCTGGGCTTTAAAAAGAAAAATGGTCAGAGGGTTGATGAGGAAAAAATAGAAAAAACCTTTGTATTAAAGTCTGATAAAATTCCGCAAAAATTAATTGATCTCATTGGAGAAACATCTGTAGAGTATTTAAAGGTGGCGGATGAAATTGTAGGCAGCGCGAAAAGGGAAATGGGAGATATTTTTAGTGATAATATCTATATTTCTCTGATTGATCATATTCAATTTGCTATCTCTCGATACAGAAAATCCGTGGGACTTAAAAATTCACTGCTATGGCAAATTAAAAAATTTTACAAGAAAGAATTTATGATTGGAATGAATGCATTGGATATCATCCATGCTCAATTTGGCATCCAAATGGATGAGCATGAAGCCAGCTTTATTGCTATGCATTTTGTAAATGCAAGACAAGACGGTCAGGGAATGAAACAAACGGTTGAGATTACCGAGGTCATTGATGACATTTTCAACATTGTAACCGATTACTATCAGATTACACTGGATGAAACTTCATTCAATTATTCCCGGTTTATTACTCATTTGCAGTACTTTGCCCAACGATTGCTGAGCAATGAACAAGAGCAACTGGCTTCAGGTGACAATTTCTTGTATGATCAGGTCAAAGATAAATATGCGAGGGCTTTTCAATGCACCCAATTAATCAATCAATATTTGGAATTAAAGCATGAAAGTGCTATGTCAATTGACGAAAAAGTGTATTTGACGATTCATATACAGCGTGTAACCTCCAGAAACGATATGGCTACTTCTTAGAAAAAAAAGCTTGCAAACGATTTCTAAGTGATTTATAGTAGGCTCACAACTTAAATATAAGGATTGTTACTGGTTAAGCAGGCGATACCTAAATGAATGGCAGTGATCATGTTCTTTGATCATACAGGCCTTTCGTTTAGGTATTTTTTTGTTTTCAGGCAATCTGCCCAAGAGGAGAATGAACATGGACCATAAGAAAATGGGCGAAGACATCGTACGTCTCGTTGGAGGAGAAGAAAATATCAATGGGCTTGTCCATTGTGCTACACGACTCCGATTTGACCTGAAGGATTCACGAAAAGCCGAAAGAGAAGCGCTTGAGAAGCACGAGGGGATCATTACAGTTGTTGAAAGCGGAGGACAATTTCAAGTTGTTATTGGCAGCCATGTTGCCTATGTATATGCGGAGATCATGAAAAACAGGAATTTTGAATCGAATTCCTCTACAGCCAGTGAATCTAGTGGTAAAAAAACATCGGTCATATCCACAATCTTTGAAGTCATTTCGGGCAGTTTCTCCCCGTTGATTCCGGCGATGGCGGGCTCAGGAATGATAAAAGCACTCCTGACGGTTCTGACTCTGCTGGGATGGATGTCTGCAACAAGTGATACTTATATGATCCTGTCTGCTGCAGGGAATGCTGTGTTTTACTTTTTGCCGATTTTGCTTGGGATCACGCTTGGTATAAAGCTGAAGGCGAATCCTTATGTAGCTGGTGTGATCGGTGCGGCTCTCATGGAACCCAACTTTACGGGACTGATGGACAAAGGGTCTGATGTATCGTTTTTAGGAATACCGGTAGTCATGATGAACTACTCCGCCAGTATTTTCCCGATTTTCATATCCATTAGCATATATGCGTTGGTGGATAAGTTTTTGAAGAAGATCATTCTTAAGGATTTACAACTATTTTTAGTTCCGATGCTGGCTTTGATGATTATGGTTCCGCTATCTGCGATGGCTTTCGGACCTTTCGGTACAGGGGTAGGAGATTGGATTTCTTCAGGTGTGACATGGTTAATCGGTGTAAGTGGCATTTTGTCAGGGATTGTTCTTGGCGGTTTTATGACCTTTATGGTCGTCTTCGGACTTCACTGGGGTTTTACACCCATTACGATTCAAAATATCGGTGTTGGCGGTGATCCGATTGAGGCGATGGCTGCAGCAGCTGTATTTGCTCAAATTGGTGTCGCATTTGGTATCTTCCTGAAGGCGAGAAAAGATAAAACACTTAGAACTCTTGCCGGTTCCACGAGTATTACAGGATTGCTGGCTGGTGTGACAGAGCCGATTGTGTATGGTCTGGTGCTTCGTTATAAACGTGTCATTCCGATTGTCATTATCGCAGGCGCTCTAGGCGGAGCTATCAATGGACATTTTGGAGTGAAAATGACGGCTTATGTTTTTCATAACATTTTTGCAATTCCAGTATATACGCCAACCTTAATTTATGTTATCGCCATTGCATGTTCATTTATAGCTGCAACGATGTTGATCCTTATTTTTGGATATGAAAGCAAGGTAAAGGGGGAGGCCCCAGAAACAGTTGAATCCGTGAAAACAGCAGAACCAGAGCCTGTTGTTACAGCAACCAAGGCCGTTGATATCAAGAAAGAAACAATCTACAGCCCGATCACAGGCAGGACCACACCACTGAGTCAAGTGAATGATTCTGCATTTTCTACAGGGGCCATGGGAAAAGGGTTAGCCATTGAACCGTCTGTCGGCGAGGTTGTATCGCCAATAGATGGAGTCGTAACCTCGCTGTTCCCCACAGGACATGCCATAGGATTGACTTCCAGTGCAGGTACAGAGATATTAATTCATATCGGAATTAACACCGTTTCGCTGAAAGGGAAGCATTTTAATCCAGTGGTTAAAGAGGGCGACAGCGTGAAACAGGGCGATTTGTTAATCCAATTTGACAGGGAGCAGATTATTGAAGCAGGATACGAAATCGTGACGCCTGTCATTGTCACACTTACGCAACATAAAGTGGACGTATTTGAGACAAATCAGGAGCAGATTCAAAAAAATGAAGTATTGTTAACTTTGGTTGTGTGATACTGGCAAGCATCATCATCACATATATGAATTGCGAACATCAGAAGGATATAACTATAACTGGAGGGACTAGATCATGAAACATAATCAATTGAAGGCATTTCCTGAAAATTTTTTCTGGGGAGCTTCCACTTCCGCTTATCAAGTAGAGGGTGCATGGGACGAAGATGGAAAAGGACCTTCTGTCATTGACATGGCTAATCACGTCGAAGGGGTCACTGATTTTAAGGTAACCAGTGATCATTATCATATGTTCAAAGAAGACGTAGCTCTGATGGCTGAAATGGGCTTTAAAGCATATCGTTTCTCTATTGCTTGGACACGTATTTATCCCCAGGGCGCAGGTGAAGTTAATCAGAAGGGAATCGCGTTTTACAGCTCATTAATTGATGAACTAATTAAATACGGGATTGAACCGATTGTTACTATGTATCATTTTGATCTGCCTTATGCTCTTGAAAAACAAGGCGGTTGGTCGAAGAGGGAGACGATTGATGCCTTCGAACAGTATGCCAAAACATTGTTTGAGAACTTTGGAGACAGGGTGAAATATTGGTTAACCATTAATGAGCAGAACATGCTGATTCTCCATCCCGGTTCTATTGGCACATTAGATACAAGTCTCGAAAATCCACAAAGGGTACTGTATCAACAAAATCATCATATGTTAGTCGCGCAGGCGAAAGCAATGGTATTGTGCCATGAAATGCTACCTGACGCGAAAATTGGACCTGCGCCGAATATCGGGGTTATCTATCCAGCCAGTTCCAAGCCGGAAGATACACTGGCGGCTGATAACTATGCAGCGATTCGCAACTGGCTCTATCTGGATATGGCTGTATTTGGCCGTTACAATCACATTGCGTGGAGCTATTTGGTCGAGAAAGGCTATGAGCCTGTCATTGAAGAAGGGGATATGGACATTTTAGCGAAGGGGAACCCGGACTTTATCGCATTTAATTATTATACCTCTCAAACCGTAGGAGAAAGTTTAGATGACGGAAATGATTTTTCACATACAGGAGATCAGCATGAAATTGTGGGTGAACCCGGAGCATATCGAGGTTCCGTCAACCCCAACCTGCAAACGACGGAGTTTGGTTGGGAGATTGATCCGGTCGGTTTTAGAACCACATTACGCCAAATTTATTCTCGCTACCACTTGCCTTTAATCGTGACAGAGAACGGCTTGGGCGCTTTTGACAAGCTTGAAGAAGGGGATGTAGTGAATGATCCTTACCGCATTGACTTTTTCAAGAAACATATCGAGCAGATTCAACTGGCTATTACAGACGGTGTAGAAGTATTCGGCTTCTGTCCGTGGTCTGCGATTGATCTTGTTAGTACCCATCAGGGCTCCAGCAAGCGTTACGGGTTTATCTATGTGGATCGTGAGGAGTTTGATCTCAAGGATCTGCGTCGTATTCGTAAACAAAGCTTCTATTGGTATCAAAAGCTGATCTCCACAAACGGTGAAATTCGTTAATTAAAGTATCATAACTAGAGCACCTCCCTGAATGGAAGATTTTCATTTAGGGAGGTGTTTATATTTTTTAAACCTTAGGGGGAGAGGCTGATTTCATTTAAGCAACAACTATCCCTTTTCCAGAAGTGTGATTATGTATTATATAATAGAAGAAACACAAACGGAAAGGACATTATGCATTGACCTTACAACAATTAAAATATGTCATTGAGGTTGCCAATCGTGGCTCCATGAATGAGGCGGCGAAGCGGTTGTTCATTTCCCAGCCCAGTCTGTCGAACGCGATTCGTGATTTGGAGGAAGAAATTCATATCACCATTTTTGAGCGTACCAATAAGGGGATTTCTTTGTCCAAGGAAGGCGTGGAATTCCTCGGTTATGCACGCCAGGTCGTTGAGCAGGCGGAGTTACTGGAAAGTCGCTATCTGGATGCCAAGCCTTCACCACAGCATTTTGCTGTGTCCACGCAGCATTACGCTTTTGCTGTAAATGCATTTGTGAATCTAGTGAATCAATATGGTCAAGAAGAGTATGAATTGGCTTTACGAGAGACCAAAACCCATGAAATCATACAGGATGTCAAAAGCCTGCGCAGTGAGATTGGAATCCTGTATCTGAACGAATTTAACGCCAAGGTCATTAACAAGCTGCTAAAAGATGCGAATCTGCAATTCAATAGCCTGTTTACGGCCAAGCCGCATATTTTTATCAGTGCCAATAATCCGCTATCCCGACAGTCTATCGTGACCATTGATCAGCTTCATCCCTATCCGTATCTGTCCTTTGAGCAAGGGGAGTACAATTCTTTTCACTTTTCCGAGGAAATTCTCAGTACGTTATCGCATCCCAAAAGCATTCGTGTCCATGACCGGGCGACCCTCTTTAATCTGCTCATTGGCTTGAACGGCTATACGATTTCTACCGGGGTGATCAGTGCGGATCTGAATGGTAATGACATTATTTCCGTCCCTCTGGAATGTGATGAGTCTATTAATGTGGGATGGATTTGCCATAAAAACGCTGCGCTCTCCAAGCTGGCTACCGTCTATGTAGAAGCGTTGCATGAGGCGATAGGGGAATAAAAGGTTGGGTATAGCCTTAGGCTATAACTAGCTATAGTTTATTGGAGTTACCTTATAACTGAAAATGTATGTTATCTTTCTTACAAGAACTTCACTACAGAAGCGAAAAAGGAGATAACCCTAATGAGCAGCATCCTTGACAATGCATCCCAACGTAAAGTGACCCCTTTTAGACATGATATGGTCGGAAGCTTTTTGCGCCCGCAAGCGATTAAAGACGCCAGAATTCAATTTCAAAATAATGAAATCTCTGCGGACGAGCTGAGAAAGATTGAAGATAACGAAATTATCAAGCTAGTAGAAAAGCAAAAATCCGTAGGACTTCAAGCCGTGACGGACGGTGAATTCAGACGCTCTTGGTGGCATCTTGATTTTATGTGGGGGCTGGACGGCGTGGAAAAGGTACAGCTTTCGAACGGCTACCAATTCCAAGGTGTGGAAACAAGAGCGGAAACCGCGCGCTTGTCCGGTAAAATCGGACATTCCCGTCATCCTTTCATTGAAGATTTCAAATTCCTGAAGCAAGTAGCAGGTGAGGATGCGATCGCGCGCCAAACGATCCCGGCACCTGCGCAATTTCTGGCTGAGCTGTTGCGTGGCGAAAATAAAGAAACAACCGACACGTATTACAGCAATCTGGATGAACTGGTGACGGATATCGCCAAAGCTTACAAATCCGTGATTCAAGCGTTGTACAATGAGGGTTGCCGCAGCTTACAGCTGGATGATTGCACATGGGGTATGCTCTGTGATAAAAACTATTGGGAAGCTAGACAGCATGCGGGTGAGAATGTGGAAGATACCAAAAAGCTGTTCGCTCGCGTGAATCAGGAAACGGTGAATGATCTCCCAGCCGATTTGGTCGTTACGACCCACGTATGCCGTGGTAACTACCATTCCACCTGGGCATCCTCTGGCGGCTATGAGCCTGTAGCCGAAACTCTGTTCGGCATCGACAACATCGACGGCTACTACCTCGAATTCGATACCGACCGTGCAGGTGATTTCACACCGCTTAAGCATCTGAAAGATCAAAAGCAGGTCGTACTGGGCCTCGTTTCCTCCAAAACAGGTGAACTGGAAGACAAGCAGACGGTCATTAATCGTATTAAGGAAGCGACTCAATTCGTCGACATCAACCACATCTGCCTCAGCCCACAATGCGGTTTTGCATCGACAGAAGAGGGCAATATTCTGACAGAAGAGCAGCAGTGGAAAAAGCTTGCTTTCATTAAAGAGATTGCGGACGAGATTTGGAAGTAAAGGTTTATAGGGCAATTAAAAGGTTCTATTAGTTAAAGATATTTTATTAAAAAACACGTCATATATTGACGTGTTTTTTAATATTTACAAGATTAGGTGGGAGTATTCTTTTGATTGAATTCCATAACATAAACAATATGGTCATATGGTTTCGCTAAACAGATGGCGGGAAAATCTAAAAAAGTATAATTTCTGAATATCCTAAAAAAGGCTAAGACTCTTTTATGTTTGTCCACTTCCTATTTACAACTCTTGCATACAATGGATTGTAGAATGGCATTAAGAGGGAGTGACAAAAAAATGAGTCTTTATTTTCGAAACAGCACTAATTCTACCATACAAGTAGCTATCTTCTATCATGCGAGTAGGTGTGGATTTGTCTTTGTGGGACAAACGGGTATATTGTCTACCTGGTACCGTTTGGCGCCCGGTCAAACGAGGGAAGTTGTTACTGGCAACGTAGGGGATAGAACAATTTATTATTACGCTGAGAGCGTATCAAGAAATCTTGTGTGGTCAGGTAGTTTCCCGATACATGTTCCTAATTATAATTTCAGTGGATGTTGGATCTGGAATATTAATGGGAATTTATGTAATAATTGCAGAAGAGTTGGTTTTAAAACACTTAACATCCAACGCGGTTTCGTGAATTTTACAGTCAACCTTATTACAAATAGTGCTCAAAGAAAAACGAAGCTAAAAAATGTTCGTATGGTATTGCCCACAAAAAGGGTAAAAAGAAAATCTAAATTGAATGACCGCAAGAAACTACCTAGAAGCCAATAATTTCATAGTCGCGGGGAATCCTTTGTAATTTCGTATTCGATTCAGTTCGCGCTTTTATATAAGAAACTTGAAATTAAGTTAATAGTGGATATATATATGTTATTTTAATTTTCGATAGGGTATTGAACTTACGTAAAACAATAGTGCAATAGGAACTGCCTTATTAACTAAAGGTGGCTCCTTTATTTTTGCAAAAAAATCTTTTTTAATTTGTAATTTCCCTTATCACATTCCTCGCCAAACGTACTTTCTCTGGACTCGACTTTTTGAGCATCGTAATAATTTCTATAATATCTTCATCAGACTCCACAATTTTGGGGTCCTCGCTTACATATGAAAACAACTGAACTAAGTTTACGTCTAGTGCTTTTGCAATTTTAGCTACATTTATCAAAGAAACATTCTTTTCTCCACGTTCGATCTGTCCAATGTATGTAAAATGAAATCCACCTTTTTCCCCAAGAGCTTCTTGTGAGAGGTCTTTTTCTTTGCGTAACACTCTTATTCTAGCCCCAACTAGCTTTAGTACTTCTTTGTCCTGCATTTATCTACACCCCTTCATACTAAAAAGTGTAGTCAAGATTTTCTTGGGTAAACATGAGATTAAGAATCGTATATTCAGCATTGATTATATCTATAAGTATTATTTTAGAGTATAATAAGACTATTCTTAAAATTCTCTGGAGGAATAGATATGAAAGAAGCTCCTTCTACCTTTATTCCAAGTCCCACCCAACCATCCAGACCTTCACAACACCTACATAATTCAATAACCGATTTCCACACTCTATCCCAATACCACATGAAACTAGCCCAAATCCTGTACAAGCACAATCAAGTCCAATGCTGCATTATCCTATGTGACTGGGCGTTGACTTCCAAGTTAAAAGCACTATATATGAAAGAAAACAACAGCCTTTTCCCTCCCGGATTCCTGTCCATGACTGATCTGCTGCACTTATTACATACCGAAACCAACCCGGGATTGGATGTTGTTGTATTTATAGGTACCACTCAATTTCTTTCATCCCAGTTAGAAACCCCGCTCCTTCAAAAAATGAAGTACAAGGATGTGAGCAGGTTACTGCGAAGAACGGACGACATTCTCTGCCAGTTGTCATCCCGAGTGATTAGCGATCCAT
This sequence comes from Paenibacillus sp. A3M_27_13, assembly GCF_024213315.1. Taxonomy (NCBI): domain Bacteria; kingdom Bacillati; phylum Bacillota; class Bacilli; order Caryophanales; family Paenibacillaceae; genus Paenibacillus; species Paenibacillus sp. A3M_27_13. The sequence continues at coordinate 791,541 of NZ_JANAVE010000002.1, forward strand.
CCGAGACGTATCAGTCCATTTTCTGAATAGCCCTTCCATGGCAAATAAACTTGCCAATTCGCCCTGTCGTAATCCGCTTTTCTTCATACGATAAGAGTAAGCTTTAACGCAAGGAGGGATTCAGACATGGGTGAAGTAGGTTACGGTGGAGCATGGACATCCACAGGAGCGATTTTGGTATTGTTCATTTTGTTGGTGATTATTACTAAGTCGTTTCTGATCTAACAGCAGGTTAGCATCGCTTAAATCCACAAATCGGCCTTCTTTCACGACATCGTGAGGGAGGGCTTTTTTATGCAGAATGGGTGTTAGTCCTGCATGTTGTCTGGCTCTGCAAGCATTGTTATACTTTACATACAGGGAGATTTTCCCTCAAGTATATAGCAATACGGATAGCGTAAGACGTGGAAAAACGGAAATTCGCTGACCAAAATCAGGAGGATCGGATGATGAATATGGCAAGCAGTCCATTTCAATTTACGACAGACACGGCGACTCTCTGCCTATTTGATACGCAAGCACTTAAGCATCGTTTGGACGATGATCCGGATTGGTGGTCCATCGAAGAGGACGAGCTGGGCGAGTTGAATGCGGGAAATGTAGCTTTTTTGAATCTGGGAGCCGACGGGACCTATGAGGTTGTGATGACAGATCATATTGACAAGCCTGCTGTACGACTGTTTTTGAAGGTTCCCTCAGGTAACCTATTTATTGGAGCAGGGGAGGAAGCCACAAGTGGTGGACTGGAGCCTGAATGTGTATGGGGAGGGACGTTCCTTTCTGTGCAACCCGGACTTTATGAATGCTTGGCGAGCAGAGAAGACAATCGTATTTATCTTTCTTTAAAAAAAGGAAGCGAAGGCACCAATAGCTTTACGGGTCTGATTCGATTGTAGGTTGCAGGATCAACCCGTAATGGCCCATACAAGCCACCTGAACAGGTGGAAGCAGGAACAAACGGAACCGGGGAAAATGGAAAAAGGGCTATCCCCACGGCTTACACATCCGTGAAGACAGCCCTTTATCCGTCTATTGATACTTTACAATAATGGCATTGCTGATTTGGCGGCCGGGTGTGGTGAGGTAGGAGCCGTTGTAATACAGCCCGCTGGAAGCACCGCCGTCTAGATTCATGGCCTGATAAGCTCCGGCCTGTTTCATCATTTGGGCGAGCTGCGGTATAGTCGCTCCGCTTGTGGTCAGGAGGATCAGCTTATGATCCCGACTCATTCCTATTGCGCTGCGGGCGCCACCGCCTGTTAATATTTTTGGGTCCTTGAAGCCTTCGGCTTTGACATTTAGGGAAACCTGTCCATTTGTGACCAGACGAGGCCCAGCTTGCAGGGCACCTTCGACGTTACCTTGGCTTAACCGTTGTTCAAAGGCAGAACCTGACACCAGTTCAGCTAAATGGTTCGCATCGTAGGTGAAGACCGTCCGTTGGTCGCCGGAGCTTTTTTTCAACATCTTTCCGTGACTGACCAGGTAGCCGTAAGGCGTTTTGTAGGAGCTTTTGGTATAGGCGTCAAAGAATGTACCATTTATGGCTACAACCGCTTGATTACGTTTGGCGAGACTGCTTAAGTCTTCCACTTTGCCGATAGTATCGCCTGCCAGAGCCACGTCCAGGCTTACCTTGGGATGGAGCATAGAGATGGTGACCACCTTAGCGGAAAAGGTGCGAGATCCGACCTTGAAGCTTTTATGAGCCGTCGTAATAGGTGTAGTATTTCCAGGTAGCTTACCGGTAAGTACCGGAAGCGTGACGGACGTTGTACCCTGCTTAATGCGTACAGCTGAGGTTTCCTTTTGCCATGAGACTTGCAGGTTTAGATATTGGCTGATGAACTGCAAGGGTACATAGGTCGAACCATTATCGGTAAAAGGAGCATTTTGCAAACGGACCGTTTGATCGTTCACTTTGGCAGTAGATTTTCCGGCAAATAGGGTAATCCGAGTATTGCCTTGCGCAATTTCTATTTTTTTGTCCGCTGCCGTCATGTTGAGTGTGATCCCTTCATAGCTGTTCAGGAGACGAATCGGGATGAAGGAGTGGTTACTCTGGTCCACATAGACCAGCATAGGTGCTGGGGCAGCAGCGTAGATCGGGGATACAAGTAATAGCAAGGACAGGATAACAAGTGCGGTGATTCTTTTCATGAATAGATCAATCTCCTTATGTAGTCTTGACACTTTACGAGGTGCTTGTAATTATATCGGGTTTTATAAGTTGTAAATGTATGTTATGTGAATTTTGAGTGTTTAGCTGATATAGGAAGCGGGAGGTTGGAGATGAGCAGGTATGAGACAAGACTTGAGGATTACCGTCGCAGAGAGCGCCCGTCTTATCGTGTATTTGAAGGATTGCAGGAATTGGTGCGTAGCGTGGGGCAACTGCATAATAACTGGTTATATGTGAATGTGGATCAATGGGATCAGGACCCTGTTCACACACCGATTTATTATTGGGATGAGCATTGGCTAGAGGAATGTGCAGAGGAGGGTACAGCCGTAACCAACGAACAAGATGAGTATATTCCCAAGTGGGTGCCGGATCGTCAGGTTCAAACCTGGTTTGAGTTGGCGACCTTCGAAAGTATTGTAGAAGTCCTTAAGGCTGCTGGACAGCCAGTGACGCTTCAGATGGTGATTATGGCGGTAAAATACTATGACAAGCGAGATGCCTATCTGGACTATGAAGAGGTGAAGGCAGTGACAGACCTGTGGTCTGTGCTGACAAAGGTGAGAAACCACCTTACATAATGAACAAAGCCTGTAGAACAAACAGGGCATACATACACTGGATGGGGGAAGCAAATGAGTTGGTTGAATCATGAAATGGCAGCAAAGTGGCGACAGGAAGGAAAAAGGTATGCCGCAGATGTGAATGAATTTGTCAGAGTCGGCATGGAAAGTGAATGGCAGCAGGAGCAATCAGAGCCAAAGCAGGACGAACGCCCCAAGATGGCTAAAGATATTTTTCGTATGATTCAGGAGGCAAATCAGGCTGGTGAAATGGAGCAGTTACGTCGAGAAATTCCAGCCGCGTCTTGGCCGCTTACACCAGCGTTCGAGGAGGCTTTGCAAGCCGTTAGGCCGATAGCTTTTGTGAATGGAGCCAATGAAATCATTGTACATGCGGGCAATCCTCGGGAACGTGGGACGATCTATGTGACGGGAAAAGATGGAATCTTGCAAATCCCCGGACTGCATAGAGTAGGCTGTTCGCCGGACGGGACTTATTTTGCGTTGGTGGATGGACAGGGGATTCGTATTGTTCGTCAACCGGACCGAAATCTGCAAGGAGAAGAGACAGCACATTTTCAGTGGAAGGATATACAAGGACGCTTAAAAGCATCCATTCCTGATCTGGAGTGCTTGGGAGATGAGGAGCATCCTGAAGATATATTAGATGAAGTGATCCCGTTTGGCGATGGACAGCGACTTCTGCTGGTTTGCGGTTACGGTGTTTATTTGCTGGGTGTTGATCAGGTGGATTTGATCCATCCCAAGGCGTCTGAACGAAGAAAACTAGAGCTGGAAGACACGATTGTGGATATGGCTCATGGAGCTGTGTCGAGGGATGGACGCTGGATCGCTTACGGCAGCCAGATGAGTGAGCATATGCTTATGGATCTGTCCGATAAGACGGTGCATACATTGGAGCCAAGTTCTAGTTATCCGCATTATGCTATATTTTCCAAAGATGATCTGGACGTCTGGTACAATGCCTGTCATTTCTACAACGGTGCCACCATTCAAGTGTCGATTGCTGAGGTGGAGCAGGGTCTTGCTCAGAATAAGGAAGAATGGTCGATAATGAATGAAGAAATGCGAGTATACGCTGCAACAGCGCTGACACAAGGATCTATTTTGGGTGATGCCTACGGTTATCTCCGTCTGATTGACAGGAAGGGTCGTGAACTTTGGCGCTATTTTGTCGGCAGTACGTTATCCGGGCTGGCAGTTACACCTGATGAAGGTATGTTGGCGGTTGGAACGTATGGAGGTATGCTTCATTTGATTGATTTGCAGAGCGGCACGAAGGACGAATATAGCATTGGCACCGCACCAATTCACGAGACAGCGCGTTGGGTGATCTGGCGGAACTATGAGCCATTGCGCTGGTAATACTAATATTCCGCAAATGGTGATAAAAGCAAGTTCTGATAAGCTGAACTTAAAAAGTGTAGTAACACATGATTACAATGCTATTTTCAGATAGATGGCATTTGGCATTAACCCATGATGCAAAATGTGAATAGAGAGGAAAGAGGTGTGAGGACATGGACAAGAAAGCGGATATTCGTACATCCATGAAGGAACTATTTGCTCAAATGGATGAAGCCTTTTTTATGGATGTGGAAGAAAATGTACCGATTGAAATGCGTGATGGGAATGTCGACGAGGAGGGATGGATCAAATGGAAGCCTCTCCCTTCACAGATTACTGAACAGGAAGTTCGGGAGATGGAGGAAAAATACCATTTTGAGCTGCCGCCCCTGCTGAGGAGTTTTATCATGTCCTACCATTATGTATCTTTACAATTCGATAATGAATCCATTCCGGGAGTATACTGGAGCGATTGTACGTTTGTTGAGTTTCCACGTCTGCCTGTAGGTCAAGGCTTAAAGGCATTTTATGATTTGATTGATCAATGGTCACCTCTGCTGTCAGCAGGCTACATTCCTTTTGCAATAGCAGAGGACGATCAGGGTCCCGTTTGTTTAAATGCAGGCAGCAGACATAAGGACGGCGATTATCCTATTGTTTGGTTCTTTCATGAAGACCTACAGCATTTGAATGAGGATGAGCTGCGGATCAGGAGTAATCTGCTTCCCCATGTACAGGGGCTGTTTCCATCTTCTGTCGAAATGTTTAACGTGATGTTTAAGCACATTAGACACTAGCGATTTCCTAAAATGTAATTTTACTGCTCAGCCAACCGAGATATTGACATAAAAAATGAGGAATGTTATAAAAAAGGTAGGCTAGCACTCGAATGATGGGAGTGCTAACAAAGTTGAATCGTTTGCATAGCTCATATCTGCTGGCCTTACATAGGTTCATATCTGAAAGGAGATATCCGAATGGAGAAAAAACAGTTTCAGGCTGAGTCCAAGCGTCTGCTAGAAATGATGATTAACTCGATTTACACGCAAAAGGAAATTTTCCTAAGAGAGCTGATCTCCAATGCAAGTGATGCGATTGACAAAATTTATTACAAAGCATTGACGGATGATCAACTGGTCTTTGACAAAGAAAATTATTATATCAAAGTAACTGCCGATAAGGATAACAGAACGCTAACCCTGCGTGATACCGGGATTGGTATGACCAAGGAAGAACTAGAAAATAACCTGGGTGTTATTGCTAAGAGCGGCTCGCTGGCATTCAAAAATGAAAATGAATCCAAGGATGGTCATGACATCATCGGTCAATTCGGCGTTGGCTTCTATTCAGCTTTTATGGTAGCCGATGTGGTTACAGTGACTACCAAGGCTTTGGGAAGTGATACTGCTTATAAATGGGAATCCACAGGTGCAGACGGGTATACCATTGAAGCAGCTGAGAAGGACGAGGTTGGAACCGAGATTGTTCTGAAAATCAAGGCAAACACCGAAGATGAGTCCTACGACGAATATTTGGACGAGTATCGTTTAAAAGCACTGATTAAAAAATACTCCGACTTTATCCGCTATCCGATTAAAATGGATATTACAGGCAAGCGTCTGAAAGAGGGAAGCGACAACGAGTTCGAGGATTACGAAGAAGAACAGCGTATCAACAGCATGGTTCCTATCTGGAGAAAAAACAAAAGCGAGCTGACCGACGAGGATTATCAAAATTTCTATGCGGAAAAACGCTATGGCTACGACAAGCCGCTCCAGCATATCCACGTCAGCGCGGACGGCGCGGTAGTGTACCAAGCTATTCTGTTTATTCCTGAAAATATCCCGTTTGATTTCTACTCCAAGGAATATGAAAAAGGGCTGGAATTGTATGCCAACGGTGTGCTGATTATGGAAAAATCTCCTGACCTGCTGCCGGATTATTTTAGCTTTGTCAAAGGTATGGTTGACTCCGAAAGCCTGTCACTCAACATTTCCAGAGAAATGCTGCAGCATGACCGTCAGCTGAAGCTGATTGCCAAAAATATCGAAAGCAAAATTAAAGGCCAATTGCTGACCTTGCTCAAAAATGACCGGGAGAAGTATGATCAATTCTACAAATCATTTGGCAGACAATTGAAATTTGGTGTTTACAACGATTACGGCAGACATAAAGAAACTCTCCAGGATCTGCTTATGTTCTACTCTTCTACAGAGAAAAAGCAGGTTACCTTGGACGAATACGTATCACGTATGCCAGAGGATCAGAAGTATATTTATTATGCTTCCGGCGAGTCCAACGAGCGTATTGAAAAACTGCCGCAAACCGAAATGGTGGCCGATAAAGGCTACGAAATTCTGTACTTCACCGATGATATTGATGAGTTTTCTATTAAAATGCTCTTAAGCTACAAAGAGAAAGAATTCAAATCTGTATCGAGCGGCGATCTGGGCATTGAGCCTGACGAAAACGAGAAAGAAACAGAAGCAGAACAAAACGACAACAAAGAGCTGTTCGAGTACATGAAGGGCTTGCTGGAAGGCAAGGTATCCAGTGTTAAAGCCTCCAAGCGCTTGAAGACACATCCGGTATGTCTGTCCGCAGACGGCGAAGTGACGATTGAGATGGAGAAAATCTTGAACGCTATGCCTAATAACGCCGATGTCAAAGCGAATAAAGTGCTGGAAATCAACATAAACCATGCGGTGTTCAACTCTTTGAAAGAAGCTTTTGCCGAGGATAAGGAGAAAGTAAACCTCTATACGGCATTACTGTATAATCAGGCTTTGCTGATCGAAGGCTTGCCGCTGCAAGATCCGGTTGAATTCACGAATGATATTTGCAAAATCATGGTTTAAAAAGCTTTACTGTATAGAGCCGTTCCCATACTGGGGGCGGCTTTATTTATCATAAACGCTTCTTAAAGCTCCATAATAGGTCATATAGCGCTTACAGAAAAAGGGATGGGCCACACAATGCCGATCATACTCAATACAAAGGAGGGCGATTACATGAGTCTGGATCGAGCCAGCGAGGAACTCCAAAATTTAGACCGTTTAGAACGAAGTGAGCTTATACAGTTGGTGGAAAAAATCATCAGAGGTGAGGGAACAGAAGAGGAAATCGACAGTATGCTGACCATAGTGATGCAAAATACGCCCCATCCGGGGATCAGTAATTTAATCTACTGGGATGATCGTGATTTGAGTGCGGCAGAGATCGTAGATGAGGCATTACGCTATCAGCCCATTATTTTACCACCCCATGAATCTTCTTCATAGGATGCGGAGGGGTGGTCTTTTGTTTAGAAATAAGATAATATTAACTCTTTAGGGCTATGAGCATTATATTCAAAAAAACTTCCGTTAAATGCGTGCTGACTTCCCTGGTATGTATGGGGTAATATTTGTTTTCTGCTCACTTTACGAAGTTTTTATGCCTAATTTTGGGATTTGTAAAGTTTTTGTGACATGCTCCTGTGAATTTTGATACAGCAAATTGTCGTTTTTCTTGATTATTTGGTGGGATGTCTTTATAATCATTTTGTTTGCAAGAATGATTAGCGATTAGCGTATGGAATAAGGAGGTTATTTATTTTGGGAAAAGCATTGATTATTGGCGCCGGTGGCGTGGCCAGCGTTGTGGTGCATAAATGTTGCCAAAACCCAGATGTATTTGAAGAAATTTGTATCGCAAGCAGAACTGTTGAGAAATGCGATGCGCTTAAAGAGAAGCTGGGTGGAGGTCGTACGAAGATACAAACGGCTCAGCTTGATGCTGACAACACCGACATGGTCATTGACTTGATTCGAAGCTTTCAACCGGATGTAGTTATCAATGTGGCTCTCCCTTATCAGGATTTGACGATAATGGATGCTTGCCTTGAGACAGGTGTTCATTACGTTGATACGGCGAACTATGAACCGCCGGATACGCCGAAGTTTGAATACAGCTGGCAATGGGCCTACAAAGAAAGATTCGAAAAAGCAGGAATTACAGCTCTGCTGGGCAGCGGTTTTGATCCAGGCGTAACTGGAGTATTTACGGCTTATGCTCAAAAGCACTACTTTGATGAAATTCATACGATTGATATTGTGGATGCGAATGCAGGGGACCACGGATATCCTTTTGCAACTAATTTTAATCCGGAAATCAATATTCGTGAAATTACGGCGAAGGGCCGTTACTTTGAAAACGGAGAATGGATTGAAACTGAGCCACTTTCTGAGAAAAAGGTATACGACCTTCCTGAAATTGGACCGAAAAATATATATCTTTTGTACCATGAAGAACTGGAATCTCTTGCAGTGAATATTAAAGGCGTGAAAAAAATCCGCTTCTGGATGACGTTCTCGGACAATTATCTGAATCATTTGAATGTACTTCAAAACGTAGGCATGACTTCTATCGAGCCTATTGATTACGAAGGACAACAAATCATTCCACTGCAATTCCTGAAAGCTATTTTGCCAGACCCGGCTTCTCTGGGACCAAGAACAAAAGGCAAAACGAACATTGGTTGTATCATCCAAGGCGTGAAAGATGGAAAACCAAAAACGTATTATGTTTACAATGTTTGTGATCATGAGGAATGTTATGCAGAGGTTGGCTCCCAAGCCATTTCTTACACAACTGGTGTTCCTGCCATGATCGGCGCAATGCTTATTATCAAAGGTATCTGGAAAAAACCAGGCGTTTACAACGTTGAGGAATTTGATCCAGATCCATTTATGGAAGCACTAAATAAACACGGATTGCCATGGCAAGAGAACTTTACGCCTACGTTGCTTGATTGAGGTCTGCGATGAATATTGATATTACAGGACTTCCATCACCTTGTTATCTTGTTGACGAAAGACTTCTTGTCAAAAACCTTGAGGTTTTAAATTCCGTCCAAGAGCGGACAGGCTGCAGCATTTTGCTCGCTCTTAAGGGATTTTCGATGTTTTCGACCTTTCCTCTGGTTGGCAAATACTTAAAAGGCGTAACCTCCAGTTCGTTGTTCGAGGCACGACTTGGTCGCGAAAAAATGGACAAGGAGGTTCACGTATACGCACCTGCTTATGTTGACAGTGAATTTGATGAGCTATTGAAGTATGTTGACCATATTGTTTTCAACTCCTTTGATCAACTGAAACGCTACAAAAGCAGAGTGCAAGGCGTAACTTCCAAAAAAATCGACATCGGCATTCGGGTTAATCCGGAATATTCGGAAATCGAAACGCCGCTGTATGATCCTTGCTACAACAACTCCAGAATGGGTGTGACCCTGGCTAACTTTAGACCTGAGGATCTGGATGGCGTGGATGGTATTCATTTTCATACGATGTGTGAACAGAATTCAGATACGCTGGAGCGCACCATTAAAGTCGTGGATGAGAAATTCGGGCCATACATTAAGAATATGAAATGGCTCAATTTCGGCGGCGGTCACCATATTACCAGAGAAGACTATGATCTGGACACGCTGGTACGCTGTATTCAATATTTTCAGGATAAATATGGTGTGCAGGTTTATCTGGAGCCAGGCGAAGCTATTGCTTTGAATACTGGATATCTGGTGGCTACCGTATTGGATACGATGAAAAACGGAATGGATATTGCCATTCTGGATACTTCGGCTGAATGTCATATGCCTGATGTGCTGGCTATGCCATATCGTCCGAATATCATTGATGCAGGAAAGCCTGGTGAGTATGCTTACACCTACAGACTTGGTGGACTTACGTGTTTGGCTGGAGATGTGATTGGAGACTATTCCTTTAAAGAGCCATTGAAGCCGGGAGACAAGCTTGTATTCTGCGACATGGCCCATTACACGATGGTCAAAAACCACATGTTCAACGGAGTCAACCTGCCAGCCATCGCCAGCTACAACGACGAAGAAGGCATCAAGGTAATCCGTCAGTTCTCCTACGAGGACTTTAGCTCACGTTTGTCGTAAGACAAGGGTAATGTGAAATAACAGAGTGTACCAATTGCATGATCTTAAAAAAGAGCCTAGCCCCTTAAAAAAGGGGCTAGGCTCTTGGTGTAGTTAGAGTTTTTTGATTTTTGTACGCGCCTTTTGTATGTATCCAACACAACAGCAGGCAGTAAATAATAATTTAACTATTTGGAAAGTTACATAAATTTATTTAGGCTACCTTATAACTTCAGTAGAGATTTTATAGTCGAATACCTTTCCTCCAGGTTGAAGTCCTGGTACATCGACAGCTAGGTAGTATTCCTTACCTTTTTCAAGATCAGCATTTAAAGAATATTGGGCGTTTTTTGAACGTTTAATTCGTTTACCATTACTATCGTAAAGAGTTAGTTCCATCCAAGAATCAGGGTATTGGTCGCCTTCAATTATAAACTGAACTTCGTTCGATCTAAAAACCTTAATTTTAAATACATCGTAGGCTTCCCAGCCTCCTTGAACCTCTTTACCAAGGGTACCGATGACAGCATCACCTATAAAAAAATAGTTAGCTTGTTCAAAACTATCATTTGGCTCCTGTTCATTATATTCAAGTACAGAGGTTAGAGTTGATTCCTTTGCTACTGGTACAGAATTTGCTTCTTCGGCTAAAGCGACACTGGCAGAAGTACTTAACATAAGTGTCAGGCCTAATGAAGTTAACAACATTTTTTTCATTGATAAACTTCCTTCCTTTTTTGTGATTTATATTCATTTATATGAATATATTAGTAATTACGCTCGAGTTTATTGTATATCATTAACCAGGGAATTGGAATAATAAAAAGGGATATTTATCAATAAAATAAATATAATAGAACATTTTGTTACGGAATTGCATTTCGCTTGTTTACAGGTTTTTTCTAGGGCTTCTGTTTAAAGGTTAGGTTTCTTGGAGGAAAATATATATGGTATACTCATTGGATTAAGAACAAACTTCGACATGAGTTGGATAATAAATTGTAACGATAGGCAGAGGTGAATTGTACATGTTCGACCCTACGGTTTTTGATAATTTAAAAGTGGCTATGGAAAATACGGTTTACGATCTGGATAATTTGGATTCACGTATTGACATTACACAGCGGATCGACAGATTGGAAATGTCCGTGATGTCACGTGAATTTGCTGTCCAATTCAGACTGAGAGAACACCCGAGTGTGACAGCAGAGATTCAACTAAAGGCGGATTTAAACAACTTGGCTGCGGAAATTTTGGAAATCAAAGATCAAGTTCCGGGATGTGTCTTGTTGCTGAGTTTTTACATGGAAATTCGTGAGATTGAGTCACAATGCAGCCGGATTGAAAATATACTGGCCGAAATTTGGAAGCCCGATCTTAGACCGGTACAAACCCTTAGTCAGATTTACGGAGAGAAGACGTCTATATACCAAAACAGGATTGAACTCCGATTTTCCAGACAAATTAACGAAGATCAGATGGAAGACATTCCAGAGCTGTTGGAACACATATTGCTGACGCTTATGGAATTAAACAAGGTCTAAAGGGTTAGGGCCCTAATGTAAATGACATTAGTAGACCAACAAGTTAACGTTAGAGGAGTTGAAAGTATAAATGAATGAACTAGAATTCTCTCAAGTATATGCGATTATGGAGGCTTCTTTTCCTGAAACGGAATGCAGAACATCCGAGTCACAAAGGGCTCTGCTTCATCATCCATGTTATCGTTTACTTACCAAAAAGGACGAACAAGGGCAAATAATTGCTTTTTTGGCGGGATGGGAGTTTACAGATTTTCGGTTTGTAGAGCATATTGCCGTAGATTCGGCTATACGAGGTGGCGGGTTAGGTAAAGAGCTTATGAGCAAGTTTATTTCACAGTCCGGTAAACCGGTAGTACTGGAGGTTGAGCCACCAGTGGATGAATGGACTCGGAGAAGAATTGGTTTTTATGAACGTTTGGGGTTTCATCTGAACCATTTTGACTATGTACAGCCCCCTTTAAGAGAAGGACAGGCTGATCTGCGGCTTCAAATTATGAGCTATCCAGGTGCGCTGGCTGAACAGGATTTTGCTCCGTTTAAAGAGATTTTATATACCGAGGTCTATAGGTTAAATAAGAAGACTATATAGCTAAAGGTGTTTCATTATCGTTAATGTTTTGTCCATGCCATCACAAATTCTTTCTCGTCAGTTTCGGCATCAACAGATTCCGCTTGAATGGTAAATCCATTTTTGGTATAGAAGTTAAATGCTTTCGTGTTCGACTGGTATACTTTTAATTGAATCTCATCATGTTGCTTCTTGATCCAATCTAGTAGTAACTTGCCATAGCCTTTTCTTTGAGAATCAACACGTATAAACAGAGCCGCCAAGTATCCATCCAACATGGAAACAAAGCCGCCAATGCTATGATCATCTTGTATGATAACGTAGTTTTGAGCGAGGGGAAGGTACCTGTTTTCCATCTCGGTAACTTGTGATGCCCAATACTGCGGAGCAATAAAATGATGGGCTTCTATGGAAGCATCCAGCCAGATGGCTGTCAACTCGTTGAGCTCTTCCACATTTGCGGGTCTAATCGACATCGTATCTCCTCTTTCACAGTGCAGTATGTAATCTTATAGATGATGTTGAAATAAAAAAGACCGTCCGAGGACGGTCTTTCTACCCGTGGCGCTTAATTAAAGCTTTGATCCGTATCCCGCGCCTCCGTCAACTCTGTAAATTAGAGAATAACGGACCGGGTAAGGGATACGCTCAACATGTGATTATTGATGTTGACGCACCTCCTTTCCTGATGGACCCATTTTACCATATATGGATTGTGATATCCAGTGATTTTCTTATATTTGCGGAAATGATTCATAGAAAATATAATATAAAAATAGCTTGATTTTATGTTCTATGGGAGATATAATCTGAATTACGGTGACTGAAAAACATCGGTGTGAGTACATAATATGCGGTCGTGGCGGAATTGGCAGACGCGCACGGTTCAGGTCCGTGTGGGCTAACCCCCCGTGGAGGTTCGAGTCCTCTCGACCGCATTATAGCCTAACATTTACAGGTTCTTGGATTGGCTGGATGCCACCAAGAGCCTGTTTTTATATGGTTAAGATGCGTGTACCATTATAACTATTTTATTTATACTGAAATATATATTTAATATAGTCCTTTGCACTCTGATTAATGTCTTCGTCGCTTGCTTGAAACGAGGCTCCGAAGACAGCGAAATAGGGTAATGTTATCGCGCCAACATGCACTGCGCTTGCTTTAAAAGGTGCTATAACTTCATCTACAGTAAAAGAAACGGAACCAGTAGGTGAGTAATTTTCTTTTTTATCGCCAATGGACATGGCTATCCCTAGCTTCTTTCCTTTTAACTTATCACCTTGTGAACCATAAGCCCATCCATGAGTAAAAACATCATCCATCCATTTTTTTAATAAAGGCGGGTAACTATACCAATATAAAGGGAATTGAATTATGATATTACTATGTGCTTCAAGTAACTTTTGCTCTTTCAAAACATCAATGCTCCAGTTTGGGTACTCTTTATAAATTTCGTGAATTGTAATTTCATTGGTATATTGAAGTAATTCTCGTTTCCATCTGTTATTTACTCTAGAATCTTCGATATGGGGATGAGCTAAAATCACAAGAGTTTTCATCATAAATCACCTTTCTTACGTAACATATTTGCCTTTGTAGATGCTCTATTATTATTCTGTATGCTTCAAAAAAAGTAAATACACACAATAAAGTAAGATAGTTACTTGAAAGTGTGCATTGGACTTAGAGTGAAGATACGCAATTATAAAATTAATTAGATAAACTTTGTTATTTTTAGCGTTGAAGAGGTGGTACTATGAAACAATATAATTTAGGCATAGAAGCAACACTTGAGATCATCGGAGGTAAATGGAAATCATTAATCATTTGTTTATTAATGTCTGGTAGAAAAAGGACAAGTGAATTACAGCGTAGTATTCCGGGCATTTCTCAAAAGGTTCTTATACAGCAACTTCGCGAACTTGAAAAGGATGGTATCATAGGTAGACATGTGTATAATCAAATGCCTCCAAAAGTGGAGTATTATATAACGGAATATGGAATTACAGCAAATGAAATTATTGACTTAATGTGTTCTTGGGGGAGGGCTAATATCAAAATAAGACAACAGCAAGGAGAAGATGTGAAATTGTTAGAAAATGATTCAAAATGAATAGTGGAGTAAAAAAGCGTTGTAGACTATGATGTTTACGGTAGTTTTCTTCGGCTGTCTTCAAGTGTTATGTTATGTGTTGAGCCGCAAGCTGATTTGCTATATAGTTATGACTGGACAACCATTACATCCATATTAAATGAATGCTAAAGTAGGGGGACCCTTGCAATGATTATTAAACCGAAAATTCGTGGTTTCATATGTACGACTGCACATCCTGCAGGATGCGCGGCTCATGTTAACCGTCAGATCAACTACATCAAAGATAGCACATCAATACAAGGAGCTAAAAAGGTACTTGTGATCGGAGCATCTACTGGATATGGGCTGGCTTCTCGTATTGCTGCGAGCTTCGGTCTGGGAGCGGACACCATAGGGGTATCCTATGAACGTCCCGCATCAGAGGGGCGCACGGCTTCAGCAGGCTGGTACAATACGGTAGCCTTTGAAAGAGCGGCCAGAGCAGCTGGCTACATAGCAGAAAGCATTAATGGAGATGCTTTTTCTCATGAAATTAAGCAGGAGACGTTGAAGCTGGTAAAGGAAAAGCTGGGCAAGGTAGACCTGATTGTGTATAGTGTCGCTTCACCGCGACGGACACATCCCGATACGGGTGAGACCTTTAATTCCGTTCTCAAGCCTATCGGACAGTCTTTTTCTAATAAAACAGTGAATACCAATACAGGTGTCGTATCAGAAATTACGCTAGAACCGGCTACGCAGGAGGAAATTGAGAACACCATCACGGTAATGGGTGGCGAAGATTGGTCCTTGTGGCTAAAAGCGTTGGAAGAAGCTGATCTGCTGGCTGAAGGAGTAACCACACTGGCTTACTCGTATATTGGTCCTGAAATTACGGAGGCTATCTATCGTAAAGGAACCATTGGCCAAGCTAAAAATGATTTGGAAGCTACAGCACATACTCTAACAAAGCAACTGGAACGTTATCATGGAAAAGCCTATGTTTCTGTGAATAAAGCTTTGGTTACACAATCCAGTTCGGCTATTCCAGTCGTGCCTTTGTATATTTCTTTGCTGTTTAAGGTCATGAAAGAAAAGGGACTGCACGAGGGATGTATTGAGCAGGCACAACGTCTGTTCGAGACGCTATACAGTGGGTCCACTGTGGAAACGGATGAAGAAGGACGCATCCGTCTGGATAACTGGGAAATGAGAGACGATGTGCAGCAGGCTGTCAAAGCAGCTTGGTCCGAAATCACTACAGAAAATGTATCTGAATTAGGCGATCTTGAACAATACCGTCTGGATTTCCTTCAATTATTTGGATTCGGGTTTGATGAAATTGATTATGAATTAGATGTTAATCCAGAGGTTGATACAACTTTATAAGTGAATATTTGTAAAACAAAAACGGGTACTCTCAAGCGATGCAATTGCTTAAGAGACCCGTTTTTTATGTATACTGTCAAAAAAAGTTCACTAACAGCATTTATCGAGAATTAGACGTGGAAAGCGACTTACGATGCAGCAAGCGAAAAACGGCAATGGTAATAATAATCCCCGCAATGCCAAAGACAGCGACAGACGTTAGGGCTCGATAAGCTTGCCAGCCGAACAAAAAAGCAATACCACTGCCAAACGTTGTACCTGCCAGTAACCCAAGTGCACAGGCAATATCCGTTCCAAATTTCATAAACATGTTCCTTTCGAATATATAAAGTAAAAAGCAACTTGTACTTTTTCGCTGGACTTGGACACACACTTGTGCGTACAATTAAATAGTAATCGTTTTCAAACGGAATCTTTTAATCATTATGGATCATTCTTGTGCAAATTATTCCTTTTTCAGGAGGCTGATGAAATGAATATGAATGAGCAGATCAAGCTGTGGAACGAAGAGGCGCAGGCTAGTAACGCTGACCATCCTCACCGAAAGGTTGAATTGTGTATCGAGGTACGAGATGGAGCACTGGAGTCTGTTGTTCCTTATTTGAACCAACTGGATTATCGTCATGTAACTCTAGTAGAAGATGAACATACTTCGGCGGCGGCAGGAAAAAAAGTGGCTGAGCTGATCCGTGAGGCAGGTTTGACAGTTGATGTAGTTCGCTTACCTCCGAATGCTGTAGGGGATGTGATTGCTGATGAGACCTACATTATGAAAGTGCTGCTGGGTGTGGCGGATAAGAGTCAGGCTGTACTTGCTGTAGGCTCTGGCACGATTCATGATCTGGTTCGCTTCGTATGTTATAAAATGAATCGTCCGTTCTTGTCAGTACCGACGGCTGCTTCGGTGGATGGTTTTACCTCCGCAGGCGCACCACTAATTGTGGACGGCAGCAAGCAGACATTCCAAGCAGTTCCGCCAGAGGCGATCTTTGCTGATTTGTCTGTGCTGGCAAATGCGCCACAGACGATGACTGCGGCCGGTTTTGGCGATATGCTCGGTAAGTTCACCTCACTAGCGGACTGGCATGTTTCCAGAGATTTGGGAAACGAGCCATATTCACCTGTGGCTAATCGCATTACTGAGGAGGCTCTGCGTGACTGTGTAGAGCATGTCGACGAGATTGCGGCAGGCAGCAAGGCTGGTGTCGAGGTATTGATGAATGCGCTGATTGCATCTGGTATTTCGATGCTGATGATAGATCATTCTCGTCCAGCGTCAGGGGGAGAGCACCATATTTCCCACCGAATTGAAATGGATTTTATTTCAGAGGGACGCAAGCAAGTTTTGCATGGTGCCAAAGTAGGCGTAGCATCCGCATTGCTGTCTGACCTGTACAGGGATTTAGCAGCCAGTCAGGATGTAGAGGCTTTTAAGGTGTATCGGGCTTTGCCTACGTCGGAGCAGATGCGTGCATGGCTGGCTCAGGTCGGAGGCCCATCTACCATTGCCGAGCTGGGGGTTACGGAGGAACAGCTTGCGCGTGCATTGCGCACGGCCCATACCTTGCGTGATCGCTATACAGGACTTAAGTATATGAATGAACATCAATTGCTTCGTTCGTAATGTGCAACATCTACACAAATTGTCCTTAGATATTCGGCCAGTTATGTGTGGCAAGGAAGGGATAAGTGAATGGGTTTACACCTCCGGCAGCAATACGACGATATCCTGCTCCTGTAACATTTGTATGTACAAATGAACGGTATGCTATAATCGTGGAATATGAACAGGTACACGATATTGCAAGTACGGAGGAAATTATGGCGCCCAAATATATACAAGTTAAACAAGAAATTTTGTCCTGGATTCATTCATCTAAACTGGAACCACAAAGCCAGCTTCCATCTGAGCATGAAATGTCTGAACAATTTGCCGTTAGTCGGCAAACGGTGCGTCAGGCGCTGGGTGAGCTGGTGCAGGAAGGCTGGCTGTTTCGGATGCAGGGCAAGGGAACCTTTGTCGCGACACGGGACAGCAAGCAGCCCGAAGATCCAAAGACGATTGGAGTCGTTACAACCTATATATCGGATTATATTTTCCCATCCATTGTACAGGGAATTGAATCCAAATTGAGTCGCCAGGGATACAAGATGCTGCTGTCAAGCACAGGTAATGACCCTGAGCAAGAAAGTCAGTGCCTGGAAATGCTGTTAAGTCAACCGCTGAGCGGAATTATTATTGAACCGACTAAAAGTGGAGAGCGTAACCCCAATCTGAACTATTATTTAACCGTGGAAAATCGCCAAATCCCTTATTTGATGATCAATGCGCGTTATGAGGAAATGGATGCGCCATGTCTGCGAGTAGATGATGAAAAGGGTGGTTTTTTGGCGGCCGAGCATCTGATTAAGCTGGGACACCGACGCTTGGCCGGATTTTTCAAAACCGATGATATGCAGGGGATTCTTCGTATGAAGGGATTTGTGGCCGCTCACCGCAAATATGGTGTGACACTACACCCGAACGCAGTAACGACTTACCGGACAGAAGAAAAAAATGAGATTCCGCTACAACGTGCGTCGAGGCTATTGACGATGGAGGCGGGAGAGCGTCCTACTGGATGGGTGACCTACAATGATGAGTTGGCTGTTCGACTCCTGGATATTGTACGTTCGGCGGGCCTGAACATTCCCAATGATCTATCGCTGGTTGGGTTTGATGATTCATTTTTGGCGACAGCAACGGAAATCAAGCTAACGACAATTCGGCATCCAAAGGAAGAATTGGGGTTACGTGCTGCCGATACCATGCTGTCGATGATTGAAGAGAAGGGGTACCATGAAGAAGATCGTCAGTTAATTCTACCGCCTGAGCTCATAGTTCGTGAATCTACGGGGCCTGTTCAGGTAATGCCTGGAGAAAACTAGGCAGGGAGATCAGTCTTAACATGTAAGGACAAGTTAGTAAGTGTACAGCTTCAACGCTTAATATTTGATGGGCATGTTACTCGCCATACCGAACAGTCTGTTTTCTGGATTGCAGAAATAGACTGTTTTTGCTATGTTTTTTCTGAAAATGAGTACATAAATCTATCGAAAAAATACATAAAAAAGACTAGCTAAGTTGTACGTACAAGCATATAATGAAAGCGGAACCGAGAATAAAGGGTCGTCACGACCTTCCTGTAATTTTCCATTTGAGGCTAGTTTCAGTCACCTCCTCCATTGCAGATTTCAAAAATGATAGTAAAAGGTGTGCCTTATACATAGTAGAACAATTGAAAAAGGAAGTATGGGAGGCCAATTTGGCTCTTCCAAGGGCGTGGACTATGAAGAACTGAAAGCGGAGCAACTGATTGTGCTGAATCTACAAGGCGTTTATTTGCGTTCGCTCTTCGTCAGATACGCATACACATCTGGCATTGTACTGTTCTTTCGTTCGGAATCCAGAATTCACCTCAATGGATCAGGCGCTGCTGGATAAGCATTTTCTGCGCAAGCATGGGGCGAACGCTTATGATGGTCAACGATAAAGGAGGAGGCACACAAATGAGCAAGTATACAATTGGTGTCGATTATGGAACGGAGTCTGGCCGTGCGGTCATTGTTGACCTGTCTGACGGAGCTGAAATTGCTACACATGTAACACTTTACCGTCATGGAGTTATTGATGAAGTATTGCCTGGTAGCGGACGCAAATTGGATATGGATTGGGCGCTGGAACATCCGGCTGATTATATTGAAGTCCTGACTACTTCCGTACCTGCTGTTATGAAGGAGACAGGGATTTCTCCAGACGATATCATCGGGATCGGAATTGATTTTACAGCATGTACGATGCTGCCGATCGACGCGCAGGGACAACCGTTGTGCTTTGACGAGAACCTGAAAGATAACCCGCATAGTTGGGTGAAACTGTGGAAGCATCATGCAGCACAAGAAGAAGCGGACCGTTTAAATGATATTGCCTCGCAGCGCGGAGAGGCGTTTCTGCCTCGCTATGGAGGGAAAATTTCTTCCGAATGGATGATCGCAAAAATTTGGCAAATTCTGAACGAGGCACCGGACATTTATAATCAAACAGACCGCTTTGTAGAAGCGACCGACTGGGTAATTTCCCAGCTCAGCGGGGAACTGAAACGTAATCAGTGTACAGCTGGCTACAAGTCTATTTACCATCATCGCGATGGTTATCCGGATCGTGAATTTTTCAAAGCGCTCGATCCGCGTCTAGAAAATTTGACGGATACGAAGCTGCGCGGTGAGATTTATGAATTGGGTGCCCGTGCGGGTGGATTAACAGAGGATATGGCTGCAAAACTCGGACTGAACCCGGGAACGGCAGTAGCGGTAGGCAATGTGGATGCTCATGCGGCTGTTCCGGCAGTAGGCGTCGTCACACCAGGCAAGCTGGTGATGGCGATGGGAACTTCCATTTGCCATATGCTCCTCGGTGAGGAAGAAAAAGAAGTAGAAGGTATGTGTGGCGTTGTAGAGAACGGAATTATTCCGGGCTATTACGGGTATGAGGCTGGACAATCGGCGGTAGGAGACATTTTCGCATGGTTTGTGGAACATGCTGTTCCGGGCGAAGTGAAGGAGCAGGCAGCTGCGGAAGGTGTGAACGTCCATGTATGGCTGGAGCGTAAAGCGGCTGAATATAAACCGGGCGAAACCGGATTGCTGGCACTCGACTGGTGGAACGGTAACCGTTCTTTGTTGGTTGACACCAACCTGACGGGGCTGATTGTCGGATATACGTTGCTGACGAAGCCAGAGGAAGTGTATCGTACATTGCTGGAAGCAACTGCGTTCGGAACACGTAAAGTTATCGATGCATTCCATCATAACGGCGTGCCAGTAGACGTATTGTATGCGTGCGGTGGATTGCCGCAGAAAAATCGTCTTTTGATGCAAATTTATGCTGACGTAACCAGACGGGAAATTAAGGTCGCTGCTTCTACCCAAACTCCTGCGTTGGGTGCAGCCATGTTCGCAGCAGTGGCTGCGGGAGCTGAAGCTGGAGGGTACGACGATATCGTCGTAGCAGCGCGTCATATGGCGCGTGTACGGGACGAGAGCTTCAAGCCGATCCCTGAGAACGCGGCCGTGTATGATAAGCTGTACGAGGAATACAGCCGTCTTCACGACTACTTTGGACGTGGAGGCAATCCGATGATGAAAAAGCTAAAGTCCATCAAGGAAGAAGCCAAACGTTCAACTGAAACGGCAAGCATTCATTCTTAAAAAGCTGACAAAATATAAGCAAGAAGTATTTAAAGGTCTGTTATCTAAAAAGCACAGTGCGCCGAGGAATCGGCAGACTGTGCTTTTTTGCATTTTTATATTCTGTGAATTACATGATGTGAAAGTCTCAGCGGATGAAAGATGGTAATGCGTTCCTTTCAAAGACTTTCATGAAAATTACAACCATTTCTCTTTTACGGACATTTTTACTTTTTCAGCATGGCATCAGCAAACAAAATGGATTTTGGAATACGGAAAAACTGTTCCGCCTGATCCTGGAAGGTTTGCGAAGGAACGGTACCCTGATGCAACCATTTCCGAAATGTACCGGGGTGAACACCAATCCAATGACTCACATCGGTCACCGAAATATCATGTACCATGCATAGACCCGCCAAGATCCGATTTTTAACCGGAGAACGAGTCACAGTCCGTTTCATAAAACGGGACGGCGCTGGTTGACAGATGAGTGGTGAACGCCGGACAACCTCTTCATTAAATAGAATATGGTGCGGATAACCAAGTGTATTACACGTCTTTTCCAGATTAGTGTTGCCGGGAATGCGACCTTCATATACCCACGCACTGACACTACGGGAGGAAATGGAAAGCTCCTCGGCAAGTTGGGACAGTTTAATGTCATTAGCCATCAAAACGGCAAGCAAAACGCGATTGCGCACTTGACAGCGTGTTGGTTTACGAAAACGTTTGACACGCACACCTTTTCCCAAATATTTGCGATTGATCAGAGACCACGCCTGAATGGAATGTTTATCTTGTTGTTTAGGCATATACCCTCCGATTTTTTTTAACCACATACTACTATACCCGAAGGGGGGTTTGCAAGTGACTCCTCTCCTGATTTTCTTTTAATCCCATGGGCTTAACCGGTTTATGGAAAATAAGGTCCATTTGGCCTATAAAAATGGAAGTTTAAGGTGTCGATATATTAAAATGTGACATTATTAATGGAAATGGAGGTAATATGTTCTTCTCTTACGATTGTAAGGATGTACAGAGAGAAAAGTGGGTCTTTGCAGCCCAACATGCATTTTTTTGACGAGAAAAAGGGAGGTTATACAGCTAGATGATTTGTAAAAAGGTAGTGGTATGGTTTCTGACGGCGATTTTAGCGATTAACACCTTGCTGTGTCTGCCTGTTGTAGCAGGAGCAGAAAAACAAAATGCAACGGGCGGAATACAACAAGGTCATGCAGGTTTGGTACAGGAGGAACAGGAGCTTTCTGATGGAACAGTTTCTTTCAATTCGCCCACTTCTGCGACAAACAGCGTTTATAATGCACTCATGATGAGCTTGGCGGCAACGGTGGAGTATACGTCAATCGTTATCGAACCTGGGGAAACCTATGAATTCGAGAATACAGATACGATCAGTAAGTCCATATATAGCAACGCTTCTCAATCAAAAGGCATTTTGTACGATAGTGTAAGTTACAAAGAGGACGGAGACATCAGCACTGTCCATATGGACTATGGCATAAGCCCCATTGGTGTTCCTGGGGGAGGCACAGCGTTTATTACGAATACAGGAACAGCAGCATTAACCGTAAAAGTAACGGACGTCTTCACCTACAGTACATCGGAGGACCCAGCACTAGAGCGAGTTACGGTCTCTAAAAATGAAAGCTATCGGATTGTGAATGAAGGATGGACTGCCCGTTCGATTCAGCATGATGGGTCAAATGCAGACAATCGCCGTTTTGATTACGCAAAATACAAGGCAGACGGAACTTTATCCGCATCTGATCTTAATAGCATTGCTCATCCCTCTTTGGGTGATGGCGAGGAACTGATTATTACAGGTTCCACTGCCAATGCGGTGACCTTCGGATTTCCATACGGCAAATACAGTATAGAAAGCACCGGCGAGCCGGCTTATGCGCGGGTTACCCTAAATCAGGGGGAAAGCTACCAATTTATCAATGTGGGAACCCGATTGGATACGGTGGAAAGTGACGGTACATCTAAAGATAAACTTGACTATGTTGTTTATCTGGCAAACGGAACAGAGGCTTCACGCGGCAGTGGCACTACGGCGAAGCCGCAGATTGCTGTGGACAGATACGCGGTAATTACCCAGGTCACTGCAAACCCGGTTACATACGGGGCTCCATATCGCAATTTTATTGCCCGTCCTGTGGGTGGTGATGCAATCAGCCGTGTGGAGCTTGAGGTGGGCAAGAGCTACATTTTCCACAATAATGGTACGCTAATGAATCCGATCTACAATAACTCCAAAAAGGTAGGAAGCTTGCTCGACTATGCTATTTACAAGCCGGATGGAACGGTAAATTCCTCTGGTTTTAACAGCCAGGCAGGTCCCATGATCCCGCCTTCGGGATATGCCATTGTGACTGTGATCGGTCCGAGTCCTATTATCTTTGATTATACAGATGATTTTTCCTGGGAAACTAGCAATGATCCTGCCTTTTTACGCGTAACACTGTCTAAAGGCGAAAGTTATGCTTTTACTAATATTAGTGATCATTTGAGGAATCTGCATAGCACAGCCAGTACCGTTAAAGGAAAATATGATGTGGTTCTGTACAAAGCAGATGGTACAGAGCAATCCAGGCGCAATACCGGAAACTCAACCTTTTTGGTTGGTGCAGGTAAAAAGGCCAGTGTGACGGTAACCAGTGACACGCCAATCACGTTTGGTGGTATCTATCGGAGCTTTAAGGCCAGCGAAGATGATAATGGTATCGGGCAAACGACGCTGGAGCCAGGGGATTCGTACATTTTCCGCAATCATGATAGCAAATCGAATTCATTGCGGCATGACAAAAGTAGTGGAAGTGCACGCTTTGATTCGGCAAGCTATCGAGGGCTTCGTTTACTGACATCAGATCATTTCAACAATACAGTGGACCCAGAGATTGTTGCAGGCGGTGAAGCCATTGTCACCAATGTATCCGATCGGCCAATTACTTTTACCTATAGCAGTAAGGTAGAGGCTATGCTTAACGCACAGGCAGCCTTCCATCGAATTACATTGAAACGCGGTGAAAGCCGGAAATTTATCAATGTAAGCACTTTGGACAAGGCTCTGGATGTCATTTCAGTCAGCGGTATGAAGTGGAATTACATGAATTACAAGGCAGACGGTACGGTGTACAGTCAGGCCAGTGATACGACTCAATTGCCGTTGGTACAGGCTGGTGGATATGCCATTGTAACGACGGTTTCGGATGTGCCAGTGACTTATGGAGCTGTGTTAGGAATATTCGACGTTGAGGATGCTCAGGTGCCGACAGGCAATCAAGTCACTGTCAAGCAGGGAGAAAGCTATGTATTCCATAATACTGGTTCACAGGCTTCCTCATTAACGACAGATGCTTCAAACGAAAGCCGCCTCTACGACTATGCCATATATGAAGAAGGTAGCGGTGTAAATTCCAAGGTGGATAGAGCAGGTATGGATGCTTCTCTACCTGAAATCTCACTTGGAGCCGGAGATACGCTTGTTGTGACTGTCACTTCGCCGCAAGCCGTGACCTTTCATTTCAAGAATGAAATTAAAGCGGAGCCAAGCACAGAACCGGCGTTGTTAAAAA
Source organism: Paenibacillus sp. A3M_27_13 (assembly GCF_024213315.1). Classification (NCBI taxonomy): domain Bacteria; kingdom Bacillati; phylum Bacillota; class Bacilli; order Caryophanales; family Paenibacillaceae; genus Paenibacillus; species Paenibacillus sp. A3M_27_13. Next base: position 815,980 of record NZ_JANAVE010000002.1, read on the forward strand.
CGTCTTTGTCTGGCGGCAACCAGGAGATATGGATCAATCGCGGAAGTCAGGAGGCCCCTATCGTGACGAATGCGAAGGCGGCTGGTGGAACGTATCAATATACCGTTACGGATCAGGCTGGAAAAGTGATTCGTGAACATAAAGAGGCGATAGATAATCAACAGCAAGTGCCAGCTAATGCAAATATTCATCTTGCCGTAGCTGCAGTTGCTCCTGCTGTTAACTTTGGAGCGCCTTATCGTGTGTTTGCCGTAAAAAATAACGATGACAGCAAGCTGGACGAGCTAATTGAGCTCATAGATAAAGAAGCTGACTTTACGGCAGGCCAACAAGGGAAATATCGGTTTACACCCAAAGAAGACGGGATTTACCGTTTTGCTGTGAAGGATAAATCCAACTTTGCTGCGCAGCAACCCATTGTAAGCTTGTTTACGGACCCTGATTTTAGTAACCAGCTTGTCTCTTCAACAGAGCAAGCACAAATATATGGTTGGGATTACACGGTCTTAGAGTATGAGATGAAGGCAGGCCAAACGATTTATGTGAAGTTGACAGAAACCAATAGCGGCGCATTACAAACCGTAATTAAGGCAGCACATATGGCGCTTGGTAAGGATACTTCATATGAATATGGAAAAGGGAACCGAATGAATAAAGTTATTTTGTTCACCGGTGATCAAATTCAACTGGATTATGACTTAAACGGAAACGTCATTAGACGGACGAAGAAGGTATTTCCTTTTACAGATTAAAAGGATGTCTTTGCTTCGAAAAAACATAACAGATAGTTAGATGTACAGGCATTATTAAATAGGGGTGAGCGAGTGTTTAAACGTTATATTTGTAGTCTACTATGTATGGCAATGTTGCTGGGTCCATGGAGCACATGGGCATATGGAGAAGAAGGGCACGGAGAGGCGGCAGCTTCTCAGTCTTCTTCGTCTTCCACTCCACAGATTATTACCAGAGCATGGCTTGCGCAGCAAACTGGTAAAGATCAGGCTTGGGTCAATGCACAGTTATCCAAAGGCTATACTTTATATGATATTTATAAAGCTTGGCAAAAAGATGGTGGAGAAAATTCATTACCGGAACAAAGTCCAAGCTTGTGGGTACAGCAGAATGGGCTGACATTGAGCACAAATGCAAAGGCGGAACCGTCTGATGAGTCGGCTGAGCTGAAGGAAGGTGAAAAGCCCACTCAGACCGCCCAGGATGAAAAGGCAACTCAACAACCGCTAGATAAGGAAGAGGATAAAGCGCCGGCTCTAGACACGACTGAGATGGATATACCATCCATCCCCCGTGTAATTGATTCCGTATATGCGCCGACTCCAGGAGAAAACAGTCTGATCGGGCAGAATTTACTTCAACAAAGTTTGTTGCAGGTATCTGCTACAACAGATGTGTATGCTCCTTTTGATCAAGCGGCGCTTGCACAAAGCAGGCTAAGTGATGATACTTCGCGTTATGGGCTGGATTACGGTGACAACAGTGTGTTCACCGCTTCAGGACAGCTTGCCGTGCAAAATACGGACTTGGTGTTGCCGGGTTCATTACCCTTTGCACTGACTCGTTTGTATAACAGTTCATTGGCAAATAACCAGATTGGTGTGCAGCAAAATGGAGGGTTGTATACAAACGCCAGTGCCATCCGTGAGGAGGAAGCAGCTTCTGGTCTGGGAAGAGGCTGGAAGTGGGATCTTCCTCATATACAGAAACTGGATGGTAAGCGGTATTTGTATATGCCGGGAACAGGCTCATATGAGGTAAAAGATGATTTTCAGCTTGAAGGATATGCCTACAAAGATCTCAAGATCAGTACAGATCAAAGCGCAAACGTGCAGGGAGTAAGCAGTGCGTACAAAATAGCAGTACTGAATGGAAATAACTATTATCTGGATCAGGACGGTTATTTGATTTTAATCCAGGATGCGTATAAGAATCGGGTGGAATTTGATTATACAAGTTCTGGTGGAGCAAAGCTCATTCGTTCGATTCGAAATAATGATGGCAGAGAGCTTGATTTCACTTACAATGCTGGACAGCTTGTTGTTAAAGAGCAGGGCACAGACCATCAGTACACCTATCGTCAAAGTGGCGAGGGAAGCAGCAAGGTGCTGTCAGAAGTGTTGGATTCTCTTTCCAGAAGCACAAGCTATGCGTATACATTCATGGACGCTCCTTTTAATGTGGTCGTAGATGGTGAAGGAAAGACTGGAGCCCTACAGCAAAATGCATCGGCGTTGCTTACACGAATTGTACGACCTACTTCATCAATCACAGACATTCGTTATGAAGCATTTAACAAGCAGATAGGTGTATACGGTACACAAGGCGTGTTCAAGGTGGTTTCACGCGCTGATATGTACAGTACAACCGCAGGCAATCGTTTTTTAAATAAAATTGATTTCACCTATTCCGGAGAAGATCTAGCCAACTATGGGAAAAACGCTGAATGGACGGTAGTTGCCAAAGGGACACGTACAGCGGAAACCTTCCATTTCGGTAAAGTCTTTAGAGGAAATAACGCACCGGACAAGCTTGTTCTAAACAGCTATGATCAAGAGGGAGATTCTACCGGCTATCATATAGATTACACGTATAATGATGCCATGGACTGGAATTTGCCTGTGCAAATGCGAGAGTCCTATACGGAGGGAGGTTCTTCATCAGAACCTGTAACGACCTTCTATGACTACAATGAATATGGTCTTCCTTTGAAAATATCCCAGAGTACGGGATCGGAGACTGTTCATACGTATAGAACCTCTAATGAGCCTTTTTTCTGGGTTCAACCCGCTCAGACGGTCAACAAAATAAGTGAAGGAAAAACGTTGACGACGGTTCGCACCTACAAGTCAGAGGGCAATTTGTATGAGCTAAAAAACTATGAAGGCACAGAGCAAGGAAAGCTATTATCGCACAGCTCTACTTTTTACAATACAAAAGGGAATGTAAGCAGCCAGAAAATTCAAATTGATGACAGAAGCGATGCTAATGTGTCTATTGATTATGATTCTCCTTATGGTTCTTACCTCCCAACAAGGCAGCTTTTGCCTAAAGGTGTCGAGTATACGTATGATTACTATCCGACCGGAGAAATCAAGTCCCAAACAGATGCCAAGCGCAAAACGGAGTCTTATGTGTATGACGCAATGGGGCGAGTAACAAAGGTTACTTATCCGGACGGCACTCAAACTGTCGTGGTGTACAAGGATGATACGAATGATGTCACTGTTACCGGACCCGATGGCGTAAGCGTTGAAAGATTGTATAATCCGTTCGGGCAGATGCTCCAGCAGCAGGTGGATGATGCAATCTATGGTTATGGTTATGATGATCATGGAGATATGGTAGAAAGCACGGATGCTGAACAAGCAACCACTCGCTACGCCTACGATGCTTTTGGGCGACCTGTAAAGACGAACTATGCGGATGGAACAACAGATACCGTGGCGTATAATACGGTGGATCGTACCGTTACTCAGACGGATGCCTCTGGCTACCGTATACGTGAAGTATCGGATGCTCTAGGTCGTGTGACCTCCACACAAGAAGCTAAAAATGGATCATTTCAGCCGCTGGAGTCGCTAGCATACAATCATGCGGGTATGGTCACTAGCCGGACGGACGGTAACGGTCAACGCATGATCTATGACTACGATGCTCTGGGACAAATGACTTCGGTCACAGATCCATCCGGGCAGCAGGTTAGCTATATGTATGATCTGGCCGGGAATTTGAAGACCGTTCAGTATCCTGATGGGCAAAAGAATGTGTATTCCTATGACGAGCTGGGCAGACGTACTTTACTTGAGAAATCGAGCGGAGGAACCACGTTAAATATTTACGATACGGATGGAAACATCACCCGTATGCTGACGGGGAAATCGGACGCAATCACCTTTCAATATAACGCTGACGGATTGGTTACCGAAGCGGCGGGTCCCGATTTTAAAACCAATTATACCTACGATAACGCAGGACGAAGAAAAAGCATGACAGATGGGCAGGGAACGACCTCCTATGCCTATAATTTAACAGATGGATCGTTGACCGGGCTGAAGTACCCGGACGGCACGCAAATAAACTATGAGTATAACAAGCAGTCTCGTACAGGATATGTGCTGACAGATGCTTCCGGGACGTCTATGCATGTTCAATCCAAGCTGGACAGCTTGGGCCGAGTTACTCAAATGGACGTTAGCAGTGGAGCCGGTACAGCAAACATACAGAGCCAAGCAGGAGCGACGGCTGCTACGGGTGGATCATTAGATCGCATGACGTTTGAGTATGCACCGAATGGTTTGCTGAAAAGTCAGGCTTCAAGCAGAGGGCTGAGTACACGATTCAGCTATAACGGACTGGATTTGTCCGGGGTTACGGTGGAGCAAGGTGGTACGGCATTACACCAATTTGGTTATGAACGAGATGGGAATAAAAACATCATCGGACGTACACAAAACGGAACAACAGACCAATTTGGATATGATCCGTCAAATCGAATTGCCAGCGAAGCCGCAGGTGAGAAGAATAAGACCTATGGCTACGATCCGAATGGAAACCGAAGCGCCGAAGGCAGTGGCAAAGTGTTCGGTATGAAGAACGCTGAATATACGTATGATTCTGTCAGCCGTCTGACAAAGGTGAGCGGTGAAGGCAAAGAAGTTGGGTACAGCTATAACGGAGACGGGCTACTGTACGAGCGTACAGAGGGCGACAAAACGACCCGGTATTACTATGACGAAGAAGCGAAGCTGATTGCAGAAGCCGAGGTCCAAGGTGGAACAGCGAAAATCACCTACGCTTATGTGTATGACTTGTCCGGTCAACTGTGGGCCAGACAAGACAAAGCAAGTGGACAACTGCAATACTATCAGCTCAATGGTCACGGTGATGTGGTAGGACTAAGTGATAGTTCGGGCAAGGAACTGAATAGCTACAGCTACGATATCTGGGGCGGCCCGGAGAAGGTCAAAGAGACCGTTCCGAACGTGCTGCGTTATGCTGGCGAGTATTGGGATGACACGACTGGGCTTCAGTACCTGCGGGCTCGCTGGTACGATCCGGGCACAGCCCGTTTTATGGGCGAGGATACGTATCAGGGGGAGATAAACGAGCCGTTAAGTTTGAATGGATATACGTATGTGCATAATAATCCATTGACAAACAGCGATCCAACCGGGAATTGGTGCACAGCAACGGTTAGGGGGAAATATTATTCTCACCCTGGATATTGCAGTGGCTCAGGTAAAAATGCAGACTATATTCCAGATTCCATTTCCATTAATTTTGGTCGGTCTATTTACGCTGCCGGAGTGAAACAAGGTACATGGTATCCTAAAGGCGCGACTCGTGTTAAATGGGATAAATCAGGTATATCTGATGCAGTTATGGGTTGCTACTATGATGTACAGTGTGCAAGTTTTGTAAGTGGTTCCCTTGTAGAAGGACCTGCAGTAGCAAAAATAACTAAAGGTAAAAGTGCCAGTACGGGTAAAACAGTAAAAGATGTTATAAGTAAATGTAATTGCTTTACAGCAGGTACTAAGGTTCAAACAGACGAAGGAGAGAAACCAATTGAGGATATTGAAGTCGGGGATAAGGTTCTTGCTAAAGATGATGAGACAGGTGAGATGGCTTACAAGGAAGTTGAATGGCTCTTCCAACGTGATGTTGAGGAGATATATAATATTACTGTTGGCGGCGAAGTCATTACGACAACCGATGAGCATCCATTTTGGATTGTTGGAAAAGGTTGGGTTAAATCCAAAGACGTATTAGTAGGTGATATTCTTACAACCTCGAATGGCAAGGAATTAGCCATTGAGAAAATAGAGGTTAAGAAGGAGCATGCCACTGTATACAATTTTATGGTAAAGGATTACCATACGTACTTTGTATCCAATCTTGGAATTTGGACGCATAACTCATGTCTTCCCGATTCTCGTTGGATTCAACGAGACACCTATAAAGAGTTAAAAAGACTAGGACTAAATGAACAATTTGACCGAGCAATGAAAAAGGGATTAGCAATTACTCGGTCAAATGATAATGGGATTATTTTTCTATCAAAAAGTGAGCAATTAATGCAAAAAGGAAACTTATACACATATAAGTTAAAGGTGGCAAAGGCCTCCAATCACGTAAGGGTATATGGCAGAATTGATAATAATGGTAATTTATTGTTTGATTACATTACAAGTGGTAAGTAGGAGGGAAAATGAATTTATTAGATCTTGAGAAAATTTTTAATGAAGCATATCTTTTTGAAGATGTAAAAATTAAGTCGGTCAAATTACTAGAAAAACTAATATTAAATAGTGATTCAAATTTTTTGAAGGAGGAAGAAGAAAAATTACCAAATGACATTAAATTAAAAGATTTTAGTGTACGTTATAAGTGTACAGAACTATTTCTTAATAACCATGATAGAATATATCCATTTTTTAGAGTTTGCCTTGAATTACTTCATCCAGAGACACAAATTCAACAATATTACTATGATATTGAGTATACAATTGACGGTGAGTTTTCGGATGAGTATTTTGGCATGTATAAATAAACATTTTTTATATCTTGATATTAGGCCTTGGGGCTATGTTCCCAAGGCCCTTCTTTTACCCACATCATAGCTGAATGAAATGGAAACTTTGAAAAAAAAGACCCTCTTGTAGATCATTTGTGTTTTAATCAAACTATTGAAAACATGAGAGACATGTAATAGCAAAATTAGAATATTGATCAAACAATCGGTATTCAGGTCCCTATACAAAACTAAGTGTGAACGGCCAAATTTTCACGGAGATCTAATTCGCTTGTACTCTTCGTAACTCCGGCCAATTTATTCACAACTTTGTAACCTTCTCTGGCAGGGGGGTTGCGAGATTGTTTTCAAATTGTTTTACTATATTTACCTACTATAGTCTGGTAATCTATTAATATATATAGGGGGAACGAAAAGACGTCCGGTTCAGTCGGTTGAGATGCGTTTATGTTCTATATGTTGAGTGAATGTCTATATTGCCATGTCCATATCGTCATGTCTGTATAACTTCATAGACAAGCTAGAGATAGCTCCCGCACATTATAAAATACAGCACAGGATGGTGTAATGAATGAAGCTTTTAAATGCAAAATGGATGGCTGTATGCTTGATGGCAATCTGTTGTTTGGGTTTGCTAGGTATACATACGAATACGGCGAGTGCACAAGCGAAGGCTCCTTTGCTGGGGGTCAATGATGTGTTGCTAGATTCGAATACCATTCAGCCCGTAATGAAAAATGATAAGTTGTATGTTCCTATCGTTACATTAGGGCAAAAGATGGGGATTTCTACTTCGGCCAACGGAAATACATTGGTACTGACTGGACATAATCGCAGCTTTACGCTGGATTTGAACAAGGGGGATGTGTTCGAGCGTGGAGATCGTACAATGGTGCCAATTCGCACTTTGACCGATGCGTTTGGCTTCACTATTACGCTTCCAACAAGTAATCTGTATCGAATTCAGAACGCAAATGCTAGCTTGTCAGATGCACAATTTTTAAATACATTCGCGACACAAATTAAACAGTACGCAGCTGTCAAACCGGGCAAAGCCAGCAATTCAGGCAACAAGGGAACTGCCTCATCATCCAGCCGTACGATTTATTTGAGCTTCGATGATGGTCCTACGGCGCATACGTCGCAGTTGCTGGATATTTTGGACAAATATAATGCGAAGGCTACTTTCTTCATGCTGGGACCTGAAATTCGTCAACATAGCGCAGTGATGAAAAGAATGGTAGAGGCGGGTCACGGTTTGGGCTTGCATGGGATGACGCATCAGGTGAAGAAAATCTATGCATCCCCGGCAGCAGCACTCGCAGAGATGAATCAGGATAACGAGATTTTATTTCAGGCCACAGGGAAACGCACTTCTTTGATTCGTACACCTTATGGCAGCAAACCATATTTGAAGAAAGCATACCGCGATCAACTGACAGGTGCAGGCTATCATATTTGGGACTGGAACATAGATTCGAATGATTGGCGTTATACTAAAAATCCAGAGCATTTTGTACAGACTGTCCTAAGTGATATTAGAAGATTGAAAAAGCAAGGCAGAACACCAGTCGTTCTTATGCATGATAAGCCATCTACGATCAAGGTGCTTCCACAAATCATGGCCGCTTTGCAGAAAGAAGGATATTCGTTCGAGCCGTTGAATGATAACCTGACTCCGCTTAATTTTTGGAATGATCATCGTTAATTGAATAGCATGAAAGAAAAGACACCTTTTCAACCATTATATAGTGGTTGAAAAGGTGTCTTTTTGTTGTATTCGCTCGGAATTGTGAAGTTTGCAGCATGCTTTATATGAATCTATGAATTCATGTCTATGCACAGGTCATATGACTTTACGGGTTACCACGTCGCTGCATATATTACAGTAACCGCCCCGAGAGGAGGAGAGGTATGAATATTAATCCGAGTATGTTTAGTATGATTTGCGCTACCGCAGGAGCCCTTATTACGTTTGCCTTTGGCGGCTGGAATCAGCTAATGGTGCTATTCACGGTTGCAATGGCTGTTGATTATGTGACTGGAGTCGCCGCAGCAATTAAGACTGGGCAAGGTTTAAGCAGTAAAGCCGGCTTTTGGGGGCTGGCTAGAAAGGCTTTAATGCTAATGGTAATTTCTTTGGCGCATCATGTGGATCTCCTGATGGGTACCGAAATCATGAAAGGGGCGACAACGTATTTTTATTTATCCAATGAATTGATCTCTATTACGGAAAACTGTTCACGAATGGGTCTGCCGCTCCCACCGAAGCTCAAGAATTTTTTTGCCCTATTAAAGGACAAGGAGTCTGATGGTAAAAATGGCGGAAAAGATCGCTAGAATTACAAAGTTTCTTTCCGTATGTGGGGCGTTATGATAAAATTTTCAAGAGAACATTTTAAGATAAGGAGCCTATACGCATGATTAAACATATTGTTTTGTTCAAATTGAAAGACCGCTCCCCCGAAAGCATTGAGCACACGGCATCCATCTTGCGCAGCATGAACGGCAAAATCAAAGAGCTGCTGTCACTCGAAGTAGGTACGGATGTGATTCGTTCGGAACGTTCTTATGATATTTCCCTTACCGCAGTTGTCGAAACACTGGAGGATTTGCAAACGTATCAGGTACACCCTGTGCACCAGGAAATTATTGTACACATGAATGAAGTAAAGGATGTATCTATCGCAGTTGATTATGAAATCTAAAGCGATTACTGGAGGTGTAGGACCTTGTATTATGTCAACCGGGAACAAATTGAGCTTCGACTAGGGGCTGTTCCCGACATTGTCGCCGGACTTCGCCAGACTTCTGCTGCCTGGAACGGCGATCTGTTGCAGGGGCTAGTGCAGGAGCGCTGCCTTCATCTGGCAATTGAGACGGTAACGGACGTAGGAAGCTATATCATCGACGGATTTATTATGCGTGACGCTAGTAGCTATGAGGATATTATCGGTATCATTCATGAGGAGGGTGTACTGGATGATACCGTATTTCATTCGCTAGTAGAGCTGGTAGGCTTACGTAAACCCCTAGTACAGGAGTACTTCCATTGGGACCGGACAAGCCTTCACCCGCTTACACCAAAGCTGCCTGGGTTGCTGGAGCTTTTTGCATCTAACGTGCATGATTATTTAAAAAAGGAATTGGGTCCCCAGCCCGAGGGAGTGTAAAGGCAAAAGTGACGGATAAGTATATCGTACCCGAAATGCCCACTAGGCGCATGATCATGACATTATTGAAAACCCAGGGACCTGTGGGCGTCGGAAGCTTGGCAGCTCAATTGGGCATTACCGAAATGGGAGTGCGCAGGCATCTCAAATTGATGGAGCAGGATGGTCTGATCGTGGCTACGATCGTGAGACAGGCGATGGGACGTCCGACGTTTTTATACAGCCTGAGCGAGCAGGGAAGCGAGCAGTTTCCTCGTAATTATGATCATCTGTTACTGGAACTGTTAGAGGAGCTGGACGAAGAGCAGGGAATGGAAGCTGTTTACTCGCTGTTTGATGGTAGAAAACGTAAAATGATGAAGCGCTACGCCCCTCACATGGAGGGGGAGACTACACTGGCTTCACGTGTGGAAAAGCTTTCGGGCATCCAGAATGCTTCCGGATATATGGCAGAGTGGCACGAGGAAGAGGATGGTAGCTACTCTATTGTGGAATACAATTGTCCTATCTCTCAAATTGCAGGCCGTTACCGCAAGGCTTGTGAATGCGAGCAGCAAATGTTTGAGGAGCTGCTTGATGCCGAGGTTGTTCGTGAGGATTGTTTGGCGGATGGGGGCCGTTGTTGCCTGTATCGTATCCGCTCTAAAAAAAAGTAAAACTTTTCATGCTTGTTTCCTGTATCATGACAAGCTCTCCATGCTTATAATGCACTAACAGATGGGCATTCGCCCGGGCACAAGGGAGAGATGATGATGAAGGAGAACTGCAAAAGTTTTATCCGAGGCGCGTTGGCAGGCAGCATTATTGGTTCGGTTGCTGCTTTGTTATTTGCCCCTAAGTCTGGTCGTGAGCTGCGTCAGAATATTACAGATCAGGCGCGCAACGTAAGTGATAAGGGACAGGAGCTAGCGGGGAAAATTTCAGACACCTCAATTGAGTATACTGACAAAATTAAGGAGACAGCCTCAGCCGTCATTCATGAAATTGGGCAATGGCGTAAAAAGGGTGAAATTATTCCTGAGGTTAGTATTTCATCAGCGACTGTTCAAGAAGATACGGAAAAAGATGCTCTGTAACGGTCTGTAAAACGTAGGTGAAACACTGAAAACGGTTTGAATTCGTGGCTTCTCCCGTTGGGGTGGAGCCTTTTTATTGATCACTTCCTCGTTTTAGGGTAATCTTTTGGGGTACCTTTTACATTAATACGACATAAGGTATGTAGCAACGGATAGCTTTCCGAGATGAAACAACTCATATTTGAACAAAAAAGGAAGCGGTGTGTACGTGCAGCAAGCGATTGCAATATTGGATTCCGGTGTAGGAGGTTTGACGGTTGTAAAAGAAGTCATGCGTCAGCTTCCACGGGAAAAAATCATTTATTTTGGAGACACTGCGCGCACTCCGTATGGCCCCCGACCATCGGAAGAGGTTAAAAAATTTACAGAGCAAATGGTTGATTTTCTGATTCAATTTGATCCGAAAGTCATTATTATTGCTTGTAACACGGCTACTGCCGCGGCATTGGACTATATAAGCCAAAAGGTATCCATTCCGGTGATCGGAGTCATTCACCCTGGGGCTCGTGCTGCGATTAGCGCGACGGCTACCGGGCATGTCGGGGTGATTGGGACTGTCGGTACGATTCGAAGCGGAGCGTATACAGCTGCGCTCAAGCAATTGTCTCCTTATGTAGACGTGGTGAGCCATGCTTGTCCTGCGCTTGTTCCATTGGTGGAACAAGGGTTATTCCGCTCCAAGACGACATCGCAGGTTGTGGAGGAGACATTAAGACCTATTCAAACGTATCCGATTGATTGTCTGATTCTTGGTTGTACGCATTATCCTTTTTTGAAGGAAACGATTCAAGAAGTCATGGGGCCTGCAGTAAAGCTCATTAGCTCGGCAGATGAAACGGCGCGTGAGACGAGTACCATTTTGTATAACAAAGGCAAGTTGGAAGCTGGGGACGAAACGCCGGTACATCAGCTTTTTTGTTCCGGCGATCCTGAATTGTTCCAGCGCATTGCCGCACAGTGGCTCGGGGAGCAAATTCGCCAAACGCCTGTCGTCTGGCAAGTCACCAATTTGGATTAACGAGACAGCCGACTTTTTTTGTCATTGGACAAAAGAAGTCGGTTGTTTTGCTTTTCGCTACATCAAGACACGCCGCGTCTGCATAACATGCAGTAAGGCAGATGGAAGGGGCGTAGTAAGATGAGGGAATATATCGTTCAAAAAGGAGATACATTGCACCGGGTCGCCTCGGCTTTTAAAATATCGGCGGATACTTTGATCGTAGATAATCCGTGGGCCGCCACGCAACCCTATCTGATTAGTGGTCAAGTGTTATATATTCGTCCGTCTACGGATCGTAAATACGTTATTCAGCCTGGTGAGTATGCAAGACAGATTGCCAAGCAGTTTGGTGTGGAGCTTGATGAGTTACAGCTAGCCAATCCAGGACTTGCGGAGCATGATTTTACGGAAGGAAAAACTATTGTTATTCCTGAAGACCATCAGGATCAGATTGTACGATTACGTGGAGAGTATGGATATGAAGATTTAAAGGAAGACCTAGCGGCCTTGGCCCTCAGATATCCGTTTATTGAAGTTGGCAGCATTGGCACCAGTGTCATGGGGAAGGATATTCCTTATGTACGTATTGGGCAGGGAACCCGTAAAATTCATGCCAATGCTTCTGTTCATGCTAATGAATGGCTGACGACGCCTTGTTTGCTGCGTTTTATAGAGCAATATGTACAAGGGATCGATGGGACTGAAGAACATATAGGGACCTCTCAATGGGTGTATGGAGGTTCTCCGCAGGATTTGCTGGAGCATACATCCCTATGGGTGGTTCCGATGGTCAACCCGGATGGGGTAGAGCTGGTGCAACAAGGTGTACTCCCAACTCATCCGTTGTATCATGATCTCAAAAAGTGGAATGAAGGACGTGCTGATTATCGCGGTTGGAAGGCCAATATTCGTGGTGTCGACCTCAACGATCAATTTCCGGCATATTGGGAAGAAGAGGTACGCAGACGCGGTAAAATAGGTCCGTCTCGACGAGACTATGCAGGACCTGCACCTTTGTCTGAACCAGAGTCCAAGGCGCTTGCCGATCTGACGGAGCGCGAACAGTTCGACATGGTGTTATCCATACACAGTCAGGGACAGGAGATCTATTGGAATTATCGGGATCTAGAGCCTAAGGAGAGCCGAGATTGGGCCTTGCGGCTAGCTGCCGCAACAGGGTACCGGGCGGTAAAGCTGGGTGGGAGCGATGCAGGGTACAAGGATTGGTTTATACAGCGATTTGGTAAACCAGGGTTTACCGTTGAAGTCGGTCTAGGTGTAAATCCGCTGCCCATGCGTGATTACGATGATATTGCAGCAGAAGTGGGCATGTTAATGGCAGCAGTGCTGTCATGGTGAAAAATTCGGCCTACTGAAACGTATCGAATCATTTGCGCGTATTAGGAGGAACACGTTTTTTATAAGTGTTCCTCTTTACATGTCCCTTCAATGGGGTATATATACTTAGGAGCATTGGAAATGGAGTGAACAACTATGAAGTGGAAAAGATTACTATCTCTCCGTCAATGGTCACATGTATTTCGTCGTATGCCCCGATTTATTACTTCATCAAGGATTCCGCTGGGAGAAAAGTTACTCTTTGCGGTGCCTGTATTGCTCTATTGGGTATTACCTGATGTCATGCCATTTATGCCCATCGACGATATTGGTGTGACGCTATTGCTTATGAATTGGTTTGTCACCCGTGCCGAACGAAAATATCCAGATGTGCTTGAAAAACAGCATGTACGTGTTCGGTAGATAAGCTTATGAATTTCGTGATTGCGATTTTTCACGATTTTCTTTACAATAGGAATATTGCCTTTTGCTATGCTGAATATAATTGTGATCTATTGGCTCATGATGATGTTTCAGACGCAGCTATGCTGCCATAGTACCTCTTTCCCTCTGGGATAGAGGCTAATTATTTGAGTTGTTGATTTTACCCGCTAGGTTGTGTGGTGTGGATAGGTATCCAATGAACCACATTTCATTTAATGAATATGAAGGAGATGAAGTTTGATGAACTGCAAAATTACTCGTAACGCAGCTAAAGTATTGAAACTTGAACTGGATAAGGAAGAGAACCAAGGGAAGAGCCTGCGCGTTGTTATTACTCATGCTCATGGAGATCATGCTCATTACGGGCTGGATTTGGACACGCCTAAAGAAACAGATACTGTCGTATCTACAGATAAAGGCATTGACGTAATTTTGGAAAACGGCCAGCCGCTGCTGGATGGTGTAAAAATTGATTACTTGTACTTCCCCGAAGAAGGATTTGTCATTACTAACCCTTCCCAAGGTAATCACGGCGACCACTAAGCCGGAGCTCGGAGGGATGACAGATGGCCAATGATATTCGCGTATGTGATGAATGCAATCATATCCGCTTGAAAACGATCTTGCCCAAGTTGCAAAAGATGGCACCAGATGCCGAGATCAAAATCGGCTGCAAATCGTATTGCGGTCCTTGTGGGAAACGAGCGTTTGTATATGTGAACGGACGTTATGTGAGTGCGGCCACAGAGGATGAAGTATTGGAGAAGGCTGCGCGCTTTATCAAATAGTTCCAGTACGCAGCATTCGCAATTTTTGAATAGTTCTCCTTCTTCTGATCCATGCTAATGGATGTAGACCACTGCCCAGAAGGAGGAGTGACTCATGGCCCAATATGATTCTAATCTCGACAATCACAGTGTTGAAGCTCAAACACAAAACTCGGTGGACAGGCTACACAATGCCGTCTCTCAGGCATTGTCACATCCGGCTGAGCAACTGATTGAACAGGCGGAGCAATCTCGCACTCATGCGGAACATGCCATACAGCAGGCAAAGGATAGCCTTTGTGACGACTCAGTAGAAGTTGCAGAGGACATGCTTGGTGAAGAGGTACAACGGCTTGAACAAGCTAAAAAAACGTTGCGTTCCTAGCGCAGTCGAGTGACAATCCATATAAAAAAGCACGATCCACAGCACTTACAAGCTGATGGATCGTGCTTTTTTGTTATATACAGGGTGGGTATGCGATCGGCATCCTTAAAAGAGTTCGGGGAGGATGCTATGTCAGCAACCTCCCACAGAAAGTCTATTAGATACAGAAGGAGTTACTTCTTTGTTTGTGGTTCCCATTCGCGAATAAGATCGTATGTGATAACCTGATCAGATATGTTCAACCGATTGAGAGCTTCGGTATAGCCCGGTCCGCAGGCGTTTACATCTGTAGGCTGGCCTGTATTCAGGTTGTAACAGGTCCCTTTGGAAAATGTACCGTCTTCAGATGGAATGTAGTACACTCGTCCATCGGTGAAAGCACCAGTACGCAGCACAACCATACGAGGCTTCCCGCTAAACAGATCGTTTCCCATAAAATGATATGGTTTTGTAGAAATCCCAAGTAGGTGCATTACGGAAGGCGTCAGATCCAACTGACCTGCCGGTTCCGTATACGTGCCCGCCTGACTTCCGTCGGGAAGATGCACAAGCAATGGCACCTGATTCATGATTTTCTGCATGTCCAGATCCGTAAGTGGCTTGCCTAAAAACTTCTCATACAGTGCTTTGTCTTTAATAGAATTGTCATGATCCCCATAAAACATCAGGATCGTATCATCCCACAGTCCGTCTTTCTTCATCTGATCTACCAATTCGCCCAGTGCTTCATCTACATAATGGACAGATTTCAGATAGTCTCCGAACATGGTACCTTCAAACTCGCCAACGTCTAAATCTACCGCGTCAGGTGACAGGTTGTACGGATGATGGCTGGAGATACCGACCATATAGGCGTAGAACGGCTGCTTAACTTCGGTGGTGAGATCATTGAGCGTTTGACGGAAAAAGGATTTATCTCCCAGTGACCAACCCAGTGGCTCATCTATTTTAAAATCTTTTTTACTGTAGAACTTGTCATAGTTCATTGCCTTATACATGGTGTAACGGTTCCAGAAGCTGCTGTCATACACGTGAAACGCATTGGGACTATACCCAGTATCCTTCAAAATGGAAGGTAACGTATCGAATTTATGGTCCGCATAACGGATAAATACCGAGCCAGTAGGGAGCGGATGCAGCGAAGCATGTGTAGAGAAGTCCGCGTCCGAAGTACGACCCTGCGCAGTCTGGTGAAAATAATTGTTGAAATACATGCTTTCCTTCGTCAGTTTGTCAAAGTTAGGCGTAATCGCTTGACCGTTGATCTGTTTACCGATAAAAAAGTTCATGAACGCTTCAGCTTGTATGACCATCACGTTTTTGCCCTTATACTTGCCAGATAGATCATTTTTAACCTGAAGCAACTTTTGGTGCTGATTAAACCATTCCTTATCCTTATCGGATTCTGCTTGAGCCAATGTAGGCTGGGGACCAAGGTGATCCTGACCATAGCGGTAGATGTCATATCCATGAAATCCGATCAATCCGGTTACGTTGTACAAGGCCATCGACCACCAGTTGCCGACAAATATGCCAGTTGCCCATGTGGAGGTATAATATTTGATCGGCCCAAATGTCAATACATAGCCAATCAGGAAGGCCAATGCCCCTTTGGAGAAGCGAAGCAGGAACCTCCTTGTGAACGAGCTTCGGGATGCTTCTAAATAAGTATCATTCGTTGTAAGTCGACGTCGTAACGAAGCCACAAATATGACATACGGAATGAATAGAATCCAGTCTGCAAAAAAGAAAATGTCCCACCAGTACATAAGGGATGCGATACTTCCGCCCAGAGAGTCAACTTGTCCGGCTTGAAGTAAGACGGGAATCGTAATGAAATCCTGGAAATACCGATAATAAACCATGTCGGAATAAATGAGCGCGGTGAGCAAAATATCGAGCACCACAAGAGCAATCAAACGTCCGCGACGTGGTAGCCATAAGGTCCAGAAGCTCACAAGTAAAAGAGAACCAATAGCGATGACATAATCCAGCGGATTCATGTCAATATTTTGGGCATGCAAGTTATAGTGAATCAGTACGAGCTTGCCGATCATAAGTACAAAAAACAGACCTAATCCAAAATATCGAGACAGCAGCACTCTGCTGAACGTGTTACCAGTGCGACTTGCACTGGACGTGCGAATAACCAACACTTTACCCCCTCCGGCAGAAATGTTCGGCTAGTATAAACTACATATTAACGTAATGTTAAAACCGAAATGCCTTTAATTATTATAGCGCTCATCTCGCGCATTTCAATGATTAAGTAAAGAAAATACAGCACAAATTAGGCCAGAAGAACGAACAGAGGGTTCGTTTCCTGGCCTAAACTTCATCATATTTAAGGCTGCAACGGCGAAGTATCTTTGCGGCGCGGAGGCAGAGGGCCTAGATACTGATAGTATTGGCATTCAATACGGCCGTTAAACAACTTCCGGCGCTTGTCTGCTTTACGACCCCAATAATGCTCAAATTGCTTGGTGGAGCTGATGGCAAAGAAGGACCAAGTCTTCATTTCGGCTGCCGTGCGTGAGAGTGAACGGATCAGCTTTTCCACCTCGGATTGCTCGCTCAGCCTCTCGCCATAAGGTGGGTTTGTAATCATCACACCATATTGTCCTTCGAGTCTGACTTTAGTTACAGGCATTACCTTAAGAGGGATGTCTTTAGCAAAGCCTGCTGCTTTTACAGCTGCCTCAGCAACTTGTATGGCATTTGGGTCGATATCGCTACCTGCAATCTCAAAAGGAATGTCATCGCGGGTCAAATCCATCGCTTCGTCGCGAGCCTGATCCCATAATTCTCTGCCAATGACAGGCCAGTCTTCCGAGTTAAAGGTACGTCTCAGGCCTGGTGCAATGTTCCAGGCTTGCATGGCAGCTTCGACCAATAAAGTACCGGAACCGCAGCATGGGTCATAGAATGGTCGGTCAGGGCTCCAGCGACTAAGCTGAATAAGAGCAGAAGCCATCGTTTCTTTGAGAGGCGCCTCTGTAACGAGCTTACGATAGCCGCGTTTGTGCAGTCCTGGACCGGTCGTATCAAGTGTCAGCAACGCACGATCATTCAATAGAATGACCTCAATGACGTAACGAGGGCCATCTTCAGCAAACCAATCTGTGTGGTAGGTTTCCTTGAGCTTCTCTACAATCGCCTTCTTGACGATTCCCTGACTGGCTGGTACGCTACTAAGCTGTGATTTGTGCGAACGTCCCTCTACGGGAAATTCACCATCTACAGGAATCCAATCCTGCCAAGGCAATGCTTTGGTACCCTCGAACAGCTCGTCGAAGGTAGTTGCAGCAAATTCACCCATTTTTATAAGCACGCGGTCTGATGTGCGAAGCCACAGGTTACACCGGCATATATCCATATAATCTCCGGTAAAAACGACGCGGCCATTTTCTACGGTCAGATCTTCGTATCCGAGTTCTCTGAGTTCCCGGGCCACGACGGCTTCAAGTCCCATTGGCGCAGTTGCAATTAGTTGCAGTTGAGTCATTAAACGTATTCACTCCGTCCCCATAATCATGTAAGCTTGGTTCAATCCCTATAGTATAGGTCATTGTACTCGAAGAGACAAATCATTAAGGTAAAAAATTTACGAAGGACACCACGTCCAACCTGAGCTATGATTAAGCAAGAAGGAGAGATGAACCGTGGAAATTACACCAAATATGACGCCTGAACAATATGTAGACCAGCTGGTACGAGAAGATGAAGCACTGTGCAGTATTAGGGAGGCTATCGTTAAAGAAGGTATGCCGGAAGTATCCGTTGCTCATCCTTACGGAAAACTGTTGACCTTTCTAATTGAAGTATCTGGCGCACAGCATGTATTGGAAATCGGCGCATTAGGCGGCTACAGTGGATTATGTCTGGCCCGTGGGCTGGGAGAAAAGGGCCGCATTGTGTCACTTGAGCTGAAAGAAGCGTACGCAGCGCTGGCACATCGACATATGGAAAACAACGGCTACGGTGACCGTGTCGAATACCGTATCGGACCCGCAGCGGATAGTTTGAAGGAACTTCAGGAAGAGGGAAGAACATTCGATTTTTTCTTTATTGATGCAGATAAGGAAAATTACCCAGTGTATCTGGAATATGCGATTGCTCTGGCGAATCCGGGTGCCATTATTGCGGGAGACAACTGTTTCCTTCGCGGACGGACGCTGAATACGGATAAGAACGGCCCTGCCGTCCAGGCCGTGAGACGTTTTAACGAAACGATAGCAACAGATCCGCGGCTGGTCAGCACGCTTTTGCCAGCGTACGATGGATTGGCGCTAGCTCGAGTTAAATAGCGTTCATTCCCCATGTATAGCCACATATAAAGAAAGAACCACCTTGTCCACGGCAGCGTGAACAAGGTGGTTCTTGTCTGTTAAGGCAGGCTTGTCTTACCCGAAGGTTATCTTACCTGAAATCAGGCGTAGCCTTACGATCAAAAAGCTTCATGCGTACCCAGAATATGTTGACGATTAACAGGACACCTGACATGATAAACAGTCCTTCGATGCCAATAAACCCGGATAGAACCCCGCCAATGACAGCACCCAGCATATTTCCGAGCGCTAGCGAACTGGTATTGAAGCCGAAAGAACGGCTTTCCATTCCTTCCGGTGTATACGTGCGAATCAACGCATTTACGCTTGGTAGCAGACCGCCCATAAATACACCCATGAAAAAACGGATAATGACAAGTTGCCATACTTCATTGACAAAAGCCTGCGGAATGAGCATAACCGCCGTTCCGAGCAGTGCAATGGTCAAGATCTTGTGCGCCCCTATCTTGTCACTCAATCTTCCAAGGAGCGGTGCAGCAACCATATTGGATACGCCTGTAATAGCCGTAACGAACCCGGCAATCAGCGCAATTCCTTCTGCCGACCCATACAGTTTTTGCACATATAATGGCAGCAGAGATACCGTACTGATCATGGCAAACTGGAGCAGAAACGTTACGGTGAACAAAGCCGGAAGCTGGGGCGTATGGCTTAGCTCCTTTAATCCGGCAAGAACCGAAATTTGCGGTATGCGTGCAGCTTCCGTTTTGCTGAAATTTTCTTTAACCAGAAACATTGCGATGAGCGAGGCTATAAGAATTAGAGCGCCTGTAATATAAAAGATCGGTCTGAATCCGACCCAATCAGCCAAAAATCCGCCTAGCAGAGGGCCGAGAATCGTGCCAGCCATCTGACCGGATTGCATAATCCCCATAGCGAATCCGGTTCGCTCTTTGGGAGTGGTACCCGACACTAGGGAAATCGATGCCGGATTGAAACCCGAAATCGTACCGTTCAGCAGGCGAAGCGCTAGCAGTTGCCACGGGTGGGTGACCAAACCCATACATCCGATGACCAAAGCCATACCAAAGCCAGAGCGAAGCAGCATGACTTTACGTCCATATCGGTCAGCCAGCTTGCCCCACAAAGGCTGGAACATAAATGAGGTCAAAAAGTTAGCGGCAAAAATAACTCCGGCCCATAGACCAATATCGTGCTCTCCCTTCACATGAAGGTCCTGAGCCAGATACAGGGCGAGGAACGGAGTAATCATCGTAATACCCGCATTGACCAGAAACTGACCGAACCAAAGCACAATGAGATTGATTTTCCACGTCTCCCACGTTTTCAATGTGCTTTCACTTCCTTTCTGCCCATTCTCATCCTGTTGTAAATCCTACTTATCAAAGCATAACTTCTCCGGAGCTTTAAAAAAGCCATTTCTCTAGTATAGCACACTTCATTGAAACTTTATCCAAATGTCATGGGTTTGTCATGGTTTGTTCGAGAGCTGCGGTTGTTACGACTCTTGAAAAAGGGCATAATAAAATATAGTATTTATGATTCGAACTGGAGGCTGAAGTCATGACCTACAATGATACTTTTATCCGCGCTTGCCGCAAGCAAGCTGTGGATCATATTCCCGTATGGTACATGCGGCAGGCCGGAAGGTATGACCCTGAGTATCGCAAAATTAAAGAAAAATATACGTTGCTTGAAATATGCCGCCAGCCCGAGTTGGCCGCAGAAGTGACCTTGATGCCCGTGCGCAAGCTTGGGGTGGACGCTGCAATTTTATATTCTGATATTATGAATCCGGTAGCCTCTCTAGGGGTTGATTTTGATATTGTCAAAAATATTGGCCCGGTTATTGATAATCCGATCCGGTCAGCTGCAGACGTAGATAAGTTGCGTCCAATTGATGTGGAACGCGATTTGGGTCATATTTTGGAAACGATTCGTATTTTGGACCGTGAACTGAACGTGCCATTGATTACGTTCGCTGGAGCGCCTTTTACCATTGCAAGCTATTTAATAGAAGGAAGGCCTTCGAAAGGATATATTCGCACCAAAGCGATGATGTATGGAGAGCCTGAGCTGTGGCATCGCCTGATGGATAAGCTAGGAGACATGGTTATTACATACGTGCGAGCCCATATCGCTAATGGCGGTAAGGCTTTTCAATTGTTTGATAGCTGGGTAGGTGCGCTCTCGCCTTATGATTTTCAAACTTTTGTGCTGCCGACTATCACACGTATTTTCCATGAACTATCTGATCTGGATGTACCTAAAATTTATTTTCCGGGCGTAAGCTCTGGTGAATTGCTCCCACACTTGAATGGGTTAAAAGCCGATGTGATTGGACTGGACTGGCGGGTAAGTATACCTGAAGGACGTCGTCGCTTGGGGAACGGTTTTGGTGTACAGGGAAACCTGGATCCTTATGTGCTTACTGCGCCAATCGATGTTATCAAGCAGTATGCGAAAACCATTGTAGATGAAGGCATTTTGGAGCCGGGTTACATTTTCAATCTCGGTCATGGTTTATTTCCTGAGGCCTCGCTAGATAAGCTAAGAGAGCTTACTAATTATGTACATGAGTATTCCCGCTCGGTTTTGTCAAAAAATGAATACATTAGAAATGTTAAGAGGTGATCTGTTAATGAAAACAAAAGTGGGTGTACTGGTCATGTCCTACGGGACGCCGGAGAGTCTGGATCAGGTGGAAGCCTATTATACACATATTCGTCGCGGCAATGCTCCCTCGCCGGAGCAGTTAAAGGAATTAAAGGATCGTTATGAAGCTATTGTAGGCGGTGTGTTTCCGCTGCGGCAGAACACGGATCGGCAGGTTCAAAACTTGCAGGAAACCTTAAATCGGGAAAATCGCAACCCGGACATTGAATTTATCTGTTATCAGGGACTCAAACATGCCAAACCGTTTATTGAAGATGGTGTGGAAGCTATGGTGCAAGATGGCATTCGTACAGCGGTGGGTGTCGTGCTGGCTCCTCATTATTCCGTTATGAGTGTAGGCACTTATATTAAGCGCGCACAGGCTAAGGCACAGGAACTGGATCTAGCCATATCATTTGTGGAGAGCTATTATCTTCATCCAAAGCTGATTAAGACGCTGACTGAGCGTGTAAACGCCAAACTGGCGCTTTTTGAAGAAGCTGGAGCCAAGCGGGATGAGGTTCGTGTTCTGTTTAGTGCGCACAGCTTGCCTGAACGGATTTTGGCTATGGGTGATCCTTATGTTGAGCAATTAATGGCTACATCGCAGGCTGTTGCGGACAAGGCGGGAATTACCAACTGGCAGTTTACGTGGCAAAGCGCCGGTCGTACAGCAGAGCCATGGCTGGGGCCAGACATTTTGGATACCATGCACAGTCTTAAAGAGGAGCAAGTGGAGTATGTGCTGGCTGCGCCAGTTGGCTTTGTTTCTGATCACTTAGAGGTGTTATACGATCTGGATATTGAAGCACAGGCGTTGGCGAAGGAATTGGATATGCGTTTTCAGCGTATTGATTCACTCAACAGTGATCCACTGTATATGGAGACGCTTAGTGATGTCATCATAGACCAATGGAAAAAGGGATGAGGGCATAATGGAGCAAAAGTTACGTAATATTGTGATTGTAGGCGGAGGCTTGACCGGGCTTAGCACTGCTTTTTATACACGAAAAATGTACAAAGAAGCTGGCTACACACCTCGAATTACGCTGGTGGAGAAAGCTTCCGTGCTGGGCGGGAAAATTGAAACGCTGCATAAAGATGGTTTTGTAATTGAAAAGGGGCCAGATTCCTTTCTGGCCCGTAAAACGGCCATGATAGACCTGGCAAAAGAGCTGGAGTTGGATCATGAACTGGTGAGCACAAATCCTGAGGCTAAAAAGACATACATTTTGCATGAAGGACAGCTTCATCCGATGCCTCCTGGGCTGGTGCTGGGGATTCCAACAGAGCTGAAACCCTTTTTGCGCAGCGGCTTGATCTCTCTAGGCGGGAAAATGCGGGCTATGATGGATTTTGTCATTCCGCCTCGCCGTGTACCGGGAGATGAGGCGTTGGGTGATTTTATTGAACGCCGACTGGGCAAAGAAGTGCTGGAAAATGTAACTGAGCCACTGCTGGCGGGGATTTATGCTGCCAACATGAAGACGCTAAGTTTGCAGGCGACCTTCCCACAATTTGCTGAGGTAGAGCAACAATACGGAAGCCTCATTCACGGGATGATGACAGGCCGAAAACCAGCTGAAACACATACAGGTACGAAAAAAAGCGCCTTTTTGACCTTCCGTCAAGGCTTGCAAAGTTTGGTGCATGCGTTGCTGAATGATTTGTATGACTGTGATTTACGCACCGGAATTGCTGTTACAGAATTCACAAAGACCACGGAAAGTGGAGACAGCCCATATCGCGTTATGCTGGATAATGGAGAGACGCTGGAGGCGGATGATATTTTTGTAACGACTCCCAACTTTGCTGCTGCGCCGCTATTGCGAGATCATGTCAATGTGGCTGCACTGGAAGCCGTTAATTATGTCTCCGTAGCAAACGTGGTCATGGCCTTCGATAAAAATGATATTGAGAATGTCTTTGACGGTTCTGGTTTTCTGGTCCCTCGCAAAGAAGGACGCAGCGTGACCGCTTGCACATGGACGTCTGCCAAGTGGCTACATACTAGCCCGGATGATAAGGTGCTGTTGCGCTGTTATGTAGGGCGAGCAGGAGCTGAAGACACTGTAGAGTTACCGGATGATGAGCTGATTGCACTGGTACGTAAGGATTTGAAAGAGATGATGGGAGTTACAGCAACTCCGCTGTTCACGGAAATTACACGTCTTCGCAATTCCATGCCGCAATATCCGGTAGGGCATCCGCAGGCTATAGCTGATTTGCGGGAAGAGTTACGCACTGCCATGCCGGGAGTGTATGTGTTGGGTGCTGGCTATGATGCGATTGGTTTACCGGATTGCATCCGTCAGGCTAAGGAATGGGCCTCCCATGCCGTCCAAACGACACAGCAGGAAGCGGTCCAGGTACAGGTGTAAATGTTCAATGATGAACCCTTCGCGATCCAGGCGAGGGGTTCTATTTATATTGAAATTTGATATATAATGGAGAAGGTGTAAAATTCGCCAGCTAATAAAGAAGTTATGCATATGCAATAGCATAGAAGGAGTGAAGAATGTACCCTCCCAGATCACAGAGAAATGAAGGTCGCAAGAAAGCAAGAAAACCAAAAATAGGCAAGGCTTGGATTATTACGAATCTGGTCCTGCTGCTTATGATCGTAGGTCTTTTCGGTTATTATTACATATTTGAACACGACAACAGTGGCTCTCTTGCGGAAAATGCCGGGTATTCGCAAACGGAGAAGAAAATCCAAACGGAATCTGCTAGTGAAGAGCGGTCTACTCCCTCGGTCAGTGAAAATGTTACAGACTTGTCAAATAAACAGCTGGACGAAGGCTCCCATGCAGATAAGCAATTTGCTGACGATGAAACGAAGCAATCTGCTGCTTCAGACACAAGCCATCGTCCCGCGACAACGTCTGACACAAATGCTCCCGAAGGCAGCTCTTCAGGAGCAAAATTATCCTCGGGGAAAGACGGGCAAGCAGGGAACGATACGTCCAATAAGGAATACGACGGTAATCCATCCGCGGATAAGGGAGGAACGGAGGATGTAAAAAGATCCAAAACAGACGGTGCAGATTCTCCGACAGTCACGCTTCACTTTGTAGGGGATGTGCAATTTTCCGGTAAAGTTGAGCAGCGATTGGAACAGAATGGGTTTGAGTTTCCGTATCAATATCTCGGAAACTTGTTTCATAAAGACGATCTGACGATTGCCAATCTGGAAACGCCCGTGACAACGAATGGTGTGGGTGCGTTAAATAAAACGTATGTGTATAAATCTTCGCCCAAGGCGTTAACTGCGTTGGCTGCGGCAGGGATAGATGCTGTCAATTTGGCCAACAATCACATTTTGGATCAGGGCACAGGCGGATTACTGGATACACTGAAGTATCTGGATGAAAAAGGTATAGCCCATGCTGGAGCCGGACGTAATGCAAAAGAAGCGTATGCGCCGCATTATTTTGAACGTAAAGGGATCAAAATTGCGTTGTTGGGGACTACACGTGTCATGCCTGAAGCCAACTGGAATGCGGGCGCCAAACTGCCCGGTGTAGCAGGAGCCTATGATTCGTCCGCTATCGTAAAGTCCATCCGTGAGGCACGAATGCAGGCCGATCTGGTGATTGTCATTGCCCATTGGGGGAAGGAGCGCGCTACTGCACTTGAGCCCTATCAGACCGAGTTATCGCATGCTTTTATTGATGCTGGAGCTGATCTTGTCATTGGCGGTCATCCACATGTGCTTCAAGGGATGGAGCAATATAAAGGTAAATGGATCGCATACAGCACAGGCAATTTTATTTTTTCTAAATCAACGGTGCCAGCCACTTGGGATACAGCCATATTTCAGGCAACCTGCACCCGAAAAGGGGCTTGCGAAATGAAGCTGACCCCTTACCGGGCGGAGCTAGGTCAACCGATTCCATTGAAGGATACGGAGGCCAGCAAAATTTTGCAGAGAGTGGCGGCACTGTCACCGGGAAATGTCTCTATAGGGACGGATGGTACAGTAAGCGCTCAATAGAAGCTCGAAAAGAAATTTTTTATATGGGAATTGACGGAACGATCGTATGAAGGACTCCTTTGTGGATGGAGGTCATAACAAGATGAATCATTTGTGCGTGGCTCACCGCGGTTTTTCGGGTATTGCTCCCGAGAACACGATGGCAGCCTTTAAGCTTGCGTTGAAGCAGCCATTTGTACACTGGGTTGAGCTGGATGTACAGCTGTCAAAGGACGGTGTTCCGGTGGTAATTCATGATTTTACGCTGGAGCGAACGACGAATGGTACAGGGAAAGTAAAGGATTCAGACTGGAAAGCATTGCAACAACTTGATGCTGGTAGCTGGAAAAGTGCAGAATACCGTGAAGAAATGATCCCTTCCCTCGCACAGGTACTGGATTTATGTCGTGGCCGCGCATCACTCAATATTGAGCTTAAAACAGCGGGAGATATGTATCCGGGACTGGAGAAAGCCGTACTCCGTGAAATTGTGATGAGAGGGATGGAGGGAGAGGTGGTATTAACCTCTTTTGAGCGTGCCGCATTACGCCGGGCTAAGGAGCTGTCTCCTGAGATCCGTACCGGATTGATTATCGACGCGCGTCCAGATGATTTGGCAACGCAACTGGAGCAGCTACAATGCACTTTTTTATCCATGGGCTATCCGCGTTTGGATCGAAACCTGATGAAAGATCTCACCGGACGCGGTATTACTGTCATGGCGTGGACGGTGGATGACCGCCGTATAATGCGGAAATTGTCCTCATTACATCCTGAATTGATGATTTGCACTAATTGGCCGGATCGCTGGGAACAGGTTTTTTTGCTTTCCAAGCACCGGATGTGGCACTATATACGTAAACTTATTCGTTAATCAATTGGACTACATACGCGGGAAGGGTGACGGATCGTAATGAACGTGGAAATTCGTAATGTTTACTGTGTTGGGCGCAATTATAAGCTGCATGCGGAGGAGCTGGGTAATGAGGTTCCCGCAGAACCGATGATTTTTTTGAAGCCGTCTCATGCGGTTGTGCCGCTGGATGGCGCCACGCTGGAGCTTCCTCAGGGGCAGGGAGATATTCATTTTGAGACTGAGCTGGTCGTGGCTGTAGGACGTAAATACGAACCAGGCATGTCTGCAGATACGTGTCTGAACGCATTTGCATTCGGCATTGATTTTACCCTGCGTGATGTACAAAGTGTTCTCAAGAAAAAAGGCCATCCATGGACCGCCGCCAAAGGCTTTAAATCGTCTGCTCCCGTGACACCATTCCTGCCTTTAGAAAAATTGGACATGCTGGAGCAGCAGGATTTTTCCTTGCTCAAAAATGGACAGGAAGTCCAGCGTGGACATGTTAAAGATATGATTTTTTCTATCCAGCACATCGTCGAATATATAGCGACTCATTATGGGCTGGGTGAAGGAGATATTATTTTTACAGGTACTCCAGCAGGAGTAGGGCCTACAGCAAGCGGGGATCGCTTTGAGCTTTTCTGGGGGAGTGATCGTCAGGGGAGCTTCACCATCGCATAAACTTGTGAACGGCATTCATGGATGAGGATTAAAAAAGGGAATGTTCTTGGTAGTTGGGAAATAAAGAGCGATTCCCTTAGAAAAGCATTGTGAAGGCCGTGTCCTATGCCAAAGCATGGGACACGGCTTTTATATAAGTGTAGAGCATTGTACAATAATATACAGAACGAAAAAAGAAAAACGGAGATTCATTTCAAAAGCGGGGGTATATCATGGACTGGATCATCGGATTGCTTTGTGCTGCTGTGGTGGCGGGAGCTGCATTTTATAAAAAATCCTTAACCTTATCTGGCTTTGCCACGGCTGTACTGATGGGAACCGTATATTATGGGGCGGGTAACCTGTTCTGGTTCGGCACATTGCTCTTGTTCTTTATCACGTCGACCCTCCTGTCGAGGTTCAAAAAGGAGCGCAAGGCTGAGCTGGAAAAATCGTATGCCAAAACCGGAAACCGGGATGCAGGCCAAGTATGGGCCAATGGGGGATTAGGTATGCTGTTATGCCTGGGCTATGCGATATGGCCTCATGTTACGTGGCAGCTGGCTTTTGTCGGTGTCATGGCTACGGTAACATCCGATACGTGGGCAACGGAATTTGGCAGCCTGAGTCGTAGGCCACCCCGTTCGGTGCTTAACGGGAAGGTGCTCGCACCCGGAACCTCAGGAGGAGTATCTGTATTGGGAACGGCTGCGGCCTTGGCTGGGGGTGTACTGATCGGCATAGGTGCATGGGGCTTTGGACACGCCATAGGAACGCCGAGCTTGCCGTTATGGCTGTGGGCACTGGTTGGAGGTATATCCGGTAGCGCCGGGGCCTTTGCTGATTCCTATCTAGGTGCTACAGTGCAAATGATGCGTTCCTGCACGGTTTGCGGACGGGAAGTAGAAGTAGACTCACATTGTGGACAAACGACGGTCTATGTACGAGGCTGGCGTTGGATGAGCAATGATCGGGTGAATAGCATTAGTTCTATTTTCGGAGGATTGGTCGCTCTTGCAGGTATTTTTTTTATATTTTGAACACGGAGCTGGAGATCATTACAAGGAAAAAATTGTTATAAGAATTGACCGTGTTTCAATCCCTGTATAAGGAGGTGCTAAGATGGGCGATATACAAGGAGATAAATATGAAGCTATTTTGGACGCCGCTTACACCGTCTTTGGCACCAAAGGCTTTTATGAAAGCAAAATTTCCGAGATTGCAGAACAAGCGGGAGTTGCCAAAGGCACAGTATACTTGTACTTTAAAAGCAAAGAGCAGCTATTTACAGCAGTCACACGTAGAGATTGCGAGCAATACCTAGCCGAAATGCAAGGCGCATTAATCAATCGTACTTTGGGAGAAGGACTGCTGCGGATGGCAAATTTGCATCTGCACTACTATTTCAAGCGCAAGCAGCATACTAAATTATTTTTTATGACCCCCAACAGTGACCCCGACCTAATGGAGTTTATGTGGGGATTTATCCAGGACTATACTGATTTGGTCAAAAATAAACTGGCGTCAGAGGGTGTACAGCAGTCTGAGTTTCATGCGAAGGCTTTCATTGGTATGTTGGAACGCCTAAAAATGGATATTTTATTGAATAAAGATTTCCGCGAATGTGACGTAGATCAGACGGCTGAATTAGCGGCGAACTTATTTATGCATGGCTGTAAAGCCGGGGTACAAAAATCCTGACATCTTGTTGCTAAAAAACCGTACTGACTTCGTTCAGGTAACGGTTTTTTTAATCATTGGCTGTGACTGTGTTAAAATAAACAGGATGCATCACAAAATAGGGGAAGAGTAGGGAATCCGTATGAATATTATGACCGTTGAACATATAACGAAAAGCTATGGCGAGAAAATGTTGTTTGAGGATGCTTCCTTTGGTATGGATGAACGTGACAAAATAGGGGTCGTCGGTGTAAATGGTACCGGCAAATCAACGTTTTTACGGGTAATTTCCGGCTTAGAGCCGCCAGATGATGGCAATATTGCAGTGAACAACGATGTGCGAATTCAGTATCTAGCACAAAATCCGGAGTTTGATCCCGAAATGAAGGTGCTCCAGCATATTTTTCATGGCAACCAGCCTGAGATGAAAGCGGTCCGTGAATATACGGAAATCATGGAGTTGTTGGAGTTAAATCCGGGTAGCGAGGAGCTTCAAAACCGTCTATTGCGAGCAAGTCAGCAAATGGATACGTTCCAGGCATGGCAGCTGGAGAGCGAGGCCAAAAATATACTTACCCGACTGGGGATCACCCAGTTTGAGTCTCGTATGGGCGTTCTATCCGGCGGGCAGCGTAAGCGGGTGGCTTTGGCGGCGGCTTTAATCCAACCCTGCGAGTTGCTCATTCTGGACGAGCCTACAAACCATATTGATAATGAGTCTGTTGAATGGTTGGAGCAGTATTTGCAAAAAAGACGTGGTGCGTTGTTAATGATCACGCATGATCGCTATTTTCTGGATAGAGTTGCAAATGTCATGCTGGAGCTGGATCATGGCCGCCTTTTCCGTTATGAGGCTAACTATACCCGTTTTCTGGAGCTGAAGGCAGAACGCGAGGAGCGGGAAGCGTCTACGGAACAAAAAAGGAAGAACTTGCTGCGTAATGAGCTGGCCTGGATTCGTCGTGGAGCAAAGGCTCGTTCCACCAAGCAGAAAGCGCGTATTGACCGATATGAGCAGCTTAGGGATCAGCAACCGGAAGCTCGTTCTGGATCTGTAGATATGTCTGTCGCCTCCACACGTCTGGGTAAAAAGATATTGGAGATCGAGCATCTGTCCAAATCGGTAGATTCCCGTAAGCTGATACAGGACCTGAGCTACATTGCGGTTCCTGGTGATCGTGTTGGTATCCTAGGTCCTAACGGTAGTGGGAAATCCACTCTGCTCCAAATGATTGCCCAGCATATAGAACCGGATTCCGGCAGTGTTGTGCTGGGGCCGACCGTGAAGATAGGCTATTTTACTCAGGAACATCAGGAAATGAACGAATCATTACGTGTCATTGAATATATTAAGGAAGAAGCCGAAGTGATTCGTACAGCAGACGGTTCGACGATTACAGCTGCACAAATGCTGGAGCGTTTCCTGTTTGCACCAAGCGCGCAATGGACGGTTATTTCCAGGCTGTCCGGGGGTGAAAAACGGCGCTTGTATCTGCTTCGTGTTCTGATGTCAGCACCGAATGTGCTATTACTGGATGAACCAACAAATGATCTGGATATTCAAACCCTTTCCGTTTTGGAAGACTATCTGGATGAATTCCCGGGCGTGGTGTTTATTGTTTCTCATGATCGCTATTTCCTGGATCGGACAGTGGACAAAATACTGGCGTTTGAAGGGGATGGACAGATACGAGTACATGTAGGCGACTATAGTGAGTATGCAGAATGGATCAGTAAAAATGCTCAATCTTCTGTGAATACGTCTGTCTCGACGAGTACGGCTTCCTCGAATCGCTCTTCCGCGCCTAAGTCTGCGGGTCCTTCTGATTCAGTCAAGGAGACAAGTAAAACCAAGCTTAAATTCACCTTCAAGGAACAGCGGGAATATGAGCAAATTGATGAGCTGATTGAACAAGCCGAACAGAAGTTGGCCGACATTCAACGACAGATGGAAGAGTCTTTCAGTGATTCAGCACGACTACAGGAGCTCATGGCTGAGCAAGCAAAGGCCGAACAGCATCTGGAGCACCAAATGGAACGCTGGACCTACCTGAATGAGCTAGCCGAGCAGATTGAACAAAGTAAATCTTAAAAATACAGAAGCAAGTCACCATTCAGAGTGGGGGCTTGCTTTTTTTATCGAATTATTAATACGTTTTTCATATTAAAAGCGAGTGAATTATATATTTCTAATATTAAATTACAGTGGGTATAATGGATTGCAGATGGAGGGGAGGAATTGAAAATGGAATATCGTAAACTTGGAAAAAGTGGTTTGATGGTAAGTGAGATTGCATTGGGGAACTGGATCACCCACGGTGCCCAAGTGGATGATACCATAGCGCAAGCCTGTGTAAAGGCTGCACTAGACTCAGGGATTACCACGTTTGATACCGCTGATGTGTATTCGGATACCCTGGCGGAAACGGTTTTGGGTCATTCTTTAAAGGGAATACGCCGTGAAAGTATTGAATTATGTACTAAGGTTTTTCATCCCACAGGTACCGGACAGAATGATAAAGGGCTGTCTCGTAAACATATCATGGAGGCCTGCCATGCTTCTCTTCGACGCCTACAAACGGATTATATTGATGTATATTATGCACACCGTTTTGATCCAACCGTATCGCTTGAAGAAACTTTTTTGGCCTTATCCGACTTGGTGCGGCAAGGGAAGGTTTTGTATGTAGGAGTAAGCGAGTGGACAGCAGAGCAGATAAAGCAAGGAGCTGCTCTGGCTAGGGAATTAAAGGTCCCATTCGTGGCAAGTCAGCCCCAATATTCCATGCTGTGGCGTGTCATTGAAGCTGAAGTGATTCCCGCTTGTGAGCAGGAAGGGATTGGGCAGGTGGTTTGGTCACCTCTGGCTCAAGGTATCCTTTCTGGTAAATATACAGCAGACAAGCCGTTACCCGAGGGTTCACGAGCTTCTACGACAGCAGGGTCACCATTTTTCGAACGTTTGGCTGGACAATGGTTACGTAAAGAAGTCCTTTTGGCAGTAAAGAAAATTCAGCCGATTGCAGAAGAATGCGGACTGACGCTGCCCCAGCTTGCAGTCGCATGGGTTTTACAAAACCCGCAAGTGTCCTCAGCTATTATCGGTGCTTCCAAGCCCGAGCAGGTTAAAGAGAACGTAAAAGCTGCGGGTGTCCGTCTAGATGGGCAGGTCATGAGACAATTGGATAGCGTTTTAAATGGTATTGTTGAACGTGATCCGAGAAAAACAGGTTAAGATATACGATCAAGGAGATTTACATGTCTAACTCTTCGTTACAAGCTGTTTCTTCAACCACTTCCAGAAAATGAGTCAGAACAGTTTCATGTGCACCTGTTTTCCATGCAGCATAAAGTGGGATGGACGGAGACTCTTCTTGAAATGAACGAAATACGACATCACTGCGTTGAAAGACAGATACGGAAGAGGGGACAATGGAGATACCTATACCCGCCGCTACCAAGTTAACGATCGTATACATTTGAACGGCTTCCTGTACGATTTGAGGCTGAAATCCATGTTGTCCGCAAAAGTCGAGTATGAGATTATGAAAAGAAGCTCCCATATGAGGCGGAGACAGGATAAAAGATTCGTCCGCTAAAGAACGTAAAGACAAGGTTGAATGGTGGGCTAACGGATGTGTCTGAGGAAGAACGGCCATGAGTGATTCGTTGGTGTAAAGACGAGAAGTGATATGTATAGATGGATCTGCACTGCGCAGGAAGCCCACATGAACTTTGCCATCGTGTATGGCTTTTAGTTGTTGGACAGATGTCATTTCAAATAACGTAAGCTTCACATCTGGGAAGCGCTCTCGGAATTTCTTCAAGGCATTAACCATCAGACTGCCAGAGGCTGAATCTACAAAAGCGATGGATAAATGTCCGAACTTCCCCTGACTTGCAAGCTGTGTGATCTTAATAGATCTTTCCAATTGAGCAACCATATTTCTGGATTCTTCTAAAAATATCGCTCCTGCTGACGTAAGTTGAACTTGTCTTTTGGTTCGTTCCAAAAGCTTCACACCAAGCTCTTCTTCAAGGCTTTGAATTTGTTGGCTCAAGGGAGGTTGGGTGATATTCAGTTTTTTCGCAGCACGGTTAAAATGCAGTTCTTCCGCTACTGCGATAAAGTAACGTAGTTTTTTCAGATCCATAGCTGTGATTTCCTTTCACTAAGCCTTCACCGACCTATTCTCCAGTGGAACAGGTCGGTTTTTATCGTTCGAATTAAACTGTCACATAAGCTGCAAGCAGACGTGCAGTGTTCACCACGGCCTGCTTGTGCGTGCGCTCCATTGCATGGGAGGCGTGTACGCCAGGGCCGATCAAAGCAGCACGGATGTTATTACCTGCTCTTAGTGCAGCCGAAGCGTCCGAACCGTAGTGCGGATAAATATCTACAGCATACGGAATATTCAGCTCTTTGGCCAGCTCAATCAGACGGGTCGTCATATTATAGTCGTAAGGCCCGGAGGAATCTTTGGCACAGATAGAAACATCCGTTTCCTTGCAGCTCAGATCTTCACCCATACAGCCCATATCGACAGCTATCATCTCACTGATTCCTTCAGGTATGTAAGCCGCTCCGTGCCCCACTTCCTCATAGTTAGAAATGAGCAATTTAACGGTATGTCGAGGCTTCCAGTTTCCATGTACAGCAGATTCCAGTAGACCAAACAGTGCAGCTACACTAGCTTTATCATCCAGATGCCGTGACTTGATAAATCCACTCGGTGTTACGACTGGACGCGCATCGAACGAAATAAAATCGCCCACCGCAATACCGAGCTGAAGCACGTCTTCTTTTGACTCAACAAGCTCGTCAATCCGAACCTCCATGTGGCTCTCCTTGCGCTCAAAGCTTCGTGCATCATCATAGACGTGCACGGATGGATGGCTGGACAGAATAGTACCCGTATACGTTTGTCCGCTTCGGGTATGAATAAGGCAGTATTCGTTCTCAATGCTGTTCATCATGAAACCGCCGACGGATGTCAGACGTAGGGTGCCTTGTGCTGTAATCGAACGTACCATCGCGCCCAATGTATCCACATGTGCGCTCAGCGCCACCGTACGGTCCGTTTCCTGACCTTCCAGAGTCAAGATGGCACCGCCTTTTGCATTCCATTCGATGGGTACCCCGAGGCTCTCAGCTTCCTTATGAATCAGCTCCATCACATGGTGTGTGTACCCACTGGGACTGGGCGTGTTCAGTAGCTGATTTAAAAAGTTCATCATATAATCTTCATTGAATTGAATCGTCATTTGTTGCTCCTCCTCATTTGGACAACCGATCAGGGTTAGAGGACGGTTGCTCTATATCTTGGTCGAAAGTAGACCCTGTGCTGGAAGACCCAGTCGTGTCATAGGTCACATCCGCGTTTGCTTCCACCGTGGATGTGTGCTCTTCTTGTAATGTATGAAGCTGAGTAGTCAGACGTTTAATCTCTCTCTGAAGCCTATATTGGCGGAAAATACCGAAAGAACCGACAATAAGTCCACCTAGAAGAGTGCAACCAAGAATAAGCAGAATCAAAGGAATGCTAACCATACTGAATAGAAAGTTCACTTGAACCGAATTCACATTAATAACAGCAAATACAGCTGTTAACAGAGCAATAACAAGAGCTGCGATCAAAGACCATTGTGTTTTCAAAATGCCACCTCCTCCCGTTACATTATAAAATCCCTTGCCCGCCATGGACAAGGGATTTATCCGTGCATCATTTCAATGCTGGATTTTAAGTGCGCACGGTTTTACTTTCCTTCAGTTAGCTTTTCCATTTCTGTAATGACTTCTTCGAATACGCTCATCGCTTCGCGGATCGGCTGCGGAGAGGACATGTCAACGCCAGCTTTTTTCAAAATATTAATTGAATAATCACTGCCACCGCTCTTTAAGAAGCCCAAGTAACGGTCAACGGCTGGTTGGCCTTCTTCCAGAATCTGTTTCGAGAAACTAGTTGCTGCCGAGAAGCCAGTAGCATATTTGTAGACATAAAAACTGTTATAAAAATGAGGGATCCGTGCCCATTCCATTTCAATGTCTTTGTCTACCTTCATGCCAGGCCCGTGATATTTCACATTCAGATCATAGTAAATCTCCGATAAAAGCTGCGGTGTAAGGGATTCCCCCTGTTCAGCGCGTTCATGTACAATTTTCTCAAATTCCGCAAACATGGTTTGACGGAATACCGTTGTGCGGAATTGATCTGCATAGTAGGTGAGAAGGTACATTTTCTCTTTCGGATCGGTTGATTTGTTCAGCAAGTAGTCCATTAGCAACGCTTCATTGGTTGTGGATGCCACTTCAGCCAGGAAAATGGTGTACTGTGCATCTCTATACTTCAATGCGTTGTCTGAATAGTACGAATGCAACGCATGCCCCATTTCATGAGCAAGTGTGAACATGCTGTTCAGGTTGTCTTTATGATTCAGCAGCACATATGGGTGGGTACCATAAGCTCCCCAACTGTATGCACCAGTACGTTTGTTTTCGTTTTCGTATACATCGATCCAGCGCTCATCATAGCCTTTTTGCAGCGAAGCGAGATAGTCCTCGCCCAGTGGCTTAAGGCCTTCTTTTGTTTGCGTTTTGGCGTCTTCATACGTAATGTCCATCTTGTATTCGTCCACAAGCGGAGCGAACAAATCATACATATGGAGCTCATCCACACCTAACAACTTTTTACGCAGTTTGATGTAACGATGGAGCAGGGGTAAGCTTTCATGAATGGTGTCAATGAGATTCGTGTACACTTCCTTCGGAATATTGTCACCGTACAGTGACATTTCCAGTACAGAAGGGTATTTGCGAACACGAGAATAAAAAATATTCTTGTTTACATTGGCACTTAGTGTAGAAGCAATTGTATTTTTATTTTTGGCATATGTGTCATATACCGCTTTAAAAGCACGTTCGCGTACTTCGCGGTGCGGACTTTCGAGGAATTGAATGTAGCTGCCATGAGTCAGCTCAACCTCTTTGCCGTTCTCATCCTTAATTTTTGGAAACTTCAGATCAGCGTTGTTGAGCATGCCAAAAATCGTTTGCGGGGCTTGAGCCAGATTGCCAACCTGAGCGAGCAGCGCTTCTTCTGTCTTCCCCAAAATATGTGCTTTTTCCCGCTTCATTTCTTGAAGTGTAAACCGATAATCTGCAAGCTTTGGATCTTCAATGAAGGCATCAAGCTGATGATCCGGCAGTGCCAAAATTTCAGGCGTCACAAAAGAAAGAGACTCGCTAACCTCAACGCCTAATTTTTTTGCTTTTTGCGAAAGAC
Organism: Paenibacillus sp. A3M_27_13; assembly: GCF_024213315.1. Classification (NCBI taxonomy): domain Bacteria; kingdom Bacillati; phylum Bacillota; class Bacilli; order Caryophanales; family Paenibacillaceae; genus Paenibacillus; species Paenibacillus sp. A3M_27_13. The sequence goes on from NZ_JANAVE010000002.1 coordinate 852,133, forward strand.
CCTGGTATGTAGGTTCAGCTGTATCCTCATCATGATGCAGATGTGCGTACACATATACACGCTCGGTTTTAAGCGACAATTCATCTTCCAATTTAAAGCAGCTGCCAATCGACTCTGCTGAATTGAGCTTGCCTTGGAAATGTTCAGCCTTTTTGGCTAGTTGTTTGACTTCTTCATATTCTTGATCCCATGCTTTGCGGTTGGGAAACAAATCTTCCAGTTTCCATGTATTTTCCACTGGCGCATCAGCGCGTTTTACAATTTCACTCATGGAGAGCCTCCTCTGATCGAACGTAATGTGGGGTAGGGCTGCGGCAGTAAGGGACGGATGCCAAAACGAAGAAACCGCCACGCTTACCGTAAGCAGCAGGGCAAGAGGTTTTACAGGATGCATGTAACGGCAGATCCTCCTTATACCATGGCTTGTTATGCCATAGTATGACCTCTTACGCCCGAAAGTATAATTTTCCTTACTGTGGGTTGGAACCTATATTTAATAAGCTGTATACAATAAGATAAAAGGCAAGGCAAACCATGATTACAGCAGTGAGGGCCATCCACTTTTTGAGAGGAGTCGGTATCGTATCACGCTTCATGATCAGCACTCCGCCCAGCGTGAAGGCCAGAATAATGAAGATGAGATAGCTGTTGGACACCATGAATAGGCTAGACCTGTTTGAAAGCGTTCATGATCCGCTGCCACTCTTCCTCATTATCTTGAAAGGACTGCTTGGGAAACCGATTTTGAGCCCAATGCATCAGCGCCGGACGGCTTAAAAACGTGTGGGCTTCCTCGCCCCAATCATCGGATATTTCCCGTAGAACGATGTAACGGCCCTGCACCTCGACAGTCATCATGTTCCAATTGTCTTTTTTGTATATTTCGTGTTTTTTCATCATATGCATGTCTCCGATTTTATAGATGTTTTGGTTCATGATACCGCAGTTTCCGCCGCAAAAGCAAATCATTCCAGCCCGAAAAACCAGGAAAAACATCAATTGCATTGTGAAAAAGCATGAAGTATAATATGGATATTCGCCATAGATGGCGGTATTTTTAGGAGGTTGTTCACTTGAAAGGTACAGTTAAATGGTTTAACGCAGAAAAAGGTTATGGCTTCATTCAAATGGATGGTGGCGAGGACGTATTCGTACATTTCTCCGCAATCCAAGGCGACGGCTTTAAAACTTTGGAAGAAGGTCAAGCGGTTGAATTCGAAATTACTGAAGGTAACCGTGGACCCCAAGCAGCTAACGTAATCAAACTGTAAGTGTAACTGAATTGTAAGAATGGTTCCGTTTCTACGGATGTCTTATATATTACGGTTAAACTATGAATTGAGAGCGCAGTTCCTTAAATTTAAGGGACTGCGCTTTTTTGCGTAAATACGTTTACGATATGAGAAGATTGAGCAGGAATAGGGTATTATACGTAATAAAACTAAGCAGAAGACATCTTAAAACGCTGTTTATGTTCTCTTTGCCGATGCTGTTCGGAAACATTCTGCAATCCCTGAATGGAACGATCAACTCGATCTGGGTTGGAAAGTTTCTGGGAGAAGCCGCATTGACTGCCGCTTCCAATGGAAATATTATAATGTTTTTTCTTATCAGTTCGATTTTTGGCGTCACCATGGCTGCCACTATTATGATCGGACAAAATATTGGAGCAGGAGACGTAGCTGAAACCAAGCGTGTAGTAGGTACAAGTGCAGTCTTTTTTCTGGTGCTTGCTTTTGCTATAGGTATTATCGGATTTTTGAGTGCGCCTTGGATTCTTCATGTACTCAATACACCTGCCGAATCAGTGGATATGGCGATCACATATACGCGTATTATTTTTGCGGGCATGCCCTTTTTGTACGGCTATAACTACATAATGACCGTAATGAGAGGCGCTGGAGATTCCAAAACACCATTTTATTTTCTAATTGTTTCCGTCGTACTAGATGTACTACTTAACCCGCTGTTAATATTCGGATGGGGACCGATTCCTGCTATGGGCATTGGAGGCTCCGCTACTGCTACCCTGATCGCTCAAGGGATTAGCTTTGTGTTGATCCTCATTTACCTATATCGAGTAAAATATTTTTTGCGCATTACTTCTTCAGAGCTTCATTTACTCAGATTTGATTGGAAGATTATTTGGACCCTAATCCGTAAGGGAGTGCCGATGGGGTTGCAAATGATTGCTGTCTCCACCAGCGCGATTGCTTTAATGAATCTGATTAATGGCTACGGAACAGTGGCAGCAGCAGCTTATACAGCAGCCAATAATTTGTCCAGCTATGTGCAGATGCCGGCAATGGCGTTAGGTGCAGCCGTATCTTCCTTTGCCGCTCAAAATATCGGAGCCGGACGTTGGGATCGAGTGCGCATGACAACCTGGATTGGGATTGTGTATAATTTTGTGTTGACTGGTGGAGCTGTGGTATTAATTTACATGTTTAACCGTCAGGCCTTGCTCATGTTCCTTCCTTCTACGGGGGGTGCATTGGAATTGGGCATGCGGATTAATCTGATCACTTTGTGGTCTTTTGTTATATTCGGTGTTACCAATGTCATTACAGGTGTTGTTCGATCAACGGGTTCCGTAATGATACCGCTTTTAATTACCATTATTTCATTATGGGGCATTCGTATACCTTTGGCCTATGCATTTGTCGATGAGTATGGTCTAGATGCTGTATGGTGGAGTTTTCCTGTTGGTTTTGCTATCTCTGCCGTAGCAGTCATTTTCTATTATGCTTTCGGGAAATGGAAGCAGGCAAGCATGGGAGAGGGAATCCAAGGGGTGAAGCCAGCAGAGGACAAGGGATAGGTAGGCGGTAGGCCATTTATACTATTTGCGATTAAAGTCTTATAAGGATAGATTTTGTGTAACTCCTATTTTTGACTAATAAAACATTACAGGTATAAAGTCTTTTTGTGAGAATAGCTCATTTTTCTTGAATTTTAAAGAAAAAAGTGAGGTTGTTCATTTGTGCTAAAAGGACGAACATATTATAATGGATATGGTTTGGATAGGTATAATTACGTAGACAACAATGTGGAGGCACCGTCATTTGAGTTATGTTGAGCAAGGACGTTATCAAGTACCGAGAGGCCCCATAGGTCTAATGAGCCGAATGTACAAGCACATTCTCCCTGAAACGAAACTAGAATTGAGTAACTGGAAGAGCAAGGCCGAACAAATTCCGGACCCTGAGCTGCGAAGCCAGGCGCTTGCGAGCATAGCGGATAAGACGTTTCACTGCGTGGGTGGGGCGGTTTATGCCGCAGCCAATATGTCTGCCCGGCAGACGCTAATTCCGCTGATCGTAGCGTATCAGACCATTAGTGATTATCTGGACAACCTGTGTGATCGCAGTACGTCCATGGACCCGGATGATTTCAGGCTGTTGCATCAGGCTATGCTGGATGCGGTTAATCCGACGGCTAGGCCAGTGAATTATTATGAGTTGCGTCGTGAGCAGGAGGATGGCGGTTATTTGACCGGGCTGGTGACAACCTGTCAGTCTTGTGTAAGCAGGCTTCCGGGCTATGAGGCGGCAATGCCTTACGTTCAGGATTTGGCGCGATTATACACGGATTTGCAAGTATACAAGCATATTAAACCCGAGCTGCGGGAACAAGCGCTTTTGGACTGGTGGTCGCTTCATAAAGACCGTACACCAGAGTTGCGCTGGAATGAGTTTGCTGCGGCTACCGGTTCAACTCTGGGGGTCTTTATGCTGTTTCTTGCTGCCAGCGACCAGCATCTGACCGATGCAGGGGCTGCCTCAATACATGCATCGTATTTTCCACATGTGTGCAGTCTTCATATTTTGCTGGATTATCTAATCGATCAAGACGAAGACCGGAAGGGCGGAGATCTTAACTTTTGCAATTATTATGAAGATACCGACATGATGCTAGACCGGATCGCCTACGTTGTGAATCGGGCGCGGGCTGATATTGCAGATGTCCCTGCCAGCTCCTTTCACCGGATGATTATCGAGGGATTGCTGGCTTTATATTTATCCGACCCTAAAGTTAGCGAGCAGCAGGACGTTCGCGCTGTTTCGAGACGTTTAATGAAAAATAGTCCGCTCATGCGTTTGTTTTTCTTATTAAACAGTCGATGGATAAGAAGGCTTATATGATTATTTTGAGGAGGTCATAAATCATGACAGCAGTTAAGAAAATTGCAGTATTAACAAGTGGTGGAGATTCACAAGGGATGAACGCGGCAGTTCGCGCCGTCGTACGTAGCGGATTGTATTTTGGACTGGAAGTATTCGGGATTCAACGCGGTTATCAAGGCCTTTTGAACGATGATATTTTTCCAATGGATCTGAGAAGCGTTGGAGATATTATCCAACGTGGGGGTACTGTACTTCAATCTGCAAGATGTCTGGAATTTACGACTGAAGAAGGACAGAAAAAAGGCGCTCAAATTTTGCGTAACCGTGGAATTGACGGCGTAGTCGTGATTGGTGGAGACGGTTCCTATCAAGGAGCTAATAAACTGACCAAGCAAGGCATTAAAACCATGTGTCTTCCGGGTACGATCGACAATGACATTTCTTTCACGGACTACACTATTGGTTTTGATACAGCGGTTAGTATCGTAGTGGACGCAATCAACAAGCTGCGTGATACGATGTCATCCCATGAACGTTCTTCCATCGTGGAAGTTATGGGACGTCATTGTGGCGATATTGCTCTCCATGCAGGTCTGGCTTCTGGCGCAGAAACGATTTTGGTGCCTGAGGTAGAATTTGATCTGAATGAAGTATCCGATCGGATGAAACAAAACTTTAAGCATGGCAAACGCCACAGTATCATTATTGTTGCTGAGGGTGTAGGCAAAGGCGAAACAGTAGCACAGGTTATCCAAGAAAACTGTCCGGATTATGAGCCTCGTGTTACAGTGCTTGGACACATCCAACGTGGAGGCACACCAACAGCGTTTGACCGCAACCTGGCGAGCCGTTTGGGTGACTTTGCTGTTCGCCAATTGATTGAGGGCATATCTGACAAGGCTTGCGGAACGATCGACGGTAAGTTGGTAGCTACAGATATTGACAAGGTTGTAAATACCAAAAAAGATTTCAATATGGAGCTTTATGAGCTGGCCTTGCGTTTGTCCCAATAATAAGAGCCTTTATGTAAAATAGATCGGCTCTGATATTGGAAAAGATCAAAATTATGCGGATGACCCGAGTCATCCGCTATTTTTTTAGCTTTGAGTCCTATCAGGAGGTAGTCATACATGTACCTATTCAAAATCGAAGTGGACAGTTCGGAAGGAGCGCTGACCGTTATTCTCGCCGCTGAAAATGAAGAACAGGCATTTGAGGAGATTGAACAACATGTGGAGAGACACTTTCTATTTCCTCCCAAGCTGAACGAAGTGGCGATTGTGGAGAAAAAACGAATAACTTTAGGCGCAGCATATGTAATCGAGACACGCAAAGGCTAGATAGCCTCTGCGTGTTGTTTTTTTTCGGAGAAACGACGTTGTACTTTCACCAGACGCCAGAGAAGTAAAATAGCGCCTACTGCCAATCCTGTAATCAAACCGATCCAATAGCCGTAGGGCCCCAATGAAGTCCAGCGTGCCAGTATATATCCTACAGGAAGCCCAATGACCCAATAGGCGAGGAATGTGAGCAAAAAGGCTGGATTGACGTCTTTATACCCGCGTAGCGCTCCTTGTGTAGGTGTAGCGACAGCATCAGATATCTGAAAGAAAATCGCATAGATTAGAAAATGCTGTGCCAATTGAATGACCTGCGGATCGGTGGAGTAAAGTCGAGCGACCTGTTCACCCCAGATAAGCAGTACAATAGCTGTAATCAGTGATAGACCTACTGCGCTGCTGATACCCATTACACTATAAGCTTTGGCATCCCGCGGGCGAGTAGCTCCTGTTTCATAGCCAACCAGAATCGTAAGTGCCATGCAAATGCTGAGTGGAATCATATACAGCGTAGATGCAAAGTTCATGGCGGCCTGATGTGCGGCTATGGTAGCTGTATTATAACTGCTCATGAAGAGGGTGACGGCTGAAAAGACGGCAGTCTCAAAAAATATAGCAAATCCAATCGGTACTCCAATCTTGATGAGCTCTTTCAAAGCACCAGCAGCAATCCCGTATATTTTGTTAAAGATTCGGTATTCGGCAAATATTTTTCCACGATGCGCAGTGATACCGGCAACCAGCATGATGATCCAGTAGGTGGTCGCCGTCGCTACCCCGGAACCCACACCCCCCAGACGCGGAAAACCCCAGTTTCCATAAATAAGTAGATAATTTAACAATACATTGATGGGTAATGACATGAGCGTGATTAACATCGTAAAGCGGGTTTGTCCCAATGCATCCATAAAGCTTCGGAGCACAGTGTAGGCAAATAGAGGAACAATCCCGAAGGCCATGGCACAAAGGTAGTATAGGGCCACATTATGAACTCTCAGTTCCAAATTCATACCGTTCAAAATAGGTTTGACCAAAATAATGCCAGCAATCAAAACGACCATAGACAGGGCGAGAGAGAGCCAAAGTGCTTGAATGACATAGTAGGAGACTTTATCTTTGCGCTGTGCTCCTACCAATTGAGATACAATGGGCGTGATAGCCATAAGTATTCCATTAAGGCCTGTTTGTACAGGAACCCATAGGCTTACTCCAATGGCTACTCCAGCCAGATCGGCAGGGGAAAAGTGCCCTGACATATTCGTATCGAAAAAAGTCATGGCAGATAGTGCAAGCTGGGTAATCAGGATAGGGAGCAAAATGTAGAAAAGCTGCTTCCATTTCTGCCCCGTTGTTAGTGTCAATTGCATTTTTGTTTTCCTCATTTACTAGGGATTGATTATTTGTATATATCATAACATGTAAGTATTTATTGTAAGGGATACCGCTACATTTGAACAGTAATAAAAAAGACTGCACCCGTTCGCCAAACAACGGGACAGCCTTCGAAATAATTATATAATTTCTAAATCTTGTATAAGAGAACGAGAAGTCCGGAGGGATAAATTATTTGTAAGTTACTCCACTTGTATAGCGGTTTGTGGCATTCCAGAGTAAATATTCATCCACTTTCATATCCTTAAGCGCGCGAATTTGATCCTCTACTTGAGTTTTCCCATACTTGGCATAATGTCCGCTCCCCAACCAACTTGCGGTAAAATCCTGGATCCAAGGACGGATAATTGGCTTTAGCTTGCCCGTCGGATCGAGCTTTTTGTGGGTATCGGCCATGGAGCCTTTAATCGTCTGGTAAGGATTCTTATCGGGATCTTTTACACCGAACCAGCCTGTGGTGTAGTGACTTGGATAAACCATGGGCGAAATGACATCCACATTTTCGGAGATTTTAGTGAAATCCTGTCCGATCCCCTCCGCAGCAGGAACGGATGCGGCATATCCGAAAATATCTACCGATACTCGTACACCTAATGGAGCTAGCTCTTTGCGGGCATATTGTACGAATTCAGCGACTGCATCCGAGCGGGATTGATCTGATTTGGTATATTTCAGCTTGTCTGCTCTTTTCTCAAAGCCTTCGGGGAAACGTACATAGTCAAATTGAATTTCCTTAAAACCAAGTTTGGCTGCTTCCTTAGCGATGGCGATATTATAATCCCATACTTCTTTATTATAGGGATTAACGAACCCGTCTCCTTTGCCGTTTTTCCAGACAGAGCCGTCAGGGTTACGGAAAGACATCTCGGGATTTTTGTTGGCCAGTACAGTATCTTTAAATACGACAATACGAGCAATCGGGTAAACATTATGCTTTTTCAATCGGTCCATCAAACCGGAAATATCCCGAATGAATTTTTGCGGCTTGCCCAATTTGAGCAGCTCGGGAGTGGTCGTTGGATAAGTGATGTAACCTGCATCGTCTTTAATATCAATAACCATGGAATTGAGCTCTGTCTTGTCAAGCAGTTCAAGCAGCTGGGTCATACGCGAACCGCCTGCGCTATAAGCCGTGACATAGATGCCCTTGATAGCAGGAGTCGTCGGTTGTGGGTCAATTTTAACCGGAGGATTGGAGGCATCCACCTTCATATTATTGTGCTGAGCCTGAATCATGGCGCTGCTAATTGTTGTTGCCACCGTATCTTTTACATTTGGAGCGTTGGCTGACTGATCCCCGTTTCCGCCTATCCCCATCGCCAATAGCATAATTGCCCAAATCATATTCATTTCCTAACTCTCTCCCTTATGTATGTCGCTTACCTGATTATACGTAAAGTTATGTATCGAAAAACAACACGCTTGTAACCAATACTGGAATCATCAGGCACAGTCTTACATGATTAACCCAACCGGTGTTCATTGAATCCATAAAAATGCATAAATAATGCCGCTCTCTTCGCGGTCGTAGATGCAACCGGAAGAAGCGGCACTTGGTAAAGAAATTTATTGAAGATAATTATTGTCTTGATGCTCGCAAATACTGTACTGAATAATTTCTAGCGCATCCGTTGGCTTGAGTATGGCCATCCCGTCCCGAAGCACAATCATCGAGTTAAGCTCATCCTTTTTGAGAGAAGGGAGCATTTCCGGGTACCACCTTAAGACAATGTCGGACAGTTTTACCGTTTCCATTTCCACAAAAATCACCCTTTCCTGCTCGGAATCATTCCAAAAGAATCATTCAATACGATTCGGAAAAGCAAAGTGCCTGTGAAATAGCAGGTAAAGCTGGTCTTTATATACTATGGGAACAGCGCACATATAGTGTACCACAGAAACTGTATTTTGACACTTAGGTTTGTGCTTATCTTCGGCGAAATGAACCCATCACCCCAACCGTTTCCACAATATTGACAAAAGCAGATGGGTCCACTTCTTTAATGATGCGTTTTAATTCAACTAGCTCGTAGCGTGTCGTGACAGTCATCAGCATGTCCTTTTCGGTATGTGAAAATGCGCCTTCAATTTTTATTTTGCTAACACCGCGTGGTGTGGTCAACATCCGCTCCAGTAGCTTGTCGGTGTGCTCTGTAATAATGTAGACGGTAATCTTCGTGTGACTGACATAGATTTGATCCAATACCTTGCCAGTCACAAAAATAGATAGCATCGACGCAAGTGCAATATTCCAATCATCGTTCAAATATCCTGCTGCAAGAATGACCAGTCCATTCATGCCAACAAGTACAGTTCCTACGGGGAAGTCACGATAACGAGTGACGATGGAACCGATAATGTCAAAACCGCCCGTGGACCCTCCTACCCGAAAGGAAATTCCTGCTCCAACGCCGATCATTACCCCACCAAAAACGGAGGCCAGCAGGGGGTCCGACACGACAGATTGCACCGGCACCCACGCCAAAATCCACGTTGTAACGACAACGGATAAAATGCTCAGGCTAATAAAACGCTTGCCTAAAATAAACCAGCCTGCAATAAGCATCGGGATATTGATAATAAAATACATCGCGCTGATATCAAATTTTGTGAAGTAGCCGATTAACATGGAAAGCCCGGCTACTCCTCCGCTCAGCAAGTGGTGTGGCACGAGAAACAGATTAAAACCGCATGCAATGGCAGCGGCTCCAAAAATGACAGTTAAGCAGTTTAACACTATTTTTAACAACTTAATTTCACCTCATTTAAATTATACGGGAAGCAACTTGCTGGTATTCATGAATTGTTCTGTGCTATAATGCGATGTGGATATTCTTGAGTAGGGACCTATGTCCAGAGAAACACTTAAAATTTAAACTGTTTTAAAAAGGATAAATTCGTTTAAGATGTATCGGATAGGTTCCCCAAATTCATTACAGAAAGATGCAGTTATAGGTCTAAATAAACTGTCACTGTATTGGGGAAAACTTATACAATAATATCGCTACTTAAGAATACAGACAACATTGTGGATTGTCCACCACATCCACCATTATGAAGGAGTTTGAATAAATTTGACGACATTTGCAGAATTTGATCTTGAACCGAAAGTAATTCAGGCGATTACAGAACTGGGTTTTGAAGAAGCAACACCAATTCAATCCCAATCCATCCCGATTGCACTGCAAGGCAGAGACATGATTGGCCAAGCCCAAACAGGTACTGGTAAAACTGCTGCGTTTGGTATTCCGCTGATCAACAAAATTTCTAGAAGCGACGAAAAAATCAGAGCCCTGATCATGGCACCAACACGTGAGCTTGCTATCCAGGTAGCTGAAGAAATCGAAAAACTCTCCCGTTTCAAAGGTCTTCGTACTTTGCCAATCTATGGTGGACAAGATATCGTACGCCAGATTCGTGCTTTGAAAAAGAAACCTCAAATTATTATTGGTACGCCAGGACGCTTGCTTGACCATATTAATCGCAAAACCATCAAGCTGGAAGATGTAAACACAGTTGTTTTGGATGAAGCAGATGAAATGTTGGATATGGGCTTCATGGAAGATATTCAATCCATTCTGAAGCAAGTTCCAGACGAGCGCCAAACGATGCTTTTCTCGGCTACAATGCCTCCTAATATTAAAAGATTGGCTGAGCAATTCCTCAAAAATCCTGAGCATGTTTCAGTTATTCCTAAACAAGTTAGTGCTCCACTGATTGATCAGGCCTATATCGAAGTTCCTGAGCGTCAAAAATTCGAAGCATTGAGCCGCTTGATCGACATGGAATCCCCAGAACTTGCTATCGTATTTGGTCGTACCAAGCGTCGGGTAGACGAGCTGGCTGAAGCTCTGCAAAAACGCGGATATTCTGCAGACGGTTTGCATGGTGACTTGTCTCAAAACCAACGTGATGCTGTAATGCGTAAATTCCGTGACGGAAGCATCGATGTGCTCGTAGCGACTGACGTAGCTGCCCGTGGTTTGGACGTTTCCGGCGTAACTCACGTTGTGAACTTTGACCTTCCGCAAGATCCAGAAAGCTATGTTCACCGTATTGGACGTACTGGACGTGCAGGTAAAGAAGGGGAAGCTTGGTCTTTCGTAACGCCTCGTGAAATTGACCATTTGCACTTTATCGAACGTGTAACTCGTCACCGCATTCCACGCAAGCCGCTTCCAACGTTGGCTGAAGCTCTGGAAGGCAAACAACGTATCATTGCTGAACGTCTCCTAGAGGCTGTAGAAAGCGGTGAGCTGAACGAGTACAAAGGTTTGGCTATTCAAATGCTGGAGCAATATGATTCTGTACAACTTCTCTCCGCAGCTCTGAAACTGATGACTGGTGAGAAAAGAGAAGCATCGATTGAGTTGACTCCAGAAGATCCGATCCGTGCAAAACGTCGTAAACCAGACGTGCGTTCTGGCGGTCGCAAGCCTTCCAACTATAGCGGTCGCAGCAACGGTGGTTACAATTCCAACCGTTCTGGCGGTACCGGCGGTAGTGGAAGTAAAGGTGGATATGGCGGTTACAACCGTGGCAAAGAAGGCGGTGGCTACAACCGTGATTCCGGAAGCCGCTACAGTGGAGATCGTAAACCACGCCCGAGCAGCAATGGAGAAACTCGTCGTCCTGCAAGACGTGAAGATTCCTCTTCCGAATAAGAAATGAAATAATGAAAAGTCGAAGCAGATGAAGCTTCGGCTTTTTTGTTATGATTGATCAGTATGAATGAACCTTTTAGCGATCTGCTTTAATGGGTCACGTATTGATTTCTCTGGCGTATTAGGGCTGAAATACGGTATGATATAGTCAAGAGCCGGAATTTATAGGCATAGCAACATGAGTCTTGGAACTGCCAAGGCTTGCGGAGGGAGAGACTGACATTGGAGTTTAAAGGAGCTATGGGTGGTATTTACCGCCTGACCGAGTGGATTACCCGACTGGCGGCTACAAATTTGTTATGGGTGTTATGTTCGTCGCCTTTTGTATTCTGCCTCATACTGAAACTACTTGTAATGAATCAGAATTTGGCTAATGAGTCTTTACAAATGAACTGGGCGATGGCTATTTTGGCACCGCTTACTTTATTTCCAGCCACATCGGCTATGTTCACAGTGGTTCGCAAATGGGTAATGGGTGATACCGATACGGGCGTGTTTCGTACCTTTTTTAAAGGGTATAAAGAGAATTATAAGCAGAGTCTGATCGGGGGTATCTTTTACACATTGCTGTTTGTCATCATGTATGTGGATTATACCGTATATATGACACAACTCAGCAACTTGCAAATCGTGGGCGTAATTATGCTTATTCTTATCATTATTTTGCTTGTGTCTATGTTTAACTTCTTTTCGATGGTGGCTCATTATCATATGTCTACCGGACAAATTATTAAAAATGCGGTTTTATTGACGCTGATTCGACCATTCCGTGTATTTTCCACCATGCTCGGCAGCGCCGTTGTTATATTTATTGGAGTCAAATATCCTGTGCTTTTCCTATTCTTCATCGGCAGCGTGGTTGCCTGGTTCGCTTTCTTTAATTTTTATGGAACATTCCTCAAAATGCAAGATCAAATGGAAAAGATGAAGCAGAAAGATGAAGGTACGGCAACCATTGAAGACAAGAAAAGTGATAACCTCTAAAAATAAAACATATTTCTCCTAGCATTTACTTTCTGAGTGAGAAGCGCTATAATAAGGTCACATCCTGCGATGCACGTTACGGTCATTTGTTGTTTTGAACCAATGACAATGTCTAGGGAGATCTATACGGATGAACAGCTGAAAAGCCCTGTCAATTCCTGACAAGGGGACTTCAAAAGTTTATTCTGCGGTCACCCACCTGCTAAAGCAGGTTCAGAAGACGCTATGGTCGGACGGCATCGGCGGGTACTCCAAAGATAATGAATACACTCTGTTCATGCTTCGTGCAGAAACAGGGTGTTTTTTGTATGTAACAATGTTAAACTAAGACATGAGGTACTAAGGTCGCATACCACAGGTATGGTCGGTTAAATTTTTGTTGTTTAACGTTTTTATAAAGCGCTTGCAGCAAAAAAACCGATGTGCTGCATTATGGCAACGATTATCGTGAAGGAGGAAATGTCTTGTCGTTGAAGAGGACTCTGGTAGGGATTGTGCGCAGCCAAGAAGGTACAAGCGACCGGGTCAAGGACCCCCAAATGAAGACACGCTATTATAACTTATCGAGAGACAAGGCTTGGGAAGAAGTATCATCTATTTTGAAAAAAATTCCTGGCTACAAGGTACTCCATGAGGTAGCATCCGTAGGTGAGATTACGTTAGAGAAGCGAACGGCGTTCGGTAGAACTGTCGACATTACCGTTTCTATATTGTCCGTCTCGCCAGTTCGGAGTGCGGTGGATATTTATTCTGCTTCACGCGGATCGCTAGGGGACTTGGGCGCGAATTACCGCATCATTTTGCAACTGTTCGCTGTGATTGACAAGAAGCTGTCCGCTCATAAGGTCGTGCAGTAATTGTAGATGTGTGAGCAGTGATGTGGCAGACAAACGTCAAAAAAAGCGAGGAAGGCAACCCTTCACTCGCTTTTTTAATATTCAGTCTTGATTTAGACGAGTTTTTTCACTGCTGCAATCGCTTGCTCATAGTCAGGGTGCTCGGACATTTCGCTCAAGTATTCTACGTAAGCGATTTTGTCATTTTGATCAATCACAAAAATAGCTCTATGATCCAAATGGAATTCCTTGATGAACACACCATAAGCTTCGCCGAAGGAATGATCCTTATAGTCGGACAGTGTCAATACGCGGTCGATACCGGCAGCACCGCACCAACGAGCTTGAGCGAAAGGCAGATCGACGCTGACAGTCAGCACTACGACTTGATCCCCAAGGGAATCAGCTTCCTGGTTAAAACGTCGAGTCTGTGCGTCACACACGCCTGTATCCAAAGAAGGAACAACACTGATCAATTTGACTTTGCCTGCAAAGTCTTGGAGCGTAGCTGCTTCTAGCAGGTTTTTCTGTAATTTGAAATCAGGTGCCTGATCTCCAACCTTCAGTTCAGGACCTAAGAGTGTCAAAGGATTGCCTTTAAAAGTAGCAGCTCCTGTACGTTCTTGTGCCATATGTAATAGCCTCCTTGGTTTTTAGCATTGGTTATCGTTGCCGAAATCTATTATAATCTTTTATAAAAGACATTGTCCAATTTGAATAAGGTGGAGACACCCATGAAGGAAGGATTGCCTTGATTTTTTTACGTTATGAGAACTGGAAAAGTTATTTGCGGTTTTACCCAGTGACCTGTCTGATTTTGCTCATTAATATTGTGATGTTTATTGTACTCACCGTACAGGGTGGATCGGAAAATAGTTTGACGTTGATCCGATATGGAGCTTTGATTAATGAGGCGCCATTCACTGATCAACTGTGGCGATATGTATCAGCTATGTTTTTACATGCAGGGTTTGATCATCTTCTGTTCAATTCCTTCGCCATACTCGTCTTCGCTCCTCCGCTGGAGCGTTTGCTGGGGTCCTTCCGCTATGTGTTATTGTATCTGGTCACGGGCATTGTAGGGAACATACTGTCCATCGCGCATTACAATATGATGACGGAAACGACAGTCTCTGTAGGAGCTTCAGGAGCGATTTATGGCATCTATGGAGCATTCCTATACGTTGCCCTGTTCCAGCGGTCACTGATGGATGACGCCTCGCGTAAAACGCTGTACACGCTGCTTGGGTTTGGTATCCTGTTTTCTTTCGCTGTAGCGAACATTAACTGGACCGCTCACTTCGGGGGATTGCTCAGTGGGTTTTTCCTTTATGGATTAATGATCAGATTGACTGGCCAACGCAAACGTCACTAAAGATAGTTTTACGGTAAGTTAGCAGGGGAAGAAAGAGGATGATGTTCGATTGACGTCTTCTTCCGGATGTTGAAAAACAGATTGGAGCGAATATCGGAGTGGAATTACGACAGTTGCAATACTTCATGAAGGTAGCGCAAAAAGAACATGTCACTCAGGCAGCCGAGGAGCTACATGTGGCGCAATCTGCGGTAAGTCGGCAAATTCATCAGCTTGAAGAGGAGCTGGGAGTCAATCTTTTTATGCAAAAGGGTCGCAATTTGCAGCTTACGCCAGTGGGACAACTATTTTGCAAACGGGTTGAGACGATTATAAAAGATCTAGAGCGAGCTGTTTTGGAAGTACATGAGTTTTTGGATCCTGAGGGGGGCGAAATCCGCATCGGTTTTCCGCACAGTTTGGGGATTCATCTTATTCCTACAGTGGTGGCTGAATTCCGAAAGCGGTATCCCAATGTTAAATTCAGATTTAAACAGGGGATGTACCCGAGTTTAATTCGTGATGTGTTAGCGGGTGAGGTGGATTTGGCTTTTGTATCTCCTTTTCCGGATCGTCATGATCATGTAGAGGGGGATGTGGTGCTGACCGAGGAGTTGTTTGCTGTTCTCCCGCCCAATCATCCTTTAGCTACGGCCAAACACATTACGCTGAGTCAGCTTAAAGGAGAAAAATTCATCCTGTTCAGAGATGGATATTCGTTACGTCCGATTGTCTGGCAGGCTTGTCTGGAGGCAGGGTTTACGCCGGATATCGCTTTTGAAGGTGAAGAGACAGATACGATTCGCGGATTAGTTGCGGCTGGTATGGGAGTCAGTCTTTTGCCTGAAATGGCGTTGTTTCAGACCAACCCGCTTCAACCTGCAAGAGTGTCGATTGTTGATCCAGAGGTCACGCGAACTATTGGCTTGATTCATCGCAGAGATGACAAACTACCATTAGTTGCAAAGTCATTCCGAACTTTTTTGTTGCAATATTTTGGCCTTAAAGGTAGTGCTGCTACTCCGAATGGAAGTGCTAAAGCGGATTTAGGGCAGTGAGTATAGCTGATTGGTTTTAGATAAAGGAAAAAGGTTGTTCCTCTTGGTGGAGGAACAACCTTTTTTGTAATACAAGCAATTAATCCCGGCTGTTAAAGATACCGATTAAGCGGATTAGTTCCAGCAAGGAAACGAGAGCTGCAGCCACATAAGTTAATGCAGCAGCATTTAATACTTTGGCTATACCCCGTTCTTCATCACTACGGATAAACCCTTCGGAAACCATAATTTCTCGGGCGCGGTTGGAAGCATTAAATTCAACCGGTAATGTAATTAATTGAAAGGCGACAGTAGCCGAGAAAAAGATGATACCCAAGCCAATCAGGTTCGTGTAGCTGAATAAGAAACCGGCAATCAGCAGAAACGGTGCAATCCCGGAAGCGAAGTTTACGATCGGAAAGATCCGGTGACGGAGTGCCAGCATGGGATAATGCTCTTTATGCTGAATGGCATGACCGACCTCGTGACAAGCTACGGCAACTGCAGAAATGGATTTTTCATAATAAACGGGCTCGGACAGCCGTACGACTCTTTGCATTGGATCATAATGGTCAGACAACGCACCAGGTACTGGTTCAATAGGCACATCATGCAAACCATTGCGATCCAGCATATGCCGAGCAGCATCATAACCGGTCAACCCATTTTCATTTGGGACATCAGACCATTTATTAAAAGTACCTTTTACACGGAATTGCGCCCATAAGGATAATCCGAACGCAAGAATAATCAATATATACATACCCATCATAAAGCAACCCTCCATTATTGTTCATCACTAGCCCGGGCATCTACATCATAGAACTATGCTCTAGCAGATACTTCAGAGCTTCGATACAAGCGGCGCTTTGTGGTAGTAGACCAGTAAGCAACTTGCGCGCTTGAACGGGCTTGAGCTGCCCCAGAAGAGGCTGTAGTTCATTGACTTCACGTTCCAGACGCTGCATGTGCATTTCTAGACTCGTTAATTTGTCCGTGACGTGCTCTTCCCCCGCGACCGAGTTCCATTTAATCAGTGTCTGTCTGATTTCCTCAAGGCTATATTTCTCTTGTTTCATTTGGTTAATACGTTCAAGCCTGTTTAAGGTTTCATCATTATAAAGCCGATAATTTTTCAATGATCGTTCTTCAGGTGTGATCAAACCAAGCTTTGTGTAATAATCAATAGTTCGTTCGCTGACACCAGCCGCCTTGGCTAGCTCACCAATTCGATACAGCTTCATATCCCCATCTGTCTTCACCTCGCGCTCTTCGTTCAACCTTCAATATTAGCATTTGCAAACGGAGTGTTTATAAAGAATATTTTACATGATTCCCAACCATACAGTCAAACGTCATGCTTTTTTCCGGACAGAAACAAGCTACTTTTATAGTTAGTAAATGTGACATGGATTGTTTGGGACCATCTTTTTTTAACATAATAAAAAAAATCTTGTCAACTTTCATGTATTCTGATTATAATGACAATAAGAATTTCACGAAATGTAAAGAAACTTAACATTCGAGGGAGTGGGCTTCATGAGAAAAAAGTGGTTAGTTGTATTATTGGCCATGCTGACAGTATTAGCTTTTCCGGTAGGTGCGTTTGCTGCTGACGGTCCGACAAATATTCAACTTCAAGCTGGGCTAAACACGGCCTTTACGTTCTTGGCATTTATACTTGTATTTTTTATGCAAGCGGGATTTGCATTGCTGGAGGCAGGCTCGACACGAATGAAGAATGCGGGCCATGTCGCTGGTAAAACGATTCTCACCACGGGTGTTGCGGCTTTGTCCTTCTGGGCACTTGGATTTGGATTCGGCTTTGGTAATGATGGCGGCAACGGTTTTATGGGA
Organism: Paenibacillus sp. A3M_27_13; assembly: GCF_024213315.1. NCBI lineage: Bacteria > Bacillati > Bacillota > Bacilli > Caryophanales > Paenibacillaceae > Paenibacillus > Paenibacillus sp. A3M_27_13. The sequence continues at coordinate 869,724 of NZ_JANAVE010000002.1, forward strand.
CTGACGGGTTTCTTCATGAGTGGTACGGATGCTGCAGTATCGTTTGATGCTCTTTCAGGTCTGGATGTTCCGATTACAATTATGTTTTTGTTCCACTTTGCTTTCGCTGCGGTATCACTTTCTATCGCATGCGGGGGGATGGCAGAGCGTGCAAAATTAAGTGTATACATTATCTTCGGTATTTTATTCTCCATCGTAATCTATCCGGTTGTAGCTCACTGGGTGTGGGGCGGCGGATGGCTTGGTAAGTTGGGAATGCAGGATTATGCCGGTTCGACGGTAGTCCATTTGACAGGCGCTACGGCGGCACTCGTCGCTACACTGCTGCTCAAACCGCGTCTGGGCAAGTTCAATAAAGATGGCAAGCCGAACATTATCCCTGGTCATAATCAGGTGTACTCTATCTTGGGTGTTATTATTCTCTGGTTTGGTTGGTTTGGATTTAACCCAGGTAGTGCTGTATCGGCTATGAACGACGGATTCTTTGGATATGTGGCCTTGACTACCAATATTGCTGCTGCGGCAGGTGGAGTTTTCGCTTTGCTCGTATCCTGGATGGTATACGGAAAGGCAGATATTCCTGCTATGTTAAACGGTGTGCTGGCGGCTTTGGTTGCCATTACTGGTTCTTGTGCCTTTGTAGCACCTTGGGCGGCACTGGTCATTGGTGCAGTTGCAGGGATCGTCACTTTCTTCACAGCGCAATGGTTTGAGCGTGCAAGAGTAGATGACCCGGTATATGCTTTCTCCGTGCATGGTGTTGCAGGGATGTGGGGCGCAGTGTCCACAGGGTTCTTCGCTACTCCTGAGCTTGTAAAAATAACAGGTGTAGGTCAAGCGGGTCTGTTCTATGGTGGTGGATTTACCCAATTAGGAGTACAGCTGCTTGGACTGATTGGCACCTTGGCTTTCGTGTTCGTCATTTCCTTCATTATTCTGGGTGCGATGAAAGCAATTATGGGTATTCGCGTTACGGAAGAGGAAGAAACGATGGGACTGGATATCAGTGAACACGGTACGTACGGGTATCCTGAGCAAATGAAGTTGGTTGCTGAGGCTGAAAAGCGTTCTGGAATTGTGAACTAATATGTAAAATATAAAGAACCAGTATGGATGAGCGGAGGAGATGGAAGTATGGAACTGCAAAATATGGCCCCTTGGGTGAGTTCCGCCGAAGCGATAGATCATGCAGATACACCTGAATCGCTAAGGCAGGCCAGGGTCGACTCTCAAAAATGGCTGCTGGCTTCCCAAGCCTCCGCTCCGTTATCAGACTGGTTACGAACGGCGAATGAAATGCATGACCGCATCGCGGCCAGAGCTGTACAAATGTGCGAAAAAGGGATGGTTGAGGATGGCTTCGGCCCTCCTCCCGTCCCTTACGCATTTATAGCCTTCGGAAGCATGGGGCGCTCGGAATCGACGCTGTGGAGTGACCAGGATAACGGTATGATTATCAGTGACACAATATCTGCTGACAAAGAATTGTATTTTAGAGAGTTTGGTCGCAGAGTGTCTGCGATGTTAGAGTATTTGGGATATCCCAAATGTGAAGGGAAAGTAATGTGCTCGGAGCCGTTGTGGCGTCAAACATTGTCTGGATGGCAAAAACAGCTAACGAAATGGTCGGATGATTTTGCTTGGGAGCCGATCCGTTATCTGATTATCTCGTCTGATATGAGGCATATCGCTGGAGATGAGCGACTATCTGCAAACTGGAAACGAAGTTTTTATGAGTTGTTCCGAAAACATCCTGATTTACCCTCGGCGGTACTTAGGAACACAGTGAGGCATAAAGCGACACTTAATATTTTAGGTCAGATCGTTACCGAGCGCTTCGGTGAGCATGCGGGCGATTTTGATGTGAAATACGGATTGTACATTCCACTGGTGAACGCAGTCCGTTTTTTGGCGTTGCAACATGGTGTAGAGGAAACCTCCACCTTCAAAAGGCTCAGTCGTCTCGCATCACTGGAAGCGGCACCGTTGCCTTTACTCGATGCTTGCGAGCGAGCCTTTCGGATTGCGCTTCAGCTACGAATGGCTACGCCAGTGAAGGAGAATGATGGATTGCTGGTCAGCGATGGCTACCTGGCTGTAAAGCCGCTGAAACAAGGTAAAGGCTGGCATGAGTTGCGCGAGGCGCTTTCCACGGTACGACGGCTGCATCGTGCGTTGCAAAGGCAGTTGCGATTTATGGAAGGGAGAAGGTCATGAAGGAACCAGTGCAGGGAAGTGGCTTCTGGAGCGCTCTCCGCAGAGGAGGAGTGCCGTCTGCGATCGCGTCTGTAATGGGGGCTCCTACGGCTCAGCAGATGGCGTTTATTCGCTCCTTAACCCGGGAGCAACGGCGCTCTGAAGTATTGCGGACCCCGCTGGATCGTTTGGAGACGGTAGTTTTTGATCTGGAGACAACGGGATTTTCAGCACAGCATGGTGATGAGATTTTATCGTTCGGGGCGATTCGGGTTGTCGGGGACATGATTATGGAAAAAGAGCAGTTTTATACGCTTGTTAATCCACGGACTGTGATTCCTGAGCACATTACCGAGCTAACTGGGATTACCCGGGAAATGACGGATCAAGCTCCACCACTTATGAATGGACTGCACGACTTTATGTCCTTTGTAGGTGGGCGAGTACTTGTAGCACATGCTAGCGCTCATGATAAGGCCTTTTTGAATGCTGCATTATGGAAAACATCTAAAGTCCAATTGACTCATCGTGTTCTGGATACGATGATGCTTGCCAAATGGCTCGAGCCACAGCAACATCAAACCTACAGTTTGGATGAATTGTTGGCCTACCAATCCATTCCGATTGAAGGGCGGCACCATGCGTTAGAGGATGCGAAAATGACGGCTAAGCTGTGGGTTGCGTATGTTCAGGAAATGCTGAAGCGTAACGTGACCAATTTGGCAGATGTCTACGCGCATTTAAGTCATGCCTGATTCAGTACAAGGCATAGCATTCATATACACATAAAAACAGCAAGTTCGCGATTTCGTGGGTTTGCTGTTTTTTTTGCGTCCTGTTCAGATTTAGAAGGTTAGAGGTGGGAACAGTATGGGCATCCTATGGAGAAGGTAAGGGTCATTTAGATGAAAGACAGGTGATAAGACGTGAAAAGATTTCTTTTCATCAGAGCGATGGTTATGCTGGTTGTGATTGGGGCTTCATGGGGAGTTATTGCAAACACAACTTATGCAGCAAGCCTGTCCATAAAAAATGTACCATTAAAAGAGGAATATGGTAGAGAAAGACTTGAAGCTGAGAAAGAGGTAGAGGCTGAAACACATGCGGTAGAGGTAATGAAAAAGATAAAACCTGGGCAACGGCTTCCTTCTATGATTTTAAAGGGGTTAAATGGCAAGTCCTACGATGTAGGGGCTACGCGCAATAAAGCTTTGGTTATTAGCTTTTGGGCTTCGTGGTGCGACCCGTGCCGATTAGAAGCACCTATGCTGAATGAGTTGTATAGTAAGTACAAAGATGATGTGGATGTTTATGGTATCAATGTAACTCGCTATGATCGATTGGAGGATGTACAGAAGTTTTCCCGCTCTTTGGATCTCCAATTTCCCATTTTACTTGATGAGCAAGGAGCATTGTTTGAACGATTTGGAGGGGTGGCTTTTCCGACCCATGTACTGGTTGATCATCATGGACAGGTCCGCGAAATCATAATCGGCATGCTCAGTGAGCAGGAGTTGGAACGCAAAATAAAAACTCTTCAAAAAAAGAAGGTGTCTTTGGGAGCCGAGTAGACCGCCAAAGGCACCTTATAGCTCATGCGAGCACCTGATTAGTGATTAACTAATCCATGATGAGTAAGCTCTGCCTGATCGTTTTTTGGAGTTGGTGCTTCCAACAATGCGTAACGGAAACTGTCCAAGAGAGCTTCCCAGCTGGCTTCAATTACATTTTCAGATACACCTACGTTACTCCAGACGTCCTCGTAATTTTTAGACTCAATGAGCACACGTACCTTGGCGGCGGTGGCATCCTTTTCGTCAAGCACACGTACCTTGTAGTCAGCCAAATGCATGTCCCGCAAGGCAGGGAAATACTGAGAAAGAGCCTTGCGGAGTGCGTTATCGAGCGCGTTGACAGGACCGTTGCCTTCAGCTGCGGTATAGACACTCGTCCCTGCGACATTCAGTTTCAAGAATGCCTCGGATACGACCGGGCGGCCGGCTGTTTTCTCTACCAGCACTTTAAAGGACTCAAAAGAGAACATTTCCTTCACTTCACCGCCTGCTTCACGAATGAGCAGTTCCAGCGAAGCATCCGCGCCTTCAAACTGGTATCCCTGATGCTCCAGTTCCTTGATGCGGCTAATTACGCCACGTGCCTCATCACTGGATGGGTCAAGGGTGATGCCCAGCTCTTGCGCTTTGGATACCACGTTGCTTTGCCCGGCCAGTTCGGAGACCAAAACCCGCTGCTTGTTCCCCACGAGTTCAGGAGCGATGTGCTCATAAGTTCGCGAGTCGCGTAGAATGGCTGACACGTGAATGCCCCCCTTATGGGCAAAAGCTGCATTGCCAACATAAGGCTGGTTCACAGGCATATTGACGTTGGCGACTTCGCTCACAAAGCGGGCTGTATTGTGGAGTTGATTTAACTTTTCAATATCTAGACAGTCGTAGCCCAGCTTGAGCTGCAAATTAGGAATGACGGAGCACAGGTTAGCGTTACCACACCGTTCACCGTAGCCGTTGATGGTACCCTGAACCTGCCTTGCGCCTGCTTGTACAGCACTTAGAGAGTTCGCTACTGCCAATTCGCAGTCATTGTGTGTATGAATACCCAACTGTGACCTCGTTATCTGGCTTTGCAGCATAGTGACAATTTCCTGAATCTCATGTGGTAGGGTACCGCCGTTTGTATCGCACATCACGAGCCAATCCGCGCCTGCTTCCTCAGCTTTTTTCATAACGGCCATTGCATACTCGGGATTGTTTTTATATCCGTCGAAAAAATGTTCGGCATCAAAAATAACCTCCATGCCCCCTTGCTTTAAAAAGGCGATGGAGTCGTAAATCATAGACAGATTTTCCTCTAGTGTCGTCTGTAAGGCGGTGTGTACATGAAAATCCCATGATTTACCCACAAGTGTAGCAGCCTGAGCGCCGGATTCCAGAATTCGTTGCAGATTGACATCCTGTGCTGCGATGCTATCTTTGCGGCGCGTGCTGCCGAAGGCGACAATCTTTGCCTGAAGGCCCAGCTCTTGTACCCGTTTGAAAAATTCGATATCCTTGCTGTTGCTTCCGGGAATCCCGCCTTCAATATAATGAACACCGAGATCATCGAGTTTTTTGGCGATTTTCAATTTGTCATCAGCAGACAAGCTAATTCCTTCTCCTTGAGTGCCGTCTCGCAGCGTTGTGTCAAAGATAGAAATAGCGGTGGACATGAGGGACTCCTCCTTTGCGGATTGCTCAGATTGGTGATGCTCTGCTTTTTTAAGCACATTAATTTAGTTGTTTAACGCTTAAAAACAGGAAAGCGTTAGTTTGTCGTGTTCGTATGTTAGTCGATTATATCAACTTATGACTTCAATTGTAATATATAATTATCATTTTTAGCCGCAAAACCATTATTTTTATGTAAAATAGAAATAGCATTTAAAAGTGTCTCAAGTATAAAATCAAAACACATATTCCCGCGATGATGGGTGAATTTACAGTTAAAAAGAAGGGTTGAGCATGAAAGATGTCAGTGCTTATTATCCGGCTGGTGGGCGAGTTATTCTGCATGTGGATATGAATGCATTTTATTGTTCCGTTCATGCAGCGGAGGAGCCGGAGAAATATAAGGGACTGCCTACCGCGGTGGCAGGCAGTAGTGAGCTGCGCAAAGGTGTAATTGTAACCTGCTCTTATGAAGCCCGACGATTGGGTATTTCAACAGGGATGGTCGTTCAGCAGGCTCGCCGGATCTGTCCACAGCTCATTGTAATACAGCCTGATTTTCACTTGTATCGTCGTTATTCCAAAGCATTTATGAGCATTGCATATTCGTATACGCCTATGCTGGAAGCGACTTCAATTGATGAGTGCTATCTGGATATTTCTGGATCCAAACAGTTTGGAACACCTATGGAAATTGCTGAGGAAATCCAGCGCAGAGTAGAAGACGAGCTGGGCCTGCCCTGTTCAATTGGAGTTGCTCCTAACAAGTTGCTGGCCAAAATGGCTTCTGATCTGAAAAAACCACGCGGGATATCTATTCTACGTTTGCGTGATGTACCCAATATTTTGTGGAACCTTCCTTGTGGTCAATTGTTTGGTGTGGGCCGCAAAACGGCAGATAAGCTTCTACAAATGAATATTCGTACCATTGGGCAGCTGGCTAAGGCCGATGAGCATATGCTGGTTGGCGTATTTGGTGTGACGGGTTCGTGGTTAAAATTGGCCGCTAACGGAATTAACCATTCACCTGTCAGCACTGAGCGGGAGCCAAACAAGTCCATTGGTCACACGACTACCCTGCCTATGGATGTGGTAAAGCTGGAAGAAGCCCAACGGGTACTTCTTAACATTAGTGATCAGGTAGCCCGGCGGCTTCGACGACACGGTATGCTGGCAGGAGGTATACAATTGACGATTCGGACGCCGGATATGAAGACCTTTACGCGTTCTCAAGTCAGGAGCACTCCTACGGAAAGTGCAGAGGACATATATAAGGAAGCTTGTGCGTTGTATCGTCGCCATTGGGGAGAAGATAAGCCTGTACGCTTACTGGGGATTACGTTACAGCAGCTCATTCCAAAGGAGGAAGCGGCCGTTCAAATGGATCTATTTGAATACCAGGATCAGCCTAAGAAAGAAAGCTTATTGAAGACGATGGATGCACTGCGCGATAAGTTTGGTGAAAATGCAATTTTGACCGCTGGGATGCTGGGAGATGATCCTTCGGTACTTCTGCGCAACTCCAAGCTGCGCGGAACTTCGCTGCAAAAAGACAATCTACCAACTCCGGAGTGAGCTTTTGGATAGATTATTGCAAGCATCAGAAGCTTACGTTATAAGCATTTTTTACACGAAGGATAAAGGAAAATAATTTGTAATAATATTGGGTTTGTATTAATATGTGAATAGAATGTAAAAGCTGGTTTGTTTGATTGTATAGGAGGAAGAGAAAAGTTATGGCTAAATACACTTGGGTAGAAAAAGATACATGCATTGCTTGCGGAGCCTGTGGCGCTACAGCACCTGACATTTATGATTATGATGATGAAGGTTTGGCTGAAGTGATCTTTGAAGGGGATGCAAACCAAGGCATCAAGGCAATCTCGGATGATTTGTTTGATGATATGCAGGATGCTTGTGACGGTTGCCCTACAGATTCCATTAAAGTAGCAGACGAGCCGTTCAATAAAGAAGGTTAAGCGTAGGCTTCTTTGATAGGCACAGCACCGACAGCTCCCTTCGCCGTATAACGGTGAAAGTAAGCTGTCGGTGCTGTTTTTTTAGATTATAGAATGGTTCAGCGGAGCTGAGCCATTCTATAATCTAAAAAAAACTTCTGCCAAACGCGGTCTGGCTTCCGTGAAAGTCCATCGATAGACGTTTTTTTTTATGTGCTGTCCATCGAGTCTATTTTTACCGATATACATAATAGGAAGTATGCAAGATTACACGATCAGGAGGATCCGATGAACCATTCGCCTCATCTTAAATCGTATGTAAAAAAACACCCTGATAATAAAATGGCCTGGTATTTACTCGGCAAAGAGTATGAGAGCAGCGGTCAGGAGGGCAAAGCAAATTATTGCTTCAATCGCGCAGGAGAAGTGTTCGAAGCCTTCGAGCATAAACAGATTCCGGCAGACGTATGGATGGAATATCAGGATAAACTGGTTCAGATGTCCAAGGAGAAGGAGCGAAGGACGGCTCGAACACGCCACCTGTTAACTGCGTTAATGGTACTACTGCTCATATGGGTTCCTTCAGCCAATTCACCGAGACCTTCAAATGAAAATACATCTGTTCCATCCGGAACTGAGCAGGCAGCAATTGATAATATTGAAGTTACGAAAGTGGCCACTGCTGATCCGAAGGAGATGGCCCAGATCGGTGTGGTTGGTGGTGTGTTTACGGCTCAAGCTCGAAAAGGGAGTGGAGCTGGAACGGGGCTTACTGATATGTTGGCTAAGACTAGCCGATTGCCGTCCAAGACTACGATGTTGGGCATGGAGCAAGGGGGCTCGTGGCTGCTCTGGAGAGAGGGCATGAAGCCATTACTTAGTGTACAGAACAAAGGAAACGGCGGATTAGCTGTTCAGTCTTACGACGCCGCTGCGTGTGCTTGCAAGCCGTCAGACAGTGAAAATCTTCGCAAAGCAGGTCTAAAATGGGCTGCTGGACAGGAGGAATTAGCTGTGTTGAATAGCTCCATGCGTGCTTTTCGCTCACAGCATCAACGTCTTCCCCAGAGTCTTGATGAACTGACTCGAGACTTTCCCGCTAACACGATGTACGGTACGACAGACGGGATGAAGAAGGCTTTTACACCTATGCGTAATTTACTTGCTTCACCTGGACAGGGAACAGGGAAGGCAGTAGATTTAGACGCTGACTCGTCGGCCGAAAGCAGTCCATTACTGGCATCGTCATTGCACGGACGACCTTTTCTAGGGCAACCGCTGCGAATTGTGGTGGACAAATCTAAGCACAGGCTCGCCCTGGTAAGTGGCAATGTACTTATTCGAAATTATCCTATCGGTTTGGGTGGAGAAAGAACACCAGAAGGGAAATTTGTGATTACCGATAAAGTAGTAAATCCGAACGGAAAATCCAACGGTGAGTTTGGTAGTCGTGGGATGCAACTGTCTGCAACGAATTATGCCATTCATGGCACGAACGAGCCGGACAGCATTGGCAAAAATGAGTCGTTGGGTTGCGTCCGAATGGGTAAAGAGGATGTGGAGGAATTGTTTGCACTTGTACCTTCGGGTACGGAGGTGGTCATTGGTAACGGGGGATTGCCTGATCAAGTGCTGGTGCCTGGTTCTCGATTTACAAGTGAGCCGCAGCATGACCAGACAAATCCCCGCAAAACCTATCACTGGCTAAATTAACGTTTTGATGCTATTGCTACTTGGTGTTTAACGATTTCCTGCTTGTGCTAAAACAATGACCAGAATAATCACAATGATGAGGAGAACAAAGCTGACGGCGGTCCATACAATCGCTTTCTTGTTCACCTCATCCTTTTTCTTTTGCAGACTGGGCGGCTTGCGCTTGGTCTTCATATCAGCAATCCCTCTTTTCTAACGGGCTAAGGTCTTGTCTTACTATGTCCATTGTAAATGGTTTGATTATACATTTTCAATGACATCTCCATGACAACTGAATTGTTCTGATACTACACCTCGCAAATTACTTTCTTTTTGGTATGGAAAAAGCTAAACTATTTTGTAGAGATGTTTTTTTAGGATTGTGCAAGGGCATAGAACGGAGTGGATGAATCGTGTTGTATCGAAGGATTGCGAAACCTGTTTTTTTTAAAATGAGTCCAGAGACGGCCCATCATGTAGTCATTGACGGCTTAAAACATGCGGGTTCACTCCCTGGTGGAGCAGCGACACTGCGAGGGATGTACGGAGTCAAGGAAACGGAGGATCTTGCCGTTGATCTGTTTGGCATTCATTTTCCCAACCCGATTGGACTGGCTGCAGGACTGGATAAAAATGCAGAAGCGGTTACTGGTTTTTCTTCTATCGGGTTTGGATTTATGGAAGTGGGAACGGTGACACCTGTGGGACAGCCCGGCAATGATCGACCTCGTTTGTTCCGACTGCCTCCCGATGAGGCGTTAGTCAATCGGATGGGCTTTAACAATCTGGGTGCTGAGAGCATGGCCAAACGTCTGGCTGCACTCAAACATCGACCTGTTCCGGTCGCAGTTAATATCGGTAAAAATAAAATCACGCCCAATGAGGATGCTCATAAGGACTATGAAAAGTGTATTTCCGCACTGTATCCGTATGCGGACTTCTTTGTAGTGAATATTAGCTCGCCGAATACGCCGGATTTACGAAAGCTCCAGCATGGTCATGAACTGAAGTCGCTATTGGAAGCGGTTCGGGCAGAGATGGGAGTCCAGGCGAAAAAGTACGGCAATGCCAAGTCTGTACTAGTTAAAATTGCGCCGGATGTATCGGATGAGGAATTGGAATATATGACAGATGCGATTGCTGCCAGTGGAGTAGACGGCATTATTGCGACCAATACAACGATATCCAGAGCTGGTCTGACGCACCGAAATGCGAGTGAAACAGGAGGGCTGAGTGGTAAGCCGCTGCGTGACCGTTCCACAGAGGTCATCGGACGGGTGTACCGCCAGACGGAAGGTAAGCTGCCTATTATCGGATCAGGCGGCATCTTCACGAGTCGTGATGCCTATGACAAAATTAAAGCAGGCGCAAGCCTGATTGAAATTTATACAGCATTGATCTACGAAGGGCCGGAAGTAAATAGGGCTATACATGCTGGCCTGCGTGAGCTGCTTCGAAAGGACGGCTTTAGACACATTAACGAGGCTGTTGGTGCAGATCACAGATAAAAAAGTGTTGTCGGAAGAGACAGGAGGTACGGGGATGGACGGAAGAGACTGGGGAACATTTTTACTGCCATACGATCAGGCGGTGGAAGAGCTTAAGGTCAAGTTCAAAACAATGCGTGCGGAGCTGAAAAAGCGCGAGGAATACGCTCCTATCGAATTCGTAACCGGACGGGTTAAAAAAATATCAAGCATCCTCGATAAGGCGAAGAGATTACAAGTTCCTTCTGATCAGCTGGAGACGGGAATCGAGGATATTGCAGGCATTCGCATTATGTGTCAATTTGTAGAGGATATTCGGCGGGTGGCCGAATACATCAGAAGACGTAAGGATTTGACCGTACTGTATGAAAAGGACTATATCACCAATTATAAAGACAGCGGCTATCGCAGCTTTCATATGATTGTGGAGTATCCGGTTCAGACAGCAGTGGGGTTGAAAATCGTGCTGGCAGAGATTCAAATCCGTACGTTGGCTATGAATTTTTGGGCAACTATTGAGCATTCTCTTAGCTATAAGTATCGTGAAAGCTTGCCTGATAATATGCGCACACGGTTGAAAAAGGCAGCTGAGGCAGCCTTTGTATTGGATAATGAGATGTCTTCCATGCGTCTTGAAATATTGGAAGCGCAGAAAAAGTTCGAGGATGAAGCCAATATCGTATCCAAAGTGCTAACAGGTATGCATCGGCTGTATTTCTACCATAAGATCAGTGAAACGATTGATGCGCAGCGCAGATTTAATGAACTGTGGGAACGGCACGACATGGAAGGAATCAAGCTGCTTCACGATGAGGTTAAAGAGATGCTAGAAGCCTCTACCAAGGAAGAAGACAGGGATGAATATTAAATGGTAAACCTTTCCTACGAACCGCTGTACGTGACTTATTTGGTATACTTCAATCGGGATCGGGATTACTTTGAATGTCATGAGGTACTGGAAGAGCTGTGGCTTAAGCTGGACCGTGACCCTGTATATAAAGGTTTGCTGCAAGTTGCTGTAGGACTGTATCATTTTCGGAATGGTAACTATCGTGGTGGACATATGATGCTGGATAGTGCGGTCCACCGGCTGGAGCATGCTCCTTCGCAGGCGCTGGGCATTAATATGGCGAAACTGGTGGACGAGGCGCGCGTTTGCGCCCGTCAGCTTGCTGAAGCTGTTATGACCTGCACGGAAGAGCTTCAGCACCAACCGCCGGTTTATCGGGATTTGACGATTGAAATCGTCGAGCCCGGGTTGCGCCGTGCCGTGGAGAAGGCATCGTCGTCCATTCCAGTCAACATCCCGCAGCAGAGAGGTCCTCGGCGTGGGGAAAAGCATGAGCAGCGTCAGCAGGCGCTGGAAGCTTCAATTAGGCGAAGACAGGCCGCTGGCGGATCGGGCTTTGTCTCGGTGGAAACGAAGGATGCGCCTTGAGTTTGAAGCACATGCACATGGTAAGCAAGCAGCCCGATCCGTTTCATGGGGATCGGGCTGCTTTATCGTTTCAGGTGTGTGAACGTTTGACTAGGAGGTTACGTTCTTTTTATATTTCTCAAAGAAGGCTTTGAAATCGTCGAGTGTGTACCCATTGTCCGAAGGACTTTCCTTCAACCCGCCTACCATACGTTCCTTTTCCACGCCTTTTTCGTAATAAATGAGCGTAGGGGTATACTCAATCTTATACTTGTCCCAGCCATCCTCATACTCACGCAGGTTAAATTCGTGCATCGTGATGTTCTCCTGCTTGCTCAAAGGCAAGAGCTTGGGAGTAGTGGCGCGGCAATGCACACAGTCGGACGCGAAATGATAGACGAAAAAGTTTTCCTTTTTATCAATTTTGCTCTGTAGATCTTCCGGCTTAATAATTTGCTGATAGTTCGGGTCATTCAGCAACTCTTGAGTAGCAGGATTTAACGAGGCTGTGGAAACGCCATACAGCTTGTTCTTAGTGCCTGAATTTAAAGCGAGTAGCACTCCAAGCAAAATGACCAGCACAACAAAAAAGCCGATGACAGGTATAAGCTTTTTTTTGTTGGATTTTTGTGCGTTCAATGCAATCTCTCCTATCAAAATTCAAAATATGTAGCTATGAATCTCATTATTATACAACATTACAGCTTGTAGTGAAAGTTTGTAAATCACACCGATATTGCAGGATAACAGGTTGAATATGGTACAATAAAATTTATTTTAAAAGGACAGGATGATTACGATTATGGGTGTACAGCTCCCCACAGCATTTGTAAAGCGCATGGAGCAATTGCTCGGCGACGAATTTGAAGCATTTATGACCGCCTATGACCACACGCCCCATGCCGGGATTCGCGTCAATACGTTAAAAATTCCGATGGAGGACTTTAAGGAACGTTCTCCGTTCGAACTGCGGCCGATTCCGTGGTGTGCCACGGGTTTCTACATTCCGCACGGTACAAAGCCGGGGTTACATCCTTACTACCATGCGGGGCTGTACTATGTACAGGAACCGAGTGCAATGTCTCCAGTTGAGCTACTCAATGTAGCTCAGGACGAAGCTGTATTGGACTTGTGCGCTGCACCGGGCGGGAAATCGACCCAAATAGCTGCCAAACTACAAGGAAGCGGCGTATTGGTGACAAATGATATTAGCGCGGACCGAACCAAAGCGTTGGCTAAAAATGTGGAATTGTACGGTGTGCGTAATGCCGTGGTACTGAATGAAAGCCCGGATCGAATCGCCGCTGCCTTTCCACATTTTTTTGACAAGATACTAATTGACGCACCTTGCTCGGGAGAAGGTATGTTCCGCAAGGATGAGGATATGGCAAAACAATGGGAGACGCATTCGGTGGATAAATGTGTAGTCATGCAACGGGACATTTTGCGTGTAGCGGCCTCAATGCTGAGCGCAGGAGGGAGAATTGTCTATTCGACCTGCACCTTTGCGCCAGAAGAAAACGAAGGAATGATCGCAGAATTTCTGGGAGCTCATCCCGATTTTGACGTAGTCCCTGTTCCATCGGAAGCAGGCTTTGCACCAGGTCATCCGGAATGGATGAGTGAAGAGGTCGCGGCAGCACACCCCGAACTGCGGGGAACAGCACGCCTTTGGCCGCATCTCGTAGAGGGAGAAGGCCATTTTATCGCTGTGTTGCAACATCAGGGTGGCAATGCTGCTGCGATGGAAGATCACACTGAATCCGGGGATTTGACTCAACGTGAGGACAAGAATGACAGGGCATTGAACATAGATGCAGTGTATCCACGGAAGAAGCAGTTTTTGTCCGTCAAGGAAGCGTTGACGCCAAGCGGTCAAGGAAGACATGCGACTGGTGAGCCTAAACGAAGTGGTAAAGGAATGGATGGGAAGTCCGGTAAAGGAAAGTCCGCGCGCGGCTTGGGTGGCAATAAGTCCCGTTCTGGCAAAGAAAATGTAAAATCCGCTGCACGCTCCCCACAGGATGTGCTGGAGTCCTATCACCAATTTGTGAAGGAGCAGCTGGAGGTGTGCTTAACAGGCTATACGGTGGTTTACGGAGATCGCATTTATCAGTCGCCACTGGCATCACATCGTTTGGACGGCCTGAAGGTGGTGCGACCAGGCTGGTTTATGGGTACCGACAAGAATGGTCGCTTTGTGCCTTCACATCCGCTGGCGGTGGCATTACGCCCTTCAGAGGCGGTTAGAAGCATCAATCTCTCCAGTTCAGATGCTGAGGCCATCCGGTATTTAAAAGGTGAGACCTTGTCCATCCCCGTTGAGAGAATGGCACTGCGGAACGAAGTCCAGCCCAAAGGCTATACTCTCGTGTGCATTGATGGTTATTCGGCTGGGTGGGGCAAATGGCAGGACGGCATGCTCAAAAATGAATACCCTACAGGCTGGAGGTGGACATCGGTATGAGTGGAAAAGGAAGACAAACGCAACGTTTGGACAAAGTTTTAACCCATATGGGATATGGCTCCCGTAGTGATATCAAGAGACAGGTGAAGCAAGGGATGATCACGGTAAACGGGAGAACCACCAAGGATAGCGGCTTACAGGTTCATCCCTACCAGGATCAGATTGAAGTGAACGGGGAACTTGTTGTTTTTCGGGAGTATATTTACATCATGCTGCACAAGCCACCGGGCGTCATATCTGCAACTGAAGATACGAGGGAGCGGACGGTGTTGGATTTGCTGAGTGCGGAAGAACGACATTTTGAGCCCTTTCCAGTAGGACGCTTAGATAAAGATACAGAAGGACTATTGTTGTTGACCAACGACGGTAAGCTAGCGCACGAACTACTTTCTCCACGGCGGCATGTCCCTAAAACGTATGAGGCTACCGTGTCGGGTCATGTCACGGAGGAGGATATTCATCAATTTACAGCAGGAGTGGAACTGGATGATGGGTATGTTACCCTTCCCGCGCAGTTGACCATTCTTCGTCACGAACATCCGTACCAGGCAGATGGAGAAGTCATTTCCTATATTTCGCTTGTAATCCATGAGGGTAAGTTTCATCAAGTGAAGCGTATGTTCGAGGCGGTTGGTAAAAAGGTGACCTATTTGAAAAGAACGGCCATGGGGCCATTGAAGCTGGATGAACAGCTTCCACTGGGCAGCTATCGAGAGCTGACTAGTGAAGAACTGGCATGGATCGGCCGGGATATAGCATCTGCGACGTCAGAAGTATGATAGGCAGATTAAATATAAATGACGCACAGGTTCTTATGAGATTCCTGTGCGTCATTTTATGATATAGGCAACCAGACAGAGAATTATTCAAACTCAACGTTCAACACTGAATTGCAGGTTACGAATTATTGTGCGCGTGCTGCCCGACTTTTTTTCACTTCGGCTGCTTTATAAGCTGTAACCTTGTTTTTACCTGTCGTTTTGGATATGTACATTGCTTGATCGGCCTGCTTGACCAGTTCATCCGGGTTCATTTCTTTCTTCACTGTACTGTATCCGACACTGATCGTGACAATGCTTTCTTCCGCGACCCGCTCGCGGATACGTTCTGCGACATGTCCAACCTTGGCACGTCGATCCACAACCATTGCGACCAGTTCCTCGCCACCGTATCGTCCGGTCAGTCCGATTTCATCCAGTTCATCCTCCATAATCTGTGCGACCTGTTTGAGTACTTCATCCGCACGAGCATGGCCCTGCGTATCATTCAGCTTTTTGAAATTGTCAATATCGCAAAAAATGACCGACACGCGGATTCCTTGATCCATATATCGCCGTAGTCGTCCCGAAAAATATTTGCGGTTATACAGCCCTGTCAGACCATCGGTGATGGAAGAACGGTAAATCCTTTGGAGCAGCTCCACAATCCGTTCAAACAGGATGATGAACAACGTAGTATAGTACAGCAATGGTAAAAATGACATATACAGGACTGCGTTTGACCTGCCTGCTTCTTCAGGGATGTCATTTCGCAGCCACAAATAGCCGAGCCAGAGCAAATACATGAATAAGCCCGCTACATACTTCTTTGGCTGTCCGATTCGTGGGGTTATGAACACAAGGCTCAGTATAAGTACCAGTACTCGATAAAACAGAGTGAACCCAACTAGTTTCGCTGCGCTGATCCAAGCGGGCAACAAACCTGCAGTCCAAGCAATAACCGGCAATATCAATAACGCACCCAGCAGCAGCAGGGTCCATGTCTGCACACGTTTCAGCTTCCGGTAGAGTTGAAATACGGCGGCATTGATGAGCACGAAGGCAGATGCCTCCAGCGCATTTTTCCACACGATTCCTTGGAGTTGTATCTTGCCTCCGCCTGCTGAATAGAGATTCATGGCTTCATATGTCATAATAATAATAGCGGCAACCGAAAAAAGGATATAGGCTTTTTTTCGTTGTCTGCTATATATGATCACGCACATCAGTGCCATCATGAGTATAATATACAAACCGCAGGCTGCACTTACGGCCCCGGCCAGAGATGGGAAACCCAAGGTTCCCGATAAGGACAACAACGTCAACATCACCGACTCCATTTGCAAAAGTAGTCAATCTATTGAACGGATGATACCGTTCCGATACAATAGACAGGATTTATCCCATTTAAAATGTTATAATTTTCTTTTGTGACTAACATTTATTCTCAATATATCATCTTTCAGAAAATCCGGAAACCTATACATACAATCTGTGATCCGGGCAGTTTAATGCTTGAAAGGGGAAGCACGTCATGAAATTGCTACAGGCTCTCTTTTTCCCACCCGAGCAACCGGGAGGCGTTTCATCCATGATTCCATATCTGCAAGAGCGATTTACATCCCCCCGTTGGGAAATGGAGCTATTTTCAATCCCTAAACGGATTCGCAACAAGGGTAGGGACGAAGTAACTTTTGATACCTTTGACTGGACGAGATATGAACAATATCCAATCGTCCAAAAATATATTCAGACGTACCGTGACTATTTGTGGTGGACACGGCTTCGTATTCAGAAGCCCTATGACCTCATTCATGCCCATCATCCTATTGCCGGAATCGCCATGAAAACTGTTTTTCCTGACATTCCGCTCGTACAGACGATTCACTCTTCCTATGAGAAGGAGTTAATTCTAAACGGGAAAATAGAGGAGAACGGGCCTGAACACCAATTCTTGGTGTCACTGTATGGGGAAATGGAGCAGAAGGCGGATCGCTTGATAGCGGTATCTCATTCTTTTCAGCATTACTTAACTCCTTACGTTCAGAATCCGCAAGACATTGCAGTCATTCCGAACGGATATGATGAGAAGCGCTTCAAGCCCATTCCACACGAAAATGAAGTGACACAGCTCATAACCGTTTGCCGCCTTGTTCCGGCGAAAGGACTGGATATTTTATTGCGGGCCTGTGCTGAACTTAAAAAAAGAAATCTGGAATTTGTGCTTCATATTATTGGAGACGGTCCGGTTCGCCCTGAGCTGGAAGAGATGGCACGACAGCTCGATATATACCATGAGACGATTTTTTATGGATATACCCTTCATCCAGAAGAGTTTATGCCTTTCTTTGATGTATTTGTTTTGCCTTCTCGGGCGGAGGCCTTTGGTTCGGTATTTGCGGAAGCAGCGTTGAGTTGTCTGGCATTGGTAGGTACAGAAGTGGGAGGAATACCGGAGCAGATTGAGGATGGGGTAAATGGCCTGCTCGTGCCACCCGACAATCCGAGGGCACTGGCAGACGCTTTAGAGAAGGTCATTGCTGACCCTGCCTATCGTTATGAGCTGGCTAGATCTGCCTGTGATAAGGCTAAATCAAGCTATTCTTTAAGTCGGGCGGTTAACGAGTTGAAGAAAATGTATTTGAAATTTCCACATTAACCATGACGAGTATCACCTGGTTTGGAATCGGAATGCCGAAAGCTGGAGCGAGGACGTGAGGAACGGAAAGGTCTCCCGCGTCCTGCTATGATCAGTTTACTAACCCACATCAGACTGAGCATTCCGAAAATAGGATAAAGGACAGATAACAGTGAACTGAAGCCGAACTGACTGATTAAAAAACAGGTGAGCATAATGAATAGTGTGATGAGCTTGGGCGAAATTTGGACATGCTGACGAATTTGCAGACTGACTCCATAAATGTCGGCTACAAAGGTACTGAAGATTTCCATGAAAATGAGTAGAATGTATATGATTTCGACAAAGGCACCCAGACGGTAAGCAATGCTTCCCATAGGGATTTCAAATTGCTGAATACCCGGCATATGTGCTGACATGGCAAAGTGCGCAGCCATCAGCATAAATCCGACACCAATTCCGCCCAAAACTCCACCCCAGCGGATGGTTCTTCGGGAAAAGGTTTGGCTGCCAAGGGGTACAAGCACGGCTTGGGCCATAGTCAGGTTGAAGGACGTGTACAGCAGTGGAGAGAGCAAGGTTCGAAATGTACTGTGATCTGTCGTATTCGTAATAAAACTCTGAGGATTAGGCATGGAGAGCGTGCTGTGAACGAGCAGAAGAGACATGATGATCATCAAAGGGACAACCACGGTGTTCATATGCAAGATGGCTTTAATGCCTTTACTTAGCAGCAAATAAGTTCCAATCAGTGTAATAAGCAGTCCGGTTTGGTAATGCAGGTGAAGGTGCTCTACAAAAACAGAGCCGGCTCCTGCCAGCATGACGCTGTTTACGCCAATCAGCACGATGAGTGTGAACCAGCTAATCCATTTCCCGGCATTGGCGCCAAAAAGATGTTTGTTCAGGTCCTCGTAGGATTTGGCTGAAATATCATGAGCGATCAGCATCATTTTCGTACCCAACCATACAAATATGATTGTGGATAGCATAATAGTGAGTGTAGCCCAACGACCGTACTGCGTAAAAAATTGCAGAATTTCTTGTCCGGTAGCAAATCCGGCACCGACGATTGTACCAATGTATGTAAAAGCAATCTGAAAAACATGAATATTACGTTTCATCCCCAGTCCCTCCTTGCCTGCTTGAATAACGCTGCAGCGAGCATATAATACAAACTATGTTCAACTGAAATAGGACATGACTGGATGAGACTGAAAATAATTAAAGTGAATTTAATGAATAGCTTGACGGGAGCGTAATTTATGGGTCAAATCCTTGCATGGATACTGGAATACGGATATTTGGCAATGTTCGGTTTGCTTGCACTTGGAGTAGCGGGTATGCCGATACCCGACGAAGTGCTAATGATCGCCTTCGGCGGGCTCGTGTCTCAAGGGCACTACAACTTCATTGCTGCACTGGCAGTCACATTTTTCGGTAGTATGACGGGTATGATGCTTAGCTACACCCTGGGGCGTCTGCTGGGCAAACCACTTTTGCATCGATACGGAAAATGGGTGAGGCTTACGCCTTCTAGAATTGCCTCTTCTGAAAATTGGTTTGGGCGCTATGGTACCTGGGGAATCCTGTTCGGATATTTTGTCCCCGGCTTGAGACATGTATCCTCATATCTGGCAGGTACAACCCGTCTAGGCGTTTTTCGCTATATCAGTTATGCATCAGCAGGAGCTTTGCTGTGGTGCGGTACATTTTTGGGGATTGGACATGCGGTGGGCATGCATTGGGAGCAGGTGGCGAAGCTAATGGAGAAGGTGACGCATCGGATAGGGCTGGTCGTTATTCTTTTAATCGTTGTGGGAGGAATCACCGCATGGTTCTGGAACAAGCGTAAAAAAAATGTCACATGACCGCATGGAAAGCAGCTACAGCTTGAAAGCGGCGGGTGAAGTATGGTACTTTTACCGCATAGGAATGTCGTGGGAGGTCATGTAATGGAAGTATTAAAGAAACGAATTTTAAATGAAGGCGTGATTGCATCAGATCAGGTGCTGAAGCTGGATGGTTTGCTTAATCACCAGGTTGATCCAGAGCTGACAATGGCAATGGGACGAGAGTTCGCAGCACGTTTCCGGGAAGAGAAGATCACCAGAGTAGTGACCGTGGAGTCCTCAGGCATTGCCATCGGGTTTGCGACAGCATTGGAATTGGGTGTACCGTTGGTATTTGCTCGTCGTAAAAAGACCCTATTAGCTGATCCAGACGCGCTATGTGAACGCGTACCTTCGTTTACTAAAGGTATTGTTACGGATATTATGCTGTCTCGTCAATTTATTCACGAAGATGATCGTGTTCTGTTCATTGATGATATTATCGCTAATGGTGATGCGGCACGAGGCATGGTTAAAATCATTCAACGCTCCGGAGCGGAGTTGATTGGATTCGGTGTCGCGGTGGAAAAAAGCTTTCAGGCCGGAGCGAGAACCATCCGTGAGCAGGGTATTCGTGTAGAGTCATTGGTCAAAATTTCGTCGTTAGCTGACGGCAAGATTGAGTTTGCTGAATAGTAACAATTCAAAACTCCTGATCCTTATTTCTAATAATAACCTTTGCATGAGCTTCAATTTCGCTTATAATATAGATAAGGTTTTGGAGAGGAGGCAGCAACATGGGGAAAGAACAATTGACCGAACAGTTTTTTCTGGAAAAACTGGCAGCGGCTAAAGTACACTTTGAGCGTGCCTTGGATTGTAAGCATACGGAATTCGACGATTTGTATCCCTATATGATTGAACATCCTCAGTTTTTTTGGTATAAACGCTATGTGGCCTGGTCTGAGTTGTTGACGTTGGTTAACCTATGCGAAGAATTGTCCTTCTCTTGGAAAGAAGAATTTACTGCTCACCAAGTGGAGTATGTAGATCAGCGAGTGTTGTCTGCACAAGTGCTGGACTTCTGGTACGAGAAGAACGATACAAAAGAACATGATCACAGTGTAAACCAGTCGGGATAATTTGTCGCTCTGTTGGCAATCCATATAAGTAGTAAGAGAGAAGAGACCTAAATGATTGTTTAGGTCTCTTTTTAAACTTTTTTCATGTATATAGAATCATGGTTGCTGTGTTAAAAAAGTGAATAAGGAGGGGACAAGGATGATTATGGACGAAGAATTGGATGCTTATCGACTCTCCGGTGAAAAGGTGCGTGTCGTACGCGATGGATTGGAGTCCAACGATGTTGTTGGCATTGTACTGGCATGGGATGATGAACAGGTACTTATTCGCCGCCAGAATCGACGTGTGGTCAAGTTGGCTCGCAGTTATACATACCAGCCGTTCGGCGAGCCGCGTCACAATCCGATAGATCTGGGTTAGGAAGGGGTTCCAAATGGGTGTTGGATAAAAATAACTGAGCGATTCATTAGGCATACAGAAACTCTAAATCGGACACAGTAATGAAGGGAAATCCAACAGAGAGGACGTGCTGTGTCAATGACGGTTATGGACGAAAAAGTACATGCATACAAGGATCAAATCAGCCATTTGGAAGATCAGTTGCCCGAGGTAGTTCATGCATATCATCGCTTTACCGGAGAGTGCTTTCAAGCCGGCAGCTTAGATGAGAAAACCAAGCAACTGATTGCGCTAGGCATTGGCTTATTTGCCAACAATGAAGTATGCACGTTTTATCACGTGGACGAGGCGCGGTCCAAAGGAGCCAGTGATCAGGAAATTATGGAGACCATTGCTGTGGCCGCAGCAGTAGGTGGAGGACATGCTCTAAGTCAAGGGGTTACGCGTGTACAGAAGGCGTTGCAATAAAGCAAATCATTAATAGATATGCTTATACTTCGTGATAGCGAATATAGATCGATTTTGATATATGATGGTTATGGAAAGGAGCTTCCGAGCACAGTTGGTGTCTGCGGAAGCTTCTTTCTTTTGCGTGTTTGTTGTGCGGGGATTATGCTCTTCTGCTTGCGGCAAAAGCAGCAGGGCGAGACGTTTTACGCTTATAGGCCAAAGAGGATGTAACCAAACTTCGTTCAACGATGCGTAGGGGTTTGGAAGTTGAATTGTTTGGTAATTCGGGGCGATGTTTCTCTAGTAAAGGAAGGGCGGCTGTATGAGGCATGGAGGTCGAGAGCCCCAGATATGCTCGCATCCGCTCATACATTTCTTTACGGAATGCTGGCATAGCCATATTGAACTGCTCTTTATTTCCTTTACTTATATAGGTGGCGTGAACGCCGGAGTGGTTTTGTTGTATGTCTAGAACATGAATGTGATATTTATTAAATTCATGTTTTATTTCAGATAGCAGGATTCCGGTACGATCTACACCTGCGTTAACCATTTCGACATAAAGATCAGGGGTTTTCAGCATACCGCTTTCTTCAAGAATTAGGCTGTCCCGCTCAAATACTTTTTGAATAAAGGTAAGGAGCAGATAACTTTTCACAAGAGACCATTCATGCTGAGTAGTATCTAAAGAAGTCATTACCATTCACCGCCTTAGGAAAATGTGATGATAATTCATAACCGATTGAAAAAAAGAACCTTCGTTCCTGAGAACTTATGTTCTTATTTTAGCTTATTATTCCTTTTTTATCAAGGGGAAATTAACAAACATAAAAGGTTTGACATCTTGATATGAGCATGGTATGATCTATCTTGTCGCTAAGAAAGATAGATCTTTCGAGGTATATGACAACATATATGCGGTCGTGGCGGAATTGGCAGACGCGCACGGTTCAGGTCCGTGTGGGCTAACCCCCGTGGAGGTTCGAGTCCTCTCGACCGCATCATCTTATAATATACAGGTTTGTGAATTGCTTTTATAGCAGTTTGCGGACCTTTTTGTATGCTTAAAAAATTTAAGTTGTTACCCAAGACCTGTGTCGAAGAAATCTCTCCGAAGCTATGAGAACAGGATAATAAGTCTACTGTTGGAATGACCTTATAAGCGCATTCCGGTGGATTTTTTCCCATTTCTATTATGAAGTCGATATTTTCACCTCTTCTATCTCTTTCTTTCCAGCCTTGCCATGCTTGATCTTATTTCAGTTCAATCTACTCAATATGCTTACCAATGGCTGTCGAAATTTTCCTAATTGAATCTACTAAATACGAGACTTTTGGAGGCGATTAAAAAATAACAAATAAAACAACTGCCGCTCGTGAGATGTAGCGGCAGTTGTTTAGAATTAACTACATGGAATTAACTGTATCAAAACTCAACATCTCTTTTTTTCTTGGAGCGCGCCCCTGCCAAACGGACAACTAGCGAAGCTACCACCAAAATTGCAGTTACACCCACAAGGATAACAAAAAAGGATTGATCAAAAGCAGAACGGCCCGCATCTTTCAGTGCTTCTGCAGCCTGGGCAGGCAAACCCTCTGCAGCTATGAGCGCTTCATCCAGGCTGTCTTTCACATTCGCTGGAATGTGGAGTCCCGTAGGGACTTTCATAGCTAGGGAATACGCAAGAGTTGACATGCTTCCGATGATAGCAATCCCCGATGCTCCTCCCATTTCATAGGCAACTTCTTCAATCGATGCAGCCATGCCTGCTTTGTGTGCCGGGGCATAGTTCATAATGGAGTGAGATGCTGCTGTCATACCTGCTCCCAAACCCACACCAAGTAAAGCCAATCCAAGAATCTGCCCGGCCATGCCTGAATTAAATTGCGTGAGATAGATGCCCATTCCCAGACCGGCAATCAGAAGAGAGAAGCTTTTAATACGGATAACGTCATAGCGATGCAATATGGACCCGGTTAAGGGGCCAGCAATGAGAGATGCAATCGGTATGCTGATCGTGTACAGTCCTGCTTGGAGAGGCGACAGACCTTCCACCAGTTGAAGACGCTGGGTTACAATATATTGAATCCCCATCTGTGTAAATGCACCCACCAAGGCCGTTATAAATCCGGTGCTGAACCTTGTAATTTTAAATAAAGTAAGATCAATAAGAGGGCTAGCGCTTTTATTTTGACGACGGATAAAGATGATAAGTGCCAAGACGCCGATAACCGCACCTATTACGGCCAATATTGGAGACCCGTCACGACGGGCAAACTCTTTGATGGAATAGATGAGTCCCACCATGGCGATCATGATTTGGATGGAGCCGGTAAGATCCCATTTTTTCTCTTTATTGCCCGCATGTTTTGGAACATAAATCAGAGTTAATGCAAAAGCAATGATCGCAATCGGCAAATTAATCAAAAATACAGAACCCCACCAAAAATGCTCTAAAAGAAGCCCGCCGACGATAGGACCTAGTCCTGCTCCTCCTGCAGAAACGGAGCCCCAAATGCCGATCGCGAATCCACGCTCGCGTTCATCTGTAAATGTAACCCTAATGATTGACAAGGTAGCGGGCATCATCATAGACGCTCCGACTGCAAGAAGAACCCGAGACGCCACCAATACAAAGGGCACGGGGGAAAAGGCGGCAGTAAGCGAAGCAGCAGCAAATACAAGCAACCCGAGGGTAAAGATTTTTTTATAACCCAAGCGGTCCCCAAGCGTTCCCATTGCTGGCAGCAGACCCGCCATAACAAGCGAGTAGCCATTGAGAATCCATAATTTTTCTGACGCTGATGCACCGAGGTCATGGGTTAAGCTCGGCAATGCGGTATACAGGATGGTCATATCCATCACAATAAGCAAAAGAGCGCTTGATACGATAGCCAGAACCAACCAGCGTTTGAATTTAGACATGTTGTTCCTCCGTGAATACAAATTTAAGTTATTACAATTTAAAACCTTAATCTATAGGGTTACCCTATAGTCAAGTGCTAATTCTCGGGATAAAATAGACATACTAAACTTCTAAAACATAACGGAGGAATGAGTTATGTCAAAAAGTCACAGCCCATACTTTACTACCAGTGAGCTGGCCAAGACTTGCGGAGTCACCAAACATACCCTGTTCCATTATGATGAGATCGGGCTCTTGAAACCAGAATTCACAAACTCAAAAGGCTATCGTTTTTACTCCATTCAGCAATGCTATGCGCTTGATATTATTAATGTGCTAAAGAAGGCGGGGAGCTCACTACAGGAAATCAAGGAATTTATTGAGAATCAGAATACGCCTCTGCTCATAGAGCTATTCAAACAGAAACTGCATGACCTTGAAGTGGAACGGATTAGAATAAAACGGATGCAAAGCCTATTGAAAGGTGCCATTGAAATGACGGAGCAAGCCAAGGTAGAGTTACACGATGGACCGTCGATAGAAGAATGTGAAGAGGAATATTTCATTGCCACACAACTGGAACAGGGTGATGGTGATAAGGAGTTTGCTCACAAATTAAGTGAACATCGAGATTATTGCGAAAATCACTTTACTGATTATGAGTTTCCGATCTGGACCATTTTATCCAAGGATCGGTTTGAGTCAGGGGATTATTATTCCGATTATATTGCCAATAAGCTAAAGGCTCCGACTGTGGGAGAGAGAATAGTTACCAAACCCAAAGGCCTCTATGCTGTCTTAAATCACAGAGGATCATATGAAACAATGTCTGAAGCGTACTCCGTTATAAAAGAGTATATAGCGAGTAAAGGGATGACTGTGTGCGGGAGTGCGTACGCAGTGGATTTGCTCAACTATTTCGCAGAAAAAAATCCAGACGACTATGTAATACGGATATCGGTTGAGGTTTGTAAAGGGAGAAAATTTCTTTTATAAGGCTATCTTTTAAGATATGATAAAAAATAACGCACTTTATGATGAAGCTATTGAAAGGTTGGATGTAAGATGGAGAAAGCAACTTTTGCAGGTGGATGCTTCTGGTGTATGGTGACACCATTTGAAGAGCAGCCGGGCATTCATGGCATTGTGTCAGGATACACTGGAGGAACGATTCCCGATCCGACCTACGAGCAGGTTAAAACAGGAACTACAGGTCACTACGAGGTGGTGCAGATTACTTTTGAGCCTGAGCTATTTCCTTATGAAAAGCTGCTCGAATTATATTGGCCGCAAACAGATCCTACCGACGGGGAAGGTCAATTCCAGGACCGGGGTACACAGTATAAACCCGCAATTTTTTATCATACAGAGCAGCAACGTGAGCTTGCGCAACAGTCCAAGGAGCAGTTGGTACAAAGTGGACGTTTTGATAAGCCAATTGTAACGGAGATTCTTCCTGCTTCTATTTTTTATCCGGCAGAGGATTATCATCAGGATTACCACAAGAAAAACGTGAAGCACTATAAGGAAGATCGGGCCCAATCAGGCCGTGATGAATTTATTGATAAGAACTGGTAAGCGGCTTTAATATACGTTTCTACGCACGATAAGGCAGATCAGGGAGTATTCCATGGATCTGCCTTATACATATTTAGACGAGGTTACTCACACAATGAAGGGACAGAGAAGGAGGCTGACCCGCAATGAGTACACGACGGAAGCTACACATGAGAAACATAATAAAAAAGGCTTTAAAGGCATCTCGCGGCCGGAAAGAGCCAGCTTATGTACCTGTATTCCATTCAAGCTCTAAAATACGGAGAACCGTAGTACTCTGTATTTCGGTATGCATGTTATTCATGGTCTGTAGTACTGGTGTTGCAAAAGCATTAGACAAACAGGACGTGCCGCAAAAGATGGTTGCCGTCATTATCGACGATCTGGGAAATAATATGAAAGGGACTGAGCAAATTTTAAATTTACCCGTTAAGATTACCGTTGCTGTGATGCCTTTCCTGCCTACAACCAAGCAGGACGCTATGGAAGCGCATAAGCGTGGTCATGATGTCATCGTCCATCTTCCAATGGAACCAAAGCAGGGAAAGCCCGAATGGCTTGGACCCGGAGCAATTAAGGCAAATATGACGGATGAAGAAGTACGTGCTAAGGTGACAGCAGCCATAAAGGATGTTCCTTATGCGATAGGAATGAACAACCACATGGGTTCCAAGGTCACTTCGGATAAACGCATTATGTCTATTGTTCTTGATGTTTGTAAGGAGCATGGACTATTTTTTGTCGACAGCCGTACTAATTATTGGTCAGTGGTATCTGAACTTGCCGCTAAAAAGGGAATGCCACCGGTACGCAATGATGTTTTCCTGGATGATGTCCATACACTCGCTCATGTGAATCGGCAACTTACAAAAGTGGTTGAGTGGCTGGACGAGCACGATACATGCGTAACGATTGGGCACGTTGGCGTGTCTGGCATGTATACATCCTCGGCTCTTCATTCATCGGTTCCCAAGCTTAAGGAGCACGCCAAATTTGTGGGTATTAGCGATTTGGTGCGTGCTGTATGGGGATGGACTGGAGACCCAGCCACCAACACTACCATGCCGTCAGATGCGCAATAATGCCTTCGGCAACAGCTTCAGCAATGCTTTTTTGACCGCGATCCCCGGAAAGCATGGCTCTGTCCTGTTCGTTACTGATAAATCCGGTTTCCACAATTACAGCGGGATGCTGGATTTTATTCAGAAGATAAAAGGGTTTTCCGTACACTGTTTCTCTATTCATGCAAAATAAGCGGTTTAATGAATGCTGAATCCGTTCAGCCAACAGATAGCTGCTGCCTTCATCCTGATACAGCACAATGGGTCCACGTTTTTCGGTACGTTTGGTCCAATTGACATGCAGGCTTACAACCAAAGCGGTGGGCAGTTGTTCTGTTAGACTTTTACGTTGAGCCAGGTCTTTAAGGTGCCGGGATTTGGACTGCAACCAACGGTTATCGTCACTCAGTGCGTAGTCCTTGTCCCGATTCAGGACAGCAGGGTAACCCTGGGAGCGTAAGATCAAGTACAGCTTTTGAGCAATGGCGAGATTGATATCTTTTTCCAAAAGCCCTTTGTGACTTGTTCCACCATCCACACCGCCATGGCCTACATCAATCAGGACAACGGGCTTGGCAAAAGCGTGATAGGACGAATGTACGTTGGATGGACCCTCTGTATACTTGTTCGGTTCGCTACTTTTCTCGTTGGGCTGAGCAGCTAGATAGGTAAATGGGGCAAATATAGCACTGCAAAGGATGCATAGACTCAACCCCAGCCCTTTCAGCCATATCTTGTTTAACTTTTTTTTTCGCACGTTCTATTCCTCCAGTGGACGAATTGATTGTTTACTGAAAAACCATGCATAACAGACATCAAACCTAAAGCAACGTAGCTGCCTTCAAACATAACAATTAGCCTTGAGGTAACTGTTATGTTGAAGATAGTATGTTCCATTTAAGGGAAACCATGCATAGTTATTCCCACAGGGGTTAGACCTTTTGGAAAATGAGCAAGCTAGTTGTATCTGCACCTAACGTGTAAATCCGATATTTCCAAGCAATGTGAATGGACATGATAGGGGCAGAATAGAGGAGGTCATGGAGGATGGCGAAGAGTGACGAACTGGTGACGTATATTACGCAGCGAATTGTTCGCTATATGGAAACGCCGCGTGATGTTCGACGCAGTCAAAAACAAGCCAGAGAGCCGTGGGTGAGCAAATGGTTTGGCATGTTGCCTCTGGCTCTGAAAATGTGGATGAAATCCACACGCAGAGAACGAAGAGAGCGACATTAAACTCGCCAAAGAGACCACAAGAGGCATAGGGGATGCCATTTGAGGTCTCTTTTTGTGTTGTAGGGATCATTCCGAATCATTTTGCGTGTTTCTTAATAACTAAGAGTCCAAACGAAAAAATTCACCAGCTGACAATAACTGTTTTAATGGTACAAATCGGGACAGTCCATGATGGTAGGTTAACGCATATAAATTGGGTTGGGACGGATGATCTGGGGATATCCAGGACTGATACCCACTAATGGATAAGGGACCTCCAAAGGCAAAATTGATACCTGTGGCAGAAAATATAATACGCGGTGAAATACTCAGTGTATCCATAAATTGGGCTGTGTTACGGACAGAAAGTTTTTGCTTGGGTTGAAGCCAACCCAGATCGTCATAGGGATCAAAAGGAGCAGACGAGACCGTAACCGCTTGCGCCTTTGTTTTCAAAAAGGGTACAGATAAAGAGAATGCGTTGTTCTGGAGCTTATGTTTCCAACTCCCATCTGCCACTTCTACAGGTAACGGATCGCCAGTCACAGCATCAATACATATTTCGCTGCCTGTAGAGGAACGCACCAGCCAGTAGGCTAGTAGCGGTTCCTCATACATAGGTGTGATTTGCAGCTTGTCGATAGATGAAAGATCAGTATCTGTGAGCGACACCAGGGATTGACGAAGTACAGCCATACTATAAGGCCCGCCCGGACCATTCCCGTATTCGTTGAGTTGATATGCGCCATTGGAGTCTGAGCCGATAATCAGGTAGCCGATGTATTCTCCCGCACGGTTTACTTGAACAAGCCAACTATGGGTTCCAGGTCCGAGCGGATGATAGCTAAGCTCAGCATCTTTCCACGAGGCAAAAGGGGGCTGCGATGATAGGGATTGTACCGTGTTGTCCGCAGTCTGTTTTACGTCTGCGGGCACGCCTTGCTCCTCAGTAGGAAAACTTGCTGAAACGTCACCTGGGGAAGGGGGAATAGGACTCGTGGAATTCAATGGAGGAACCCACGAGCTTTCGTTGTAGAGAGACACCGAGTTTAAATTGTTGCCTTGTGCGGCTGAGGGAGCCGCATGAATGGAAGTGAACGGACAGACTGCGGACAGGCCGATCAGAACAGCTGCGATCATACCTATGCTATAGTGCCCGGAATGACTCTTATTCAATGTAATCCACCTTTCTGTCGGCTTGATTGCCCGACGGAGGCATTCTTTTTTATCCAGCATACAGCCTGTCCGATAAAAAGACTGCTGCACCTTGTCGGCATAAATGTCGTATCCAGGTTCGTTTTTTGCTGTCGATACATAGGAGACATGTTTAACCAAACTTGTGGTTACAGCAGCGGAAACTGATGTAGGCTGAAGCAAGATGTTACAAGCTGACGATACCTCTGCAACTTTCCTGCGAAGGAGCGAGAGATATCGGTTACCGCAGATGAAATATCCCGCAGTTAATGGCGGATACGAGTACCTTTGGCTCATATTGCCATACCATTTCTTTACGGCGGGCTTGATGCTGCTCTGAAATGGCTTCTTTTTTATCCTCTTCCTCTTTCTGCTCTTTGATTAGATCATCGTAGTAGTGGTCAATAACCTCCAATTCCTCGCGCAATCGTTCCTTCGCCTGCTCAGCCCAACCATAATCTTGCTGACGGAGTTGTTCAGTGATGTAGCTTTCAAGCGAGGTAGAAGCTTCAGGGACAGATAGCTTGGCAGGCTGTACATGCATATTGCCCGCCAGCAGCGGGCTGAGCTGCCGGGTTTCGAGCATGGCGCCAAAATCGGTTACAATGGTGCCGCTTTTGAGCGAAATACCTAGCCACTGAAGTTCCTCACGCTTCAAATCGCAGGCGAATTCAATCTTATAGCAAATGCTGAGCCAAGCTTCATAGACTACGGGAGAGCGGGCAGACAGCTGACGGGCATCAGGCTGCTCAAACAAATAAACATATTTCCCTCCATCTCGTGCGGCTTCAAAAATTTGATGCAGCCGACGGCTTCCATATCGAAGCTCCTCCTGCAAAATACGTCCAGGTCCCAATTGTGGTAACGTCGGTACATGACCGAAGTAACGCCCCATGACCTGATCCTGTGCTGCGTTGCCTGATGCTGGAGTTGGTGGCGTATGATCCGCTAAACGTTCCTGTTCTGTGCGATAGGCTTCCCCATCAAAGATGAAAGTGAAGGACATCGTCTGCGCTGGAACGCCAGTACGCTCTACGTATCCCCAATAGTAGGGGCGGTTTGTTAAGGCTTTATCCGCTTCTGGAGAAAGCTTGACGGTTACATGGTGGGGCGACCTCTCGATGACACTACATCCGGTAGCTTCCAGATAGGTGTGGACAAAGCGCTGGACTTGCTGTGCATTCATGGTCAAACTAGCGACCTCCCTTCACACTGCGTCGAGCTTTGCCTGGAGGAACCGTATTGCCTGCTAAGCCTAATAAATTCTCGGTGTTTGGCTGGTCTGTACGCAGTTGTTCCATTTCCTGTTTGATGGAATCCAGCGAGTGACCCAGATTTTGCATTTTTTTGCGAATTTCATCATCGCTACTGGATTCAAGCATAATTTTATACAAACTTTTTTCAATGGATTCTTTCTTCTCAAACTTCTCCAGAATAACGTCCAATCCGCCAATGACCATCTCAAACATATTTATCTTTTCATGCAGCAGATGCAGGATATGCTCCTCAATCGTTCCAGTTGTGGACAAGTTAAAAATATTAACATCATGCGTCTGTCCAAGTCGATGTACCCGTCCGATCCGCTGCTCCACGCGCATGGGATTCCACGGTAAATCGAAGTTAATCATATGGTGACAAAATTGCAGGTTAATGCCTTCACCACCCGCTTCGGTGGCAATCATGACCTGAATGCGCCCACGGAACAGATCCATCATCCAATCCTTGCGTCCACGGTTCATGCCGCCTCGGTAAGGAACAGCAGATAGGCCACGGTCACGGAAATAGTTCAGCAAATACTCCTGTGTGGCTCGGTATTCTGTAAAAATGATCACTTTTTCGTTCATCTGACGGATAAGCTCAAGCGCTTTTTCTGCTTTGGAATTGGCCTTGATCGCTTTAATGTGTGCAACCAAATCCCAGACACGATCGCGTAGAGGAGAGTCTGGAGCCATCTTTTTAGACAAATTGACCAGAGTCACGAACACAGCGTCCCGGCTGCTGCACACTTCCCGTTGAAGGGTGACGAGAGACAGCATGCTACTTAAATTTCCGCCATTCGCCTGGTATTGCTCTTTGACAAAAGAGGTCACCCCATCGTACAGCGCTTGCTCTTCCGGCGAAAGTTCCAAGTGAATGTTGGAAACATTTCGTTTGGTGAATTGAACCGGGCCTTCTCCGCGACGATTGCGGATCATGACTTTAGACAGCTCATCCTTGAGCTGATCTTCATTTTTAGGCAGACGTTTATCTACAACAAAGTTGGCTGAAAAATCGCCATGTCTTCCCAATTGACCGGGCTTGAGCAGTGTAATCAGGTTAAACAGCTCAGACAGATCGTTTTGTACAGGTGTTGCTGTCAGGAGCAAACAATATTTTTTACGCAGCTTCATAATGAACTGGTAGTTGGATGTCTTTTTATTTTTCAGCTTATGAGCCTCGTCTATAATGAGCAGGTCATAATCGGTATCTAGCAGGATGTTACTATGGGGCTCCCGCTTGGCGGTATCCATAGAGGCCACGACGACCTCGGAAGACCAAGAATACGCTTTCTTCTGGGCGACAGCGGGAATACCGAATTTGCTGTTCAGCTCACGCACCCATTGTAGGACCAGGGATGCGGGTACAAGAATAAGCACTTTGGAAGCCAGCCCGCGAACCAGATATTCTTTTAGGATCATTCCAGCTTCGATCGTTTTGCCTAGGCCGACTTCATCGGCAAGAATGGCACGTCCGGACATTTGAAACAGTACCTTCCGAGCGGTATCCAGCTGATGGGGTAGTGGAGTGAGGTCTTGCAAATGCTGTAGACATTGAAGCTCATCGAAGCTCGGCACCAGCTTGGCTTTTTCAGCCTCAATGGCCAGCTGATACAGATTCCAATCTCCCCAAGGGCCACCTTTGCGTAGGCGTTGGTCCAGCTCATCCTGCCAGCTTCGATCAAATTGCACCGGAACAGGCAGTGGAGCTTGATTGTGTATATGCGGGGAACTTGTCGATTTGGCTTTCATGATGATTCCCTCCCTCCTGGTAGTAGCACAGTTGAAGCTCTTGGTTCTGTCACATATGTGGCATCTATTTAGCACAGATCGTAGATGTAGTATGGACGGAAAAAGATATCTTCATAACAGGAGGGATGAAATCCTTTAGCTGCCTTCCATTAACTTTTGGAGTTTACTTTCCGTAGAGGTTTGCGCATTGGGGGTGTAAATGCTACAACGGAGATCAACACTGCCTTGTACCTGAAGAGAAGTCAGGTCAAATAGCATTTTGCCAGCCTTGGCATGTCGAAATTCAATGAGCACCTCCGGTGCGGAGCTTACTTCGCTCTGATTCCAAAGCTCGTTAAACTCTGGGTAGGCCTGGCTCATATTTTGTATAAATTGTGCATACCAGGGGTCTGTCACGTATTGCCCGTAATAAGCGCGGAAAATAGCAAGGAATCCCTTTACAAAGTGTTCCCAATTCACGGCTAGACTTTTAAACTCCTTTTTGGTGAATAGCAGTTCAATCATATTGCGTTGCTCATGGGGTAGCTCGGCAAAATCCATAAAAACATGAGCAGCAGCGGCGTTCCAGCCGACAATATGACAGCGCCGATCTGAAATAATAGCAGGGCAGTAGTGTAGCTCTTGTACGATCTTTTGCAGAGAGGGGGAAATGACGGCTTGCTCTTCAGGAGCAGGAAGGCTGTGAGACCCGGCCTCGATCGCCAAATCATACAAATATTTGCGCTCGTCTGTGTTCAACTGCAATGCGGCAGCAATAGCATCCAACACAGAGGCGGACACCTTAATATCTCGTCCTTGTTCCAGCCAGGTATACCAGGTCGTACTGACACCTGCCAGCTGAGCGACTTCTTCTCTGCGCAAGCCTGGTGTTCTGCGACGTGATCCTTGGGGGAGACCGACCATATGTGGGTGTAGGCGGGCTCTTTTCGTTTTTAGAAAAACAGATAGTGCTTCCAGACGTGCTTCCGTTTTCATAGGTATTTTCTCTCCATTCAATGGGTATATCCGAAGTGAGCAAATAAGGCATTTACTATAGTAGTGTTCATTATACCAGGATAAACAAACACTTGTAATAGGATAAGACGAGGTTAAAATGAGGATTATAAGTAAGTCACCGAGCAGGAGGAATGAATAGCTTATGCAAAGAGTAGTGATAACAGGTATGGGTGTCGTTTCCCCACTGGGTAATGAAGTGGACACGTTGTGGAAGAATTTGCTGGAAGGCAATTCAGGTATACGTAAAATTGATACATTCGATGTGTCCGATTTGAAAGCACAAATTGCTGGACTGGTACAGGATTTTGATGCAGAAAAGCAATGGGGACGTAAAGATGCTAGACGAATGGATCGGTTTACTCAGTTTGCATTATATGCGGCAGAGCAAGCACTCAAGGATTCCGGTCTGGAACTGGATCACACCGATTTGGAGCGTGTCGGTGTTTATGTGGGATCGGGAGTCGGCGGTTTGGATACGTTGGTGGACAATGTAGATGTGCTGCTACATCGTGGGCCGGGTAGAGTTAGCCCAACGCTGGTACCTATGATGATCTCGAATATGGCTGCTGCTCAAATTAGTATCGCGTTTGGAGCGATGGGACCTACGCTTTCACCCGTGACGGCTTGCTCTATTGGGAATACAGCAATTGGAGAGGCGTTTCGGACGATTCGTACAGGAGATGCGGATGTCATTTTTGCCGGTGGGGCTGAAGCGGCGGTGACTAGATTGGCCTTGGCGAGTTTCGCTAATGCGACTGCCTTGTCCACACGTAACGAGGAGCCTTCTATAGCAAGTCGACCTTTTGATCAGAATCGGGACGGCTTTGTCATGAGCGAAGGTGCAGGTATTCTGGTACTGGAGTCACTGGAACACGCTATCCGACGTGGTGCGGAAATCTATGGTGAGGTCATCGGTTATGGAGCCAGTTCGGATGCTTATCACATGGTTGCACCGCATCCCGAAGGAACCGGAGCTTACTTGGCGATGAAAGCGGCCCTTCGTTCGGCTCACATCTCCCCTGAAGAAGTGGACGTGATTAGCGCCCACGCGACGAGTACGTCTGTCGGGGATGTCGCTGAGACCCTTGCAATCCACAAGCTTTTTGGTGATTATGCCTATCAGATTCCGGTTACTGCGAATAAGTCCATGCTGGGTCATATGCTGGGGGCTGCGGGCGGTGTTGAAGCGATTGCACTTGTGCAAAGCCTGCGAGAAGGTATCATTCCTCCAACCATGCATCTGGATAATCCAGACCCTGCTTGCGATCTGGATTATGTGCCTCACGAAGCGCGCAAGGTTCCACTAAATATTGGGCTATCTAATTCTTTCGGCTTCGGTGGTCATAATGCGGTTATTGTGCTGAAGCGCTACGAGTCATAATTTGTAAGGAGTTATTGAAACCTCAGGCATTCTATCCGGCTGGATAGAGCACCTGAGGTTATTTTAATCGAAGAATAACAGATTCATTTTAGAGAAGAGATAGAGTAAGATGAAGGAAAACATTTGGAGGGACGGGAAACCATGATTTTAATCAGGAACATACAACCAGCAGACGCTGAAACGTATTGGAATTTGAGACTGGAAGCCCTGCAAATGAACCCTGAAGCTTTTGGAACCTCCTATGAGGAAGCTGCACGAGTTCCATTATCTGATGTGGTGAAGCAGATACAAAATAAACGAGATCATTACATACTTGGTGCATTTACAAAGGATCATCAGCTGGCTGGTATGACTGGGTTTAGAAGAGAACAAAAAATAAAAACGCAGCATAAAGGAACGATTTGGGGAGTTTATGTACCATCGACCTACCGAGGTCAGGGGATCGCTAAAAAACTTTTATTGGAAGTCATCAGCCAAGGTAGAAAATTGGAAGGTTTGAAGCAAATTAACCTGAGTGTGGTAACTACCAATCAAGCTGCTGTTAAGCTGTATAGGAAGTTGGGATTTGAAACCTATGGTATAGAAAAGAATGCTTTAGAATATCACGGACAGGAATATAATGAGGAACTCATGGCTTATTTTTACTAAGGGTGAAAGGTTTTGAAAAAATGAAAATTGACCGATTGCTTTCTATCGTCATTTTGCTGCTAAAGAAAAATAGAGTACAAGCGAAGGAACTGGCTGATTTATATGAGGTTTCGATCCGGACGATCTATAGAGATATTGAAGCGATTAGTATGGCAGGTATTCCGGTGGTGACTTATCAGGGAGCCAATGGGGGAATCGGTCTGATGGAAGGATACCGTTTGGATCGCAGTATGCTGACGGATAACGATGTCAAGGACATTGTGATGGGGCTGCAGAGTTTGTCCTCGACGTTGGACAGCCCCAATGTGTCGCGGTTACTTCATAAATTTGAAAGTATTATGCCGGAGTCCGGGAAAGAGCGATTTAGTGTCCGTACCACACAGTTTATCGTCGATCATTCGGGATGGGGAAATCAAGCTGCACAGGAAGGCAAATTGAAAAAGGTGAAAGAAGCAATGAGCCAAGCGCGTACTGTCGCTTTTACCTATCGAAATGCGGAAGGAGCCATAACGGAACGGAATGTTGAACCGCATACGCTCGTTCTGAAAGGACAACAATGGTTTGTATATGCGTATTGTCCCGATAGGGAGCAGTTTCGTCTATTCAAACTCTCCCGCATGAGTGACCCTGTGGTTACAGAGACAGTTTTTGCTCGCAGGGACCTTTCTTATGAAGTGCTGCCGTGGAATGAGGGACGGATGGAGGCATCCAGAGCCGTACAACCATTTACGCTACAATTTAACCGTAATTCAAGGCATTTGGCGGAGGACTGGTTTGGCGTAGAAGCATTGACCGAGCAGGAGGAAGGGATCTATACGGTTTCGGTCCCGTTTCCTGAGGATGCATGGGCGTACGGATTTATTTTAAGCCTGGGACCGGATGTGGTTGTCAAGGAACCAACCCATTTGCGAGACAAGATTCATAAGATGGCGCTGAGTATTGCGTCTAATTATGAAGAAGTTCGGGAATCATCTTAGATTAAGTAAAACAAACCTGACCCATAGTTGTCAGGTTTGTTTCGTTATACTGGTGGCATACCTGATATCAGTTAGCGAAAGGGGATTTACGAGGATGGATAAAGCTTGTCAAAGTTGCGGGATGCCGTTGGAGCATGAGGACCAATATGGAACGGATGCACAACATCATAAAACGGATGAGTATTGCAAGTATTGTTACAAGGAAGGCGAATTTGTACAGCCTGAATTGACTATGGAGGGAATGATTCAGCAGTCTGTGCCTTTCCTGGTAGAGAAGGGGATGCAGGAAGAAGAAGCGACTTCGATGCTGCGTAATTACCTGCCGTTTTTGAAACGATGGCGGTCCTCAGAGGATACGGGGCTTACACTGGATGGACCCATTCGGGAAGAATATCGAGGTGAGATCCGTTTGATTGGGTTGAAAGCACGTACAAGTAATCAGAATGAACAAACATCTCACGGGATCATTCCAAGCATGTGGGAACGTTTTTGGAGTGAGGACGTGCCTGGTCGGATAAAGGAAAAAGCAGGACATGCTTCTGTCTATGGTTGCTATACTGACTATGAAAATGGAGCTTTGGGCGAGTATACATTTTTTATCGGGAAGGAAGCGGCTGTTGATTTCCAGACTCCTGATGATCTTGAAGAACTTGTCATTCCGGCTGCACGCTACGCCATTTTTCAGGCAACTCAGGAACCCTCTTCTGTCTTCCGTGTATGGCAGACGATCTGGGAGTGGGCTGCCACGGGACAAGGGGAGCGGACATACACAGGTGATTTTGAAGTGTACGGCAGTCCTGATGAACCTGTTTTGATTTATATTGCAATCAAGTGATGATTTTGTTGTGACAGAAGAGAACCGCCGGTCATTGTCGTGGACCCGGCGGTTTTTCTGATTCAATCAATAGCAGTCTCCCCATCAAGTTGAACGTCGAGTTACAGCCCAAAAGATGAGAGCCAGAGCACTGACACCAGCTCCTAATAGACACACCCCGTTCCATCCGGCATAGATGTACATATGAGTGGAAGCAATGGCCCCGGTGGCGCTACCGATGGAATAAAATATCATGTAGCCTGCAGTAAGTCGGCTCCGTGCCTCAGGGCGAACATTGAAAATCAGGCTTTGGTTGGTGACATGTACAGCCTGTACGGCCAAATCCAAAAGTATTACGCCAAGAACTAAAGCGAACAGAGAATGCTCGGTGTAGCGGATAGGTAACCAGGATAGCAGCAATACAACTAGTGCGATACCCGTCGTCCGTTGTCCCAAGCCCTGATCGGCAAGACGCCCTGCTCGTGCTGCTGCTAATGCCCCGGCGACTCCAGCCAGGCCAAAGGCTCCGATGGCTGTATGTGAAAGAGATAGAGGCGGGGCACTGAGAGGTAACACAAGCGAAGTCCACAATATGCTGAACGCCGTAAAAATGAGCAGCGCAAGGACAGCACGAATACGCAGAATTCGTTCTTGCACGAACAGTACGATAACCGAGCGGAGCAGTTGCGGATAGGAAAGTGTCACACTTGTGGGTTCGTTCTTTGGCAACACCCGCAACAGAGCTACAGCCATAAACAGCGTAAGTATAGCAGAAACAAGGTAAACTGAACGCCAGCCTGCCAGATCAGTTAATACACCGGCCACGGTTCGTGCCAGCAGAATGCCGATAACGACTCCACTGGTCACCAGACCTACGATACGCCCACGTTCAGTCGGATTAGCCAAGGTAGAGGCGAAAGCCACGAGTGTTTGAGTGACTACAGCCAGCAGTCCAATCATTGCCATTCCCATAAGCAGTATTGTACGGGTAGGAGCAAAGCTAACCACGATTAGTGCCAGCGCGGATAGCAGCATTTGCCCTGTAATCAGTCGTCGTCGATTCAAAAGATCGCCAAGCGGGACGAGCAGCAATAATCCCAACGCATAACAAATTTGCGTGATGGTAATGACCATGCCTACCGATGAGTGCGTAATGCCAAATTCGTTTGCCAGCGCATCCAGCAATGGCTGTGCATAGTAAATGTTAGCGACAGCCAGCCCGCAGGCTATGGCAAACAAGAGTGCCACAGATCGGGACAAGGAGGGAATGGGGGCTGTTTCGGCAGCATTTGCTACCGTTTGATGAGGGAGGAGTACCGCTTTTTCTTCTGACGTCTTCATTTTCACATACCACGTCGCTTTCTGTAATTTACATACCGTTGAGTATAATATACCGATTGGTATGTAATGAATTTAGGTCAATATAACTCGTGCATATATAAAATGTCAAGATTTTATCATGTACATATTTGACAGTTTCTTTTCCTGATCATACAATCTTAATATACTGAACGATATGAAAAGAAGGAGCTGCTTATGGTTCGACCACGGGAATTTGATGAAGATCAAGCGTTGAATGCAGCGATGCGAATTTTTTGGGAAAAAGGATTCGAGGCTACATCTTTAAGCGATTTAACCTCCAAAATGGGAATTCAGCGCCCTAGCATTTACGCTGCTTTTGGAGACAAGAAGCAATTATTCGAAGCCGCGCTGCGCAAATATACGCAATCCCACGCTGCTTATGTACGCTCTAGACTACAAAGCAATTCTTCTGTAAAAGAAGCGTTTTACAATTTTTTTGGAGGAATCGTGGCAGAAGAGTACGAGGATGGGCCTAATAGGGGATGCTTTTGTATCAATACGATGGTAGAATTAGCCCCTCATGATGAAAGATTTGAAATTTTAACCAGAGAACATCAGATGTATCTT
This sequence comes from Paenibacillus sp. A3M_27_13, assembly GCF_024213315.1. NCBI lineage: Bacteria > Bacillati > Bacillota > Bacilli > Caryophanales > Paenibacillaceae > Paenibacillus > Paenibacillus sp. A3M_27_13. Next base: position 909,014 of record NZ_JANAVE010000002.1, read on the forward strand.
TCTGCCGTCTTTCAGGAAACCCTTGAGCGTGGTATACGATCAGGAGAGCTGGAGGCTAGCATGGACGCACGAGCTCTGGCCCATACGATGGTCTCTTTGTTAATCGGGATTACCGTGATGATGAAATCACGTCCAGCGCGCTCTTTTATAGATCAGGCGGTTGCGACTTTACTTATATTACTGGATGGGAAATAGAGATGAAGGGAAGAAGCAGGGATGCCACAGATAAAGGCCGTTCAAACCCCGATTGGAGCATTGTATGGACGAGATGCGATCTATTTGGACCATGTGCATATGAATTATTCGAAGAAGGAGCTAGTTTTGAAGGGAGAGATTAATGGGGGGCTGGCAGCGGAAGCAACAGATGGTTTTGTGCCCTACGAACTGATATTCACAGAAGTCTACTACTTCAACATGATTGAACTGGACGTTGCTTTGCACCTGTCTGATCGGGAATATACGCAGGGCAGCAGCTTTGATGAGCTTACAGATACGCCGTTATTGGCTACAATAGCAAGTGCACGGGGGAAAAATCTAAAGCACCTTATGCTAAAAACCTATGACGATATAGTAGAAATTGGCTGTGGAGACTATAAGATGACTATATAAACGAGTTGATTTTTAGAAGAGGAGGATCAATGGATACCCAAATTGAACTATTAAACGTGACTGTATGCTGAATATGTTATTCATACTGTCGGTCCTGTGTGGAATGGTGGCGACCATCGGGAAGAGGAGCTATTGGCGAAATGCTACCATAATGCACTCCAATTAGCTTTAGAACTGAATGCACGAAGCATTGCCTTTCCGAATATCAGCTGAATGAGAGAATACATGCGTGGAAATTAGGGGGGATCATGAATGCATGAGGAGCAAAACCAGGAACATTGGCCGGTGTGGGCTACGGAGCCTGTAAAAATAGTGAATGCTGATCCTGCCTGGTCAGAGCAGGGCTTAAAGGTCATTCACCAGTTGCGGGAGTTATTACTGCCGTTTAAGGTGACGGAAATCGAACATATAGGAAGCACGGCAATTCCCAATCTTTCCGCTAAGCCCATTATTGATATTATGGCAAAATTAGAATCTTGGGATCAACTGGAACAGGTCGTATCTGCTTTACAACCAGCAGGCTGGAACTATGTTCCACCTGAATTGGACGGTCGGGAATGGAGAAGATTTTTGGTTAAAGTGGAACAGGATCAAAGAAAGGGACATCTGCATCTCATGCTTAAATCTGATGAGCATTGGGATCAGCAGCTATTGTTTCGGAATCGACTTCGTGAACAGCCTGAGCTGATTCAGCAATATGATGTATTAAAAAGACGGCTGGCGATGGAAAATCAGCATGATCGTGAAGCATACACGGAGGCCAAGACTGATTTTGTGCAAAATGTTCTGAATACCGGACATCCTAAAGATTAGGACGACCGGACTCCTGGATACTTTCCGACCAAGCGCCGAAATCTCCGACATTTGTGATTGCCGTGTAGGGGAATGGCCGGAAGGCTTGCCAGCACACCAGAAAGCTTATTCAGAAGCTGCTAAAGTAACTTTCATCCAGTACTCATGTTCATTTCATGATAGGAAAAATCGTATTTATAGACGTTTCAAGAATACGCTGATGCGTTCCAAAGCCATTTCCAACTGTTCTCGTGATGATGCATACGAGCAGCGGATAAAGCCCTCGCCGCCTGGGCCAAATGCGGAACCGGGTACAGTAATGACTCCTTCTTCTTCCAGCAACCGCTTGGCAAACTGCTCTGAGCTTAACCCTGTGTGCATAATGGAGGGAAAAGCATAGAAGGCACCGTTTGGTTCGTGACATGGCAGTCCTGTCTGACATAGGCCTTCAACGAACCATTTTCTACGCAGATTGTAGGATTCCATCATACGATCTTTTTCCTCCAGCCCGTTACGCAGGGATTCAATTGCGGCAATTTGCCCGATAATAGGAGCGCACATGGCGGTATATTGATGAATCTTCAGCATAGCTGAAATCAACTCTCTTGGGCCGCACACGTAGCCGACCCTCCAGCCTGTCATCGCAAATGCTTTGGAAAATCCGCTGATGAGCAGGGTGCGCTCTTTCATTCCCGGCAGAGCAGCGAAGCTTACATGCTTCTGTCCATAGGTCAGTTCAGCATAAATTTCGTCTGATATGACGACAAGATTATGCTCCTCAACCAGGCGGGCAATCGGTAGCCAATCCTCATAGGTCATCACCCCACCCGTCGGATTATTCGGATAACAGAGAATAAGCACTTTGGATCGTGGAGTCAGCTTGGCTTGGAGTGCCTCAGCTGTCAGCTTGAACTGCTGATCCGCAGAGGTTTCAACCGTTACAGTATGTCCTCCGTTCAGAAACGTGATGGGTGAATACGAAATATAACATGGAGCCGGAATGAGTATTTCATCGTGTGCGGTGATCAGGGCGCGTAGTGCCAAATCCAGTGCTTCACTGCTGCCAATGGTAACCATGATTTCATCTGTCGGGTTGTAGGATGTGCTGAAGCTGCTCTCCAGATATCCGGCAATCTCCTCACGAAGCTCGGGAAGACCAGCATTCGGTGTGTATGATGTTTTACCATTTTCCAGTGCTGTGATACAGGCCTTTCTGACATGTTGAGGGGTTACAAAGTCAGGTTCACCGACACCAAGCGATACAATATCTTTTCTGCCTGTACTATATTCGAAAAACTTACGGATGCCTGAAGGTGGCATTTCCCGTACAGCTGGAGTCAAAAAATCGGTTATTGATACTGCTGTCGATACATTTGTCATGATGATTTCCTCCTTTTTAAAAAACAAAAAAACCCGCCCCTGTAAAAGGGACGAGTTTATACCCGTGTTACCACCCTAGTTTCATTCCATTGGAAATGACACTCTGTTCACGTATCCATCAATACGTGTTCCGGTTAACGCTGGAAAGGCGGCAGAGCTTACTTCAGGTTCAGCCCGCTTCTCAGAGATGGCGTTCGGCTACCCTCGGAATGTTGGCTTTCACCTGCCCCAACTCTCTGCAAATCCGCTGTATAGCTTACTCGTTCTCGTCATTGAAATTTGTTACCGTATCAAGTTAGGTGTAATTATAAGCACAACATTTCAGGATGGCAAGTCTTTTTTTTATAAACTTTAAAGACACATATCATCATTGACGACTGGAAAATAACGTATATAGTGGTATCAAGGGGATTGTGCCCCAGATTTCAATGTGTTATATGACTATATTGCCAGAGAGGAATGGTATCCATATGAACGTATTTGAACGCTTTAGCAGTGAAGTTTTGCCGGCGGATTGGAGCTGGATCAATGAGCCGGCTGAGTGGAGATTCGATGATTCCAAGTCTTTGCAAATTTCTGCACCTTCACAGGCAGATTTCTTTAGGGATCCGTCTGGCGCAGCGACTAAATCGTCCGCACCCTTTTTGCATACAACGCTTCAAGGTGATTTTACAATATGGACGAGGGTCCGTGTTGATATGAAGCAGCCTTATGATTCAGGATGCTTGATGATGATGGCGGATGATACCCACTGGGCTAAGCTGTGTTTTGAATATTTTGAAAGCACTCCATCTATTCTTAGTGTGGTCACTCGGGATACATCCGATGATTGTATCTCTGGGGCGATGGACGTGTCCAATCCGTATTTACGAGTGGCACGAGCTGGAAATTGCTTTGCATTCCATTATTCATCAGACGGTCAGCATTGGAAGCTGGCGAGATATTTTGGTATGAATGTTCCTAACCAGCTAAAAGTTGGAGTTGTTGCTCAATCCCCGGTGGGGGAGGGCTGTGCTGTTACCTTTGATGCCTTGACGATAACAAACCATGTATCCGAGGACATACGAAACGTGGAGTAAATAGACAAAGGCTTTCTCTCTAAGTATGAAAGCGCTATAAAATAGGGCTTGAAAAGACGTATATACGCATACTCAGGCAGGAGGTAGATGGAAACTTGCTGTTAAGAAGGAAGGGCTACAAGCTGCTCAGTTTGTTGGGAGTGCTGCTTGTAGCTACGTTGGGCTGTTTCGGACTCATTATGTATTTACAGTCCACAAGCGGAACAAGGATGTATCAATTTCTGTACTGGGATATATTCCTGGCCTGGGTTCCGGTCTTTATCACTCTGGGAATGATGGCTTTATTCAGACTGCAAAGTACAAAAGTGAGAAGTATTCTTTTATTTTTCTCTTCAATTGTATGGTTGTTTTTTCTGCCGAATGCTCTTTATTTGGTGACTGAGTTACTTCATGCGTTTCGTTTTTACGATGTGAATCCTGATACACGTTTTTGGTTGAACACACAATTTTGGTTTATCTTATTTACGTCTTTTTCAGCAGCAGGGCTGGGCCTTTTTCTTACATCCCTTTGTGTATTGGTGATCCACCATATGCTGAGGAGGATTTGTTCAGGTGGACTCGCATGGGCTGTAGTTTTTGTGTTGTTGTGGCTGGCCAGCATAGGCGTATATATTGGCAGATTTGCTCGCTGGAATAGCTGGGATGTATTATTGCAGCCACTGGTGCTCCTTGCGGATATTTGGAGATGGGGAGTACATGCAGGACCAAGGCTTCATTTGCTGTCCTTTTGCTGGCTGGTGTTTGGGATAGCAGTCATTTTTTATTTATTGATCTATATCTCTTTAAGTGAGGATCAGGATGTTTAGGCCGAGGACATGTATTCAATGAATACAGGCTTCGGCCTATTTTTACATGTGGCGTGTCAGGAGTTGGTGCTGTCCTCCCCGTGCACATCGTAAAGCACGCGCACAAGCAGATCCTGACTGAAATTCCCGAATCTTTTGCCAAAAATAGTGAGCCCACCTTTGTTTTCCGATTGATCGGTTACGGATAAACGGAGTGTAATGTCGCTTTTATAGTTAAGGTTAATATCGTCTATTGTGACTTCGGATATGCGGCACCCGTCAATGAAGCTGCCATGCTGATTGATGCGAATTAATTTGAGCATACCATATTGATTCAAATGCGGTGGCCACCAATCTGGATTCAGAACCCCCGGCACTTCTCCAAAATCTCCGGCGCTGGTCCAGTGCCCAATAGGGATACCGTTAATATGAAAACAAATGTCAGAGGGATATTCCTCACAATAGCAGGGTGCTTCTGAGCCCAGTTCTGCGGAGAATTGAATTTCCTTAAAGGATTGATTCGCTTTCAGATAGTTGGGGATGCGGTATTCCAAAAAACCTTCGGCCATCCAGATCATTTCCGACTCCAGCCGCCCGGGATCTGCAAAATAGCGTGGATCATCAAAATCGCCGATTATGCTGTCTCGGGTCACCAATCCACAAGTGGGGGACGCTTGGTAGTTACTATAATGACCTACGCGAATCTCAACCTCATACACATTTTTTTGTTCTCTGCTGCGCAAATCTACCATCAGCTTATCCTTGTTCAAATAACACATTTTTCGGGTACCGTGCTTGCCGCTAACGGTATTGATCTCCACAAGGCCGCATTCTTCCAACTTTCGAATATGCATTGTAATGGTACCGTTGCTCAAATTAAGTTTGTTTGCAATGTCATTCATACTTTGGCCCTGATAAGCAAGTAGCTCGAGAATTTGAATGCGGATTTCGGAACCCAGTGCTTTAAAAATATCTAACCCTGACATTAAGTTCTTAATATAAATCATAGCTATAGACCATCCTTATCTATAAAAATTGTGATGTAAGCGCTTATATTTTTTACTTTGATTTATGTTAAAATAAAATCAAAAAGAAGTAAACTGCTTTTTTGTAAATTTTTTTTACTAAATAAAGAGGGGAGTGATTAGGCTCCAAATTAGAGATTATTTCATAAATAAATCGTTTTTAAGTTTTATTACTGGTTTTTTAGATGAAAATTAACTTAAATACGATTTAATTTTGCTTTTCATGTTACTCTAATCTATGTTTTATAATTATTTAAAAAGATTGAAAAATACATTGACGAACTGAGGAAGCGCATGCTATATTTTGTTTGTAAACGAATTCATTATTGATAAAGTAAAATGTTAATTATATGGTACATGAGAGGGATGATAATCACAGCGGCAATCAACAACGGGTTGTGTACCGCACAGTTAAAGATTAGGCCGAGTGGTATGAAGTTATTTTAACACCAAATGTATGCGGTTTCATTTAAATTTAGGAGGGGTCGCGTTGATAAAGAAAAAAGGTTTTGCAATAGCAATGGTTGTTCTGTTGTTAATGATGGCTGCATTGACTGGTTGTGGCGGGGGAAGTTCCAGTAGTGATGGAAGCAAGGAACTGACATTCATGTTCCGTGGTGGAACAGATGAGCAAAAGGCTTATAAGGAAGTAATTAAGAAATTTGAAGCGGAACATCCTGGCGTAAAGGTTAAAATGGTCGTGACAGCAGCGGACCAATATGCTACAAAGCTTAGAGCTGCGATCACAGGAAATAATCTTCCAGATGTTTTTTATTTTAACCCTGGAGATGTGAAAGCTTATGTAAACAGTGGGGTACTGAAGAACCTCACCCCTTACATTGAGAAGAATAAGGATATAAACCTAGATAACATTTGGAAATACGGTGTGGATTTATATCGCTATGACGGTAAAATGGCCGGTCAAGGAGATATTTACGGTATGCCGAAGGACTTGGGTCCATTCGCACTTGGCTACAACAAAACGATGTTCGAAAAAGCGGGCGTGCCTTTGCCTGATAAAGACAAACCGTATACATGGGATGAGTTCATCAAGGTCAACCAAGAGTTAACCAAAGATACGAATGGTGACGGCAAGCCAGATCAGTACGGTACAGGCTTTAACGTTCAGTGGGCATTACAAGCCTTTGTATGGAGCAATGGGGCGGATTGGCTGGATGAGAGCAAAACCAAAGTAACGGTTGATGATCCGAAATTTGCGGAAGCGCTTCAGTACTTTGCTGACATGCAAAACAAATATAAAATCACACCTGGTATTGAACAATCGCAAACATTGGACACATACCAACGTTGGATGAAGGGCGAAATGGCATTCTTCCCGGTAGGTCCTTGGGATATGAGTACATTTGAAAAACTGCCATTCGAATATGATTTGCTGCCGTTCCCAGCCGGATCGACTGGAAAATCGGCAACATGGATTGGTTCCCTGGGTATCGGTGTTTCCTCTAAAACAAAATATCCAGATGAAGCTGTAGAACTGGTTAATTACCTGACCACTTCCAAAGAAGGAATGAAGCAGCTGGTAGATGCCAAGGTACAAATTCCGAATCTGCTGGACATGGCTGATGAATGGTCCAAAGATACGAAAACCAAGCCTAACAATAAACAGGAATTTATTGATATCGTAAATGACTATGGACGCTCATTACCAGGCAACTATACGTATAATGCAGAATGGTATGATATTTTCTTCACAGATATTCAGCCTGTACTGGACGGCAAAATTACGGCGGCAGATTATCTGAAGCAAGAACAACCGAAAATGCAGAAACTGCTGGATAAAGCGGTGGAGCAAGAGAAAAAATCACAGAAATAATGCGTAAATAGAGGAAAAAAGGATGATGTTAGTGGCTAAATATCATGCTGCTAACATCATCTTCATTCCAAATTAGAAACAGAGGTGAGCCCTGTGATAACCAAATCTAATCTCTACCGCAAAGAGAAGATATATGGATACTTATTTATTCTTCCACCTATTCTCGGTCTGCTAATCTTTACGTTATTCCCGTTTGTCTATTCGTTATACGGCTCTTTTACAGACTGGGACGGATTGGGACAAATGAATTTTATTGGTTTCGACAATTTTAAAGATTTATTTAGCGATGAGCTCTTTTATAAATCGATGTACAATACTCTTTTCTTAATGCTGGGTATTCCAATCGGTCTTGTACTAGCTTTACTGCTGGCACTAGGTTTGAATCGCAAGATTCCAGGTACGACAACATTTCGTGTGATTTACTATATCCCGGTTATTTCTTCGTTGGCTGCCGTTTCTATTATGTGGAACTGGGCATACAACGGAGACTATGGTTTGGTGAACCAATTCCTCGAAATATTCGGTATTAAGGGTCCTAACTGGCTGATGGATAAGGATACGGTCAAACCGGCCTTGATTCTCATGACCGTCTGGAAGGGTCTCGGCTATACGATGCTGCTATATCTGGCAGCCCTGCAAAGCGTGTCTCGCTCTTATTATGAAGCAGCAGAGCTAGATGGAGCTAGCGGATTCCAGATGTTCCGCAATATTACATGGCCAATGGTGAAACCAGTAACCTTCTTTCTGGTCGTAACTAATATCATTGGTGGTTCGCAAATCTTTACTGAAATGAACATTATGACACCTACAGGGGGTCCGGAATACTCATCCGCCTCAATCGTCTTTTATATTTGGGATAAGGCATTTAAAAACCTGCAAATGGGATATGCCTCCGCGATGGCTATGATTCTCGGCATCTTCATTTTTATCGTAACTTTGATTCAATTCAAAATGAATGAAAAATCGTCCTTTGATGGGGATTGATTTTCGCGGAAAGGAGTGAGTCTGATTATGTCCCATAGTCAAAAAACGAAAGTTACCAATACCATTATCTTTATTGTACTAGCGATTGGAGCGATTGTGATGATCGCGCCGCTGCTTTGGATGCTGTCCACTTCGGTGAAAGAAAAGCAGGATGTCTTTGCTCTTCCGCCAGTATGGATACCAGAGGTGTTCCAGTTTGGCAAGTATAAGGAAATTTGGGAAGCAGGACCTTTGTTAAGCGGGATCAAGAACAGTGTGATTGTGGCTGTAAGTGTTACCGTTATAGGTACCTTTACATCCAGTGTAGCCGCTTTTGCATTTGCAAAGCTGAGATTCCCTCATAAAAATAAACTGTTTCTGGCACTCATCGCATCTATGATGATTCCATACCCAACGGTTATGATTCCACAGTTTATGATGTTTTCCAAACTGGGCTGGGTGGATACACTGCTGCCTCTGATTGTTCCAGGTTTGTTCGGAAATGTAGTTATGATCTTTTTCCTGCGGCAGTACTTGCTTAGTGTACCAGATGCCATTATCGAAGCTGCTAAAATTGACGGAAGTTCTTATTTCCGACTCTATTCGTCGATTACGTTCCCGCTCATTAAGCCAGCAGTTGCAGCACAGCTTATTTTATGGTTCATGGGGATTTGGAACGATTATTTGGCACCGATTATTTACTTGAACTCACCAGAAACGCAGACACTGCAGCTGGTTATCGCGAATTTTAATGCGACTTACGCCATTCAGACGGACTATCCGCTTATCATGGCAGCATCAATTATAGCCTTGTTACCTGTACTGATTATATTCTTGATCTTCCAGAAACAAATTATTGAATCGGTTGCCATTTCGGGTGTCAAAGGCTAATTGACACTTGGAGGGTATGGATGAATGATGTAAGGCAGTCACAATATGTAATGGGTAAAGGAAGGAGGAGAATAACAGTTATGGTTATGCTGCTCATGCTGGGTCTATCCGGCTGTGGGGATAACACTCCGGACCCTGTGTATCCGCAGGCTCCGCCTCCCGATCACTTGTATGATCAAAGTACGATTAACGATGAACAGCGCTGGACCATTAACAATGCACATGACCCGGCGATTATCAAAACAGATCAAGGCTATTATGTCTACTCAACGGATGTAAAGACAGGTGGAGAATTGAGACCTGGTGTTATGGTACGCAAATCGACTGATCTGATTCACTGGAACTGGGTTCAGTATGCACTCCCCGGCATTCCAAAGGAAGCGGAGGCGTGGTCATCATCAACCAATCTGTGGGCACCGGACATCATCAAGATGGGTGATACCTATCGGATGTATTACTCCGCTTCTACCTTTGGCAGCACACGGTCTGCGATCGGATTGCAGACATCCAGCTCCCCAGAAGGCCCTTGGAAGGATGAGGGGCTGGTCGTTAAAACGAGAGAGCATGACAAGCTGAATGCGATTGATGCCAATCCGGTGCTGGATGCAGAGGGAAATCCATGGATGGTATACGGCTCTTTTTTCGGCGGTATTTACATTACGCCGCTTGATCCCCTGACTGGAAAGCTTAAAGAGTCCGGCTATGGCAAAAATATCGCTGCCAGAGATCGGGCAACTGAGGACGGTGCTGTAGAAGGGCCTTACATTGTGTACAATCCAATGTTCCGTAAATACTACTTGTTCGTCTCGTATGATTCTTTGTTCGAGGACTACAATGTTCGCGTTGCTCGCTCAGATTCTATCACAGGGCCTTATGTGGACATGAATGGACATGACATGGCAGATACCAGCTATTTGCCTCAATACGAGATTGGAAACAAGGTATTGGGCGGATATCGGTTCAGCGAAGGAGAAGGCTGGGTTGCGCCAGGTCACAATTCTGTCCTGAAGGACGGTGCGGATTATTATATTGTACATCATGCGCGGGGAGAAACGGACAAGAGCTGGCCGTACCTGCATGTACGCAAAATATTATGGACGGCAGAGGGCTGGCCGGTCGTCTCTCCGGAGCGCTATGCGGGGGAAAAGGAGCAGGATATACCCAAAAGGCTATTATCCGGCAACTGGGAGCGCATCGTGATAAGGCAGGAAGTAGATGGTCAGGTGGAAGCTGAACCGCTCCGTCTTGAAGATGGAGGGCGGGCAACCAGTGGTTCTCTTGAAGGTCACTGGAGCTTTGATGGCAAGCGTACTCTAACAATGGATTGGAGCGATACATCCGAAGGAACAAAGGAAGAACTGTTATTGCTTCCTTCATGGGACTGGGAGCTCGGCCGCCATACTCTAATTTTCACGGGTATGAATGAAAAGGGAATTTCCATCTGGGGAAAACGTATCAGCGATTAATTGTATGAACTACATACTACACATAGAGGAGAGAATAACCATGAATCAATCTGTACCCTTTAATAATCCGGTCATTGAGCAACGGGCAGACCCTTGGATTTACAAGCATAGTGACGGATACTATTATTTCACCGGATCTGTGCCAGAGTATGACCGCATTGAGGTTCGACGAGCAAGTACTATTCAAGGCTTGAGTACGGCAGAGCCTGTCGCAGTGTGGCACAAATATGAAACGGGCCCGTTAAGTGCGAACATTTGGGCACCGGAAATTCATTATATTAACGACAAATGGTACATTTATTTTGCAGCAGCTCGTACAACGGAGACGAAGGAAGGCCTGTTCGACCACCGGATGTTCGTGCTTGAAAATGATTCAGCTAATCCTCTGGAAGGGGAATGGGTGGAAAAAGGACAGATCAAAACCCGTTGGGAGACGTTCGCCCTTGATGCGACAACCTTCCAGCATAATGGAGTTCTGTATTATGTGTGGGCTCAGAAGGACCCGGACATCGTCGGTAATTCCAATCTGTATATTTCTGAAATGAGCAATCCATGGACGCTGCGCGGTGAGCAGGTCATGATCTCCACTCCTGAATATGATTGGGAAATCATCGGTTTTAAGGTGAATGAAGGAGCAGCGGTTCTGAAACGGAACGGGCGGATCTTTATCAGTTATTCAGCTAGCGCCACAGACCACAATTATTGCATGGGCCTGTTGACAGCAGATGAGAATGCGGATTTACTTGATCCGAAATCATGGACGAAATCACCTGAGCCGGTATTCTGCACCAATGAGGAAACAGGACAATTCGGGCCAGGTCATAACAGTTTTACGGTTGCTGCTGACGGTAGCGATGTAATCGTATATCACGCCCGAAACTACAAGGAAATTACAGGTGATCCGCTGTATGATCCGAATCGTCATACACGTGTTCAGCCGTTCAACTGGAAGGAAGATGGAACACCTGATTTTGGTATTCCAGCACCAGATGGCGTTTCTGTTGATAAATAAGCGAAATCTATTATAGATGGTTGACGTGTTGCACAGCGGTACTGTAACTTTCTAGAAATCATAGGGAATTATGATTCGACTGCGTATAACAAGAGTAATAAGATATCTTCTGAGCCTTCAGGCTGGAGGATATCTTTTTGCTTTTGGGACGGCAAGGAGGACTCTTTTCAAAAACTTCGATTTCTGCTATATTTAAATCGTAATATTTACGAATTGATCAAGGGGTGGAAATCTCGTGAACAAGCGGATTGATCCGTTTACCGTTAAAAAGGTTGAATACCTGCTGAATGGCTATATTGCGCTAAAGGTGCCAGGCTACGTGCGTTCTGACGTGCGGCTCATTTATCAAATAGAGGATAACTGTTTGATCTTGACGGAGGAAAGGCCTTCTAATGAAACTGAGTCGTGGGATCGCACGGACATTGTCCAATTTCGCTGGGAGGAAAATCATTGGCATGTATATGCCCGGCAAGAGGCTGAAAGCTGGCAGCGCGTAAAAGAGATTGCACCTAATCCGTGCTTTGAAGAACAGCTCGAACAGGTAGAAATAGATCCAGCAGGTATTTTTTGGACAGGTTAACGAAGTGCAGAATGATAAGTTCGGAAGATGGAGGTAGTGGGAGTCGTCCCGTTAAACTATATATGGAAGTAAACAGACTGACCGTAACTCCTTATATGGAGGTTACGGTCATTTGTTTTGTCTGGGGTGGCACTGTCTAGTTTACGTTTCCATGTCTTGTCATGAGGCTTGTTACGGGCACTGTAAATCAGGGTATGTGAAACACAGAGCGTGATAACGAGTGGGGAGCGGTGTGTAGTGAATGAGCAGCAACGTAATGACAGACAAAGGCGTGTAGATGAGCAGTATCGACCGGAACCTGAGATAAGACAAGTAGAGCGGGAGCTTGGAGCATTGTATCCAAAAGGCAGATCCCGAATTGCACTGACAGGCGCCAGTGGTTATATCGGGCATAATCTGCTGCAGAGGCTGACTGAGCATGCAGATGTCATTGCCTTATCCCGCAGTGGAGATCAGCGTAAAAATACAGAGCACGTGGAATGGCGCTCGTGTGATTTTTTTTCCATGGAGGATGCAAATCAAGGATTACATGGAGCGGATTATGCCGTATATCTCATTCATTCCATGCTGCCCTCAGCGAAGCTGACACAAGGAACATTTGAGGATATGGATGTGATTTTGGCAGAGCATTTTGCCCGGGCAGCGCGTAATAACGGGGTGAAGCAGATTGTATACTTGAGCGGTATCCTTCCCGAGCATACAAGTGAGGATGAACTATCCCGACATTTACGCAGCCGTCTGGAGGTTGAGCGTGTATTGAAGTCTTTTGGAGTACCTGTAACCACAATTCGTGCAGGCTTGATCGTCGGCCCACAGGGTTCATCGTTTCCAATTTTGGTCAAGCTCGTTCGCAGATTACCAGTCATGATTCTGCCTCGTTGGACCCGAACCAAGACCCACCCGATTGCATTGGAGGATATTTTGAATGCGCTGGATCGGAGCATCGGCAACCGTACTCTTGATGAACAAATTATAGACGTAGGCGGGCCGGAGGTTATGACATATAGAGAAATGATGCAAAGAACAGCGGAAATAATGGATAAAAAGCGTCGCTTTTTTAATGTGCCGTTGCTGACGATCAAACTGTCCCGCCTTTGGGTTACCCTAGTGACTGGAGCCTCCAAAGAGATGGCTTATCCGCTGATTGAAAGCTTGGCTCATCCGATGGTGGCGCAACGGAAACATAAGGTTCAAGGCATCAGCGATGGGAAGATTTCCTTTGACAAAGCAGCTCGAACCTCACTCGAGCAGGAAGAAGAATATCGGCATAAGAAGAATTCCCATAGCAAGTCCAAAAAGCCGTTAAAGTCAGCAATTCGATCATTAAAATCTGATGTACGCTCGGTGCAACGGATCAAACTCCCGCCTGGTAAGGATGCAACATGGGCCGGGGAACGCTATTTGGCCTGGCTTCCGGTCTTTGCAAAACCTTGGGTGCGTGTCGAGACACGGGGCCCGGATACCTATCAGTTGTATCTCTTGGGTAGTCGAAAGCCGTTGTTAGAAATGATTTATGACCGTGCGCAGAGCACCTCTGAGTTTGCACTCTATCGAATCACAGGAGGTACTTTTGCCACTGTAAAGGAAGACCATCGCGGCAGGCTTGAGTTCCTGCAAATTCCCGGTACAAATATTTGTGTCGTAGCCATTCATGATTATGTGCCATCGCTGCCTTGGTTTATTTATAAATATACACAGGCCAAAGTACATTTGGGGGTTATGTATGCGTTTGGCAAGTATGTCAAGCGGTTGATTGATACAAATGTTTAATATTTTCCACGAGATGGAAGCTACAAATGTATGGTAAAGTGTAATATATACAAGGTTTTATCCAAATGTCCTATCCAAAGTCTCCTGTGCATACCGAATCCGAATCACACGAGGTGAGAAAAATGCTGCAATCGTTAAAAGCCATTGCTAATTACAGGAAAGAAAATGATCTGGCCTGGGATACACCGACTTGGTTAAAGCTGCTTGTTTCGGCTGAGGAGCGTATTGTAAATTTGGAACGCATTCGATCTATAGGTGAGTTAAAGGATGCCAATCCTGTACTGGATTACGTGGAGCGTACGTTGCTTATTTTGGACGGACTTCCATTGTCATTCTGGGTTAAAGAGCTGCTGGAGGATGTATTGGTGTGGTCTGAGACAGCCAAAGGAGGTACAGTCCGCGAACGGCTACGCTGGCAGCATGAGGGCATTAATTTATTTGTACATAACATCGGCTCCTCCCAACTGTATGTCAGACAGGCCCAAGCGGAGTCCCCTGCGTACCCGCGCAATAGCATGACCCGAATTCTGATTGAGACGCATGGATTGATCGGGCAATATATACGGGGAGAAATTCCTTTTGCGGAAAATCGACTGCTGCTTGAAATTACTCGTAAGGGCTGGCTGAGCTCTGAGGAACTGGAGCTTGTTTTACGGGCCCTGAACGAGTGTATTATCGCCGGGGTAGAACCTGCATTATGGGACCAAGTACGCAGTGAAGTAGAGCAGCTGATCGGCTGGATTGCATGGGATAACGCTCCTGTAGTCTGGAGTGTAAAGGAGCGACTGGAGAGATTACGGTCGGTTTCGATTCATGAAGGAGAGCCGTTCGAGCAGGCTTACACAGAACTAGAGCAGGAGTTGAATGTAGAGAAGGCGCTGGCTCCGTTGGAGAATCGGACACTTTGGTATGTAGAATCAGCTTTGCAGGATTTTTCACTTCAAGAACTGGTAAAGGTATTCTTACTCACATTAAGGGATGGGACGGGGCAGGAACAGCCTGCGACCGTTCGCCATATCAGCTTCGAATCGCTTATGAATACGATGTATTATGACTATCGTGGTGTCAAGAAAATTAACGTATATAAAAAACGAATGATAGAAAAATATTTAAGTGCACTGTCCTGGCAGGACATCTCAAAAGGGAAACGGAAGCATAATCCTCATTTGAGTGTGATCGTGGAGCATAAAGAGGAGCTGCCGAGTACTGTATTTTTTAATTTTGTATTTTCATCTGCGGCTGAGAAACTAATCGATTTTTGTATTGAAGCAGAAAAAACGCCTCTGTATGACAAAGCAGTCCTGCTGCTGTTCGATCTGTTCGGATTACGGCGTGATGCTTATGATCGCTTTCACAATGAGGAAACGTATCTTACAGATATGAACCAGACCGTAGATTACAAAAGGGTCATTTTGGATTACGTGACGGGAACCCGCATACTGGATATTGGACCCGGCGGGGGCGTGCTGCTGGATCTGATCGAACAGGAAAGACCAGATGCGAAGCCATTAGGTCTTGATATTTCTGTGAATGTCATTGAGGCACTTAAACGTAAAAAGCAATTGGAGCGCCATCGTTGGGATGTCATCAAAGGAGATGCGCTTCGGTTGGAGGAATATGTGGAAACGGGGAGCATGGACACGGTCATCTTCTCTTCGATTCTTCACGAGCTCTATTCCTACATCGAACGAGATGGAATTCGGTTCAATCCACAAACGGTGGAGGCTGCTTTGCAGAGTGCCTATCGTGTGCTTGCACCCGGCGGGCGTATCATCATTCGTGACGGTATTATGACCGAACCAGTAGAGCAGCGCAGACGAATTCGATTCTTGGAGCCGGACGGAATGGAATGGCTGATGCGGTATGCGCAAGATTTTGCAGGCCGCCACATTGAAATAGAGCGTGTGGGTGAGCATGAGGCTGTTTTGCCAGTGAACGATGCGATGGAATTTCTATATACCTATACATGGGGGGCGGAAGCCTATGTGCATGAAGTGCAGGAGCAGTTTGGTTATTTTACCCCGTCACAGTATGAAGAGTGTATCCATAACACACTTGGATCACAAGCGATTATCCGGGTGAGCCGCCATTATTTACAGGAGGGCTATGCCGAGGCGCTGTCCAGCCGTGTTGAGTTCATGGATGAGCAGGGCCAGCGGGTTCCTTTGCCAGACAGTACCTGTCTGATCGTGATTGAGAAGCCGAATAATAGGGCTGGAATTGCTGAATGATTTTTAATTTGAACAAGAGAATGCCTTCTGATTTGTGCCAAGCACGATTGGAAGGCATTTTTTAGAAAGCTAGTGGAGGTGTGTTCATGTATGTCCTCGCAGGTGGAAATATCCGGGTATGACCCGCAGTGGGCTGAAGAGTATATGCGAGAGCAAAGGAAAATTGTAGAGGCTCTCAAAGATGTATGTGTCGGCATAGAGCATATCGGTAGTACGTCCGTTCCTAATCTGGGAGCCAAGCCTATTATTGATATTATGGTTGGAGTAGAAGAGTTGGCAAGTCTTCAATCCGAACATCGAGAGCGTCTACAAGGGTTTCAATATGAATATGTACATAAGCCTGATTTTCCAGAGAGAGCTTTCTTTCGCCGTGGAGAATGGGGAGCTGGGACTCATCACTTGCATATTTACAAGTATAAAGGTGAGCATTGGGAAAACCATCTATTGTTCAGAGATTACTTAAAAGCGCATCCTGATAGCCTGCGAGCGTATGATACTTTAAAAAAAGATTTGGCGTACCAATTCAAATATGACCGTGCAGCGTATACCGAAGCCAAAGGACCATTCATTCGGAAGGTGATTGAGCGGGCGAAGCTTGAAAGATATAGGCAGGGACAGATGAATTCTTAGTACGCATGGACAAGGTGGAGGAATGATGAAGAATATGATGCTTGATGCACAGGTAACGCCGAATGGTTTAAAAGACAGAATGATGCTGCTGTCAGCGCTGGACATTATATTGTCCCCAGAAGATTGGTTACGCACGTATCGTATGCAATCTGAATGGTCTGGTGATGTATGCCTGGGTGAGGTGAACAACGGCGCTGGAGATACGATTCATATGCTATGGACGCGTGGAGGTGTGCTGTTGAAGGGTTTTGACCACGAATCCCCTGTAAGTCCTCATGCGAGAGACGAATATGAGGTCTGGCCGGGCATGTACGACGGTGTGCCTGATGATATGATGGAGCTCTTGGAAGACGAAGCGCTGGAGAAGGAGGACGTTACCTTTTGTATGTGGAGGGAAGCGGAAGATAAGGAGTGGCGTATGGGCAATGCGAACATTCCCGAGGCGTATGACGATGGCTCATCCTTTTTGCTGGGGAAAATTATAGTTACACCGGAGGAATATCAGGATTGGGCTGAAAGTTACTATGAGTTGCCGATTTCTCTAGGGGTGGTAAGCCAGATTTTCAACGGCGTTCCGGTCACTGCACAGATGATCTCTGCGCTTCATCCACAGCGTAACGTTACGGAAGCGATAAAGGAGCTAAAGCAGCTTGGCGTTCAGGTGCATGAAAGCTAAGAATACAGATTTGTTTTTCTTGACAAGTTTTGTATATAATACAGGAGAAATGGCTGGGTAATCACCTCGAATTAAAGGAGCTGTGTTGAAGATGTCCAAACGTTTGATTCCTTACATCACGATGGATGGAAATGCAAAAGAAGCAATCGAATTTTATGAAGAGGCATTGGATGCTCAACTGCTTTTTATTCAAACCTTTGGGGAAATGCCGGAAAACCCCGATTTTCCCATTCCCGCAGAGGTCAAGGAACGTGTGGGACATGCTACCCTTAAAGTGGGTGAGACAGAGCTCATGTTTTCTGATACCTTTCCCGGATCACCGTTTAGCAGCGGGAATCAGGTGAGTATCTGTATTACAACCGATAGTGTGGAGCAAGCTCAAAAAATGTTTGATGCTCTACAGCAAGGAGGACAGGTGGGAATGCCTTTGCAGGAAACCCATTTTAGTCCCGCTTATGGGAATGTAACAGACAAGTTTGGTGTCACCTTTCAAATGTTCACAGAGGCTCGGTCTTAAGAAATGGAAAACGGCTCGATTCCGCTACTTTAGCGATCTGGCCGTTTTTTTTACGTATAGTTCAATTCCTAGAATAAATAATGATTTTAATATTGTTGAAATAGAAACAAAAATATATTATATTATGTTGTTAATGCACCAACGGGTGGGAGGACAGGCCATGAACAAAGAAGAACAGGTCATAATGGGCTTCAGGGACTTATATAACAAGATGGTTTGGCTTAATAAGGATAAGATGGAAGACAGTCTTAAGGGTTATAAGTCTTCTGAAGTACATTGCATCGAATACATTGAAAGAAATGTAGATTCCAACGTGACAAAACTTGCGGAGTCCCTTTATATGACTAGCGGTGCCATAAGTAAAATAACTAAGAAGCTCATAAAAAGAGGCATTATCGAAAGCTACCAGAAGCCGGATAACAAGAAAGAAATCTATTTTAGGCTTACGGAGCAAGGGAAAGTAATCTATAAAATCCATGAGGAACTGCACAAAGAGTTTCAAGAGCGGGATAAAGCTGTATTTGAGCAGGTAACTGAGGAGCAATTTGACAGTATGATTAGCTTCCTGGAAAAGTATAGTAGGCATTTGGATGCAGAAATAAAGAAACAGGGTGTAGATATTAAGTCGGAATAAATTTGAATAATGAAAATCAAACCACAGGCAGCTGGGTTCTATTGAGAACGGGCTGCATTTTTTTTGCTACTGTTTTGTTGCCGAGGAAGCAAAACTGTGATACGATATTTTTGCTTCCGAGGAAGCGAAATAACAATTTTTGAGGGGAGAATTTAATGTTCAAATTTAGATCACACCATGAACAGAACACAGAACAAACCGTAGATAAACACGCTTTAATATTCGGTCTTATCTCTGTGTTTCTTTGCGGAATAGGCTTCAGTATCATAGCACCTGTCGTCCCATTCTTAGTACAGCCTTATATAAGCAATCCGGGACAACAAGCTATCGTTGTCACGCTGCTGACCTCTGTTTATGCCTTCTGCGTGTTTTTTGCGGCCCCCGTACTTGGAGCTCTGAGTGACAAATATGGCCGTCGTACATTGCTCTTAGTATGCCTTTTGGGTTCCGCAATCGGGTACTTGGTTTTTGGCATAGGAGGAGCTCTATGGGTACTATTTGCGGGACGCATAATAGAGGGGATAACAGGTGGGAGCATAAGCACGATCTTCGCATATTTTGCAGACATCATTCCTCCAGAACAGAGAACCAAATACTTTGGATGGGTGAGTGCGGTTGTAGGTGTAGGCACTGTCATTGGCCCAACTCTAGGCGGATTACTTGCCAAGTTTGGTTATTCTGTACCTATTTATTTTGGAGCAATCATAACTTTATTGAATGTTGTTTATGGATTCTTTTTTATGCCAGAGAGCCTTGCCAAGAATAATAGACTGAAAGAGATTACCTTTGTAAGACTGAATCCACTTACACAGCTTGCAAACATACTTTCCATGAAAAGCTTAAAAAGGCTACTTGTCTCGGCGTTCTTACTTTGGATACCCAACGGATCTTTACAGGCCGTTTTTTCACAATTTACAATGGATACCTTCGGTTGGAAGCCTGCACTAATCGGACTTATGTTTTCAATTATGGGCTTCCAAGACATCATTTCACAAGGTTTCATCATGCCAAAGCTTTTGATAAAATTTAATGATAAACAGATAGCAATTCTTGGAATGGTTTCGGAGATTATAGGCTACAGTCTTATTGCGCTATCTACTTTGTTCTCATTCTATCCTCTTTTTATCGCTGGAATGTTTATATTTGGTTTTGGTGATTCGATCTTTGGGCCTTCATTCAATGGGATGCTCTCCAAGTCTGTCGATTCTAGTGAACAAGGAAGGATTCAAGGAGGTAGTCAATCTATTCAGGCTTTAGCAAGAATGATTGGGCCTATCATTGGAGGTCAAATCTATGTGTCACTTGGTCATGCCGCACCCGCTTTTATGGGTATGATCCTTATAGCAGCGGCAATACCAGTTTTATATAAGCGAACGCAAGTAAATGAGGATTTTGCAAAAATCCCATAAGCGACTTCCAATGAACAAGATATAGATCGAAATGGTATAGTTCGTCTATATCTTGCACTTCGGAGCGACTGGAATCGAATTTTGCAAAATCCTGAAATATGTAAACTATCTACTTTGTTTACAGTCTGAGCCAACCGCATGCGGATGGCTCTTCATAGTATCACCTTGCTAAATTAATTTCACGTATTTGTACTTATACGCTAAAATTAAAATCATCATCTGTCAGCGGCTCTACATTCATCGCCCGCACATAGCCGTTTCCTTTTTTAGAAAAGAAATCATGCTGCTTAGTGTGGGTGCTGATACCGTTGAATACAATGGGATTAACTTCTTCTTCTTCAAACAGTGGATCAAAGCCCAAGTTCATCATGGCCTTGTTGGCGTTGTAGCGCAAAAAGACTTTCACATCGTCTACGAGTCCAATAGGAGTGTAAATTTGCTCGGTGTATTGTTCCTCGTTATTGTGCAAGTAGCGGAGCAAGCCTACCAGCGTCTGGTAAAGATCACGTTGTTCTTCCTCGGCCAATTCTGCATAAATCTCCTGTGCCAGTACACCTACGTACACACCGTGAATACTTTCATCCCGCAGGATCAAATCGATAATTTCTCCACTGCATGTCAGCTTGCCCTGGCCCGCCAAATAAAGAGGGTAGAAGAAGCCGCTATAAAATAAATAGCTTTCTAACAGCACCGACGCTGCCATAGCGAGATACAGGTCTTTGGGTGTGTGGATATTCATATAATACTGACGAATGGTTTCTGCCTTGGTTTGGAGATGTGGATTTTCTTCCACCCAGCGGAACACACCGTCAATTTCTTCCGTGGAAGCTAGCGTTGTAAAGATGCTACTGTACGACTTGGCATGAATTTGTTCCATCATCGCCATAAAGCTTAGTACGGCTTTGCGTTGCAGTCCGTCCACATGCTCCATAATTTGCGGCATACCCACGCCGCCTTGAATGGTATCCAGTAGCGTCAATCCGCCCAGCACCTTCATGTAGGCTTCTTTTTCGATATCACTGAGGGTTACCCAGGACATTTTATCGTCAGACAACGGGATTTCATCATCCGTCCAAAATTGCATAATGTTCTGGTTCCAGAACATCAGTGTGAAATCATCGTCCGAGCGATTCCAGTTTACAGCTTGTATACCTGTCATTGTTAGCATTCTCCCTTCAGCTTGCGAGATTCCCTGGAAACACATATTGAAATAGTGCAGGCGAATCATCGTATGCTTGACATACGGAAGCTGTATCCGCGAGGGTCTTGTCCAGTCCCGTAAAAGGTCTGAACCACACGCTGGATACAGCTTCTAATGCAAAGCATCCATATCTATTCAAAATCTAATTTTTATACTACAGTTTGTTACCATTTATGTTTTAGATGGAGCAGGTGAGGCACTCTTCCACAGACAGCTTTTTGGTGCGTGTGTAGTATAACGATTTAAGTCCTTTGTGTGCGGCGTACAGATAGCAACGTGCTAACTGACGCGTAGTCACGTCACTATTCACATGAAGCACGGTCGAAATCCCTTGGTCCACGTGCGGCTGGATTTCTGCAATCAGATCAAGCACTTTGAACTGATCCATTTGATAAGCGGATTTATAGAAGAACACGTTATCCTTTTGCAAATAAGGCATTGGATAGTAGGTCGTCGAATTGGCATAGGTACGGGTTTCAATCTGCTCAACAATCGGCATGACGCTGGATGTTGCATTTTGAATGTACGAAATGCTAGCAGTCGGCGCAATTGCCATACGATAGGCGTGGTACAGGCCATTTTTCATCACATTTGCTTTTAATTTGTCCCAGTCCGCTGAAGTCGGAACATAGATGCCTTTGAACAGTTCTTGCACACGTGCAGTTGTCGGACGATAATCTGTGTTCAGGTATCGGTCAAAATATACGCCTGTCGCATAATCCGATTCCTCAAATCCATAAAAGCTTTGTCCAGCTGCTTTCGCGATTTCCATACTCTTTTCGATGGAATGATAGTTCATCGTCATGAAGAAGGTACGGACAAAGTCTTTTGCTTCATTGCTTTCATACGCAATTTTGTTTTTGGCAAAGTAGCCGTGCAGATTCATAACACCCAGACCGACGGAGTGCATTTCACGGTTCGCTTTCGCAACACCTGGTGCATTAGCTACTTGGGTCATATCGCTGACTGAAGTGAGCGCGATCATACCCTCATGAACAGATTCGCGAATTTTACCATGTTCCATCACATTTACAATGTTCAGAGAAGCCAGATTACAGCTCACGTCCCGGCGGATAGTATCCTGTTGTCCGTAATCTGTAATTTCGGAAGTTTCCTGCAACTGGAAGATTTCCGTGCATAGGTTCGACATCTTGACTTGACCCACGTTTTTAAGAGCATGTGCCTGGTTCGCGTTACTTTTGTTCATGATATATGGATAACCAGACTCCAACTGAATCATGGCAATTTTCGTCAGCATGTCACGTGCGCTCATCGCTATTTTTTTCTTCACCCGATCGTCAGCAAGCAGCGTGTCGTACATTTCATCCAAATCCATGTCGTCCAGATGCGTTCCATAGGCTTTGAACACACTGTAAGGAGCAAATACATGCAGCGGTTCATTATCTTGAGCCAGCTTGTAAAAGCGGTTTGGCACCAGTAATCCAATAGAAAGTGTCTTGAGACGTACTCTTTCGTCAGCATTGATTTTTTTGCTATCCAGGAACTCAAGCACGTCCCATCCGAAAATGTTGTAATAGGCTGCGCCAGAACCTTTACGTTGTCCCATTTGATCTGCGTAGGAGAAGCCGTCTTCCATCAGCTTCAGCACAGGCATTATGCCTTTTGCTGCGCCTTCTACACCCTTAATTGCTTCACCGCGTGCCCGCAGTTTCGACAGGTTGACCGCAACACCGCCCCCGATTTTGGACAACTGCATGCAGGTGTTCAGCACATAGTTGATTGAGTTCAGGGAGTCGTCCATTTCGAGCAGGAAGCAGGAAACCAATTCCCCACGGCGGCTTTTGCCTGCATTCAGGAAGGTTGGTGTCGCTGGCTGGAGACGTTGCTCCATCATCGAGCGGGACAACAGGCGTGCCGTATCGGCGTTACCGCGTCCTAAATGCAGCGCGACAGCAGCAACCCGGTCAGGGTAATGTTCCAGATAGACTTTACGGTCGTTACTCTTCATTGCATAGTCGGTATAAAACTTGGATGCTGCCATATAGGAAGGGAATTTAAAATTATAGCTATGAGTGATATGGAAAATATCATTAATTTCGTCAGCCGTGTAGCTGTTATAGAAATTTTCGTAATAATCATTCTCAATCATATACAGCACTTGAGCGGCTGTGTCAGCAAACTTCAAACTCCGTTCCTGAACTTCCTTCATAAATTCTGCTACAGCCTCTTGGTCCTTTTCCAATTGGAAAAAGCCGTCTGTATCGCGTTTCATCAACATGTTGTTCAATTCAATATGCCGCAACTCGGCTCACCTCCTGTTTAAAACGCTCTACATCTCCGAACGTTCCAGATAATTCAAATTTACTAATTACGGGGACATTATAGTGGTCGGCAATCAAATCCGCACTTTTGGCAAATTTCTCACCCCAGTTACGATTGCCGCTTGCAGCTACACCAACAAGGTTTTGTGCATTTTTTTTCAAAAAGGAAGATACCCTCTCAGGTATCTGCCCAAACCCGGTTGTATATGTAATAAGTACGTAAGGTTCTTCTATAGTCATTTGCTCCTCGATCTGAACCGCTGGAAGCTTGAGCTTGTTTATAAATCTTTTTACATTGCCGGTCTTGGAATCATATGCAATCAGCATGGTATGCAACCTCCTTAAACAATTAACGAAAAAAGAAAACGGCATTGCCCGAGATCCATCATAGCTGGAAACCCTTGCTGGCTGTGCCATTTAAAATTTTTGACTCTATATTTACATGTATTTTCATACCTGTATCTTCAAGATATCGGGCATAAATACGTTTTTTACACTATATTTAGAGTACATTCTCTATTTTATATCTATATATAGTTTTGTCAATCGGTCTAGAGGGGATCAGCGGACCCAGATCGGGTATAAGTCCAAGCGGGGTACGGAAAAGAGCGAAAGAACTTTTTTTTCGTAAGTATGTTAAAAAAGTATTGGAGTTTTTGAGGGTGAAGATGTACGATTTGTCAATGGGCAATAGAATGGAAAATTTACATTTTACTGTAGAAAGGATGAAGCAGATGGGAAATGATTTTATGGAATTTCAATCGTTTAATATGATCTTTTTTATCGTATTTGGACTCATTGCTATTGTAATGATTATGGGAATTGTCAAAACGATAGGAGCGGGCCTGTCCAATCAAGCAGCCGAACGGATACAACGTTCATGTAAGGTTGTGGATAAACGGACGAGAGTGCGTGGGGGATCAGGCGATTTTTCAGCTTCGACATATTATTATATCACCTTTGAGTTTGACGGGGGTGAGCGTATGGAGCTGGAGGTGAAGGATACGGACTTTGGTATGATTGTGATCGGGGATCGTGGGGAGCTTCATTATAAAGGTACACGTTTTCTGGAGTTTGTAAGAGTAATGGAAGCATAAAGGTGTTGGCGGGGAGTTAGTATTGCCAAAACAAATACATAATTGGAGGGAAGATTACGATGCCGCATATCATTGGAAAACGAATTGTATTGAGAGAATACCGTCAAGAAGATGTACCAGCTATCCGAAAATGGGTCAATGACCCGGAAATCACACGTGGTTTAAGCGACGTGTTTATCTACCCGCATTCACAGGTGAATAGCGAATCCTTTTTGCAGATGATGATTGACGGCAACCCCGAGATCAAAGGTTTTGTCATTGCGCATAAAGACACACTGGACTATATCGGACAACTGGATTTATTTAAAATCAACTGGGTAAATCGGCACGCCACCCTTGGTGTTGTGATCGGGCGTGACGGTGACTTGGGCAAAGGCTACGGACGGGAAGCGATCCGGCTGTTACAAAAATTTGCATTTCATACACTGAATCTGCATCGGCTGGAGCTGGAGGTCTATGCGTTCAATGAACGTGCACACCGTTGCTATTTGGCATGCGGCTTCAAGGAGGAAGGGCGGCTACGGGAAAAGCTATTCAGGGAAGGGCAATACTATGACATTATTCAGATGGGGATTTTGCGAAGCGAATACGAGGCTGCAGAGCAAGCGACGGAATCCTAAGAGTGCAATCTCATAAGCTATTTTACTCCGTCAGCTTTCTTCAATTTTTTATGAGTGAAATCACGGGGACTACGCTCATCCTTTTTCTATTAGCTAAAGGACTTTCTTTGCAGAGTGCAAACTTCTTACTAGTTGTATTCTTTGTAAGTATTTTTTTGTTTGAGATACCCACAGGGGCTATTGCAGATAAGTATGGAAGAAAAATTTCTGTTATTTTGGGACTTTGTTGTTTTCTACTCTATAGTGTGTTGTTCGTTTGGACAGATCATATCGGGGTGCTTGTGTTTGCGCAAGTCTTTGGGGGTCTGGCTATATGTTTACAATCAGGTTCGTTGGAATCATGGGTTGTGGAAAATAGTGATAAGCCCATGGAAGTTCTTTTTACAACCTCTAACAGTATACAGTACATTTCGGGATTTATTTGTGGTCTGTTGGGGGCCTTCCTCGCAACTTTTAACTATTCACTTCCATGGGCGGCTAGCATTTTATCTATTATTGTATGCATTTTTCTATGCTCCTTTTATATGGATGAGGAGAATGTTGCTCATCGAAAGACGTCTACTACTCGCATTAAAACGATTATCGGAGAAAGCGTCCGTATCGGTTTTGAAAATAAGTCTATCTGGATTGTGTTTATGATTGGCTTATTTATCAGCTTTTCGAACTCGGCGGGGAATACATTTCAACAGCCACGTCTGGTTGGCCTTTCTGAACAAGGGATTTGGATTATGGGGTTTATCAAGGCAGGGTATTCACTATGTATGACTTTGGGAAGTTACCTGGTTCGAAAGCTAGGCGCACGATACAGTGA
Organism: Paenibacillus sp. A3M_27_13; assembly: GCF_024213315.1. Classification (NCBI taxonomy): domain Bacteria; kingdom Bacillati; phylum Bacillota; class Bacilli; order Caryophanales; family Paenibacillaceae; genus Paenibacillus; species Paenibacillus sp. A3M_27_13. Next base: position 935,308 of record NZ_JANAVE010000002.1, read on the forward strand.
TGTACATATACTCATGTATGCTTGCGGTATGATTGGGATATGGCTCATTTTAGCCGGTGCGTTCAACACATTTTATCCTGTACTGCTTACCTTTTTGATCTATGAAATTGGGCGCGGCATGTATCCGGTTGCCAAACAAATTTTTCTGAACAAAAGAATCTCTAATGAGTATCGTTCTACACTACTATCTCTGGATTCTGCGATTTCACAATTAGGCATGTGCGTAGGTTTAATCGTGACAGGTATCATCAGTCGTAATTTTACGGATTTGTCTTCCGATCAAACACCTATTCAAATATCTTGGGTGATGTGTGGCGGGATTGCGTTGATTCCTATCATTTTATTGTTTCACGTCAATCGTGTTTCAGGCAAAAGTAATTCTTGGAAAGAAAAAGAAACCAAACAGAATGTTTAATATAAAAGTTAATGTAGAAGGGCTGAACAGCATGGTCTGTCAGCCCTATAATATTTCTTTAAAAAGCAAACCCTATTTTTCGCCGTACCACAGTTTCAGGCGATTTTGGATTAGGCCAGTGTAGATTTCTTCAGCTTTTGGCACACCCGCCTGATCCAGCTCTTGGAGCATGCGGTCATACACAGCGTCGAACTGATCTGGCTTGGCGAGTACGGCCTCAGGAATCCGTTTGCGTACAATGTCCTGCGACTTCTGATAAATAACATTGTAATTTGTATTGGTCGGAACAGGCATGTTGTAGGCAGCCCCCCACTCTTTTACCGGAAAATCCTTTTCGTTCGGGAACAGGTCTTTCCACGTCTGGGCTTTGTATGCCTGAAGGGACTCTTTTTCGATTTGACTATAATTTTCGGTAATCATCTCCGGATAATTGGTTGTGTAATAGTTGCCAGAAGGGTCCTTTACGCTATCGCCGTAATGTGGCCCCCATATCCAGTACAAACCGATACCTGACTCTCTGCTAAAAGAAGCATTATCGGTGTTTTTACGTTGTTGCACATCCGCCGGAATGACTCGTTTGCCGTTCTCTACGTTGTAATGCTGGCCTTCAATTCCCCAATTGCGTAAAATTTGTCCTTCGTCGGAGGCCAGAAAATCCAGAAACTTGATAGCTCGCACCGGATTTTCACATGAGGTTGTAATTCCGATCCCGGATGCGGTATCGAAGCCAATGGGTTGAAGGGAATGATCCTCGTATTTCTCATTTAAAGTGACTGGAAAATGGGCGTAAGTGAATTCATCCTTACCTGCTGCCTTGAGCGCATTTTCGGCATCTTGATAGTTCCATTCCTGATCAATGAGTCCGATGACACGGCCTGCGGCGATTTTGGACTTATACTGATCACTTTTTTGCACAAAAGTATCCTTATCCAACAGTCCTTCATTGTACATATGGTTCAACCAACGGAAATATTCACGTTCTTCTGGGCGCTTGTAGTGAAGAATGGCTTTGTGTGTTTTAGGATCAATATAATATTCGCCATCGTCGGGTCCACCTGTAGCAGTAACAGCCGGGTTAGTCACTGTAATTTGAATTTTCCAGTCTTCGGCATCAAGTGATAGGGGGATGGTTCGCTGGCCATTGGTAGTAGGGTATTTGGCGACATAATCTTTAAGTGCTTTTTCAAAATCTTGAACGGTGCGGATTTTAGGATATCCAAGCTTCTTAAGTGCCTGATGCTGGATTTCGAAGCCGGCTTGTGCATCAAACGCGATGTGATCCACACCCAAATTGGTCGGGATCGTGTAGATGGCTGGATCTTCACTACTATATTTAATACGATTAAAATAGTCTCCATAGACTTTCTTAATGTTAGGGCCGTATTTATCAATGAGATCTGTTAAGTCAATGAGTGCTCCGGCATCGACCAACTTGCCAATGTCTGATTTGGGGTACACGAGATCTGGATACTCTCCGCTCGCTGCCATTAAAGCAAACTTTTCCTCGCCTCGACCATTGACAGCATGTTCGGCATTTAGCGTAACGCCCGTTTTCTTGATAATTTCCTGCCCGACAGCATCCTTCATGTTGTTCCAGTTAGAGCTGGAATCACCGCCAAAGAAAGTAAATGTAATAGGGCTGGTGTCATTAGGATCTTCCTTTTCTGCCTTACTGCTTGTTCCGTTCGCACAGCCCGTTGTAACGAGCAGCAGCAAAGACAGGAGCAGGATGGAGCTCTGACGTACCGACCTGTTCATGAACATTTGCAAATCCCCCTTAATAAGTATGATTTACACAATGTAAGTGCTTTCAATAGTAAATTGTAGGAAATAAAAAACCTCACGTCAAGTTATTTATAATTGTTTGTTATGCGGTTTGTTTTTTATTAAGCAAACATATTTTGGTGGAGGGTGTGGATTTGTACAAATCTATCATTTGATGATCTAAAACAAAGTATGCTACGATGGTACCAGTTTATAGGTACACCCGTGTATTAGAAAGATTAAGGTAGAAAAAGACTCCGAATAGGGTTGGGTGAGAAGATGCGTGGAAAAGTAACGTTGCAAGAAATTGCGGATGCGGCGGGCGTTTCAAAGTTCGCTGTTTCGCGTGCACTGTCAGGCAAACCCGGTGTAAGTGAAGAGACAAGGGCGGTTCTGGTCAAGCTTGCTGCCCAGATGGGCTATTTTCGCAATCATCCCAAAATGACAGGGGTAGAGCCTCGGGACACAGATCCCAGAGAATGGTCGGGTACCGTGCTAGTGTTATTTCCGAATATTAGGTACCAGAACAGGGAATCCAGGTACTGGGGGCCTGTATTTGAAGGGATTTCCGAGCGTCTGAACCGTAAGGGTATGGATATGATCACGTTAACGGAGCCCTCGACTGAAGATACGTTTTCTCTACTGAACCCGGAGGCGATTAAAGGGATTATCACAGTAGGAACGATTTCAACTTCGTTGTTGCTGAACATTTATCGGATGGGTATTCCGGTCGTTATGGTAGATCATTGGGATTCTGCATTTTTAAGTGATACGGTGTTTACAGATAATCGCACATGCATGAGTGAATTAATGAAGGACTTGCTGTGCAGGGGCTATACCCGCTTTCAGTTTGTGGGTCATATTGATGACGCTCACAGTTTCTACGAACGCTGGGAAGCTTGTCGTTCCACACTGGAAATGAGCGGAGTAGAATTGCGGCAGAATAAAGCCCTTCTTCACGGAGGAGCGCAGGCGCTTGCTGAGGAAATGGACAAGTTGTCTGAGGACGAACTGCCTGAGGTTTTTGTATGTGCTAATGATGTGACTGCTGCGCAAGTCGTGGATGTGCTGAAAGAAAAGGGGATTGACGTTCCGAGGCGTTGCGGAGTGACCGGGTTTGACGATACGAATGAACAAATGCCGATTTATGCCACGGTGAGAGTGGATAAGGAATTGCTGGGAATGCGTGCAGTGGACCAGTTGTTGTGGCGCATAACGAACCCGGACTCGCCTGTCGAGAAAAAATTGCTACATGCTGAGCTATTCGTACGGGAAGTTCATGCACCCCGGATCAGTCGGGAAAATGATGACCGTGAGCGTTCCATCAGCACAATCACATATAGTTAATGTCCAGATACGTGTTATGACACCATACACCGTGGAGACGAAGGAGGTCGCTTTTAGCCTGTTTAGGGGCAGAGGGCGACTTTTATTTTGTATTTTGTCATTTGTTCCAAAAAACAATTGACTAATTTGTTAGCTTGATGTTATTTTTGTTATGTTACTGATGAATCCAGATGTTCCCAATCATGCTTATAGGGAGGCTTGTGACGATGGTTAATGTGATAGGGTTGGATGGCTGGAGGTTTAGGGAAGCACAAAGTGATGAGTGGCTCAGCGCGAAAGTGCCGGGTTGTGTGCATACCGATCTTTTACGACATGGCAAAATTCCTGATCCGTTTATCGGTATGAACGAGATGGAGGTACAGTGGATTGATAAGCAGGATTGGGTATATGAAGCCCATTTTGAGATAAATGCAGATCAGCTTCAATGTCAATGTGTAGAGTTGGTGTTGGAAGGTCTGGACACATACGCGGATGTAAAAGTGAATGGTCAATCTGTCTTGTCAGCCAATAATATGTTTCGGGTATGGAGACAAGATGTGAAGGCATTTGTTCAGCAAGGGGAAAATCGGCTGGAAATCAGTTTTCGTTCTCCGATTGCTGAAGATGTACCCAAGCTGGAAAGCTTAGGTTATGGACTCCCTGCACCCAATGATCAGTCCGAGATAGGTGGTTTGTCCGACAAAAAGGTAAGCGTTTTCGCACGTAAGGCTCCCTACCACTATGGTTGGGATTGGGGACCGAGGCTGGTGACGAGCGGTATCTGGAGAGAGGTCCGGATCGAAGCGTGGTCGGGTCTGATCGTGAGAGACTTGTTTATTCGACAGGACGAGGTGAATTCGGTAGGGGCTAAACTCATGGCAGTGGTAGAGATCGAAAATGCAGATGAGATTAGAGATGCCAAGTTGCGTATTTCCGCTGACGGGAAGGTGTGGTCCAAGCCAGTTCGGCTGCTGAAGGGGAAGCAGACGGTGGAGCTGGAGCTGGAGATGAAGAAGCCGAAGCTGTGGTGGTGCCGTGGGCTGGGGGAGCCGCATCTATATACGTTTGTGGCCGAATTGGTGGAACAAGAACAAGGAGCTGTAATTGCGGAAAAATCAGTAAAAACGGGACTGCGTTCCATCCGTCTTGTACGTGAACGGGATGCAGCAGGAGAGAGCTTTCATTTTGAGCTGAACGGAATTCCAGTGTTTGCAAAAGGGGCTAACCATATTCCGAATGACAGCTTTGTCACTGAAGTTACGCTGGAACGATATCGGTATGAAATTGCCAGTGCAGCAGCCTCGAATATGAATATGTTGCGGGTGTGGGGTGGCGGTATTTATGAACAAGACGTATTTTATGAGCTTTGTGATGAATACGGTTTGCTCGTGTGGCAAGATTTTATGTTCGCCTGCAGCATGTACCCAGGGGATGAGGATTTTATGGACAATGTGGCACAGGAAGCCGAGGACAATATCAAGCGGCTGCGTCATCATCCCTGCATTGCCTTATGGTGCGGGAACAATGAGATCGATTCTGCATGGGCGCATTATGAAGAGAACGGAGGCTGGGGGTGGAAAAAGGACTACACACCTGAGCAACGGGAGCGCCTGTGGGATGATTATGAAACGCTCTTTCATCGGATTCTACCGGAGGCGGTACACACTTGGTCTGCGCAGACAGCATATTGGCCCTCCTCCCCACTGATTGACCTGACGAGAGATCGGAACCAGCATGCCCATCGGTCTTCAGCTGCAGGTGATATTCATTATTGGGGTGTATGGCACGCGTCTGAGCCGTTTGAGAATTACCATGTCCATGTGGGTCGTTTTATGAGTGAATATGGTTTTCAGTCCTTTCCAGAATACAAGTCCGTTCGTACTTATGCGGAAGAGAAGGATTTGGAGCTGGAATCTGCGGTGATGCTGGCACATCAGAAGAACGATGCGGGCAATCGTCTGATTAAAGAATATATGGGGCGGTACATGCGAGAGCCAAAGGATTTTACAAGTTTTCTTCCCATGAGCCAAATTTTACAGGCAGAAGCAATGAAAGCAGCTATAGAGGCGCATCGTCGTCACAAGCCCTATTGCATGGGAACATTATACTGGCAAATGAATGACTGCTGGCCCGTTGCCTCCTGGTCGAGTATGGACTATTTTGGTCGTTGGAAGGCGTTCCAATATACGGCTAAGCGCAGCTTTGCCGATGTGCTGTTGAGTGCAACAGATACAGAACAGGGGAATAAGGCACTGCATCTGGTCAACGATACACTAGAGCCGATATCAGGTACGCTGCGGCTGACGCTTTTGCATATCCGTAGCAGCCAGGCTATTCATGAAGAGAATGTTAAGGTAAAGCAACCAGCAGGCGGTGCAGGAATTGTACATATACTGCCTATCGACAAATGGCTGAGTGGCCTGAAGCGGGCGGAGCATATGCTGGTCGCGCGTTTGACGCAGAATGGTGAACAGGTGGCCTCTGGTGAAATTTATTTTGCAGACACAAAAGAGATGGATTTACCGCAGGCAAAAATTGAAGTGACAGAGATTCAGGGAAGCGGGGGCAGCAGATTCATGCTGTGTTCGGATGTACTTGCTAGACACGTGTGGCTATCGGCAGAGCAGGAAGGTATTTTCAGCGACAACCATCTGGATCTGGCTCCTGGTATTCCAAAAACAGTGGAATTTTTGGCTTTGCGCAACGGTGCCTCAGTATTTGAGGCAGCTGCGCCGGGTACATTGACAGTACATTCATTGGTCAATTGGATACAAGGTTAGACAGAAGTAAAAGCTTATCCGTCTTTAAGTAGATGATGGATAGGCTTTTTTATAATATAAATTTATTTTATGATATGTAGAGCGTTTTCATAATGTTAATATACATAACAAAAGAGGGTTTTCGACTTAAGTGATAACAGATCATTTGTAAGAAATCTATCTATTTAGCATCTAATTTTGGTAGAATAGGTTCAAAGTATAATCAAATCCGCATTAAAACTGACATCACGAGTATGCTTAGTGTTGAGCGAAGCCCTATAGAGAGGGTCATGAAAGCATTAGGCGGCAGGGGGAGGACATGATGCGAAAGAGCTGGTACAGGAGATTGCTTTTTTCCTATTTCCCGATTTTTATGTTAACGGTGTCGATCCTCATTTTTTTATCCTTCCTGATTGTAAACGAAATATCGCGCAATGAAACTGGAAAGGCGAATCGGATTACAACCGGATTTGTGCTGGACAGTGTGGAGAAGTCGCTGACAAAGGTAGAAATGGACGTATTAAGCGAGGCGGAGACGAACAAGAGCTACAGTTCTTTTCTGAATGGGCAGGCGCAAAGTGGCAGCACGATGCTGTATGGGCTGGTTGGAAGCCTACGCGCGCTTAAGGATAATCATGAACTGGTACATTCCGTTTATATTTATCGAACGAAGGATCACACGGTGTTAACGAGAAGTGGACTTCAGGATGCTTCGACATTCGGTGATTATCCGTATATTGAGCAGGCTCTTCGGTCGGAGGATCGGCAGTGGTCACCTGTGCGGGAATGGACGGAGCCGGGAACACATACGTCAGAACGTGTGATTTCGATGCATAAGCGCCTCCCGTTGCCTTTTGGAGGACAAGGGCTGCTGGTAATCAATATCGGTGTGTATCCGTTGCAGCAAATGATTGGTCAAATGACGAATCCGACAGTTTCCTATCTGGTGATTAATGATGCTAGCGGTCAAACCATTTATCCAGCTGCATCTGGTACAAAAGATGCTGTAAAAGCAGAGGACGGGCAGCAACTGACTCATCTGATGTCCCCCCGGCTGGGATGGAGTTTTGAAAGTGGTATTCGTGCCGGACAGTTGTTCGAGTGGGTGTCTGTTATCTCTTACGTCTGGATTGTAGTTGGATTGGCTGTTGTTATATTAGCGGTGATCTACATTATTTATGTGACCCGCAGAAATTACAGGCCAATTCAGCTGATGATGCAGCGTATTCAACAACTGCCCAGCCGTCCGGGTGAGGAAAACAACAAGGACGAGCTGTGGATGATTGATCATGCGTTGCAAAGTCTGATTCGGCAAACGATTGATTATGAACAGCAGGAGCATGCGAATATACTCATTCGGCGGCGGCAGCTGTTCCTTGATCTTATGGAAGGTACAGGCACCGAAACGGTAGAGCTTCGGCTGAATGATCTTTCTCCTTTTGCGGATGGCGGGAAGAGAGGTGTTACTCTGGTTTATGCTGTCATGGTGGTAGAGTTGCACGATCTGGATCTGCCACAGACAGCAGACGGTAGCAGACGTTTAGAGGATCATGGGGGCGAAGATCAGCGTTTAAGCCTGTCGTTGCTTGGTGTGGTACAGGAACTAGCAGCTACCTATGGATGGCAGGGCTGGGCAGAATGGATGAGTCGTAAAAGAATTTCCATTTTATTGCGGAAAGAGGTAGATGATGGGGAAGGCTTACTGGGTGTGAAGCTGCAAGAAATGGCACAAACAGGCTGTGAGTGGCTGCATGGGCATCTGGGTGTACAGCTCACGATTGGGATAGGCGGCCAGATTCATGAGTTGGCGCATGTTCAGGATTCCTATCGGTCCGCCATTTCTGCTCTGCGGTACCGGTTAACGCTTGGAGTGCGTGATATTGTAACCAGTGAACAGGTTCCGCAGGCTGATGACATTCCATTATACTCCTATTTGCCGCTGATTTCGGAGACGATTCGTTCTTTTCGGCTGGCGAGCCACGATTGGCGTGTACAGCTGGAAGGACTATTTGGGGCAATGGAAACAGACAAGCTGAAGGATGGAGATATTTTAACGGTAATGCAGTGGCTGCAAGAGCTATTGGAACGAGAAATGCGTGAGATGAAGGATGTATCGGGGGCACTGGATCGTTATTTTAACGGGCCGGAAGCAGAACGATGGAAATCTGAGGTCGAGTCTGCTTCTTCATTGGCTGTGATGCATACGCTAATGCTGGAGCACATGACCACTGTGTATCGGACTTATGTTGCCGCCAGTGAAACCAAAAGCTACCGGGCCATGGTTAGCGAGATGAAGCAATATATTGAAGAGCACTATACGAATCCGGATTTATCGTTAAATCATTTGAGTGAACGTTTTGATGTGTCACCTAAATATGCTAGTCATCTATTTAAAACAGAATTTGATATGAAATTCGTAGATTTTTTGACCCGGCTCCGTATGAATCATGCCCAGCAAATGCTGTGTAACACGACCGAGACGGTTCAGCATATTGCGACTCAGGTTGGTTATGCCAATTCGATTACCTTTGGGCGGGTATTTAAGCGGGTAGTCGGCGTAACGCCGGGAGATTATCGCAAGCTGAGATTAAAACCGGAGGATTCATTAACAGGGGGAGCGCTATAGGCGCTCGCCTTTTTTGTTTTTTTCATTAAAAAGGGGAGTAAAGCGCGTCAGTTTATGGGGCGGAATTTAGTTTATTGCGGCACAGGTGTTCAAATGCGATACTTATGTCCATATCTTGAACCTACAGGGCGTCAACAGCCGATGTATTGGCAGGCATGATGGCGAACCGGAATGACGGAGGATGGCTATGGCGGACATGTATGTACAAAAGCAACACAGGGATGAGCCGAAGGCTTCCGGCTGGGCCGCAGGCATTGATGTTGGCGGGACGAAGACGCTGATCTGTATCGGCACAGCGGAACAGCAAGTAGTGGTGAGGCATAAATTTCCGACGGTTCATACGAACGATGCCCATTTTTTCTTTGAGAGTCTATTCGAGGAGCTGGAACATTGTCTAAAGCAGGAAGGCTTGTTGCTGGCACAGTTAAAAGGCATAGGTATCGGTTTCCCTGGTGTGGTGGATAACGATAGCGGAACGATTACCCACGCCCCGGCAATTCCATGGAGTGTTCAAGATCGTATACATGGCGACAGTACGCATGGCGGTAATGCGCATGAAAGTATACGATCTATCGTTGCACACCGATACAGTGGTCGCTTAGTGCTGGATAATGATGTGAATATGGCTGCTTTGGGAGAACAATGGTTAGGGGCAGCTCGGGGATTACGGCATGTGATGATGATAACGGTGGGAACAGGTATCGGTTGTGGCCTTATTTTAAATGGAGAGATGTATAAGGGAGCCGCAGGCGGAGCAGGTGAGATGGCTTACTGGATTGCAGGCGAGGAACAGGCATGGCAAGCAGCAAAACAGAAAGGGACGGACGAGTTCGGTGTGTTCGAATCTTTGACATCGGGTACAGCGATAACGCGCAGTGTAAAATCAGCACTCGCCTCTGGCATACCAGGTACACACATGATCCGTCTAGCAGGAGGAAACAGGGACGAGGTAGGGGCGAGACATGTATTGCAAGCGGCGTCCGAAGGGGATGTAGAAGCACAGATGATTTTGGAGCCTGCACTAGTGCATATGGCGATGGCTTTGACGAATGTGATCAGCCTGCTGAACCCGGAAATGATCGTTGTAGGTGGCGGTGTAGCAGAAGGTAACACGTATTATTTGGATGAAATTCGGCAAAGAGTAGCCTTATGGACGGATATTCCTTGTACTATTGTACCTGCTGGTCTGGGGAATGAAGCCGGGGCCATCGGAGCATTGGCTACGATTCTGGGCAGCTCGGTACGCTAAACAACAGGGAGGTTTCCAGATGGTAGGCTCACAAATGCTGAAGCTACGAAGCTTCTATTTGTTTATTGGCTTGGCAGGGGGCATGTTTAATCCATATTTGACACTACTGCTAGTTCAGAATGGATTGACGAGCAGCAGTGTCGGTGTTCTGATGGCGATTGGTACGCTGGTATCCATTTTGGTTCAGCCGATATGGGGAATTATTGTGGATCAATATCGTCAAATGCGGCTGGTGCTCATTTTGAGTGTAGCGGTTCCGGGAATTATGGCCGTATGTTATCAGTCGGAGCGTTTTGTTCTGATGGCGCTTGTGTATTCCACTATGGCAATATTTACGGCAACGCAGGCGCCGATTGCGGATTCCTATGCGATTGTGGCGGCCAAGAAGGCAGGAACGACCTATGGCAGTATACGATTTATGGCGAGTATAGGCAATGCGGTGGGCGGTTACGCCGGGGGGCTATTTGTATCGCTGTTATCTGTGACTATGATGTGGGTACCTTTTTTGGTGCTGAACAGTCTTGCGGCCCTGACGGCGCTGGCGTTGCCGAAAAATACGGAGGAAGATCTCGTGCTGCGCAAATCGTTTTCGGACGGCATTGGTCAATTGATATGCAACAGGACATTTTTAATATTTTTGGGGGGCAGTTTTTTAGTAAATCAGACGTTAACTGCATTCAACACCTATTTTGTATTGGCCTTTAAGATGTCGGGAGGACTTACGAGTTTGGTCGGGGTTGCTCTGCTGATTGCGTCCATTACGAATGTCCCCTCAATGCTGCTCGCTTCACGAGTGATTCGAAAGATTGGGTTAGAGAGAACTCTTTTGCTAGGGGCAGTCGCTTATATGATTCGATGGGGAATTCAATTAGCTTTTCCCGACCCTACCGTTATGATTGCTGTGCAGGTGCTGCACGGATTGTCATTTGGTTTTTTCTACATTGCAGCGGTCGAGTATGTTTCACATGTAACTGAAAAGGATATGCAAGCGACCGGACAAAGCGTGTTCAATATGGTATTTGCCGGGCTGGCAGGGATTGTAGGTAATTTGTTAAATGGCTTTCTTCTTCACGCTGGAGGGCCGCAATTAATGAACCTGGCGTGTCTGATCAGCGCAACCTTGGGGGCATTAATGATGGTTTATGTATCACGTAGCCGTAAGGATGGGAAAACAGGGAAGGTACGCAAGCTATCCATGAGCCTCCCTTCAGAGACTTCACAGTAGGAGTAGTGACGTTAGTATTTCATTGAAATTAACAAAATGTAGTGTGAGCATCGAATCCCTGATGAGGGTGAGGATGCTCTTTTTTTCGTGCGAAAAACTTTTGAATCACGTGATATGGAACTATAGCTCACACGAAACGAACAAAGAAAATGGTTTATTCACAGGAAAATAGTGATTTTTAATAAGAGTAAGCGCTTCATCATGTTCAGTAATCGCTTTCAATCAACCGGTTTATGATTGGGAAACTAGTTTATTGTCAGTTTTCCTGCGGTCATGTCATACTAAGGCACATCCCGGACCAAAAGGGACAGACTCATGCCGATGCATGAAATGTCATAACCTCCTCATCAGAAGAGGCGACGAACGGGAAAAGCAGACAAAGGGGTGTTCAGGAATGAGTGGGAATAAGGCTGGAGGAACATTGAAGAAGCTTCGTCTGCTGCTTGCAGCTACGGTTGCACTGTCGGTTGTATTGAGTGGATGCTCGTCGGGTGAGGCGGACAAGGCTTCGACCGCTACCGGAAACAAGGGTGGTTCATTGAAGGTTGAAATTTTTGACAGAGGCAATACACCTCAGGGCTATACCATTACTGACAGCTATTTAACTCGTTATGCAAAAGAAAACTTTGGCAAACCCAACGATATTGATCTGACGTACGTGCCCGTTCAGCGCTCCGAAGAAGTTACCAAGCTGAATGTTCTGATGGCTAGCGGTGGTGATGTACCTGATATCGTGTTCACTTATGATTCCGGAACCTTTGAACGGTATGCGGAGCAGGGTGGACTGACAGACTTGACCCCTCTGCTGAATGAGTACGGCCCAAATCTTAAAAAATTCCTCGGTGAAGATACGCTCAGCTACGGTCAGGTGGGGGGCAAGCAGTTCGCCATTCCCGGCAAACGTACCATCTTAGGGAAATATTCCTCTTTTATTCGTCAGGATTGGCTCGATACGCTGAATATGCCTGTTCCTAAAACGACAGACGAACTATACAACACGCTAAAAGCGTTCAAGGAAAAAGACCCCGGCAAGACCGGCGGTAAGGTCGTTCCGCTGGGGATGACGATGGAGCCGGGGCAATATGATCCGCTGTTGTGGTCTTTTATTAAGCCAGTGACAGATGAGCAGAAATATACGCTAACCCAAGAGCTGGGTTCCCGTGACTATCCAATCCTGCTACCTGGATTCAAGGATGGAGTTCAGTTTATGAACAAGCTTTACAATGAGAATCTGATCAGCAAGGACTTTGGTCTGGATAAGGACAAAAAACAGCTGACTCAGGATATTCAAAGCGGAAATACCGGTTTTTTCAGTGAAGATTACGACAACATCTATTATAACGACTCCGCCTATCCGAATCTGTTGGCTAACCAGTCCGCAGCGAAGCTGACTCCAATGGACCCTTATACCAACAGTGAGGGTAAGCACGCCAAGCCAGAATTTGCATCCAATGGACTCTACATTATGGTACCTAAATCCAGTGAGCATGCGATTGAGGCGATCAAGTATCTCGACTGGATGTCTTCCGAGAAGGTGTTGCTTGATATGCAAAATGGTGTGGGAGGCGAGAACTATACCTTGAAAGACGGAATTCCAGTTGCCAAGGAGAAACCGACACAAGAAGCGCAGGATCGTATCTATAATCAGGGTGATGTGGTCATTATTGCGAATGGCAAGATTGCAGGAGACGATAACAAAAACAAGGAAGCCTTTGTTTTGGGCATGCCGTCCCAATTCCAGGAGGATGTTCGCAAGGCGATGGATATTTCCAACACGGACACAATTTCACCAGTGAAATTTGACCATCCGATTAAAGCCGAGTCCAAATACAGTAACTCATTGCTGGATAAGTTTGACGAAATGGTCGTTAAATCCGTGATGGTGCCTCCGGTGCAGTTTGATGCAACATTCGAAGCGGCGTTGAAGGATTATATGGTGAGCGGTGGTCAAGCGATATTGGATGAGCGTACCGAAGCTTATAAGGCCATGACAGGCAAGTAAGAAGGCGGAAAGTAAAGGAGGAGACAGCGCATGAAAGGGAACGTTTACTTTCGCAGATATTGGCAATTATACGCGTTGCTTGTGCTGCCCCTGGCCTACTTCATTGTGTTCAAATATGGTCCGATGTGGGGAGTACAGATCGCGTTTAAGGATTTCAACTTTTTTCAGGGAATTACAGGGAGTGAGTGGATCGGGTTCGATGCGTTTAGAGAAGTGTTTCGTATGGATGATTTTTATCGAACGCTGCGCAATACCATCGTGCTAAATCTGCTTGATTTGCTGGTATCTTTTCCAGCACCTTTAATCTTGGCGATTTTGCTCTATGAAATGAAAGTAGTCTGGTTTAAAAAGCTGTCACAAACGATTTTGTACGTTCCCCATTTTATTTCGTGGGTGATTATTGGCGGGATTGTGTACCAGGTGTTTGGTACGCAGTCCGGCATGATCAACAATGTGCTTACTTCGCTCGGGTTTCAGGCGATTCCATTTTTGACAGATAAAAATGACTGGGTACTCACCTACCTGCTGACAGGGGTGTGGCAAAGTGCAGGCTGGGGAACGATTTTGTACCTCGCTGCCTTGACTGGGATTAACCGGGAATTGTTCGAAGCTGCCGAGGTAGATGGTGCAGGACGCATGAAAAGAATTTGGTACATTACGATCCCTGGCATGAAAACGACAATTGCTACGCTGCTTATCATTAATTTGGGTAATATGATCACCATTGGCTTTGATCGTCCTTATGTAATTGGAAATGTGGCGGTTCGAGATTATTCCGATGTACTTAGCACGTTCGTGTATCGCATCGGGATGGAATCCGGGCAATATACGCTGGCAACGGTGGTAGGCCTGTTCCAAGCTGTGGTTGGTCTCATCTTCGTATTAGGAGCTAACTATGCCTCCAAGAAACTGACAGATGAAAGTATTATGTAAGGGGAAAGGAGCTGACATCTGATGAGTGAACGTACTGCAAACCGCACCTTTGATATCGTAACCACCGTGTTAGTGGCTGTGGCTGTACTACTGTGCTTGGCCCCGTTTATTCACATTTTGTCTATTTCCTTTAGCTCGAACCGGGCCATTACATCCGGGGAAGTTACTTTGTTCCCAGTAGAGTTCAATTTGAAGGCATACGGAAAGGTCTTTTCTGATATGAGCATGATCCGTTCGCTCGGGTTTACAGTTATGCTGACGCTGATCACGACAGTGCTGAGTATGTTAATGACAATTATCGCAGCATATCCATTAACAAAGAAACACCTAAGAGGTCGTAAAACGATTATGTTCATTATTGTAGTAACGATGTTTTTCAGCGGCGGCATCATTCCTGAATACATTCTGGTGCGCGACTTACATTTGTTGAATAATATGTGGTCCCTTATTTTACCAGGGCTGATCAGCCCGTTTTATCTGATTATTTTGATTTCCTTTTTTAATGGGATTCCAGAAAGCTTGGGAGAAGCAGCAGAAATCGATGGCAGCAGCCAGTTCGGCACTTTGCTTCGGATTGTACTGCCGCTGTCCCTGCCTGTGCTGGCGACATTAAGCCTGTTTTACGGTGTAGGCCGTTGGAACGGATTTCAGGATACGCTGATGTATATTCAAAACCCCGACTTGTTCCCGTTACAGCTCAAGCTGTATCAAATGATTCAAAATAATATGGTATCCGAGCTAACCAGGCTGGAAGGAGCCAGTGGCGCGAGAATTACGCCCGAAGGGTTGAAGGCAGCAAGTGTCATTTTTGCAACGGTTCCAATTCTGCTAGTGTATCCGTGGCTGCAAAGATATTTTGTCAGCGGCGTGATGGTGGGAGCGGTGAAAGGGTGATGATAATGAAGGCGAAGGGGGAATATTCCTTTTCCACCTGTTGGAATATTAAAAAGCATACGGTCGGCCGAGAACTTGTAGAGGAAATCCGTCAGTTGGGCTTTAGCAGGGTGGAGTTGAACTATAACATTACCCGGGAAATGCTGACGACGATTGAGCCTATGATTGAGCGGGGAGAAATCGGCATATCGAGTGTGCATAATACATTTCCTCATACACCAGACCCGGATTACGGCACGGATTCCGTTCTGCTCGGGTTTGACGATGAAAGCAAGCGACAACGTGCGATAGAGCTGTTGGTGCAATCTGCGGAATATGCGCATCGTTATGGTGCAAAAGCGGTAGTTGTGCATCCCGGAGAGGTTCCATTTCCATATGATATCAGTGAGGAACTAGAGGATATTTTCAATGAGCAGGGCAGGGATTCTGCTGCTTATCAAACGTTGTGGGGCCAAATGCTGGAGCGTCGGAATTCACTGAGTGGGCACTATGTACAACGCATCCGTGATAGTCTGGAAGAGGTGTGTGACCGCATCGCATCCAAGGGATATGATGTAGCCATTGGCATTGAAACGCGTTCACGTTGCTATCAGATGCCTACGTTGCAGGAGGCAAAGACGATTATAGATCGTTTGAAGGGTGCACCTGTCTATCTGTGGTATGACATTGGACACGGTATGATTATGGACCGAATGGGACTGTACGACAACGCCAAGGAAGCCAATGAAATGATCGACTATATTCTCGGTGTTCATATTCATGAAACCATTGGATTATCTGATCACTGGTGCCCTTATATTCATAGCGGTGATCTGGAGTTCTTTGATCGTTTCGTGAATATTATCCGGCAGGCCCCTATTAAGGTTTATGAGCTGAAAGCAGCTTGTCAGCCGGAGGATATTGAACGTAGCCATGAGTTGCTGACAAGTAAGATAGCGAAGCTTCAGCCGCAAGGATGATAAACGATTATGCATATTACAGGGGTTGAGAGGAATGTATAGTAAAATCGTAGCGATCAACGATGCCTGGGTAAAACCAGGTATGGACCATCAGGTGCTGGATGCTGACAGCCGTTATTACGGCGGAGTGACTGATGATGAGAATGGAATCGCCTGGCCTAATCATTCGGTCGGTACTCCTGCCGCAATGGCGATCTGGGCGGCAGCGCTCGTCAATCCGGATTCTGCATATTATCGGAATGAGGATGTACTCATCCGACTGGAGCTGGCTGTGCAGTACATGCTACGTGTGCAGCATGAGGACGGTTCTATTTCACCGGGCTGGACCAATTTTCACTCGCCACCGGATACAGCGTTCGTGGTGGTAGGCTACGCCCAGGTCTATCAGCTGCTGGTTGGTGACGACTGGCTGGAGCTGCGTCGGGTGATTGATGCGATCCGCTTGTTTCTGGAGCGGACGATTCCGGTCATGCTGACCGGAGGTTGCCATACGCCAAATCACCGTTGGGTATTGTGTGCTGCGCTGGGATTTCTACATGAGCTGTTTAATCTACCCGAGGCACTCGTGCGGGCCGAGGCTTGGCTAGCCGAAGGGCTGGACGGGACACCAGATGGCGAATGGACGGAGCGCAGCAACGGAATTTATAATGCCGTTAGCGATATTATGCTGATTCATGCTGCCCGATTATTAAAACAGCCGGAGCTACTAGAGTCGGTGCGCCGTAATTTACGCATGATGGTGTACCTTGTCCATCCTGATGGCGAAGTGGTCACAGAGTATTCAGGGAGACAGGATTTTGGGGTGATCCTGAACTTATCTTCTTATCTTCTACCATATGCCATGCTGGCTACAGAGGATGAGGACGCTATATTTGAAGCGATGGCTGTCGCCGCTATTCAAGTCATGGATCATCCAGGCGGTGCTCCTATCAATGCGGCTGTGCGCTTTTTACTAGATCCGCGTTTGCAAACTCGTGAAGTATTGCCAGCTACATTACCTGTCACCTATAACCAACTACTGAACGGAGACTTCCCAAGGGCTGACTATCTGAGTCGAATGGATGAGGCAGGCCATCACCAGCAGATTTATCATAGCCGACTGCATACGGACTTTGGCGCGCCAGTCGTTCGATATCGGCAGGAGGATACCAGTGCCACGCTGATGACCGAGGCTTCATCGTTCCTATCGTTGCGGCACGGAGATGCACGATTATTGGCGGTTCAGGCTGCATCATATTTCTCGCCTGGTTTTGTACCCATGCAGAAGCTGACAGCTCATGAACACGGTTGGACGCTATCGGGCATACAGTCCAAAGGTTATTATGGCCCTGTAGCGACCTTAGATCTGCCGCCTACCTCGCAGGAGGAAGTCAGTCCGTGGTACTTGCTTCCGCATCACAAACGGCCATTAACCCATGAACAAAAGCATGAAATTCGGGTCGATGTGGATCGTCAGAGCGATATGTGGACGCTTCGTTTTCGCTCAGAGGGTCCAGTAGATTGCATGACACAGATTCGATTTATTTTTGGGCGCGAAGGACGCTTCACTTGCGGGGAATACCGGCTGGTTAACGAAACGGTTCAATGTTGGACTGGCGGTATGGCGCGCTATGAATCTGGGAATGCGTGGTTTGAGCTGATGGGAACAACCGTAGAGCATATGGCTAATTCGGTAAGGGGAGCCACTCTCCCCATGGATTGCCATACATTGCTGGTCAACTGGATGACTCCGTTTGATCAGACGATCCACATTCGTATGTCGCCTTTACCTGTGAGTGAAGTCTAAAACACAGTAAGCATCTATTTTTCGGGGATGAGGTCAATTCCCGGAGAACAGATGTTTTTTTATGTTCATTTATGTAGAGGTAGAGCGCTTCCATTGAGCTTGAAGCCATTGTGGTGTACACTGTCCAGAACAGGTGTAAATTGGAACGTCAGGAAGGCAGGACGGTTACAAGGAGGAAAGACACATATGTATGCCCGTGTAAGATCGTTAAATTATCCACTAAAACTCTATGTTTTTTTAGCACTGGCCTTATGCTCCGTAATCAGTACATTGTGGATCATTAACGTGCGACTGCCCTCAGGGGGCCGCCCTTATCTTTTTATTTGGTGGAATATGATGTTGGCCTGGATTCCTATGCTGTTGACGCTACTGCTTGATGTAATGTACAGCTCGTGGAGGCGGGGAACGAGGACATTTTTACTCTGGGTTATGGGGGCGGCATGGCTTTTCTTTTATCCCAATACACCCTATTTGATCACAGATTTGCTGCATGTATTCGCCAGATATCCATTTCTCGGGGAGCAACGTTTCTGGGGAAATCCGTACTTTTGGAATCATGTACTGGGAATGCTGCTGGTAGCCGTACTTGGCCTGACAATGGGTTTTGTATCGCTCGAATCCGTACGACAATTGGTACAGCGTGCACGTGGTGGGCTTGTTAGTTGGCTGTTTATGCTGGCGGTACTCTTGTTGAGCAGCCTGGGTATTTACATTGGCCGTTTCTTTCGAGGGAACACATGGGATATTGTTTCTGCGCCCTCTCAACTGTATGCACAGGTATCTTCCATATGGGCAGACTCCTTGCAACGTACTCATTTTGTGGAGTTTAGTGGGATGGTATTCGTCATTTTGCTCGTCAGCTATGTATCCACGATGTGCGTAGTCTGGATGGGGAACAACCGCCAGGACGAATGGCGTCGCTGGTGATTTGATTGCAGCTGAGTGGCTGGATATCATCAAAAAATTGTAAAAACAAAGGAGGAATAGCTACAATGAACGGACAGAATCGATCCGATATCCGCGCTGGTCTTCAGGTAGATATTGTACTTAAAAAGGATCAGCCTACCGGTAAGCTGACGCGAGGAACGGTGAAAGATATTTTGACCAATTCCCCGCGTCATCCGCATGGAATCAAAGTGCGTTTGGCAGACGGACAGGTTGGGCGTGTCAAACATATCGTAACGAACGAAGGCTAGAGCTTTGGGCTGAGGAGGAATGAAGATGAACCAGGCAACGGTATGGTCTAAAAATGATCGCTACCCGCTTGTTTTACTTGTATTGCTGGCGCTTGCCCTCATTTGGTCCTTGATTCGCCCGGTGGATTATTTTACATGGGTACTGGAAGTTCTACCCGCGGTTTTGGGAGCTGTGCTGCTGACGGCTTTGTACCGTAGATTTCGGTTTACCAATCTGGTATACACCCTAATCTGGCTGCACGCATTGATCTTGATTGTCGGTGGACATTATACCTATGCCGAAATGCCACTGTTCAACTGGATCCGGGATACGTTCGGACTGGAGCGCAATTATTATGATCGACTTGGGCATTTTGTACAAGGTTTTGTACCTGCACTCATTGTCAGGGAAGTGCTGTTGCGTAAAACGGCCTTGGGAAGCGGGAGCTGGCTCACTTTCCTCACGGTTAGTGTGTGTCTTGCGATCAGCGCTGTGTACGAGCTGATTGAGTTTGCTGTAGCCAAGACAACCGGAACGGCAGCAGAAGCCTTTTTGGGCACACAAGGAGATGTATGGGATACCCAATGGGATATGCTTCTTGCGTTCATCGGTGCCTTGACTGCAGTGATTTTGTTGAGTGGGGTACATAACAAGCTGCTGAAACAATTAAGGTATTAGCAGAATTTATTTACCTCGCTTTTATCATGCTATCTGGAATTTCGCTGTTTTTGAAGGCTACATTCGCGTCATGGGACGGCTGTCGAGGTGTAGGGTTGCTGCGTCCATGTAGCTGTCCAGTAGCCGTTCAAAAATACGGTCCCACGTCTGCTCCAGGCTGTAGGCTCTACCCGCTCTGGACATCGAATCGCGAAGTGAGGCATCCTCGTACAACAGGTGTACAGCTTTGGCAAAGGCAGCGGCGTCCCCAGAAGGACACAATAGCCCTGTTTTTCCATGGATTAGATTATCTTTTACCCCGCCTTCATTGGCACCGACCACAGGTGTACCGCTCGCCATAGCCTCCAGTACAACGTTGCCGAAGGTTTCCGTGGTGGAAGGGAAGAGAAATACGTCGGCTGCGGCGTAGAGTTCAGCTAATTCCGGCCCTTTCACAAAACCAAGCCAGTGGACTGCATGCTCCGGCACCCCTATATCCGCTGTAGTTTTGACCTTATACAATGGACCATCTCCTGCAATGACCAGCACAGAGGCTGCGCGGACGTCGTCGGGTAACTGGAGATAGGAATCCAGTAACGTGTCTATCCCCTTTTCCGGTGCAAGCCTGCCCACATACAAAATAACAAATGCATCTGCATGAACGCCCCATTTCCTCCATACTGCATTACGGTCCACCTTTGGTTGAAATCGGTCAGTATCAATGCCTCTACTCCAGATTTCGAGCTGCCCCATTCCTTTATTGCGCAACAATTCCATGGTTGATTGAGAAGGGACATACACCCTTTCGCAATGTCTGTGAAACCAGAGCATGTATTTCCATAACGCAGGTTCAAGCCAGCGAAGCTTGTAATATTCGAGGTATTTATCAAAGTGGGTGTGATATGAGGCGACGAGTGGAATATGGTGTTTGGATGCGTAGCTTGTTCCATACAGGCCAAGGTTAAACGGAGTAGCGACATGAATCAAATGCGGGGAAAAGGCTGACAGACGCTCGTTGATCTGTTTCGCGTTGGGGATCGCAAGTCTGCATTCCCGGTACAATAAAAAGGGAATACTCCGAAATCGCTCCACACCCGGCCCAGAGGGCAGATGATGGTCTGCCTCCGGTGCGAAGACGAGCGTAGATACTCCATGTGTCTCCAGATAGCCAATCCATCGTTCCAGGGTCAGAGCAGCGCCATTCACGTCAGGCGTATACGTGTCCGTAAATAATGCAACTCGAAGCATGCCTTCATTCCTCCTCCGCCATTCTCATTTATCCTATGACGTTCCAGGGGAGTCCGCTTGGAGGCTCCGGCTTTTATTGTGTCATGATTTTGTTTACGGGCTTGCCGGGTTTTGTAAAAGCTGGCCCGCGGACGGGCGCTTTTCTCGGAACATTCTGTAATAGACGAGGGAAGACAAAATATAGAAAACACCTGTCATGCTAAATGTGATGGCATAGCCCCAGTAGTTGCCATAAGTTGTAACCAAATAGGCTTGTACAGGTCCCATACCTGCGGTGCCTAGCATCCAGGTCGTCTGGAGAATGGAGTTGGCAATGCCACGATTTTTATCTGACACACGTTCGACGAGAATGGCGGTTTGCAGCGGATTGGCTGCATTCATTAGCGCTTGCCTGAATAGAAAGCTGATGGAAGCGATCCATAGCACGTTCGTAAAGCCTGTAATGAGAAGGAACGGTAGCGAAAGCATTTGGAAGCCAACTACAGCTCTGACCAGTCCTATTCGGCTACCGAGGGTAGGTCCGATCAACATGGAGAGGATGGTCATGAGCTGGCCGAGTGCAATCAGTAAACTCATTGCGCTGAGTGATACGGAGAAGCGGTTCGTAAAATACAAATTAAGATACGGGATGACCAGACCTGAACCTAACCCAAGAAAAAACTGGGCCAGAACAAATTGTCCAATAACCCGGCGATCAGAAGCAGCAGCAGGCGTCTCCGAGTCAGGTATATCGGATGTACTGTGCGGCGTATGTACTTGTTCTGTTTGAGGTGAAGATTCGGCAGGAGCTGGTGCTTCTAAGGTTGCCGTAGTTTTTGTGATGAATAATAGAGGAATAAAAGCGGTCAATGTTGCCATTCCTCCAAGGAACAGAGCAACCCGCAGACTGGATAGCGGTGTGATTCCCCACGTCTGCAGCCCATCTGCGAGTACACCACCCCCGAAGCTGCCTAGGACTTGGGCTGCCAGTACAAGAGCTGAGTAATAGCTGAATATTTTTAAGCGTTGGGCTTTACTTATGCTTTCCGCTAAGAAAGGCACAGCCAGCACCTGAATAAAGGCGGCGAATACACCTGAGATTACGGCAAATACCAACATGCTTCCACTGGTATCTGTAAAGGTACGGGCGAGAAAGGCCAGGCCGCTGAATAACGCGCCGATGAGCAGCATATTTTTGCGGCTCGTCCGATCGCCCCAAAATCCGACCGGAATGAACAGCAACGCCGTCGCTAGCGCCTGCATGCTGACCACTTGGCCGTTCATATCATCGTCAAAGCCAAGCTTTTGGATATACAGGTTGTACAGCACAGAAAACATTCCCGTACCCATCTGGTACAGCAGATTGGCCATAAAAAACAATCGGATATTACGCGGCCACTTTCGGGGCTCTTCTAACATTTTGCTAATCCATGACACGATGAGTTCCTCCTGTGACGTTGTTGCAAATAAGTTAATTCTGTTGATATGTATTCTATCAGGAACTGTACATTTCATAAATATTCCTGATCTCCGATTGTTTTGGGTAATAATAAAGCATGGACTTTACATTGAATTTTCATTATAGTAATTCGGTATGAATAAATTTGAAAGGTAAGCAGGAGGGATGGCTTTGGCTTTTGGAGCACGGGTGTTAAAAACGGGAATCGCAGTGACGCTCGCCCTTTTTCTGAGCACGCTTTTGAACACCCATTCGCCTGTGGGGGCAGCGATAGCCGCTATTTTTGCCATGCAACCGTCGATATATAGGTCGTGGCGTTATTTTCTGGATCAACTCCAAACAAGCACACTAGGTGCAATCATGGCGTTGCTGGGCGGAATGGTATTTTCGAATGAGCCGATTGCAGTCGGGCTGGTATGTGTATTGGTACTTATGATATGTCTGAAAATAAATATGGCTGATACGGTTGGATTGACACTTGTGACCGTTGTTTCTGTAATGGAAGCCTCAGGGGACTGGAAATTTGCGGTGACCCGCTTTGCACTCACTTTGATTGGGATTGTATCTGCTTTTGTCATCAATGTTAGCGTTTTTCCCCCGAAACCGAAAAGGCAGTTTATTAATCAGATTCAAAATGTATTTAACAGCATGTCTTTGTTGCTGCGTACTGCCATTTCCGATGAGATTAAGGAGTCTGTCTTTAAAGAGGAAAAAGGAAATCTGGAGGGAGCAATTAAATCGCTGTCGGACAAATATCATTTGTTCGAGGAAGAGCAGAAGAAGCTCAAGCGCTCTAAGTTTAGTCAAACGAGACAAATGGTAGTATACAAACAAATGCTCGGAAGTTTGCACAAAGGATATGAGGTACTGGATGCAGTGGAAAGGCACTACTTCCAGTCTCTACGGCCAAAGGGAACGGATGCTTTTTTTGACAGTCATCTGGAGCTACTGATTCGTTTTCACGAGCATGCTCTACTGAAATTCGAAAATAAGCTAAAACCGAATGAGGACGAAAGTGAATTGTTTCAGCAAGCCAACGGCGAATTTATGAAGCATGCGATTACACGTTTTGACCATTGTCAGGAGGGAATGCTGCGGCTTTCCATTGTAGCTGCGGCGATGTACGACTATGGTCATCAGCTGGAGAGGCTGAGCAGACTGGCCGATCATATTCATCCTGTGGAAGAGAGCAGATAGGCGAATTTCCTAAAAGAAAAGCGACCGCATTCATCAATCAGATGGCTGGTCGCTTTTTTATGTAATGAATTCAATTATGTAAGAACAGGTTAATAGAAGGTTGCCAGAACGCACAAAAAAAGCCCGCTGGTTGCGAACAGGGACTGAACTTGATACAATAGAGGATGCTCTGTTTTATGGTAAAACCATATGCTTAAGTTGTAAATCATACTTCTTTTTATATTATAGCATGCTTCAAAGGATTAGTCAATTTTCCCGGATCAGGGGGATGCCGCGAGTATGCCCGGGTCCATAATAGAGCATAGTTTGTACGCAAGGGAGCCCTGCGTGGAGCAGGAGGAAACGGAACAGGAGCGATGTCAGTGACTACTGAACAGCAATGGAATGAAGAACAACGAAGAGTAGAAGATGTGACCGCAGTGATTAGCGGGCGTATTCGGAAGCTAGAGACAGAGGTTGGTTCTGTGCGCGGAGATGTCGTCGATATGCGTAAAGACTTCTGGGATGAGGTAACGATCAATTTCAGTGAGGCGGATGATGTGGGCGAGACGTCCACCAGTTTGCGTCAGCAGTCTGAGATTTTGTCTGAGCGGGAACGAAGACACAAGCATTCTACAGAGGCGTTAGGTCGTTTGAAAAAGTTGCTTGATTCACCGTATTTTGCACGCATTGATTTTGCTGAGGAAGGGCAGACTGCGGAACGTGTTTATCTGGGGATTGCCTCCCTGCTGGATAATCAAGATGAGGAGTTTCTGATATACGACTGGCGCGCGCCTATTTCCAATCTTTATTACGATAACATGCCGGGGCCCGCTTCATATAAGACCCCGGCAGGGGAGATGGAAGGGGAACTCACGCTTAAGCGCCAATTCTCGATCCGTGATGGACAGATCCGTTTTATGTTCGATACAGGGGTGACGATTGGAGACGAACTTCTTCAAGCAGTATTGAGCCGCAGCTCGGATGCTCAAATGAAAAGTATTGTCGCTACCATCCAAAAGGAGCAGAATCGCATCATCCGTGATGATCGAAGTCGGATGCTCATTGTTCAGGGGGCGGCAGGAAGTGGCAAAACCTCTGCTGCGCTTCAGAGAGTAGCGTATTTACTGTATAAGTACCGGGATCGCTTACGAGCGGATCAGGTCGTGTTATTTTCGCCTAACCCGATGTTCAACAGTTATGTATCGACAGTATTACCTGAATTGGGTGAGGAAAATATGCTTCAGGCCACGTTTCAGGAATATTTGGAGCGGCGTTTGGGCCGGGAGTTTCAGTTAGAAGATCCATTTGAACAGCTGGAATATGTGCTTTCAGCGTCGTTACAGCCTGGGTATGAAGCTAGGATGGAGGGTATCCGCTTTAAGTCGTCCAAGACATTCTTACACGTGATTACAGGCTACAAGACGTATTTGGAACAGGAGGGAATGCGTTTTAAACCCATCCGCTTTCAGGGACGTGAGGTGGTTTCAGTAGAGCAAATGGCACGCAAGTTTTATGAATTCGACTCTACGGTGCGGCTGGCGAACCGATTGGAACTGCTGCGGGATTGGATGCTCAAAGAGCTGGCCCGCTTTGGTAAGGAAGAATGCTCCGCCCCATGGGTGGATCAACAGATGGATCTGATGGAGCCGGAGGATTATCAGCGTGCCTATAACCGCATGCGCCGTAAATCCAAGAATAAGGGCGATACCTTCGACGATTTTACGCGTGAAAGAGAAATATTGGCGCGTATGGTGGTCAGTGACCGCTTAAAGCCCCTGCGCAAATGGATTAAGGCGCTTCGCTTCGTAGATACGACCCGGCTCTACAGCGAGCTGTTTATGAACGAGACGCTGCTGAGCCAACTGGCGAATCATGCAGAGCTGCCCGTCAGCTGGGGTGAAATTAGTCGACAAACTCTGGAACGAATTCAGGCTGGGGAGTTAGCGTATGAGGATGTGACACCCTTTTTATATTTGCGTGAGTTGATGCTGGGTTTCCGTTCTAATAGCAACATCCGTCACGTGTTTATTGATGAGGCACAGGACTATTCCCCATTCCAACTGGCTTTCTTCAAGCGCTTATTTCCACAGGCTAAAATGACGGCACTGGGTGATTTTAATCAGGCTATCTATGCCCATGCCTCGGTGCTTCAGGATGCAGAGCCATTGTATGACTTGTATGGTGCAGATCAGACCGAAATGATTTCCCTGACACGAAGCTATCGCTCAACACAGGAGATTGTGGAATTTACTCGGGGGATGGTCGCTGGGGGAGAGCACATTGTACCGTTTAATCGTAAGGGTGAGAAGCCTCTTGTAAACGAGGTGCATTCGCGTGAAAAGTTGCATCAACAGATAGCTGGGAATGTCACAGAATTGTTGGCAGAAGGCTATGAATCCATCGCGGTGATTTGTAAAAATGCTGACGAAAGCGCGGCAGCCTACGAAGCGCTGGAAGAAAAGCTGTCAGTGAAGCCAAAATTGATTAAGAAAACAACTCCCGCTTTTGAAAAGGGGATTCATATCATTCCGGCCTACCTGGCAAAAGGCGTGGAATTCGATGCGGTCCTGATTTATGACGGATCAGCGAAACAATACCAGCGTGAGAGTGAGCGTAAGTTATTCTACACCGCCTGTACGCGAGCGATGCATCTGCTGCATATTTATAGCATAGGGGAGATTACGCCATTCGTGAGTTTACGGGATTCGGATACGTATACTCGCAAAGTGGAAGAAAGTGATAGTGTTCTATAGAGAGGACATTGGCAATCAGCTGGGGGCAAATACCTTAGAAACCCATGCGATGCTTGAATAGATGTAGAGTTGGCTGGCATTATGGAGCGTATTCCAGTAACATAAGCAAATAAGAAAAACAGGTAAGAAGCATAAACGGAGGTTACAAACGTAATGGACATGAAGAGTGTATTTCAACGCCCGCCGCTGGCGGACTGTGTACCCGAGCTGGTGGCTACAGCTAGAGGGGAGCGCAAGGCATCGCTGGTGATCCGCGGAGGAACGCTGGTCAATGTGGTATCGGGCGAATTGCTGCCAGGCATGTCTATTGCTGTGCAAGGTTCTCGTATCGCTTACGTCGGTAGGGACGTCAGTCATACGATTGGAGAAGACACCATAATCATTGAAGCCGAAGGCCGCTATATGGCACCGGGGTTACTGGACGGACATTGTCACATCGAAAGCACACAGCTGACCGTAACTGAGTTCGCTAAGGCTGTACTGCCGCTGGGAGTGACGGGGGGTTTTTTTGACCCGCATGAAATTTCCAATGTACTGGGTCTAAAAGGGCTTCGTCTGATGCTGGACGAAGCACGTACGACACCGCTGGCTGCTTACATGCAGGTGGCTTCTTGCGTGCCGTCCACAGGTCCGGAGCTGGAAACGACGGGTGCCTCCTTCGGCCCGGCGGAAGTCGCAGAGGCGTTAAGCTGGGGCCCGGATATGATCGGGCTGGGCGAAGTCATGAATTTCCCTGGTGTCGTCTATGGAGACGATGTGATGATCGGGGAAATTCAGGCCACGCTGCGCGCGGGCAAGGTGGCGGATGGCCATTTTACATGGGCCTCCGATGATTGGCGTCTGCCGGTCTATGCAGCCGCGGGAATTACGGGCGACCACGAGTGTGTCACGCCCGAGGATGTAGCCGAGCGTATCCGACTCGGCATGTATGCCAAGATGCGGCAAGGCTCCGCATGGCATGATGTGGCCGAGACGATCCGAGCCAGCACGGAAATGGGTCTCGACACGCGCCGCATGATGCTGGTAACGGATGACCGCAGCGCAGAATCCTTGCTCCATGAAGGACAGATGGATTTCGTCGTGCGTCATGCCATTGCACAGGGCGTCAAGCCCGTAACCGCGTTTCAGATGGCCACGCTGAATACGGCAGAGCGCTTCGGCGTGGCACGGGATATCGGAGCGATCATTCCGGGTGCGATTGCCGACATTATTTTGCTTGATGGCCGATTGGCCGAAGTGAATGTGACGGCTACCATCGCAGCGGGCCAGCTGGTGGCCGAGCACGGTCAAATGGTCGCCGATTGGGACGGCTTCGATTATCCTGCGGAAGTGATGGACACCGTCCATCTGGGGCGAGAGCTGAGTGCTGCAGATTTCCGCATTGCGGCTCCAGTACAGGAGGGGGATGTACCTGTACGAGTGATTCGTGTTACGGAAAATCACGTGGACACGAAGGAAGTGCGGATGACCGTTCCGGTCCGTAATGGAGAAGTCACGGCAGATTCTGCACAGGATTTGTGCAAAATAGCCGTTTTCGAGCGCCATCATGCCAGTGGCAGTCACGCGGTTGCACTTGTAACAGGTGTAGGCTTCACCGAGCCGGCTGCGATTGCCATGACCGTCGCGCATGATAGCCACAACCTGCTCGTCATTGGTAATGATGACGAGCTCATGATCCAGGCGGCGAAGCAGGCTGTTGCCCTGCGTGGTGGCGTGGTCGTCGTATCCGCCTCGGGTGAGACGCGCTTCCCGCTGCCTATCGCCGGGCTGATGTCCCCAGCTCCGTTTGCAGAGGTGGCTGCGCAGTCCGAAAGTATCAGCCGGGCGCTTCAGCAATCCGGCTGCATGCTGAACAACGCGCTGATGACACTGTCACTGCTCGCACTGGTCGTTATCCCTGAAATCCGTCTGTCGGATCAGGGGCTTGTCGTGATCGGAGCGGATGGCATCCGCAAGGTATCTCTTTTCGTGGAAGAGGATGCTGCGGAAGTCTGATAGAACACGTCGCTGGGGGTTGTCCTGCAGGTCTGCCCAGACCTGAGGGATAACCCCTGTTTTTCATATACGAAGCCAAAAAAGTTATCTTCGATTCCTTTATAAAAGTCAAGGAGTGGTGAGCAGATGCATCCCTATTATCGTTCATTAGAAAAGATGGCTCATCATGCCTCGATTATAGAGCAGGTTTGTAACAGGTTTGTAGAGCAAACCCATGTGAAGCATGTTCAGCTGGGAATTCGCCTTTTATCTTTTGGAGACGAAAAAAGTGTAATAAGAAAAAATCACATTATACAGTTGTGTTACTTATAATCTTCAGAAAACCGTTCTTCCCAGCGGTAAACATTAACTGATTAATGGATTTTCTTGCGGTATCGTTAAACAAATACCACTCATCTTTCGATACGTCATGAACTAAAATCTCTGGATATTCTGTTGAAAGTTCAGATGGAACAGGACTAATTAAAGAATAAATATCAAAACGAACTAAGCTTTTCCCTTTTTGGTCTAAGAAATCATATTGTGCATTTTTATAATAAGACCCAAATGTGTCAATAGTGAAGCTCCAAGAGTAGTTTGCAGGTGCTTCAACCTTTTCACCTATGTTTTTTGCAAAAATATTATAAATGGTTTCATTAAATGCATTTACATTAATTTGCTGAACTACGCCGCCCATAAACATATGGTATTCATATTGCAATGCTTTTACTTGTACACCGTCTATGAACAATGGTTTAGTATCAACAGTCACTGCAAAGTTGTTGTAATTGACATTACAGCCAAACGTCTCTGCAATAAAACGAAGTGGAACATATATGCGATTATTTTTCGTGTATGGTTTTACATCAAGCAGTATCTTTTCTCCGTTTTTTTCCGCGGTGCTTCTATTTATTGCTAATTTCACTTTCATATCGCTTTTAGCGAGAATAACCTCGGAATTGGACCACTCGACGCTAGCCCCCAAACTTTCACTAATAACACGTAGAGGTACCATTGTGCGTTTGTTCTTCATTTCGGGCTTCACATCGGATGTAGTAGTCACACCGTCAACTTTGATTTGATTTTCTGCTGCATAAGTAGTGGACGATGAAATAAATAAAAAAATTGTAAGAAAAGCCCCAAAGAAAGCTTTTTTCATAAATGATTGCTCCTTTCTTGGTTTAATTTGTTGCGAGCAATTTTACCCCATATTAAGACGCAACTGGATAAAGATCGTTGCGCTGTCCTGTCTGTTAACTTAACGTAACAACCAGTTTGTACTATTTAATTAACTTCCGACATTTACCAACTTTAAACTTCTAATCTTCCTGGGGAATTATGTCGATAACATTGAATATTATTCATAAAATTTATCAAAGTAAATCCTTAGGGGGAAAGTTAATGAGAATACAGCTAAAAGTTGCGATTTCTCTAGCATGTTTAATGATGTTTATAGGTTGCTCAGCCTCACCAGTATCACAGCAGACGACCAAGATTACACTTTTGAATTCCAAAAGTGAAATAAAAACTCAGTTAGAAGAAGTAGCAAAACAATACAATCAAGAGCACTCTGAAGTATCTTTGGAGATTATTACCGCTCCTGAGGGGACGTCTGCATATCAAAAGCTGATGTCGATGTACGGCTCAGGAAGTCCCGCTACCATGTCGATGCTGGATCCTGGGGATGCTCAGCAATTTCTGGATAAAGCCGTTGATTTAAGCAAAGAAAAGTGGGTAGCTGATACGATAGAAAATGGACTTGACGCCGTTAAGAAAAGTGATGCTGTGCTGGGGTTTCCATTTGCAGTGGAAGGCTACGGATTAATTTACAATAAGAAAGTGCTGGACAAAGCAACAGGTGGGGCTTTTGATGCTTCCTCGGTAAAAAGCAGAAGCAGCCTGAACTCATTAATGGCTAGGATTCAGAAGACGGGAGTAGCACCGGTCATGCTTTCACCAATGGACTGGTCTCTCGGCTCTCATCTTTTAGCTTTGTCTTATTCTGTTCAGCCTGGGGGTTTTCCGGAGTTTGTTAAAGGTATGCAGGATAACTCCATAGACATGTCCCAAAACAGTGTGATGTCTGGATGGGTACAAACTTTAGACCTACTCAAGGATAACAGCATCAATAAGAATTCGCCTTTGGACAGCACGTATGACGATGGAGCTAAAGCATTAGGAGAGGGAAAAGTGGGGCTTTGGTTTATGGGCAACTGGGCTTGGGCGGGGATTAAGAGCAATGATACAGCAAATGAGGAATACGGTTTTTTGCCCCTTCCGTTAAGCGATAATACGGATGACCCTAACAATGCTAAGATTACAGTCGGTGTAACAAAGTATATTTTCATTGACTCCACAGCTACCACACCTCAGGAGCAAGAGGAAGCAAAGAAGTTTCTGAACTGGCTGGTATACGACAAGTCCGGACAAGATTTTCTGGTAAACAAGGCTAATACGGTACCCGCGTTCAAAAATATTGATTTAGAGCCTGCCGATCCTTTGGGAAGATCAATCAAGTCGTATATCTCGAGCGGAAAGACGCTGCCGTTTATGTCAACCCTTCCACCTGATCATGGGGCCATCACAGGAGCATCTATCCAAAGCTACATCAGTGGAAAAATAGATAAGGCTGAGCTGTTGCGTCAAATACGCATATACTGGAAAGCTCAGCAGTGATGACACAAGACCAGTCACGGGAGGAAGATAAAGATGTTTAAATTAACGCTAAAGAAAAAAATAATTAGTGCAGCGCTCATACTGGTTATCGTACTGTCCCTTTCAAGTGTAATAGGCGTCATTAAGATGTCGGAAATGGGGGAGGCTTCTGATAAGGTAAATAACAAGTCTTTACCTGCGGTTATTCTTCTTCAAGGTATGGATAAGCAGATTACAGAAATCGATAGACTCACCGTTCGACTGATACTCGAAGAGGATGTTGCCGTTCGCAGCACTTACCAAGAAGAACTAACCAAAGCTACAGCTTCAATGGATAAGCGTGTAAATGAATATCAAAGTTTAGCCTCTACGGCAGAGGAAAAAGAACTGTTCACCAACTTTTATGGTCAGTGGGCAATGTATCTTCGCCATCTAAAGGTGGTTTCCGCTGCCATGGAAGAAAACGACAAAGTGATGGCCTACATGATCATTCATGGAAATTCTTCTATTTATAAGGCAGCATTAGACGATGTAAATAAACTGAAGCTACTTAATGAGCAGTACGCCACGGATGCAGCTAATCAATCGAGTGATTCCTACTATTCAGGTAAACTGTTTATGATTTCTCTGACTATCATATGTACAATCCTTGGGATTATCGGTTCTTTTTTACTGGCTCAATCGTTCACTAAGCCCATATTAAAGATAGCGGAACAGATAAAGCTGGTAACGAGGGGGGACCTGCAAGTGGAACCCCTTAGTATCCGATCAAAAGATGAGGTCGGGGAACTGGCATCCGATTTTAATGAAATGTGCGATTCACTGCGCAACCTTTTAAAGGAAGTTGTGGATAATTCCTTACTGGTTGCCTCTACGGCTGAACAGTTAACGGCCAGTGCGGAACAGACAAGCATCGCTACCGAGCAGATAGCTATAAGTGCCACTCAAGTCGCAGAGGGATCTCAGACACAGCTTGCAGATATAGCTGAAACGCTGAATTACACGGTAGACGTTTCTAAAAGTGTAGACAACATCACCAATCGCTTTGTTCATGTGGCTAATCTCACAACCCAAGCACAAGAAAAAGCAAACAACGGGAAAACCCGAATGTCTTCGACTGTCTCCCAAATAAGAGATGTGCATACCAAGGTAACTCAATCCGCTGAAGTGGTAAATATTCTAGGCGAAAAGTCGGCGGAGATTAAACAGATCACAGCTATGATCAGTGATATAGCAGCCCGAACCAACTTGCTTTCACTAAATGCGAGTATAGAAGCTGCAAGAGCGGGAGAGCAGGGGAAAGGGTTTGCGGTTGTTGCTTTTGAAGTACGCAATTTGTCGGCACAAGCAAGTGAAGCAACAGGCAAGATCTCTTCTCTGGTCAACGAAATTACCTTAAGAACAAACGAAGTCGTGCTTTCAATGAACGAAGGTGTTCAATCTCTAAATGAAGGTATGATGCTTGTCGAAGGTGTCGGTAACGTCTTTTCTGAGATTGTAGGTGCCGTTGAAGAAGTGAGCGGTGAGGTGGACACTGCGGCTGTAGAAGCAAGATCTGTAAATGAAGGAACCGTTTCTATGGTGGAATCTATGAGAAAAATTGCTGAAATCTCCGAACGTGCAGCCGATTCTACTCAAACAGTCGCAAGCGTGGTCGAGGAAACTACCGCTTCCATGCAGGAAGTGTCTGCAGGTGCTAACATGCTTGCCAAGCGGGCGGAAGAGATGAATCAAACGGTGTCGGTATTCAAGATTTAAAATAAGCTTCAAATTAACTGGAGTTAAGAGCGGCAGCCTTGGACGAGAAAAACAAGTCCTAGACTGCCGCTGTTCTGTTAAGCTCAAACCATTAGATTACGAATGAACTGCTTCAGCTTTTTTGTTTGCTCTTTTCAAATCTTGTTTACGGCGTTCCTCCAGATACCGTTCCCCATTCTTCTTGTCTGCTGTCAGTGTAAAGCAGGATATGATGGTGAACAGGCCTGCAATGGAACCCAGAATTACATAAGTAATCGGGAAATTTAATACTTCATACATATGCCCGACAATGGGCGAGAAAATGGAAACCACCAGGGAGCCCATAAACAAATACAGCAGGTACATGGTGGAGGACAGGCGCTGGTCAAAGTTAACGGTAATATATTTGAAGATGGCTACCAGAATAAGCGGTTTCTCCAGGGAGTGAATCATCTTCATTGCAGCGACCCATATGGAACCGAATGGCAACGAAGAGCCGATAATACGCAAAGACATAATCGACCCGGCAATAATTAATGCCCATTTGGCGGTCGTTTTGTTTACAAACCAAGGGGTAACGAAAAGGAACACAAATTCCAGGAAAACCTGCACAGCGCTCAAATCGCCAAGGAATTGATTTCCTTCCGCTTTGGAACTGAACTGCGATACGAAGTATGTGGCAAACTGTTGGTCATATACCTCATAAATTTGGGTCACGCCAACCATGAATAGCATAAGAAACCAGAACTTTTTGGTACGTACGAGATGCAGTACATCAATTAGCTTCAACGATTCTGTTTTCTGCTGCTCCTGTCCGGAAATTTCGACTTTGGTCAGGAAGATGCAGATCATGGCAACAATGGCAGATACCGAGGCGATCCAGAAGGTCAGATTTACATTGATATTGATGATCCGTCCAGCAACAAAAGTAGCCGCCGCCCATCCGAGTGAACCCCACATACGAACCCGTCCGTATTCAAAGCCATATTTACGCGAAACTTTGTCCATATACGAATCGACGACACCGTTACCTGCATTAAACACCAGGCCGATAAATAGCGCACCAACAATGGCACCAATGACGAACTGCGTTTGAAGCAATGGACCGTACACATAGATAAAAAAGGGTCCGACGAGCAAAAGGATTGTAAAGAGTATGTACAGCAGATGTTTTCTCAAGCCCAGCTTGTCAGATAAGTAACCGAACAGGGGCTGCATGATCAAGGCGACGATTGAATTAGCCGCGTATAGAAATCCCGTGTAGGTTTGTGAAATTCCCAGGCTTTGTCCCAGCCAAATGACAAAAAAAGACATGGCGGCAGACCATGTAAACAGATAAGCGAAGTTAAAAATACTCAAAGACCAATAGTTGCGTTTTGCCAAATTCATCATGTTTAAGCACCCCTTTAAATTGTAGCGGCTCAAATTGTATACAACGTCAATATGCATTGTCTGTACTATTAATTGTAAGGATTATTCAGATGCTTCCATAGGGCATTTTCCCAAGATTTCCTGTGCTTATTACAATCAGTTGATAATTCGAATAAAACAGCCGATCCTGATATGGATTAAATATGGTAAAATATACAAAAAAGATTATGTATTACTCTTTCGAACAGAGATGAAGAATGCGTATAATTTTAAAGAAATCTAACATAGCGAACGTTTGAGAGTTAACTCACTTTCTTTATCCAAAAGCAACCAGGTAGCTCTTGATGTAAGCGATATGACGATAACATGAGAATATGCTGTTACATGGGTGTTTGAACTAATTAAAAACTTTTACGAGACCTACCGGGTGTGTGTAACTACATCTACGTCTTGTAAGAAATAAGTCCTAAGTGTAAAATTCCCTTATAGTTCATTAAGCTCACTAAGTAGGAGGAGAAACATAGGGGGGCATCATAATTGTAAAAGCAAGGGGATGAAGTGATTTATTTTGCAAGTACAAAGTTACTTGAAACAGTGATCGTATATAAAGTATTGTGTAACGATGAGTTATGACGAAACCCACTCACCCTAAGGGACAGGTTATCACCCTACACTAGTCAGAAGGGGGGAGCGGATGGCTGTCCCTGATTGGTGATGGCATTTAGATCGAACTGAGCATTATTTGTGAAAAGCACCAGATTACATACTCTAGGCAATCAGATACCGTTCTTTGGATGCAACATGGGCTACGTCCCTATTAACATATATTATACAAATTAAAGAGAAAACGAATAAAAACAAAATGTTGTGAATTCGTAGTTGGAGGATTTATTATGTCGAAAAGTGTTTCTTCGTCCTTTATTATCATTATAGGATCAATGCTATTTGCCTTATTTTTTGGTGCAGGGAATCTAATCTTTCCACCTATGCTTGGGCAAATGGCTGGAAAGAATGTATGGATAGCCAATGCAGGTTTCTTGGTTACTGGAGTTGGCTTACCATTACTAGCCGTCACAGCCTTTGTTTTTTCGGGCAAAAGCAATTTGCAAACTTTAGCGAGTCGTGTACATCCTGTATTCGGCATTGTCTTTACAACCATTCTTTATCTAGCCATCGGGCCTTTATATGCAATTCCTAGAACCGGTAGTGTGTCATTTGAAATTGGAGTAAAACCTTTTTTTTCAAACAATGCAGATCATCCTGTCGCACTTTTTGTATTTACTATCCTTTTTTTTGCAGTTGCATGTTTGTTATCACTTAATCCTACAAAAATTATTGATGTAATCGGAAAGTTTTTAACACCCATTAAATTGACATTCATTGGATTACTTGTGATTGTAGCTATTATTCACCCAATAGGAAAGTTCCAAGAACCTGCGGAGGGTTATACATCGAATGTCTTTTTCAAAGGCTTTCAAGAGGGTTATTTAACATTGGACGCTCTTGTAGCCTTTATTTTTGGAATTATCATTGTGAATGCAATTAAGGATAGAGGAGTTACTTCCAAAAAAGAGTTGATGATCATTTGTGCCAAAGCGATAGCAATTGCGGTTATACTCTTAGCTTTTATCTATACGTCTCTTTCATACATGGGAGCTTCTAGCGTTGAAAAATTGGGTGTTTTAGGAAATGGGGCTGAGGTGTTAGCTAAGGTTTCCTCCTATTATTTTGGATCTTATGGTTCTATTCTATTAGGCTTAATGATTACAGTAGCGTGTTTAACGACAAGTGTGGGGCTTATCACTTCCTGCTCTTCCTTTTTTCATGGATTATTTCCAAAAGTCTCTTATAAAAGAGTTGCTCTCATGTTATCTATATTTAGTACCCTTGTAGCTAACATAGGTTTAACTCAGCTCATTAAGGTTTCAACGCCAGTATTAATGGCAATATATCCTATTGCTATTTCTCTAATATTTTTAACTTTTTTACATCCCGTATTTAAAGGAAGGTCAGAAGTATATCAAGGCAGTTTGATATTAACCTTTATCATTAGTTTATTTGATGGCTTGAATGCTGCTGGAATAAAAATTAATGTAATTAATGATTTTTTCACTCATCTTCTTCCATTATATAATGTAGGGTTAGGGTGGTTAATTCCCTCTGTTTTAGGAGGCGTAGCTGGCTACATATTTACTAAGTTAAGAGGAAAAAAAATAATTTTAGTACTTATGAAGCCCAAAAAAAATAAATGATTTATCCTATGCATATTAGTCTGTTATATAAGGGACAGCAAGCGCCTGATCTGCTTCGTGCTGCTTACGGTACTGCGAAGGGGTCAGGCCGTTCCATTTTTTAAAGGTCGCAATAAAATAGCTTAGATTGTCAAAACCAACATCCAGCGCAATATCAACCACTTTGCGATCACTTTGCTCCAGCAACCTGCAAGCCTTTTGAATCCGATGATAGTTAATATATTCTACCGGGCTTTTCTGAACCATCTGCTTAAAAAAACGGCAAAAATGCCCCTCACTCATTCCAATCTCATCTGCGATCTCCCGTAAACGTATAGGCTCATGAGCATGACTGTTAATATACACCAGCGCTTTTTTGATCCGTTCAACTTTATTGCGTTGCCCTGCCATAATCACATCCTCTCCGTTAGCGGGGGTCATGTGTGGGTACAGACAGGCGATCATGCTATAGAGCTGCGCCTTGGTCGCCAGTTCACGGGCAGGCGCATTCTGCTCATGGCTGGTGATAATGTGTCGCAATGCAGCCAGCACCTCTTGCTCCCAGGGCTGCACGCCGCGAATGTGAGGGGGAGGGACAAGCTTTTTACTGATAAATGGGTCAATAAACTGCGTTTGCACCGTATCCTGCGTGCGGCTGTGCAGCATGTCGGGGTGAAACACCACCGCAGAAAATACGCAACGAGCGCTTTTTTGTAAATAACCTGCATGAAGCTCGCCGCTGTTGACAAAAAGAGCTTCACCTTCGTTCACCTCCGTATAGACCATATCCGTCTGAAATATGGCGCTCCCCTGTTCCACTACGATAAACTCCATCTCCTCATGCCAATGGGACTCCAGTACACTATTTCCATTTAGCTGCTCTACGCTCGGATATACGCTGACCGGATACATGGGATTGCCGTGAATTCGATTTTCCCGCAACATTTCTCTTTGCATTTCTATGACTCCTTTTCCGCAAACTGATTTATATATAAAACATCAAAATATTGATACAATACGTCAAAATAAAAGAAGTAAACCCTTACATAAATCAATATTATTATAGTAAGGATTTCGAAAAAATCCAACAAGCGATTTGGGATTAAGAAAATAAAGATTGAAGCGGAGGAAGAAACAGATGAAATTTACTGATGGCTATTGGATGGTTCGCAAGGGCTATGAAATACAAAATCCTGCTGAAATCCGTGATATTGTGACGGACGATGCTTCCATGACGGTATATGCAGCCACCCACCGGATCGAGCATAAAGGAGATACGCTGAACGGAGCGTTGCTGAAAGCGACCTACAGCTCGCCTATGCCGAATGTCATTCAGGTGCGTCTGAACCACCATAAGGGACGGGTGCATCAGGGACCGAATTTTGAAATTCACACCTTGCCAACAGAGGTAGACATTACGGTGGATGAGGACGTAGCGGTACTGAAAAGCGGCGATCTGAGTGTGCGAGTCGGCCGTGGGAAGAGCTGGGATGTAGGCTTTTATGTCGAGGATCGCAAAGTCACAGGCAGCGGACATCGGGGACCAGGCTATATTACAGACCCGCAGGATCAGCCTTTTTTCCGGGAACAGCTGGAGTTGGGCATCGGTGAGTACGTATACGGACTTGGAGAGCGTTTCACTCCGTTCGTAAAAAATGGCCAGGTGGTTGATATCTGGAATGAAGATGGCGGGACTAGCAGTGAGCAGGCATATAAAAACATTCCATTTTATCTATCTAATAAAGGGTATGGTGTGTTCGTCAACCATCCAGAAAAGGTATCCTATGAGATTGCATCGGAAAATGTATCAAAGGTTCAGTTTAGCGTCTCCGGCGAATCGTTAGAGTATTTTATTATTGGTGGAGCTAACCCTAAAGAGGTACTGGACAATTACACCAAGCTGACGGGTAAGCCTGCATTACCACCAGCCTGGACCTTTGGTTTGTGGCTGACCACTTCGTTCACAACAGATTATGATGAAGCGACAGTGAACCATTTTGTCGACGGGATGGCTGAGCGGGATCTGCCACTCTCGGTATTCCATTTTGACTGCTTCTGGATGAAGGAATACCAATGGTGCGATTTCCAGTGGGATCAAGACATGTTCCCGGACCCGGAAGGCATGCTGCAGAGATTGAAGGCAAAGGGTCTCAAAATTTGTGCATGGATCAATCCGTATATTGCGGAAAAATCCATTTTGTTCGATGAAGGTATGGAGAATGGTTATCTGGTCAAAACCGCCGATGGCAGCGTGTGGCAATGGGATATGTGGCAGGCGGGGATGGGGCTGGTTGACTTCACGAATCCAGCTGCAGTCGCATGGTACCAGGATAAGCTCAAGGTGCTGGTAGATCAGGGGGTGGATTGCTTTAAAACTGATTTTGGCGAGCGCATCCCTACCCATGTGGTATATCATGACGGCTCTGATCCAATGAAGATGCATAATTATTATACGCATTTGTACAACAAGGCTGTATTTGATGTGCTGGAGGAAAAGCTGGGTAAAAATGAAGCCGCACTATTTGCACGTTCCGCTACAGCCGGGGGGCAACAGTTCCCGGTTCACTGGGGCGGAGACTGCTCGTCTACGTATGAGTCGATGGCGGAATCCTTGCGAGGCGGTTTGTCGCTTGGTTTGAGCGGCTTCGGCTTCTGGAGCCATGATATTAGCGGCTTTGAGTTAACGGCTGCGCCGGACGTGTACAAACGGTGGGTACAATTCGGGCTTCTGTCCTCTCATAGCCGTCTGCACGGAAACGAATCCTATCGCGTGCCTTGGCTGTTTGATGAAGAATCAGTCGACGTGGTGCGCAGCTTTACAAAACTCAAATGCTCGCTAATGCCATACCTGTATCCTTCTGCTGTGGAATCCTCAGTAAAGGGACTGCCGATGATGCGGGCTATGGTATTGGAATTCCCGCAGGACCCAACCTGTGCAACGCTGGATCTGCAATACATGCTGGGGGATTCCATTTTGGTAGCCCCGATCTTTAATAAAGAAGGCAATGTGCAGTATTATGTACCAGAGGGTAAGTGGACAAATTTACTTACGAATGAGAGCGTGTCAGGTGGTTGTTGGGTTAACGAGCATCATGATTTTACAACTTTGCCTGTGCTCGTGAAGCCGAACACACTTTTGGCAATCGGTCATGAGAACAGTCGTCCGGATTATGATTATGCTGATCAAGTGGCGCTTCATTTGTTTGAACTTGGTGAGGGGCAACAGGCTCGAACGATTATCGTGAATACGTCAGGTGAAGAAGAGCTAACGGTTACTGCTAGCCGCAAGAATTCTGTCATTACGGTGAAGGCAGAAGGTGCTGTTAAACCATGGTCGATAGTCCTGCGCGGTATCCACGAGGCTGTTCAAGTGGAGGAAGGCAGTAGCCAGTCGGGAGAACAGGGTGTAACCATTACACCAGCTTCCAGCGGACAGCAAGAGCTTACTATTCACTTGGGCTAGGTAAGGCGCTAGAAAGTGGATGAAGTATGTCATAATGTAGCGATTATATGCAAAAAAGGGCTTGCCTGATCCAATAGGCAAGCCTTTTTTGATGCAGATTTTTGATAGAGACCAGTTGCAACTTTTAGCTTTGGTGTTTATTTCTATTTATTCTGCTGGAGTAGCAGCGGTACAATATACTGCCGGAAAATATCTACAGGAGTCCTTTTCTTTTTAAATCTATCAGCGGTAACGACAACAACCATGTCATACGACGGGACGACAACAATATATTGCCCACCAAAGCCGAGAGCGTAAAAATAGTCCGTTTCAGTTCCTATCTCTGTTTCATCTGAAAAGGAAGAAGTCCACCAGTGCCAG
The DNA here is from genome assembly GCF_024213315.1 of Paenibacillus sp. A3M_27_13. Lineage (NCBI taxonomy): Bacteria > Bacillati > Bacillota > Bacilli > Caryophanales > Paenibacillaceae > Paenibacillus > Paenibacillus sp. A3M_27_13. The sequence continues at coordinate 975,488 of NZ_JANAVE010000002.1, forward strand.
CCGTAAAATGCCTTTTGTGGTTTGGCAGCAGGAAGAAACGGACGGGTTGAATATCGGACTGTCTCTGTTTGGATGATCTGCCGTCCTTCCCAGCCTCCTTGGTTCAGATAAAGCCGCCCGAATTTGAGCATGTCCATCGGCCTGAGATGCAGTCCGAATCCACCCGTATGAGTACCCTGAGGATCGGTTTCCCAATGATAGCTTTCGATACCGAGCGGTTGGAATAATTGCTGCTCGGCAAATTCAGCAACTGTTTGTCCAGAAACATTACGTAGTATGGTGGCCAAAAGTTGAGAACAGCCAGAACTGTATTCCATTCGCGTACCTGGCACATCCGATAATGGCTGTGAAAGCACAAATTGCACCCAGTCTGACGTTTTGCTCATGGTAGGAAAAGAATTTTGTCCGCCAAATTCCGTCCAGTTAAAGCCTGCGGACATCGTCAGCAGATGTTCAATCCTAATATCACGCTTACGAGAATCACTATCTGTGGCCAACTGGGGAAAGAATTCGAGGATCGGCGTCTCCGGTTTCGGTCCCCGTTGCTGGTCCATAGCGATACTAACTAATGCGGAAATCACGCTTTTGGTACAGGAATTTATTTTATAAAGTTCATTAGCAATTTGAGGTTCACGATAGTAATTCATGATCATGTTACCCTGCTGCTCAATAAGGCAGCTGCGGGTTTCCAATTCGTTAAGCACGTGAATAAGCGGTTTGAGTTCCAGACTTTTCATGCAGATCCTCCTTGAGGCTTATGGCATAGCAATACATAGTATATCATTTTAATAGTCCGAAATTCGAAGAGTACAAACTGAAAACAGTTCATTTACTAATTTTGAATTTTTTTGTTTTTTGATATTAAAAAAGATATATATGTTCACTGAATAGACACAAGTATATTTAAAAATCTATACACTTTTTCTGTTTCATTCAAAAAAACAATCGAATAAAACGATATATAGTAAGTTGGACATTTTATTCAGAAATAACTGGGGGACCGATTCATGAATTTAACAATTAAGGCCAAAATGATTCTTAGCGCGATACTGATTCCGAGTGTGATTGCAGCTATGCTGCTGACCAATTACATTTTAAGCGTACATAGTGAGAATGAGTACAAGGATATTATGAATCGTGAAGAGGCTATTGCGTATAACTCGAAGTCTCTTCAATTTTTGTTAAACGGCATATCTAATGATGAGCGGGCATATTTGCTAACTCGTGATGAACAGTACGGGCGAGAGATCGGAAACAAGCAAAGTGAAGTTGCAAAGTTGCTACAGGAGACAGAAGCTCTGCTTAATACAGGTAATGAGGATTCTAAGAAAAAAATGACTGATCTCAAGACGGGGATTAATACTTACATGAATCAAGTTCATCGTTTACTGACTACAGCGGGGTATCAGAGTACAAGAGACGATGCTTTCCCGCCATTTTCTGATTTGCTCGATGATTTTGAAAACGAACGGGTGTTGCGTAAGCAACTTGATACCAAGGTAGTAGCCTTTGTCAAAGCTCAAGAAGATATGGTAACGGTGAAAGTACAGCAAGCGCACCAAACGATGACGAATACATCCTTGATTACGAGTATTGTAGGACTTCTAGTTATCATTTACAGTATTGTTCAATCCATCGTTTTGATTCGTTCAATTCGTCCATTACACCATATGAATGAGCAGCTGTTGGAAATGTCTGAAGGTGGGGGAGATTTGCGTAGCCGACTGGATATTACGTCCAAAGACGAAATCGGTATGATTGCAAGCTCCTACAACAAGCTTATTGAGGGGTTCCGCAGTATTATAGTGGATGCTCAGGATACGGCGCGTACATTAACCGTAACCGCAGAGCGGGTTAGCGTAAGTACAGAGGAAATGAATCAGGCCAATCGTCATACTTCCGGTGTAATGGAAGAGCTAGCGGCTGGTATGGAGCATCAGGTCGATGATATTACACAAACTACAGATACCGTAAAAGAGCTAGCCCACGAACTGGAGCATATTGCAGCTACGAGCCAGCAGGTGTATGAGTTGTCTGATACAGCCGCTAAAGATGCAGAAGCAGGAGAACAATCTATAGGTCAGGCTATGCTTCAGATGGAGAAGGTAAGCGAAAGTGTAGACAGCTCTGCACGTGCTGTACGTTCACTTAGTGAACAGGCCGAACAGATTGGCATGATCGGAGCTGTTATTACCGGGATAGCCAAACAGACAGGAATGCTGGCGCTCAACGCGTCGATTGAAGCGGCAAGAGCCGGAGAGCAGGGCAAAGGATTTGCAGTTGTAGCCTCTGAGGTAAGAAGATTGGCCGAGCAGGTATCGGTTTCAGCAGCAGAAATCACACAATTTGTGCAAAATATTCAGGAGCATGTTGGAAATGTGGCTTCCAGTATGCAGACAGGGACGGTTGAAGTGCAGTCTGGCGTAAAGGTTATGCAATCCGCAGAAACTGCATTTCGTCAGATTGGAAGTTCCATTCAACTGGTCAGCGAACAGATTCACAGTGTAAATCGGTCTGTAGAACAGATGTCCGGCGGTTCCGAGCGAATGGTGGAAGCGGTGGAACGCATACGTGAAGTAGCAGAGCAGTCGGCAGGGGGAACCCAGAGCGTCAGTGCGGCAGCTGAAGAGCAGCTGGCTTCCATGGAGGAAATTGCATCATCTATTCATACACTGGCGGATATGTCGCAACTGCTGAATGCAAGGGTCGGTGGATTTAAAGTGTAACCGCATAAATCCCCACCAATGTAAACACAATAACATCTGTTGAACGAATCAGAACAGCTGTGTTATTACTTTTGCAAAGGTGGTAACGGGATGCAACAAAATAAAGGGAATCTGCTTGCGTTAGGTTCCATCCCGCTGATGATGACGCTGGGTAATTCCATGCTGATTCCTGTTTTACCGGAAATCGGACGTAAGCTACATGTAAGCTCTTTTCGGATTAGCATGTTGATTACAGTATATGCGGTAGTGGCCATTTTACTGATACCGATTGCGGGCTATCTCTCCGACCGATTTGGCCGTAAGGCGGTAATTGTTCCCTGTCTGATTCTGACTGTGATTGGAGGGGGGATTTCTGCGGCGGGAGCATGGCTGCTTCACGATTCGGCAGCATACTGGACCATTATTGGAGGCCGTCTACTTCAGGGTGCGGGAGCGGCAGGGGCTTTTCCTATAGTCATTCCGCTTGTAGGTGATTTGTACGAAAACGAGGATGAGGCCAGCAAGAACCTGGGCGTCGTCGAGACCTACAACACATTCGGTAAAGTGTTAAGTCCGATCCTCGGTGCCGCGTTGGGAGCAGTTCTATGGTTTTTGCCATTGGCAGTAATTCCAGGACTCTGTCTGATTTCACTCATTTTGGTGCTTTGGCTGATCCATGTGCCCAAGCGTAAGAACCAACCGATTATGTTTCGAGAGTTTGTGGGAAATGTGAAGCGGGTGCTTGCCGAAAAAGGACGCTGGCTCTATGCTATTTTCGCTATGGGCGGCATTTGTATGTTTGTCATTTTTGGAGTCTTGTTCTACTTATCCGACATACTAGAAAGTCGTTACAACCTCCGTGGGGTCTGGAAAGGTTTTGTGCTGGCCATTCCGCTTATTTCCCTCTGTCTGTGCTCTTATGTAGGAGGCAAGATTATCGGCAAACACAAAAAGCGCATGAAATGGATTGGTTTTAGCGGTTTGACCATATTGACGATCAGCTTTGCCATTCTCGGATTTTTTCAACATATTTATGCGGTGATTGGACTGTTTACGTTAGGGGGCGGCGGAATTGGGCTCGCACTGCCTTGTTTGGACACCCTGATTACGAAGGGAATTGAAAAAGAGGAGCGCGGAACCATTACTTCATTGTATAGCAGCATGCGCTTTGTCGGGGTGTCGCTAGGTCCTCCGGTTGTTTCCTTGCTGCTGGGCAGCAGTGGACATGGGCTGCTTTTTGGCGTGATGGCCGCTGTGGGGGGCATTGCAGCTCTACTGATGCTGTTTGCGGTCAGACCCAAGCAGGATGAGCCAGCGGATGACACATCCACTGACCGTAAAAATGTAAAGGAGGAGCTGACAGGCTTGTCCCGAGAAAAGCCTCTTTCTCCCAAGCTAAGACACAAAACTCCTGCGAAATAAAATGAAAAAGCACCCGTTGTCCACACAACCATGGCAACGGGTGCTTTTGATTATAAGCAGTTATAAACTAAATGTATTTGAAAACAATAGCTTTACCCATTGAGAGAAACATGCGATTTAGGCTTACGGCTTGCGATGATTTGTATAACATAGATCAGCAAAAACAGTACAATAAACAGCGAGGAAAGGCGGTACATCCACGCATAATCACTTGCTTTGGCAATAATGCCAAGTATAAGCGCACCGGCTGCAACCCCGAAATCGAGGGAATTGAGAAACATACCATTTGCCATGCCTCTTTGTTTAGGAGATACAATCTGAATCATCCAGGTTTGCAGGGTTGGCTGCATCACACCAAATCCGATACCGTAGCAAAGAGCCGACACATACATGAAATCATCACTGTGCGCGTAGGAAAGCAGGAGCAGACCGCCAATTAAAAAGAGGGAGCCGGGGATGAGCAGTGCTTTTGCTCCTTTTTTGTCATAAATACGGCCCGAGAAGGGACGCACAATCAGCACGGAAACCGCATTAAACAGGAAAAAATAGGCCGGGTGCGCCAGATTTGCTTCATTTCCGTAAAGCGCCATAAAGCTGAGTAATCCGCCATATGTAATAGACATCAGCATGTTCAGTAAGGCGGGAATCCACAGTTTACGGTTAAATGCCGGTTTTCGCCCCTCTTCCAAAGGAATCATAGGGGGTTCGATGTGCCCCTTAGGTAATGTACGAATGAGCCAGTGAGCCAAAGGGAATATCACAACAATTACGGCTGCTGTCGTATAGGCAAGCAGGTTAAAACTCCCGTATTGCAGCATCGAAATGCCGATGGTTGGCCCAATCGACATCGCTAGACTGGTGGACAGACTAAAGAAACCCATTCCTTCACCAAGGCGCTTGGACGGGATGACGTCAGAGGCCATCGTTGGAAAAGCCGTACTGCTCATACCGAAGCCGATCCCGAATAACATCCGCATGAGCAGAAGCACTGTAATCGTCGGCGAAACACTGTACCCCAGCGTTCCTGCCAATGCAAACAGCAGCCCCACGAAGATCAGAGTGCTGCGATGCCCTTTTTCCAGCATACGGGCGGAAAAGAGCCGTGCCGCAATCGCACTTAAAGCAAATAAAGTGGTAACGAGACTAACCTGAACGGAACTAGCGTGGAATGTATTTTTCACATAAGAAGGAATAGAGGATAGAATCATCTGTAATTCCAAAAACAAAAATAAATTGGAAACCGTAAGAACAATAAATTCCTTGGTCCAAAGAGGTTGCTTGCTTTGTTGCATATTAATCGTTATCTCCTTGTTTTTCTGATTCGGTCATGTTGGCGTGAATTTGTAAAAGAGTCTGGCGGAATTGCTCCAGATCGGCTGAGGAAATTCTTCTTACAAAATCGTGATTGGCATCATATTCAATAGGAAGAATCTCTTTTACAAGCTGTCGGCCTGCTTCAGTCAAATGAAGTAAATAGGCTCGACGATCCTGAGGGCTATTCACACGCCGTACCCAGCCCTTCTTGTCTAATAAATCAATAATTCGAGTCGTGGTCGGCTGGTCCTTCACGGCCTTAGCTGCAATTTCTTTCTGATTTAAACCCTCAGCCTGATAGATTTGGTACAGAACCGACCATTGCTCTGGGGAAATATCATAAGGCTTGAGACGCTGCAAGAGCTGCTGACTCATTTTGCGGTGAGTAATCCCGAGCAACATCCCAATGGAACAATCGGGAGGCAAGTTATTCATAAGGTACTCCTTTCTGTTTCCCGTACATAAATTACTTTGAAATCAATTAGTTGTTATAACAATTATATGAACAACAAGTTATTTTGTCAAAAAAAGTTGTTCGGCGTTTTTAATTCTGCCATCACAAAACAAAACAAAAAAACAGCCCATAAAATACGGGCTGTTTAGGTTGATATAATATCGTTTGCCATGACTGGCGAATTAAGCTTTAGGTACAGTTTCCCAGTCCTTCAGGAAGCGTTCGATACCACTGTCTGTCAGCGGGTGTTTCCACAGAGAAGGGAGCAAGGAACCTGGAATGGTGGCAATATGTGCACCAGACAGAGCAGCATCTTCTACATGCTTAATGTTGCGGATGGATGCCGCGATGATTTCGGATTTCAGACCATGGATGTCCAAAATTTGTCTTAGTTCACGAATCAGCTTCATACCATCAACAGCGATATCATCCAGACGTCCTACGAATGGGCTGATAAAAGTAGCGCCAGCTTTGGCTGCCATCAAACCTTGAGCCGCGGAGAAAATCAGTGTTACATTCGTTTTGATTCCGTTCTTGGTCAGCTCGTTACAAGCGTACAAGCCGTCTTCGGTCATAGGAAGCTTGATAACCACGTTCGGTGCCCACTTGGCGATATCATAAGCTTCTTTGAGCATATCTTCAGCCTTCAGGCCAATAACCTCAGCACTTACGGGACCTTCAACGATACTGCAAATCTCCTGAATGACTTCCTTGAACACTCGACCTTCTTTAGCGATCAGTGAAGGGTTCGTTGTTACACCATCAACCAGACCCAAACGTTCAATACGTTTGATTTCTTCAATGTTACCAGTATCCAAGAAAAATTTCATTTGATTTCCTCCTCAGGTTTATATAATTCATAATACATATCACATGCGATGTACACTAGCTCATTTAAATGTAGCATATTGCACACGTTAAACTTATAATTAGTATGTATTACATCCTTAATTGTGACACATTTTAAATTTGAAAACAAGCTGTCTATGATTAAAATTTGATGAATTGTCGGAAGATGCTGAAATTTACCGATCTATGCTCATTTATAATATATACTACCCCACTTCATAAGGAGGTAATCATTATTCAACTGTCTGAAAGACAGCGGGAAATTGTTGATATTGTCCAGCGTCTGGCACCTGTAACAGGGGATAAAATTGCTGAAACACTGGGACTGACGCGTCCGACTCTCCGTTCTGATCTTGCTCTGCTCGTTATGCTCGGGCTGGTGGATGCCAAGCCGAAGGTAGGCTACTTGCCAGGACGTTACCCCAAATATGATAGTCATATCGGCAACATGCTCAAAAAGCTGACTGTGGCGGATATACTTAGTGATCCGATTTTGATTTCCGGTGAAACGACCGCCTATGATGCGGTGCTGATGCTGTTTCAGCAAAATACAGGCACGCTGATGGTCACAGGGGAGGAGCAGGAGCTCATTGGAATTGTTACGCGCAAGGATTTGCTGAAGGTCATGCTGGGGCATACCGATCTTCACACCGTCCCGGTGACCATGGCAATGACGCGCCGGGCCCAAATGACGACGCTTGCTCCAGAAGACTCTTTACTGGAAGCGATATCGAAACTGATTCGGCATCAGGTCAATTGTCTTCCAGTTTTGGACGAGCAATGTAGCTCCTCAACTCCAATTCAAGGGTTGGTAGGGCGGGTTACGAAAACGGACATCATGAACGCCATTCTGAGCTTGACAGAAGAAAAAACGTAAAAGATGAATAAGGGGGCCTTGTATGTACTGGTTGGCCATGCTGACGATGCTGATTGACCATGTCGGACTTGTGTTTTTTCCGACGGATCCGGCTTGGAGAATTGCCGGCAGGCTTGCTTTTCCAATCTATGCCTACGCGCTGTATTTGGGATATACTCATACCCGAGACATTCGGAGCTATATGCTCCGTCTACTCGGACTGGCTCTGATTTCTCAGGTGCCCTATATGCTGGCGTTTGATGTACTTAGACCGAACGTAATCTGGACGCTATTGTCCTCGTTGCTTGCGCTGGCTGCTGCATCCCACTTGAAGCATTGGACGGCTGTAACGGGTCTGTACGTCCTTTCAGCTCTGGTTTTGGAGCTCAGCCAGATGGATTACGGAGCCTATGGACTGCTGTTGGTTCTCATTTATCGATACACCGATTCATACATGATGATTGCAGCCCATTTTGTTTTGAACGTTGTGTATGATATGGTGCATCACGCGAATCTCCAACACTTTAGTCTGCTGTCCAGCATTCTGATCGTATGTTTTGCAACTGGAGAAAGCGGATTTTATAGTCGGGTACCGCGCTGGTTGTGGCGTAGCTTTTACCCGGTACATCTGGCTGTTATCGCGACAATTCGCATCTGGCCCTAATCTACATCTCATACAACAAAAGAACCTTTAAAACCACGACATAAATGGTTTTAAAGGTTCTTTTTTATCCTTGAATAAGCTAGCTAACGTTTAGGATACCTTGTTAGGACCTTGGGCAAAAGGAAGTGGGCGAAGGGGAGCACCTTCCTTCATGTATTGCACCAATACTTCCGGAATATTGTGTATTCCACCTGCATTGACGCGATAGCCGTTCGTTTGCCCTGGCGAGTTAATCCCACGTTTCACCGTGAACGTAACATCAATTCCCAAGGAACGGCAAATTTCCAGTGTTTCCTTGGTATACCCACCATATGGGAAGGCAAGTACATTCTGATCATTGTGTAGATGCTTGAACAGCTTCTTGTCAGCCATGCCCAAATCGGTATAAACCCGCTGTTTGAACTCATCCTCGGTTTCCATTCGCCCCAGCTTTTTCGAATACACAGGCCCCATCAGAAGCGGCTTTTGTTTGGTGCGTGCTGTGTTGGAGTACCCGTAAGCATGCTGGTCATTGGTATGATTGTAAAAATCAATGCCTTCGGCATGCATCTGATGAATTTGATCCCATGTCAGCTTTGGAATACCAATGTGTTTGGGATTGCTGATCGTGGACGTAATGAGAAAATTGGTTGCCGGAACCTGATACTTTTTCAACACGGGAAAAGTGTCCGTATAAAAGGACTCATAGCCATCGTCGAATGTCATGAGTACCGCATTATCAGGAACCTTGGCTTTATGTAAAATAAAGTCGGTATACTCTTTCATCGTGATCCAGTGGAAGCCGTTAGCTTTCATTTCGTCCAACTGCCTCGTTAAATTACTAAGCTTGAGAGCGCCGGGATCAGGTGGAGTCTTGGTCACCTCATGATACATCAGGACAATGACTTTGTTTTGGTAATATACTTTATCTGGTGTAGGCGTCAGTGAGAATAAATGGCGTACCAGTCGATCTGCATGAGCTGTACGTGTACGATGAGTCCCTTTAACTGTAGGTGTGTGGTATATGCTACGTGCTTCATACACCAAAATCCCTAAAATAGCCAACAAACTTATGATTAGCAACGTTCTTTTAAAAAAAGTGTGTTTCATTGAATGACATCCCCCGCATGCAAAAAATTCTGAAAGTATAGAGGTTTATACTAAATATGAAACTAGCAAAATCTAGTCTATCATACCGAAAACATGCGGGGGAAATATCACAACTTTGTTACCTCTGTGTTGCTTTTACAGATACCGATGAAGAGGTCGGGAAGTAACCGATCTCGACGGCATGCTGGATCATGTTCCGAATAAAGTTAAGGTCGGTTGCCGGGCATTGAACGCCAGCTTGTTCCAGCAGAGCTGCGGTTACAGAGCATCCGTAACGGTAAGCTGAATCCTTGGCTCCGTCACCTTCCAGTTGTCCCATAGCAAGGTGAAGTGCATCCTCCTGAATGCCGGAAGACGGATTCAGCAGCCAAGCGCTGTAATCGTCAAAAGGCAGGGTTTCTACTGCGTAACCGAGTTGGTTTACCATAGCGATCAGTTCATCATATGGCAATGGGTTCGGATTGCAGATATGGAAAATGCGGTTTGCGCTTTTTTGATGAACGGACAGCTCTACGATAGCACGGCTGGCGTAATCAATCGGTGTGAAGTCCGTATGCCAATCAGCTTGTGGCGCTTTGCCCAGCAGCAGCATCGCCTTCATCATACGATAATAAGCATTGCTGTCGATATTTCGCTGGAAGCGTCCGTTGGCCGAATGGGCTGTCAAATTACCCGCGCGATAGATCGAGACAGGCGTACCCGCTTGAGCTGCTTGGAACAATAGCTTCTCTGCTGCGAGTTTACTGTTCGTGTACAGGTTGTCCACGTTCAATTCGTCTGGGAAGGCAGAAAGCTCCAATGCCGACTCCCATTTTCCTTCGTTAGCAAGATCCTCCGGTATTCCCATAGTAGAGACATGATGGAAGGATACTCCTGGCTTGGCTTGGGCGATTTTCAGCAGTTCCAGTGTTCCTGTCACATTCGTGCGATCGAAGGCTGCCGAATCACCAAAATGGCGAACGTCAGCGGCGCTGTGAATGATGCCGTCGATTTGGTGCTCCAGCATATGGCGGTCGACGGAAGAGAGACCAAGATCAGCTTGCTCCAGATCCCCATAGACAGCTTTTACCCGTCCTTCGATCAAGCTGGAGATATCTTGTCCAAAATATCCCGTCAATACGGACTGAATACGCTCGATACCGGATGGACCGTCCTGAGAAGGGCGTACCATCGCGTATACTTTGGCTTCTGTCCGTTGAAGCAGGTCATACAGAATGTGCGAGCCCAGATAGCCTGTAGCACCGGTCAACAAGATCACGCGCAAGTCGCGGACTTCAGCTAAGTCAGAAGCACCAGACAACTCAATAGGATGCTCATTCAAGTCCATTTTTTCTTGAGAAATCGCAAGTGGCTTGCGTTGCGGCGTTTGTTCCGTACCTAATTGTTCCACATATTCAGCAAGCTCGCGAACGGTTTTGTAGCGGAAAAAATCTCCGATGCGCAGCGCGCCATAGCGCGGCTTTAGAATAGCCAGCACATGAATGACACGAAGCGAATCGCCCCCAATCAGGAAGAAATCATCGGTAGCGCCAATGTTATTTTTACCAAGCACTTGAGTCCATGCTTCGGCAATAAGTGTTTCGGTTCCTTCTCGGAGAGGTTCCCCGCCAAATGAAAGATCAGACGCTTCCGGAAGTGGTCGCAGGGCCAACTTTTTGCGATCGATCTTGCCAGTTGGTGAAATTGGCATGGCTTCCAGATGAACGACATGGCTTGGTACAAAATAAGAAGGCAGCTTGCCCCCAATATAAGACTGAATAACGTCTTGTGGAATGGATTGTCCATCCGAAGTGGTAAAATAGCCAACTAACATGTTCTGATCTGTGTGATCTTTGACGGCTACTACAGCGACGTCCTGAACACCTGGATGTTTGGAAAAATGGTCTTCAATTTCTCCAATTTCAATCCGATTCCCCCGAATTTTGAGTTGTGAATCCTTGCGGCTTACGTATTCAATCGTACCATCTGGCAGCAGCTTGGCGATATCACCCGAGCGGTACATTTTTTCACCCGGAACAAAAGGATTGTCCACGAATGATTGGGCTGTACGTTCTGGCTGATGGAGATAGCCATGGGCCAATGCAGGAGTAGCAATGCATACTTCACCCGGAATATTGACAGGGCAAAGCTTGTTATCATCGTTAACGATATACACTTTGTAATTGTAAATAGGCTTGCCGATCGGAATATTGACGACATGCTCAGGCACGGCACCACGGACCCGATGGGTCGTCGTTGCTACGGTGCATTCTGTCGGTCCATATACGTTTACGATGTCGGTATCTGTACCGAATTTGCTTTGGAACGCTCGAACTTGTGAGCCGTACAGCGCTTCGCCTGCCACGGTAACAATCCGTACCTTAGCGAGTTTGCGATAGCCTTCGTCTGACAAGTACGTAGATAGCTGATTAAAGAATACGGTCGGCAAAATGGTAATAATCGTCGTGCCTGTACGTGCAATGGCTTCAGCGAATTCTTCAACAGATACACGTTCTTCGGAAGACAGCAAGTACAATTTTGCACCGTAAAACAAGGCTCCAATTGTATCCCAAACGGATGCATCGAAGCTGTAGGTCGCAAATTGGGTCAACACATCCTGAGGTGTAATGTCGCAATCGCGTTGCACGACAGCTCCTAGGTTAACGACACCACGGTGAGCGATCAGGGCACCTTTCGGTTTGCCTGTAGAGCCGGATGTATAGATGACATAAGCTAGATCATCCGGACTTACATTAACGTTCGGATTGCTTGCAGCATAGCCTGCCAGTGGCCCGTTAATCGCTAAAATTTCTTTTACCGTCTCAATCGAACCGCACAGTTCAGTCGCTTGTTCCATGAGTGCGGAAGTTGTTAAGACAAAAGGAGAACGCGTGTCTTCGACAATGTAGCTACTCCGGTCAGCAGGGTGGGCGGGATCAACAGGTACATATACACCTCCGGCTTTCAGGATACCAAGCAGTGAAATGACGGTCTCTAAGCTCCGTTCCATGAAGATAGTCACGAATTCACCTTTGGTAAGACCTTTGGATAACAAGACACGTGCGACTTGGTTAGCACGTTCGTTCAACTCACGGTACGTGTACTCTCCAGTGTGTGAAGCAATAGCCGGACGATCAGGATATTGTGAAGCCGCCTCCTCAAACATTCCATGAATAGTTTGGTGCTCAGGATATTTCACAACTGTATTATTTAAAGCTTCGTGAGCAGCTCGATCCGCATCCGATAATATATCAATGGAATTCACAAGTGCATGGCTGTTGGTTAGCGCGCCACGCAAAAGGGTTTCAAAGTATTCTGCGTATCGGACAACCGTTGTTTCCAGCAAGAGTGATTGATCATAACGTATCTGTATTTGATAAGCGCCATTGTGTTCACTAACAGCCCAGTCCATAATACGGGATTCTACACCGCTGTCCGTAGGCAGATTTGCCGAAAATGAAGTATCGGCTTGTGGTTCCGCAAGGTATGCATTAGGCTCACGGAGCATGTCCTGAAATAAGTCTGCTAGTTCATGAAAAGTCGTTTCCTTTTCGACTGTCAGCGAAGCTGTAAGCAGACCGGTTTGTGGCACAAATGTAGAAAAAGAAACTTCTTCTTCTGCGGATAGGCGATATACCCATGCAGTATATGCTGATAAGAGCAACGCTTGCTTGTCTTCCGCAGTTTTTTGCTGATTTAATTGTTCCGAGATGGACGCTTCTAACTCTACTTGATAAGTAGAGGATGTATGCTTGCGTTGTATACGTGCACAATCCAAGGGAACTAGGAATGGGGATGGGATTGTCTGTGTGCTGTTTTGTAGTAATGAAGCCATTACGCTAACCTCCTGAATGTATGATGTCTTAATATAAATGATAAACTCAGTAAATGCCTCCGATCCCTTCAAATGCATGAACAGGAGGGAGGCATTACCGAATGATTTACTTATGAAATAAATTTTGGAGTCGATAAATGGTTATTATGATTTGGTACGGTTGGTGTCTGCAATTTTGAAATAAGATGTAATTTCTTGAAGCTCTTCAGACATGGATGTCAATTTATGGGATGAATCAATGATCGAATCCAAAGAAGCTTTTTGTTCCTCCACCGTTCGCACAATGTGAACACTGTTATTGGCTGTTTTGGTTACGGTGGAAGAAAGATCGTCTGCTGTTGCTGTCATTTCCTGTGTACCCGCAGATATTTGCTCAGTAGCACTGGATACTTCTTGGATTTGCCATGCTACATTTTTAGTTGCTTGAAGAATATCATTGAACAGCACGCCTGCTTGTCCGGCAACGACGATTCCGTTTTGAACTTCAACGTTTCCTTGCTCCATCGACTTCACAGCTTGTCCGATTTCACTTTGAATTTCTTCAATCAGGGACGTAATTTGTTTGGTTGCATCCGCAGATTGTTCTGCCAGCTTACGTACTTCACTGGCAACAACGGCAAAGCCTTTACCTTCTTCGCCAACGCGCGCAGCTTCAATAGAAGCGTTCAGAGCGAGCAGGTTGGTTTGACTGGAGATGCCTGAAATGGTACTGATGATATTGCCAATTTCCTGCGAACGACTGTCCAGCAACTTGATGATACGGGAAGTATTGGTTACTGTATCGGTAATCAAGTGCATTTGGGATGATACCTTACCTACAATCTCGTTGCCTTCATTAGAACGTTTCTCTACCGAATTGGCTTCCTCCGCAACATTGGAAGAACTAGTGGCAATATTTTGAATTACCGAAGCCATTTCAGCCATGGCACGTGCACTATCACCTGTTGCTTTTTCCTGCGAACGGATATTCTCCGTGATTTCACTGATGTTTTGATTGATGATGTTGGAATTGATTCCGTTTTGCTCGCAGATTGCGAGTAATTCCTTGGCAGATTCATTGACTTCATCCGTTGTCTGCTTCACTTTGGTCATAATGCTGTTAATATGACTTACCATATTGTTGAAGTTCTGATTCACGAGCCCCAAATCATCATGACCTGCATGAATTTGAACATCCAGATTTCCTCTGCTTACTTCACTGATACCGTACATCAGTTGCTTAATCGGGGACAGCGTGCGTTTCACAACCCAATATTGAAGCGCCAGGCAGATCAGTAGGAAAATCACTAAAATGGTAGCGCCGCTAATGAGCAGCTTGGTCAATCCTGCAGGTACGGCACCGGCATCTGCATCAACTGCAAAATATGCAAAGATTTTGCCACTTGGATCTTTAATCGGAGTCATCAAAGTCGTCCATGTACCAAAAGAATCATCGTAGAAGCTGGTGAATGTTGGTTTGCCACTGTCCAGCATACCGGTTACGCCTACTGCTACGACATTGGGTTGCTCGTACATGGAGCCAACGAGCAGCTTATCTTTTTCAAATGCTTCTCTGAGATCCGTTGGCATCGCCACAATAGATGTTAGATTGCCATTTTCGAGCTCCGTCCCGAAAATATAAGCATGAGAGATATTCGGATTCGTCGCCATGATGTTATCTAGATACGCGCGGAGTTTGGTTTGAACGGGTCCATCATAATTTTTCTCTTGAACCGCTTGGGTTACTTCATCGGAATTAATGCCCTGGGCCCACTTCAATGTGATTTTTTCCACTTGCCCATGCAATTGGTCTATCAAAATCGTACGTTGGATCAAATAACTGGACACAATAAGGACTAGCCCAATCAATACGATGTTGAAGAAGGATAATAATAAGTTTTTGGTGAAGAATGATAAGCTACTCCACTTTTTCAAAATGTTCCACTCCCTGGTTGTATTTTTGTATATGGTGTTGAACCGCTTATCGAATGAGATAATCAAGTCCCCCTTACAAACATATTAATCGAGATCATAGACCCTTGAATTTTAAGTAATAGGTCTTAAGTCCTTTTATAGACAAGTATGATATCCCTATATATATGTCGTACGAAAAGCCCTTGAAATGAATACCTTACACAATAAAAAATTAATTTTTAATAGGTAAACGCTGTCTGTGTTTCAGTATATTCCAATTTATACTTCTACTTGAAATTCGACTTCATTACAGTCCATAAGCAACTATTCAACAGAAACCATCATACTTTATAATAGAGTCAAATGCACTTATCAATTTGGGACATTTTTCATATTTGACGTTGGAAATGCTTGATTTAGCGCGGTTTTTGTGAATTGTTTGCGAAATGAGTCCTTATATCCATGTAAAGAGAAGAGGGATAAGAAGAATGTCCAAGCTTACGATTTTAAAGGTTGAGAGTAATCATGAGGATCTGTATAAGTTGATTCAAAGGCTGGATGAGGACTTGCTGGAAAGGTATCCTGCCGACGAAATTTACTTGGTCGATTTTTCCAATCCGAAAGTTAAAAAAATGGTTTTCGCTGTTGTGTATGTGGACGAAAAACCGGTGGCTTGTGGAGGGCTTAGGCCTATAGATGCGGAAGAAATGGAGCTCAAAAGGTTTTATGTCGATTCCTCTTATCGCAGACAAGGAATTGCGGTGAGTCTATTATCTTTTTTGGAAGAGGAAGCCAGCAAACGAGGAGTTGTAAGAATTAAACTGGAGACCGGAGCGGCTCAACCTGAAGCGATTGCTCTCTATACCAAGCGGGGATACGAACCTATTGAACGGTTTGGGGAGTATGAACACGATGAAAACAGCCTTTGTTATGGTAAAAAGCTGTCTCTGTTATTATAAAGCGTTCTCTTATAAAATGGATGATGATCAATACTAGCCTATATAGCGGGAGAGATGATAATGAATTTGAAGCAAAAAGCGGCCGAAAAAGCAGTTGAGGCGATTCAGGACGGCATGAAAGTAGGACTTGGTACAGGCTCGACAGCCTTTTGGGCTATTCAAAAAATCGGTGAGCGTGTAGCACAAGGATTACATATACAGGCTGTAGCTACATCCCAAGCCTCGGAGGATCAGGCCAGGGAGCTGGGAATTCCCATCATTCCGTTTGATCAGATTGGAAGGCTTGACGTTACCATCGACGGTGCAGATGAAGTGAACGAGCAACTGGTACTGGTGAAAGGTGGAGGCGGAGCCCTGCTGAGAGAGAAAATTGTGGAAAGCAATAGCGACCGATTAATCATTATTGTCGATGAGTCCAAGGATGTGAAGGTGCTGGGTGCATTTCCTTTACCCGTTGAGGTCGTACCCTTTGCCAGTGAGTGGACGTTGGAGGCTTTGCGGGGGACGGGCTGTAAAGCAGAATGGCGTATGAAAGACGGCGAGCGCTTCCTTACGGATAATGGTAATTATATTGCCGATTGTCGCTATGGTAAGATCGAGAATCCGCAGGAATTGGAAATCCGCTTGAATCAAATTCCGGGTGTAGTCGATAACGGACTGTTCATTAATATGGCGGACCAGGTTATTATCGCACGGGCCAATGGACAGATCGACGTCCGTAACAAGTAATGTCTAGGACCCGCCTGCTTCATCATGTGGCATTGATGTTATTGATTTTATATACAGGGCTTCTATTATATTGGATGTTTCTCGGTTTTGGTCGTACATTACGACCAGGCCCCCCGTATTCGTATAATATTGTTCCGTTTGATACGATTAGGCAATACTGGCGGGCAATGGAGTCGTTTCCTTTTCGGGTATGGGGTGTTAATTTGCTCGGTAATATTGGCGTATTTATTCCCTTCGGTATCCTTGTGCCTATCATTTGGGTGTCCATGCGAAGTATAGGCAGTCTGTTGTTAACGATAGTGATCGCACTGGTCATTCTTGAGGTGTCCCAAATGCTACTGGGCGCAGGTACAATGGATGTAGATGACATCATACTGAATGTTCTGGGAGTATTATGCGGCCGTGTTGCCTACGTATTTGTACGTAAGAAGTTAGGGATAACAACATAATCGTCCCGCTCTCTGGATCAGTGCTTTAAGACTGGCTGAGAGCGGGCTTTTTTTACATAATGAACTGTAACCTTCTCATAATAGACGGTAATTCCTCCATTTATAGGCCGTAAGAGCAGGGAAAGGAACGCTTAAACTTGACAAAAGTGCACAATTAAGATATCTTGGAATAAAGATATGAGTAACGGAGGCTGTTAATATGTCTGTAAAACCAGATGATCAGGACTTAGCACTTAATTTGTTCGTTGTTCTGGCTCGTGCTTATAATTCGGTCACGTCCCGTACAAATCGGGACATTCATAGTCATGGATTAAATACAACAGAATTTGGAGTGCTTGATCTGCTGTATTATCGGGGACCACAGCCTTTGCAGAAGATTGGAGAAAAGGTACTAATCTCTAGTGGGAATATTACGTACGTGGTAGATAAACTTCAGAAAAAAAACTTGCTTACCCGTCGTGCATCACAAGATGATCGGCGTGTGATTTATGCAGAATTGACTGATGATGGACGTCATTTCTTTGAGCAAATATTCCCGCAGCATCATCGTGTCATTATGGAGACCGTAGATGGCTTATCTGTGGAAGAGAAAGAGCAGGCTATTCATCTGTTAAAAAAGCTTGGACTAACGGCTGAGGGGCAGAAGAGTAACGGATCATAAATTGTGCGTATGCAGGTTAAAACTGCTTTTAGATAAAATACCGACTTCTCGGTATTTTATTTTTTTGTCGTATTTTGGGGAGTAGGGTTAATGTAGAGACGCAAATCAGGTATAATTGTCTAATAGTCACGTCTGGAACAAATCCCCAGTATCTGTTTCGAATACAAATACCTTGTCGGGGAAGGAGCTGTACATGAGTATACAGCAATATACCGCAGGTGAATCGCTATTGATGCAAGCAGGAGCTTTGGCTGAATTAGTTACCCATAAGCAATACGAATTACAGCCCGATCTTTTGCAGCGTTTTGGGGATAACGGTAAAATAAAGACAAAACAGGATTCTATATATAGTTTGAACTATTTAGCTGAAAGTGTAATCATGAACAGCCCTATTTTATTTACACAGTATGTTTCCTGGTTAAAAAAGCTTCTGGAGGGTTTCGGCATAACCCAAGAAGATTTGAGCATCAATTTCAGATTAATCCAGCAGACGTTGATAGAGCACTTCGATCATACGGATAAAACCATGGTGCTGGAGCATCTGGATTTGGGGATACAGCAAATTGGGAAGAAAGAGGAGTATGCCTCTTTTATTACAGATGATAATCCTTATGCTGCTAATGCGGCTCAATATTTGGAATATTTACTCTCAGGTAATCGCAGACAGGCTTTGGATTGGATCGTCCGTTTGCTGGATGAGGGTATCTCTATTCAACATACGTATAAATATATTTTTCAAATTTCGCAATATGAAATAGGCCGTCTATGGCATGAAGGCAAAATCACCGTCGGTCAAGAGCATTTTTGCACTGCCGCGACTCAATTTATTATTTCCAGCCTGTACCCCAGATGGATGGGAAGTGGAAGTAAGGAACGCTGCCTCGTGGCGGCGTGTGTAGGCAGCGAGCAGCATGAATTTGGTCTGCGTATGCTGGCTGATATATTTGAAATGGATGGTTGGGATACGTATTATTTAGGTGCCAATGTACCTAACCGGAGTCTGCTTCAGGCCATTGTGAGTTACAAGGCGGATGTGGTGGCTATCTCAGCTACCATGGCTTACCATGTCCATTTAGTGAAAGAGTTGATTGCTCTCATTCGGCAAGACCCAACTACTAGCCATGTGAAAATTATGGTCGGAGGCTGGCCTTTTAATCTCGATTCCCACTTGTGGCAGGAAGTAGGGGCGGACGGATACGCGCCAGGTGCGGAGGAAGCGCTGGAGGTTGCAGGTGACTTACTTTCGCTCAGGAAATAAGGTTAGTTTTGTGAACCTGTAAGTCATTTTGTAAAGGGGGCCTTTTAATATGAAGGAACCGACAGCAGAAATGGCTGTCCTGCGGAAAACGGTCGAACAATTAACGGATGAGATTGTGAAAAGCAAGGCTGAGGAAGAAAAGCTGCTGAATGAATTTTCATCAATGAACAACGAACTGGTCAATCTGCAGCGTCAGCTTGCCAAAAGTAATGCGGAATTAACACGGACGAAGGAAGAAGCGGTACGGGCTAATGACCTAAAGAGCACTTTTCTGGCTGTGGTTAGTCATGAATTCAGAACGCCAATGAATGGAATACTTGGAATGATCGAAATGTTAGGTTCATCCAAACTTTCCCCAGATCAACGGCAGGCCATCGGTGTGATACGTGAGTCAGCCTCCCTGTTGTTGAACATGATTAATAATCTGCTTGATATATCCAAAGTGGAAGCAGGACAGATGGAACTGGAGATCGGAAATGTCAGAGTTCAGGCGATTATGAGTCACGTTGCCCAGTTGTTGGAGCCGCAAATCTATCAGATGGGTAACCGGTTGAGTATAGAGACCGATACCAGTGTGGCAGAGCATCTGGAGGGAGATTCGGCAAGGATCATGCAGATCTTGCTCAATCTGTTGAACAATGCGAATAAATTTACGAGTGAAGGATTGCTCATCGTTCGAACAAAATTAGTGGAGGAAACAAAAGATTCCCAACGTGTTCGGTTTGAGGTGCAGGATTCGGGTATTGGGATTTCACCGGAGGATCAGAATAAGCTGTTTCAGCCCTATGTACAGGCCGGTGAAGGAAGCGCCTCCCAATATGGAGGAACGGGTCTGGGGCTATGGATATGCAGTTCATTTGTGGAACTCATGCAGGGAGAAATTGGGGTCGTCAGTGAAGAAGGCCAAGGCTCTACGTTCTGGTTTGAAATTCCCTTCATGAAAGGATCGGAGCAGGCAGACGAAATGAAGAAGCATGAAACTGGTGATTTGAAGGTGTTTAGCGAGTTGCTGCGTGAGCACAGTCATTCTCAAACTATTTTGGTGGCTGAGGATAATCGGGTAAATCGTCAGGTGGTGCAATTACAGCTTAACCACTTGGGATTCCAGCATATTGATTTTGCTGAGGATGGACAAGCTGCTGTAAGAGCGGCCTCCGAACGATCCTACGCTTGTATTCTAATGGATCATCATATGCCTCTGCTGAATGGTCATGATGCGGCGAAAGCGATCCGCCAGCGGGAAGCAGAAAACCAGCAACCACCTGTGCCAATCATTTCTTTGACCGGAAATGTGTCCGAGGAGGATCAGGCACGGGGCCAGGAGGTTGGAGTGAACGATTACTTGATGAAGCCAGTAACGATTGAAAGGCTCTCTGAAAAGCTTGTCAAATGGCTTCCAAAGCCTGAAACCAAGCCGATTTTGGATGAGGAAGTTATACGTGAAATTATGATGCTGGACGAGGATGGCAGCACGGGACTACTGGAGTCATTGGTCGAAATGTATACTAGTGATACACCTGCCAAAATCAATAGGTTAAGAGAACTGGCTGCTGCGGGCGAAGCCACAAAAGTAGTAGAGGCTGCTCATGAGTTGAAATCAGGCAGCGTGAGTCTGGGTGTCGGGCGTTTGTCCTCGTTGCTGTCCGATATTGAACAGCTTGCACGGGAGAACCGACTTGAGAATGCGAAAGCGAAGTTGTCTGCGCTCCAATCTGTCTATCAAGCAACGTGTTTAGAGCTGGAACGCTATATTCACCAGTGCTAGACAGGTTTCCCCCTTGTTAGACTTGCATACGGAAGGAGGACGTAAGAGACATATATGAAAGAACAGTTACGTTCCATTCACCCGCTGGCCTGGACGATTATTGTCGGTACAATTTTTGGACGGATGGCGACATCCATGAGTATCCCGTTTTTGTCTATTTACCTTACCACCCGTCTAGGGGTGTCCCCCTTTCATACGGGGGTGATCGTATCGGTCAGCTCGTTGGTCGGCATTTTTGCCAGCTTTTACGGTGGATATATTTCAGATCGAATCGGACGGCGAAAGGTGATGCTGGTGTCCATTGCGAGCTGGGCGCTTGTATTCGTTGCTTTTGCGTTGGCGGAAGCGGCCTGGGCCTTTTTTGTCATTAATGCTCTGAATGGACTGTGCAGATCCTTGTTCGAGCCAACCTCACGGGCACTGTTATCAGATGTAACCCCGAAGGAGAAAAGACTGCTTATCTACAATATGAGATATGCAGCCATTAATGTTGGGGTGGTGGCAGGGCCGTTGCTTGGTTTAATGTTAGGATCTGCATCCACGGGGACGCCGTTTATGGTAGCTGCTGGTGTGTACGCATTGTACGGGGTACTGTTGTTGATCCAATTTGCCCGGTATGCATCGGATCTGCATATAGGTACAACGGCGGGAGAGGCTCCACTGCGGATGGGCGAGGCATTCCGTACAGCCAGCCGTGATCCGGTGTTTATGCCGATTTTGCTGGGAACGGTATTTTGTGTGATGGGCTATGCTCATTCCAATTCCACAATGCCTCAATTCTTGTCCTTATCCTTCGCAGAAGGAACCCGATGGTTTACATACATGCTGACGGTCAACGCGGTTTGTGTATTGGCATTTCAATATCCGCTGGTGCGATTGGCAAGTCGATTTTCCCCGGTGAATTCCTTGATTGCAGGGAATATATGTATTGCGGTCAGCCTGTTGCTGTGCGGTATGCTAAACTCAGGCTGGATGTTTATACTGGATATGGTGCTGTTTACGGTTGGTGAAGTGTTATTGTTCACGATGTTGGACGTACTGATTGACCAAATTGCAGATGCTCAATATAAAGGGACCTACTTCGGTACAATCGGCTTTAATAATTTGGGAAGCGTGCTGGCTCCTTTATTTGGTGGCTGGTTGCTGGATATCTATGGTCAAACGGCGCCGCTTGCCGTTTTTGTTCCGGTTGCCCTGTCGGTTGTGATTGGCATTCCGTTTCTTCTGGTCGCACGCCGCCGTCTGGCGCAGCGTACAGCACGGATCGCGGCTCAAGGAGGAGAATCGGTGCAGCAACTGTCATCATAAAAAGGGAGTTGAGTGCAGGATGAAGTCGGAAGAAAATGTGCTACGAATCATACAATATATGAATGATCCGCAGGTACTGCAAGACTTGCGATATGTGCGAGAGCTGAAGTTGCCGCAAGGATGTATTGCCGCAGGCTATGTACGTAACCGGGTTTGGGACAAGCTCCATGGCTATACAACTGCTACACCTTTAAACGATATTGATGTTATTTACTTTGACCCGAAAAATACGCTAGAGGAACGAGATGAGTATCTAGAATTGTCCTTGAACCGTAAGCAGGCTGGACGTAACTGGTCTGTCAAAAATCAGGCTCGGATGCATATTCGCAACGGAGAGGCTCCTTATTCCTCGATAGAGGATGCGATGAGCCGCTGGCCAGAGACGGCAACGGCTGTGGCGGTTAGATTGAATGACAAGGATCAAATAGAGGTCATTTGTCCGCATGGATTGGAAGATCTGCTGGATATGCGGGTACGGCAAAGTCCTTTGTTTCGTCACACAACGGCTTTTCGTCAGCGTGTATTTGAGAAGCAGTGGCTTGATAACTGGCCGTTGCTTATTATGGAGAATTAGAGGTAATCCTAATTTCAGGATATTAAGGAGAGACGACATACAATGTTTAAAAATATAAAAACAGATTCAGATCGTGAGGAGGTTCTGGAGCTGTTAACCTACGCTGTGCTGGATCATCCTGAACGCGGAGAAGCAGCTTTACGTACCTATCAAGCCTCGGATGACTGGAAGCTGTTCGGTGTAGAAGATGAAGGACTTATTGTAGGTATTGTTGGCTTTGAGGAGCAGGAGGATGGAACAACCGTAATTCGCCATCTGGCCGTGTTGCCTGAAAACCGTCATAGAGGATATGCCAGAGGTATGCTGCTTACGCTTATTCAGGAGCGTAATCCGAAACGGCTTACTGTGGACACGGATGCGGAGGGGGCAGATTTCTTCCGCAATGTGGGCTTTGCCGTATATGGATCAGAGGATTTGCCGGATGGTGGGCAATTCCATTGTGTATATGAAATAGACGAAGAATAAGCGAATCTCCGGGTCCCGCGTTCCTCTTTCTACATAAGATATGTTATGTAGAAAGAGGGAGGTGGGTTTCATTGGCGTACCACTATACAGCGATTGGAGATTCTTTAACAACAGGTGCGGGGACGTTGCTGAGCGGCGGATTTGTACCTATCTATCGGCGAATGGCAGAAAGACATCTCCGTACGCCAGTCAGTTACGAGAATCTGGGAATCAACGGGCTGACATCGCAGGAGTTGCTGTCAATGGTCCGCAACAATCCGCTTTTTCGGTCGGCGCTCAGCCGGGCTGAACTTATAACGGTAACGATCGGCGGGAATGATCTGCGCCCATACATCAGCGCCCTTGCTGGAGGTTCCGGCTCGTCAGGTTCTTCCATTTCGCAAGCGCTGAATCACACCAAAGAACATGTGCGCCAAATTGTACATGCCCTGTATCAGATAAAATCCGGTCAGCGTGAGCCATGTATCATCCGGATGGTGGGATTATATAATCCTTTTCCTGAGGTAAGGGAGGCGGGAGTATATGTGCGCCAGTACAACTCGTTTCTCTACACATTGGGCGGACCCAATTACCGGGTGGCGAACATTTATCCCGCATTTGAGGGCTATGAACGGGCACTACTTTCGTTAGACCGGGTGCATCCGAACAGTCGTGGTTATCGTGTGATTGCGGAAGAGCTGAATCGGCTTGGTTATGCGCCGTTACGCTGAGCGTGAGAGGATGCTTGGGATCGGACAAAGTATATTAAAGAAAGAGGTTCATCATGGCAGTAGCAACTGACCATCATGAACCTCTTTTTATGCATTTCGGCGTGCTAAATCTCCAATATAGCTTTCAACTTGGTGCAGTCCGCCTGTAACTCGGGCAGCTGACCCAAAAATAGAAGGAGGGCTTTCACGTGAGCTATTTCCACGTTTTCTTCTGAGAGTTCACCCTTTAATCTGCTTAGGATTTGCACATATTCATTCCGGGGAGCTTCATTTAATTTAGTTTGTTTCAGAACCGTATCCATACGTTGCAGTGCATAGGAGATTTGTTTTCCCTTGGTCCAGATTTGATCAGAATCTTCATGGAATACGGAATCGCGGCCCCACATGATTTGATGTTGAACATCAGGGCTCAGCATTCCTTGTGCTAGCATATCCGTAATGCTGAGCATAAATTCAGCCAGTGTTTGCTGCTCCGTCCAGGACAGCTCTGAATCGCTCAATCGGAGGGAATTGACAATCATGCTTTTGACGACAAACTCAATATCATACGCATAGTTTTTTATGGATTCTCCATAAGCATCAATTAATAAATCAATCATCACGTTAGATAAATGATGTTCAACACGATCAATGGCTTGTGCGATTTTTTCTTCCTTAGAACCGATTAAAGGAACGGAGTATACCAGCAAATGAACTTTATTCTTATAAATCCGGCTCAGCGCAATCAAATACAGTTGTCTCAACTTTTCACGGGAAGGTAGCTGGTGCTTCAAATAAAGTTCTTTAATATCTGCATCAAGAAGCTTTTCAATCAGGACGATTGTCCCCAGCAGCAACTCTTCTTTACTTTGAAAGTATTTATAAAAGGAAGCCTTCACCATCCCGCTTTCACGTGCAATCTCATCGACCGAGGTGGCATCGTATCCCTTTTCTGAAAATAGGGAAAGGGCAGCATATATGATATCTTCACTTGTTATTTTTTTCATTGTACCCCCAATTTTTTGCTCTGTCTCTTTAATTTCCAGCGGGCAATAACCATATACAGGGACGGAACCACAAACATCGTAAGAATGGTCGAGTACATCAATCCAAACATAATGGTATACGCCAGAGGTCTAAACATAAGTTCCCCAATAAGAGCAATCGGAATCAGACCGACAATGGCTGTCAGCGAAGTAAGCAATATGGGGCGGAAACGCGCTTTGGTCGCTGCAACAACGGCCTCCTTCAGTTCGATCCCTTCACGTCTTGCATCCTCAATAAACTCAATCAGCACAATGCCGTTACGTACGACAATACCTGCCAAGGTCATTAAGCCCAACACGCCCATAAAACTAACCGGCGTATTTAGAATGAACAAGCCAAGAAATCCGCCTGCTGCTGCCATATACACGGTAGTCAATATGATGAGTGGAGTCGAGAAAGAAAAAAATTGCAAAAAGATCAGCATGAAGATTAATAGTATGACGACAACATATAACCATCCTATTTCTGATAAAATGTCATCTTGTCCTGAAATCTCGCCGCCAATTTCCCAAGTGTAGCCTGGAGGAAATTTAATGTCCTGCAATTTAAGCTTGACGTCCTTCATGACTTCGGAAGCTGTACGCCCGTGAACTTCAGCTTCAACAGTAATCGAACGCTTTAAATTATAATGGTTAATTTTTTGTGTTGCAAAGGATGGCTTCAACTCAGCCAATTGAGATAAAGGGATTTGAACACCATTGGCATTGGTCACATTCAATTGCTGAAACAAAATTTCAGGATTTTGATCGGTTTGGCTTAGCTTCAGCTTAATATTTATCAAATCTTTCCCCGTATCAAATCGGCTAAAGCTCACGCCATTACCCATTAACAAGAGTGTACGTGTCAGATCATTATTGCTTACCTGATATTGATCCATCGCTTGTTTGTTGATTTGGAAATCCAACGTATAGCCTTCATTTTCCATATTGTCTTGTATGTCCTGTGTTCCTCTGGTAGCCATAATGCCTTCTTTTAACTGCTGTGACAACGAACGCAACTGATCTACATCATTGCCTAAAATCCGAATGGAGATCGGCTTACCGAGAGGCACCCCCACTTTGGCTATTTTCAAGGAAATGGATTGACCCGGATAACGATCCTTTAAGATGGAGGGCCATTTGTCTGCCATTTCATCGGGATCAAATGCACCTTCTTCCCCAATAATAGCAATTTGACCCACGGTTGTGCCTGTTTTGGCGTCAGCGGTCATATCTTGAAACAACCGGGGAGCGTCGCCGCCAGCCGCATAACTGATCGTTTCCACATGAGGTTGCTGCTTCACCCATTTGGCAATATCCTCGGTGACCCGCTTGGTTTCTTCTATAGAAGTACCTGTAGGCATACGCACATTAATGCTTAATTCCGGATCGTTGGTTCTGGGGAACAGGTCGATCGGAATCAGAGCAAGTATGCCGTACAGCGTGGTACTGATCAATAATCCTAATGCAGCATATAATCCAGGTTGCTTAATGACTCTCGGAATCAGCTTGCTGGTATATACGTTACGAAGAGCATCAATTTGTTTTCCCAGCAGTCCCGACGGCTTCATGGTGGAGTTGGGCGTTTTTTGATTTCGTTGTCCATACCATTCTCTAAAGATTGGGATGACGGTAAAGGACATGAGCATGGAAGCCAATAACGTAAAGATAACAGCAAACGGTAATGGTTTGATAAGGGAGCCTGCATCGCCTGATAAAAAGAACAGCGGGGCAAAGGAGGCTACAGTTGCCAGGGTTGCGGTCAAAATGGAAATGGAAACTTCTTTCGTTCCATTTAATGCTGCTATCTTGGGACTCTCGCCCAAGGTCATCATTCTGCGTTCAATATTATCATTAACCACCACAGCATCATCGACTAGAATCCCCATTACAATAATTAAGCCAATGACCGTAACCTGATTCAATGTTATTCCGAGCATAGGGAGAATAATGAGACCTATGGCGATTGAAATAGGAATAGCCAGTGCCACAAAAGAGGATGTAATCAGATTCAAGCCCAATGTACATACGATCACAACCGCCGCAATGGCAAACAGCAATTCACGGGTCAAGCCATGAAAAATATGATCAATCCGCTCGGTCTGTGAAAATAACGTATTCAGTTGAAACGTATTAGGCAGATTTGGTTTTAACAACTGCATTTCTTTATTTACTTTGCTATAAATCGTGTCTACGTCAGAGCCGGTATTACCGTTAATCGTCAGTGTAATAGCTGGTTTACCGTTAAAAAAGGCCATATAGCTGCTGGTGTTATGTGTAAGCAATACGGTGCCCACATCACTGAGATACACAGGAGCGCCGCTGTCTGTTCTGGAAATAATGACTTTACTCAAATCCTGAGCATCCTTGGACTGCTTTACATTCAAGCGATAGGTACGTTCATTGTAATCCAGATTGCCTATCGGATATTGATCATTTTCCTTCTGCACTGCACTCATGAGCTGTTCCCAACTGATATGGTACTGCTGGAGCTTTTGAGCATCAATTTGAATCTGAACCTCTTGATCCGGTAATCCCTTGATTGTTACTTCCGATACACCGGGAATGGTTTTTAATTGATCCTTCCACGATTTCACCATATCATTTAGTTGATACAATTGCTCCACAGAGTCCCCCGTGATGGCGTAGGAATGGATAAATACCTTATTCAAATCATCGTTAACGAGAGGCTTTTGAGCATCTGTGGGCAGAGAAGACTGGGCATCGTTCATTTTTTTGCGTAATGTATCCCAGGCTTCTGTGGCATTGGCGTTGCCTTCTGTCTCAATGATAATCGTCGAAAGTCCATTTTCGGATGTAGAAGAAATCTTTTTAATATGATTGATTTCTTTCATTTTTTGTTCCAGAGGCTTTGTGACCGTTTGTTCTACCTTTTGGGGTGTAGCTCCAGGGTAGAGGGTCGTGACCACAGCGGTTTTCTTGATAATATCCGGCGTTTCCTGCCGGGGAAGCTGAGAGACACTATACAGCCCGGCAACAATCGACATGATAAACATAAAGAGGGTCAGTTTTTTCTTTTTGATAAAATATGCAATCATTTGCTCGTTCCCCCCATGATCTGAACGAGCAGCCCATCGTAGATCAGGTTTACTCCGGTGGTAACGATACGATCCCCGACATTCAGCCCCTTGGTAATTTCGAGCTTATTGTTGGACATCTGACCGACATTCACGACCGTCTTGACCGCTTTGTTGTTCACCACTTTATAGACAAAAGTATCTGTACCGTTATTAATGACAGCCTTGGCTGGGAGCAAAATTTGCTCACTTTGGGTCAATTGGCGGCCTGCCTTTACGACTTGTCCCGGGGCCCAATCATGCTGGGTGTTAGGAACAATCACTTCCACGTTGATACTGCCCGTATTGGTGTTGGTGGCCGGATAAATTTTACTGACCGTTCCTTCTCTGTTCTCATCGTACAGTTGAAGCTGGACGGTCTGACCTTGCTTCCAGTTCGTGATTTCATGATCGGGAACAGGGAGCAGCACCTTGAGCTTGTCGATTTGTCCGATACGATATACCGGCTGTCCAGCGCTCGCCAATTGTCCCACCGTTGCTTTTTTCTCCAGAATAACGCCGGAAATGGGGGCTTTTAAAGCTGTCTTGGAGAGGGAAAGTTCGGCTTGCTTTTTGGCAATGACCGCTTGCTGATATGCTGCAGTAGCGTTATCTTTAGTGGCTACTGCCTGTTCCTTCGCGGCGATGGCAGACTCTTTCCCGGCTTGGGCTTGGTGCAAGCTGGATGCTGCCGATTGCCGATCTTCTATTGTCGCTCCCTCCTGTATTAAGGAGAGGGCATCTTGTGCATCCTCCAGGTCCCTGGAGGCGTTGGTTAAAGCAAGCTGTGCATTTTCATAATCGTTTTTGGTTGCAGCTCCCTGATCATATAAAAGCTTGGTGCGTTCAGCGGTAGCCTGTGCTTTAGTCAAAGCGGACTGTGCTCTTTGCACTTTGGTACGGACCTGTGCCCTTTCCTGCTCACGGGCACCCTTGTTCACTTTGTTAACTCCAGCTTGAGCTGCTGCCTTTTGCGCGTCGGCGGATTGAATGGAGGCATCTGCACTTGAAATGGCAGCTGTAGCATTTTTGATACCTGCCTGTGCTTCAAGGATAGCTGTACTAGCCTGCTCCAGTTGTAGCTGGTAGCTGGATGAATCAAGCATCGTCAAGATCTGCCCCTGGGATACGGAGTCTCCCACATTGACAACTGTGTCGCGAATCAGTCCGGATAACTCAAAAGATACGGAGGTATCCTCATAGGGCTGTAGCGTGCTTGAAAGGTCAAAAGAAGCAGACAGCGGTTCTTTTTTAACAACCATCGCTTCTACCTTTTGATTTTGTTGTTCTGCTGCTTCTTGATCACTCGATCCTGTAGATGAGCAAGCTGAGGTGAACAGAAGAATGAATATAGCAGATATGTAGAGACTGGGTTTTAACAAGATGATCATCCTTTCTGTCTTTTTTGTACTTTAAAGTTTATGCATAAACTCATCAGTTCATAAACGGATTATATGACCTGATTTGTGGCATGTCAACAACTGATTACAAAAAAATGCCCCAAATTCAGGAAGCGAAAGGGAGCCGATTCAGGTCCGTGGAAGTACATGGTAGACAAACGTAAAAACGACCTTTCTCAAAAGAAGAGAAAGGTCGTTAAGAAAATAAATATAAGCTGTTTAGCCGATTAATTTACGGAATAAGCTGCGTGCAGCCCACTTGCGCTCACTTCGTTTGTGGTATTTGGGCAGCGAGCGATAGACGGCAATGGACTGGTTAAAGGCTATAGTGGCTTCATCCTTGCGTCCCAGCATACGGTACATCAAGCCTGTCAGATAATAGCCCTCACTGGAAGAAGACTGAATCTCCTGAAATTGCTGCAGATAATGAAGTGACTTATTTACGTCACGTTCTTTGAAAGCAGCGGCTAAATGCAAATAAGGCTCACCGTATTGCACCCGCGGGTTAATATCCAGTGCTTTCAATAAATGCTGTTCTCCAACCTCCAGATGGTTTGTGTGTACTTCAGCCGTTCCCCGTGCGTTCCAATAGTCTGCTGATTCTTCATAACGGGATTCAATTTCCAATAACAGCTCCAAAGCCTGCGGATATTTCTTGCTTTCGATCCAGATACGTGCCAAATCGAACTTGGCAGCCACATCGTTGGCGTTTAGCGTAATCTGTTGGCGCAATCGAGCGGCATTGCGTCTTCTTTTCCATGGTTTGCTGATGCTGGGCAATACACCGACAAAGCTGCGATCTAATATATAGATCACGATTAGGAGTACGAGCATTGCCAAAAACGGGTTGCCGAGCAAACTCCATAGTAGAGAGAAAATTAAAAATTTCCCAATCATTCTGCTCCAATCCTCCTGTGCATGTAACAATCCATACTTTCCACATTATAGCATAGGGTCACTTTAAGGGTCATTAGCATGATGAGATTTGGAAGGATGGTAGAGGGGGCGAGAAGAGAAATACTTATTTGTGATGCTCGATGTATAGTTTTACGAGAAAAGGAACCTTTTTTTATTTCCGCCAAAAGGTTGAACAGTCTGCCTTATCCAAAATATTAAACTCGATCATTTTCTCAAGTAATGAGAAATCAACTGGACTATCCCACTGGATACGTACCAACTGCTTGGTGTGATCATAGCCAGCCTGCACAATTAACTCCGAAAAATGATTAATCCCTGCCTTTTCAGGGGCAACGGCCAAATGATGTTTGGCTACGCTAAAGCCAATAATAAATGTGCCGTGATCCGTAAACATAGGTTGATTCCACGCAATTTTTTCCATTAAATTTGGAAACTTCTTGGTTACCCAAGCCAAAACCTCTTGCGTTCGGGCCCGATGTTGGGGGTTATCAATATGCTCTAAATATTCTGCAAAAGCTTCCATGTTGTTCCCTCCTTAATTAAAAATTATATCGTGCAGAAAAGTTCCTCAAACTTATTTCTCATTAAATGGTTTAAATATCATTTTATCGCAGTAACATGTTTCTCAAGGAGTAATTGTCTGTTGAATAATCAAAAATATATTTAGATATAAAAAACACCGTTTATGTCCTGTTATATTCCTCAGCAAGAATAGAGTACAAACATGAATCATGAAACTCGCCTTTATAGTACCAGTGTTCACGCATCAAACCTTCACGTTGCATTCCGATCTGTTGCATAACCTTCTCAGAAGCCTTGTTTTCTGGACGACATGTTGCATAAATACGGTGGACAGCAAGTGTGCTAAATCCAAAGTCTAGTAACGCTCGTGCTGCCTCTGCTGCATAACCCTTCCCTTGATAATCTGGATTCAAAATGTAACCCAATTCTGCATTAGTATCTTTGACATGAATACCCATACCGCCGATCAGGATTCCATTATTTTTCAGACAAACGGCTAGTTCGTAGTCTTGTCGTGGCTGTTCCTGCTGCGAAGCTAAAACTTGTTCTATATATGCCTTTGTATCTTCTTCTGTATTCGGTCCCCAGGCTGTATATCTAGTAACTTCAGGCAATGACGTGTACGTATGTATACTTTCCCAATCAGATCTGAAAATATCACGAATGATGAGCCGGTTTGTCTCAAATTGCATAATTATTTATTCCTCCTGTCTATAGTCAAAAGACTCTACCTAGTATTTCAAAACGATTAATACCTCAATCCAATTTTTTAAGCGAACGTAGTCTTTAAACGTTATGACCTCCATTTTACAATGAATCCAGACCTTTTGCCGCCTGAACGCAATCCGCAAGGGAGCGTCCGGCAAAAGGCAATTAGAAGATAATGAATGTGGACTGGAATAGCCTACTGTTACTGGCTATCTGGTTCGTCCTAAAACAGCCTGCGCGCTGTTACGAAACGTTTCTGCCATTTATCGTCAAGCGTGTCAAAATGAACGCCGCGTTCTTTGGAGAATGTATGCAGCAATTTGTTGTTCCCTGCATAGATAGCCACATGGCCGATCTCTAGCCCGCGTGCGCTGAAGAACAGCAGGTCGCCTTTGCGCAGCTCGTTCAGCCCGACCTCCCGCCCTTCTTTAGCCTGATCGTAAGAGACACGGGGGAGGTCGATAGAGAGCGTATGCTGGAACACTTCCCCCACAAAAGAAGAACAATCAAAGGTCGATGTCTGTCCGGTTGCTGCGCCGAATTCATAAGGGGTACCGAGAAATTTCTCTCCGTAGGCGATGAGTTCATCTCCCTGCCGTTCCGCCAGGGATGGGCTGGAATAGTCGCTGTATTTTGGTTTTGCCGATATGTATCCGGTCAGGTTGTCTTTAGTGCGCACTTCCAGCCAGAGAGCATTGACCTCGCGGATGACGTGAACCTTTTCGCTGGCTGGAATAAGCCGCAGGGAAGGGGAAGCTCCCGATGAATCCGGTTCGCTGCGCAGGTTGACCCTGGAAAGAACTGTTGTGAAAAAATCGTCCCTGGAGGCAATCCGGATTGTCCGGGTAAGGGCATCCCACTTCACTGTGCTCCCAAGTGCTTCGCTCACAAAACGCAGTGGAATCATCGTGTTGCCCTCAACGATCTGTCCCGGAACATTCAGGGACAGCGTTTTGCCGTTTAGGGTAGCAACGAGTTCCCCGATGTGGTAGGTCAGCACCGTGTCGGTTTTGGTTGCTGTTACGGTTTTGCTGAATCCGTTCCAGGAAAGCACAGCTCCTTGCGCCTCAAACAACTGACGCATGGGGACGAGCGTTGTCCCGTCTAGCAGCAGCGGCTCGGCGGCAAGCTGAAGCGGGTGGTCATCCACATAAACGGTCGTCACTGGAGTCAGCGGTACCGACTTCGCATAAGACGGGTTTGCTTGGAGCAGCGATACTGCCAGCAGAGCCAGCAATACTCCCTTGTTGATTGTCATGCTGTCATCACCTCGTTGTTAATGTGTTCATCTAAGTTGTACGAGGCTTCCTCCGATTAGTTGTGTACCAAATATTGGATTCACTAAAAAAACAAAACAAACAAAAATAAAACCAATAAATATCTGTGTTTTATTATTGACATCAAAATAAAATAAAGATAAAATTATAAATGTGAAATATTTCACTTTATAGAATAATTCCGTATTTAGCGAGGCAACAAGAAGTGAATCCTTTAGGAGGCCGATTTTATATGAGCGCACATGTATTTTTTGTACCATCTATCAATCTTATGGGAACAGGCTGTTTGCATGAAGTTGGGCCGTATATAAAAGAACTGAATTTAAACAAAGCTCTAGTCGTTACGGATAAATTTTTGATGAAGAGTGGCATTGCAGGCAAGGTTACATCTTTGCTGGATGATATTGGATTGAACTATGCGGTATACGATGAAGTAAAACCAAATCCGACCTGTAAAAATGTACATGATGGTGTTCAGTTTCTGCAAGAAAACGGATGTGACTTTTTAATTTCGATTGGCGGAGGATCACCACAGGATACGGCTAAGGGAATCGGCATTATTGCTACCAACGGGGGACATATAACCGAGTATGAGGGCGTTCATAAATCCAAGCATAAATCGCTTCCTATTGTAGCTATTAATACCACAGCAGGAACATCGGCTGAAATCACGATCAATTATGTCATTACGGACGAAGAGCGCAAGGTCAAGATGGTTATGGTTGATAAGAATAGTGTAGCTACGATTTCGGTCAACGACCCTGAGCTGATGGTAGACAAACCCGCCGCGTTAACGGCAGCTACAGGACTAGATGCTTTGACCCATGCTATTGAAGCTTTGGTTACGCCAGGTTCCTATCCTGTAACGAATGCGACTGCGTTGGCAGCAGTAGAGATTATTTTTAATCATTTGGCTCGTACAGTGAGCAACGGTCATGATATAGAAGCACGTGAGCAAATGGTATACGCTATTTTCTTGGGAGGACTTGCATTTAATAATGCCGGATTGGGTTACGTTCATGCGATGGCGCATCAGCTTGGCGGCGTATACGATTTGCCTCATGGTGTTTGTAATGCCATGCTGCTGCCGATTGTGGAGGAGGAGAATGCCAAGCATGTACCAGAGAAGTTTCGTGCCATCGCTAAGGTCATCGGTTTTGAAGATAAGGGGAAAACGGATAAGGAATGCGCAGACTATGTAATCCAAAGAATCAAAGACCTGTCGAAGGAAGTAGGGATTCCTTCCAAACTTTCTGAACTGGGTGTAAATGAAGTGGATTTGGATCTGCTTGCCGAGAACTCAATGAAGGATGCTTGCGCTCCGGGCAATCCGTTCATACCTAGCAAAGAACAAGTTATCGAGATGTTTAAGAAAATTCTTTAAATAAAAGATGCAATTATTTTACTAAATACTATAAGGGCTGTCCCAGGAACTGATCGAAGTATACTGGGAACGGCCCTTTTTATTCGCATTTTCTGCTAAGAGATTTGTGAGACTAGAGATAAGACAACCCCATTGAAGATTAAAGGCACAGCTCTCTCGGCTAAATCTGTAGGAGACTCTTTTTTTCCTTCCACATTCCAGCGAAAGGTTACACCATAAATGGACCAGCTTAAAATGGTCGCGGCAAGTTCTAACGTTCTTTGGTCTGTATTATTGGCTTCTCTTGTTATGAGTTGAAGTATGAATTGCTCTAATTGATTCTTAATATGTTCTTCCAGGATCGGTGCCACTGAATTATATTTATGAACGCATTGGTTACTTGAGTCGTGATAGTCACATAACGAAAGAATAAGTTTCTGAATGATCTCCTCCGACAAACGTGCCTCAGCATCAATCCTCTTGATAACATACTCCAAAAATGCGTCTGACAAAAGGGTTTCAAGCAGTGCATATTTATCTTGAAAATGTGCATAGAACGTGGCACGGTTAATGGTGGCTTTTTGGGTAATGTCATTGATCGTAATCGTGTAGAAGTCTTTCTTATTTAATTGGTCAACGAATGCGTCGAGAATTAATCTACGTGTTCGAATGACGCGCGGATCGTTTGGGTTGGGTGAAGTTACACCAGGCATCCTCAAGACACTCCTTTCAGGTAAATCAAATGATTCCCCCATTATAAACATGTGTTGTTTTGTCAACAAGTGAGTTTAGATATACAACAATTTTATAACCCTTTTGGTTAAGCAACAGAATGAACATTTTGTCGGTTGAATGATAAATTAAACATTGCTAACATTTCACTTGCACCCCGTTTGATGGTGCACGAGCTTTT
Organism: Paenibacillus sp. A3M_27_13; assembly: GCF_024213315.1. Taxonomy (NCBI): domain Bacteria; kingdom Bacillati; phylum Bacillota; class Bacilli; order Caryophanales; family Paenibacillaceae; genus Paenibacillus; species Paenibacillus sp. A3M_27_13. The sequence goes on from NZ_JANAVE010000002.1 coordinate 1,010,608, forward strand.
TATATATCGCTAAAAACGATAAAAGAAAATGGGGAGGTACAATCCTTGAGTAATCAACCGCAAAATGTCCATTCAACAGAAGCTTTATTTCAACCTTATACCATTCATAATCTGACCCTACAGACTCGTATTGTAATGCCGGCAATGGGCCGCGCTTTTTCACCAAATGGTGTGCCAGGACCGGATGTAGCCGCTTATTATCGCCGTCGCGCAGAGAATGGTGTAGGTCTTATTATTACTGAAGGTGCAGTAATTGACCATCCTGCTGGAACAAGTGAGCCGAGGATACCTAATTTTTATGGAGAAGCGGCTTTAAACGGTTGGGCTGAAGTGGTCAGACAGGTTCATGAAGCCGGTAGTAAAATTTTTCCACAGCTTTGGCATATGGGGATGGCTCGCCCTTTGGGATCTCAGCCGAACCCAGAAGCGCTGTCGATTGGTCCATCAGGGCTGGATCTGGAAGGGAAAAAAGTGACCGAGCCGATGACAGAAGAAGAAATCGTCAAGGTCATTGGGGCCTATGTCGATGCAGCTGCGAATGCAAAACGATTGGGCTTTGACGGCGTTGAAATTCACGGAGCGCACGGCTATCTGGTTGATCAATTCTTTTGGGAGAGAACGAACCAACGTACGGATCGCTATGGTGGCGATATCATAAAACGTGCACAATTCGCCATTGAGCTTGTGGAAGCTATTCGTGCTGAGGTTGGCCCTGATTACCCTATTGCCATGCGCCTATCCCAATGGAAAATGAATGATTACAACGCAAAGCCGTTCGATACACCGGATAAACTGGGGCAGCTCCTGAATGTGTTAGTACAAGCGGGCGTGGACATCTTCCATTGCTCGACACGTCGCTTTTGGGTACCTGAATTTGAAGGCTCCGATTTGAGCTTTGCCGGATGGGTGAAGAAGCTGACTGGAAAAACCACGATTACGGTTGGCTCTGTAGGTCTGGATGAGGATTTTGTAAGTTATACGGAAGGGAAAGGGGCAGGACACCAAGATATTAATGAACTTCTGGAACGGCTGGACAACAATGAATTTGATCTGGTAGCTGTTGGGCGTGCGCTTCTGGGTGATCCTGCATGGGCTACAAAAATACGTGAAGGCCGAATTCATGATCTTCAAACCTTTACACCTGAGGTACTTCAAACGCTCAACTAAAACATCTTATACTTCGAATACCTCTTTAAATAAACAGTGTAAGCCAAAATACTCAAAGTCAGGTAAGGAACTTCGGGTATTTTGGCTTTTTAATGCGTCTGCGACAGTAGTCACCATGAACCATTTTAGATTAAGTCATATTTGCTTTAAAGTTTTCTTTGCTTGGGTACTCAAGTATTTAATTTTCTTTAAAAGCTGCTCCATTTAATAAGCTCCTATCTATTTTAGATCCCATTATAACAAACTTATTCTTAATTCTTTGAAGCATTTCATACGTTAAAACCAAATCAGACTGACATAAACACTTGATATATATAGATGTCTATGTAATAATGCTTGTATGTTAAAAAATAATGCAGCTGCACTGATAGGAACCATTAGAGACTCGATCAATAAATTGATTGTGTCTGAGCTCGAATCAAATGGAATTGAAGGGATTGTTCCTACTCATGGCGGAATCTTAATGTTCCTTTATCAAAAGGACGGGCTTTCCATTAAGGAATTGACGCAAAAAATTTCTCGTCAGCAACCCACTGTTACTGTTTTGATCGACAAGCTAGTGAAGTTGGGATATGTCGAAAGAAAAAAAGAAAGGGAGGATAGCAGAGTTACCCTGATATATTTGACCGATAAAGGAAGAAAGCTGGAGCCTGTGTTTGCGGCGATCTCCAATAGATTAAAAGAAACCATCTATGGTGGTCTGAAAGACGAGGAAAAAGAACAACTGGAATATCTGTTAGAGCATGTAAAAAACAGATTATAATTTTTTTTTGAATAAATGCATAGATATCTATATTAATATCAAAATAACAATAAAACTTCTGGAGGTTATTTAAATGAAACATCTTATCATCTATGCTCACTCTAACGCTGAAAGCTTTAATCACGCGATACTCGAAACGGTTGTAAATACTCTGAAAGAAAAAGGTGACGAAGTCGTTGTACGTGATCTATATGCCCTTGATTTTCAACCTGTATTAAAACCTGAGGATACTGCCGCTATGAGAGCAGGGCAAACTCCGGCTGATATCAAAGTGGAGCAGGAATACATCTCACAATCGGATACAATTACTTTTATTTCTCCCATCTGGTGGACAGGTCTTCCTGCCATCCTGAAAGGTTACGTTGACCGTGTATTTGCATACGGATTTGCATATACGGCTGGTGCGGAAGGGATTAATAAGCTGCTTACAGGTAAAAAAGGTTTTATCGTGAATACACATGGTACTCCCAACGCGATCTACGATGAAATCGGTATGACCGCAGGATTGAAGATCACATCAGATACGGGAATTTTTGATTTCGTTGGAATTGAATCCGTCGGTCACTTGCTGCTTGGAAGTATTGGTTACCTTGATGAAGATGGTTATAAAGGACTGCTGAAGCAAGTCCAAGACACGGTTAAAACGGTGCTGTAAAGTCAGTTTATGTTCTCTTAGAAACGTAAGACATTCTTTAAATGATGAGGTCAACCCGTATTTAGTGGTTGGCCTTTTCTTATAGTGCTTATATATCTCCAACATCCCAGTTCATAGATCTTTTGAATTTGTAATAGCATCTTGGGGCAGATATAACTGGACATTCAAGGGTGTGTTGAAGCATGACTCTATGATCTTTCGACGGTTTTGGAATGTCCCTCTACGATTAAGTACATGTAAACGTCAATAGGGTCCTCACGTTCAATTTTAAAACCAAACCGTTCATAAAGACGTCTGGCTGAGCTTCCTTGCAGAACATTTAAGGTTACATGTTTTCCTTTTACATGATTTTGTTCTAGCAGATTTTTTAATATTTGACTGCCGACTCCTTTACCTTGGTAACTGGGATGAATATAAAAATGCTCCAATAAATAACCGTCTAATCTCGGTTTAAAAGCTATGCAGCCCACAAAAGAAGAGTCTTCCTCAATGATCCAGGTATGGACAGAATCGAATGCATCACGAAAGCGTTGACGAACTTTCTCTTCATCAAACCTTCCTAATCTGGTTAAATCGTTCCGCAGTACAATCGCCCGTAAATTAGCAATGCTTTCAATATCCGAATTGTGGGATTGGCGAAGAGTAAACCGTTTCATCTTATGTAACAACTCCTTTACCGTAAACTGGCAAGAGGTGATCAAGCGTATTTTTTCTTATTCGACGCTGAGCTCATTAACCCTTGTATTAAAATTCACAAATATTTCATTGTTATTATCGTGAGCAATTCATTATAGTACATAGTATTAATAGTTAACTGTATGTATTATGTGTTTTGCGGAGGTTCACTATGAAAGATTATGAACTAAGAGACGAATTGAGAGAATCCGTTAACCGGATTTATGACATGGAATTATTCAGTAGCCTGACGGAGCTTGTTCAGGGGGAAAACCATGTGCTTCAATATTTAGTTCAGCATCGGGATGATGAAATTAATCCTTCCTTACTCAGCGATCATCTGCATGTATCCAGATCAAGAATTACGGCAGCGCTTACGGGATTAAGGAAAAAAGGCTATGTGACTATGGAAATGTCTGAGCATGACAGACGACGAATGTGTGTAAGGCTCACAGTAGATGGTGAATCCTTGATCAAACAGAAGCAACAGAGAATTGAAGGTTATTTTGAAGCGCTTGTAGTAGGTTTGGGTGAGAAGAATGTGAAGGAATTTATACGGTTAATTGAGCTTTCTTTGAGTATTATGAATGCGGGTTCTATTGAAAAATAACATAATGTGAGGGTGTACCGGGTGAGATATAAAATAATAGCAGACAGCTGCTGTGATTTAACGAGAGAGCTTAGAGAAGAGATGCAAGTTACTACGATTCCGTTAAATATGACGCTAGGAGATAAATGCTTCGTAGATGATGACACATTGGACTTGCCTCAGTTTATGGAAGAAATGAAAGCCTGTACAACCAAAATTGGATCCGCATCACCGTCACCTATGCTGTATAAGGAAGCCTTTCAAGGTGCGCATACTTCTTTTGCCATTACATTATCCAGCAACCTGTCCAGTTCTTATTCCAGTGCATTGGTAGGAAAAGATATGGCGGAAGAAGAGGGGGCGGATGTTCATGTATTTGATTCGAAAAGCGCTTCGGCTGGACAGCTCTTGTTAGCTCTAAAACTACGCAAGCTAATCGACGAGGGCTATCATAAAAGCGAAATTATTTCTTCCTTGGAGAGCTTTATCAGCAAGATGAAAACGTACTTTGTTTTAGAAAATCTGGATAATTTGGTTAAAAACGGACGGATGAATAAAATCACAGGAAAGATACTTTCACTCTTGCATATCAGGCCTATTTTAGGCTCGGATGGTGACGGGAATATCGCATTTTTTACTCAAGCACGCGGTCAGAATCAAATTATCGAAAAGCTGGCAGATACTATTGAAAAAAGTGGCCGGGCTACCGAAGGAGAAAGCATCGTCATTACTCACTGCAATAATCCTGGGCTGGCGGAAAAATTAATGAATGCGCTGAAGAAACGCTATCAATTTAAAGATATTCATATTGTGTCCACCAGAGGGATTAGTTCAATGTATGCCAATGACAAAGGGATCATTATGGCTTTTTAAAAATATTCAGGGTTTATCCTCGCTGTATGGATAAACCCTTTTTAGTACACTGAGACTTTGCGGGAGTTCAAGCCTATCTCAATTTTTTAATGAGGACAGAAGCGTTTATACTGGCTTGAGTTCCTCCGGCTTGTGTTTGCAGGGTAACAGCAGTAGTAGAGCTATGGTTTCGCAGAGTAAGGACGTCACCGCATGCCAGAGCGAGGATAGCTTGCCCTGTGTTCTGTTGTGTCCCGGCTCCTGAGCCGTATACAGTTCCCACAGCCAGTGCGCCATTAATAAAGATGGCGAATTGGTTAGGTTCCACACCGGACACCGAAAAGTGAACTTCATATTTTCCAGCATCGGATACAGCAATCTGTGTAGTTCCTGGAACATGAGCAATTCCAGGTGTAAGTATACCGTTCGTATCCAAAATGACATCCCCTTCAATCGGAACAACTTGGGGCTTCACATTATAAATATAACCGAACTGCGCTAAATCACCTATGGTTCCAGGATCCCCTTCAGGCCCTAAAGCGCTATGATTAATATTCACACTTACAAGTTGCTTTTTGACGATGATATCTTTTCCAACCCCTTTCCGTTTCGAGCGGACTTTTCTCTTTGGGGGCTTCTCCTCAAACTTTTTTTCTAACTTATCAAACCAGGCACGGACAAAAACATTTTTTTTACGGCCTTTTTTTCGTTTTAATTCAGGATGACCCAATACAAACACCTCCATATGGTTTGTTGTATACTACTCCATTCATCTAGAGGAGGCATGGATATCTGTCCTGTGATTCATAGGAAACGATCTATTTTGACTAAAAACGGGCTGCTGTACAAGGTGCATTCGTCTAGTATGTAAAAAAGCACCTTTGAATGTGCACTTGGATGACAACCAAGGAACAGACAAAGGCGCCAGTAGAGACGAGTCTCATGATGAAGCGGTTTGAAGCCGTTTTTTGCGCACATATAGGGCGTACAAGATGCCCCCAAGCAGGCACAGGATACAGGCGAAGCCTGCCAGCAACCACGCTGATGAGACTGCTCCACCACGATCCATGCTATTTCCGAGCCATAAAGGCAGCAGAGCTCCCCCAACTCCACCTGCGCCGATAAGCAGGCTAGTGGTAGATTCTTCTGTACCCGGCATCATTTTGCTGGCAAAAACAAGTGCGATGGAGAAGATGCCGGACATGCCCAGCCCCAGCAGTACAATAAGGATAAAGGCGCCTTCAGTCCCTTTGATCAGCGGGAACACGCACAGCAGCACGGTCGCTGCCAGTGAGCTCAGGGCGACAAAGACACCGTAGCCGTATCGATCGGCAATGTAGCCTGTGAATAACCGGCCAGTAGCCATTGCTAACCAGAAGCAGGTGACACTAAGTGCTGCTTCGGCTTGTGTGAGACCCAGCCGTTCGATGAACATGGAGGGCAGGAAATTAGCCAGGCTCATCTCTGTCCCTACATAGATAAAGAAAAAGACGATAAATAGTGCAAGTAGCTTCCAATTGCCTATAGGGCTACCCTTAGAAGCCTCCACCGTGGGGGATTTGGGTGAGTTAGTGGAACGCGTATGGTTGTCACCTTGGTGTTCCTGTTGGTCTAATACAGCGTCCAGCGTGCCGAAGGACCCGCGCAGCCAAGCTATAACGGTGACGGCTGCAAACATGGAAATGATGGGAAAGGCCAATCGCCACCAACCGAGTGCAATGAGCTGGCTGGCGATAGCGGGCATAGCCAAAGCGCCAATCCCAAAAAAGACTTCCAGACGGCTCATAGCCGCGCCCGTTCCTTGAGTAATACCGCTGATAATAATAGTGCCAATGAGTGTTTCTACCATACCGAAGCCAAACCCGGCTGCTGCCCCGACGGCATATAGCCAACCCCAAGACGGCAGCAATGAGTACAGCACTTCCGCCGCGCATAGCAGGAGCAGGGCGAATACCAGACTTCGGCGTTTGCCGAAACTCCGGGCAAGCCACGGCGACAGCAGGACTCCAGCCAGAAAACCGGAAAATTGAGCGAAGATTAGACTTCCGCCATCCGTATAGTTTCTACCGTAATGCTCTAACAACACAGGCAGTAGGGAGCCTACAACCACGTGTGCCAGGCCGATTAAAAAATAAGATAAGCTGCCGATCCATAGCAGTCGTTTCATGATGAACTCCTTTGATACCTAGATTTGACTCATGCGGCAAGCTAAACTGCATGAGTCAAATCTGAGTGATTATGATAGCTCCAGTACTTGAAAGCCGTAGCCTTCAATAGAAATTTCTCCTTCCAGGTATTTACCGCTGATCAGCTCATTCCCTTTCTGATCATCCAGATGATATTGCTGCGTCTGGGCGTTATGGTTCAGAACGCATAGATATGATTTTCCATTTTTGGTCCGTACAGTGGCTTCTACACCCGCAGGAGCGCGCAGCAGGGATGGAATCCCTTTTTGCTCACAAATGTAGCCCAGCAGGCCATCAAGGAAAGCTTCTTCAGGGTCTGAAGCAACGTACCATGCCTCACCTTGACCGAAACGATTGCGTGTCAGCACTGGCATGCCCTGATAGAAATCATCGCCGTATTCGGCCAGTACTTCGGCGCCTTCGCTATGTAACAAGTCACAGAGTAGACCGCATTTATATTCACTTTGTAATACGCCCACCTTTTCTTTCAATACAATGCGATTGTGTGATTCCGGCAGAAGCGCGTCAATTTCTTCCACCCAGATCCCGAGCAAGTTACGCAGTTTACCAGGATATCCTCCGGTTGTGACCAGATCGTTTTCATTTACAATGCCACTGAAAAAGGTCGTTACGAAGGTGCCGCCATGCTCTGTGAATTGTTCCAGCTTCTCGGCGGTACCCGGCTTGACCATGTAGAGTACAGGCGCGATAATGAGATCATATTTCTGGAAATCTGCATCAACAGAAACCAGGTCTACCTGTACATTCCGCCGGAAGAGGGGAGCATAATACTTGTGTACCTGATCCATATATTTCAAGGCAACAGAAGGGCCGCTTGATTTTTCCAAAGCCCACCAATTATCCCAATCGAATAAAATGGCTACTTTGGCATTAACGGTCGCGTCAAGTAGTGTGTTGCCTAATGCGCCAAGCTCACTGCCAAGCTGTGCCACCTCGCGAAATACACGTGTGTTCTCATGCCCGGCATGCTCAATGACGGCCCCGTGGAATTTCTCACAAGCGCCGATCGAGCGGCGAAGCTGGAAGAACATGACCGTGTCCGCGCCATGCGCGACTGCCTGATAACTCCATAACCGCATAACGCCGGGCCGTTTAAGCGAATTATACGCCTGCCAGTTCTGCTGGCTCGGTGTTTGCTCCATCAGCATAAAGGGTTGCCCATCCTTCAAGCCGCGCATCAGATCGTGCGCCATCGCCGTATAGCTTATCGGAGTATTGGCCCCGGGATAGCTGTCCCAAGATACAATATCCATGTACTTAGCCCATTTAAAATAGTCCAGTTGCTTAAAAAAGCCCATCAGATTGGTTGTTACCACGGCATCGGGAACATGTTTTTTAATCGCGTTATATTCCAATAGGTAGCAATCCAGCATACTGTCTGAATTGAAGCGCGCATAATCGAGGGATATGCCCTGAAAGCAGGAGTGATTTTCTCCCCAATGCTCGCTCAGGTTATTTGGCGGTACAATTTCATCCCAATCATAGAAGGTGTGACCCCAGAAGGAAGTATTCCACACCCGGTTTAGCTCTTCCAGTGATCCGTATTTTTGCTTGAGCCACACCCGGAATGCGGCCGCGCAGTTATCACAATAGCAATCCCCGCCGTACTCATTGGACACGTGCCACACGAGGATCGCGGGATGGTTTTTGTATCGTTCTGCAATTCGGTCAGCCATCTGCTCCGCGTATTTTCGATACGTTGGACTGTTCGGACAGGAGTTGTGGCGGCCACCGAATTTCCGCTTCCGTCCGTCAGCGTCTACCCGGAGAACGTCGGGGTAGCGGGTAGCCATCCAAGCAGGGTGCGCTGCCGTGCTAGTAGCTAGACAAACGAAGATATCGCTTTCATAAAGACTGTCAATCAATTGATCCAGCCATTCAAAATGATATGTGATTTCGTCGGACTGAATTTTAGCCCATGAGAATACGTTGACCGTGGCGATATCAATCCCTGCTTGCCTGAACATCCGTAAATCTTCCTGATGCGTGGCCTCATCCCATTGCTCAGGATTATAATCTCCACCGTAAAATACTTTAGGAAGTTTGCTGCTTATCATGCCAATCACCTCTGTATATAAGAATAATTCTATCTTATAATACAAATAACTGCTTTTAAATATAATAAAATGAACGTGTATATAACAATATGGATCTACATGAAGAATATATACCCGCATACGCCGGAGGTGCTTTTTATGATTTTAGCTCCCCATCATTTAAGATTTTTCCTGACTACGCGTGAGCACTCTTTACCCCTTTTTATTGAAAGTATCGGATTTAACAGCAGGCAGGAGGATGTGTCCCGTCCAGAGGGTTATCCGTGCTTTCACTGGATTCAGACGGTGTCTGGTGAAGGGATGTTTACATTTAAAGGGGGGACCTTCCGTCTGGGAGAGCAGTCCGGGGTTCTGCTGCTGCCCGGGGAATCCCATGCATACAGACGGGCGACCAAGGTTTGGCGAACGTTATACATTACATTTGACGGCCCCATCGCCGCTGCTGTATTGACTGCACTGGGATTGAAGCATACGCGTGGGTATCATTGGGACCCGGATAGCGAGCTGCACAGCTTTGGGGAAACTATGCTCCATTCCATGGTTAGTGAACGTGATTTGTCTGGATTAGATGCTTCGGCCAATATGTATCGTTTTCTGACTCTACTGCGTAAACATGGACAACATAGCTCGATGCCTTCCCTATCCCATAATGTGGAACGTTTAACCCCTGTACTGGCCTTTATGGAGCAAAATTATGCCAGTCCAGATGTGGGCCTAGGTGATATGGCAGTTATGATGAATGTCAGCTCCCGTCATTTAAATACATTATTTAAGCAAGCGTTTGGTGTGACTTCTTATGCTTATCTGATTGTAATTCGGTTGCGGAAGGCCAAGGAAATGATGACGGAATATCCGCAATTAACAGTAAAGGAGATTTCGGAGCGAGTAGGATTCCGAGATGCCAGTCATTTTGTGGCAACTTTCCGCCGAGCTGAAGGAATTACCCCGGAAAGGTTCAAATTACTGTATACATAAGGGTATTTTATCGAAATACTCTTTCTTACTCGGGAATGCTCTTTTTAGGGAGCATTCCTTATTGTTTTTTTCAGGATGAGGGAGTATAAAATAATAGTTCATTTGTTTCATCAAACTGATGTGCAGGTGACATAATAAACATAAGATCCATAGTTCTTTTGCAAAACCCTCATCCAAAGAAGGAGTCAACGAAATGCTGAGTAAAGTCAAAAGATTATTAATCGGTCGTCCGCGAAAGTCGACGGCCCTTGAAGATGAGAAACTGAATAAGCTCAAGGCACTGGCCATTCTGTCCTCAGATGCCTTGTCCTCTGTAGCTTACGGAACGGAGCAAATTCTGCTGGTTTTAATTACAGCTGGCTTCGCTGCCCTATGGTATTCCATTCCTATATCCATTGCGGTATTGGGTTTGCTGATCATTCTGATCCTGTCCTATAGACAGACCATATTTTCCTATCCTGGTGGTGGCGGAGCGTACATTGTTGCACAGGACAATTTGGGAAAGAGTCCGAGTCTGATTGCAGGTGGTTCTTTGCTGGTCGATTATATTCTGACGGTAGCAGTTAGCTCATCAGCAGGTACAGATGCCATTACATCTGCGTTCCCGTCGTTACATGATCATCGGATCGCCATTGCTCTGATTATGATTATCTTTTTGACTATTATGAACTTGCGCGGGGTGACAGAATCTGCCTCGGTGCTGGCTGTACCGATTTACTTATTTGTTGTTGCTATTTTTGTTTTGATTATTAGCGGTATCATTCATTACGTGGCAGGGGGGGCTCATGCTGCAGCACCGCAATTTGGAGCTACGGTATCCAACGTCAGCCTGTTCCTGCTACTGAAGGCGTTCAGCTCGGGTTGCTCGGCGTTAACTGGGGTAGAGGCTGTCTCGAATGCCATTCCGAACTTCCGCAAGCCAGCTGCCAAAAATGCAGCAACTACACTAATGATGATGGGTTTGATTCTCGGGTGTATGTTTATCGGAATTAGTTTGCTGGCTTATTGGTACGGTGTTCGTCCTAATCCGCATGAAACGGTCATTTCGCAAATTGCGAACGCCACTTTCGGGCGCGGTGTGATGTATTACATCATTCAGGGCGTAACGGCGCTCATCTTGTTTTTGGCGGCGAATACAGCCTATTCGGCCTTTCCATTGCTTGCTTTTATGCTCGCGAAGGACAAATACATGCCGCACATGTTCATGGTTCGTGGAGATCGGCTTGGATACTCTAATGGTATTCTGTTTCTGAGTATCTTCTCGGCATTGCTGGTTATCGTATTTGGCGGAAACACAGAAAATCTGATCCCGCTTTATGCCGTAGGGGTATTTATTCCGTTCACGCTCTCGCAACTTGGCATGATGATTCGCTGGATCAAGCTCAAACCGCCAGGCTGGATCGTCAAACTTGCTATTAATACGGTTGGGATGCTGACCACGCTGTCGATTACGCTCATCTTTATTTTCACCAAATTTAGCCAGGTGTGGGTAATCTTTATCTTTCTGCCTTTGGTTCTGTATTTCTTTATGAAGATCAACAGGCATTACAAAAATACGGCTGAACAACTGCGCATTGATATTACCAAGGATAAACCTATGGTGAAAGGCAATACGATTATTATTCCGGTGGCAGGTATTACGCGAGTCGTTATGAATACGATCAGCTATGCCAAAACCTTGTCGGATAATGTGGTTGCCGTATATGTGGGTGTGGATGATGAGGCGATTCAAAAAATGGAACAGAAGTGGGAAGAGTGGGACGTGGGCATACGTTTAGTAGTGCTGAGATCCCGTTATCGCAGCATCATTAATCCGCTCCGCAAGTTCATCGATACAGTAGAGTGGAAAAAAGCAGACGAGGACCATATCACTGTTCTCATTCCACAATTCATCACCAAGCACTGGTGGGAAAATATTCTACACAATCAGACCAGCTTACTGATGAGAGCTTATTTGATTAATTACAAAGACGTGATCGTAACGACCGTACCTTTTCATTTAAACAAATGAGGATTTTGCAAAAATCCCATAAGCGACTTCCGATGAACAGGATATAGATCGAAATGCTTTAGTTCGTCTATATCTTGCACTTCGGAGCGACTGGAATCGAATTTTGCAAAATCCTGAAATAAAGTCACTGCCAATTAGCCCAACTCATTTGCGTGAACTGACTATAGCAAGGACAAAATGAACATCTTTTGGCCGCATTTCTTTGCGGTCGGAGGGTGTTTTTTTTGCATAACGGAGATATTTACTTTGTTGATACATTTTGTGTATTATAGATACGAAATGTATCATTCGAGACTGTTATGGAGGGATACGATGCCCGAAGCCAAGGGGAAAATGGAAGATGACAAACTGCAATTTGTAGATACGCTGAGGGCGCTGGCTATTATTGGAGTTTTACTTGTGCATGTCAGCCAGCATGTGGACGGATTAAACGGATGGTTGCAAAAAGGCTTGAGTATAGGAGCTAAAGGTGTCGCTTTATTTTATATGGCCAGCGCTTTTACGCTATTTTTATCCTTGAGCAGACGTTCGGGTGACAAGAGGGAAAGAATTTCAGCTTACCTGTTGCGTCGTTTTTTTCGGATTGCTCCTTTGTATTACGTGATGTTAGGAATCTATTTGGTTGTGAACGGGACAGGTCCACGATTTTGGCTTGGAGATCAGGAGGGAGTCACTGCCACCAATATCACTGCTCATTTCCTGTTTTTGAATGGTCTGAATCCGTACTGGATCAACAGCATTATTGGTGTGGAATGGTCCATTGCGGTGGAATGTATGTTTTATCTGTTTATCCCCCTATTATTTAAGCTGATCCGATCAGTCCGCCATGCGACCTGGTTTGTTGTGATGGCACTTGTGGTAAGCTTCGGGCTAAATACGGTATTTGTTCAATATCCATGGATTAATGATCACTCTTTATGGGGGCACTATCTGTATTTATGGTTTCCGAATCAATTGCCTGTCTTTGGGCTAGGTATATTGTTGTTTTTCATTTGGAAAGACGAGCGGCATTGGAAAAGTATAGACCGGGTCAGTGGAGGTTGGCTGCTGGTTTCTGTGCTATTTGCGTTTTTTGGAGGCATGACCGATTATCTCATGGGTGTCGGGTTGCTGCTGGGAGCGTATGCTTTGTATCACTGGCAGCCGATCTGGCTGCTTAATCGGGTGTGGTCATGGATCGGCCGCCTTAGCTACAGCATGTATTTGACGCATATGCTGGTTCTGGGACTAATCGTACAGGTTAAACTACCTTTTGCTCCCCTAGTCAGCCTCACACTTATGTTTATCATGACGTTGCTATTCACCATCGGACTATCCTGGTTTACCTACTCGTGGATTGAACAGCCCGGCATCCGTTGGGGGAAAAAGCTTATATCACGTATGAAGCCTGTGCACAAGCAGGGAGATTCGGTCAAAGAAAGTGTTGCCTAAGCTGCAACTTGAAGCAGCATCCGATAACATTTGGTTGAAGTGCTTGAATAAATCTATGAAATAATTGAAAAGACCTCTTGAAAAGTAGCTCCCAGCCCTTTATATTCGATGTACATCCAAGTTTTTGAATACACCGATGAGGTTTGTTGGAATTGTAAAGGAGATGCACGCATGCTTTTGAAGCCAATCGGCTTTTTGCTTTTCTCCACGCTTGAGGGAGTAGCTGTTTTTGCACTGATTTTGAGTATTTTTAAAGTTAAAATGACCCCTTATCTATGGCAGGCCATTTTTGTTAACCTGATTATGAATTTGCAAAGTTATATGCTCCGAGAGGAGTTTTCCTTTTCGTATTTGGTGCCTGTCGTTAATATGCTGCTTTTTATTTTTTTACTCGCTACGGTCGTGAAGATTCCGATTGTGTGGTCCGGTATTATGACGGTTACAGGTTATTTTGCATATGCCGTTGTTCAGTCTGTATTCCTAAAAGTCATGTTCGGCAACCTTCCGGTTTCTGAGCTGCAGGATGGGTCCTTGAAGGGCTATCTGCTACAAGTGGTAAGCGCGGCAGTAGGACTGCTTATTTCATTGATGCTGTATCGAAAAGGGATCGGCTTTTCCCCTAATTTCAAGAAGCTAAAGTTCAAAGAGGAATATGGCATTGTCATCACGCTGATTATCCTGTCGCTCATTTCAACTTCTATTGTGCTCTACTATAACGAGGTATGGTTAAATATGATATTTTTTGCACTGGTTTCGGGATTTTTCATCTATTATGCAATCGGAAAGGAATACCGGGATGATTGAAGCGATGGCTTTCAAACTTGCTAACCAGATCAAACGTACTGTGCCTGATCATCCGGCCTCTGTCGCGGTACTTAAATACGCACTTGCTCTCATTCTGAATGCGTCCATGATCATCGTGTTAACACTATTCGCCTCAATCTTCACGGGGCGGATGGTAGAGGCTGTAATGATTCTCGTCGCTTTCGCCCTGCTGCGCCAAATATCAGGAGGCATTCATTTGAAAACGGGCATGGCATGTGTGTTGGTGACCTCAGCAGCTTTTACTTACATATCCTGCATTGCCTTAAATAGTTGGTGGACAAACCTGTTTACCGGAATAGCTCTCATTCTCGTTTTATGTTTTGCCCCGTCCAAAATTGAAAAGCAGTCACGCATTCCAGTACAATTTTATCCCCTCTTGCGACTGTTATCCTCCTTGCTTGTATGTACTAATTTTGTAATCGGTTCCTCTGTAGTGGCTATTGCTTTTTTGGTCCAGAGCCTAACATTGATCCGGGGAAGGAGGTGAGTGGAATGATGAGGAAAATGGTATATGGATTAGCTACATCGTTGTCTATGTTTGCAACATTTGCTGTATCAGTGGCGAGTTACGTGTATGTTTATCAAGGGGATACACCCGAGGAACTGCTGAAATAAACAAAATACCGAAATAGAAAAATGATACATAGAGCTGCTATTAAGCAGCTTCTTTTTATGCAAAAAAAATCAGGCGCTCCATTAAAGAGCGCCCGAATGGGAGAGGAGAAACCGGACGAAGAGCTTATGGGGAAACGTAAGTCTTCTCCGCGGTTGTCTACGACATTGGTTGAATGCCGATATCCTAAGGATGCCCAGGGAATGGTTTTTTATACCTGCCTCATCCTAAGTTTTTCAAACGGCGGTGCATGTGGTACGATAGCGTCATAATCTTATATGGTTATGAACACATATAGAAAATAGGTGAGTTTCAGCGTGAGAGTGGTATCGGGTAGTGCCAAAGGAAGGCCGTTAAAGGCAGTTCCCGGCACAGGGACGCGGCCGACCACGGATAAGGTCAAGGAAGCGCTATTTAGCATGATAGGTCCTTATTTTGATGGGGGAGTCGCACTTGATCTGTTTGCTGGCAGTGGTGGCCTGGGTATAGAGGCGCTTAGCCGGGGAATGGACAAGGCTGTTTTTATTGATATGGAATCCAAAAGCATTGATGTCATTAAAGAAAATTTGCGAAAAACTGGATTGGAAGGACAGGCTGAAGTGTTCCGCAATGATGCCGGACGAGCGCTCAAGGTGCTGGCAAAACGTGGAGCTCTTTTTGATGCTGTTTTTCTGGACCCACCCTATCGTCTCAAACACGGAGATGAATTAATGAGCCGTATGGCTGAGTTGAACTTGCTTCGTTCAGATGCAATCATCGTGCTGGAGTATGAATCGGGACATGAATATCCGGAAGGCTTCGGGCCGTTCGAACAGGTCAGAAAAGCAGTTTATGGTGAAACGGCGTTATCTATTTATCATTTTGCAGCCGATGTTTTGTCGGATGTCGTAGAACATACAGAAGCCGGAGGGGTCAAATTCGGCATCAGCGAATCAGACGGGGAGGACCATCATGATTGAGCACAAACCACGTATTGCTGTATATCCGGGAACTTTTGATCCCGTGACGATGGGGCATCAGGATATTATTCAAAGAGCAGCCAGACAGTTTGATCTATTGATTGTCGCGGTTCTTAACAATATTAGTAAAAATCCGCTGTTTTCACTTGAGGAACGAATGGAGTTACTGCGAACGGTAACTCGCGATATCCCGAACGTTGAAGTGGACAGCTTCCGTGATCTGACAGCTAATTATGTACGTCAAAAAGGGGCCCAGGTTATTGTCAGAGGAATTCGGTCGGTGACTGATTTTGAATATGAGCTACAATTAGCCTCTACAAATCATAAGCTGAACCCGGATGCGGAAACGATCTTTATGATGACCAATCCAGCTTATTCATATCTGAGTTCCAGTATGGTGAAGGAAATTGCGCATTTTGATGGCAAGGTTGTAGATCTGGTGGCACCGGAGGTGGAAGACGCACTGCGTGCGAAGGTCAACGCGAATCGTGGCGGCTCCACCATGAAGTCATAAAGGAAAAGGCCAGCAGGGTAACTATAATTGTACCTAGCAGTGCAATGGACAGTACGGTTAGTTGCCAGGGGTACATAGATGTTCCTTCAATTTGTGTTAATAAGCCGCTGGCTCCGGCCATGACAGGATGCGTGGCGGATTCATTTACGTTTTCCGCAAAAGAAGACACAGAACTGCGACTGACGTAAGCGGGAGTTGTATTGCTGAAGATGCGGCTAAGCGGGACCCATGTCGCCAAGGTAAGTCCAAAAGCAATGATCCCATGGAGCACTCGTGACAGGGTGAAGGTGATGCCCTTGTCGGAAGGCCTGGTGACGGCGGTAATTTGAAGCCAGCCGCACAGGCCCCCCCAGCCCAACACAGCACTAATCAGGGCTGCTTGTGTACGGAGATCAAAGGGCAGACGGCTGATTTCATAGGAACCCAGATGGATTTCCATCCAGGCAGGCCATATGAAAGAAAGCGATCCTTGGCCTGTATATATGGACAGCAGTCGAATCAGTACGGAAAAGAAAATAATGAATCCACCTGTCACCATCAGCGTCTGTACAGCATGGGATACGGTTTCGCCCAACAGTTTTCCGAAACTGCGGCCGTCCCGTTCTCTGGCAGAGCGGGTAGCTTCCCATGCGGATCGGATCAGGGAGGGAGAAGTACGGGAAACTGAGGTGCGCCGGAGGGCAGCTGGCGTTTCCCGTTTTTGCAATTCTTTGGACGGTACAGGTAGTCTGGCTGTGATCCAGCCTGCCAGCAGCCCGGAAATCCAGTGAACGGCAAGTAACATCACACCTGCGGCAGCATTGTGCAGTAGCCCTGTCCCGATGACGAGCAGGATGGTAATCGGATTGCAGAAATGAGCGATAGCGGTTAGACGTCGAAGCTGAAACGCGGTCATATCCTCCTGTTGTGCCCATTGGCGCACTGCTTCCGCAGCAGCCGGGAATCCTGCGGTCAGGCCGAGGGCCAACACCCAGCCGCTTCGCCCGGGTAGACGGAACCAGAATCGCATAAACGGCTCCAGCAGGACACCTAGTCCATGTACTAGACCAAAGGCGATGAGCATTTCGGACAGCATCAAAAAAGGCAACATGGCCGGGAAAATAATACTCCACCATAGCTTAAGGCCTTGAGTAGAGGCTTGAAATACTTTTTCTGGTGAGGCGACAACAGCCAGTACAAGTAAAATGGCTCCAAGGCCAAGCAGTACGGTTGTCCAATAAGGAGCGGAATGGGCTTCCTTTTGCATCAAAGAATTCACCTCTCATAAATATACTAAGGAGAGTAGGATGCTGTCTCCAGCGTTTATTCACGTTCGTTGTCTTGGGATAGGTTGTTCGTATACGTTGTCGTAAACAATGTATGCTTTTTCGGAAGGCTTGAGAACAGGTGGCGTAGAGGCACTTGGGTAAGATAGGAGAAGTTAGGCTGTAAGGGGGAGAAGCTATGAAACGAATAAACCGGAAAAGAGCTTTTTTTACAACCGGTTATGTCTTAACGCTGGCTGCAATGGTCTATGTGCTGGTCTATATGCCAACCCCTTATCTGATCTATGGACCAGGTGGGGCAAACGAGATCAAACCGATGGTTAGAGTCCAGGAGGGTGACAGCGTCGAACGGGGGACTTTTATGATGACGACGGTATCGGCGCGTTATGCCAATGTTATCATGTTGGGCCTGTCCAAGTTGGACCGCAATTCGGAGATTCAACGCAAAGAGGATCGTCTGCATGGAAGAAGTGAAGACGAATATGCGGCAGAGCAGGTATGGTATATGGGGGATTCCCAATCTTCCGCAATGGAGGCTGCATACACCCGTGCCCATGTCCCCTATCGGATTGTGCCAGATTACGTGTATGTATTTAAGGTCCCGGGATCGAACAGCGTGTTCCAGCCTGGAGATGAAATATTGGAGCTGAACGGAGTGAGGGTGACCGATAATCGTTCCATTCGGAAGGCTTTGGAGGACGAAAAACCGGGAACAATGGCTAAAGTGAAGCTAAAGCGTGATGGAAAGTTGCTGACCGTGCAAGCTCCCTTAACGACCATCAAGGACAGTGAGACGGGCAAGCAACGTTCTGGATTTGGCGTCAGTATTGCCACGGTACAGAAGGTACAGCCGAAGGATGGACGTAAAACGATTCATTTTACATCTACGGATGTTGGCGGTCCTTCGGCAGGTTTGATGTTTACCATGGAAATCTATAACCAACTGACACCAGGTGATCTGAGTAAGGGATATCGTGCAGCCGGTACGGGTACTATTGATAAGGACGGTCAGGTTGGAGCGATTGGTGGTGCAAAGTATAAAATAGTTGCTGCTGACCGTCAGGATGCGGATTTGTTTTTCGTCCCTGCAGATAATTATAAAGAGGCGAAGGCCAAAGCTGAGCAAATTGGAACCCGGATGAAGCTTGTTCCGGTTCGCAAGCTTGGCGATGCGCTGAATTATATGGAAAAGCTGCCCATCAAACCATAATGGGCGGTCGCAAGTAATCAGCATACATGTCGCGGATGGCGGGACGTGGCATCCCGGCTGCGTGTATGGTGGCTGCGGCTGTATCCCAGTCCAGCTGAGGATGTGATCCGGCAGACAGCTTGACCCATACCGGAAGGGTGGCTGTCTGCTTCATGCGTGCCAGCAGCTCGCGTCCAGCCCTGTTAAAGCCGAGCACACGGATATAGCCCGGACCTTTCGCCAGCTCAGCAGGAGTCATATCGGTTTTGGCATGATTCAGCAAAATATGTGTACACATCCGCTGAAGCTTCGTACGAGTATAGCGCCTTGTCTTGATCGCGGCGAGCAGGGCCTCCACAGAAGGCTGGGGGAGCGTGTACAGCGATTGCCGCAGACGATGCTCCAGCCCTTCGGTGACCTCGTGCAGCTCCGCCAGCTGCTGCGGGCTACGTGTGATCAGAGCGTTCAGCAGCGGCTGGCTGAACGCTTCCCAATGCAACGGCGCGCGTTCGGCTTGCCACTCGCGCCGCAAAATCTCTAGTGTCGCTGCAGGTATGTACGGCGACGCGGCCTCCGGCCCGCCGTCCAGCAGCAGACGGCGGATGGCCGTGGCGCTGGCGATGACTCCGTCTGCAGGCGCCACGGCTTCGTGGTAGCCCGATCCCGTGCGGGCTACCGTGAAGGGCTTGATTGTGCTGCCCAGTCTTTCCAGCGCAATCAAGTAATGCAGCCCCAACGTATTGTTGGGCTGCTGCATGAGGGCGGCGAGCGCAGCGCCGTCCGCTCCTTCGGCCGCGAGCGCGGCTGCGGCTCCCGCGTAGGCAGCGGGATAGCTCGTGCCGCTGCTCAGGCGCTGCGCGATGCCGGCCTTGAGCTCGGCCGGCTCTGCCGCCAGCACGCGGGCCAGCGCGCGCAGCGGGGCGATGTCTCCGCTCTCGCTACCGAAGCAGAGCGCATCGACGATGCCCATCGCATGGAGCAGGGCGACCGCTCCGCGGGCAAACCATTCTGCAGGCTGGACGGCATAGGCCACAGGCAGCTCCAGAACCAGGTCCACACCCATGGCGAGTGCCATTTCGGTGCGGGACCATTTGTCTGTAATCGCGGGTTCACCCCGCTGAAGGAAAGGGCCACTCATCACAGCCACTGTGCGCTGTGCACCAGTGATGCGAAGAGACTCCTCCCAGTGATGGACATGTCCGTTATGCAGAGGATTGTACTCTACAATCATACCGAGTGTTTTCAAGACCGTATGTCGGCTCCTTTCTTAAAGTAACTTATTGGGTAACTATTTTGATAATAATGGTTAAGTACCCGTGAATGATTGTTTTCAGGGCAGCTATACCGTTTTTCATCGTCGGCATGAACAAGACCATTGAGACCTGAACGAAAAAGCTTTATACTCGCATTATTGTACACGAAGAGTGGCGGGGGTACGAATACTCATCGGTACATGTTTAGCACAATGCATTTTTGCTTCTGCATAAAACTTGTCGAACCATTGGAAAACCGGTGGATTTGTGAGTGGTGTAAAGTGAAAGGTGTTGACAAACGACTCGATCAGTCGGTATAATAATTTTTGTTTGTTTGGAGTGATAGTGATGCAACTATTTTTTCGCAAAGTAGCAACAAGTGACGGTCCTTTTCCTATCCGTGAATCTCTTAATGTGAGTGAATTGGTGGATGATCGTGCTGATGTTACGGCCGTTTCCCCGCTGGAGACCGACTTGGTCGCCGTTAGTCTGGGTCAAGGCTTGATGAGCGTGGAAGGCACGTTGACCGCAGGTCTGGACATGCTGTGTTCACGCTGTTTAAGCCCGATGCACGAGGATTTAAAGATTGAATTCCGTGAACGGTTCAAGCAAACCTCTTCGAGTGTTGAAGAGGAGGATGAAGATGGCGATTTTATCGCAGTGACGGAGGACTCCTTCGACATTGCACCGTATTGTGAAGAACTGTTTGTACTGCATGTGCCGTTTGCGCCTTTGTGCAGTGAGGATTGTCAGGGAATCGCACCAAAGACCGGACAAAACTGGAGTATTGGCTCCGATGACAGTAACGATGGCGATACGGAAAAGATTGATCCGCGTCTGGCAGGGCTTAAGGATTTTTTTAAATGAGAATTGAGTTCAATTCTGAAAAATCATCATCCGCTTGTGCCGGAGAGTTACTGAACCGATGCGTGGATGTTGCAGGCTTGATTCACCGGCTGTAAGATAATTGCTTCTGACATTTTCTTTCAGTCTTGAATGAGATAAGAAGTCATACCCGCTATGCGGGGGTGATCTGGTTAAGGAGGTGGGAATAATGGCAGTACCTCAACGGAGAACATCCAAAACTCGTCGCGACAAACGTCGTACTCACTTTAAACTGGCAGTACCAGGTATGGTGAAATGCTCCGAATGCGGCGAATTGAAACTTGCTCACCATGTGTGCAAAGTTTGCGGAACGTACAAAGCTAGAGAGATCATCTCTCAATAATGTCCGATAAGCGGATTCTTTGGAATCTTCGCAGGAAGAGTAGCGCTTCACTTCAGTGAGGCGCTACTTTTTTTTGTCTGCATGCTTCCTTTTTACGTCAGCATGCTATATACTGTTTTAGTACCAGGTTCTAAGAAAGAAGGGCCGAAGAGGTTCCTTTATACATACAAGAAGACAAATCGGCTTGAAGTTTCGCCGTTAGAAAGTGAAGTGAAGTAACCCGAACTGTCGTCTGAACGACAGTTTATTGTAGGGAAAGGAGGCGTCACTGACATCGAACGTTTGCCGAAGAGACAGAGACAGCAGCGGCTGACTCAATTAATTGATGATAATCCGTTCGTAACGGATCAGGAATTGACAAGACAGCTGAAGGTAAGTATTCAGACTATTCGGCTGGACCGGATGGAACTGGGAATCCCAGAATTGCGGGAACGGCTAAAGCTGATGGCTGAGCGCTCCTACGACCAGGTTCGTTCCTTGCCTTTGCATGAAGTGATCGGGGATATCGTTGATCTACAGTTGGATCGAAGCGGTATTTCGATTTTTGAGATTAAAGAGGAACATATTTTTTCGCGTACTGGCATTGCGCGGGGGCATTATGTATTTGCCCAGGCCAATTCATTGGCCGTTGCCGTGATTAATGATGAGATAGCATTGACTGCGTCAGCGGATATACGCTTTGTCCGCCCGGTTCATTTAGGTGAGAAGTGCATTGCCAAGGCATATGTACGCTCAAATCCAGAACAAAAAGGGAAGGCTAAAGTGGAAGTCTTTGCCTACGTAGGAGAAGAAATGGTGTTCCAAGGCAACTTTGTCATTTATCGCTCCACGGAGGAAGAGTATAGCGAAGGAGGAAGTCAGCATGCGGATCGCCATTGATGCCATGGGGGGAGATAATGCTCCTGAGGCGACAGTAGAGGGCGCGCTATCTGCGGCAGCGGAATGGAAGGATACGGACATTACGCTGGTTGGTGACCTGGAACGAATTGAATCGGTTCTGAACGGTAGGGCGTTGCCGACGAACCTCAGCATTCGCCATGCATCCGAAATGATAGATGCGCAGGACGAGCCTGTAAAGGCAGTGCGCCGTAAAAAGGATGCCTCGATGGTCGTAGCTGGTCGAATGGTCAGAGAAGGCGAAGCGGATGCCATGATATCCGCAGGTAATACAGGCGCGCTAATGACCACAGGGTTGCTAGTGGTTGGAAGAATGGAGGGCATTGAACGTCCGGCTCTCGCGCCGATGATACCAACGATAGATGATCAGGGTATTCTAGCGCTGGACTTGGGAGCCAATATGGATGCCAAGCCTGAGCATCTTGCCCAGTATGCACTGATGGGGAGCTTGTATCGTCAGAAAGTTCACGGTGTGTCTTCTCCAAGGGTGGGTCTGCTAAATGTGGGGACCGAAGCTGGGAAGGGCAATGAACTGACGAAGTTGGCATATCCACTTATTGAGCAGTTACCTGTCAATTTTGTGGGTAATGTTGAATCGAGAGATGTGTTAACCGGGAATTGCGATGTACTGGTGTGCGATGGATTTGCTGGAAATATCATGCTAAAATCGCTAGAGGGTACAGCCGGAGCCATATTTTCTCTCTTAAAAGAGCAATTCACCAAATCCTTGAAGACCAAGCTTGCGGCAGCCTTGATTATGCCTGAGCTTCGCAGTCTGAAAGGTAAATTGGATTATAAAGAGCATGGCGGGGCTCCTTTGCTGGGTTTGAGTGGACTCGTCCTGAAAAGTCACGGTTCGTCTGACGGCGTTGCCGTCAAAAATGCGGTAAGGCAGGCTCGTACGGCCTTGCAAAACCGATTGGTAGAAAGTATATCCAAGGAAATCAGCAGGAAGTGAGTGACGATATGAATAAATTACGGCCGGTTGGTGTTATCGGAACAGGGAAATACGTACCTGAGAAAATTCTGACCAATAAAGATTTGGAAGCAATCGTAGAAACAAGTGATGAATGGATTGTCAGCCGTACAGGGATTCAGGAGCGCCATATTGCGGCTCCAGAGCAGGCTACATCTGATTTAGCTTATGAAGCAGCAATTAAGGCGTTGGAGTCCGCGGGTATGACGGCACAGGATCTGGATTTAATTATTGTAGCTACGGTTACACCGGATATGGCGTTTCCGTCAACTGCCTGCATTCTTCAGGACAAATTGGGAGCCAAAGGCGCAGCAGCTTTCGATTTGTCTGCGGCATGCTCGGGTTTTGTATACGGACTGGCTACGGCAACGAGCTTCATTAAGACAGGTATCTATAATAATGCATTAATCATTGGGGCAGACTGTCTTTCTCGGATTACAGATTATACCGACCGCAATACCTGTGTTCTATTCGGAGATGGTGCAGGAGCTGTAGTGATTGGTGAAGTGCCTGAAGGTAGAGGATTCCAATCCTTTGATCTCGGGGCTGAGGGTGCCGGAGGCAGCTTACTCAAGTTGGAAGCAGGAGGCTCGCGTTTGCCTGCGAGTGCAGACACACTGGAAAATAAACAGCACTATATTTACATGAACGGACGCGAAGTGTTCAAGTTCGCGGTTCGTGTTATGGGAACGGCAACGGTCGATGTGTTGGAAAAAGCAGGGCTGTCCAAAGATGATATTGATCTGTTCGTTCCGCATCAAGCCAATGTTCGCATCATCCAATCGGCGATGCAACGTCTGGATTTACCAGAGGAAAAGGTAGTTGTTAATGTTCATAAATATGCGAATACATCGGCAGCATCAATCCCTCTCGCTCTTGTGGAAGCAGCTGAGGAAGGCCGCATGAAGGAAGGCGACCGTGTATTAATGGTGGGCTTTGGCGGTGGCTTGACCTGGGGAGCGTCGGTTCTTGTCTGGTAATAAAATGGAAGTTTTGATATAATATTGAATTTGTGTAGTGTTTTACAGGACAAGCATTGGATACAGAGAGGTGCATACACGATGGGCAAAACGGCATTTATATTTCCCGGTCAGGGTTCACAAGCTGTAGGTATGGCTAAAGATGCTTATGAAGCAGTTCCAGCTGCAACAGAAGTATTTCGCCAAGCGGACGAACGGTTAGGGTTCGCACTAAGCACACTGATTTTTGAAGGGCCGGACACAGCTTTGAAGCAAACATCCAATACGCAGCCTGCATTGTTAACGGCGAGCATTGCGTTGTATGAAGCGTTCAAGGAAAAAATGGGCATTCATCCCGATTATGTGGCTGGACACAGTCTAGGAGAATACAGCGCGCTAGTCGCTTCCGGTGTCCTCGCATTTGAGGATGCGGTTGAAATTGTTCGTACACGTGGCGAGTTCATGGAGCAGGCCATTCCTGATGGGCAAGGCGGGATGGCTGCTGTGTTGGGAGCTGATCGTGAAGCATTGGCAGCATTGTGCCGTGATATTACAGAGTCTGGTCAACTGGTCGAACTAGCCAACATCAATTGTCCTGGACAAATTGTTGTATCTGGTACGAAGGAGGGCGTAGCTGCTGTCGCTGAACGTGTGAAGGAAGCAGGAGGCAAGCGCGCTATTACTCTGGAGGTTAGCGGTCCTTTCCACTCGTCACTGATGAAGGAAGCAGCGATCAAGCTCTCCGGCAAGTTGGGGGCTGTAACTTTCTCCAAAGCTCAGGTTCCGGTTGTTGCCAATGTAACAGCTAAACCTGTACGTGAGGGGAGCGAAATTCGCCAACTGTTGGTGGATCAGGTCTATTCTCCGGTACTGTGGGAAGACAGTGTAGCATG
The DNA here is from genome assembly GCF_024213315.1 of Paenibacillus sp. A3M_27_13. Lineage (NCBI taxonomy): Bacteria > Bacillati > Bacillota > Bacilli > Caryophanales > Paenibacillaceae > Paenibacillus > Paenibacillus sp. A3M_27_13. The sequence continues at coordinate 1,035,561 of NZ_JANAVE010000002.1, forward strand.
GCTACTAGAACAAGGTGTTGACACCTTTGTTGAGTTTGGACCGGGAAGTGTATTGACTGGACTGGTTAAAAAAATCGACAAAACGGTTAAGCTGTATAATATAAGCAGCCTGGAGTCGTTTGCTTCTGTAACGGAAGCCTTGGAGGCCCGTTAAAAGTATAATCATTGCCTTAACGGGTTATATACTTGCAAGGGGGGACTATGATGTCTAAGCCATTGAGTGGAAAAACGGCGCTCGTTACAGGAGCGTCGCGCGGAATTGGCCGTAGTATTGCGTTGGCGCTGGCTGAAGCAGGTGCTAATGTGGCGGTAAACTATGCTGGTAGTGAGGCGGCTGCGACTGAGGTAGCAGAGCAGATTCGTGCCAAAGGTGTAGAGGCTATTACAGTTCAGGCTAATGTCGGTCGCGCTGATGAAGCGGATCAGTTGATCAAGGATGTGATTGGCGCTTGGGGCAAGATTGACATCCTGGTGAATAATGCCGGCATAACAAGAGATAATTTAATCATGCGCATGAAGGAAGAGGAATTCGATCAGGTGATCGAAACGAATCTGAAGGGTGTGTTTAATTGTCTTAAGGCGGCAACACGTCCAATGATGAAGCAGCGTTCTGGCCGAATTATCAATATCTCATCCGTGGTCGGTGTACTTGGCAACGCAGGACAAGCCAACTACGTTGCTGCTAAAGCAGGGGTAATTGGTCTTACCAAATCCTCTGCTCGAGAGCTTGCTTCGAGAGGTATTACAGTGAACTGTGTGGCTCCTGGATTCATCGATACTGAGATGACGCAGGTGCTGGCTGATGATTTGCGTGACAATATGCTGAGCGGTATTCCGCTGGCCCGTCTTGGACGGCCTGAGGAAATTGCTGACGTGGTGCTGTTCTTGGCCTCGGATGCTTCCTCATATATGACGGGCCAGACTTTGCATGTGGATGGCGGCATGTATATGTAGTAGCATGTTGCCAATCCGCATGCCCCGATGAAGAGTTGTCAATGAATACTCTCTTCTATGGCATTTTAATTGTAATTTTCGTATAATACCTAAGAGGAGGTGAGCCGGATGTCCGATGTATTGGAGCGCGTAAAACGCATTGTCGTTGACCGTTTGGGAGCCGACGAAGCCGAAGTTACACTTGAAGCATCTTTTAAAGATGATTTAGGCGCTGATTCTCTCGATGTAGTTGAATTGGTAATGGAATTGGAAGATGAGTTTGATATGGAAATCTCTGATGAAGATGCAGAGAAAATTACAACTGTAGGTGAAGTTGTGAAGTACATACAATCTCATACCTAATTCATGTCATCAAAAGTCCCGTTCTGTTACAGGCGGGACTTTCTCCTAATTATACAGATTGAACTAAAGACGGAATTGCCGTGTGTTTTTGAGTCTGGCTCAGCTTCACTTAGTCAAAGGCTGAGAAGTATGCGGCATTACTAACTTTAGTTGATTCTATATTATTTTTACGCACAAGAGTGTGCGGTCTTAAAATACAATATGCAGTAGACATAGAGGTGATTATCTTTGAAACAACGTGTTGTCATAACAGGAATGGGTGTAATCACTTCGCTGGGACAGGATTTGAACACACTATGGGATAATCTGATGGCTGGAAAATCCGGCGTCAGTGAAATCGAAGCTTTCGATACAAGTGAGTACACTACGAAAATAGCCGCTTCCATTAAAGATTTTAATCCAGAGGATTATATTGAACGTAAGGATGCGCGTAAAATGGACCGCTTTGTGCAGTTTGCGGTTGCTGCTAGTAAATTGGCGCTTGAGGACAGCGGACTTGTAATCGGAGAAAATGCGGATGCTGAGCGTGTTGGTGTATCTGTCGGTTCCGGTATTGGCGGATTGGGAACTTGGGAGGATCAGCACAACGCACTGATTGAAAAAGGACCTAAACGCGTAAGCCCTTTCTTCATCCCGATGATGATTGCTAATATGGGTTCCGGTCAAGTGTCGATTTCACTCGGTGCTAAAGGCCCCAATACATCACCAGTTACGGCTTGTGCCACGGGCAGTCATGCTATTGGTGATTCCTTCCGCATGATTCAGCGTGGTGACGCAGACGCCATGATTTGCGGAGGAGCTGAGGCGACTATTCGTCCGATTGGTATGGCTGGATTTTGTTCCATGCGAGCAATGTCCACGCGTAACGACGAGCCTGAAAAGGCAAGCCGTCCTTTTGATACCGAAAGAGACGGGTTTGTTATGGGCGAAGGCTCTGGTGTTCTTATTCTAGAATCGTTGGATCATGCTTTGAAGCGTGGTGCGCGTATTTACGGTGAAGTGATTGGCTACGGTCTTTCTGGCGATGCCCATCATATGACGGAGCCTGATCCAGAGGGAGCAGCACGCTGCATTAGAATGGCGATCCGTGATGCTGGATTGAATCCTGAAGAGATTGATTATATCAATGCACATGGTACATCTACGCCAGTCGGTGATAAATCCGAAACGGAAGCAGTCAAGAAAACGCTGGGAGAGCATGCCTATAAGGTAGCGATCAGCTCAACTAAGTCGATGACAGGGCATTTATTGGGTGCAGCGGGCGGCGTTGAAGCCGTGATCTGTGGTCTCGCCCTTCAGCATCAGACGATTCCGCCAACGATTAATTTGGATAATCAAGACCCGGCATGCGATCTTGATTATGTACCTAATAAGCCGAGAAAAGCGGAACTGAATGTGGTTATGTCCAATTCCTTTGGTTTTGGCGGTCACAATGCTACGGTTATTCTAAAAAAATATGAAGCATAAGGGGTCAGTTCGTTGAGTGGAGACTTGAAGCAATTACAGCAGAAACTTCATATTCAATTCAACAATCGGCAGCTTCTGAAGCAGGCCTTTACGCACGCTTCCTACGTAAACGAACATCGGTTCAGTCAGCATGCAGACAATGAGCGTCTTGAATTTTTAGGTGACGCTGTTCTGGAACTGACGGTGTCCGAGCAATTGTACAATCAGTACCCTAACCGACCCGAAGGCGAACTCACCAAGCTGCGTGCAGCTATTGTCTGTGAGCCTTCTCTGGTGAAGTTTGCTGTCGGGCTTGAGTTTGGGCAATATGTACTGCTTGGAAAAGGTGAAGAGTTGACAGGTGGACGTACTCGTCCGGCTCTGTTGGCTGATGTATTCGAAGCGTTCGTAGGTGCGCTTTATTTGGATCAGGGTCTGGAGGCCGTCCGTTCGTTTCTGGAACGTTATATTTTTCCTCAAATTGTATTAAACGGTAAGCTTCAGATGAGTGATTTCAAAACAGAGCTTCAGGAACTGACGCAGCATCATAACATGGGGATGCTTGAATACAAGATTGTAGAGGAGCGCGGACCAGCCCATGAGCGCGAGTTTGTAGCTGAAGTATATATGGACAGCGAACGGCTAGGGGCAGGTACAGGACGCTCCAAAAAAGAAGCTGAGCAGCAAGCGGCGGCAGTAGCTTTAAACCGTTTGAAGCTGGCAGAATCGTAATCGGTACCTGAGCAGCCCGGACGGGTTACGCAAGCAAGGGACACAAAGTAAGAGCAAAGGGCAGTCCGCGGGGAGTCCCGGCCCGTAATGGCGAATGGACTGCGTTTTGCTCTTTTTTCGTGGCTTTGCTGGTGTAATGTGAGTGTCGGTACTGTGCTTTATACAAGCTAGTTTATGCTACAATAGGGATAATTCATATCAATCAGGTGTACGGTGTTGTACAAGCATATTTGAAATGTTAGAGGTGAGATTGAGCATGTTTTTAAAGCGCATTGAGCTGGCGGGCTTCAAATCGTTTGCAGATAAAACGGAAATGGAATTTGTCCGCGGCATTACGGCAGTCGTCGGACCCAACGGAAGCGGAAAAAGTAATATTTCTGACGGGATTCGTTGGGTGCTTGGCGAACAGAGTGCCAAATCACTGCGTGGCGGCAAAATGGAGGACATTATTTTTGCGGGTAGTGATGCTCGTAAGGCTGTTAATTACGGTGAAGTATCGCTTACGTTGGATAATGAAGATCAGGCGTTGCCTCTGGATTTTGGTGAAGTCACGGTAACGCGACGTGTACATCGAAGTGGGGATAGTGAATATTTCATTAATCGGCAATCATGCAGACTCCGAGATATTACAGAGCTGTTTATGGATACAGGGATTGGTAAAGAAGCTTATTCAATTATTGGACAGGGACGCATCGAAGAAATTCTGAGTACCCGATCTGAGGATCGTCGAGGTATTTTTGAGGAAGCCTCGGGTATCGTAAAGTATAAATCGCGTAAAAAAGATGCGGTTCGCAAGCTGGATGAAACGGAGCAAAATTTACTGCGTATTCACGATTTGGTTAGTGAACTGGAGGATCAGATTGGACCGCTTAAGGAGCAGTCTGAAAAGGCGATTCATTTTAAAGAGCTGCGCGGTGAATTGAAATCCAAAGAAATTTCAATGTACGTCCATCAAATTGAACAAATTCATACTTCGTGGAGCGATGCGACTTCCAAACTAGCTTTGCTGCAGCAGGAGCAGCTTCAGTTGTCTACGGTGGTGTCCCGCCACGATGCGATGCTGGAAAGTGACCGCAACGAATTACGCCAGCTGGAGGAGCAAGTAGAGCGGTTGCAAAGGGATCTGCTGCAATACAGTGAAGCGACGGAGAAAAGTGAAGGCTACGGCGAATTGCTCAAAGAGCGCACACGCAATCTGGAGGCTAATCGGGAACAATTGATCTTATCACTTAGCACAAGCGAATCACGGCATTCCGAGCGCAGGAGTGAACTGGATCAACTGAACGAAAAGCTGTCTGCACTGAATGTAGAGCTTGACGAGTTGCGTGGGCGGCTGTCTGACGAAGAGGCCAAACTGATTGGTGTTACAGGCGGAATCAGCCAGGAGCAGGAAGAAAGCCTAAAGGGTGGTCTGCTGGAGCTGATGAATCAAATGGCACAGGCCCGTAACGAAATTCGTTATACAGACCAACAGAAGGAAGCATTGGAACGGCGTGTGACTCGCGTAAGTGACGAATCCGGCAAATGGGAAGCCCAGAAAGTACAGCTTGAACAGCGCAAAAAGGGATTGGAAGCTGCTGTTCAGAAGCTAGGGCAGGAAATCAGTAGTTTGCGTAGTGGCTATATTCAGGGAAGTGAAAAGTACCAAGCCCTGCAAAAACTTCTGGAAGAAAACCAGGGTACGGTTCGTAAATGGGAACAAAAACGAGAGGCTCTAATTTCACGGCGAGATACGATGAAGGAAATGCAGGATGACTTTGACGGCTTCATGCTTGGAGTTAAAGAGGTATTGAAGGCTGCACGAAAAGAAACCTTGCACGGTGTACATGGAGCGGTAGCGGAGCTGATTCGGGTGCCTGAGCATTTAGAGCAGGCGATGGAGACCGCTTTGGGTGCTTCAGTTCAGCATATCGTGATGGAAAATGAATCCGTATCCAGACAGGCGATCAGTTTTCTAAAGCAACGTCAACTGGGCAGAGCGACATTTTTGCCTATGGATGTTATCCGCCCGCGTCAAATCGGTGCGGGGGAACGCCAAATTGCAGAAGGCGCTGAAGGCTTTGTCGGGATCGGTGCAGATCTTGTTCAGTATGATGATCGATATGCCGGAATTGTAGGCAGTCTCTTGGGGAATGTGGTCATTGCCCGTACGTTGGAAGATGCAAACCGTATTGCGGCCCGTTGCCAATATAGATACCGCGTGGTCACTTTGGAAGGCGATGTTGTCAATGCAGGGGGTTCCATGACTGGGGGAAGCCAGTTCAAGAAAAATGCTAATCTGCTTGGACGTAAACGTCAGCTGGATCAGTTGGATCAAGACATTGTAGATACGGAGCAGCAAATTGCAAGGTTGCGCCAGAGTGCAATAGATACCAAACGCCAGCTGGAGGAGACACAGACCCGTCTGGACGAGTTGCGTCAGGGCGGCGATGTGAAGCGCGGTGAAGAGCAGCAGATGGCAATGGAGCTCAAGCAACTGGAGCATGAACTTCGTCATGTTCTGGAGCAGGTCGCTGCGTCTGGTCAGGAGAAAAAGGGCTTTGATCAGGAAATCAAGGAGCTGGAAACTTCCCGTGAAGAAGCGTTGGTAAAGTTGGCTGCGCTGGAGGAAGAAGAGAAGAAAACGCATCAGGCCATTCACGCTGCCGAATTCGCCCGTAAAGCCAACGAATCTGCCAAAGAGCAGCTGCAGGGAGAGCTCACGAATCTCAAGGTAAGAGAAGGAAAGCTGGACCAGGAGCGCTTTTCATTGGAAGAGCAGCTGCGCAGATTGCGTGGGGATTATGATACTCTTGGTAAGGATTCGAGACAAAACAAAACCTTGCTTGCTTCCATCGAAGCGGATTTGCTGACCAATGAGCAGGAGACCGTGAAACAGATTGAAAATCTCAATCAATACCGTTTGAAAAAGGAAGAAGCCGCACAGCAACTGGAATTCAAGCGGGCTGCACGCAGCAGCTTGTCCAAAAAGCTGGAAGTGGCTGAGAACGACACGAAAGAACAGCGAATTCAGCTTAAGTCAGTGGAGGAGTTGCTTCGTCAAACGGAAATTGGAGTAAATCGACTTGATGTGGAACTGGAAAATGTTCTGAAAAAATTAAGTGATGATTATGAACTCAGCTATGAGTTAGCCAAGCAGCGTTACCCTATACCTGAAGATATTGAAGGTACGCAGAGTGAGGTAGAAAGGCTCAAACGTGGTATTTCCGCGTTAGGTGAGGTGAATCTAGGCGCCATTGAGGAATACCAGCGTGTGCATGAGCGTTATACGTTTCTTGATGAGCAAAAGTCTGATTTGGTGGAGGCCAAGACAACGCTTTATCAGGTTATTCGTGAAATGGATGAAGAAATGTCCAAACGCTTTAAGACTACATTCGATGCTATTCGGCGCGAATTTGGAACGGTATTCTCCAAGCTGTTCGGAGGCGGACGTGCTGATCTCGTGCTGCTTGACCCGGAACGCTTGCTGGAGACGGGAATCGACATCGTAGCTCAACCACCGGGCAAAAAACTGCAAAACTTGCAGCTACTGTCGGGCGGTGAGCGTGCGTTAACAGCGATGGCGTTACTATTTGCCATTTTACACGTTAAACCTGTTCCATTCTGTGTACTCGATGAAGTAGAGGCTGCATTGGACGAAGCAAACGTGGTGCGTTTTGCCCAGTATTTACGAGAATTCTCGGAGCAGACACAGTTCATTGTAGTCACACACCGCAAGGGCACAATGGAGGAATCTGATGTGCTGTACGGGGTTACGATGGAGGAAGGCGGGGTTTCCAAACTCGTATCTGTCAAGCTGGACAACGATGAAGCTGAGATTGCCTGACATTAAATAACATACTTTCAGACCAACGGAGGGAATCCATGAGTTTCTTTAGGAAATTGAAGGAAAGCATTGCAAACAAAACTGAATCTGTCACAAAACAGTTCAAAGATGGTTTGGAAAAAACACGTAAAGGTTTTGTTGAAAAAGTAACGGACTTGATGATTCGCCGTAAAAAGATTGATGAGGAATTTTATGAGGAACTGGAAGAAATTCTGATCGGAGCAGACGTAGGCGTCAACACGGTTATGAACCTCATTGAAGACCTGCGAGAAGAAGTGAAAAAGCGCAAAATCGAGGACGCATCCGAGTTACAGCCTGTATTGTCGGAAAAGCTGTCCGAGTTGCTGCGGGGTAATGACAATAGTCAGCTCAAAATGAGTCCTGACGGGATTACAGTCATTTTATTCGTGGGAGTCAATGGCGTCGGCAAAACAACAACCATTGGCAAGTTAGCTCACCGTTTTAAACAAGAGGGCAAAAAAGTATTGTTGGCTGCTGGGGATACGTTCCGCGCGGGTGCGATTGAACAGTTGGAGGTATGGGGCGAACGGGCAGGTGTAGAGGTTATTAAGCAGCAATCCGGTTCCGATCCGGCTGCGGTTATGTTTGATGCCGTACAGGCTGCCAAGCAGCGTAAAGTGGATGTTTTGTTGTGTGATACCGCAGGACGTCTTCAGAATAAAAGCAATCTAATGGAGGAACTGAACAAAATTTTCCGTGTGATTCAACGCGAAATTCCAGATGCTCCACATGAAGTGTTGTTGGTACTTGATGCGACGACTGGACAAAATGCACTTAACCAAGCCAAGCTGTTTGGTGAGAAAAGCGGTGTAACCGGGCTGGTACTAACGAAGTTGGATGGTACAGCGAAGGGCGGGATTGTTGTGGCCATACGTCAGGAGCTGAATTTGCCTGTTAAGCTGGTGGGCTTAGGTGAAAAAGTGAATGATCTTCAACCGTTTGATTCCGAGCAATTCGTTCATGCGTTGTTTGCGGGGTTGATTCAGGAAGAGACGGTCGAAGCAACTGCTACAGGCGAGGAAGAACAGAACTGATACGTTTAAAGTAGGCTTTCATGCTACGTTTGGGACTAAGTAGCCATCCTGTTGCTGCTCAAGTTCGCCCAGATGTATAATGAAAGCAAGAAGTCTGTCGATGCCGTATATGTAATGTATCTTGTATGTAAAATATAAATCAGGAAGCCGGGTGAAAAACCGATGGCAAACACCTATACCTACTCCCGACGGGAAGAAGTAGCCAACGCCATTACACATGGAATTGGAGCCGTTTTAAGCGTAGCAGCGCTTGTGTTGCTCATTGTTTTTGCTAGCATGAAAGGAACCACTTGGCATGTCGTCAGCTTTACGATTTACGGGATTACGATGTTGCTGTTGTACACCAATTCAACGTTGCTTCATAGCCTGCGTGAAGGGAAAATGAAAGATTTGTTCGAAATATTCGATCATTCTTGCATTTACCTGTTCATTGCAGGCAGCTACACCCCGTTTATGCTCGTTGCACTGCGAGGTACTATGGGATGGACACTGTTTGGAGTGATTTGGGGGATTGCACTGTTTGGTGTGTTGTTCAAGGCGTTTTTCACCAAGCGCTTTCTGTTTATGTCTACCGTGTTTTACATTGTGATGGGCTGGCTCATCACCATTGCCTGGAATCCTCTTGTTGCGACTGTTCCCGCCGGAGGGATGACGTTATTGTTCGTAGGTGGTCTAATGTATACGTTGGGCACGATTTTCTATGTGTGGCGGGCATTTCCATATCACCATGCGATCTGGCATCTGTTTGTTTTAGCAGGCAGCATACTTCATTTTCTGGCTGTTCTGCTGTATCTTACTCCAGTAAGGGTTTAAGTAACAGTGGGCAAAAAGCCGATCCGTACTTCCGTTTAAGGGCAGTGGATCGGCTTTTTTTTGTATGACAAGGGATAACGCTTGACATCTTCTTTTCTTTTATGTATCATAAGGAACGTTGAAAAGAACTGTAAAGTGTTTTTCCTTGACGATGGAGGTATACAAGATGAGTCAGGAGAATCGGCTGGAAAAGACAAACCGGATTAACCGACTGTTTGACTTCTATGAACCTCTGCTTACAGAGAAGCAACAGATGTTTTTAAAATATTACTTCCATGATGATTTTTCTTTAGGGGAAATTGCATCGGAATTTCAAATTAGCCGTCAGGCAGTGTATGAACATATTAAACGTGCTGAACAGGTATTGGAAATGTACGAGGAAAAGCTTGGTTTGCTAAGTAAGTATGAGCGTAGAATCCAAGATCTCGAAGAATTAAATAAGACGTTGTATGAGGCATTCGGTAAAATCGGTGAGTCCGATGAAGGCACTCTGCAACATGTCCATCAAATTGTAAATCGCCTGCAGGAATTGTAGGACATATAGATATAAGAACAAACAACCCTGGTAGACAAGGAGGTGCGAAAGTATGGCATTTGAAGGATTATCGACTCGCTTGCAAAATGTATTCAGTAAACTGCGCGGTAAAGGAAAAGTGTCTGAGGATGATGTAGCTCAGGCGATGCGTGAAGTACGATTAGCTTTGCTTGAGGCGGACGTTAACTTCAAGGTTGTAAAGGACTTTATTGCCAAGGTAAAGGAGAAATCCGTTGGTAAGGAAGTGATGGACAGCTTTACGCCAGGCATGGTCATCATCGACATCGTGAACAAGGAACTGACCGAGTTGATGGGTGGCAGTCAGGCCAAGCTTGCCAAAGCAAACAAACCGCCTACGGTCATTATGATGGTGGGTCTCCAGGGCGCAGGTAAGACGACGACGTCTGGTAAACTGGCGAAATTGTTGCAAAAGCAAAATCATCGTCCATTGCTTGTAGCTGGTGATATTTATAGACCAGCCGCGATCAAGCAACTTCAGGTTCTGGGGGAGCAGATTAATACTCCTGTATTTACACTGGGAGATCAGACAAGCCCGGTAGAAATTGCGAAACAGGGTTTGCAGCATGCTAAGGATAATGGTAATGACTACGTTATTATAGATACTGCGGGTCGTCTTCATGTTGATGAAGAGCTCATGGAAGAGTTACGCCAGATTCATACCAACGTCAACCCGGATGAAGTTCTACTGGTTGTAGATAGCATGACGGGGCAGGACGCGGTTAACGTTGCAGAGCACTTTAATAGTAGCTTGGAGTTGACGGGAGTTGTACTGACGAAGCTGGATGGTGACACTCGTGGTGGTGCAGCTTTATCAGTTAAGGCTGTGACGGGATGCCCGATCAAGTTTGCTACATTGGGTGAAAAGCTGGATGCGATGGAGCCGTTTCATCCTGAACGGATGGCTTCACGGATTTTAGGCATGGGTGACATGTTGTCCCTGATTGAAAAAGCGCAGTCCAATATCGACGCCGATAAGGCGAAGGAAATGGAACGTAAAATGCGTAATGCCGAGTTTACTTTTGAAGATTTTCTGGAGCAAATGGATCAAGTTAAGAAGCTTGGTCCAATCGACCAGATTCTTGATATGATTCCCGGTATGGGCAACATGAAGCAAATGAAAGATATCAAAGTGGATGACAAACAGATGGGCCGGATTGAGGCTATCGTTCATTCTATGACCACACAGGAAAAGCAAAACCCAGACATGATTAATCATAGCCGACGCAAACGTATTTCTGTAGGCAGTGGAACATCACTGGCTGAGGTAAATCGTCTGATAAAGCAATTTGACGAAATGCGTCGCATGATGAAGCAGTTCTCAGATATGATGGGACCTAAGGGTGGCAAAAACAAGGCTATGAAGCAGCTGAAGAGTATGGGTAAAGGTATGAAGTTTCCTTTCCGCTAAGGCCGTTAGGCCCTTGGAATTATGGGATAACAATATAGTCTACTTTTTGAAGGAGGTGAATTTTCGTGGCAGTTCGTATTCGTCTGAAACGTATGGGTGCACATAAAGCTCCTTTCTATCGCGTCGTGGTATCTGATTCTCGTTCCCCGCGTGACGGTCGTTTTATCGAAGAAATCGGTTACTACAACCCAATCACAGTACCAGCGGTTGTAAAAATTGATGAAGATAAAGCGCTGAAATGGTTGCAAGATGGTGCACAAGCATCCGACACAGTCCGTAACTTGCTTAGCAAAGCGGGCGTAATGAAAAAGTTTCATGAATCTAAACTACAGAAATAAGGTGCTGATACGGAGGGTCAACCATGGAAGAATTAGTGATAATCATTGCTAAGGCTTTAGTCGATCATCCGGAAGATGTAACCGTGAAGACCTTGGAGAAGGATCGGCTTGTTGTATATGAGCTTAGTGTGCATCCTGAGGATGTAGGCAAAATCATTGGTAAGCAGGGTCGTATCGCCAAGGCGCTTCGCACTGTGGTTGCATCAGCAGCCGTTAAGATGGATAAACGGGTTACCGTAGACATCATATCTTAAAGATATACGAAAGTGGGTTAGGATGTATGTCCTAACCCTTTTTCGTACATGATGAAGATGATATGGAGCGGGACCGATTACAAGCAGGAGGAACACGATGCAACAATTGTTTAATGTCGGAAAAATTGTGAACACCCATGGAATCCGTGGGGAGCTTAAAATATTAACGACGACAGATTTCCCAGAAGATCGTTTTGCTAAAGGTAGTGAGCTTTTGATTGTTCCGGCGGAAGGTAAAGCACCGATCCCCGTAACTGTTGAAACAGCGCGTTTTCAAAAAAATATGGTTGTCGCTAAATTTAAGGAATATCACAATATTAATGAAGTCGAAAAATATAAAGGTACATTGTTGAAGGTATCTGCTGAGCGGTTAGGTGAATTGGAAGAAAATGAATTCTATTTTCATGAAGTAGTCGGCATGGAAGTGGTGACCGAAGACGGAAATGAGCTCGGCGTGGTCAAAGAAATTTTGACTCCGGGAGCCAATGATGTATGGGTAGTCAAAATGCCTAAAGGCAAGGAACTGCTATTGCCGTATATAGAGGATGTTATTTTGAATGTAAACGTGCGTGAAAAACGGGTTACGGTACGGTTAATGGAAGGTCTGCTGTAATGAGAGTGGATGTGCTAACCCTGTTTCCAGAGATGTTTGATGGAGTATTTAATGCAAGCATTCTGGGAAAAGCAAGGGATAAGGGAATTGTATCACTGCAAGCGGTTAATTTTCGTCAGTATGCTGGCAACAAGCATGGACAAGTGGATGATACGCCCTATGGCGGTGGGGGCGGCATGGTTTTGAAGCCTGACCCTATTTTTGCTGCGGTGGAAGCGCTGTTGGATAAATCAGAGCAACCAACATTAGAGACAGCCGATGAAGTTATCCAACATGAAGGGGTAGAACGTAACACAGACATAAAATCTCCGCGTATCATTTTGATGTGTCCACAAGGCGAGACTTTTACGCAAAAGAAAGCGGAAGAGCTGGCCAAAGAGGACCATCTTATTTTTATATGTGGGCATTATGAGGGTTATGATGAGCGTATTCGAGAGTATTTGGTGACGGATGAGCTTTCTATCGGAGATTATGTATTGACTGGTGGTGAGCTTCCAGCCATGACCGTCATTGACAGTGTGACACGGTTGCTACCAGGAGTGCTGGGGAACGAAACGAGTGCGGTAACGGACTCGTTTAGTACGGGGCTGCTGGAGTACCCCCATTATACCCGGCCTGCGGAGTTTCGGGGCTGGAAAGTACCCGATGTACTCCTGTCAGGGCATCACGTCAATATTGATTCTTGGAGACGCCAAGAGGCCTTACGTCGCACGATGGAACGCCGACCAGACCTGTTGGAACAGGCTGAACTGACAGGCAAGGAGCGCATGTGGATTGAGGAGCAGCGCAAATCTGACTGTTTGGGGGATAAGCAATAAAGCGCCTTAGACATGAGTGGATTTGAAAGCAGGCGGTGACCTGTTTTATAATGGAGTCAATTAAATAATGTTTGGTCAAATCCCTTTTTGTTGTTGCAATGCGGTATCCTCCATGATACAATACATCTGTTGTGTGTAATACGGTGGTCCTCTGTGGATGATGAAGGAAACGGTTGTGTTTCCAGAAGAAGCATGAACACCTGTACGGAAGGAGGGAGTCATAGATGAATATCGTCCAAGCGATCACTGAAGAACAACTGCGTAAAGATTTGCCTAACTTTCGTCCTGGTGACACTTTGAAAGTGCACGTGAAAGTTATTGAGGGAACTCGTGAGCGTATCCAGTTGTTTGAAGGTGTTGTAATTAAACGCCGTGGTGGTGGAATCAGTGAGACTTTTACAGTTCGTAAAATTTCTTACGGTGTAGGTGTGGAAAGAACTTTCCCGCTTCATTCCCCAAAAATCGATAAAATCGACGTGGCTCGCCGTGGTAAAGTGCGTCGTGCGAAGCTTTATTATCTTCGTGAACTGCGCGGTAAAGCAGCGAGAATTAAAGAAATTCGTCGTTAATACAACGAATAACGAAAGGGGCTTGGTTACAAGCTCCTTTCGTTTTTTCTACGTACATAGGGAACTGTGGATTATTGACCGTAAAGAGAGGACAGTGAGCTATGGAGCAAGAAGTAGGACAAGGAGCTGTACAGCAGCCAACTGATCAGGATGGTACGCCCAAGCGTAAACCAAAAAATGAGATTTTTGAGTGGCTCAAGGCCATCATTATTGCGTTAGTGCTTGTCTTTTTAATCCGCTGGCTTCTCTTTAAGCCGTTTATTGTGGATGGCCCGTCGATGCAGCCTAACTTTCATACCGGAGAACGCGTCATTGTAAATGAGATTTTGTATGATTTCCGTGCCCCTAAACCAGGCGAAGTGATCGTGTTTCATGTGCCGGAGGAAGGAAGAGACTTTATCAAACGCGTCATTGCCGTTGAAGGAGATACGGTCAAGGTAGAAGGTGACACGATTACAGTAAATGGTAAGCCGATTCAGGAAGCTTATTTGAAAGCTCCTTTAGAAGAAGCCCATCAGAATGGCGAGCTTTACAACAAGTTTACAAATTTTCCAAATGAGAAGTTTAAGGATGGAAAAGTTCCGGCAGGGCATATTTTTGTAATGGGAGATAACCGTTCCAATAGTACAGACAGTCGGATGATTGGATATATTGATTTGAAGGAAGTCGTAGGTCGGGCTGACGTTATTTTCTGGCCGGCAAAAGATATGCAGTGGATTAACCACTAGAATAACTAATAAGCAGCATAGCTGCCGTAATCCTAACTAAGAGCCTAAGGGTAAAAGTAGGAGTTACGATCAATGGGGTGATGACGGTGACGATTCAATGGTTTCCTGGTCATATGACCAGAGCGCGCCGCCAAATTGAAGCAAAATTAAAGTTAATTGATTTGGTCATTGAGCTGATTGATGCTCGATTGCCGCTCTCCAGCCGAAATCCAATGATTGATGATATTTTGCAAGGCAAGCCGCGGATGATTATTTTGAATAAAGCAGATTTGGCGGATCCGGTAGTATCACAGCAATGGATTGCCTATTTTAAGGAGCAGGGGCATGTGGCCCTTCCGGTGGATGCCGCAACTGGGACGGGACTAAAAGAAATTCCGATTCAGGCTAAGCTGCTGCTTAAGGAAAAGATAGATCGGCAGATTAGGAAGGGAATGAACCCGCGTCCTATGCGTGGGTTGATTGTTGGTATTCCGAATGTCGGCAAATCGACACTGATCAACCGAATGGCGGGACGTAATATTGCAGCTACGGGTGACCGTCCAGGGGTAACGAAGGCACAGCAGTGGATCAAGATCGGAGAAATTGAATTGCTGGATACACCAGGTATTCTATGGCCTAAATTTGAGGATCAGAATGTAGGCTATCGTCTGGCAGTTACAGGTGCGATCAAGGAAGAAATTCTGAATGTCGAGGATATTGCCTTTTTTGCGACTAAATATTTGGTTCAGTACTATTGGGATGCACTGGCAGAGCGCTTTGAGCTCACCGAACGTCCTGAAGATACAGAAAATCCTGATGAAATTGTCAACGTTATGGAAGCGATCGGACGTAAACGTGGCTGTATTGTTAGCGGCGGACGTGTAGATCTCGAAAAGGCGTCAAAAATCATTTTGCGTGAGCTGCGTGCAGGGAAGCTGGGACGATTCAGTTTGGAAGCTCCTTACTGATTTTACTGGTACACCGATGCAGAACATAGCATTTTGTGGCAAGGAAGAACCTTCCCCATCTCTCCGGAGAGGAGGAAGGTTTTTTTTTGGTATTTGAAGGCAGTTAGAAAAGGGTTTTGGACGGTGAAGGTCTGTGGTAAGCTGAATTCAATCGCTAGAGTTACGGCATGAATGACGCGTTAAACTACATATAGATGGGCAGGTATTGAATATGGAAAATAAAGAGATTGTAGCGAAGGACATGCTACATTATGAAAAAAAATACTGGGAGCAGTCTTGTGAGCGGATTGCAGGTATTGACGAGGTAGGTCGTGGATGCCTGTTTGGTGATGTTGTGGCCGCAGCAGTCATTTTACCAGTGGGTGAGTTACTGGAAGGTGTGGATGATTCCAAAAAATTGACGGACAAGAAGAGAGAAGCATACTACGAGCTGATTATGGAGAAGGCTATTGCTGTAGGAGTTGGCTATATAGACGCGCAGACGATTGATGATATCAATATTAAGCAGGCAGCTCGTTTGGCTATGAAGCAGGCTATTGAGGCTTTACATGTGTCTCCTGATTATTTACTGGTGGATGCAGAAAAGGTAGATGTGCCTATTCCTCAGCTCTCTATTATTAAAGGAGATGCGAACAGTCAGTCCATTGCGGCGGCCTCTATCATCGCCAAGGTAACCCGTGATCGGCTGTGTAAAGGTGAATGGGATGCGAAGTATCCGGAATATGGGATCGGTATACATAAAGGTTACGCTACCAAGTTGCATAGGGAACAAATTTTGGCGCTAGGACCTACAAAGATGCATAGACGCAGCTTTCTAGGCAATTTGCTGACAGAGCAACCGACACTGTTTGATCTGTAGTTACTT
This sequence comes from Paenibacillus sp. A3M_27_13, assembly GCF_024213315.1. Lineage (NCBI taxonomy): Bacteria > Bacillati > Bacillota > Bacilli > Caryophanales > Paenibacillaceae > Paenibacillus > Paenibacillus sp. A3M_27_13. The sequence continues at coordinate 1,051,825 of NZ_JANAVE010000002.1, forward strand.
ATTGTGAATCGGGACAATGCCGATATAAAGTATAACTAATACCATAAGCCCCTTTGAATGGGGGAGAGTGAGAGGAGGGGCGATATGAACATCGGATCTGTATTTCGTGGATTACTTGGAGATGTGAAGGCTGGAGAGGCTAAAAAACTTGATATGCAGCCAGGTCAGGTCGTACGAGGAGTCGTGCTAAAGGTGTCTGAGGACGGCGGTGAGGCTGTGTTGCAAATACAAGGTTCTCAGGTCAGGGCAAAGCTGGAGACCCCTCTTCAACCTGGACAGACTACAACGTTTCAGGTTCAACCGGCTTCCCCCAGCGGAATGACGGTGCTTAAGCCTCTGAACGATGTGGCCAATACACCACAGCAAACCGTAGCGCTGACAGATGTATTGGAATCGGTGGGACTGCCGGATACAGCTCAGAACAGGGAGCTTATACAGGCAATGCAAAAGAATGGTGTGCCGTTGACGTCGGAAAATGCGGCTTCTTTGCGAGAAGCTATGGCGAAGCAAAGCGGCAATGTACAATTGGGAACGTTTGTGCAGGCGGCGGCAGTTGCCTTTCAACGGGGACTTCCATTGACGGCAGAAAGCATAAACGGATTGCGTCAAGCGATGTTTGGGCCTCCTTTAAATGATCTGTTGTCTTCGCTGGAGCAAGAGCTTGAAACGGTATTAAAACAGCAAGCACAGGGAATATCCACTGATCGTTCAGTGGGGGAATCGCCAGCTATAAAGAACGCTGACCGAATGTCTGCTAGTCCAACAGGTGCTTCTTCTGTGGTGGTAGATGGACAGGAAGGCCAAGCTCCTACATTGTCCAAGGATGCTTCTGCCGCTGCAAAGCAGGCAGAAGCTGGACAAACCACAGGCGGCAAGGAATTGTTAAAAGGGACTCAAGCAGCCAACCTTGCTGCAGCAGCGAGTGCTTTGGCAACAGATTCAGATACTGCGACGGGGGCTGCATCTGCAGCCAAAGGGACTGCTCCAGGAGAATCGGAGGCAGCCAATGAACGCGGAGCGACAGTGGCATCGGAAGCTGGTGTAAATGCGCCAGAATCGAGTGCTGATGCATTAAATGGTCCCCGCACCAGAGTGGAGCAGTCACAGTCACAGCAAGCTACTGCGGCAAGCACACAGCTTAAGGATACGGATGGCGCTCCAGCGGCTGCCACGGCAGAGCCTGCGGGGGCAAAGCCCGCCTTAACCGCAGCCACGGCTGACCGTCTCTCCGCACAGCAGGCTGGTGCCCCTGTGCCGCAATCCACAGCAGGCAACACTGCTGCGCCAGAGGTGCCGCTCCAGCGGCTGCGCACGTTGCTGCAAGAGCTACGCGCGGCGGTGCCACCCGCGCTGAGCACGGCTGCCCCAGAGCAGCCCGCAACGGAAGTGGCGCAGCGGGCGGCTGGCGCCTCGCGGGCCGCAGACGCCGCTGCATCGCAGCCTGTGGCGTCCAGCCCGCAGCTCACCCCCACGGAAGACCCGTGGGTAGGCCGCGTACTGAAGCTGCTCGGTGCAGAGCACGAGCAGCAAGTGCACCGCGCGACTACACAGGTCGCGCAAGGGGCGGCGGCACGTATGGAGCCGCCAGAGGGAATGCCCCAGACGCTGCCGGGATTAGCGGCTGCGTCTGGGGACACGGTGTCAGCAGACGCAGACACCGTAAAAGGGGCACTGCTCCAGCTGATGAGCAGTGACGACCTGCCGCCCGCTTTGAAAGAGGCGGCTCAGCAGGTTGTACAGCACCTGACAGGTCAGCAGTTGCTGCTCAATACAGACCGAACGGCGCCTTTTGCACAAGTACACATGTTTATACCATTCGTTGGACCGGACGGTCGCGAAACAGCTACGATCCAGATTCAGTCCCGCCGCGGCAAACGGGGAGAGCTGGACGCCTCCAACTGTCGTCTTTGGTTTGATTTGGACATGAAGGGACTTGGGCCGACCCTGGTAGATGTCCAGGTTGTAGATCGGATTGTAAGTGTCAAGCTCCATAATGATCATGAATGGGCGGCTTCGTTGTTAACCAGTGGGCGTGAGTCCATTCACACAGCGTTGGAGTCACTAGGATACCAGCTTCTATCGCTTCGTACCGAGCCCATGCCCATAAGGACTGAACAGAACAGCCTCGCCTCTTCTGAAGTACAAAGCTATGTGCCTCAGCCGTATAAAGGAGTCGATCTTAAAATATGAAAGAGCCGTTGGAACCTCCTTCTCCTTCCATAAAGAAGGCGGTCGCCCTTAAATATACGCCTGGCGAGAGCGAAGCACCGATTGTCGTTGCCAAAGGGAGCGGCCGTATTGCGGATAGCATTTTAGAAAAAGCTAAAGAACATGGTGTTCCAGTACAGGAGGATGCTGCGCTGGTTGAAGTACTGTCCAAACTTGATCTGGACGAACAAATCCCTGCTGAGCTCTATCAGTTGGTGGCAGAGGTGCTTACCTATATATATCAAATGGACCGGCTTGCATCAAGGGATGACTGGTGATGCGTAATGAGATGAAGGCTGGAAGCAAGGATCAACGGAAAGCCAAAGGAGCGATGGGTGAAGAGGCAGCGGCTTTGTTTTTAGAAAACTTGGGTTACCGAATCATAGAGCGTAATTGGCGATGCCGCAGTGGTGAAATAGATCTGATTGCCAAGCAGGAGCATACACTCGTGTTTATTGAGGTACGTAGTCGAAGTAGCTCCAAATATGGAACGCCAGCAGAATCAGTTACTGCGCGTAAAATAGCCCAAGTTCGCCAAACAGCCGCTGTATATTTGCATATGAACGGGATTGGAGATGCTCCAATCCGCTTTGACATGATTTCTGTACAATTAACTGACGAAAAGGCAGTTGTTACAAACCATTTAATAGGCGCATTTTAAGAGTAAGAGCTTTTTCGAAGCTAAGAGTGCGGGACTGAATTCATATGTACAGGTTGACAGGAAGGAAAGCTACAGGTATATTTTATTGAGAATAGTTATCATTTTCATCTGAAAATGAATATCGAGAAGTTGTACCTGTGAAGGAGGATTTACGTGACAAAACATACCTTTAGTGAACATGTCATAGATGTAATTCAGGAACGCCGGACGATTAAACGATTTAAATCCGACTCTATTCCGGTAGATACGATCAAAGAATTGCTGGACGTCGCTGTGTGGGCTCCTAATCATAAAATGCGTGAACCGTGGCGTTTTCTGTTGTTTGCTGGTGAAGGACGGAAAAAGCTTGCAAAAGCAATTGCAGCCGACATCGGTAAGGACAACAAGTTTGAGAGCGGCATTTTGCACAACCCGATCCAGCTTTTAGTAGTGCTGGAAGAAGACCCGCGTCAAGCGGTTTGGGATGAGGATTTTGCAGCGGTCAGCGCGCTTGTACAAAACTTTATGCTTGCCGCATGGAGCAAAGGAATCGGAACGTTTTGGGTGACAAAGCCATTTTTGTATTCGCCTAAGTTCCGTGAGCACTTGGGAATTCAACCAGGTGAGAAGGTAATAGGAATGATATATGCAGGCTATCCTGACGTTATCCCGGAATCAAGACCACGTACTCCCGCAGCCGATAAGCTGACCTTGTTTGACAAATAATCTGTCGTCAGATAAACTTAGTCAAGAATTTTGAAAGCATAGTTCGAAGCTAAAATTTCGAACATTACATTTGCAAAGAATGAAAATTTGGAAGCACCTTTTTTCATATATGCAATGATTCCCGAGAGGGAGCATTCCAATATGAGGAGAGGTGCTTTTTGATATGTATGGAAAATTACACGGAGCTTGTCTGTATGGAATAGATGGCGTTCTGATTGAAGTTGAGACTGATTTGTCCAATGGCTTGCCTCAGACAGCGATTATAGGATTGCCCGATTCGGCGATTCGAGAGGCAGTGGAGCGTGTCAGAGCAGCAATTAAAAACTGTGGCTTTAAATATCCGTCCCAGCGTGTCACGATTAATTTAGCTCCTGCTGATTTGCGTAAGGAAGGTTCAGCTTTTGACCTTGCTATCGCTTTAGGGTTGCTGACAACCAGTGAACAGGTCGTTTTACCCGTGGGAGAACGGACGCTGTTTATTGGCGAGCTGGCGCTGGATGGCAGTATTCGACCTGTAAATGGGGTGCTGTCTATGGTTGATCTGGCCAAGCGAGAAGGATTCAACTCTGTACTGCTTCCCCAGGAAAACGCAAGCGAGGCTCGTCTGATTACGGGTATACGTATTTACGCTATACGTCATCTAGCAGATCTTATCCCGATTGAAGATCGTGCACAAGGGACTGTTGATAGGCAAGCGACAACTCAGAGTTGTACTGCCAGTAAACAAGTCATGATCTGTTCCTATGACCATTTACCTCAGGCAGAGCAAATACCGTTGTGTGAGAAAGAAGAGATAACTAGCAACATGGAGGATTACAGCGATGTGCTGGGTCAGCTGCACGCCAAGCGTGCGTTAGTCATCGCTGCAGCCGGGATGCATAATATTTTGCTTATGGGACCGCCGGGGGCTGGGAAGACCATGCTCATCCGCAGGTTGCCATCTATCCTTCCGCCTTTGACAGAAAAGGAGGCGCTTGAAGTCACCAAAGTATACAGCGCTGCCGGGAAGTGGAAGGAGTCATCGCCTCATCTGATGAATATTCGTCCCTTCCGTTCGCCTCATCATACGATCTCTGCTGCTGGTTTGGTGGGTGGAGGAGGTATACCCAAACCAGGAGAAATCAGTCTTGCACACCGGGGGATTTTATTTCTGGATGAGTTGCCTGAGTTTAGCCGTCATGTACTAGAAGTGCTGCGCCAACCATTGGAAGACCACAATGTTACGATCAGTCGTTCACGTGCTGTTTTTAAGTATCCGGCGCATTTTTTACTTGCTGCCTCTTTAAATCCGTGTCACTGTGGCTTTTTCGGAAATGATACGGAACATCAGCGCTGTACCTGTTCACCTGCAGCAGTAGCTCGCTACCGTTCACGTATTTCCGGTCCACTGCTGGATCGGATTGATCTTCAGCTTGAAGTATCGCAGCCGAAGGATTGGCGGGAGGAAAAAGAATCATTGTCATCCGCTGAAATGCGAAGGCAGGTGCTGGCTGCTCAAGCGATACAAATCCACAGATATAGCAAGCTTCCCTTTTCATGGAATAGTGAGCTGTCCGGTCAGATGCTTCGTAAATATGCCGTATTAGAAAAAAATGCAGCGGACTTGCTTGATCAGACAATGGACGCACTCGGTTTAAGCATGCGTGCGTATGATCGAATTCTCAAGCTTTCGCGTACCATTGCAGACTTACATGACTCAGAGAAAATTTTGACTTCACATGTGGCTGAAGCTATTCAATACCGCCACATGGATAGAGCAAATGCCAGTTTTCCTGAAAGTTAAAAAGGCGATAAAACTTAGTAGTTATAACACAATCATTTTTATGAAAGAGTTTTTCCAAAGGGTATGTACAATAGAAAATGGAAAAAAAGGACAAAAAAAGCTCCAGACAATAAAGATCTGGAGAAGAAAAATAAGATTATGACATTAGTGATTATACTATGAGTATATCAGTTTCGTATATACGATTATGCAGCATCTCCCATGTTACTTGATGGAAAAAAATAAACAGTCTTTAACGAAGGGATAGCTGAAAGGATAATAAGCCCCTCGACAAAAAACGATTGAGGGGCTTGTTGTGAAATTCATTCTAACGAAACTATTGAATCCATGAAGAGAGATGAAGACGTCCCCCTACATGTACTAAATAAAATCTAAGTTACAAAACGTTCAGTTTCACTTCAATATTACCGCGGGTAGCGCGGGAGTATGGACATTGTTCGTGTGCGCCTTCCACCAGTTTTAATGCAGTTTCATGATCGACGCCTTTTACCAATACATCGAGGTTTACTCCGATTCCGAAGCCGCCGTCTTCCACTTTGCCGAAATGGACCGTAGCTGTTACTTCAGTACCTTCATGCTTAACACGTTGCATGCGAGCAACCATATTTAAGGCACTGTCAAAGCAAGCGGAATAGCCTGCTGCGAACAATTGCTCTGGATTTGTACCTGCACCGCCTGCGCCGCCCATTTCTTTTGGGGTATCAATATTTAAACGAAGTTCAGGGGAGGAAGACTCGATATAACCGTTACGTCCACCAACCGCTTTTACTGTTGTTTCATACATTTTTTGTTGAATGGTCATCATAATCCAATCACTGCCTCTCGCTCAATTTATATTTTACACAATTTAATTTATCAAAATAATTATTGTTTGTAAAGTATTTTGTGCAATTAGCATGTATTTTATTATATAATGTGCTAAAATAATGACGAAAGTAGGTGATCAGACAGCATGGAAAACAATCCCAATGAAGGTACAGCGTTAAAACTTGATAATCAGTTATGCTTTGCCATATATGCATGCTCCAGAGAGATAACGAAGCTATACCAGCCTTATCTGGAAAAGCTCGGTGTGACGTACTCGCAATATTTGGTACTTATCGTGCTCTGGGAGCGTGAAGAGTGTACAGTGAAGGAATTGGGTGAGGCACTATATTTGGACTCCGGCACACTAACTCCGCTATTGAAGAGATTGCAGAACGCCGGGCTGATCGATCGAAAGCGTTCCACTCAGGATGAGCGTAAGGTGCTGATTTCTTTGACGACAGAGGGAAGCGCATTGCGGGAAAAAGCTCTATCTGTACCAGGATGCATCCAGGAAAAAACAAGTATGACTCATGATCAATTTGGGTCGCTTCTGCTCCAGTTCAATGATCTGCTTGATCGTGTTCATCAAGCGAATGTACAAATTGAAAAATCATAAGGTATTTTCAGTTGCTCTTGCGAATCTTATGGCATGAGTTGTTCTCAGCTGAAAGTATTAATGCTTGAAGAAATAAAGTGCCTCTTAATGCGGATTAGGTAATCCCATGTTGTAGAGGTGCTTTTTTTGTGTGAATTTGTATTAATGGTAATATCCAATAATATCCAAGCATTCGATTTTGGGAATGATAATGATATCAAAATACTGTAATTCATGAGGTTAAATTATAAGGAAAGCGTTTTAAAAACATGTTACAATGATGTAGGTTTAGTATAGATTTCCTTGTGAACCGCCCTTGTTGCAGTCATGTTGATAGGAGGATTCCAGAATGAATATCCATGAATATCAGGGTAAAGAAGTATTAAAGCAGTACGGAGTGGCTGTACCGAACGGTAAGGTTGCCTATACGGTGGAGGAAGCCGTTGCTGCGGCAGAATCGCTTGGAAGCGCTGTTACGGTGGTGAAAGCACAAATTCATGCTGGTGGACGCGGTAAAGCGGGTGGCGTGAAAGTTGCCAAAGGTTTGGATGAGGTGCGGACTTTTGCTTCTGAAATTTTGGGTAAGGTGCTGGTGACGCATCAGACCGGACCTGAAGGTAAAGAGGTCAAACGCCTTTTGGTTGAGGAAGGCTGCGATATTCGTAAAGAATATTACGTCGGCGTTGTCGTAGATCGTGCGACTGGACGTATCGTAATGATGGCCTCAGAAGAAGGCGGTACGGAAATCGAAGAGGTGGCTGCAGCCACTCCGGAGAAAATTTTTAAAGCGGTTGTTGATCCAGCGATTGGGCTTCAGGTGTATCAGGCGCGTAAGTTGGCATATGACATTAATATTCCTAATGAACTGGTAAACAAAGCGGTCAAGTTTATGCTGGCGCTATACGAAGCTTTTGTGGACAAGGATTGTTCGATTGCAGAAATCAATCCCTTAGTCGTTACGGGTGATGGGAATGTACTGGCGTTGGATGCCAAACTGAATTTTGATTCTAATGCGTTGTTCCGTCATAAGGATATTTTGGAATTGCGTGATTTGGATGAAGAGGATGAGAAGGAAATTGAGGCATCTAAATACGATCTAAGCTATATCGCTCTGGACGGAAATATTGGCTGTATGGTCAATGGTGCGGGTTTGGCGATGGCAACCATGGATATTATTAAATATTACGGTGGCGATCCGGCCAACTTCCTAGACGTAGGGGGCGGTGCGACGACGGAAAAGGTAACCGAAGCGTTCAAAATCATTTTGTCCGATCCGAAGGTAGAAGGTATTTTCGTGAACATTTTCGGCGGAATTATGCAGTGTGACATCATTGCGAACGGCGTCGTGGAGGCTGCCAAACAGTTGGGGCTGACTCGTCCGCTTGTTGTCCGTCTTGAAGGTACGAATGTTGAGCTCGGCAAACAGATTTTAGCGGAATCCGGTTTGAATATCGTGGCAGCCGATTCCATGGCGGATGGCGCCCAAAAAATCGTCGAACTTGTTCAATAGCCTGTTTGCATTCCGATATGCCGAATAAACGATAGGGGATGTGAAGATCGTGAGTATTTTGGTCGATAAGCATACAAAGGTGATTACACAGGGGATTACGGGAAAAACGGCGTTGTTTCATGCCAAGGGTGCACTTGATTACGGTACACAAATGGTAGGTGGCACCTCTCCAGGTAAGGGAGGCACCGAGGTAGAAATTACACTGGAGAACGGACAACAGGTCAAATTGCCGGTGTTTAATACAGTGAGCGAAGCCAAGGAAGCTACTAGCGCAACAGCGAGCGTGATTTACGTGCCACCAGCTTTTGCCGCAGATTCCATTTTGGAGGCTGTAGATGCGGAATTAGATCTCGTGATTTGTATCACGGAGGGCATTCCGGTGCTTGATATGATCAGGGTCAAACGTTTTATGGAAGGTAAAAAGACCGTTCTGATTGGCCCTAACTGCCCGGGCGTTATTACGCCAGGAGAATGTAAAATCGGTATTATGCCAGGTTACATTCATCTACCAGGTCATGTAGGCGTTGTGTCACGTAGTGGTACTTTGACCTATGAAGCAGTGCATCAGTTAACGACCCGAGGTATAGGACAATCTTCTGCGGTTGGTATTGGCGGTGACCCCGTTAAAGGTTCAGAATTCATTGATATTTTGCAACGCTTCAATGAGGACCCCAACACTCATGCTGTCATTATGATCGGAGAAATTGGTGGTACAGCCGAGGAAGAGGCTGCCGAGTGGATCAGGGACAATATGACGAAGCCAGTGGTTGGTTTTATCGGCGGTGTGACTGCGCCTCCAGGCAAACGGATGGGGCATGCAGGTGCCATTATTTCTGGTGGAAAAGGAACGGCCAAAGAGAAAATTGCCACGCTTGAAGCCTGTGGGATCAAGGTGGCACCGACTCCTTCCGAAATGGGCTCGACACTGGTAAGTGTGCTGGAAGCACGTGGTATTTTGAATTTGTGTACGACACATTAAATCGTGTTTCTTCATTAATATACAGGCCATAAAACTGCATCGAAATTTGCCGCAGGCTAGTGTATAATGAAAGAAAGGTAAGCAACCTTTTTATCTTCTGAAACAGGGGATGAAAAGGTTGCTTTTTTTGCGTTAAGACAGGCTTGTCAGGGAAACGCTTGCAAAATGATTCATTGTGCCACAAAATAAGGGAGGGTTCACTCTTCCGTGAATGGGGGAACCATAGTTTGGAAGAAAGATGGCTTTTGTTAGGCTTACATGAGTTAGAGGGAATCGGAAGAAAAACAATTCAGCGTATTTGGTCGAGTGACTATCAATTGCATGAGCTACTGCATTTTAGCGAACAGAAGTGGATCGAGATAGGGTTAAGCCCTGCTCAGGCACGCATTGCGGCTCAGTGTTATGATGAAGAATGGGTGCATGAACGATATCAGCGAGTTCAATCCGGTGATATTGGAACGGTAACTTATGTGGACGAGGATTATCCCCTATTAATGAAGGAAACAGTTGACCCACCTTGGGTAATGTATACAAAAGGGGATAAATCACTTTTGCATACATGTTCTATAGCCATGGTAGGAACCCGCGTTCCCACCGCTTATGGACGTAGAGCAGCGGAGATACTGACAGAGGGATTATGTAATGCAGGGATTACAATCGTTAGCGGATTGGCGAGAGGGATTGACAGTATTTGTCACGAAACAGCCCTGCGCCGGGGAGGAAACACGATTGGTGTACTGGGAACAGCGATTGATCAAATTTATCCTCCCCAAAATGCGTCTTTATTTGCAGAGATGGCTAGCAATGGCTTGATCTTATCAGAGTATCCTCCAGGCACGAGGTCGCATCCAGGAATGTTTCCACAACGTAATCGGATTATAGCCGGTTTAACGAAGGGAACGCTTGTTGTCGAAGCAGATGTAAGAAGCGGCTCCTTGATTACAGCTGATGCTGCACTGGAGGCAAATCGAGATGTGTTTGCTGTTCCCGGACCCATTACGTCACCGAAGAGTAGAGGTACGCTGAGCTTGATTAAGCAAGGGGCAAAAACGGTCACTGAAGCTTCGGATATTATTGAGGAGTATGAAGCAGATTTGCGTACAAGGGAGGTTTCTTCATACAATAGAGAGCAGAGTCTTAATCTGAAGGAGGTCTCCAAAGTGCCAGAAAGTGAGACTTCTGAGGAAAACCGTGTCATACTGTTGCTTGAACAGGGAACCATGACACTGGATGAACTGCTTGATGCTACGGCATGGGATTTTGGACTTTTACACGCAGTTCTGTTATCGTTAATCATAAAAAAAAGGATCGCCCAGCTAGCGGGCACAAAATACAAGCTTATTTAGTAGTTGTTTTTGCAAAGTCCTTAGTTAGTAAATGCACAAATTCAATTTTAAACATCAGGTGGAGGGCAGTATGGCATTCATCCGCGTCGCGGATTCCTACTCCTTCCCCACTTCCTGAAATGTGTTGACATTATGACTCGCAGCAGCGGAGCAGATGGAATTTTTCTGAAGAATCTCAGCGATCCGGAAGAATGACCAATCTGTGAAGCTCTCTATCGCGTCATAACTCACCACATTTCAGGAAGTCTATCATATTCATGTGTGTAATTGAGAGGAGGAAGAGCCTATGGCGGATTCACTCGTCATCGTGGAATCGCCTTCCAAGGCGAAGACGATCGGCAAATACTTAGGCAGCAAATATATCGTCAAGGCTTCCATGGGTCATATCAGGGATTTACCGAAGAGTCAGATCGGCGTAGAGGTCGAAAATGATTTTAATCCCAAATACATTACCATTCGAGGTAAAGGCTCAATTCTAAAAGAATTAAAGGATGCCCGAAAAAAAGTAAAAAAAGTATATCTGGCGGCTGACCCGGATCGCGAAGGTGAAGCTATTGCCTGGCATCTGGCGCATGCGCTGGAACTGGACGATACAGCAGATTGCCGTGTTGTATTTAATGAAATTACGAAGCAGGCTGTCAAAGATGCTTTTAAAACACCCCGTAAAATCAATATGGATTTGGTCAATGCTCAGCAGGCACGACGGATACTGGATCGACTTGTTGGCTACAAAATCAGCCCGTTGCTCTGGAAAAAGGTGAAAAAGGGCCTATCCGCTGGGCGTGTGCAGTCGGTTGCGGTGAAAATTATTTTGGACCGGGAAAACGAGATCAATGAGTTTGTACCGGAAGAATACTGGACGATTACAGCTAAACTAGCTATTAAAGACAGTACCTTTGAAGCGAAATTTCATAAGCTGCGCGGTGAAAAGAAAGAACTCTCTAGCGAAGCCGATGTACAAGAAGTGTTAGAAGCTATCGGAAAATCGTCCTACAAGGTACGCGATGTGAAAGAGAAAGAGCGTTTACGCAATCCTTCTCCTCCATTCACAACAAGTTCCTTGCAGCAGGAGGCGGCTCGGAAGCTCAACTTCCGTGCATCTAAAACGATGTCTGTAGCTCAGCAGCTATATGAGGGTGTGGATTTAGGTAAAGAAGGGACCGTGGGTCTGATTACGTATATGCGTACGGATTCCACACGGATCGCCGCTTCAGCTCAAGAGGAAGCGAAAGAATTAATTATTCAAAAATATGGCGAAGCTTTTGTACCTGAAACTCCTCGTCAATATTCAAAAAAAGCGGCCAACGCCCAGGATGCGCATGAAGCGATTCGTCCAACCTCTGCGTTACGCGATCCGGAAACAGTTAAGCCGTTTATGAGTCGGGATCAGTTCCGTTTGTACAAATTGGTATGGGAACGTTTCATGGCCAGCCAGATGGCTTCTGCTATTATGGATACTTTGTCCGTAGATATTGAAGCGGGTGAGACGATATTCCGGGCAGCAGGTTCTAAGGTTCGTTTTCCAGGTTTCATGAAAGTGTATGTAGAGGGAAATGACGACGGTAAAACCGAAGAAGATAAACTGCTGCCACCACTTCAACCAGGCGATAAGTTAAAAAAAGAAGCGGTTGAGCCGAAGCAGCATTTTACACAACCGCCTCCCCGTTATACGGAAGCGCGACTGGTGAAGACGCTGGAAGAACTGGGTATAGGACGTCCAAGTACGTATGCACCAACGCTGGAAACCATTCAGAAACGTGGGTACGTTGCTATTGAAGAGAAGAAGTTTTTCCCTACAGAGCTGGGCGAATTGGTCATCGAACAGATGGAGGAGTTCTTCCCAGAGATTCTGAATGTGGAGTTTACAGCTAATATGGAAGGTGATCTTGACCACGTCGAAGAAGGCGAAGGTAATTGGGTCAAGGTGTTGAGTGACTTTTACGAGTCATTCGAGAAGCGACTTGAAGTGGCTGAAGAAGAAATGAAAGAAATTGAAATAAAAGATGAAGTATCCGATGTCATTTGTGATAAGTGTGGCAGCCAAATGGTGTATAAGCTTGGCCGATTTGGTAAATTCCTGGCCTGTTCTGCTTTTCCAGATTGCCGTAACACAAAGCCAATTGTTAAGGATATCGGGATTAATTGTCCTACATGCGGTGAGGGCCATGTCGTCGAACGACGGAGTAAAAAAGGACGTGTCTTCTATGGATGTGACCGCTACCCGGAATGTGATTTTGTTTCCTGGGATAAACCGTCCATTAAGCCTTGCCCAAGTTGCAGTAGCCTAATGGTCGAAAAACGTACAAAACAAGGAACGAAGCTCAACTGTACTGTCTGCGATCACAGCGAAATGCTGGAAGAGAGCGATGAGAGCGTAGAGACTTCTTAAGAACAACAATAGCAGGGGGATTTAAACGTGAGTGAACTACAAAAGGTAACGGTCATCGGAGCAGGTTTGGCGGGCAGCGAAGCTGCCTGGCAAATTGCAAGCCGTGGAGTGCCAGTTAAGTTATATGAAATGAGGCCGGTTGTAAAAACACCAGCACATCATACAGATAAATTTGCCGAACTGGTATGCAGTAATTCCTTGCGGGCAAACGGCCTAACGAATGCAGTAGGCGTACTGAAGGAAGAGATGAGAATACTGAACTCCTTGATTCTGAGTGCAGCAGATCGTCATGCAGTTCCGGCTGGCGGTGCATTGGCAGTGGATCGTGACGGATTTTCCGGTCATATTACTGATACGCTTCATCAACATCCTTTGATCGAGGTTGTTAATGAAGAGCTTCAGGAAATCCCACAGGACGGTATTGTGGTCATTGCGACGGGGCCTTTAACTTCTCCAGCTTTGTCGGAACAGATTAAATCGCTGATGGGAGAGGAGTATTTTTATTTTTACGATGCGGCAGCCCCAATTGTAGAAAAGGACTCTATCGACATGAGCAAGGTTTATCTGGCTTCCCGTTATGATAAGGGAGAAGCAGCGTACTTGAATTGCCCGATGAACGAAGCGGAATTTGATGCTTTTTATGAGGCTCTGATTACGGCTGAGGTAGCGCAAGTCAAGGAATTCGAAAAAGAAATTTATTTCGAAGGCTGTATGCCCATCGAAGTGATGATGCAACGTGGGAAACAAACGGCATTGTTCGGACCGATGAAACCTGTGGGTCTCGTAAATCCACATACAGGTGAACTGCCCCACGCAGTTGTTCAGCTTCGGCAGGATAACGCCGCAGGAACGCTGTATAATCTGGTTGGTTTCCAGACTCACCTCAAATGGGGGGAGCAAAAGCGTGTATTTTCAATGATTCCGGGTCTTGAAGAGGCAGAGTTTGTACGTTACGGTGTGATGCATCGCAATACCTTTATTAATTCTCCGCAGCAACTTCATCCAACCTATCAGTTCAAGGGAAGAAGTAATCTATTCTTCGCCGGACAAATGACCGGTGTAGAGGGATATGTGGAGTCGGCGGCTTCTGGTCTGCTGGCCGGGATGAATGCGGCACGAGCAGCGCGTGGACAGGAAATGTTTGTATTTCCTGCAGAAACGACATTAGGCAGCATGGCGCGGTATATTACGACCGCTGATTTTAAGCATTTTCAACCGATGAATGCAAATTTTGGTTTGCTTCCAAAGTTGGAGAAACGGATTCGTAACAAAAAGGAAAAAAATGAAGCTCTCGCTAATCGCGCGCTGGAAAGTTTGCATGGTTATATCAACGAAACGGGAGTTATGTCAGCTGAAGTACAGGCATAAGGATGAAGGAAAAGGAGGAGCGCGTTATGGATATGTCCTTTCATGCTACCACCATCTGCGCTGTACGCCACAATGGCAAAGGAGCTATTGCGGGTGATGGACAGGTAACGTTCGGCAACAGTGTTGTAATGAAGCAGACGGCAAAAAAAGTGCGCAGATTGTATCGTGGTCAGGTCGTTGCGGGATTTGCGGGTTCGGTGGCAGATGCTATCACGTTATTTGAAAAGTTCGAAAATAAGCTAGAGGAACACCACGGAAATCTTCAAAGAGCAGCCGTGGAACTGGCCAAGGACTGGCGTCAGGATCGTATTCTGCGCAAGCTGGAAGCGCTCATGATTGTGATGGACTCATCCGGAATGCTGCTCATTTCTGGAGGCGGCGAAATTATCGAGCCGGATGATGATGTGCTTGCGATTGGCTCAGGTGGTAATTTTGCATTGGCGGCTGCCCGTGCTTTCAAACGCCATGGCTCTGGCATGGAAGCAAAGGACATGGCACGGGAAGCGCTAGAGGTTGCTTCGGAAATATGTGTGTATACGAACAATCAGATTATCGTGGAAGAACTGTAAATCGGCTCTGAGTATTCAAGGGTGGAGGAGTGCAAAATGAATAATCAATCGTTGACGCCCAGACAAGTGGTATCCGAGCTGGATAAGTATATTGTCGGACAAAAGGAAGCTAAAAAATCTGTTGCTGTTGCCTTGCGTAACCGTTATCGGCGTAGTAAGCTGCCGGATGATATCCGGGATGAAATTGTGCCTAAAAATATTTTGATGATCGGACCGACAGGTGTGGGTAAAACTGAAATTGCACGTAGACTTGCACGGCTCGTGGGGGCTCCTTTTGTCAAGGTAGAGGCGACCAAATTTACAGAAGTGGGTTACGTCGGTCGTGATGTGGAATCCATGGTGCGTGATCTGATGGAAACCTCCATTCGCATCGTTAAGACGGAACGAACAGAGAATGTGAAGGACAAAGCGGAGGACATGGCAAATGAACGGATTGTCAGCATCCTTGTACCTGCAGAAAAGTCAAACAAATCGCAACGTAATCCCTTTGAAATGCTGTTTGGCAATAACACGGGAACTTCGGTAGAAGAAGAACCACCACAACAGGATGGATCTTTGGCGGAAAAGCGCCGTAAGGTTAAATTCGATCTGTTATCCGGTAAGCTTGAGGATGATGTCATAGAGATTGATGTGGAGGATACTGCACCCAATATGCTCGATATGTTTGCTGGGCAAGGGAATGAACAAATGGGTATGAATATGCAGGAGATGTTCGGAAGTTTTCTGCCCAAGCGGACGAAGAAGCGCAAGCTACCAGTCAAGGAAGCTCGCAAGGTGTTGATTCAAGATGAAGCCGCCAAATTGATCGATATGGATGATGTGATTCAGGAGTCTGTGAAGCGTGCTGAGCAATCCGGTATTATTTTTATTGATGAAATAGATAAGATTGCCAGCCAGGGTAAGGGTAGTGGCCCCGATGTGTCAAGAGAAGGCGTCCAGCGCGATATTTTACCTATTGTCGAGGGATCTACCATCATGACCAAATACGGTCCGGTAAGAACAGATTACATTCTGTTTATTGCTGCAGGTGCTTTTCATGTTGCAAAACCATCTGACCTGATCCCTGAGCTTCAGGGCCGTTTCCCAATCCGTGTGGAATTAAGTAGCCTGACCTTGGATGAGTTTGTGTCGATATTGACGGAGCCTAAAAATGCGCTGACCAAGCAATACACTGATTTACTCCGTACTGAGGAGATTGAAGTCGAATTTTCTGAGGAAGCGATCCGTGAGATTGCCAGCATTGCTGAGTCTGTAAATCGCAACACCGAAAATATTGGCGCACGTCGTTTGCATACCATTCTAGAAAAGCTGTTGGAGGATCTGTCGTTTGAAGCACCAGAGCTTACATTGGATCGTATGATCATTACCCCGGAATATGTACGTGAGAAGCTGGGAGATATTGCCCAAAACAGGGACCTTAGTCAGTATATTTTATGAATAGGGTTTCTAAAAATAGGGTGTGTGGTCCAGAATAACACTATCTTGCACCGTCGTTTAGACCTAGATAATGGTCAAGTTGATGATTTTTCTGTCTATTCCAAAAGTAGGACGTATAATCTTTTACAGGTGTAAAGTGCTAAGAAAACATTCATTTTCTTGAAATAAACCTGAAAAATTTAACATTTTATGCATCTAAAGCCCTCTTTTTTAAAAAAGATAGGGCTTTTTTCTTATTGTAATTAGGTCCCAACTCTACGAAACTTAGAATATATGACAGAAAGTTATTATTTTCTACTTAAGACCTAAAAGAAATGTATAATTATGAAATTTTATTGTCGAAAAAAAGTGAAAAATCTTGTTTTATTGAATCTTACTTTGGAGTAGACGCTGGGAGGGAGGAGCTAAATGAATCTGCTGGGTGATATGAGCTTTCAAAAGCTTCAGGCAGGTGTACAGGCGGCAAATACGAGACAACGTGTGATGGCGGACAATATATCCAATGCGGATACCCCGTATTTTAAGCGTTCGGAGGTTTCATTTGAAGAACTGCTTCAGCAGCAAATGGACGGTGATGTCACACCACTACGTGGAAAAGTAACCAATTCAAGACATTTTCAAATAGGACCTGTGAACTCCATTCCAGATGCCACGGTCACCAAAGATGGGTACTCAGTCATGAATAACAATATGAACAACGTAGATATCGACAGAGAAATGAGTCTTATGGCTGAAAATCAACTAAGATATAATACCTACATCCAAGAAATTAATGAGCGCATCAAAATGATGAGAACAGCGGTAGAAGGGAGATAGGACTAGGTGAAGATTAACAACGGCTTTGATATTAGTGCATCTGCTCTTACGGCCCAACGGTTGCGGATGGACGTTATATCTAGCAACATTGCCAACGCAGAGACAACTCGGGCGAAAGTAGAGAATGGACAAGCAGTTCCATATCGGAGAAAAACGGTTGTTTTGGAGCCGAACCAATCTGGCTTTGCCGATGTTTTAAAGGCTCAAATGGAAGGAAGTAGCACAAACGCTGCTGGCGTTAAGGTTTCGCAAATTCAGGAAGATCAGTCACCTTTGAAGCCTGTGTACAATCCGGGTCACCCGGACGCTGATAAAGATGGCTATGTATATATGCCTAATGTAGACATTATGAAAGAAATGGTCGACATGATTTCCGCAACACGCTCATACGAAGCCAATGTAACAGCTCTGAATGCATCAAAGGCTATGGTTTCCAAAGCGCTTGAAATCGGTCGCTAAGTTCTAGGACTACTAACTACTTAATAGGGAGAGTAAAACATGATTCAGAACGCCATGTTTAATGTACAGACACCGGTAATACAGCAGATTCAATCGCCTAACAATGAGTTGACGAAAGCGACGCCTTCCGAATCCTTGAAGGATTTTGGTTCCTTCCTAAAGGATGCTCTCAATGAAGTAGGGCAGCAGGAAGCCGCTACGCACCAGATGTCCGACCAATTCATGGCAGGCAAAGTTGATGTAGATCAGGTCATGATCACTTCCCAACAAGCGCTGCTTTCCCTGCAGCTTACTACACAGGTCCGAAACAAAGCGATCGAAGCCTATCAGGAGATCATGCGTACACAGATGTAAAGAGGGTTTAGCAAAGTTTCGGATGGGGTGACGGAGTGAACGAGAGAATCGCCCAATATCGGGATAAGATTTCCGGGTATTGGAATAATTTCAGCAAAAAACAGAAGATATTACTTGTTTCGACATTAGCATTCATCATTATCGCCGTTGTAGTGCTAACGATGCAGTTTACTAAAACCGAGTATGAAGTGGCTTTCCGAGATTTAAATGCTAACGATGCAGCCGGAGTCATTAAATATCTCGATTCTGCGGGTATACCGTATCAACTTAATGCTGGTGGGACACAAATCTCAGTCCCAACCGCTAATGCGGATAAGGCGAAGGTAGATGTTGGGTCTCAAGGCCTGATTCAGAAGGGTTCAATCGGCATGAGTGCTTTTGACCAGTCCTCCTCTGCCATTGGTATGACGGAGAACGAGTTCAATGTGAAGTACAATAATGCATTGAACGGCGAAATACAGCAACTGTTGGAACGGATGGATGGTGTCCAAAGCTCCAAAGTTGTCATTAATATGCCAAAGGAAAACATTTTTGCCGGACTTGAAGAAAAGGACAAAGCCTCCGCTTCGATTCAAATGGAATTCGAGCCTGGCTTTACTCCAAATCAGCAAGCGATCGACGGATATTTTAATCTGGTAAAAACGGCCGTACCGAATCTGCCAGTGGAAAACATTACGATCACCAATAAGGAATATGAGTTGATTCCAACGGCCAAGGGCGGCCAAGGTGGGCTCACTAGTGGTGTTCAGGA
Organism: Paenibacillus sp. A3M_27_13; assembly: GCF_024213315.1. Classification (NCBI taxonomy): domain Bacteria; kingdom Bacillati; phylum Bacillota; class Bacilli; order Caryophanales; family Paenibacillaceae; genus Paenibacillus; species Paenibacillus sp. A3M_27_13. The sequence goes on from NZ_JANAVE010000002.1 coordinate 1,070,562, forward strand.
AAACATGGCTCTACAGAAGAAGTTTGAGAGCGATGTAAGGAATAATGTTCAACAATTTTTGTCGAAAATTGTTGGAGACGACAAGGTAAATGTGCTGGTTATGTCCCAGCTAAATTTCGACAAAGTAACATCAAAGGAACAAATGGTCACACCTGTTGATCAAACGAAAATGAAGGGTATTGAAATTAGCGCCCAACAAATTCAGGAAAGCTATACGGGCAGTAGTGGACAAACCGGAGGAGTTGCAGGAACAGGAACACAGGATGTTCCAGGCTATCCTGGAGGAGCTAATTCCGGCAATACCAGCTCAGATAAGAGTTCAAGTACGATTAACTACGAAGTTAACCGAATTGCAAGGGATATTATCCAAAGTCCGTACACTGTAAAAGATTTAACCATTAATGTAGCAGTTGAACCACCAACAGGTCAGCAAACGTTGGATACTGCAACTCAGACAGCAATTCAAAATATTTTGGTTAATATTGTAAGAGCGTCGTTAGCGAATTCTGGTACTACTATTACAGACGCTGATTTGGCTAAGAAGGTTTCAGTGTTCTCACAAGCTGTTCCGGCGCCTGCGAGCACGAATACATTCTTCTCAGCTTCCAACCCTTGGCTATGGGGCATCGGAGCTGCTGTTCTGGCACTGCTGGCGGGTGTAATCTTCCTCATCGTACGCGGTCGTCGTAATCAGGAAGAAGAGTTGGATGAAGAATTGCAACTCATGCCAACGCCGACGGAGTTCCCGTCTATTACCATGGAAAGTGTGACAAATGAAAGTCAAGTGCGTAAACAGCTTGAAAGTCTGGCGAAAAAGAAACCCGACGAATTCGTCAATCTGCTTCGTACATGGCTGGCTGACGAATAGAGGTGAGTTCATTGGCAAAGGCAAGCAGTCAAGGTTTAACGGGAAGACAGAAGGCGGCTATACTTCTCATCACAATGGGACCAGAGGTATCTGCTCAAATATTCAAGCATTTGCGTGATGAGGAGATCGAGCAACTTACATTGGAAATTGCCAATGTGCGGAAGGTCGATGCCATTGAGAAAGACTCCATCATGGCCGAGTTTCATCAAATTTGTTTGGCTCAGGAGTACATTTCCCAAGGCGGTATTAATTACGCTAAAGAAATATTGGAAAAAGCACTCGGGTCGCAAAAAGCAGTTGAGGTCATTAACCGTCTAACAGCGACGTTACAGGTAAGACCCTTCGATTTTGCCCGCAAGGCTGATCCAAACCAGATATTGAATTTTATACAGAATGAGAATCCGCAAACGATTGCTCTCGTGCTTTCGTACTTGCAATTCGAGCAGGCGGCTGCAATTCTGTCGTCTCTGCCACAGGAAAAACAGGCAGATGTGGCCCGGCGTGTCGCTGTCATGGACAGTACATCTCCGGAAGTTATTTCCCAGGTGGAACGAGTGTTAGAGCAAAAGCTATCTGCAACCGCAACGCAGGATTATACAAATGCGGGTGGTATCGAGTCCATTGTTCAGATTTTGAATGGCGTAGACCGCGGAACCGAACGTACGATTCTCGACTCGCTTGAAATTCAAGATCCAGAACTGGCTGAGGAAATCAAGAAAAGAATGTTCGTGTTCGAGGATATCGTCAATGTGGACAACCGTTCCATTCAGCGCATTATCCGCGATATCGACAATGCAGATTTGCAATTGGCGCTTAAAGTGTCCAGTGAAGAAGTACGCGATGTGATTTTCCGAAATATGTCGAAACGTATGGCAGAAACCTTCAAAGAGGAAATGGAGTACATGGGACCGGTGCGGTTGCGTGATGTGGAAGAAGCACAGACACGTATCGTATCGACAATCCGCAGATTGGAAGAGGCCGGTGAGATTATAATCGCACGCGGTGGAGGAGATGACATCATTGTCTAACTTGATCAAATCTTTCCAATATGTTCCTGTAGAGGCTTTGAAAACAATTGATGTGGCACATACGTATGCGCCAGAAACGACGGATGAAGAAATCACAACTGAATATACGGAGCCGGAGCCTCAGCGAGATCACGAGGCTGAACGGCTACGGGATGAAATGCTGAATGATGCTAAGGATTTTGCCGAACGTCAGGTTCGCGAGGCAGCTGAAGAAGCGGAACGGATGCTTCAGGAGGCACAGCAGCAGATTGAAGCCTGGTGGCAGGAACGACGCGAGCATGACGAGCAGTTAACTCAGTCGTTAAAAGCTGATGGGTTTCAGCAAGGATATGAAGAAGGTCAGAAGCTGGCTGAGGCCGAGCTCCAGACGAAATCAGAGCAGATGATGGAAGAAGCACAGGATATTCTGCGTCAGGCCTATGAGATCAAGGAACAACTGATTCAGGAAGCTGAGCCTTTCCTGGTTGAACTGAGTAGTGCTATTGCTGAGAAGGTCATTGAGAAACAGCTTAGCCTTGAGCCTGAATACACGATTGAATTAATTCGTAAAAATTTGGCTCGTAAGCGGGAAAAAGGAACCATTACATTGTGTGTGTCGCCTCAGCATTTCGCATTTGTGCAAGGTGCACGAGAAGAATTGTCATTAACTGTCGATTCGCAGGCAGAACTTCAAATTATTCCTGATGGTACCGTGAAAGATCGCGGTTGTGTTATCCGTTCTTCCTTTGGAAGTGTGGATGCGCGGATTGATACGCAATTAGCTGAGATCAAAAAGGAATTATTGCGTCTGGCACATGAGAATGAGGAGCGAAGACATGAAGGGGCTTAATGCGCAGCGCTACATGGATCATTTGCGCCAGCTGGACCCGGTTCGGGTAAATGGCAAGGTTACGCAGGTTATCGGCCTGATGGTTGAATCGGAAGGTCCAGACGCCAGTATCGGGGATGTTTGTTACATTTATCCGGGTAAAACGGCAAAGCCGTTGCAAGCGGAGGTCGTAGGCTTCAGGGACAATAAAGTGCTTCTGATGCCACTTGGAGAACTGCAATCCATTGGTCCCGGTTGTGATGTTGTAGGAACAGGGAAACCGTTGAATGTGCAGGTCGGGTCGGAGCTGTTAGGCAAAGTGCTGGACGGATTGGGTCAGCCTCTGGATGGCTCATTGATTCCCTCTAGAATGGCGAGATATTCAACCTTCAATATTCCGTCCAATCCGCTGAATCGTCCGCGTGTGCAGGAACCAATCAGTATCGGGGTGCGCGCTATCGACGGGTTGCTTACTATCGGTAAAGGACAACGGGTTGGTATTTTTGCAGGTTCGGGTGTAGGTAAAAGTACCTTGATGGGAATGATTGCTCGTAATACGGAAGCTGATGTGAATGTAATTGCCTTGATCGGGGAACGTGGACGCGAGGTGCTGGATTTTATTGAACGGGATTTAGGTCCAGAGGGACTAGAACGTTCCGTGGTCATTGTGGCAACTTCCGACCAGCCTGCGTTAATCCGTATTAAGGGTGCACTTATTGCAACGACGATCGCGGAATATTTTCGGGATCGCGGGTTGAATGTCATGCTGATGATGGATTCAGTTACCCGGTATGCGATGGCCCAACGTGAAGTGGGACTAGCCGTAGGGGAGCCGCCAGCAATGAGAGGGTACACACCTTCCGTGTTTGCTAGTCTACCTAAGCTTCTAGAACGTGCAGGGACAGGTCCTACTGGCTCCATAACCGCTTTTTATACGGTACTGGTCGATGGTGATGATATGAACGAGCCCATCGCAGATGCGGTGCGCGGGATTTTGGATGGACACATTGTCTTGAATCGTGGGATTGCGAACAAAGGACATTTTCCCGCAATTGATGTGTTAGCGAGTATTAGCCGGGTTATGAAGGATATCGCACCACGAGATCAGATAGACGCTGCCGAGAACATTAAGCGCTTGATGGCCGTCTACAAAGATTCGGAGGACCTGATTAATATCGGGGCCTATCAGCAGGGTTCAAATGCAGAAATTGACGAATCCATGGAGCGTATACGGGATATATGGGATTTTACAAGACAAAGAACAGATGAAAAGGCTGAGCTGGACGAGGTAAGGGAGCGTTTGATTTCTGAATTTACGAGGAGATGAAGGTTGAACGATGAGATTTCAGTATTCCTTTCAGAAAGTTGTAGACTTGAAAACCAACGAAAAGTCACAGGCCGAATGGTTGCTTTCCAGTGCTGTCGGACAATTGCAGGCTGAGGAGCAGACATTAACACAGCTTGTAGGCGAAAGGAATCGGGTCATATCAGCCATTCAAAAGGCTGCCGAGGATTGCGCGCCACTCTCTACCATTCAGGAATTACAGGCTTATGTTAATCATCTGGACCAATGTATTACACGCAAGCATAGGGATGTTCAATATGCGCAGCAAAATGTGCAAAGCAAACAAACCGTTTTGACCGATAAAATGCTGGATGAACAGGTTTGGCTGAAAGCGAGAGAGAAGGCCAACGTGAAATTCCAACAGGAAATGCTCCTGCGCGAGCAGAACGAGCTGGATGAAATGGCTTCCGTGCGATTTGCCATGAAAGCCCGGTAAGCGGAAAGTCATAGGATACGCATATCAGCTGCCTGAGGAGGAAGACGATGGCACAGAAGTTAGCAGAAAATGAACTGGATATGGATTTAGGAAAAGAATCAGGCGGGGGATTTGAACGGTTTATGTTTTTCCTGATTCCGATTGTGTTCACAATCGTTCTGGTCGGGGTCCTGCTTACATTGTTCAATATGGACTTCAGAAGCGAAATGATTTCATTAGGGAACAAAATACCAGTTGTTAAAAATTGGGTGCCTGAACCGAAAGATAAGGCTACCCAGACGAAAGAGGCAGATCAGAAGGCACAGTCTGAAAGTTCTGAAGCAACCATTCAGCAGTTAAAGGCAGATTTAGCCAAGCAGACGGAGGAGCTTAAAAAGGCTACCGCTGCTAGGACGACACAAGATAAAAAGGTTACTGAACTGCAGAATCAGGTCAATACGCTGCAAACGCAACAGGAACAGCAGCCACAGGCCAGTCAGCAGGGACAGGCTGGTACGCAAACTACAGGTGGAACAACAAATGAAGATCCTTATGTAAAACAGGCCAGAGATCTTGCTAGCATGTATGAAGGAATGACAGCTAGTAAAGCGGCACCGATTATGGAGAATCTGACTACGGAAGAGACTGTGCAGCTGCTAAGCTACATGGACCCTGCCAACAGTGCAAAGATTTTGCAAAAGATGGACGCTAAAAAAGCAGCCGATATTACTATGGCTCTGAAAAACGTAACGCCATCTACGGATTTGTCAGTTGCTGCGTTGCAGTCTCGTCTGAAAAAGGATCAAGGTACCACAGCTGGCACGACGAGTAAGAGTTTGCAAAGCACTCAAATCAGTAGCACATTTGCTTCCATGGACAAGAAGAGCGGTGCCGAACTTATTTTACAAACTTACAAAATCAGTCCAGACAAGGCATTAAACATATTAAATACAGTAGATGATTCGACACGTGGTTCTTTACTACAAAATATGTCTGCCAAGGATGCGGCTCAGACTGCAAAAATTTTGAACAAACTGATGGGCAGTAAGTAATTTAAATGAAGGGAGGTGAAAAATAAATGACCCTTATTTCTCAAAGTGTATCGCTCAGCTCCAGTCAAACAGCTAGCAGTACGACAGCCTCAACAACGAGTACAGCCACGGCTGCCGGAGCAACCACGGGTGCTTTTAATCAAACACTTACGCAAATGATGACAGGCGGGCAAACGGGCTCAGCAGGCACAGATGCGAACGGTTCTCCATTAGTTATGGTACTTCCGCTGATTGCAACCGGAGAATCCACGGAAGCTCCAACCGAGCCGCTGGTCGAAACACTGGCTCCTTTGCTGCAAAATCTCGAAAAGCTGGATGATCAGGTAGCTGCCGATCCTGCTCTGCTTGCTTCTCTGCAAGCGTGGATTCAGCAAGTACAACAGTTTTTGCAAGGCGACGGAACAAATCAACAGTTAAACGGTGGAGAAACGTCAGAGGCGACAGGCTTAACAGCCTTGGCAGCCAACCCTGCTACTCTTCGATTTGCATTGCAGGACGCTTTGTCACAACTTGCCAATGTAGCAGAGCAGGCTTCTGGAGACCAAAAGTCCCAGGTGGCACAGTTGCTACAATCGCTCCAAAGCGCAACGGCAGGGACGGGAGCTATTTCCGATGAGCAGTGGAATGGTGTAATGAAAGCTGTGGAACTTGCTGATGGTGGGGACTCACAAGCGGTTCAGCCTTCTGCAAATCGAGCAAATGGTACTCAGACCGTAGCTACAGCTACTACAGACAAACAGGTTGTTGTTTCTCAGCAGCAAGCAAGTCAGGGCGAAACTAATCAGCAAGGTTCAGAAGGGCAACGTTCATCAACTAATATTCTCGTTCAGTCTACAGTTAAGACGACTGGAGCGGATGAAGCGAGTGCATTCGTAGATGCAACTGAGCAAGCGGATCCGACAGCAACTGACAATCAGACTCCAGTGATCACAACTGCGGGACAGCTTTCGGTACAAACGCAAGGAACAACACCTTCGGCTCCAGCTCAACCAGTCGTACATGTACGGCAATTTGCCAAGGAGATGACCGAATTTGTAGTTCAGAAACTTGACATTGTAAAACACACTGGTTTGACGGAAGCGACCATCATGCTTCGTCCAGATCATCTGGGCCAGCTGGAGGTTAAGCTGACGATGCAAAATGGTCATCTGGTTGCCCAGTTCATGACTGAGCATAGCGGAGCGAAGGATTTGCTGGAACAGCAAATGTCGCAGCTGCGTTCGAGCCTGCAGAGCCAAGGTATCCAGGTAGATAAGGTAGAAGTAACGCACAATGAGTCGCTTTCCTCCCATATGTATCAGGATGGACGCGGATCTGGAGCTAATCAGCAGCAGCAATCCAACCAACGTTCCAAAGCTCGTGGTAGAGAAGAGAGCGAGGATGCTATGAAGGTAGCTGAAATGGCAGAAGAGCTTCGTAACTGGACAGCAGAACAACGCGCAGATGATATGAATCGGACAGGCTCCTTTACAGCACAAGCGTAATGATGGAGGTGAGAACACAATGACGACTACAGACAACAATGTATCCACCAGTAACGTCTGGCCGAATTACAATGTGAATAATGTCAAAACAGCAAGTGCCAAGGATACTAAAACGATGGGTAAAGATCAATTTCTGAAAATTTTGATCACCCAGCTACAAAATCAGGATCCGATGCAGCCTTTGGAGGATAAAGAATTTATCGCTCAAATGGCCCAGTTTTCCTCGGTGGAACAACTGATGAACATTTCTACGCAGTTGAATGCATTGGGACAGTCTTTGGGTACGGCTTCCGGTTTGATAGGAAAAGAAGTCAGCTGGATTGAGGCAGGTAAAAAAGACTCCATTACAGGTGAAGCAGGCGCGGGTACAGTGAAAAGTGGAATCGTGGATTCCATCGTTATTCGCGACGGTGTGCAGTATGCCAAAATGGGAGCGGCTGAGGTAGCATTAAAAGATGTAACATCAGTGAGCCAAGCTAACACAACGACTCCCGCTACAGGTACATCGGATACTTCATCTTCTTCCTCTACTGGAAGCGGTGAGAACTCATGAATGACAGGATAACGGTCGGACGCCTTTTTCCCGCCAACGTGCCCCCGGCAGCAATCACACAAAACCGAGTGAATTCGGTATCCAAGGATGCCAGACCGTTCGGTCAGGTGTTGCAGGATCAGGTGCTCAAGCTGAGCAACCATGCAGCCAAGCGTCTGGAGCAGCGGGGAATAGAGTTGAGAAGTGACCAAATGGCGAAAATCAACTCTGCTGTGGATAAAGCAGCTGCCAAAGGCGCCAAAGAATCATTGATTTTAATGCAGGATATGGCTTTGATTGTAAGTGTACCTAATCGAACAGTTGTTACCGCGATGGATAAGAAATCCATGGAGGATAACGTATTTACGCAGATAGATAGTGCTGTAATTATTTCATGAAAAATGTATACGAAGTGGCTGGCCCGAATAGGAAAGCCATGAAAAAGCCGCGGATCGACTGATGCGGTCAACTAAGCAACCAATCAGAGGAGGATTTATACTCAATGTTGAGATCAATGTATTCAGGTGTATCGGGCATGAAGGGCTTTCAAACGAAGCTGGACGTTATCGGTAACAACATTGCAAACGTAAATACTACAGGCTTCAAGTCCAGCCGAGTAATGTTCAAGGATATCTTGAGCCAAACGAGTTCAGGCGCAAGTGCACCAGACGGAACAACAACCGCCGGGCAGAATGCCAAGCAGGTAGGTTTGGGGGTATCGGTCAGCTCAATTGATACACTGCATCTTCCAGGTAGTGCAATGACTACGAACAACCCAACGGATTTACGTATTAACGGTGACGGATTTTTCCTGGTCAAAATGAATGATGCACAGGAAGTTCCTTATCTGACTCGTGCGGGTGATTTCCACATAGATGCAAACCGGAATCTGGTTACTTCCGATGGATTTTTTGTGGGAGATTTGGGTGGAGATCCAATCACACTTGCTGACAATGTTACGGCAGTCTCTATCTCACAGGACGGTACAATTGTACAACAATTGGATGACGGAACAGTTGATAATGGTACACAAATTGGATTAGCCAGAGTCACGAATCCAGAAGGTTTAGAAAAAATCGGTGGGAGCTTGTACCGTACTACGGTCAACTCAAATATTGATGCAATTGAGCCTGGAGCAGCCAACTCAGAGGGGCGTGGAGCTATCATCGCGGGTCAGCTGGAAATGTCCAACGTTGATCTGACAGGCGAATTTACCGAAATGATCGTAGCTCAGCGCGGATTCCAAGCGAACTCGCGTATCATTACGACCTCGGATGAAGTGCTTCAGGAAGTTGTAAACTTGAAACGATAATCTCATTTAAACGCGGAGGAGTAGAGGCTCCTCCGCACCTATCAGGAGGTTGGTGTTACGATGATCCCGTTAACGCGGCTGAACGGCTCGCCTATGTGGCTTAATGCGCTGCTCATTGAGACTGTGGAGGAAACACCGGATACATACGTCACTTTGGTGACGGGGAAACGGTTGATTGTATTGGAAAAAGCGGCAGATGTCGTCTCCTTGATCAAGGGTTACAGCCGTGAAATCGGCATGCATGCCGCCACGATAAAAGTGCAACAAATGGAGGAAGACGAATGAAGAAGATGCTGCCATGGCTCATTACAATTTTACTCGCGATTACTTTGATTGCAGGCGCGGCCTTTGTACTTATACCAGCGCTTAGCGGGAAGAAGTCGGAAGTCATACCGAATGCGCAAGCTGCTCAAGCAGAACAACTTCCAAGATTGTCAGCAGATGAATTGGTGGAAGTGAGCTCTGAAATTACCGGTATCAAAACGAATTTGGCAGACGCAGATTACATTGTCCAGATGAACCTATCTTTTCAATTGAACGATGCCAAAGCAAAAGAATCTTTTGAAAAAATCAAAGATATCAGTATTAAGCCCATCGTTATTCAATTACTTGCAGACACCAAACCTGATGAGCTCAGAACGGCTAAAGGCCGGGACCAGTTCAGTGACAAGCTGACGGATCTCATCAACAAGTCGCTCCCTGAAGGTCACCTGGGGAACGCCAAAATTACAGACTTTTTGCTGGCAGCCATTTGATTCCAGGTGAACTTGTCAGGAACACGTAAGGGGGTGAATAACATTGGTGGATGTACTGTCACAAGGGGAAATTGATGCCCTTTTAGCAGCTCTTTCGTCCGGTGAAATGGATGCGGAAGAACTTAAAAAGGAAGATACCCAAAAGAAAGTTCGCGCTTATGATTTTAAAAGAGCGCTGAGGTTTTCCAAGGATCATATACGGAGTCTGACGCGGATACACGAGAACTTTGCACGGTATCTGACCACATATTTTTCAGCGCAGCTTCGTACTTTTGTCCAAATTAATGTCGTTCAGGTGGAGCAGCTTCCTTATGATGAATTCATTCGCTCCATTCCGAAAATGACCATTCTAAACATTTTTGAAGCTGAACCGCTGGAAGGCCGTATGGTGCTTGAGGTTCACCCGAACGTTGCTTATGCCATGTTGGACAGGCTTCTCGGAGGAACAGGTTCGGCACCGTCAAAGGTTGCTGCGTTGACCGAAATCGAGACGACGATCATGGAGCGGATTTTCAGTCGTACCTTTGATAGCCTGCAAGAGGCTTGGAAAACGGTACTGGACATTGAACCGCGCCTAGAGGCGATGGAAACAAATCCGCAGTTTATGCAGATTGTTTCGCCGAATGAAACGATTGCTCTGATTTCGCTTAGCACCAAAATTGGTGATACCACAGGGATGATTAACCTCTGTATCCCGCACGTGGTATTGGAACCCATTATGGCCAGACTGTCCACGCACCAGTGGTTTACATCCGAAAAGAAATCAAGGGCGCCCGAAGAGATCGACGCCTTGAGATTACGGGTCACCAAAGCAGAGCTCCCTATTATTGCGGAGTTGGGTGAATCCCGGATAAATGTAGCCGAGTTTCTGGGTCTTTCGGTAGGGGATGTCATTTCATTGAACAAGCCTGTCAAAGAAGGACTATCCATCCGGGTAGGCGAGAAATTGAAGTTTATGGGAAGTCCCGGCATGGTAAGAGATCGTGTTGCCGTACAAATTGATGAAATTGTCAACGAAGGAGTTGAAGAAATTGACGAGTAAAGACTATTTGTCCCAGGAGGAAATCGATGCCTTGCTGAAACAGTCTGAAGCGGGGACGGATTCTACTCCCGCCAACAAGACCGTTGACGATTTTCTGACTCCTCTGGAGCAGGATGCTCTCGGGGAAATCGGTAATATAACGTTCGGCAGCGCAGCTACGGCTCTTTCCACACTGCTCGGTCAAAAGGTGGATATTACGACACCTAAAGTTTCAATTATTACCCGTTCTGAATTTGAAACTGCATTTCCAAAGCCACACGTAGCTGTACATGTAAATTATGTCGATGGATTCGAGGGTATTAACTCACTCGTAATCAAAAAGCGTGATGCACAAGTGATAGCGGACTTAATGCTTGGTGGTGAAGGAAACCCAGTAGATGAAGAATTGAATGAAATCCACATCAGTGCCGTGCAGGAAGCGATGAACCAGATGATGGGATCTTCGGCGACCTCTATGTCTACCATGTTTAATCGTTTTGTTAATATCTCTCCACCGGGGATTGATATTTTGGATCCTATGCACGGTGATGGAGTATCCAGTCTGCCGGATGAAGAGACGCTCATTACAGTATCCTTCCGGTTATTGATCGGGGATCTTATTGACTCTACGCTGATGCAATTGTTACCTGTTAATTTCGCCAAAAAAATGGTGAGCATCCTAATGAATGGCGGAGAGGAAGAGGAACAACCGCAAGCGTCCGCACAGCAGGTAGCTGCAACAGCAACTCCTGAAGCGCCGCAACAAGCTAGCGTTCCGCAGCAACCGCCTGCACCAGCCTATCAGCAGCCGCCTGCAGCCGCGCAGGCGCCGCAAGACCCAAGCTATGGGCAACAACCGCCAATGTATCCTCAAGACCCGGGATACGGGCAGCAGGGCGCTCCAGGCTATGGAACACCGGGTTATGGAATGCCAGCTGGTGTACCACCGCAAGCTCCTTACGGAACGCCTCATCACTACGGCGCAGTACCGGGACGTAATGTAAATGTACAACCTGTACAATTTTCTAACTTGCAGTCCGGTGCATTTGCGCAAGTGGATGAAAACAATTTAAATTTATTGATGGACATTCCCCTTAGAGTCACCGTAGAATTAGGAAGGACCCAAAAGCAAATTAAAGATATTCTGGAGCTCTCACAAGGTTCAATTATTGAACTGGACAAGCTTGCCGGGGAGCCGGTGGACATTTTGGTTAACAACAAACTGATTGCCAAGGGCGAGGTTGTCGTAATCGACGAGAACTTTGGCGTGCGTGTAACAGATATTGTAAGCCAATGGGACCGTATTCAAAAATTACAATAAAAGCATAATTTAGGGAGGATTTATTTCAGATGGCAAACCGTATTTTGATCGTGGACGATGCTGCATTTATGAGAATGATGATTCGGGACATCCTGTCCAAAAATGGATTTGAAGTAGTAGGAGAGGCCCAGGACGGATCACAGGCCATTGAAAAATTCAAGGAGCTTCGTCCGGACCTGATTACGATGGATATCACGATGCCTGAAATGGACGGCATTGCCGCTCTGAAGGAAATCAAACAAATTGACGCGAACGCAAAGGTTATCATGTGTTCCGCGATGGGTCAGCAAGCAATGGTTATTGATGCCATTCAAGCTGGCGCAAAAGATTTTATCGTTAAGCCTTTCCAATCGGATCGGGTTATCGAAGCCATCAACAAAACACTGGGTGTGTAAGGCGCACCCAGTATGGATACACAACAGGGTGCCTCTGACGCATTGAGTACATCCAGCAATATAGGCAACATTGCCTGGGTCCTTTTCGTGCTAATCTTTATCATCGTACTGATCGTGTACTTGATACGGTTTTTGAGTAAAAGAAATCAGAGCTGGTTCAGCAACCGCTCCGTTCGCATACTGGGAGGCGTGGGACTTGGTCCCAATAAATCCCTTCAGCTTGTTGAAGTTGGTAGCAGTGTGTACCTCATTGGTGTGGGAGAAGATATCCGGCTTGTTGACAAAGTATCCGATCCTGAAGAAGTGGAGCAAATTTTGGCCGCACTGGAGCAAGAAGCTTCTCTGCAGCGCGGCCCGATTGCCCCGCTATTCGCTAAAATTGCGGATAAGCTTCGCCGGAACAACGCGGCACAGCAGCAGCCTGAAGAGGAGACATCTTTTCACGAGATGTTTGAATCCAAGCTTCGGCAAATGCCGAATCGCAAGGATAAACTTGAAAAGCTGCGCAATGAGGAGAATACTACAGATCGGTCGGGAGATTCATGAGAAAAAAGATTATACTTGCATGTTTGCTGCTTGTCTTGTTCAGCTTCATTTCGGTGACGGCGGCCTCTGCGGAACCGATTCCGAACATTGATATTCAAGTCGGCAATTCGGACAAAGGACAGCCCGGTGCCACCTCGCTGTCTATTATTTTACTTATTACTGTCATTAGTGTAGCGCCCGCGTTGCTTGTACTTATGACAAGTTTTACGCGAATTGTGATTGTGCTTGGCTTTGTGCGAACTTCGCTGGGAACCCAGCAGATGCCGCCTAATCAGGTGCTTGTCGGACTGGCTTTGTTTCTCACTTTATTCATTATGGCACCGACATTCTCAGCTATGAATGAAACTGCACTTCAGCCGTATCTCAAGGGGGATATAACACAGTCTCAGGCGCTGGATAAGGCATCGGTACCGATCAAGACCTTTATGTTCTCTCATACACGTGAGAAGGATCTACTGCTCTTTATGAAATACACCAAGATGGAAAAACCAAAGAATTATCAGGATATTCCACTAACGGTGATGGTTCCGGCTTATGCAATCAGTGAGTTGAAAACGGCATTTCAGATGGGCTTTATGATTTTCATACCGTTTTTAGTTATAGACATTGTGGTGTCGAGTACACTCATGGCTATGGGGATGATGATGCTACCACCTGTAATGATTTCACTTCCTTTTAAAATACTGCTTTTCGTACTTGTAGATGGTTGGTATTTGGTTGTCAAATCATTGCTTCTGAGTTTTAACACATGAATACTTCATGCAAGGACAGCAATCAAGGAGGACGGCAATGACTTCGGAGTTTATTATTTCCCTGGCTGGGCAAGCGGTGTACATTGTACTCAAGGTGAGCGCTCCGATGCTGATTTTGGGGCTAGTCGTGGGTTTGATTATCAGCATTTTTCAGGCGACAACCCAAATTCAGGAGCAAACACTGGCCTTTGTTCCGAAGATTGTCGCCGTATTGCTGGCATTGCTTTTGTTCGGGCCCTGGATATTGACCACATTAGTGGACTTTACGTATAACATTCTGGACAATTTGTACAAATATATAGGTTAGGCTGAATGTTATGAACATATTGTTACAGAGTTTTCCTGTTTTTTTGCTGATTTTTTGTCGGATTACCTCATTTTTTGTAGTAGCGCCTATTTTTTCAACCCGAGGGGTACCTAATATCTTTAAGGTCGGAATTTCAGGATTTCTAGCTTTGGTCGTGTATCTTACATATGGTACGCATCAACAGGTACCGACCGATGTAGCGTATGTGCTCTTAGTGGGCCGTGAAGTGCTGATTGGGTTGTTATTGGGGTTTACTGCATATCTGTTCATGACAGCGATCCAAACCGCAGGTTCTTTTATAGACCTACAGGTGGGTTTCGGAATGGCGAGTGTGTTTGATCCTATGACAGGGGCTTCAACGCCTTTAACGGGGAATTTTAAGTTTGCCATAGCTGTATTGTTCTTTTTAAGTATAAATGGGCACCATCATCTGCTAAATGCTATCTTATACAGCTATGATTGGGTACCGTTGACAAATGATTTTTTTGTAAAGCTGTATGGTGGCAGTGTAACTGAATTCCTGGTACGTTCTTTTGCGGAATCATTTATGCTTGCTTTTCAAATTGCTGCTCCCATTGTAGTGGCTACCTTTTTAACAGATGTGGGACTCGGTTTTTTAGCTAAAACAGCGCCACAATTCAACATTTTTGTTATTGGTGTACCTCTTAAAATTATTGTGGGACTGTTCATGTTACTGCTTCTCATGCCAAGTTTTGCTTTTATATTCGAAAGATTGTTTTCTGTGATGTTCGAATCCATGCGCAACTTGTTGGATATTATGGGTAATCGTCCTTAATGTCTGGTCTGGAGGAACGTAGTTTGTCATTTAAATATGCTATGAACCTGCAGTTGTTCTCAGGGGAAAAAACGGAAAAAGCTACACCCAAAAAGAAACAGGATGCAAGACAAAAAGGGCAGGTTGCCAAAAGCATGGAGTTGCCCGCCGCTGGTGTCCTGCTGGTTACGTTTTTTTGCCTCATGATTTTCGGCGGGTATTTTAAGGATCATGCAGTTCGACTATTTCGAGATATTTTTGTGAATCGGCTCTCTATGGAGGTAACGCCGAACACAACGCTGCTGATGATGGGCGAGTACGGCGTGCAAATCTTGATTATGCTGGCACCTATTTTTATTGGGGCTATTGTCATCGGGATAGTAGCGAATTACATGCAGATCGGTTTTTTATTAACCGGAGAGGGCATTACGCCCAAGTTTAGCAAGATTGATCCGATTAAAGGATTCAAAAATATTTTTTCCATGAGGTCATTGGTTGAATTCCTGAAATCTGTTTTAAAGATGACCGTAATTGGTTATCTGGTGTACAGCGTACTCTGGAAAACAAAGGCTGACCTACCCAAACTAGCTGAAATGTCCGGCGATCAGATGTTGAGCTTTACAGCTTCATTAACAATGGAACTGGGGCTCAAAATTGGTGTGGTGCTGTTCGTTTTAGCGGTGTTGGATTATATGTATCAACGTTACGAACATGAGAAAAACCTGAAAATGTCCAAACAGGACATCAAGGATGAATACAAGAAAATGGAGGGTGACCCGCTGATCAAGGGGAAAATTCGCGAGCGTCAGCGCCGTATGGCTATGCAGCGTATGATGCAGGAGGTTCCTAATGCAGATGTCATCATCACCAACCCTACGCACTTTGCTGTGGCATTGAAATATGACGGTTCGGAGATGGAAGCGCCGCAGATTATTGCGAAAGGGCAAGATTACGTTGCACTCCGAATTAAAGAAATTGCCAAGCAAAACGGCGTAATAACGATGGAAAACAAGCCGCTGGCGCGGGCGCTGTTTCAACGAGCCGAAATCGGGGATGCGATACCAGCTGATCTGTTCCAGGCCGTTGCCGAAGTGCTGGCGTATGTATATAAATTAAAAGGTAAAGTGAAATAAAGGGATCGGAGGGCTAGAGACCCGTGAAAATAAAAGAAATAACTGTCCTTGCAGGCGTCATCGGTATCGTTCTTATGATGATTCTCCCGATCC
The DNA here is from genome assembly GCF_024213315.1 of Paenibacillus sp. A3M_27_13. NCBI lineage: Bacteria > Bacillati > Bacillota > Bacilli > Caryophanales > Paenibacillaceae > Paenibacillus > Paenibacillus sp. A3M_27_13. The sequence goes on from NZ_JANAVE010000002.1 coordinate 1,086,504, forward strand.
CATCATGGCTGCTGGATATCCTACTCGTCATTAATATTTCTATTGCTTTGATGATTCTACTCGTTTCTATGAACACGAAGGAAGCATTACAGTTCTCTATTTTCCCTTCATTGTTGCTCATTACAACGTTGTTTCGATTGGCACTTAATATTTCTACAACCAAACTTATTTTAGGAGAGGGCCATGCAGGGGAAGTAGTTGCTACGTTTGGTAGTTGGATTGCAGGAGGGCAAATTGCCGTCGGTTTTGTTGTCTTTCTCATTCTCGTGGTCGTACAGTTCATTGTTATCACCAAGGGATCTGAGCGGGTTGCTGAGGTAGGCGCACGCTTTACGTTGGATGCGATGCCGGGTAAACAAATGAGTATTGATGCTGATCTGAATGCAGGTTTGATCAATGAGCAGCAAGCCCGTGAACGACGCAGTAAAATCGAACGGGAAGCAGATTTTTACGGAGCGATGGATGGTGCGAGTAAATTCGTTAAAGGTGATGCCATTGCTAGTATTATCATTTTGATCATTAACTTGGTCGGTGGCTTTATTATCGGTATGGCCGTTCAGGGAAAAGGATTTCAAGAGGCGCTGTCGACTTATTCTGTCCTCACCATCGGTGACGGACTGGTCAGCCAGATTCCCGCACTGCTCATATCGACGGCGTCAGGCTTGATTGTTACGCGGGCTACGTCGGATGGCAACTTGGCGGAGGATTTAACTGGACAGCTCTTTTCTTATCCAAAACTGATCTACATTGTGGCAGCCACAATTGCATTATTGGGACTTTTCACACCTATTCATATCATTACAACTCTTCCACTGGCGATACTGCTGTTTTTCGCGGCTCGAAGAATGCAGGGCAATATGGAGCGCAAGCAGATAGCCGATGAACAGCTGGAAGAGGAGCAACAAATTGAAGAAGTCCGTAGTCCGGAAAGTGTCATTAATCTGCTTCAAGTAGATCCAATTGAATTTGAATTTGGATACGGGTTAATTCCGCTGGCGGATACACAGCAGGGCGGGGATTTATTGGATCGGATTATTATGATCCGTCGTCAATGTGCTTTGGAGCTGGGTTTGGTTGTGCCGGTCATTCGTATTCGGGACAACATTCAGCTCAAGCCTAACGAGTATGTAATTAAAATTAAAGGTAATACCGTGGGCGGCGGAGAGCTTCTGTTAAATCATTACCTGGCTATGAGTCCAGGATACGACGATGATTCTATTACAGGAATCGAAACGACGGAACCAGCCTTCGGATTGCCTGCGCTCTGGATTGATGAGAACACCAAGGATGTTGCGGAACTATCGGGTTATACCGTAGTTGATCCACCTTCAGTTGTAGCTACTCATCTTACGGAGACAATCAAGAAACATGCTCATGAGTTGCTTGGCAGACAGGAAACACGGTCGCTGGTCGACAATCTCAAAGAGAATTATCCAGTGCTGGTGGACGACCTTATTCCTTCTGTGCTTGCGATTGGGGATGTACAAAAAGTGCTGGCCAAGCTGTTGAAAGAAAAAATCTCCATTCGCGATATGGTGACTATTTTCGAAACATTAGCTGACTATGGTACTTATACAAAAGATCCCGACGTGCTGACTGAATATGTCCGTCAGGCGTTGTCCCGCCAGATTACGCAGCAATTTGCCCAACAAGGGGAGACGTTACGCGTTATTACAGTGGGACCAGGATTGGAGAAGAAAATTGCTGAAAGCGTGCAACAGTCGGAGCAAGGTAGCTATTTGGCTCTTGATCCGGTGTCTACGCAAACGGTGTATCAAAGAATGATGGAGCAAATCAACCGCCTTATTCAATCTGGACAGCAGCCTATTGTGTTAACGTCACCGACAATTCGTATGTATTTGCGGCAAGTGATGGAGCGGACGATGCAGGATGTCCCGGTGCTGTCGTACAGTGAGCTGGAGCCGAACGTTGAAATTCAAAGTGTCGGGGTGGTGAACTTATGAGAGTGAAACGATATGTAGTGGATACCATGCCAGAAGCTATGCTGCAAATCAGGGGTGACTTAGGAACAGACGCCGTCATTTTAAGTACAAAAGAAATGAAGGTCGGCGGTTTCATGGGAATGTTCAGTAAAAAGAAAATCGAAGTGGTTGCTGCGGTAGAGGAGAAGCAACCTCAAAAGCCACGACGGTTTGGGCCCTCTTCACAAGAACTTGCCCAGGCGGCTTCACCTCTAATGAACGCTCCTGAACAGCCAGAAAAATCATTTATGCCTGTGGTTCCCAGACAAGCTGCTCCAGAAGCTTATCGACGGGTAACGCAGATGACGGGTGGTTCCAAAGAAGAACAAGCTGAATTAACGATTAATGAAGAACAAGCTGCTTCAGCAACTGAGCATTTGTCATCTAGGTCTGCAAATAATCTGGAGACTATATCTCAAGCACTTGATCATGAAGCATTGCTTTCGAACATGAAATCATCCAGTGAACTGTTTAAACAGCCCATTGAAGTAAGTGCTCCAGATAAGAGCGGAGTAGAGGAAAATCAGGCTCTGCTTAATGAATTGCGGGAAATGAAAGCCATGATGACTCGGTTTTCCCGAAATTCTTCATTGGAAAGTACTTGGCCGGAGCCGCTGCAAGAGATTTGTGAGCGTGTACTGGAGCAGGAAGTGGAACGTGATTTACTGGAGTATTGGCTCGAACAGGTATATGTGCGTCGGAGTGAGCACCCTTTTGCGCCTGAAACTTTTGATTGGGAACAAGCCTTTCGTGAGGAAGTGGCCAGTTTTATTCAGACAAGACTGGACAAAGGGATCTCTAAAGATACCAAAATTGTGTATGTGGCAGGTCCTACCGGAGTAGGGAAAACGACAACCATTGCCAAGTTAGCAGCAGAGCAGTTGTTTAAGCATCATCGCAAAGTTGGATTTATTACTTCTGACACGTACCGGATTTCAGCCGTCGAGCAACTGCGTACATATGCTACGATTTTGAATGTACCGCTTGAAGTTGTGCAATCTCCTGGTGACGTCCACAGAGCCATTCAACGTCTGGAACATTGTGACCTGATCCTCATGGATACCGCAGGACGAAATTATCGTAATGAATTACTTGTTTCGGAACTGCAAAGTCTGCTCTCGCCTATTAATGAAAGTGAGACGTATCTGGTACTCAGTCTGACATCCAAAAGTAAAGATATGCTCAATATAACTGGACATTTCAGCAAGTTTGGTCTTGGTAAGGTTGTATTTACTAAGATGGACGAGACAGGTAGCTGTGGTGGGATGTTTAACCTTTTGCATCATTTTCCGATGCAGCTGGCCTATATTACCAATGGACAAAATGTTCCTGACGACCTGCTTCATCCCGATACAGAAATGGTGACAAGCATGCTGCTTGGACCCAAAGCATCAACAGGAGTTAACGGAGATTCCATATGAGTGACCAAGCCCAATCACTTAGACAAATGGCTTCTTCCTTGGATAAATATCGATTGCCCCCACGTAATCGTCAAGCAAAAATTATAACGATCACCAGTGGTAAAGGCGGGGTGGGCAAATCCAATTTCACGCTGAACTTTGCTCTGGCTCTGCAATCCTTTGGTCGAAAGGTACTTGTGTTTGATGCTGATATAGGTATGGCCAATATTGATGTATTAATGGGAGCCAATTCACAATACAATCTTCTTCACCTGCTAAAACGTGAGAAATCAATTGATGAAATTATTCAAACGGGTGTAGGTGGTTTGCCTTATATTGCTGGAGGATCGGGCTTGAGCGAATTGTTTACGTTATCGGATAACGATCTGAATTATTTTGCCGAAGAAGTAGAGAAAATGACGGCAGATATGGATTACATTCTATTTGATACAGGTGCAGGTTTATCCAAAGAAAACCTTAAATTCATCACTTCAGCTGACGAATGCCTGGTCGTAACCACACCGGAACCGACGTCCTTAACAGATGCGTATGCGCTAATTAAAGTCGTCAGCGGGTTACAAAAGGATACGGTATTCAAAATTATAGTCAATCGTGCCGATAACGATAATGAGGCCCGTCAAGTTGCCGATAAGATCGCACTGGTTGCGAAACGCTTTTTGGAGATCGAAATCCCGTTGCTTGGACATATCAGTGATGATACTCATGTCATGCAAGCAGTCAAAAGGCAAGTACCTTTTATGGTTGCTTTTCCGGGATGTGCGGCTTCAAGAGATGTATTGAATCTGGCACACCGTTTTGCAGCAATGCCACAGATTCCGCAATCAGGTGCATTGAGTGGAATTAAAGGGTTTATGCAAAAATGGTTGCGGCGTTCTGTACATTGATTTTGATGAGAGGAAACAGAGGTGTTTAACATGTGTGCTTACCAGGTGCTGGTTGTAGATGATTCGGCCTTTATGCGCAAAATTATTACAGATTTAATTGTAAGGGATGAGTCGTTCAACATCGTAGGTACAGCCGCCAATGGCAAAGAGGCTGTAGAGAAAGTGAAGGAATTGCAGCCCGATTTGGTCACCATGGATGTCGAGATGCCTGAAATGAATGGTCTTGAAGCATTGCCATTGATTATGGCAGCCCATCCGCTACCTGTTATTATGCTGTCAGGCATTAATGAACAAGGTATGAAGGAGACCATCATGGCTCTGGAGGCAGGAGCTTTCGATTTTATAAGAAAGCCTTCCATTGCTCATGCGCAAGATATTGAGCAAGTGAGCAAGGCGCTGCTGGAACAGATGCACACTGCTATGCAAGCAGTGCGGAGCCGCCTGGAACGCAAGGAAGCTAATGAGCGCAAAGCTGCATTGGAACAAGCGGAGAAAACGCCACAGGAAAAGCCTCCAGGACAGGCTGTGACTGAGAAACGAACAGGCAGTCAAGCTTCGACAGACAAGCCTCCTGTTGTTCCGCTTGCTCCTTCACCTGCTGTATCAGCTCAGCCGAAGCGTGATGTGGGCAAGTCCGCCCCGGCAACAGCCAAGCAGGAAACTAAACGACAACAGTCTGGAACATCTGTTACAGCGGGGCGCATAGAACAGCCAGCTCCTCAGCCGAGCAAGTCAGTCCAAGCACCTACTGTTCAGAAGAAGGAAGACTTGTCCAAGGGGATGGGACGAACACCAGGGCAACTAAACAGTTCTAATACGGCCGCTGGCAAATCGCTGCATGGTAAGGATAAAGCAGGGCTGGTTAAGCCGGAGCCCCGTAAGACGGTGATTTCATCAGCTACTCCTGCGGCTGCTACGCCTCCAGTAACTGCACCTACAGTTCCTGCCACATCTAAGGGATTTTCTCTTAAAAAAGGTGTGCACACGTCCAGCTTTCGCAAACTGGTGGCGGTGGGATGTTCTACGGGCGGTCCGCGGGCGCTCAAGACGCTGTTGGAACGCATTCCTGGTGATTTTCCTGCTCCAATCGTTATCGTTCAGCATATGCCGCCAAACTTCACTCGTTCGCTGGCACAACGCTTAAACACGTTAAGTCCACTCCGAGTTGTGGAGGCTGAGCAGGGAATGACGCTGGAGACTGGAACGGCCTACATTGCCCCAGGGGGATATCAACTAAGAATTGTGCCAGGAGCCGGTGGTAAATACACTGTGTCACTGAAGATGGAGGAAGCTCGCAATGGTCACCGTCCTTCCGTAGATACGATGTTTGAATCGTTGCTCTCGTTAACCTCGTTGGAGCGGCATCTAGTATTGCTCACTGGAATGGGGAGCGACGGGGCCAAAATGATGAAAAAGCTTTATGATGCTGGGGTACAATCCACATTTGCTGAAAATGAGGAAACTTGTGTAGTGTACGGAATGCCCCGCTCAGCAGTAGAGTTAAAATGTGTGCGTCACCTTCTGCCAATGCAGGAGATCGCCCCCAAGCTTGTACAAGTTGTGAAATAATCGGAGTGTAACTCATGGAGGAGGTGTCTCACAATGGACATGAACCAATATTTAAACATGTTTATTGATGAGTCGAATGATCATCTGCAATCTCTTAACGAAAAAATGCTTCAACTGGAAAGCAATCCAACCGATCTAGGCATCGTTCAGGTGATTTTCCGTTCTGCCCATACCCTCAAGGGAATGGCTGCTACGATGGGGTTTGAAGACCTAGCATCGCTCACTCACCAAATGGAAAACGTTCTTGATCTGGTACGTAACAACAAGCTGGCGATGCATGAATTTATATTCGATACCTTATTTAAAGGATTGGATGCTTTGGAGTCCATGGTGCAGCACATTACAGAGGGAGGCGACGGAAAAGCGGATGTCTCCTCTATTGTATCTTCACTACAATCCATCGTGAGCGGGGATTTCCAAAAGTCTGGCGCAAATGCTGCCACTGAGGAGTCTCCATCTAAAAAAGTGGACAAAAACGATAGTGCTGGGCTTGTCTTGGATCAGTTCCAGTATTCTGTACTGGAGCAATCTATTTCTGAAGGACATCGTGTTCACTATATACAGGTAACAATCAGCTCAGAGAGCCAGTTGAAGGCGGCACGTGCTTTTATGGTGTTCAATACGCTGGAAAACTCTGGTGAAATCGTCAAGGCCTATCCGTCGGTACAGGATATTGAGCAGGAGAAATTCGAGCAAAGCTTCTCGTTATATTACATAACGCAGAAAGAAGTTGGGGAGCTGGAAAAGGAAATCGCGGGTATCTCTGAAATTGAGACTGTCTCAGTGGTACAACTAGATCAGGAATCGCTTAAACAAATGAGCGAAGTTACTGCTGGACTGGCTGAGACTGCTGCAGTACAGGAAGCTCCTGTTGCCGTGCAACCACCTGCTCCTTCCCAGCCGCAGTCTCCAGCTGCGGCCTCTGTGGCTAAGCCAGCTGCAGGTAAGGCGCCAGCAGCTAAGGCAGCTGCGCCTACGCATAACCGTACGATTCGTGTAGATATTGAACGTCTGGATGTACTTATGAACTTATTTAGCGAGTTGCTTATTGACCGTGTGCGGTTAGAGCAGTTGGCAAGTGAAGCTTCCAATCCAGCACTGACAGAAACCGTAGAGCACATGAGTCGTGTGAGCAGCGATTTGCAAAACGTCGTTCTTAAATTGCGGATGGTACCAGTAGATACTGTTTTCAATCGTTTTCCGCGTATGGTGCGCGATCTGGCCAAATCGCTGGATAAAAAACTTGATTTGGTTATTACTGGAGCAGAGACTGAAATGGACCGCACTGTTATCGACGAAATTGGCGATCCTCTGGTGCATTTGCTTCGTAACTCCGTGGATCATGGCATTGAGTCGGTAGCCGATCGGATAGCAGCTGGTAAACCTGAGACAGGAACGGTTAACTTGCGTGCTTTCCATAGCGGAAATAACGTATTCATCGAGATTGAAGATGACGGAAATGGTATTAATCGCGATAAGGTACTAAACAGTGCTATTTCTAAAGGGATTTTGACGGCAGAGCAGGCAGCGGTCATGACCGACGAGGAAGCCTATCAGGTATTGTTTGCTCCGGGCTTTAGCACAGCTGCAGTCATTTCAGACGTATCAGGACGCGGTGTCGGTTTGGACGTTGTTAAATCCAAAATCACCGCTTTGGGTGGCAATGTTACGGTTCACTCTACACTGGGCCAAGGCACTAATTTCTCTGTGCAATTGCCGCTGACCCTATCCATTATTGCAGCCATGATGATACAGATCGGTTCTGAAAAATATGCGATTCCATTGTCCTCCATTGTGGAAACTGCGATCGTCAAACGGACACAAATTCGTTCTGTACATGGCAATAAAATGATTGCTTTCCGCGATTCTCATATCCCGCTCATCTCCTTGAGTCAGCTGTTTGAGGTACCGGACTTCAATGAAGATGAAGAAGAAGAGACAGAGGTCGTGGTCATCCGCAAGGGAGACCGTCTGGCAGCTCTTTCCGTACAGGACTTTTTGGGGCAAAGTGAAATTGTCCTTAAAAATCTGGGCAAATACCTTCCAAACATCCAAGGAATTTCAGGCGCCACGATTCTGGGTGACGGTCAGGTTGCTTTGATCATTGACCCGAATGTTTTCATTAAATAATGTCTTCATCAGAAATGAAAGAAATGTGAAGTTGCTGACATCAATAAGGAGGGTTTTTAGACATGGGAGAAGAAATTAAAGTTATCGTATTTAAGCTTGGTGAAGAGGAATACGGTGTTGAAGTAGAAAAAGTCCAATCTATTGAACGCATGGTGCCGATTACACGGGTTCCAAGAACCTACGATTTTGTTAAAGGCGTATTCAACATGAGAGGCGTAGTCATTCCGGTTATTGATCTTCGTGGCCGATTTGGATTGCCTGAAGCTGAATATACCGATCAAACTCGCATCATTATCGTTGCAGTGGGTGAAATGCAAGTCGGCTTTATCGTTGACTCAGCGAATGACGTTATTGACCTGAATACTGACAATATCGAGACACCACCGGAAGTGATTGGCGGAGTTAAGGCTAAATACCTTCGCGGAGTTGCTAAAATTGGTGAAGAGCGCTTGTTGATTATGCTGAACTTGTCCGAAGTCCTGAATCGTAGCGAGATGAACCAACTGGAAGGCTTAGAGGATTAACATATGGAAAATCTCGGAAATCTTGAAGACTTCAAGTTGGATGTGTTGAAAGAAGTCGGCAACATTGGCTCGGGGAACGCTGCTACAGCGCTCTCCCGGCTTCTCAATAAACCGGTCGATATGGGTGTCCCCAAAGTACAAATGCTGCCCTTTGAGGAAATTGCCGAGAAAGTCGGCGGCTATGAGCAACTTGTTGTTGCAATATTTTTTAGGGTAGAAGGGGAAGCCCCCGGGAATCTATTCTTCATATTGCAGCCTCAGGCGGCAAAAAGCTTACTTTCCCGTTTGGCGAATATTCCTTCAGATGACGAGGACAGTTTTAACGAAATGGAGCACTCAGCCCTGTCGGAGATCGGAAACATTTTAGCGGGCTCATACCTGTCTTCGCTGGCAGACTTTACGCGTTTATCTATGTATCCAACAGTCCCTGCGCTGGCGTTGGACATGGCAGGAGCAATTCTCAGCTATGGACTGCTGCAGTTTGGGCAGATGGGGGATGCTGCATTATTGATTGACACATCGTTTCTGGAAGGGCAGAATCAGATAGAGGGTCAATTTTTCCTGATTCCTGATCCAGAATCGTTCGGGAAAATCTTTAGGTCGTTAGGAGTCCCGATGAACGATGATTGAGGATAAAAGCATCATTAAAGTCGGTATGGCTGACTTAAATGTTACCAGTAACCCGAACTCGATTCGCACGACAGGACTTGGCTCCTGCGTCGGATTGACTCTCTACGATCCTCATTTGAAATTGGCAGGTATGGCACATGTGATGCTACCATCCTCGGATATTGCACGTGAAGGGCAACTGAATATTGCTAAATACGCCGATACGGCGCTGCCCGAGTTATTTGAGCGGATGCTGAAATTGGGTGCTGAACGACGCAGGCTGATTGCCAAAATGGCAGGGGGAGCGCAGATGTTCGCCTTTGCTGGTAGTGGAGACACCATGCGGATTGGTCCACGTAATGTAGAATCATGCAAGGAAATGCTCGTAGATCTCGGCATTCCTTTGATTGCGGAGGACACAGGTGGCAATTATGGACGAACGATTGAGTTGGACTCTGAAACTGGCGTTTTGAATATTCGAAGCGTACAAAAAGGTGTAAAGGAATTATAAACATGTTATTTGGCAGCTTACGCATTAATCTTTGGTCTGGAGTAGTCGGATTTATTCTGACTTTTGTGTTGTCCGTTGGCAGCAATCTGCTGACCACGAGCTTAATTCGTGGCTTGATCGCCTTCGTTTTTTGGTTCCTACTTGCATTTGTGCTGCGCTGGACACTAGGTGTTGTGGCGCGGCCAGATCTGGGGAATGCCCAAAGCCGGGCAAGCTCTCAGGTAGATGGCGTAGGGGGTAACCTGGACCTGACGACACCAGACGAAAATGAAGACCTGAATGAATTGCTGAAACCGAAACCAGAGCAGACGGACGAGGGGAATAATGGTTTCGCACCTTTAAACCCACCTAAGCTGGTTTCCAACAAGGACCCTGAAGAATTGGCCAAGGCCGTTCGTCACCTGACAGACAAATAAGGAGGGTGAAGCCGATGAACGAGCGAAAAGCCGCTCATTTAAACCATTCCGAACTATGGGAACAATGGAAAGAACACGGTGACAAGGAAGCAAAAAAACAGTTAATTGAAAAGTATCTCCATATTGTGGAATATGTGTCAGGCCGTCTTGCAGTAGGATTGCCTAAAAATGTATCCAAGGATGACCTGGCGAGTAATGGCGTTATGGGTTTGATTGACGCTTTAGAGAAATTTGACTATGATCGTGGCTTGCAGTTTGAGACCTATGCTTCTTGGCGTGTTCGTGGAGCGATTTTGGATGGTCTTCGTCAAGGGGATTGGGTTCCTCGTTCAGTTAGGGAAAAAGCGAAAAAAATCGAAGATGCCTACCAGCATTTGGAACAAAGATATCTACGCACGGTAAGCGACGAAGAGATGAGTCATTATTTGGACGTTTCTGAGAAAGAGTTTCAAAATATGATCCAGGAGGTCGCCGTTATGTCGATTGTCTCACTGGAGGACCCGATCCGCGAAGAGGAATCGGAAACACGGCTTTCCCTTTTGGTGGACGAGAAGGCGAAAAATCCGGATCATAAGGTCAATGAATTTACACTTCGTGATGCCCTTGCACAAGGCATTGATAAATTGACTGAAAAAGAACGTATCGTTGTTTCTTTATTGTATTACGAGGATTTGTCACTCAGTGAAATCGCTGAGGTCATGTCGCTATCTCCATCGCGAATTTCACAGTTGCATTCCAAAGCAATATTACGTCTGAGAGCGACATTGGACAAACAACGGGATTTGCTAATGCGTAAAGATTAACGTACGGGAGGTTACAGTAACAGTTAGACGGAAGGAGCACCCTTGTGGAGAAGCAATATGCTTTGGACCAGTTTTTAAAAGTGGTTGTCTCACCTGACAAACAAACCGCCTACTTGGAGTTTGCCAAACGTGAAGAAGGCTTTGCCTGTTCTGTGGAAGAATTAGAGCGTTTTCTAAGCAACCAAAAAATATCCTACGGTTTAATGACCGATGCAATTCGTGTATTTGCGGCAAGTCCGGAAGATCATTTCTTCGGAAAATTACTGATTGCTCAGGGAAAGCAGCCGATCCATGGCACAGACGGAAAAATTAATCTGGCTGATATTGTGACTGGCGAAGATGCACATAAGCCGCTTGAAACCGTGGATGGACGGGTGGATTATAAAGAATTAACTCGTTTAAGAAATGTAAAACGTGGTCAACTGATTGCCGAACGGGTTGATCCTGTGCCGGGTGTACCGGGGATTGCTGTAACCGGAGAGGAAATTCCTTTTCTTCCAGGTAAAGAGGCGCGTTTTAAAGTCGGAAAAAATGTAGTGATCCATCCAGAAGGTGTTGCGATGTATGCGGCTATTGACGGACTGGTGACTACGACTGAAAAGGGCAAACTTAATGTATTCCCTGTATATGAAGTGAACGGGGACGTCGATTATAGTGTCGGTAACATTGATTTTGTTGGAACCGTCGTCATTCGTGGGAATGTCTTGACTGGTTTTCGTGTTCGGGCGGCTGGCGACATTCGTGTCATCGGTGGTGTGGAAGGCGCTGAAATTGAGGCGGAAGGTTCAGTGGAAATCAGTGGCGGTATTATCGGATACCATAAGGGGTTCGTGAAAGCTGCACAAAATGTCAAATGCTCATTCATACAAGATGGTAACGTGATTGCCGGAGGCGATATACTTGTATCCCAGAGCATCATGCATTCCCAGATTAAAGCGAGTGTAAATGTACTCTGTGAGGGGACCAAAGGGCTTATCGTAGGTGGCAGTGTACAAGCTGGTAAAAAGGTAGTGGCTCGTACCATCGGTAATACGATGTCCACAGCTACTGTTATCGAAGTTGGTGTGCTTCCCGAACTGCGCGATGAACTGACAGAACTCCGCGCACGTTTGAAGCAGCAGACAGACAGTCAGGATAAAACGAATAAGGCTCTTACCATATTGGATCAGCTTGCCGCCGCCGGACAGCTTGCACCTGAAAGAATGGCTATGCGAATCAAGCTGACATCTACTAAAAAGTCTAATGAACAGGAGCTTTTGGAAACCAAGTCCAGAATGCTTGAAATTGAACGAACATTAGAGGATACAAGCCGCGCACGGGTAGAAGTGAAAAATGTAATTTACGGTGGCTCTAAAATAGTTATCGGCAGATATACAAAATTCATTAAAGATTCAGTGGAAAGAATGGCGTTTTATTATCACGAAGGAGACATCAGCATGTCCTCCTACGTGTAATTCGGCACACTGAAAAACAACATTCAACATTGTATTCCTTGGAAGACAGAACGGATGCCCAATCGGAAAGGGTGTGGTCCAATGAGCTTGAAGGCTGTTGAATTGCAAATTGCCGTACCTCGCACCAGCGAAGCAGGAAAATACCAAAGTGAGTCCCAGCAGCGGCCGATGAATGATCAAGCATTGCTTGGACAAAAGGCCGCGTTGGAGACGGAAAACATGCGTCAGCGAAGCAGTGCCGTAGACCAGTCTGCGGAAACATTCGTCGGTGAGCGGCAAACAGGAGGGCAGAGCAGAGATTCTTCCCAGCAGAGCCGCTCCCGCTCAGATGAGTCTGAGCTACCTAAGGAGCATCCGGCAGAGCATCCGTTCAAGGGACACCATATTGATTTTTCGCTCTGATCCGACAGGTGGAGAAGCGTTATTAAAGGAGACGATGGGCAGTGGATCAACCATGGATTTATATTGTTCTGCTGGGCGCCGCAGCTGTTGTCTACGCCTGGCTTCTGCCTAAGCGTCAGCCAAGCCGGGGAACAGAAGAGGCCGTCGTCCAAAAGGTCGAGGCCACATTGGAGCAATATATGGCCGATATTGAAAACGATAATGACGAGTTGATTGAGCTCGTTTCGGGTATGAAGCAGGAGCATACAGTTAAACAGGCGGCATTACAGGAGCAAGTAGCTGAGCTTCGGAGCCGTATCGTGGAGCTTGAGCACCAGGCTATGTTTGCTACTGTCTCTATGCAAACCGAGCCTGTATCTAAGGAAATACAACATACAGCTACTTCTCATCAGGCAGCGGTTGCATACGGTCAATTTCAAAGTCCGCAACCTGGAATGTCTGTGCAGGAAGGCTACTCTGGTTCAGAAGCTCCCCTCATAACTATGGAGGAGCAGACGGTATTACAAGACCCTGAAACTGAGCAGGAAGCAGAGTCCATCCGTGATCGTTATCAAGAGTTGTTTGCGCTGCATGAGCAAGGCAAGTCAGTGGACTATATAGCCAAGCAATCAGGCATTCAACGGGGTGAAGTACAGCTCATATTGCAACTCGCGGAGCGGGAGGATGTAACGTGATCAAAAACCGTTCATTTATGCTAGGCATGGGTACTGGTCTGATAACGGGGGCATTGCTGTTGCAACTGGCAATGATCGGTCAGGGACAATCGCAGCAATCTTCCACAGACCCGAAAAACATGACGCGAGAGCAGTTAGAAAAGGCAGCAGCCGAATTAAATCTTCAGATCAGTGACAGCTCTGATCCGAAAATGACAGAAGAGGAATGGCGTAATAAGGTGATCAAGGAAGGTAATAAAACTCCGGTTGCACCCCAAAAGGCTAAACCAGCTCAAACGCCGGCAACACCAAAGGCACCTGCAAACAGCACATCCTCGACTGCGTCTAAACCTTCGACTAGCACATCGGTTCCACAAAGTCCGAATAAGCCGCAAACTCAAAGATCCGGCACTACACCGACTCCCAATATCCCCAAGCAGCCTGCCACCCCACAAGTGCAGTATAGCATTGCATCGGGAAGCAATTTGAGAAGTGTGGCATCAGGATTGCAACGGGCAGGGGTCGTATCTGATGCTAGTGCATTTGAGGCAGCAGCTAAGGCTCAAAAAATCAATACCAAAATTCGTACGGGTACCTATCAGTTTGCTAAGGGTGAGGATTTCAGTTCTATTATTACTAAAATTACGAAAAAGCCGTCCAACTGACCAGACCGGGAAGTGGACGGCTTTTATTCATGCTGACAAGTTCGATAAGAGGCGTAAAACGTCACATTTTGCGTTGTTCCAACTATTGTCGAAAAGTTGGTTGCAACGATGCAAGTGTTATGGTATATTAATTGACGGTGTTAAAAACGCACGTCGGTTAATTTTATAGAGGGTGCTTTCCAATGGAAAGTCTTTATGAAAAATGATGTCGGCGGAGGACACACAAAAAACCAAACTTAGGAGGTGCGTGAAGATGGCAGTAATCTCCATGAAACAGCTTTTGGAAGCTGGGGTTCACTTTGGTCACCAAACACGTCGCTGGAACCCGAAAATGGATCGTTATATCTTCACTGAAAGAAACGGTATTTACATCATTGACTTGCAAAAGACAGTGAAAAAGGTTGAGGAAGCTTACAACTTCGTAAAAAGCATTGCAGCTGAGAATGGTACAATTCTGTTCGTAGGCACGAAGAAACAAGCACAAGATTCCGTTAAAGAAGAAGCAGCACGCGCTGGTCAATTCTACATTAACCAACGTTGGTTGGGTGGTACGCTGACTAACTTCCAAACGATTCAAAAACGTATTGACCGTTTGAAACAACTGGAAGCTTGGGAAGAAGACGGTACATTTGCAGTTCTTCCTAAAAAAGAAGTTATCATTCTTCGCAAAGAAAAAGATCGTCTTGAAAAATTCTTGGGCGGTATCAAAAACATGAAGGGCCTTCCGAGTGCTCTGTTCATCATTGATCCACGCAAAGAACGTATCGCGGTTGCTGAAGCTCGCAAATTGGGTATCCCAATCGTAGGTATCGTTGATACAAACTGCGACCCAGACGAAATCGACTATGTTATCCCAGGTAATGACGACGCAATCCGCGCTGTTAAATTGCTGACAGGTAAAATGGCTGATGCAGTTATGGAAGCAAACCAAGGCGAAGAAACTACAGCATAACATTTCCATTAGGAAATAACTATATGAATTAAATGAAAAGGGTGGTTGGCAGGTGTATAACCTCTCACTACCCTTTTTTTAAGGAATAAAGCACGGTATACCACTGAAAATCAAATTTGGAGGGAAATAATATGGCAGTTAATGCTAGCGCAGTAAAAGAGCTTCGTGAAAAAACAGGCGCAGGAATGCTGGATTGTAAAAAAGCGCTTGAAGAAGCAAACGGTGATTTGACAAAAGCGGTTGAAGTTCTGCGCGAAAAAGGACTTGCAGCTGCAGCCAACAAAGCAGGTCGTATTGCTACTGAAGGTGTTGTTGAATCCTACATTCATGCTGGCGGCCGTATCGGCGTACTGGTAGAAGTAAACTGCGAAACAGACTTCGTAGCTAAAACAGACCAGTTCAGAGATTTTGTACGCGACATTGCAATGCATATCGCTGCATCGAACCCTCGTTATGTTCGTCGTGAAGAAGTGCCACAGGAAGAAATCGAAAAAGAAAAAGAAATCCTGAAAGCACAAGCTCTGAACGAAGGTAAACCAGAGAAAATCGTTGAGAAAATGGTTGAAGGCCGCATTGGTAAGTTCTATGAAGAGTTCTGTTTGCTGGAGCAATCTTTCATCAAAGATCCGGACAAAACAATTTCCACGCTTATCAACGAAAAAATCAGTACAATTGGCGAAAACATCTCCCTGCGTCGCTTTGTTCGTTTTGAACTGGGTGAAGGTCTGGAGAAAAAAGAAGACAACTTCTACGAAGAAGTTATGTCTCAAGTGAAACAATAATTACCAACGAACGGTAATTGCATATGAAAAAAACGGAAATGGAACACATCAGTGTTCCTTTTCTTGCAACAGGACACCTATCCTGTTACATAAAGTATAAATGATATTGGAGGGTGATCATTTGGAAAAACCTGTGTTTAAGCGTGTTGTCCTGAAAGTTAGTGGTGAATCGCTGTCAGGCCCTAACGGTTACGGTATTGATGCGGATACGATTGCGTCCATTGCTGAACAAGTCAAAGATGTGGTGGAACTGGGAGTAGAAGTTGCTATCGTGTGTGGTGGCGGTAACATCTGGCGTGGTATTGCTGGAAGTGCCAACGGAATTGACCGGGCCACGGCAGATTACATGGGTATGCTGGCAACAGTGATGAACTCACTGGCCTTACAGGATGCTTTGGAACAGATTGAAGTACCTACGCGTGTACAAACATCCATTGCGATGCAACAGATTGCAGAACCATACATCCGCCGTAGAGCTATCCGTCATTTGGAAAAAGGTCGGGTTGTAATTTTTGCAGCAGGTACAGGTAATCCGTTCTTCTCGACTGATACTACAGCTGCACTGCGTGCCGCTGAGATTGAAGCGGAAGTGATTCTGATGGCTAAAAATAAAGTGGATGGCGTATATTCTGCTGATCCGTTTAAAGATAGCACAGCTGAGAAATATGAGCAGCTTACGTATTTGGATGTGCTCAACAAAAATCTCGGTGTCATGGATTCTACTGCTTCCTCGTTGTGCATGGATAACAATATTCCGTTGATTGTCTTTGCTATTACAGAGCAAGGTAACATTAAACGTGTCGTGCTGGGTGAAAAAATTGGTACGATCGTCAAAGGGAGTGTAAATTAATGCCACAATCTGTGAAAAAGAGTGCTGAGGAGCGCATGCAAAAAGCAATCCAAGCATTGCAACGTGATCTTGCATCTTTGCGTGCAGGACGGGCGACACCAGCTTTACTGGACCGTGTGCAGGTAGAGTATTATGGTGCAATGACTCCAGTCAACCAGCTGGCGAATGTCAATACACCTGACAGCCGGACCTTGATGATTCAGCCTTGGGACAAATCTTCCTTGGCCGATATCGAGCGCGCTATACAAAAATCCGATTTAGGTTTGACACCTTCGAATGATGGCAACACCATTCGTCTGAGCATTCCTGCTTTGACGGAGGAGCGCAGAACTGACTTGGTGAAGTTGACGAAAAAGAACGGTGAAGAAGCGAAGGTCGCTATTCGTAACATTCGTCGTGATGCAAATGATGACATCAAAAAAATGGAGAAAAGTGATATTTCCGAGGACGAATCTCGTAAATATCAGGAAGATATCCAGAAAACAACTGATAAATTTATTGCTGAAGTGGATAAAGTTTTAGCTGCAAAAGAAAAAGAAATTATGGAAGTTTAAAAGATTGGCAGCCCCTCCCTTACGGTGGGGTTTGTCTCTTTTCAAGCCTGAGGCACATTTTCAGAGAATGCTGGAGGAACTGGAATGATCAAACGGGTTCGGTCTTGGTGGAACGGGGAACAAAAACAGCAAACACCGGCCATTTCAAAAGACAATATTCCGCAGCATGTTGCTGTCATCATGGATGGGAACGGCAGATGGGCCAAACGGATTGGAATGCCGCGGATTGTAGGGCACCAAAATGGAATGAAGGCAGTGAAACGCACAGCAATTGCGGCGGATGAACTGGGTATTAAGTATTTGACTTTGTTTGCATTTTCAACTGAAAATTGGACGCGTCCAAAGGACGAAGTTGATTTTCTAATGCGCTTACCGCAGGAATTTCTGGCTATTGAGCTAGATGAGCTGATTGAAAAAAATGTGCAAGTGCGTATGATGGGAAACAAGGAACATTTACCTTCCCATACCGTTGAGGCGCTGACTGAAGCGACTCGACGAACTGAAAATAATACCGGACTTGTTCTTAATTTCGCATTAAATTATGGAAGTCGGTTGGAAATCACAGAATGCATGCAAACATTGGGGCGTCAAATTGCGGATGGGAAGCTTAAAACAGAAGATATAACATCTGAGCTGATCGGTAATACGTTGCTTTCTAGTGGTATGCCAGACCCTGATTTACTGATTCGAACAAGCGGTGAGCTTAGACTTAGTAATTTTATGCTCTGGCAGCTTGCCTACAGTGAGTTGTGGTTTACTGATATTTATTGGCCTGAGTTTAAGAAAGAACACTTATACGAAGCAGTGATCGAATATCAGCAAAGAACACGGCGGTATGGCGGACTGAAGTAAATGGAGGATGAAAGCCGTTGAGACAGAGATTAATTACCGGTATTCTGGCAGGCATATTCTTTTTGGCGATGGTCCTGTGGGGCGGCTTGGCCTACCATTTGCTTATATTGGCGATGGCCCTAATCGGATTTTATGAGTTCGCACGAATGACGCAGGTATCTCCTTTTGGAGGTACAGCAATACTCGGATACGTAAGCATATTAGCTTTTGTATTTCCATATGAACCTTTTGGTTTGCACTCACCCTTACCCATTGCCAGTATGCTTTGGCTGGTAATGATAGCTTTTATGATCATCACGGTAGGAACGAAAAATAAAATCCCAATTCAAACGGTAGCTATACTATTCCTTGGTACCGTTTATATAGGGTTTGGATTTTCGTATATAGCGGAATCACGTCATATGGAACATGGACTGTTATGGACTTTTTTATTGTTGGCTTGTATTTGGGCAAGTGATGCAGGGGCATATTTTGTAGGCAAAATGGCAGGGAAGACGAAACTATGGCCTGCGATTAGTCCAAACAAAACGGTCGAAGGATCCATTGGCGGCATTGTTTTAGCGTTGGTTATAGCTCTAGTATTCGCTGGATTGTCAGGTGGACTGCTGCCATGGGGCAAAGCCATCGGCATCGGTTTGTCGTGTGCAGTTGTGGGACAACTGGGCGATTTGGTACAATCTGCATACAAACGAGTGTACGGCATTAAAGATTCCGGTAATCTGCTGCCAGGGCACGGTGGTATACTAGACCGCTGCGACAGCTGGATTGTCGTTTTTCCATTTGTACATATGCTGATGCTGCTTCCATGAGTCTGTTGATTACAGTTTATGCTCAGGCTTAATCTCTATGTTGCTCACTCTGCGTTATTAGAAGGATGGAACCAGTAGCATAGCTGCCTGAATAACAAACAATGAGCTCCTGGCTAAAAGTGATTTTCAGGATAGGAAGGTGCATCATGAAAAGAATTACGGTACTTGGTTCAACCGGATCTATTGGAACTCAAACGCTGGATGTAGTGTCCATGCACCCGGATCAGTTTACTGTTGAGGCTTTAGCAGGTGGTTCTAATATAAAGTTACTTGCTGAGCAGGCGCATCTCTATAAACCCAAAAAGGTGTCTGTGGGTACTCGGCAGTTGGCGGATGAAATTCGTCCTTTACTGCCTTCTGGAATGGAACTGTATTGGGGAAATGAAGGACTCGTTGAGCTTGCTGCGAACACAGAGGCGGATATGGTTGTGACGGCTGTAATGGGCAGTGTCGGATTGCACTCCACGCTGGCCGCGATTGAGGCTGGAAAACAGATCGGTTTGGCCAATAAGGAAACACTGGTTACTGCTGGTCATCTGGTCACAGCGCGGGCTCGGGCGAAAGGAGTGCCGTTGCTGCCGATTGACAGTGAGCATTCAGCTATTTTCCAATGCTTGAATGGTGAGCGTATGAAAGATGTGGCACATATTACCCTCACAGCATCAGGGGGTTCTTTTCGAGATTTGACAAGAGAACAGTTGCGTGAAGTTACCGTGGAAGATGCACTCAAGCATCCCAATTGGTCAATGGGGGCCAAAATTACGATTGATTCAGCAACGATGGTAAACAAGGGGCTGGAAGTCATTGAGGCGCATTGGCTATTCGGACTTGATTATGAGCAGATTCATGTGTTGCTTCATCCGGAAAGCATTATTCATTCCTATGTTGAGTTTCAGGATACAAGCATTGTTGCTCAACTTGGGAATCCGGACATGAGAGTACCCATTCAATATGCGTTGACTTACCCTGAGCGTATGAAGTCCCCGGCGAAGCCGTTGTCACTGGCTGAAGTGGGTAGACTCCATTTTAAGGAAATGGATTATAATCGTTTTCCTTGTTTAAGGCTTGCCTTCGAATGTGGTAAAATGGGTGGTACAGCACCGACCGCATTTAATGCAGCTAATGAGATTGCTGTTGCCCGTTTCCTGCGTGGAGAAATTTCTTTTCTGCATATTGAAGCTATTATTGAACGTGTGCTGGAGCGGCATGTCAATGTGGCTAATCCTGATCTTTCTGCGATTGAAGCCTGTGACGGAGAGACTCGTAGCATAGCTGCGGGGTTGTAGGCTAATGCTGGGTTAAGAAACGAAATGTGATTCTCTTGTGCGGGATTGGAGAATAATGATAATCTAGGAAGACAAACTCGATCTCATTGAAAGGGGAACGGAAACGATTGGAAACGATTCAAATAGTGTTGATGACGGTGCTCATGTTTTTCGTCATAGTGACGGTGCATGAATGGGGGCATTATTATTTTGCCAAGCGCGCCGGGATTCTGGTACGGGAGTTTGCGATCGGTTTCGGTCCGAAACTGTTTTCTTATAAAAGAAACGAGACGCGATTTACGCTGCGTTTGTTGCCGTTTGGTGGCTTTGCCCGCATGGCGGGAGAGGATCCGGAGATCAATGAAATTGAGACCGGACAAACGATTGCTGTACGCGTAACGGATGACGTCGTTAAAACCATCTATCTAGATCAACTGGATAATCGCAAGAATGTGGTACGCGGCGAAGTGTTGGATATTGATCTGGAACAGTCGTTAACTTTAAAATTGGATGTAGATGGCGAAGATCAGCAATACACAGTACACCCGCAAGCGATGATGGTAACCAAAGGACAATCCATTCAGATTGCACCAAAGGATCGGCAGTATGGGAGTAAAACAGTAGGACAGCGTGCGATGGCTATTTTTGCTGGACCACTGATGAATTTTATACTTGCCTTTATTCTGTTTGGTCTTCATATTCAGATGGTCGGCATACAAGTGGACAACCCGACCTATGTCCAAATTAGTGAAATTACAGCAGGTATGCCCGCTGCTGAAGCTGATTTGCATAAGGGAGATATCATCGAATCGGTGAATGGAATAGCCATTGGTGCAAATGTTGAAAACATGATCAAACTGATTGCGGATTCTCAAGACAAGCCGATGAAGTGGACGGTTCGCCGTGATAATAAGACCTTTGATCTTACTATTACACCTCGTGCAATGGAAGGACAAAAGGGTGGCAAGGTGGGCATTGTGCCTGAACTTCCAAAACGCCAAGCAGGTGTGGGTGAAACGTTCAAATTTGCCGGACAATCCATGGTCAGAACGACCGATATTATTTTCCAAGGATTTAGCCAGCTCATTCAACGTTTTTCTATCAACGACCTGGGAGGCCCGGTACGTACTTTTGAAGTGACGGGGCAAATTGCCAAGCAGGGGATTGAGCAGTTGACATATTGGACTGCTATAATGAGTCTTTATCTGGGGATATTTAATTTATTGCCTATTCCGGCGCTGGATGGAAGCAGACTTGTTTTCCTTGGTGTGGAGGCGGTAAGAGGACGTCCCGTTGATCCGAGCAGGGAAGGAATGGTCCATTTCGTTGGTTTTGCTATGCTATTCCTGCTTATGATTGCGGTCACGTATAACGATATTTTACGCTTAATTAATGGTTAATTAGAGACGGACTTATATAAAAACGGTCTATATGGGAGGACATGCATTTCTATGTCGAATGATAAACAGTTTGTCGAGGAAATTACGCCGCAGAGCGAAGATTTTTCCCGATGGTATATTGATGTTATTAAAAAAGCAGAACTGATGGATTATTCCCCTGTTCGCGGATGTATTGTATTCCGCCCCGATGGTTTTGAAATTTGGGAGCATATCAAGGAAGCCATGGACGTGCGTTTCAGAGAAACAGGCCACCGTAATGCCTATTTCCCAATGTTCATTCCCGAAAGCTTTTTTCAAAAGGAAAAAGAGCATGTTGAAGGGTTTAATCCTGAACTACCTTGGGTAACCGAGGCTGGTGGAGAAAAGCTGGAAGAGCGTCTTGCAATACGTCCGACTTCGGAAACCATGATAGGTCATATGTACTCTAAATGGATTCAATCCTATCGTGATCTGCCGGTGCTTATTAACCAATGGGCTAACGTAGTGCGTTGGGAAAAACGCACACTGCCTTTCTTGCGCACAAGTGAATTTTTGTGGCAAGAAGGTCACACGGCCCATGAAACAGAAGAAGAAGCACGTGAAGAAACGATGAAAATGCTGGAAGTATACCGTGAGGTTATTGAGGAAGTTCTAGCTATTCCAGTTATTACTGGACAGAAAACACCTTCTGAAAAGTTTGCAGGTGCGAAGGATACATTTTCACTGGAAGCGATGATGAAGGATGGACGGGCGGTACAAGCTGGGACTTCCCACTATATGGGAACTAATTTTGCTGTTGCATTTGACATTAAATATTTGAGCCGTGAAAACAACCTGGAATTCGCGCATACGACTTCATGGGGAACAAGTACACGTTTGATCGGCGCACTGATTATGGTCCATGGAGATGACCGTGGTCTGGCATTACCTCCTAAAGTTGCGCCTACGCAGGTTATTATGGTTCCAATTGGACCACCTAAGAAGCGTGATGCCGTTATCGCTCGTGCAGATGAACTATTTGCTGAGTTGAAACAAGCGGGAGTGCGTGTTAAAATGGACGACCGCAGTGATGTAAGCCCAGGCTGGAAATTTAATGAATATGAAATGCGCGGTGTGCCGGTTCGTATGGAAATCGGGCCTCGTGATATGGAAAACGGCGTCTGTGTGCTCGTATCCCGTATCAGCGGTGAGAAAAAAATCGTGCAGCAGGATAATCTGGTTGAGGAAGTACACGCGATGCTCGCACAGGTACAGCAGGAGATGTTTGATCGTGCGAAAAATTTCATGGAAGAAAATTTCTATTCTGTCGATACGTTGGACGAAATGAAGACTCTCATGGAGGAAAAACGCGGTTTTACTTTGGCAGGTTGGTGCGGATCTGAAGAATGTGAAGACAAAGTTAAAGAAGTGACAGGTGCTACAAGCCGTAATATACCGTTTAAAACAACCGAGCAAAAGTCCACATGTTTGTGCTGTGGCAAACCTGCCAAGCATACAGTAGTGTTCGCACGGGCGTACTAATATAGAAGTAGGGCAATACCACTATACTCACTTCATTCTCTTCGCCGACAGGGTAGCTGTTACCGGACAATGTTCCGAAGGATCTATGTCGTTGTGAGGAGGATTAAAGAGGGTTACGAAAAGCTTTTGCGGTCGGAGATGTTTTTGACGCAGAAGCTTTTCATGTTTTCAGAATGGTAGATTTGAAATTGGGGGGAGAGCCATGGGCGGAGCTGAAGAAAAGAGAAAGCGGCTGGAACTGCTGATGAAGCAGGTTGTGATGCCGACGGGAGTGGTTGAACCTTATTTTTTGGACGGTTGGATTGATCAAGTGGAGATTAGCCGTACCAATAAGGATTGGAATATCACTATTGCCAAGGAGACACTGGTCCCCGCTCAGGTGTATCGTACGTTCTGTATTCAAGTACAGGAAAAAATGAGTCACATCGCAAAAATTACGTTCCGTTTTCAGTATAGTGAGCAGATTCAGCCGGGTGATATCATTAGTGAATACTGGAAACTTTTTCTAGAGTGGGTACATCGTGAGATTCCTTCTGTTAACGGTTGGTTGAATCGGGCTGTGCATGAGTGGGAAGACGGTCTATTATTGCTAACGATGAGCGACAGTATGTCATTGGAACTGGCGCGTAAAAAGCAGATAGATCAAGCTATCATCAAATTTTACAATAAATATTTCGGGCTCTCTATGCGCATTAAAGTCCAGGTGGGTGAAAGTAACCAGGAGGCATTACAGCAATTCCAAGAGAAGAAGATGCAGGAAGAACGCGAAGTTATTCAGCAGATGATGGAAAGTATGGAATCCGAAATGCCGCCTTTGGACGAAGAAGAAGGAGACGTACGGCTTCAATTTGGTTATGACATCAAAGAACCGGCTGTTCCGATGCAAGATATTCAGGACGAAGAAAAGAAAGTCACCTTACAAGGGACAATCTTCGGTTTGGATAGTAAAGAATTGCGCAATGGCAGTACGTTGTTTACGTATTATTTGACCGACTTTAGTGATTCCCTGCAAATGAAAATGTTTGCTAAAACTAAAGAAGATCTGAAGATCCTCAGTTTGTTGGCTAACGGGAAATGGGTCAAAGTGCGGGGGCGAGTTGAATATGATCGTTTTATGCAAATTCCCGAGCTGGTTATGATTCCTTCCGATCTAGTTGAAGTACAGGCTCCACCCACACGTAAGGATAAGGCAGAGGAAAAACGGGTTGAGTTCCATCTACACACAAAGATGAGTGCAATGGATGCTGTCGCCTCGATTGATCAATACGTCAAAACAGCCGCCAAATGGGGGCACAAAGCGATTGCGGTCACCGATCACGGTGGTGTGCAATGCTATCCTGATGCAGCAAAAGCAGCAAAGAAAAACGGAATTAAAATGATCTACGGTATTGAGGCCAACGTGGTTAATGATGCCGTTGAGGTTGTAATGCAGGCACAACCATTAAATTTGAAAACAGCGACTTATGTCGTTTTTGATATTGAAACCACCGGTTTATCGGTTACACAGAATAAAATTATTGAGATTGCGGCTGTAAAAATGCATGATGGCAAAGAAGTTGATCGTTATGCTACCTTTGTCAATCCGCATGAGCGTATACCCTACAATATCCAGCAACTGACCAACATTAACGATGAAATGGTCAAGGATGCGCCGGATGTAGAACCTGTTATGAAGGAGTTTGTAGCTTTTGCTGGCGATGCTGTATTGGTTGCCCATAATGCGCGATTTGATGTCGGCTTTATCCAGGCCACCCTTCGAAATATGGGCTTGCCTGAAATGACCAATCCGGTACTTGATACGCTCGAACTGGCTCGTTTACTGTTTCCAACGATGAAAAACCACCGTTTGAATACGCTGACGACCAAATATAAAGTGGCGCTCGAAAGCCATCACCGGGCCATTGACGATACAGTCGCACTGACTGAAGTGCTGAATGGCCTGCTGAATGATGCGGAACAAATTAAGGGTTTAAAAATGCTCGATCGTCTGAATGATTATGTGGGTAAGGATTTATCGACCGTTCGTCCTTTTCACTGCTGTATTTATGCCCTCAATCCGATTGGTAAAAAAAATCTGTACAAGCTGGTTTCGATGTCTCATACCGAATATTTCAAGCGTGTGCCTTGTATTCCTAAATCAAAATTGTCAGAAATGAGAGACGGATTGCTTATTATTTCTGGCTGTGAAAAAGGAGAGTTCTTCGAGGCTGTGTTGAACAAGTCCGAGGAAGAGGCTGAGGAAATTGCACAGTTTTATGATGTGTTGGAGATTCAGCCTTTGACAATGTATATGCATCTAGTGGAAAAACAACTGGTAAGCGGTCCTGATGCTCTGAAAACGGCGATACGCAAAGTATGCGAAATTGGACGGCGACTTGATAAGCCCGTAATTGCCACAGGTAATGTTCACTATTTGGAAACTCGCGATAAGCTGTACCGTGATATTACGATACACGGCATTACGGGATTTAGCCCGCTAAAAGATATTCGTAAGCCAGATGCGCATTTACGCACCACAGACGAAATGCTGGCAGAATTCGAGTTTTTGGGCGAGGAGAAAGCCTATGAAGTCGTTGTGAAGAATACCATTGAGCTGGCGGATCGGTTTGAGGAGCTGGAGCTGTTCCCTGATAAGCTGTTTACACCTTTGCTGGATGGGGCGGACGAGGAAATCCGCAACACTTGCTACGAGACGGCTAAATCCATCTATGGTGAGGAATTGCCCGAGGTGGTTGTAGCCCGCCTTGAAAAAGAACTGGAGCCGATTATTAAATACGGTTTCTCTGCCAATTATCTCATTTCCGAGCGTCTGGTTAAAAAGTCTAATAAGGATGGATATCTGGTAGGTTCACGGGGTTCTGTTGGATCTTCTGTGGTCGCTACCTTTCTCGGAATTTCCGAGGTTAATCCACTGCCTGCACATTATATTTGTGGTAATCCTGAATGCAGACATAGCGAATGGATTTTGGACGGTAGTGTGCCGAGCGGATTTGACTTGCCAGACAAAAACTGTCCGAACTGTGGTGGCAAATTGAAGGGTGAGGGACAGGATATTCCGTTTGAAACGTTTCTTGGGTTTAAGGGAGATAAAGTTCCCGATATTGACTTGAACTTCTCTGGCGAATATCAGCCTGTCGCACATAACTATACGAAAGTATTGTTTGGTGAGAAAAGTGTATTTCGTGCTGGAACCATAGGTACAGTTGCCGAAAAAACTGCTTTTGGCTTTGCAAAGAAATATGAAGAGGCGCATCATAAAAAATGGCGTGGGGCTGAGCTGAACAGGCTGGCTTCGGGCTGTACAGGGGTCAAACGTAGTACAGGGCAACATCCAGGCGGAATTGTCGTTGTTCCCGATTATATTGAGGTCGAGGATATTACGCCGGTACAGTATCCCGCCGATGATACAAGCTCGGAATGGAAAACAACGCATTTTGATTATCACGCTTTTGATGCGAATTTACTCAAACTCGATATTCTGGGTCATGATGATCCGACTATGATGAGAATGCTTCAGGATTTGACCGGTGTCGATCCTACGACCATTCCAATGAATGATCCTAAAGTGATGAGCATGTTCAACTCCACGGAGGCGCTCGGTGTAACACCCCAGCAAATCCGCACGCCTGTAGCAACCTATGGTGTACCAGAGATGGGGACGAAGTTTGTACGCCAAATGCTAGTAGAGTCGCAGCCAAGTTCTTTTGCTGATTTACTGCAAATATCCGGACTGTCTCACGGCACGGGCGTATGGCTGGGGAATGCACAGGAACTGATTAAGAATAATACCTGCAACATCAAGACTGTAATTGGTTGCCGTGACGATATTATGCTGTTTCTGATTTACAAGGCAGGGATGGACGCAGGTCTGGCCTTTAAAATTACGGAGAGCGTACGTAAAGGTAAGGGGCTTAGTGCTGAATGGATTGAGGAAATGAAAAAATGCAAAGTGCCACAATGGTACATTGATTCTTGTCTGAAAATCCAGTACATGTTTCCGAAGGCGCATGCTGCAGCCTATGTTATTTCAGCAGTGCGCACAGCGTACTTTAAGCTGTATCATCCGATTGAATATTATGCGACTTACTTTTCAGTACGTGCAGCTGATTTTGATATTGAGCTGTGCTGTCAGGGATATGATGCAATCGCGCGGAAGATTGTCGAAATCGAGCAGCTTGGCTTTCAGGCACCGCCCAAAGAAAAAGGGATGCTTCCGATCCTAGAAATGGCTCTGGAAATGACGGCTCGCGGGTTTAGTTTTAAATCCATTGATTTGTACCGTTCCGAAGCTACACGCTTCAAGGTCGATGGAGATTCACTCATTCCGCCATTCGGAGCTCTTCAGGGAATTGGAGACAATGCAGCACGTAACATCGCAGCCTCCCGTGAACAGGGTGAATTTTTGTCTGTCGAGGATTTTCAACAAAAATCGAAGGCAAGTAAAACCATTGTCGAAATGCTATCCCAGTTGGGATGCTTTCGAGGTTTGCCAGAGAGTAATCAGCTGTCTCTGTTTTAATCCGAACTACAGTAGTCAAGCTCTGGCACTTGTCACATAACTATGGTTATGTTATAATTTTTTTGGTAATCATGGAGATAAAACCGTTGCTAAAAGAGTGGGGAAACCCACTCTTTACTGTTTGATATACAGTTACAACGTGAAAAGGTTATTTTTGGGCACGAAACCGGTACGCCGGTTTATTTGCAGTGAGCCCGAAATGAACATTACATCAAATGAAAATGAAAATGCCGGTGATGGAGAAGCATTGTCCATGGTAATAGGGCGTCTTTTTTTCACCACAGGAAAGTTCACTTTTGGAGGTTATAATCTTTGAGCACACCAAAGATCAAATCAGTAGTAGAAGAAATGGCCCAACCTTA
This sequence comes from Paenibacillus sp. A3M_27_13, assembly GCF_024213315.1. Classification (NCBI taxonomy): domain Bacteria; kingdom Bacillati; phylum Bacillota; class Bacilli; order Caryophanales; family Paenibacillaceae; genus Paenibacillus; species Paenibacillus sp. A3M_27_13. Next base: position 1,114,372 of record NZ_JANAVE010000002.1, read on the forward strand.
CCTCGATGAGCATGGTTTTGAACTGGTCGATGTCGAGTATGTCAAAGAGGGCAGCAATTGGTTTCTTCGCGTTTTTGTGGACAAAGACGGAGGAATTGATCTGGACGACTGCAGTATGATCAGTGAATATCTGGGTCAAAAGTTGGATGAAAATGACCCTGTTTCTACAGCATATTTTCTGGAAGTGTCTTCACCAGGCGCCGAAAGACCGCTAAAAAAAGCGGAGGACGTTACTAAAGCGGTAGGCAAAAACGTATTCGTTACTACATACGAGCCGATCAACGGCCTGAAGGAATTCGAAGGTCGTTTGCTTTCTTTTCAAGATGGGGAACTCACCGTTCAAAGCGGACAAAAGAAGCATGTTATACCTTATGACAAGGTAGCTGGTGCAAGGCTCGCGATCATATTTTAATTCAGATTTGACTGTTGCTGTTTGACATGTACTACATGTTTTTTTACCTCGTGTGCCGACCAGTACGCAGGTGCATCATTTGAAAGGGGGAGCAGTAATCCATGAGTATGGATTTTATTGAAGCAATGAACGAGTTGGAAAGAGAAAAGGGGATCAGCAAGGATGTGCTGTTTGAGGCCATTGAAGCAGCCTTGATTTCCAGTTACAAACGGAATTTCAACACCGCACAAAACGTGCGTGTTGATATGAACCGCAACTCGGGAGTCATTAAGGTATATGCCCGCAAGCTGATCGTTGAGGAGGTATTGGATCCTCGCACCGAGATTTCGTTGCCTGCAGCCCGTGAGATTAACCCGCATTTTCAGTTGGAAGATATCGCTGAAATTGAAGTCACACCACGTGATTTTGGACGGATTGCTGCACAAACTGCGAAGCAGGTCGTGACCCAGCGTATCCGCGAAGCGGAACGGGGACTGATCTACAACAAGTTTGTGGACAAGGAAGAAGATATTGTAACAGGAACTGTACAGCGCCAAGACCCACGTAATATTTATATTGATCTTGGTAAGGTGGAAGCGGTTCTCCCGTTAGGTGAATTGATGCCTAATGAGAAATTTAGCCATCTGGATCGAATTAAGGCTTATATCACCAAGGTAGAAAACACAACCAAAGGACCGCAAATTATGCTGTCCCGATCACATCCGGGTCTGCTTAAGCGTTTGTTCGAACTCGAAGTGCCTGAAATTTTTGATGGTGTTGTAGAGATTCGTTCCGTAGCGCGTGAAGCAGGCTTCCGTTCTAAAATCGCGGTTCATTCCCGTAACGCCGAGGTTGATCCGGTCGGCTCTTGTGTGGGTCCTAGAGGTACACGTGTACAGACCATTGTAAATGAGCTGCGTGGCGAAAAAATTGACATTGTACGTTATTCCGATAATGTTGATGAATACGTGGCTAATGCGCTGAGTCCATCCAAGGTGCTCGAAGTGCAAGTGTTTGAAGAAGAGAAAATGGCGCGTGTTATTGTTCCTGATTATCAGCTTTCTCTTGCTATTGGTATCAAAGGGCAAAATGCCCGTCTTGCTGCTAAGCTTACGGGCTGGAAAATTGATATTAAGAGTGAAACACAGGCGGAGGAAGAACTCGGCAGACCGAGAACATCCACCGATGAAATGCATCAGGATTCCGTTTCTGTAGATTAAGCGGAGTGTAGGGGGGTTAATGCATGAAACAGAGAAAGATACCTTTGCGCAAATGTGTGGCCTGTCATGAAATGATGCCAAAGAAGCAGTTGATCCGTGTCGTCAAAACCCCTGAAGACGAAGTGTTGATTGACTTGACTGGCAAAAAGTCGGGACGCGGCGCTTACTTGTGCGGCAAAGCCGCCTGCTTCAAGCTGGCTCAAAAGAGCAAGGCACTGGATCGAGCATTGAAGCACTCGGTTCATCCTGATATTTATGAGCAGCTAAGTCGTGATTTTGCTGCCGTCGAGGAAGAATTCCTGGCGGCACAAGGCAGCGTGCAGGATGAATAAGGCGCTGTCTGGATTGGGTCTTGCCATGAGAGCTGGCAAGCTGCTAACAGGTGATGAGATCGTTTATAAAGCGATCAGGTCTTCAGAAGCCAAGCTGGTCATTCTTGCGAAAGATGCTTCAATGAATACTCAAAAGAAATTCCGCGACAAATGCGGGACGTACAAAATCCCCTTATTGATAGGATTTGACCGGGAAAGCTTGGGAAGCAGTATCGGCAAACCTGAACGGGTTGTGCTGGCTGTGACGGATCAAGGATTCGCGAAATTGATCAAGAAACATGCGGGGATAATGTCGGAGGTGGAGTATATTGAGTAAACAAGAAAGCAAAGACAAAGTGCGGGTATACGAATACGCCAAATCGTTGAACATGAGCAGCAAAGAAATTATCACCATTCTTAAACGGCTGGATATTCCCGTGAACAACCATATGAGCGTCATGGAACATGATGCCGTAGGTAAAGTGGAAAGTTTTTTTAAGAATATTAAATCCAATGCTGCGGCCAAGCAAGGCGGGGCAGGTACGGCGCAAGTAAGCTCGAATCAGGCCGGTTCAAGCCAGAATAGTAATCATTCAACTGAGCAAACCAAAAATCAACAGGAAAAGCAGGTAAGTATGAATAGGACAAACAACAACCAAAACAGTAACCGAAGTAGCGCTCCAAAAGCGCAAAGCAGTCAGCAGGGCGGTCAAAACCGCAGTCAACAAAGTACTAGCAGACCCACTGGTCAGCAAAGTACGCAGAACCGCAGTAATGGTCAACAACAGGGAGGACAACAGCGTCCTAGTGGCAACACAGGTTCGCGTCCTCAAGGTAACCAAAGCACTAACTCACGCCCTCAGGGAAGTAGTCAGGGTGGTACGGCTGTAAGAACATCATCCTCCACAGGTAGCAACAATGCGAACCGTAGTGGTGGCAACCGTACAGGTAGTAACTCCAGCAACGGTGGTAACCGTTCCGGTCAAGGACGTTTTGACGATAACCGTCAAGGCGGCGGACGCGGTGGTAACGGTGGTCGTGGAGGCAATAATCGCGGCGGCAGCAATCGTGGCGGGAAATTTAACAATCGTGGTAAAGGTCAACAACAGGAGCGTCGCGAGAAAATCGACAACACGCCTAAGAAAATTATTGTGCGTGGTGAGATGACCGTAGGCGAAACAGCCAAGCTTCTTCATAAGGATGCGTCAGAAGTCATCAAAAAGCTGATTGTGCTCGGAACAATGGCGACCATCAATCAGGAACTGGATATGGATACCATCCTCTTGCTTGCCGGAGACTTTGGTGTCGAGGTAGAAGTGAAAATTCCTGTCGAAGAAGATCGTTTTGAAACCGTGGAAGAAAATGATGATCCTGCGGATCTCAAAACACGTCCACCGGTTGTAACGATTATGGGTCACGTCGATCATGGTAAAACAACTTTGCTGGATGCCATTCGCTCGACTAATGTAACCGGTGGCGAAGCTGGCGGTATTACACAGCATATTGGTGCATACCAAGTTGAAATTAACAGCAAAAAAATCACTTTCCTGGATACACCGGGTCACGAAGCCTTTACTGCTATGCGTGCACGTGGTGCCCAAGTGACAGATATGACGATTATCGTGGTTGCAGCTGACGACGGTGTTATGCCACAGACGGTCGAAGCTATTAACCATGCGAAGGCGGCAGGTCTGCCCATTATCGTAGCTGTGAACAAGATCGACAAACCGGATGCCAACCCGGATAAAGTGAAGCAAGAACTCACTGAATATGAATTGGTACCTGAAGAGTGGGGCGGCGATACAATTTTCGTCAACGTTTCCGCGAAACAAAGAATGGGTCTGGAAGACCTGCTCGAGATGATTCTGCTCGTAGCTGAAGTGAATGAGTACAAAGCGAACCCGAACAAACGGGCACGTGGTACCATCATCGAGGCAGAACTGGATAAAGGTCGCGGTTCTGTAGCCCGTATCCTCGTTCAGAACGGTACACTGAAAGTCGGCGATGCTTTCGTAGCGGGTAACTGCTTCGGACGTGTGCGTGCCATGGTCAACGATAAAGGTCGTCGTCTTAAGGAAGCAGGTCCTTCCACTCCAGTTGAAATTACTGGTTTGACAGAAGTTCCACTTGCTGGCGATCCATTCATGGTGTTTGAGGATGAGCGCAAAGCTCGTGCTATTGCTGATAGACGTGCGATCACGCAACGCCAATCTGATCTGGGCAGTAATACCCGTGTAACACTGGATGACCTGTTCCAACACATCAAGGATGGCGAAATGAAAGATCTGAACGTCATTATTAAAGGTGACGTACAAGGTTCCGTCGAAGCGTTGAAAGGTTCCTTGAACAAGATTGAAGTCGAAGGTGTGCGCGTTAAAATTCTTCACAGTGGTGCAGGAGCAATCACCGAATCCGATATTATTTTGGCAGCAGCTTCCAATGCTATTGTCATTGGTTTTAATGTTCGTCCGGATAACCAGGCGAAATCTACAGCGGAAGCTGAAAAAGTGGATATTCGTCTACACCGTGTCATTTACAATGTCATTGAAGAAATAGAGCAAGCCATGAAGGGCATGTTGGATCCTGAATATAAAGAAAATGTGATTGGGCATGCTGAAGTACGTAACGTATTCAAAGTTACTAAAGTCGGTACGATCGCTGGTTGTATGGTGACATCCGGTAAAATTACCCGTTCAGCAGAAGCACGCCTGATTCGTGATGGCATCGTCATTTTTGAAGGTAAAATCGACTCACTGAAACGCTTTAAGGACGACGCAAAAGAAGTTGCCCAAGGTTACGAATGCGGTATTACCCTTGATGGCTATAATGATGTTAAGGAACTCGACATTATTGAAGCGTTCGTCATGGAAACAGTGGAGCGCTAACGGCAGAGAGGTGAGCATCCATGGCTAAAATACGTACAGGTCGGGTTGGCGAGCAGATCAAGAAGGAGCTAAGCCAACTCATACAAACTGAATTAAAAGACCCCCGCATCGGTTTTATCACGGTAACGGGTGTCGATCTTACAAATGATTTGTCCCAAGCGAAAATATACTTGAGCGTGCTCGGGGATGAAGAACAAAAAAATTCTTCCCTGAAGGCATTGGACAAAGCGAACGGTTATCTTCGTTCTGAACTCGGCAAACGGATACGGCTGCGCCATATTCCTGAGTTGATTTTCAAAATTGACGAATCTATTGCTTACGGTAGTCGAATTGAAAAACTGCTGAGTGATATCGACAAGGATGAAAAATAAAACTTTTAGTTTGTCTGAAGGAACCATGAACTGAATGTAAAGGAGAAGGCAATGCATACCTATGAACAGGCGCTTCAACAAGCGAAGGAATTTATTCTGGAGCATGATGATTACCTGATCGTATCGCATGTACAGCCGGACGGAGACGCAGTCAGCTCCACCGTAACGGTGGGCTGGCTTCTCTCATGTCTGGGGAAGAAATTTACCATGCTAAATGAGGGACCTATTCCCAAGCGTATGGATTTTTTATGGCATGCCGATGAGATTATGGATATGAGCCAGCAACCGCCAGAACGGAAATACAACCGGATCATTTGTGTAGATTGTGCGGATTACCGTCGTGTTGGTTTGACAGAGCAGTTTTTTACGGAAGATGCCATTATCCTGAATATTGATCATCATCCAACGAATGATGCGTATGGTACAGTTAATGTGATTAAATCGGATGCTGCGGCAACAGCAGAAATTCTTTTTGACCTACTGAAAGAGTTCGCAGTAACTTGGGATGTCGAAATAGCTACGGCTTTATATACAGGGTTGCTAACGGATACAGGAGGTTTCCGTTACTCCAACACTTCACCGAAAGTGATGTCTACTGTGTCACAGCTACTTGCTTACGGTGTAGATGGTCCATCTTTATCCGAGAAATTGCTCGAGGAGATGACTTTTCCACAAATGAAGGTGCTGACAAAAGCATTGCAGACGCTCACGATGTCGGAGGATGGAAAAGTTGCTTGGGTCGTAGTATCACCTGACGACATGACGGAATGTGGCGCTGTAAATGAGGACTTGGAAGGCATTGTGAATTATCCAAGAAATATTCGTGGAGTTGAGGTAGGCATTTTCTTTAAGGTTATTAATGATCAAGCGGTCAAGGCCAGCTTGAGGTCGGCAGGAAATGTTGATGTAGCTGCGCTGGCTCAATCATTTGGGGGCGGTGGACATGTACGTGCAGCTGGCTGCCGTCTAGAGGGTAAGCTGGGAGATATCATTGAGACAGTTGTAGGGCGGGTGAAGTCTGAGCTATGAACCCGATAAAGAAGGAACAGGCAACTTGGGAAGGCGTTCTACCTGTCTATAAACCTGCTGGATTTACCTCTCATGATGTGGTGGCCAAGGCTCGCCGTTTATTAGGTATGAAGCGAATCGGACACACTGGAACGCTTGATCCGCAAGTAACCGGTGTTTTGCCCTTGTGTCTGGGACGTGCCACCCGTGTGGTGGAATACATGCAAGAGCGGCCCAAGGAATATCGGGCTACACTGCGATTAGGAATTGCTACGGATACCGAAGACCTGACTGGGAAAATCACGGAAGAGAGTGAATGTCCAGTAGAGGTGACGGAAGTGGAAGTCAAAGCGGTTTTGAAACGTTTTGTTGGTACGATTTCCCAAGTGCCTCCAATGTTCTCCGCGCTAAAAGTGGATGGCAAACGTCTATATGAACTGGCTCGAGAAGGCAAAACCGTGGAACGCAAAAGTCGTGAAGTGAGCATTTACGAGTTGGAAATGACGGGATTCGCGGAGACGGGGGCGTATGTGGATATTTCTTTTCGTGCCTTATGCTCCAAAGGTACTTATATCCGTACACTATGTGTTGATATTGGCCGTGAATTAGGATATCCTTCAACGATGGTTAAGCTGGAGCGAACCATGTCTGCGGGAATTCCTGCGGAACGTTGTCTGACTTTCGAAGAGATAGAGCGTTTCGTAGCGGATGGTAGTCTTGGAGAGCGACTTATTACAACGGATCAGGCGATTGACTATATGCCTGAGCATATAGTGGCTGAAGCCAAGGTAACTGCGGCTCTGCAAGGCCAACGTCTGTCGCTGAATATGATTTCACCACCTGTGACGGACAACCAGCCCTTCCGTTTGTATAAAGAGGATAAAACGTTTTTAGGCATATATGGTCGGGATGAATCAGACGCGATCGCTCCCATTAAAGTTTTTTTACCTTGAATTGTGCTATAATTTTGACGAAGTTAGTCAAATGATGTGAAATGCAGGTGAATTAATAATGATTACCGTATCGTTATCTTATCCATTGAGTGATGAGCTTTTGCAGCAATGGGGACGTCCACAGGTCACGGCGATCGGTCAGTTTGATGGTCTTCATCTGGGACACGCAAGCGTGATACGTAAGGCCGTTGCGCTGGCTCGTGAACAGCAAGTGCCGGTATCTGTCATGACATTTCATCCTCACCCAAAGGAAGTCATGAAAAAAGGCGATTATGAAGGTTATTTAACACCGCTTGCGGACAAGCAGACTATTCTGGCTGATATGGGTGTGGACGTACTTTATATTTTGAGTTTTAACGAAGAATTTTCTAAGGTCAGCCCTGAGGCGTTTATAAGCGATGTGCTGCTTCCGTTGCAAATTCGAACAGCGGTAGTAGGCTTTGATTTTCGGTTTGGCCACCGGGGAGCCGGGCATGAGGATACCCTCCGTAAGCTGGGAGGAGAGCTGATGTCTGTACACACCGTATCACCGTTCGAACTGGATGGGGACAAGGTGAGCAGTTCTGGCATTCGCCGTGCTTTACAGAACGGGGATATAGCACATGCCTCTCGCTGGTTGGGACGTCCTTATCGTATCCAAGGTACTGTAATGGATGGAGAGAAGCGCGGACGTACGATCGGTTTTCCGACCGCTAATCTCAAACTGGATGATACCTACGTGATTCCGATCAAGGGTGTATACGCTGTACGGGCGCTTGTAGGCGATCGTTGGATAAATGGTGTAATGAATGTAGGGGTTAAGCCTACTTTTCATGAAGGTGTGCTGAATCCGTCGTTTGAGGTACACCTATTTGATTTTAATCAGCAAATTTATGGGAATTCTGTGCTTGTGGAGCTTCACCATTACATCCGCCCTGAACGCAAATTCTCTTCGGTGGATGAGCTGATCAGCCAAATTGGCAATGACGCACAAACGGCTAAAAAGCTGTTAGGCTAATTTATTTACATAAGACAGGCGCTGTGTTATACTGACTTATGTTGTGTAAACAACGATGAACCTTAGCTTGGTTGTCCGCTTTCACCGGCGGCTACGAGGCTAATGGCGATTATAATGAAGGAGGTGAACAGGATGGCATTGACTCAAGAGCGTAAACAGCAATTGATCGAGGAGTACAAAACTCATGAATCCGATACAGGATCACCAGAGGTACAAATCGCTATCCTTACTGAAAACATCGTCAACTTGCAAAGTCACTTTCGTTCGCACAAGAAAGACCATCACTCCCGCCGCGGGTTGTTGAAAATGGTCGGTCAGCGTCGTAAACTTTTGGCTTACCTGAAGAAGACTGATGTTAAACGTTACAGTGCGTTGATCGAGCGTCTCGGACTGCGTCGTTAATTTTCAGACATGTAATGAGAAAAGAAGCCTGGTTGTTCACCGCTTGTCCCTGCTAAGGCGACGGCGGACAGCAGCCGGGTTCTTTTTTGAAATGAGGAATCTTTTTTTGAATTACATATCCTGATTTGTCTGCTAGCTTCTTATGAATAAGCCCTGCGCAGGAAATACTGGATATGTATAGAACTTTTACAATGAAATGAAATGGAGGGATACCATGGAGCAACGCGTAGAAATGCAGCTCGGCGGAAGAAAGCTGGTGCTGGAAACAGGACGTCTTGCGAAACAAGCCAATGCGGCAGTTAAAGTGAGCTACGGAGAAACAGTTGTGCTTTGTACCGTGACCGCTTCCCGTGAACCGAAAGATTTGGACTTTTTTCCCCTGACCGTAAACTATGAGGAAAGATTGTATGCTGTAGGGAAAATTCCTGGCGGATTTATTAAACGTGAAGGACGTCCGAGTCAAAAAGCGATTTTGTCGAGCCGTTTGACAGACCGTCCAATTCGTCCATTGTTCCCGGAAGGTTTCCGGAATGATGTACAGGTGTTGAACCTGGTTATGAGTGTCGATCAGGATTGCGAACCTGAAATTGCAGCAATGATCGGAACCTCGGCAGCACTTAGCATTTCGGATGTACCTTTTAATGGGCCAATCGGTGGAGTCGCTGTAGGACGTGTAGACGGGCAATTTGTGATTAACCCGGATATTGCACAGCAGAATGCAAGCGATCTGTACCTGGTTGTAGCCGGAACGAAAGATGCCATCATGATGGTAGAAGCCGAGGGCAATGAGATTCCAGAGGAAGTTATGCTGGAAGCTATTATGTTCGGTCATGATGAGATTAAGAACATTGTGGCAGTCATTGAACAATTGGTGCAAGTAGCAGGTAAAGAGAAAATGCAGGTTAAACTGCATGCTGTTGATGAAAAAGTGAACAGTGAAGTACGTGCTTATGCAGCTGAACGTTTAATGGAAGCTGTTAAAATTGCAGAAAAACACGCCCGTCAAGAGGCGATTGATGCAGTCAACGAAGAGACAGTTGCTCATTTTGAATCACAATACATAGAGACACCTGAGCTTTTGAGCGACGTGAGCGAAGTTCTCTATGATATCGTCAAGGAAGAAGTACGTCGTCTGATCACGCATGATAAAGTGCGTCCTGATGGTCGTAAGCTTGACGAAATTCGTCCGATTGAAAGCGACACTAGCATTTTGCCGCGTACTCATGGTTCGGGCTTATTTACACGCGGTCAAACGCAAGCACTTAGCATTTGTACACTTGGTGCATTGGGTGATGTACAAATTTTGGACGGTATTGATCTGGAAGAAACAAAACGCTTCATGCATCATTACAATTTCCCGCCATTCAGCGTAGGTGAGGCTCGTCCTTTGCGTGCGCCAGGCCGTCGTGAAATCGGACATGGTGCTCTTGGTGAACGTGCACTTTCCAAAGTAATTCCTTCCGAAACTGAATTTCCATACACCATCCGTTTGGTTTCCGAGGTACTGGAATCAAATGGTTCGACTTCACAAGCTAGTATTTGTGCAAGTACACTGGCTATGATGGATGCAGGTGTACCGATTAAAGCTCCGGTTGCAGGTGTAGCGATGGGATTGATCAAGGATGGAGACCATGTTTCCGTATTGACTGATATCCAAGGGATGGAAGACCACCTGGGCGATATGGACTTTAAAGTTGCTGGTACTGCGGAAGGCGTAACTGCCATTCAAATGGATATTAAAATTAACGGTATTGACCGCCAGATTTTACAGGATGCGCTCAAGCAAGCTAAAGAAGGACGCTTGTTCATTCTTAGCAAAATGATGGAAGCGATCCAGAAGCCACGTGAGCAGTTGTCTCAGTATGCTCCAAAAATTATGACGATGCACATTAACCCGGACAAAATCCGTGATGTTATTGGAGCTGGTGGTAAAATCATCAACAAAATCATCGAAGAAACCGGCGTGAAAATCGATATTGAACAAGATGGTCGTGTGTTCATCGCTTCCACAAATCAAGAGATGAATGAAAAAGCACGTTCCATTATTGAGGGTATCGTAAAGGAAGTCGTGGTCGGTGAGATTTACATCGGTACAGTAAAACGGATTGAGAAATTCGGTGCATTTGTTGAAATTTTACCGGGCAAAGATGGTCTGGTTCATATTTCTCAACTGTCTACTGAACGTGTAGCCAAGGTTGAAGATGTAATTGCTATTGGGGATACAATTACGGTGAAAGTAACCGAAATTGATCAACAAGGTCGTGTCAATCTGTCCCGTAAGGCTGTTCTGACTGCAGAAGCACCTGCAAAATCCTAGGTACCTGCATGTTGCAGACTAGAAAGGCAGGAGTAGCTTTTCATATTAACAGTACAAGGGATTTGAATAGCATTGTTTAAGCTTTTGGAAAGAGGCAGAGCTACGTTTCTGGCTCTTTTTTCATACATATGCACAAGCTGTGCCAAAGTAGGCTTCTAGAGGCTACTGCGTCATAGTTCTTGTCCTCCCCGCATACAATGTGGACAAACGGGCGGGAGGATGAAGGAATCATGAGTAGGGCAAAAAGAGCAGTGTGGGTGGTAGCCAGTTTAGCCATCACACTGGTAATCGGACAGTTTAGCGGGGTTCGTGACTTCGCTAATCAATTACGCAATGGAGACGCTACAGGAGTTGGGGAGCCTAAAGCTGAAACAACGATGGCGATGGCGGCTTTACCCGATAATGCGCTTATGCAGCGACTAAGAACAGAGGCAGCCCGTCAGCGGCGGGAACCAGTTGATGCCAAGATCGACAGGGTATGGAAGGCTATTCCAGGCTACAACGGACTGGAGGTGGATTTGGAAGCTACCTATCGCAAAGCGATTGCATCTCCGGATCGACCCATTCAATATGTATATCGGCAATTGGCACCTAAAATACATTTAAATCAGCTTGGTAATGTTCCAATTTACAGGGGGAATCCCGAAAAGCCAATGGTATCCTTCATGATCAATGTAGCATGGGGGAATGAATTTATCCTGCCGATACTGAACACGCTGGATCAGGAAAAGGTCAAGGCCACATTTTTTCTTGATGGAAGTTGGCTGAAAAAAAATCCTGAACTCGCCAAGGAGATTCAAAAAAGAGGACATGAGCTTTCGAATCATGCTTACTCTCATCCGAATATGAGCCGTCTGAGTCGGGCCAGAGCCACACAAGAAATTGAAAAGACACAAGAGCTTCTTCAAGAAACTTTGGGCGTCAAAAATAACTGGTTTGCCCCTCCATCGGGCGATTTTAATCAGCAAACGGTGGATATAGCAGCAGAACGTGGGCTCAAAACAGTGTTGTGGACATTGGACACTGTAGATTGGAAACATCCGTCACCGGAATCGGTGATTAACAAAATCAGTAGTAAGGTTGAATCAGGCACACTGATATTAATGCACCCAACAGATTCCTCAGCGGCTGCTCTCAAAGGCATGATCCATGCCATTCGTAGTAAGGGACTTGTGCTCGGAACTGTCAGTCAGACACTTTCCCCTGATCGACAGCTACCTGCTCTGGTTGAGTGAACGTCTTTTTTCTGTTAGGATTGAACATTATGGCTAAGTATGCAATTCAGTTTAGGAGGGCCAATCGTGGAAAGAATTCAACTCAAAAACGGCCTAAGAGTGGTCATTGAAAAAATTCCAACCGTGCGTTCTGTTTCTTTCGGTATCTGGGTTAAAACCGGCTCCCGAAATGAAACGCCGGACAATAGCGGTATTTCTCATTTTATCGAACACATGCTTTTCAAAGGAACAGAGCGTTTTAACGCTAAGGAAATCGCTGAGCAATTCGATGCCATCGGAGGAAATGTTAATGCTTTCACTTCGAAGGAATATACATGCTATTATGCCAAGGTGTTGGATGAGCATCTACCGATCGCAGTTGATGTGCTGTCTGATATGTTTTTTAATTCCAAACTAGATCAGGAAGAATTGGCAAAAGAGAAGAATGTGATTTTGGAGGAAATCTCCATGTACGAGGATACACCGGATGATATGGTGCATGATCTTGTATCTCGCGCGGCCTATGGTGAACATCCACTGGCTTATCCGATTCTCGGAACCGAAGATCACCTGCTTGCTATGGATAGCTCACATCTCAGCCATTATATGAGGGAGCATTATACAATCGACAATACAGTTATCAGTGTGGCTGGTAATGTTGATGATCGCTTGGTAGAATTGTTGGAGCGACATTTTGGACATTTTGATAATCATGGAACCGTTTCGCCGCTGACAGTACCTGCGTTTAACGGTGAGCTGTTGTATCATGAGAAAGCAACGGAGCAAAATCATATTTGTTTATCCCTGCCTGGATTTGCAACGGGTGACGAACTCCAGTATGCTATGGTTTTGCTGAATAACGCGATCGGCGGCGGCATGAGTTCACGTTTGTTTCAAGAAATTCGGGAAAAGCGTGGACTGGCTTATTCGGTCTATTCCTATCATAGCTCCCATGCGGACAGTGGTATGTTCACGATCTATGCAGGTACGGCTCCTAAGCAAACAAAGGACGTGTTGGATTTGACGCTGGAGCTTTTACGAGATGTGGCTGTCAACGGTTTGGACGCTAATGAGCTTCGTAAAGGTAAGGAGCAATTAAAAGGAAGTTTGATTTTAAGCCTTGAAAGTACAGGTAGCCGGATGAATCGGCTTGGAAAAAATGAATTGATGCTTGGTCAGCATTATACGCTGGATCAAATGATCGAGCATATCGAGCAAGTGACGGCAAATGATGTGAATAAAGTGCTGGATCGGATGTTCTCGGAGCCGTTTGCCCTGTCGATGGTGGGAGCGAGTGATTCAGCGGTAAAGGATATGAGGAGGGACTATTTTGTTAACTTACGTGGAAATTAACAGACTCGCGGGCAATGAAGATATTGAGCTGCCCCGCAAAATGTCAGAGCTTGCATCAGGGTTTGACTTGTATGCAGCAGTACAGGAAAATCTGGTACTGGAACCCGGCAAACGTTGCCTCGTTCCAACTGGATTTGCAATAGCTATGCCAGCGGGATTGGAGGCACAAATCCGTCCGCGAAGTGGACTGGCTCTTAAGCATGGTATTACTTGTCTCAATACACCGGGAACGATTGATGCGGATTATCGTGGGGAGATTAAGGTACTTCTTATTAATTTGGGCGAGGAATCGTTTACGATTACGCGCAATGAGCGAATTGCACAAATGGTATTTCAGGTTGTACCTGAGGTAGAGCTGAAACAAGTAGACCAATTATCTGAAACAGTGCGTGGTGCTGGAGGCTTTGGCCATACAGGACGCTGAGGTTATGGTTGGTTTGCGATGTACGAATGTCTATTTTGTAAAATCTTCAAATTTCTTGCTTAAGAGTAAGCATGCAAATAAAGGTCGCCTCATAAAGGGGCGGCTTTTTTTTGTGTTTTTTCACCCCTCTCCGGGCACTCGCATAGACTAAAAGCATATCGTGTCTCGGAAAGGAGTGATCCGGATGCTAACAGGAATACGCGTCGTTGTTTTGGGTGGCGATGCGAGGCAGCTTGAGGTAATCCGCAAATGTGTGGACATGGATGCTACCGTCAGTGTGGTCGGTTTTGACAAGCTTGAAGTACCACTCAAAGGAGTGACACTAGAACCAATGTCTGTCAAGCTGCTGGAATCGTCAGACGCACTGATTTTGCCGGTGGTGGGATGCGATGAGGAAGGCAACGTAAATGCACTTTTTGGAGCACAGAAGCTCCAGTTTCTGAATGAGCATGCTGCTGCTCTTCCACCGCATTGTGTTGTATATACAGGGATGGCGCGGACGTACTTAAAAGAAATTTGTACCAGACATGAGTTAAAGCTGGTAGAGCTGCTGGAGAGAGATGATGTGGCCATATACAACTCTATACCTACGGCCGAAGGCGCACTGATGATGGCCATTCAGCATACCGATTTTACGATTCACGGTGCAGATTGTATGGTTCTAGGCATGGGACGGACTGGATTTACCATGGCAAGGGCACTACAGGGGTTGGGAGCCAGAGTGAAGGTTGGAGTACGGCGGGCAGAGGATGCAGCGAGAGCCGTGGAAATGGGTTGGAAGCCTTTTATGACAAGGGATTTAGCGCAAGAGACAAAGGGAGTTGACTTGATTTTTAATACGATACCCTCTATGATTATCACAGCGCAAATCCTGTCTAAATTGCCATTGAGCACCGTGATTATAGATCTTGCTTCCGCCCCGGGCGGATGTGATTTCCGTTATGCGGAAAAGCGTGGAATCAAGGCTATGCTTGCCCCTGGTCTTCCCGGTATTGTTGCTCCCAAAACTGCTGGTGCCATTATAGCGAATACGCTGGTGCAGTTGTTAATGGAAGATAATCCTGATCGGGGGGATGCACAATGAGTTGGCAAGGGAAAACAGTAGGTTATGCAATTACAGGCTCACATTGCACATTTGAAGAGGTAATGCCTGTTATACAGCGCTTTGTTGATGAGGGTGCGAAGGTCATTCCTATTATATCCAATACAGTACTAACAACGGATACTCGCTTTGGTACTTCGCAAAGTTGGCAAAAACAGTTGAAAGATATAACAGGGAATGATATCATTTCTACAATTGTGGAGGCTGAGCCACTGGGTCCCTCCCAAATACTCGATGTGCTGGTGATTGCACCTTTGACGGGGAATTCAATGAGTAAGTTAGCGAATGCGATGACAGACAGTCCGGTTTTGATGGCTGCCAAGGCGCAATTGCGCAACGGTCGTCCACTTCTTTTAGCCATATCTACTAATGATGGACTGGGTCTAAATGCTGCCAATATCGCCAAATTACTCGTAGCCAAAAATATCTTTTTTGTGCCGTTCGGACAGGACAATCCAGTTAAAAAGCCGAACTCGCTTGTAGCTAACATGGAGTTGATTCCCGAGGCTGCTTATGAAGCATTGCAAGGTAAACAGCTTCAGCCGATGATTGTGGAACGCAAGACCCCATGAAGTACTATAGTTAACTGCTGAGCATCCCTCGCCTAGAAGATGATTCGATATTGTATCGAGTCTAATTTCTTGTTGGCGGTGGATGCTTTCAGAATAAAAAATGGTTTTTTAGTCGAGAAGGGGAGATACACCAGATGAGCAATAGAAAGTTTAATGTAGCTGTCGTTGGAGCAACAGGCGCTGTAGGAGAACAGATCGTAAATCTGCTGGAAAAACGGGATTTTCCTGTGGACAAAATCAAATTTCTTTCTTCGCCTCGTTCTGCCGGCACGTTAATTAGCTTTAAAGGTCAGCAAATTCCAGTAGAGATTGCTACCCCCGACAGCTTTGAAGGAATCGACATTGCTTTGTTTAGTGCAGGTGGAGACGTAAGTAAGGAATTGGCGCCGCATGCTGTTCGTCATGGAGCGGTTTGCATTGACAACACCAATGCATTCCGAATGGATCCGACAGCTCCTCTTGTAGTGCCTGAGGTGAATAGCGACAAAATTGCCGAGCATCAAGGAATTATTGCGAACCCGAACTGCTCCACCATTCAGATGGTAGCTGCTTTGAAACCATTATATGATCAGTATGGCATTTCTCGTATCATAGTATCCACATACCAGGCCGTTTCCGGGGCTGGAAGCCGAGCTATTGATGAATTGAATCGTCAAAGCGCAGCGATTCTTAACGGTGATGAAGTTCAGCCTGATCTGTTGCCAGTAGGCTCGTTGCCAGTAAAGCATCAGATTGCTTTCAATGCTATCCCGCAAATCGATAAATTCCAGGACAATGGTTATACACTGGAAGAAATGAAAATGGTACGTGAAACGAAAAAAATACTGGGTGACGAATCTGTGGACGTAACAGCAACGTGTGTACGTATTCCTGTTGTATACGGTCACTCGGAATCTGTATATGTAGAACTTAAAAAAGATTATGATTTAGAAGAAATCCGCAATCTGCTGGCTTCGGCACCGGGAGTAACGCTAGTGGACGATCCTGCTGCTCAGCTTTATCCACTGGCATCCGAAGCTGCTGGAAAACCTGACGTATTTGTGGGGCGTGTACGCCGTGATTTGGGCAATAGCCGTGGATTGAATTTGTGGGTTGTATCAGATAATCTGCTCAAAGGAGCGGCATGGAACGCGGTGCAAATCGCGGAAATTATTGCTGCAAACGCGGAGTAACGTTCCGATATGGGGGAAGAATAATGGGTATTTTGGTGCAAAAATTTGGGGGAACCTCGCTGTCCACACCTGAAGCACGTCAACTTGTGCTGGCACATGTGAAGCGGGAGCTGGAGCAAAATCTTCAATTGGTTGTTGTTGTGTCGGCCATGGGGAGAAAAGGAGAGCCTTATGCCACCGACACGCTGCTGGATTGGGCGGCGTCTAACGGCGACAGTCTTCCGAAGCGCGAGCGGGATTTACTGCTGTGCTGTGGTGAAATCATTTCTGCTGCTACATTATGCAGCCTGATGGAGAAGGAAAGTATTCCTGCTACGGTGCTAACTGGGGCACAGGCGGGCTTTATTACGGATGATCAATACGGCAATGCTCGTATTTTGGATATAAAGCCAGACCGTGTTGTTGAAGAGTTGAACCAAGGCAGAGTTGTCATTGTGACAGGTTTTCAGGGACAAACAGCAGACGGTGATATGACCACCTTGGGTCGGGGCGGCAGCGATACGTCAGCTACTGCTCTGGGTGCTGCTCTACATGCGGATATGGTCGATATTTATACGGATGTGAATGGTATATTAACCGCCGATCCGCGCATTGTGGAAAATGCAAAGCCACTTACACATGTTAGCTATACGGAGATTTGCAATATGGCTCATCAGGGAGCAAAGGTTATCCATCCTCGTGCTGTTGAAATCGCCATGCAGGCTAATATCCCGGTCCGTGTTCGCTCTACCTTCTCCGAAGGAGAAGGTACGTTAGTTACCCACCCGGAAGGCTTTAAAGACGTGCAGGCAGACATCGTAGACCGTTTCGTGACCGGTATTGCGTATGTCGGCAATGTCACTCAGATTAATGTTGAATTAAAGCCGGGTTTGGAGCACTTGCAATTACAAGTATTCAAATCTATGGCTGAACATGGAATCAGCGTTGACTTTATTAACGTAACTCCATCGGGGGCAGTTTATACTGTGTTCGATCATGATGGAAGCAAAGCGGTTGAAGTATTGAACGGTTTGGGTCTAGAACCTAAGATACTGGCCGGGTGTGCTAAAGTTTCTGTCATAGGCGGTGGTATCAACGGGGTACCGGGCATTATGGCGACGATTGTGGAGGCATTGGCAGAATCAGACGTACAGATCCTTCAATCCGCAGATTCCAACACGACGATCTGGGTACTTGTTAAAAAAGAAGATATGGTGCAGGCTGTACGCGCATTGCATAATAAATTTGAACTCCATCAATAGGTGCATTGTCCGTGCTCGGACTTGCAAAAAGGAGGCAGCATGGTGAACTTCGGCAGATTGATTACCGCAATGGTGACACCTTTTGATCAGCAAGGAGAGATTGACTGGACTGCATTGTCCTCGTTGATTGATTACTTAATAGAAGAACAGCACTCAGAGTCACTTGTTGTATCTGGAACAACAGGGGAGTCTCCTACCCTGAGCGATGATGAAAAAATCAAGTTGTTTGCATTTGTTGTAGAAAAAGCAGCTGGACGATGTAAAATTATTGCCGGGACTGGAAGCAACAATACGCGTCACTCTATTCATCTAACCCGTGCCGCGGAGCAGGCAGGAGCAGATGGTGTTCTACTGGTAGTACCATATTATAATAAACCGAATCAGGAAGGGATGTATCAGCATTTCGAAAGTATTGCAAACTCCACATCCCTTCCAGCTATACTGTATAATGTTCCAAGCCGTACTGGAGCGAGTCTAACAGCTGAAACAACGCTGCGTCTTGCACAAATTCCGAACATTGTGGGAACCAAAGAATGTGCATCACTTGCGCAGGTCACACAGATTGCAGCGTCAGCGCCAGAAGGTTTTCTGGTTTATTCCGGGGATGATGCTTCTGGGTTGCCTGCTATGGCTGTAGGTGCTTATGGTATTATCAGCGTAGCGAGTCATGTGGTAGGTGCTGAAATGAAGCAGATGATCGATTCACTTGTAGGAGGACACTCGCAGGAGGCAGCCAAGTTGCATCAGCAGTTGTTCCCGATTTTCAAGGGTTTGTTTGGCTGTCCTCATCCTCTGCCTAATCCGGTGGCAGTAAAATATGCATTGGAATTACGGGGGATTAAGGTAGGTTCGGTTCGGTTGCCACTCATTCCTCCAACTGAGGATGAAGCGGAATTTATTAAGAAATTATTTACCCGCTAAAGAGAAATAGGAATGTAAGCTGTTAATTAATACTAAGGAGTATCCTTGTTAAGGGCAGTCGGTAGGTACAAAACCGATAGAGTTTATTGTCTGACAAGGTTCTCCAGCGTGAAGGGCGTTCTTATAGGACGTCCTTTTTGCTGTGCTTTCAACCATGTATGTAGATAAAATGACAGATACTAATGGTTTCAGACGGCAATGGGAAACCTAGCGTAACGAACAGGATGACTTGTTTTTTCTTATTTTAATCATGTATAATGGGGTCAAGTGACTGGGTGCGGTATTTTTTTGAAAATTAAATAAACAAATCAAGGTACGACGTCCAACTACCATAGGAGGTTTAGATTCATTTGTCTAAAAAAACAAACAACGATAAATTGATGATTTTCGCTTTGGGCGGCGTCGGTGAAATCGGGAAAAATATGTATGTCGTTCAATACGGCAATGACATTGTCGTGGTGGATTCCGGTCTGAAATTCCCGGAAGAGGACATGCTGGGCATTGATATCGTTATTCCTGATATTTCCTACCTTACAGAGAACCGCGACAAAGTAAGAGGCATTGTGCTGACTCATGGTCACGAGGACCATATCGGCGGTTTGCCTTACGTGTTGAAACATTTGAATGTACCAGTATATGGTACCAAATTGACGCTGGGATTGGTGGAAAACAAGCTGAAGGAAGCGAATCTGCTTGGTGAAACCAAACGTATTTTGATCAATGCTGATTCCGAAATCAAGCTGGGTTCCACACTAAAAGCAACTTTCTTCAGAACCAACCATAGTATTCCGGATTCTGTAGGTGTATGTATTGATACTCCTGAAGGCGCTGTTGTTCATACAGGTGACTTCAAATTTGACCATACTCCGGTGAACGGACAATATGCAGATTTGCAGCGTATGGCTGAAATTGGCACACGTGGTGTACTGGCTCTTTTGTCAGACAGTACAAATGCCGAGAAACCGGGCTTTACACCTTCGGAAAAGAGCGTTGGTATTGTCCTGGAAGACATTTTCCGCAAGTCGAGACAGCGTGTGGTCGTAGCCACTTTTGCTTCTAACGTACATCGTATTCAGCAGGTAATTAATGCTGCTGAAGCTACGGGACGTAAAGTAACAGTTATTGGTCGAAGCATGGTTAATGTCGTAGGTATTGCTTCGGACTTGGGCTATTTGGAAATTCCAGATGGAATGCTGATTGAGCCTGAAGAAGTTGGCAAAATGTCAGCGGATCGTGTAGTTATTCTCTGCACAGGCAGTCAGGGTGAACCGATGTCCGCTTTGACAAGAATGGCTCGTTCCACACATCGAAAGGTTGACATTCTTCCAGGGGATTCAGTCATCATCGCAGCTACTCCGGTACCGGGTAATGAAAAATACGTTGGACGCACAATTGATGAACTGTTCCGTCTGGGTGCCAATGTATATTACAGCGCAGCTAATCCAGGTATCCACGTTTCTGGACACGGAAGCCAGGAAGAACTCAAGCTGATGCTGAATCTGATGAAACCAAAGTTCTTCTTGCCAATTCATGGTGAGTTTAGAATGCAACGTCGTCACGCTCTTCTTGCTGAAGGCGTAGGTATAGAGCCTGAAAATATCTTCATCACGGATATCGGTGAAGTCATTGAAATTCAGAATGGCGGAGCACGCAGAGCTGGTAAAGTTACAGCAGGCAACGTACTGATCGATGGACTAGGCGTAGGGGATGTAGGAAATATCGTATTGCGCGACCGCAAATTGCTGTCACAGGATGGTATTTTGGTGGTGGTTGTCACGCTGAGCAAGCAAGACGGAACGATTAAATCAGGCCCAGATATCATTTCCCGCGGTTTCGTATATGTCCGTGAATCGGAAGGTCTACTGGATGAAGCAAATCGTATTGTCTCAAGTACACTGCATAAGCTCATGAGTGAAAATGTAAATGAATGGGCTTCCCTCAAGACAAATGTCAAGGATGCACTAGGTCGCTTCTTGTATGAGCAAACTCGTCGCAGACCGATGATCCTGCCAATTATAATGGAAGTGTGATTCAATTGAAATTTGTTCAAAAACCTGAATTAAAAACTTAAGTCACAGGCACACAGTCGCCTCTCTTCCCGCAGGAAATATTGGACGGTTTCCGCGGGAGGAGAGGCTTTTTTGATTTTGCGGGACAAGGAAAAGCATGGGGTCGGGTATAAAATATTCCATTTCCATCCCATACTATAGGGTGAATACGGGTCATATAGATGCGTAAAGCGAAAGGAAGATCACCCATATGGAACAATACAGCAATCTAACATCTGGCAACGAGGAAACGGAAGCGCCAGATCAACCAGAAATTGGGCAAAGACCCGCTTTACCTGCTATGGAGGCTTTGCAGCAGCTGGGTCAAACTTCCATGCCTGGAGGCGAGTCCAATATTTTTTGCATGACGATTATCGGTCAGATTGAAGGGCATCTCATTTTACCGCCTCAAAACAAAACGACAAAATATGAGCACATTATTCCCCAGTTGGTAGCGGCAGAACAAAATCCTCGTATCGAAGGATTAATGATTTTGCTGAATACAGTTGGTGGTGATGTAGAGGCAGGACTGGCTATTGCTGAAATGATCGCATCGATGAGTAAACCAACGGTGACTATTGTCATAGGTGGGGGGCATAGCATCGGTGTGCCGATTGCTGTGTCTTCCACTTATTCCTACATTGCGGAGAGTGCGACGATGACCATTCATCCCATTCGGATGAACGGTCTGGTCATTGGAGTACCACAAACTTTTGAATACATGGAAAAAATGCAGGAACGTGTTGTACGCTTCGTCGTTTCTCATTCTCGTATTACAGAAGAGCAGTTTAAGGAACTGATGTTTAAAACCGGTGAGTTAAACCGCGATATTGGTACAGCGGTTGGGGGAGCGGATGCAGTGAAGTATGGATTGATGGACGCGGTTGGAGGCATCGGAGAGGCTTTAAAACAGCTGAACACCATTATTGAAACGCGGCGTCAGCAAAACGGGATCGCTGGGATTCAACAGCAGGCTCCGTATGCTCCTTTTTCTCCCAGTCCCACAGGAACTCCTACAGAGACACTGTCAGGGGAGCAAAGCAGGGAGCTACCTCAATGACACTATATACTGTGATGCCAATGGAAATGGTATGGCAAGGGATGTGGAAAGAGGCTGAGGAGCTTGCAGAGGTTCGGGTAGACGGTCTACTTATGCAGGTACAGCCGCTTGAAAGTCGTCGGGGGATCATTGTACGGTTGTTGGACTGTCCGCTAGAAGCCTACCTGAATCCGCGTTATGGACCAGGTCAAGTTATCGAGTGGTCGTAGAAGGTGTCGAATAGTATAGAAATAGGTCATTTACTGCTGAAAAAGAACATATGTGCGGATACCGGGTGACGTGGTATAATATTCTTCTGGGGGGTGACCTTGTATGTCCAGAAGAAGAAAAAGAAAAAAGAAAGCCGCATTTGGCGGAGTTCTAAAATTTGAAATTTACGGCATTGTGCTGATTACATTAGCGGTCGTTGCGTTGTCGGGTGAAGCGGCAGTTGGTCGGTCGCTATCCAAGATGTTTGGGCTCGTACTGGGGAAATTCTATTTTGTTATCCCTCTCATTGGCATTTATTATGGTCTGATGGTGATGATTCACCGCAAGTGGCCGAACCAGTGGAACTCGCGTAAAACGGGTTTGCTCCTGTTGGTATTTGCCTTTACACTTATGAGTTCTATTTCATCTATGGAGCAGCGTTTGGGGCCGATCAACGCGCTTCAGCCGGGCGGAGTGATGACCCAGATACATATAGATATGCGTGAGCAGTTGCTGTCGCCTGACCAGCAGGGCCATACCTCAATGCTGAACAAGGATATCAGCGGGGGGTACGTAGGCGCATTGCAGCTTACTGTTCTGTTGTGGCTGTTTGGTCTCACAGGAGCTAAACTGATCATGATTGTTATGTTCGTCATTTGTTTCATGCTGATGACCCAACTGTCCTATGTGGATTTGGTACGGATTGTAAAGACCAAGCTGCTGACAGTCGGGGGAAGCGTGCGTAAAAAATGGACTGGTAAAGCTACTCCGCTTTCGGCATCTAGCAAAGGTAGTGGAAATAGAAAAATCAAGTCTGAGCCGATTCCTGCCTATGAGGAAGACATGGATGATGACTTTGACGAAATGCAGCCTCCTGCACGCAAACAACCGATTTTCTTTCAGTTGTTTGGTCTCAAAAATTCAGATAAAGCGGACAAGGAGAAGCATTCCGTCGATACGGATGAGGATGATCATGATCTTCCATATGAAGCTGAGGACGCGCAGGCACAGTGGAGAAACGATAACCAGAGTGAAGAGCTGTCTGACGTAGTCGAACACGCTGAGGAGGAAGCTGCAACTCCGGTAAAAAGGTCGCCGATTATTAGGGATTTCTTCGAACAAGTAAAGCATGAGGAAAGAAGACCGGAAGCTGAATTTGGAGAGTCCCTGACAGGGGCAGAGCAGACAACTTCCATTATTGATGAATCCCTGGATGATGACTTTGTGGATGCCCATGCGAATACGGATATGGATGATTCGACAACGATCCAGGGGACATTAGAAGGTGCTCAGGGACAAGCTCAGACGATTGCAACTGGGGTTGCAGGCGAAGAGGCTGAAGGTACCCATACAGCTATTCCGGCTCCGCCGCCGCCTAAACCTTACAAGCTCCCATCGTTTCGTTTGCTTGCTAAACCACAAAACGTAGGCAAAGGTATGGGACAAAAGGATTACATGCAAACGGCACGCAAGCTGGAAGCAACGCTGGAAAGCTTTGGTGTGCGGGCGAAGGTGCTGGAGGTTGTCCGTGGCCCTGCCGTAACGCGTTATGAAATTCAGCCGGACATTGGAGTAAAGGTCAGCCGCATTGTGAGTCTGACGGATGATATTGCGCTTGCGCTTGCTGCCAAAGATATCCGTATGGAGGCTCCGATTCCTGGCAAATCTGCTATCGGAATTGAGGTTCCGAATAATGAAGTTTCCATTGTCACGATGCGTGAGGTAATGGAGACAACCGTTTTCCAGGAGTCAACTTCCAATTTATCCATTGCATTCGGACGTGATATTGCAGGACAGACGATTGTTGGTAATTTGGCCAAGATGCCCCATCTGCTTGTAGCTGGGGCAACAGGTTCGGGTAAATCAGTGTGTATCAATGGGATCATCACGAGTATTTTGTACAAAGCAAAGCCGGATGAGGTCAAATTTTTGATGGTCGATCCTAAAATGGTGGAGTTGAACGTGTACAACGGAATCCCGCATTTGTTGGCTCCGGTCGTGACTGATCCAAAGCGTGCCTCACTTGCATTGAAGAAAATTGTAGTTGAAATGGAAAAAAGATATGAGTTATTTTCCAAATCAGGAACCCGTAATATTGAGGGCTATAATAATCTGATGAAAGATAACCCGGATGCATTTCTGCCTTACATCGTCGTTATTGTGGACGAGTTGGCAGATTTAATGATGGTAGCTGCGGGAGATGTGGAGGATGCGATTGCACGACTTGCCCAAATGGCGCGTGCAGCAGGCATCCACCTTATCATTGCAACCCAGAGACCTTCGGTTGACGTAATTACCGGGGTGATTAAAGCCAATATTCCTTCACGTATTGCCTTCGGCGTTTCCTCGCAGGTAGACTCCCGTACCATATTGGACATGGGCGGAGCCGAGAAGCTACTCGGACGTGGTGATATGCTATTCATGCCGATGGGTGCTTCCAAACCAGTCCGCGTTCAGGGAGCGTTCATGAGCGATCAAGAAGTCGAAAATATTGTTAACTATGTACGTGAACAGGGTGAAGCGCAGTATGATGAAACGCTAGTGCCGGAGGTGGAAGAGGTATCGGCTGATGCAGATGAAATGCTGGATGAGCTGTACGATCAGGCTGTCAACATCATTTTAGAGGCTAAACAAGCTTCCGTTTCGCTCCTTCAGCGCCGTATGCGGATCGGTTATACACGTGCTGCTCGACTGATTGACTCCATGGAAGCTCGCGGAGTCATCGGCCCTTACGAGGGCAGCAAGCCCCGTGAGGTCCTTATCTCAATGGAGCAATATCAGCAAAATAAAGTTAGTTCCTAAGCATTATCTCTATCCAGCACTACATTAAAACGCTGTTTGTTCGCATGGTGGTTGTTCTATTATGGCAACTCTAAGTGAACAAACAGCGTTTTTTTGTGATGTTTTTTTGAGGTGTGGCGACTACCTGCTGAAAGAAGATTAAAAGGGTGAATAGCTTTAAGCGGAGCTTGTCATAATAAACGTAGCCATCCTGTTAATCCCACAAAAGAAAGGTAGAGCGCAGCATATGAAAAAGACAATGGTCTGGATTTGCACGGGTATCCTCGCAGCCTCGGCTATTACGTACACAGGACTTTTTAAAAATGACTCTGCACAGCAGCAAGCAGAGCCGCTGAGCACACAGCAGAAAGTACAAGCAGCGCAACCTTCCCAGCCGACATTCAGCTCGGGAGCGGTTGATTTTGGATCTTACGGTCAGGATGTATATGAGTTGCAATCACGTTTGAAGTTGCTGGGCTTTTTTGGCGGGAAAGTGGACAGCCATTTTGGCAGCAGTACACTAAAAGCTGTCAAGGGTTTTCAAAAGGAATTTGGCATCCGTCCCGATGGAGTGGTCGGAGCAAAGACGAAATTAAAGCTGGTGAATGCTACTCCTAACTGGAAGCCAACGGAAACTCCTATGCATCGTAACAATCAAGGTTCCGCTCAGGGACAGACAGCGGACAATAACGATAAAGCGGATCAAAATGATGAAACGATGGGATCGGCCAACACCATGGGACTATCTGAAAATGATCTTAAAATTATGGCCAACGCGGTCTACGGTGAATCCCGCGGCGAGCCATTTGAAGGACAAGTTGCCGTCGCGGCTGTTATTTTGAACAGGGTTAAGTCACCCAGCTTTCCCAACTCACCATCTGGAGTGATCTTTCAGCCAGGAGCTTTCACAGCTGTAGCAGACGGCCAAATCTGGCTCACACCGAATGAGACGGCACAAAAGGCGGTACGCCAAGCACTGAACGGCTGGGACCCAAGCGGAGGATGTCTTTATTATTTTAACCCAAAAACAGCCACCTCCAAATGGATTTGGTCCCGTCCGCAGGTGAAAACCATTGGGGAGCATATTTTCTGCATGTAAAACGCCGAAGCAGCCGGGAGCTTGTCTCCGGTTGCTTCTTGGCTTTTGCATGGTTAGAATAAAGATTGGTACACTTTACCTCTTTACAGGAGGATGATTTACAGCAGCTAATGCTAATCAAAGGCTAGACGCAAATTGACGTCACAAAGGAGTTTTGGACTTGAACAAAACAGGTTTCGAGCGTGGCACACGCAGACAACTGAGGATTCATGTACTGCCGACCAAGCGCTTTAAGACGTTTGCCATATCGTTGTATGTAGGTACTCCGCTACGTGAGGAAACCGTAACCCGAGTGGGGCTGGTACCTTTCGTTCTGCGACGGGGTACAGAATCGTATCCGCAGACTACACAATTCAGAGAACAGTTAGAACAATTGTATGGCGCGGGTTTCGGATTCGATGTATACAAACGTGGAGATTATCAGATCGTGCAATTTCGCATGGATACGATTAATGACAGCTTTGTAAACAGTCCGGATAGTTTGCTGGATCGTTCGTTTGCTTTTCTCGGAGAAGTGCTGACGAAGCCTGCATTGGAAAATGGTGCATTTCAAACGGGATACGTCCAGCAGGAACGAGAAAATGTGCGTAAAAAGCTGGAATCTATAGTTAACGATAAAATACGTTATGCTGGTGAGCGCTGTATGGAGGAAATGTGCAAAGATGAGCCTTATCGTCTGCACCCTCTTGGTCAACGATCCGATCTGGACAGCATAGATGCACAGAGCTTGTATCAGGCTTATGGAGAATGGCTGAATCATGCCAGCATGGATTTATACGTTGTGGGAGATACGACGCTGGAAGAAGTTGAGAAGTTTGTTGATCGCTATTTTCAATTGAATCGTTCAGCGGAAGCAGGGTATGTTCCAGAACAGCCCAAGTCAGTAGAGCGTGAGGTTCAAACCGTTGTAGAGCGTCTTGATGTGAACCAGGGCAAGCTCAACATGGGGTTGCGCACCCCTATTACGTATGGAGACGATCGCTATGCTTCCGCTCTGATGTATAATGGCATTTTGGGCGGGTATCCGCATTCAAAGCTGTTCGTTAATGTAAGGGAAAAGGAAAGTTTGGCGTATTACGCTTCATCGCGGTATGACGGGCATAAAGGGATTGGTACGATTCAATCTGGTATCGAAATTCCTAATTATGAAAAAGCGGTTACTATTATCCGCAAGCAACTGGAAGATACGCAAAATGGAGCGATTACCGAGCTGGAAATGACCCAAACGCAGGCGATGATTCGCAACTTGCTGAAGGAGATGCAGGATTCCGCTTTTGAAATGATCGCCTATGATTTTAACAGACAGCTTTCCGGTAAGGAGCGGACGGTAGATGAGCTGCTGAGTCAGGTGGAGGCAGTTAAGGTGCAGGATGTTCAGGATGCCGCCCGGACGTTCCGACTGGACACTATTTATTTCTTGAGAGACCAGAAGGGGGAATAGCGGTGGAGCATATACCTTATGAGCATTTGCAGGAAACGCTGTACTATGAAGTAATGGATAACGGTTTACACGTTTATGTGTTGCCCAAACCGGGTTTTCAGAAAACGTACGCTACATTTGCGACTAAATACGGCTCGGTTGATAATCATTTCCGCGTAGAAGGTCAACAGCCCGTAAAGGTGCCGGATGGCATAGCCCATTTTTTGGAGCATAAAATGTTTGAAGAGCCTGAAGGCGATATTTTTGCTACCTTTTCCTCTAATGGGGCATCGGCGAACGCATTTACGAGCTTTGATCAAACAGTATATCTGTTTTCGGCAACCGAGCGTATTCAAGAAAATTTGACCACGCTGGTCAATTTTGTGCAGCATCCTTACTTTACAGATGAAAATGTAGAGAAGGAAAAAGGCATTATCGGCCAGGAAATCAATATGTATGAAGATAATCCCGATTGGCGGAGTTACTTTGGTCTGATCGAGGCGTTGTACAAGGTCCATCCGGTGCATATTGATATCGCAGGTACTGTTCAATCCATCAGTACGATTACAAAGGAAACGCTGTACAGTTGCTATGAAGCTTTCTACCATCCAAGCAATATGATTCTTTTTGTAGTGGGCGGAGTGGATCCAGCTGAAGTAATAGAGCTGGTACGTAACAATCAGGCTAAAAAGGACTATAAGCCGCAGGGAGAGATCGAGCGGATTTTCGACGATGAACCCACTACAGTTGCAGAACCACGTCGTGAGGTAAAGCTGGCCGTTTCTCTGCCAAAGCTACTGTTTGGATTTAAGGAGGCTGAAGTAGGCCTAACGGGTGAAGAATTGCTCCGTCATGATCTGGAAACCAAGCTGATGCTAGATCTCCTGTTTGGCTCCAGTACACAATTGTATCAAAAGCTCTACGATGAGGATCTGATTTCGGACAGTTTTGGTCATGAGTACAATAGCACGCAGCAATATGCATTCTCTGCAATCGGTGGGGATACCAAAGACCCGGATCGGCTGTTGGCGAGAATACGTGAAGAGGTGGAGTCCATCCAGAAGCAGGGCTTTGCAGCAGAACATTTTGAACGGGCACGCAAAAAGAAAATCGGTGGTTATCTGCGTACACTCAATTCACCAGAAAATATTGCGCATGAATTTACAAGACATCGCTTCCGGGGCAGTGATTTTTTCCAACTGCTTCCGATTTATGAAAGTATCACGCTTGAGGATGTAAATCGCCGTCTGAAAGACCATATCCAGTGGGATCGACTCGCAATATCACTAGTGGTGAGTCCGTAATGTCCAGGGAGAGGGAAACGATGACCACCGAGGGCGGAGAACTAAAAGCGATTGGCGATACAACCGTGCTGATTACAGGGGCAAGTGGCGGAATTGGTGCGGCTATTGCTGAGCGTTTTGCAGCTGTAGGGATGAATGTGGTCATTCACTACATGAAGTCCCATGAAAAAGCAAATGAAGTTGCCCGTCGTTGCATGGCTTATTCAGGCAAGGTAATGACCGTGTCAGCGGATCTGCGGAGCAAGGAGCAGATCGAACGCATGCGTGAAAAGCTGGATAATCACGGGATGAAGCCGGATATTCTTGTGAATAATGCCGGACTATCTCATTATGGGCTGTTGACAGATGTTTCGGAAGAGGAATGGGACGAAGTGATGGCTGTCAATGTTAAGGGAACCTTTTTGTGCACGCAGGTTTTTATGCCACATATGATTTCCCAACGCTATGGCCGCATTGTGAATGTTTCATCCGTGTGGGGGATATGTGGTGCTTCGTGCGAGGTGTTGTATTCCACCACCAAGGGAGGCATTAACGCTTTCACTAAAGCGCTGGCTCAAGAGGTAGCACCTTCCGGGGTGACAGTGAATGCTGTAGCTCCAGGTGCAGTGGATACGTCGATGCTGGATCATTTGGATGAAGGCGAAATTACCAGTTTGGAAGAAGAAATTCCTGCTGGACGATTGGCTCGACCTGATGAAATATCGTCCCTAGTTTATTTTCTTGCGCTTCCTGAGTCAGGTTATATTAATGGCCAGGTCATAAGTCCTAACGGAGGATGGGTGACTTAAGGGAAATAGCGCTTGGAGGAATCCACCAGTATAGTAAGCGTCTGAGAAGAGCATATTACAACTGTTGATTTTAAATCTGAATCATCTAAGGAGGATTTAAGTATGTCAACAGTTGTTCAGAATTTTGATGTTTGGAAAAAGTTCCTCGGTCAGCGTGTAGAGCAAGCGGAGAAGCTGGGAATCAGCCAAGATACCATTTCAGAGCTTGCTTATGAAATTGGTGATTTTCTGGATGAGAAGGTCGATCCAGCCAACCACTCCAACCGCGCACTGAAAGAACTGTGGGGAGTTGCCGATGAGGACGAGCGTCACACCATCGCCCGGCTAATGGTTAAATTGGCCAAGAGCAACGCATAAGTAGGAACCAACACGAAAAGCTCCCTTTTGGGGGCTTTTCTGTAATGGTTACAGAGCTGTTCTTGTAATTCCATTGTAATTTATATATCATAAACGTGATTGAGGCTTACAACACAATGCAGCCTATCAAATTTCAATAATTGGTTTTGTCGAAAGATGTTATTTTATGATACAATAATGCTTTGATTTGGAGTTGTTGACGGTTTGAATGTGAATGAGGTGCTAACGTGACGGAAGAAACGAAACAGTGGTACATGGAGTACAAGATACATAAAAATCGACCCGGACTGCTGGGAGACATTGCTTCCATGCTTGGTATTCTGGGGGTTAATATACTGACGATCAACGGTGTTGAAGGCGAAAGACGGGGGATGTTGCTTGAAACGGACGATGACGAGAAGATACGCATTCTCGGAGACACGTTAAAAAAAGCGAGCAACATTACAGTCACGGCCTTACGTGCTCCGAGACTGGTTGATATATTGGCAGTAAGACACGGCCGTTACATCGATCGGGATTCGGATGATCGTAAAACATTTCGCTTTACACGCGATGAGCTTGGGTTGCTGGTCGATTTTTTGGGTGAAGTATTAAAGAGGGACGGCAATCAGGTGATCGGTCTTCGCGGGATGCCGCGTGTGGGCAAAACGGAATCCATTATTGCCAGTAGTGTATGCGCAATGAAGCGTTGGACTTTTGTGTCTTCAACGTTACTACGACAGACGGTGCGCAGTCAGCTCTCTGAAGAAGAAATGAACCCAAACAATGTGTTTATTATTGATGGTATTGTGAGTACAATTCGGTCAAATGAAAGACATTATCATCTGCTTCAGGAAATCATGAGTATGCCAAGTACTAAAGTGATTGAGCATCCTGATGTATTTGTACGTGAATCAGGATACAGCTTTGACGATTTCAATATCATTATTGAGCTTCGCAATAATCCGGCTGAGGAAATTATTTATGATACCTTTACAGCCAGTTATACAGAAGATCTTTAAATAAGCGTAATTACACAAGGAGATGATGACATGTCAGAACTGGGTCAGCAATTAAAGGAGGCCCGGCTGCAAAAAGGATTGAGCCTTGACGATGTTCAGGAAATGACGAAGATACGCAAACGTTATCTGGAAGCCATTGAGACGGGCGATTACAAAGTGCTGCCGGGAAGCTTTTATGTCAGAGCTTTTATTAAAACATACGCTGAAACGGTCGGGTTGAACCCCGATGAGATTCTGGAAGGGCATCAAAGCAATGTGCCTGAACCTGAGCCGGAAGCAGTCATGGAGCCTGTTACACAGAAACGCTCCAGCCGTCCCGCCACGATTGGTAATCTTAAATGGTTGCCTACAGCGTTAATGTGGCTTTTTCTAGTTCTCATTGTTGGGGTTATTTATGCTTATTGGGTGAGCAACAACCATTCAACTCCAAAAACAGCAGAAAACACAACGCCGATTACAACACCAAGCACCACACCAAGTACAACACCAAGTACAACACCAAGCACCACACCAAGCACGTCTACTCCTGATACCACTACGACACAGCCGAACAATGGTCAAACGACGGCTCCAAATGGTGCTGGTGGGCAGACTCCTGATGCGGGGCAAACCGGCCAAACTCAGCCAGGTGGTACGGGGAGTACGGGTGCTACTACTCCAGATACTGGACAGCAGCCGGATACGACTACGCCACAACAAGGTGTAACTGTGGCACAGGACGGCAAGCAAGGCAAGACGACGATTTTTAAAGTTTCCAGTTCAACGGGAGCCGCGGTCAAGGTTGATATTAAAGCGACGGGCGAAAGCTGGCTTGAAGTGTACAAGGGAGAAAATTCCCGTGGAGAAAAGCTGAGTTATGGTATGACTAAAAGTGGAGATGCCATGTCATTCGATATTGGTCCAGAAGGTTTATATATCAAATCAGGACGGTCTTCTGCCACAGATATTTCCGTAGCAGGTCAACCGATAACAGATAATAAATCGACTACTCGTGTACTGATCCAGCAAGGAGAAGCTTCTTCGACCGGAACGAGTGCAGGGGTGACGGGTTCACCTGCAGATTCTACGACAGGTAGCAGTACGGATTCAGCACAAAGTAGTACAGATTCTACAACTACTGATGGTGAATAAACGCCTTGGTGCGAGGAAATACTAATGACTGTAATTCCTGGAAAGGCAGTCATTTCATTTTCCGCAAAGTGAGGTGTATACGTTATGACCGTCAGCTGGATTGTGACTGGGCTCGGTATAATTGTCAGTTTACTGGGCTATTATCTGACACCGAATGCATGGGGCTATGGCATACTGGGCTTTGGTCTTGCTCACATTGTGCTTGGACTTTTGGATATGTTCCGAACTCCAACACGAAGCCATAATTAGATATTTTGACCGTAAATGAAATAAAGGCGTTTTTGTCAGGAAAACTGGCAAGAACGCCTTTTTAGTCAACGGATTATTGGATTTTTGTAAATGACTAGCCTATAATTAGATATTGAACTTTGTTGTGAAAGGAAAGTGAAACGATGGCTTCAGAAAATTCATTTGATATCGTCTCCAAAATGGATATGCAGGAGTTAACAAATGCGGTTCATCAGACGGAGCGTGAAATTGAAACTCGATTTGATTTCAAGGGTAGCAAAAGTAGCCTTAAGCTTGAGAAAGAAGCTCTTACGATTGCATCGGAAGACGAATACAAGCTGAATGCGGTGATTGATATTTTGCAATCTAAAATGGCCAAACGAGGTCTGTCCCTTAAAAATGTGGAGTATGGCAAATTGGAACCCGCCTCTTTAGGTTCAGTGCGTCAGCGTCTTTCGCTTAAGCAGGGAATTGATCAGGATAATGCCAAGAAAATTAACATTCTTATTCGGGACTCCAAGCTAAAAGTTAAAAGTCAGATTCAAGGTGATCAAATCCGAGTGACCGGAAAAAACAGGGATGATTTACAGGCGATCATTCAATTGCTGCGTAAAGCTGATTTGCCATTGGAGCTTCAATTTACAAACATGAAATAAAGCCGTTTTCCCTCATACATTTTGTAGGAAAAAACGTTGCTTGATGTGCGGCAGGTTATTTTGACATGCGTTTTGCGCCATATTATACTTGTAACGAAAATGCAGACAATTTAGGTGTATAGCGCTCGTTGATAGCGATTTACATAGGATTGAATTTAATCCGAAAACTGCCATTTGTAATCAAGTACGATAATCAGGGGAGAGTGTGTTGTGAATTTACCCAACAGAATTACAATAACGCGGATTTGCCTTATTCCGGTGATGATGCTGGCTTTGCTGGTGGACTTTGATTTTTATCCGCCGCCGATTGAGATCGGAGCTTTCAAGCTGCCGTATAATCAGCTGATTGCGGCTATCATTTTCCTTGTAGCAGCCAGCACGGATGGTCTTGACGGATATTTGGCACGTAAAAATAATATGGTCACCAATTTGGGCAAGCTGTTGGACCCCCTTGCTGATAAGCTTTTGGTAACCGCCATTTTGGTTTCCTTGGTAGAAATGGGGAAAATTGATTCGTGGATTGTCGTTGTGATTGTTAGCCGTGAGTTTGCGGTTACGGGTCTGCGTCAGATTGCCTTACTGGATGGTTCTGTGGTTGCTGCAAGCAATTGGGGCAAATTGAAGACGATCATCCAGATCGTTGCTATTGTAGCGTTGCTCATTAATAATTTCCCGTTTGTTTTTCTTGGTATCCCGTTTGATTTAATAGCGATATGGGCAGCGGTGTTGATCACCATTTATTCGGGTATTGATTATTTTGTGAAAAATATCCACTTGCTGAGCTCCTCCAAAGTTTAACAGGATAAATTTTATGGAAACAGCAATAGGGACTAAACTTATTGCTGTTTCTTTACATAATTCCCATAATATTCGCAGTACAGGAGGAAGAATTGATGAAAGCTGAAATAATTGCAGTAGGTACAGAGTTATTGCTCGGACAAATAGTGAATACAAATGCTCAATATTTGTCACAGGAGTTGGCTACAATCGGAATCGATGTATATTTTCAGACTGTAGTTGGCGATAACATAGATCGGCTTCAGGAAGCGATAAGAATTGCTCAGAAGCGTGCGGATATTATTTTGTTTTCCGGTGGTCTGGGACCGACTCAGGATGATTTGACGAAAGATGCGATAGCGTCTGTATTGGGGCGAAAATTGCACATAGATCGTCTTGCAATGGACAAGCTAGATCAGTTTTTCCGTAACCGTGGGGTAGAAATGACCGAGAATAACCGCCGGCAGGCGCTTTCTATTGAAGGCGCTACTCCGCTTGAAAATGAGACAGGGCTAGCTGTGGGCGACGCAATTGCACAGGACGGTAAATTTTATGTAGTTTTGCCTGGACCGCCTAAGGAACTCAAACCCATGTTTGCAAACCAAGCGAAACCTTGGTTGCTTCAGCAGGCATTGAGCGGTGAGGAAATGCCAATTTATTCAAAAATGCTAAAATTTGCAGGGATAGGTGAGTCAGCTCTTGAAACCCATTTGTTAGATCTGATCCAATCCCAGACAGACCCCACGATTGCTCCTTATGCCAAGGAAGGGGAAGTCACGATCCGTATATCCACCAAGGCGGCCAGCGAAAGTGAAGCACTAATTAAGCTGACGGCTACGGAAGTAGAAATTCAGCAGCGTCTTTCGGAATATATGTATGCAAGTGAAGATGTTACGCTGGAGAAGGTTATCGTAGATCTAATGGCCAAACGCGGGCTCACTGTGAGTGCGGCAGAAAGCTGTACAGGTGGAATGCTGATGGAACACATCACTTCTATACCTGGCAGTGCTGTTATGTTTCAAGGTGGCATCGTGTGCTATTCCAATGAAATGAAGATGAAATTACTCAACGTGCCTTATGATTATTTGGAAGGGGATCAAGCGCCAGGTGCAGTGAGTAAGGAAGTAGCCCTTGTGCTTGCAGAGCAGGCGAGAATGATCATGGACAGCGATTTTGGACTTTCAGTTACTGGTGTTGCCGGGCCTGGGTATTCCGAACGGAAGCCAGTCGGTTTGGTGTATATTGGCATTGCTGAACGCGACAAGGAAACGGAAGTACATGAACTGAGACTGAGTGGTAACCGTGAAACAATCCGACTGCGATCAGTCAAAGCAATCCTGTACAGATTGTGGCGCAGGCTGGTAGAGAACGAGAAACTCTCTTAAACATCTATGTACAGTGTGGGTCGTAGAGTTGTTTTAGATAGATATTCATGATATAATCATCTTATCGGAAGAACCGTTGCAAAGCCTTTTGCCAGCGGTTCTTTTTTTGTTTTAAGAGACAGGTGTAATTGTAGAAGAGAGCTGTGTGAACAAAAAAAACGAATGTATGTTCGAAAAAATGCTTGGCAAGCGTGTCAAAACAAGGTATTATTAAAGTACAAACAATGAAGGATGTGAGTTTATTGTCAGATCGTCGTGCTGCGCTGGATATGGCGCTCCGTCAAATAGAAAAGCAATTTGGTAAAGGTTCCATTATGAAGTTGGGTGAGTCTACCCACATGCAAGTGGAAACGATCCCCAGTGGTTCGATTGCTTTGGATATTGCGTTAGGAACGGGCGGCTTTCCAAGAGGCCGGGTTATTGAAATATACGGACCGGAATCATCCGGTAAAACGACAGTAGCTCTTCACGCTATCGCAGAGGTGCAAAAAACAGGCGGACAAGCCGCCTTTATCGACGCCGAGCATGCGCTTGATCCGTCGTATGCAAGCAAGCTGGGTGTCAATATTGATGAGTTGTTACTATCGCAACCAGATACAGGAGAGCAGGCGCTTGAGATTGCCGAAGCTCTTGTACGTAGTGGAGCAGTAGACATTGTAGTTGTTGACTCCGTAGCGGCACTTGTGCCCAAGGCAGAGATTGAAGGCGAAATGGGAGATTCCCACGTTGGTCTTCAAGCACGTTTGATGTCTCAGGCATTGCGTAAGCTTTCTGGAGCCATTAATAAGTCGAAAACCATTGCTATTTTTATTAACCAGCTACGTGAAAAAGTAGGTGTTATGTTCGGTAACCCTGAAACAACACCAGGTGGACGTGCCTTGAAGTTTTACTCTACGGTACGTTTGGATGTTCGTCGTATTGAAAGTTTGAAAATGGGTAACGACATTGTGGGTAACCGCACACGTATTAAAGTCGTGAAGAACAAAGTTGCCCCTCCTTTCCGTCAGGCTGAGGTAGATATTATGTACGGTGAGGGCATTTCCAAAGAAGGTAGCCTGATCGATATCGGTACGGAGCATGACATTGTCGACAAGAGCGGAGCCTGGTATTCCTACGAAGGTGAGCGCCTTGGTCAGGGACGTGAGAATGCTAAGCAATTTTTGAAGGAAAATCCGAATATTGCTAGTACGATCGAACAAAAAATTCGGGTGGCCAGCAATCTGATTACGACGGTTGCTCCGCCTACAGAAGAAGAGTTGGCACAGCAAGCGAAGGAAGAACAGGAATTGTTGGAGCTTGAATAAAGCTCGGTGAATCCTGGTTTGTGAACTGGGGCCAGGGTTATGGCACCGTCCGTTTGAATAGCATGATTCTGATGCCCTGCACAGTTGTGCAGGGCATTTTTGCATCAACTAGAGTCTGCTTTGTCAGTGGAATCTAACTTTTGCGTAGCAGGTGTTCAAAGGCTGCTTTCGTGAATTTCAAAGTGAGGGAAGTATATTGCAGTTGGACGATGAAGATGAATACACTTCGGAAGCAAATAAGCAACAAGGGATTTCTCTTTTTCCGGATCATGAGGAATTGATGATTACTAGGGTAGAGCAGGGACAGGGACGCAAACGTGGAAGATATATCATACATTTTGGTCCTTATTCACTGTCTGTATTAGAAGATGTAATGATCAAGTACAATATGTTCAAAGGAACGTCATTTGATAAAAAAGAACTGGAAGATATCGTTCTGGCAGATGAAAAGCAACAGGCTTATGTACTTGCGCTACGCTATTTGGGGCGAAAGCCTCGCACACGTCAGGAAATTGCCCAGCGTTTGGCGCAAAAAGAACTGGATCAGTCTGTTATTGACGAAGTAATGGCCCGACTGCATAGGGAACAACTCGTAGATGATGATTTATACGCCCGTCAATGGGCAAGGCAGCGCATAACAAGCCAACGTAAGGGGAAGATGTGGGTTAGGCAAGAACTTCGTCAGAAGGGCATCTCTAAAGCCTCTATTGGCGAAGCGCTAGGTGAGATCACCGATAATGAGGAGTGGGAGAGCGCTTTGACGGTCGGACGTAAGAAATGGAATCAGGTACGTGGTGATATAATGGAGAAAAAAAGAAAAACCTACCCTTTTCTCATGAGACGCGGATATTCGGGGGATATGACACGCCGGGTAGTCAATCATCTCACTGCGACCGAGCATGACGCTGCTTCAGATGACGAGGAGTTGTTGCAGTGGGAGGAATAGTTGCCAAACGGCTGCTGAACCTTTGGCTAGTATGAACGGATAGGATGAGCTAGTTATTACATGGAAAGCTGCATGGTAGTCTACTAATGTTTGCATTCCCTTGACAATGCCATTTGTCAAATAATAAAATATATATGAAACGATACTTGTGGAACGCCCTTTTTCCTTCCAAAAAAGCGGAATCCACGGTGAGTTCTCATCGCCAAATAACAAGTGATGCCGCTATGCCAGGCGGAATTGTACATGTGAAAGCATGTGCATATGAAATGAAACGACCTTGTGTCGTTGTCTTAGTTTGACGATCAAAGTAAATGTGACAATTGCAAAAAGTCCCAAGGAATGCCTTGGAGGAACCAACGGGGAGGTGAACAGTATGATGACTGCGATCTGGTTCGTTCTCGTTGCTGTAGCCGCGTTATTCTTTGGGTTCGGGATTGGTTATTTTATTCGCAAATCTATTGCAGAAGCTAAGATCTCCAGTGCGGAAGAAGCTGCCGCGCAAATCGTGGAGAACGCGAAAAAAGAGGCAGAAGCGCTGAAGAAGGAAACGGTATTGGAAGCGAAAGATGAAATCCACCGCATCCGTGCCGAAGCTGAAAAAGAAACTCGTGAACGTCGCAATGAAATTCAACGACAGGAACGAAGATTGCTGCAAAAAGAAGAATCGCTGGATAAAAAATTGGAATCGCTGGAACGCAAAGAAGAACAAGTGGCCAACAAAGAGAAACGAATCGATGAAACCCAGCAGCAAATTGATTTGATTTACAAGAGTCAGGTAACTGAGTTGGAACGTATTTCCAATCTGACGATGGAGGATGCAAGAAGTATTATTCTGACCAACGTAGAGCAGGAAGTTCGTCATGAAACAGCTCAGATGATTAAAGAAATTGAACAGCAGGCCAAAGAAGAAGCGGACAAAAAGTCTCGTGAAATCATCACACTGGCCATCCAACGCTGTGCGGCAGATCATGTAGCAGAAACGACGGTTTCTGTTGTCACATTGCCGAACGAAGAAATGAAAGGCCGGATCATCGGGCGCGAAGGCCGTAATATCCGTGCACTTGAAACCCTTACAGGAATTGACCTCATTATTGATGATACGCCGGAAGCTGTTATTTTGTCTGGATTTGATCCGATTCGTAGAGAGATTGCGCGTACTGCGCTTGAAAAGCTCGTAGCGGACGGACGGATACATCCGGCTCGTATTGAAGAGATGGTGGAAAAATCCCGTAAAGAGGTGGACGAACGAATCCGTGAGTATGGTGAACAGGCCACCTTTGAGGTGGGCGTGCATAGCTTGCATCCAGATTTGATCAAGATCTTGGGACGTCTCAAGTTCCGTACAAGTTACGGACAGAACGTATTGAAGCACTCGATGGAAGTTGCATACTTGACAGGTCTGATGGCCGGGGAACTGGGCGAAGACGTTGTACTGGCAAGACGGGCAGGATTGCTGCATGACATCGGGAAGGCGCTGGATCATGAAGTGGAAGGATCGCACGTTGAAATTGGCGTGGAGCTGGCGAAGAAGTACAAGGAACACCCGGTCGTCATCAACAGCATTGCCTCACATCACGGCGACTGCGAAGCGACTTCAGTGATCGCCATGCTGGTTGGGGCGGCAGATGCCCTGTCAGCAGCAAGACCGGGAGCGCGGCGTGAAACGCTAGAGACGTACATCCGTCGTCTTGAGAAGCTGGAACGCATCTCCGAATCTTTTGAAGGCGTTGAAAAATCATACGCGATTCAAGCCGGACGCGAAGTTCGTGTCATGGTACAGCCAGAGAAAATTGATGATGCGGAAGCATTCCGACTGGCCCGCGATATTACGAAAACGATTGAGAATGAACTGGACTATCCGGGACATATCAAGGTCACCGTCATACGCGAGACCCGTGCGGTAGAATACGCAAAATAAAAGCATTTCAATGAAAAGTGGCCGCTGCTTGTAGGGCCACTTTTCATTATGTAAGGCAGACTAGGGAGGGCTTTCTATCAACGTATTATTTATTGGAGACATCGTCGGCAGTGTAGGCAGAAAGGCACTGAGGGAGAATCTCCCTTCGCTAAAATCAAAATACAACCCGCATGTTATTATTGTGAATGGAGAAAATGCGGCTTCGGGAAGAGGAATTACCCCAGCCATCGCCAGAGAGTTTTTTGATTGGGGCGTTCATGGGATTACGATGGGAAATCATACTTGGGACAATAAGGAAATATTTGATTTTATAGATGATGAGCCGCGGATCATCCGCCCGGCTAACTTTCCACCAGGAACACCAGGCCGGGGTTATACCGTTGTAAAAGGTGGAGGTAAGGAGCTGGCTATTGTTAATCTGCAAGGTAGAACTTTTTTGCCAGCTATTGACGATCCATTCCGTGCAGCAGATGAAATTGTCGATGAGCTGCGCAAAAAACATAAACATATCCTAGTTGATTTCCACGCCGAAGCAACCTCGGAAAAAATCGCTATGGGTTGGCATTTGGATGGACGTGCTTCAATCGTGGTAGGTACGCACACACATGTACAGAGCAATGACGATACGATTTTGCCACAAGGAACTGCGTATCAGACAGATGCGGGAATGGTAGGTCCTTATGAGGGAGTGCTTGGGATGCAGAAAGAGGCTGTGTTACAGAAATTCCAGACCCAGCTTCCAGTACGTTTTCAAGTGGACATGGGCAAATGGCATTTTCATGCCATCAGCGTAGAGCTGAATGATAACGATGGAAAAGCCCGCAAAATTCAGAAAATCAGACTCAAAGAAGATGAATGGCGGATGGATTAACCTTTTTGTGAGCTACTTAAGGAAAGAATAAGGAAAACTGTCACCAAAAAGCAGGAATTTTTTGCTGACCCTCGAATAACATCTAATAGTGGAATCAAACCATCATCATTCCCAGGGGAGGTACTTACTATGGATGTATTAAAAGTATCAGCAAAATCCAATCCCAATTCAGTTGCAGGCGCACTCGCAGGAGTACTGCGTGAACGCGGAAATGCAGAATTACAGGCGATTGGAGCGGGTGCACTAAACCAAGCCATTAAAGCGGTAGCCATTGCCCGGGGATTTGTCGCACCAAGCGGAGTGGATTTAATTTGTATTCCTGCTTTTACAGACATTGTTATTGATGGAGAAGATCGGACTGCGATCAAATTGATTGTAGAGCCAAGATAATAAATGTAAGTTGCCTGAGCCTGTTTACGATTTGTAAACGGGCTTTTTTGCTTTGTGAGTCTGTTACTATGATTTTTAAAATAAATTTGTGATGCTTCAATCTCTAAATGGAGGTAAGATGCATGAATGATAAGCTAAAAGTGAATTGGCCAGTTGTTGACTTTCATTGTGATGTGTTATGTAAAATGCAGCTCGATGCGCAGATCGATTTCAGTCATCCATCGCTTGATGTCACAAAAGAACGTTTGCTAGAAGGTAACGTGCGGTTGCAAACATTTGCTATATATATTTCTCAGGTATTGGGCACGCCAAGATTTGAGCATGTGATTCGTCAAATTGAGCTGTTCAGGCAGCATGTTACCTCTATCTCAGGTGGGTTGAGACCATTGCTGTGGAAGGAAGACTTGGTAATGTGTAAAAATACGTCCGCAGTGCATCAGGAGGAGCAAGTAAAGCAGGCAGGAAAAGAGAAGCGCATGGAAAAGATAACGTATGTGGATGGTAATGGGACGGATCATACATGGGCACCTTGGGCTTTGCTCTCACTGGAGGGGGTAGATGCGCTGGAAGGGAACCCGTTTTATGCAGAATTGTGCTATGCCATGGGAATACGATTGATTGGACTGACATGGAATTATGCGAACTGGGCAGCTGACGGCATTATGGAACATAGAGGTGGCGGGCTGAGTAGCAAGGGGCGCGATTTGGTCAATCGCTGTAATGACCTGGGACTGCTGCTAGATGTATCGCATTTGTCGGTACAGGG
The DNA here is from genome assembly GCF_024213315.1 of Paenibacillus sp. A3M_27_13. Classification (NCBI taxonomy): domain Bacteria; kingdom Bacillati; phylum Bacillota; class Bacilli; order Caryophanales; family Paenibacillaceae; genus Paenibacillus; species Paenibacillus sp. A3M_27_13. The sequence goes on from NZ_JANAVE010000002.1 coordinate 1,155,645, forward strand.
CTTCTGGGAGGTGCTAGAGGAGGCCACTCTACCGCCCATTGCTTCGCATTCGAATGCCTTTGCGAAGTGTGCTCATCCTCGAAATCTACGGGATGAACAGATTTGTGCACTGATCGCTCGTAACGGACGGATTGGTTTGACCTTCGTCACAATGTTTCTCAAAGAGCAGGGCATGGTAACTGCTGAGGATCTGCTACCACACATTGAGCATATTTGTTCATTAGGCGGCGAAAGGCATTTGATGTTTGGCTCTGATTTTGACGGTATCGAGCACCATGTGCAAGGGCTGGAGCATTCGGGGAAATATCCGATTTTTGCAGAACTGCTGCTGAAGCATTACCCTGAGGAGCTGGTCAAGGGATGGCTGGGAGGACATGCGCTGGAATACTTGCAAACGAATCTGCCTTCCAAAATTTCTTCTTAAATAGCTATTTATAGAGGGAATTTTTAGCTGCGAACACTCTTGACAAAGCGAGAAGGATTACGAAATAATTGGAGCATCTTAGAATTGCATGGTGCTAAAATAACATTTGCAGAAATACGGCAGACGTTGGAGCGAGACTGACGGGTCACCATGCTGCACCGCCATATCAGAGGGGGCTCCATTACATAATGTTGATAAAAAAGGTTACCTGGCTTGAGCTCTTTTATGACTTGTTGTTCGTAGCTGCTGTCTCCAAGGCCACTCATGTTTTGCTACATGTTGAGCATGGTAGTATCTCATGGGAACATATGGAAAAGTTTATTATGATTTTTATCCCAATATGGTGGGCTTGGGTGGGGCAAACGGTCTACAACAATCGTTTTGGGCAAGACAGTATAACACATCGAATTTTTATGATCCTGCAATTGTTTTTCGTGTTGATCATGACCGCCAGCCTGAATATAGATTTTGATGCGTATTATGTATCTTTTTTTGTTGGCTATATTGGGTTAAGAGGTTTGACTGTCGTTCAATATTTACTTTCGGCACCCAAAGAAACGGCTCATAAACAGGAAACAGCTCGTTTTTTCGGAATTTATTTTTGGATTGGAATAGTCATTTCTAGTTTCTCCCTCTTCTTTGATTCTTGGGTTCGATATTTGATTTTATATACAGGTATAGCTATTGATATCCTCGTTCCTTTGATTGGCCGTAAAAAGTTGGTGATCACACCTATCCATACGGAGCATCTTTTAGAACGCTTTGCACAGTTCACCTTAATTTTGCTTGGCGAATCTGTGATAAGTATGCTTTCTGTTTTACAATCCGATCATTTTACGGTTTCTTCTATTGTATTTGCTGCTTTGGCTTTTGTATTAGTCATCGCAATCTGGTGGCAATATTTTGAGAATATGGAGAAGCGCGTAGATAAATCAAAACAATCAGCAGGACAGACTATTATTTATGGTCATTTGTTTATTTATCTTTCCCTTAGCATGCTAGCTGCTTCGATTCAGCTCTTGTTTTTGGGACAAGTAGACTATATCTTTGTGCTTTGCTTTACCTTTGCTTCTGTTTTTATTTACTTTTTGTCGGTTTTGCTGGTATTTCATCAGTACAGATTAAGTCATCTGAAACCTCGTCTCAGAGTCATTTTTTTCTTAACTGGAATACTTTGTGTCCTGTTTATTCTTAATATATTTGTTGTCGTTCCCCCGCATCTCATCGTAGCTGAAATCATGCTTTTCTTTCTCTTGTTCGCTAAAACGACGGTTTGATCCGATTTCTATGGACGATATTTAACGCCGATTAGGGCGAAAAAGGGAACTTTATACGCTCTCCTTTTCTTTCTTGGCAAAATAGGAGTATAATAGCATAGATGTGTAAAGTATTGTATAGAGAAAAAGGAGTGACCACACGATGAGTAAAATCGTACCTGTCGGCGTTTCAGCCCGTCATATTCACCTGACTCAAGAGCATATTGAAATTTTGTTCGGAGCAGGCTATCAATTAACTGAATTTAAACCTTTGTCCCAAACAGGACAATTTGCCGCAAATGAAACGGTAGCTGTAATTGGTTCTAAGGGCCAATTTGATAAGGTTCGCATTTTGGGACCTGCTCGTCCCGCTTCCCAATTGGAAATCTCTCGCACTGATTCCTTTGCTATTGGTGTAAAAGCACCTGTACGCGAATCTGGTAGCATTGATGGTACACCAGGAATCACGGTAAAAGGACCAGCTGGTGAAGTGGAACTGCAAGAAGGTGTGATTGTAGCAGCCCGCCATATTCATTTCCATACATCTGATGCAGCTAAATGGGACATTAAGGACAAGCAGTTGCTGAAAGTACGTGTCGGCGGCGAACGTGGCCTTGTATTTGAAAATGTTCTTGCACGTGTGTCCGATTCTTTTGCTTTGGATATGCACATTGATACAGATGAAGCGAACGGAGCCGGTGTGAAAAACGGTGACAACGCTGAAATCGTAGACTAATATACACGTATTTAAATGCCGGAAGCCTTAAAGAGTCCGATTCTTGCAAAAGAATCGGGCTTTTTACATACTATATAATTCACAAATACTTCACTAATGTACAAAAAGAACATGAGTTCACATTGCACTCAATGGTATCTGCGGCTGATCTATGGCGATGGCCTATAAATCATGCTATAATTTAGTGTAATGCCTTTTTTAAAGGTTTTTTAGAACTAAAATAAATTTACCAAGCCTAAAGATACAGTAAAATCACAAATTAGCTCGTGAAATAGATGGTGTAAGGAGTGACTAAGGAATGGAAAAGAAAACAAAAGATTACTCCCAATATTTTGATTTCTCGGATGCGAAGATTATTTCTGAAGATGAGCATAGCAAAAAGATCCGTATTCGCGGACGTGAAATCAACATTATGGCGGAGCCGAACCATAGAAAAGAAAAGCAACGCGGTAAAGAGGATGTACAGGTATTATATGATAACGCAGTCCCGGATGAGCTAAAGCATATCGGTGAGGGAAAGCATTATATCGTATACACATTCGGTTGCCAAATGAACGAGCATGATTCCGAAACCATAAAAGGCTTGCTGGAGCAAATGGGCTACCAGGCAACCGAGGATCGGAAGGAAGCAGACATCATTTTACTGAACACTTGTGCTATCCGTGAAAATGCGGAGGATAAAGTGTTTGGCGAGCTGGGTCACCTCAAGCATCTCAAAACAGAAAAGCCAGGACTGCTGCTCGGCGTGTGTGGCTGCATGTCACAAGAAGAGAATGTCGTTAACCGGATTATGCAAAAACACGGTTTTGTCGATATGATTTTTGGTACCCACAATATTCATCGTCTGCCTCAGCTCGTCAAGGAAGCACTCTTTAGCAAAGAAATGGTGGTCGAAGTGTGGTCTAAGGAAGGCGACATTATCGAAAACCTGCCGAAGAAGCGCGAGGGTATGCGGGCTTGGGTGAACATTATGTACGGTTGTGATAAATTTTGCACCTATTGCATTGTTCCCTTTACACGTGGTAAGGAAAGAAGCCGCCGTCCAGAGGATGTTATCGCTGAAGTACGGGATTTGGCACGTCAAGGCTTTAAAGAAATCACCTTACTAGGGCAAAATGTTAACGCTTATGGCAAGGATTTGAAAGATTTGAATTACAGATTCGGGGATCTGATGGATGATATGCGCAAAATTAATATCCCGCGTGTACGTTTTACGACATCACATCCACGTGATTTTGATGACCATTTGGTTGAAGTGCTTGGTAAGGGTGGCAATTTGGTGGAGCATATCCATCTGCCTGTTCAATCCGGTAATACGGATATATTGAAGAAAATGAACCGAAAATATACCCGTGAGCGTGTTCTGGAACTGGCTGCGAAGATTAAAACAGCTGTTCCGCATGTTTCTCTGACAACAGATATCATCGTAGGTTTCCCGGGCGAAACAGACGAGCAGTTTGAAGATACTCTATCTTTGGTGCGCGAGGTCGGCTATGACTTTGCCTACACATTTATTTATTCACCACGTGAAGGTACGCCAGCTGCTTCGATGGAAGATAATGTGCCTATGTCGGTTAAAAAAGAGCGTCTCCGGCGTCTGAACATTGCTGTGAACCAAAACAGCCTTCGCTTTAATAGTCGATTGCGTGGCGAAGTGGTTGAAGTGCTGGTGGAAGGCGAGAGCAAAAATGACAGCAAAGTGCTTGCCGGTCGGACCCGTTCCAATAAGCTTGTACATTTTGAGGGTTCTAAGGACCTGATTGGTTCCTTTGTTCAAGTGAAAATTACGGAACCTATGACCTTTTACATCAAAGGTGATCTGGTTGAAACGGCTGTAGCAGTTAACGGATAAAAGAATATTCTAGCGGGTTGCATGCGGTCTGAGTAAAGGGCTGTGTGCAAGCCGTCTAAGTGAGAAAAGGAGCGATGGACAATGACAGAGGAGCGGTTGCAACAAACAGAACTTCAATCGGCGGCGCGCCAGCATGATCATTTGGTCAATCGCGAAATGATATTGGCAAAAGCCAAAGAATTGGCAGGTATTTTGGGTAGCAGTGAGGAAGTACAGGTATTCCGAAAAGCAGAAGAAAAGATTCAGGATCATCAACGCATCCAGCAACTGATTGCAACGATGAAAAAGAAGCAAAAGGAAATTGTAGCATTTGAATCCTTGAAGAATCAAAAAATGATTGCCAAAATAGAGGCCGAACTTCAGGAGCTACAGGAAGAGCTTGACGGTATTCCAATTGTAACGGAGTTTCAGCAGAGTCAGGTGGAAATTAATGAGCTACTGCAAATGGTGATTATGGCGATCCGTGATACCGTTGCTGAGAAGGTAAACGTAGAAGAGGGAAAAAGCACTTCCTCGTCGAATTGCAGTGATTAGAATGAAATCTATGGTGTGGAGGCGTAGCTTCCACGCCTTTTTTTCGAAAGCATTTTGCCAACGTATATGGTTATAGGACTTCAAGAGAAATGGGACAACATAGAAGGGATGGAAGCAAGGGAATGGATAAGTTGGGTAAGATGCTAGAGGGAGAGAATAATACTTTTTGGGAGTATTTAGGGTGTGAACTGATTGCAGCTGATGCAAACGAGGTACAGATCGCTTTGGAGGCCAAACAAGAGCATACCAATGTGATGGGTATTGTCCATGGGGGTGTACTTACTTCATTGATGGATCAGGCGATGGGGATGGTCAGTATGGCTTCACGAAATATGGATCCATGTGTAACGACGAACCTGAATGTTCATTTCTTGTCACCCATGAGGCAAGGACGACTGGAGGTTAGGGCGCGAATTCTTCATCAAGGAGGTCGCACGATAACCACTGAGGCGGAAGTAAGAGATAGTGAAGGCACACTCGGTTCTACATCTACAGCAACCTTCCGAGTATTACGTACACAAGCAAGTGATTCAGGCAAGGCCTGACACTTGACAAAAAAAATTAGTATGTCATAATGAATTTATCAAAACGATATAATATGGTGATGCCAATGGATAGCAATCGTATAAACGAAGAGGCGCAAAAGGCGTCGTACAACATTAAGAAATACCGTACCCCGGATGGAGCTCCGGCGGATATCGTTATGTTTACCTTAACGAAGCGGGAGCGCAAGACGGTAACAAAGACATTGCCGATTCGTGAGCTGAAAGTGATGCTCATCAAGCGCCGCAGTTGGCCTTTTGCAGGACGCTGGGCGTTGCCTGGAGGGTTTTGTCAGGAAGATGAATCCATGTATGGAGCTGCCAAGCGGGAGCTGTTAGAGGAAACGGGTGTGGACGGCGGGCATCTGGAGTATTTGGGTGTATATAGTGGACCGGGACGTGATCCGCGCGGGTGGATCATATCGCATGCGTTTTTTGCGCTAGTAGAAGAATGGATGTTGGAACAGCGTCAGGCGGCCGATGATGCTTCCGAGGTTGGGCTATTCACGATCCGCGAAGCGTTGGAGGAATTGGAGCTGGCATTCGATCACCGGGATATCATTGTAGATGCTTATCGCAAAATTCAGTTGCAGATGCTTCAGACGACGATAGCCAAGCAGTTTTTACCGCTACATTTTACACTGGGTGAATTATATCAGGTGATTCAGAGTGTCGTACCGGATTTCGAAGAGCCAAACTTTATTCGCAAAATAACATCGACTCGTAGCAGGCAGGGAATACTGGAAGAGGTGCGTGATGAGAATGGCAAACCGCTCAGTTCCAACCAGTATTCACAAAGACCGGCACAGTTGTACCGTTTTAGTGACAGAGTACCGCGTTTATCTATCTACACGTAACGCCTAATGTAAAATAGGTTACGCATAGAACGTACAATATCACTTTGAGGATAAGGAGCTGACCGTACGATGCAGGCACTAATTGTTATTGATTACACGAAAGATTTTGTGGACGGTAGTTTGCCTGTAGGACAACCTGCGATTGAGTTGGATGAACGGATCGCAGCAATTACGCAGGCATATGTGGATCAAGGGGACTTTGTTGTCATGGCTGTGGATTTGCATGAGGAGAACGACCTTTATCATCCGGAGAGCAAGCTGTTTCCTCCACATAATATACGTGGAACCAACGGACGACATTTGTATGGCAAGCTACGTAGCCTTTATGAGCAACAAAGTGATCTTATCTACTGGTTGGATAAAACACGGTACAGTGCTTTTGCGGGCACAGATCTGGAGCTCAGGCTGCGTGAACGTGGTGTTCTGGAAGTTCATCTAATTGGTGTGTGTACAGATATATGTGTGCTGCATACGGCTGTAGATGCTTATAACAAAGGTTTTGCTATTACTGTATACAAGGACGCTGTGGCGAGCTTTAATCAAGCTGGACATGATTGGGCTTTGGGTCATTTTGAGGGAAGTCTTGGAGCTGCGGTACGGTCGGCTGAGGATACGGTTTTACGTCAGAAGAAGTAAAATAACTTAACGATTGTGCACCAATGTCCGATAACAAAATGGAGCCGGATATTGCTGAATCTGGGCAGATGAGGCGGTACGCTGCCACAAACCTGGGGACAGTCAGAGAGGATGATTACGATGCAGTCAACGAGCCTCGCATTACATACAGATAAATATCAGATTAATATGATGTACGCCCATTGGGTGAACGGAAGTCATCAGCGTAAAGCTGTGTTCGAGGCGTATTTCCGTAAACTCCCTTTTGGTAATGGATACGCCGTGTTCGCTGGTCTGGAACGCATTGTGAATTATATTGCAAATTTGCGGTTTACAGAAGAGGACATTCGCTATCTGTCTGAACAGGAGGAGAATTACGATCCCATGTTCATGGAGGCGCTGCGCCAGTTTAAGTTTGGTGGAACAGTCCATTCGATGAAAGAAGGGGCACTTGTTTTTCCAAACGAGCCTCTGGTACGTGTCGAAGGAACGATTATGGAAACGCAGCTTGTCGAGACGGCATTACTGAATTTTATGAACTATCAGACACTCATTGCGACAAAGGCATCGCGCATCAAGCAGGTGGCAAGTGACGATACACTGCTCGAATTTGGAACACGGCGTGCGCAGGAAGCAGATGCGGCGATTTGGGGAGCACGAGCAGCTTATGTGGCAGGTTTTGACGCGACTTCTAATATGCTGGCAGGCGAGCACTTTGGAATCCCGACGAAGGGAACACATGCCCATTCATGGGTGCAGACCTTTATGACGGAGCAGGAGGCGTTTGACGTGTATGCGAAGGTTTTACCAGACCAGGTTACACTGTTGGTAGACACCTTTGACACGCTGGAAAGTGGTGTTCCTCATGCGATTCGGACAGCAAAAATGCTGGAGAGTCAGGGCAAGCGTATGAATGCAATCCGTCTGGATAGCGGTGACTTGGCTTATCTATCCATTCAGGCGCGGGAAATGCTCGATGCTGAAGGCTTAGATTACGTACAAATCGTAGCTTCCAATGATTTGGACGAAAATACGATTTTTAACCTGAAAGCCCAAGGGGCACGTATTGATGTATGGGGTGTAGGAACACAGCTTATTACGGCTTCAGATCAACCTTCGCTTGGCGGGGTGTACAAGCTGGTTGAGCGTGAAGTGGATGGCGAAATGTTGCCGACGATTAAGATCTCGGGTAACCCAGAAAAAGTATCCACACCAGGCAAGAAGGATGTATATCGCATTGTGGATAAGAAAAAAGGGAGAGCTGTGGCCGATTATATTTCTTTCCCGGATGAAGAGCGTCCGCGTAATGGTAAGCGCCTGAAGCTGTTTAACCCTTTGCATCCGTATATGAAGAAGTATGTAGAAAATTATGAAGCCGTACCAATGCTTGAGCCTATTTTTATAAATGGACAGAAGGTATATGAGCTTCCTGAGCTGGATGAAATTCGTGCCTACCATACTTCACAGTTGAAACTGTTTTGGCCAGAATATTTGCGGAAGCTGAACCCTGAAATTTATCGTGTAAATCTGAGCGAGAAGGTATGGGAGCTGAAGCAAAAGCTGATCGATAGCTATATGCAGCCCGAAGTTGAAGAAAAAGAATAGTTGGAAGAGGCACCTCATGAATGTATGGGGTGCCTTTTTGTGTCGCGGCATGTAGGAAATAGGAGCTTATTTATAAATTTCTCTCATCACATGTCGTAGCTCAGGGACAATAATGCGTTCCATTGCCAAACGAACGGCTCCGCGTGAGCCAGGCATAGAAAATACAGCTGTCTGGCCCACAGTGCCAGCTACAGCCCGGCTTAATATAGCTGCTGAACCAATGTCCTCAGCAAAGCTTAAATAACGGAAGATTTCTCCAAAGCCAGGTAGTTCCTTATCCAGTAGAGAGGAGACGGCTTCATATGTAGTATCACGTGGAGAAATACCAGTGCCGCCTGTCAAAAGTACAGCCTCGATTTCATTCTGTGCCGCTGCTTCGGATACTAACTGCTGAATACCTTCGTAGTCGTCCTTGACAATGACATATCGAACAACCTTATATCCATTGGTTTCTAGTAGATCCATGAGCAGTCGTCCCCCAGTATCTGTTTCCACGGTGCGGGTGTCCGAGACAGTCACGACCATGCAATTAACCTGTTGCGGGGATTCCTGTCGATGCTCCTCTACAGAAGACATATTCATTGAAATGCTCACTCCTTGATCGGTGGTTAGACATACACTTTTTACAATAGAGCAATGACTGAGTGTATGCAAGTCAGAAACAGGGGCTAAAAATCCATGTGATTAATATCCTTGCACTTGCACACTGGAATATAGTACACTTCCTTACATAAGTCGGGATTACTTTGTTTTTATTTTATTGAAAGCGCGCACATCAAATGATTAATCTCAAGGGTCAGCGGGTAATAGTACAGCAGGGTCAACAACTGGGAGGTAATGTAATATGAATCATTCATACCAACAATGCGTGGATGCTTGCCTGGAATGTATGAACGCTTGCAATGTATGTTACGTAGCGAGTTTGAAGGAATATGATTTAGCTATGCTGCGTGAATGTATTCGAGTGAGTAGGGAATGTGCAGAAATATGCGGATTTGCTGCTCAAATGCTGCAGCGTGGAACGGATTTTGCCGAGCAAATCTGTGAGCTGTGCGCCAAGGCCTGTGAGGTATGTGCTGCTGAATGCAGCAAGCATTCCCATGATCACTGCAAGCATTGTGCAGAAGCCTGCCGTCGTTGCGTTCAGGCGTGCCGCCAGTTGGTGGCAGTGTAATTACATATATGGAACTAGTGCCTGAAGAGGAAATAATAGGTTGCTTTCTACTGAATAGGTTTGTATAATGATTGGAATTAACGTCATGGAACGGGAGAGTAGCAGCGGAGCCGTATCATTACAGCGAGCCGGAAGAGGTGTAAGCCGGTATGAGGTCCGATGTGAAGCGCACCCGGGAGACGGTTGATCCAACGAGCAGAATTTCTAGTAGATCAGCCCGGCAGACACCGTTATTAGTCATTGGAGTGAAATCGCGATTTGTGTAAGTTAGCTTTAGCTGCACAACCGATTTACGAAGAGTGGTACCGCGGGGATATTGAAGTTCTCGTCTCTTGAATTATTTCAAGAGGCGGGGGCTTTTTTTGTTAGATTCTATAAAAAGAAGGAGAGAGATCATGTTGATGAGGATTGCTGCTCAAGCGATATTGGCCCATACGGGCTTGGAGGAGAAAGAAATTTTATCTTTATTTGAGGTGCCTCCGCAGCCTGAATGGGGAGATGTGGCGTTTCCCTGTTTTGTGCTGGCCAAAAAGTTTCGAAAGTCTCCACAGCACATTGCACTGGAATTGGCGGAGCTAGTGAATCATGAAGAAGGTTTAACTGCTTCAGCATCGGGTGCCTATGTAAATATAACATTGGATCGATCTGTTCATATTCCACTTATGCTTGCTGAATTGAGCAAGGCCGATTTCCTCAGGCCCAATATCGGGCACGGACAGCGGGTAGTTATTGATATGTCCTCGCCCAATATTGCCAAACCGTTTGGTATCGGTCATCTTCGCTCTACTGTTATCGGTGCTGCCTTGTATCGTATTCTTGGTGAAACCGGATATGTTCCAATTAGTGTGAATCATCTTGGGGATTGGGGAACACAGTTTGGCAAGCAAATTGCGGCCTATAAAAGATGGGGAAATGAGGAGCAGCTACAACATGATCCGATTGGTGAATCGCTGAAGCTATATGTTCGTTTTCATCAGGAGGCCGAGCATAATCCGACTTTGGAGGATGAAGGCCGCGAGTGGTTCCGACGTTTGGAGCATGGGGATGCTGAGGCTCAACAACTATGGGAGTTTTTTGTTGAAGTTAGTCTGGGTGAATTTGATCGTATGTACCAGCGTCTGAACATTACATTTGACCATGTGCTGGGAGAAAGTTTTTACAATGATAAGATGCAGGCAGTTGTTGCTCAATTAAGAGCAAAAGGATTGCTGGAGGAAAGTGATGGTGCGCTCGTGGTTCGTCTGGAAGACGAGGAACTGCCTCCGTGTCTTATTCTAAAAAAGGATGGGACCACCATTTATCCGACACGTGATCTGGCAACAGCGATTTATCGTCATGAAGTGATGAAGGCTGATCGGTTGCTGTACGTCGTTGGTGGAGAACAGAAGTTGCATTTTCAGCAGGTGTTTGCGGTGCTGAAGCATGCAGGGGAGGCTTGGGCGGAGCAATGTGAGCATGTGCCGTTTGGATTAATGCGGTTTGCGGGTAAGAAAATGTCCACAAGACGCGGAAAAGTTGTCAAACTGGAGGAGGTGCTGGATGAAGCTATAGCGCGTGCTCAAGCCATCATTACTCAGAAGAACCCCGATTTGCAGGAACAACAGGCAGTAGCTGAGGACGTTGGTATCGGGGCGATTATTTTTGGTGATTTAAAAAACAACCGGCTGAATGAAGTGGATTTTTCGTTGGAGGAGGCGCTGACCTTTGAAGGCGAGACCGGGCCTTATGTGCAGTATACTCATGCGCGCATTCGCAGCCTTCTGGAGAAAGCTCACGCTCGCGTCGATGTTGATAATACCAATTCTAGCGACAACGCCCTTGTCCAAGATAGCCATTCTCGTGATTTGAATGACGTATCGGATGGAATGTTGGGTGACACAGGTTGGGCGCTGCTTAAGCAGTTGGATCGCTATCACGGACAACTGATACGTGCGGTTCGCCAACTGGAGCCTTCGGTAATTGCGAGATTTGCATTGGATACGGCCCAGGCGTTTAACCGTTTTTACGCCAAGGAAAGGATTGTCGATGGTGGACAGTGGCGTATTCAGTTGGCGGAACAAACTGCCGATATTCTGGCATGCGCGCTGCAACTTCTTGGTCTGAAAGCACCGAATCGGATGTAAGCAAAGCGAACAAAGGGGAGCGAGTTTTTGCTGGCGGGATGACTGCTACCCAGACCTGGATATTCCAAAGGAATACTGTAAAAAAATAAATCGGTTACAGGCACTTTTGGGTATGTATAAAGATTGTGAGCAGAAAAGAGTTAGACGGGTACACTAAACGCAGGTATTCCACTGTTTTGCAACCAATTTGTGCATATTTGAAACATTTGATGCTTTTATTGCGTCGGTAAGTGTAGAAGCAAAGTAAACATGGAGGTGTATCTCATGAAAAAGAACAAAAGCGTGACAGCTGCCCTGCTTGTCATCTGCTCATTGGCAGTAGCTACGTCGGCCTCTGCTTTTCGTGATATAAAGGGAACTGAACAGGAGAAGATCGTAAACTCACTTCAGGACAAAGGAATTATTCAAGGAATAACCAAGGATAAATTTGCACCGGATCAAACGCTCACGTATGCACAAGGAGTACACTTGGTTGTTCGTGCAATGGATCTTCAGGTAATGCCTGATTTCACAACGGGTTCCTTTGCAAACATTCCGGCTTCTGCATGGTATGCCCAGTCCTATCGGATTGCAGCCCAACACCAAATCCCTTTGTCACCAGATATTGATCCAAGCACCCGTATGACAAGAGAACAATTTGCGAATATTCTGTATAAAGCAGTGAGTGCAACGGGTGAATATCCAACTGTCCGTATGTTAATTAATGTAGCGGATGGCAAAAAACTAGACCAGGAATCAAATGCAGCCGTTCAATTCCTGCTATTGACCAAAATTGCAAAATTGGACGAACAGAGCAACTTTAACCCGGATCGTAAAGTAACGCGGATGGAGGCAGCAGAAATGGTCTATAACGCATCCGAATTTGTACAAAGTCATAAAACGGTTGAAGCTACTCCTGAAAATCCGGCTGAGCCTGTAGATCCGGTTCAACAAAATAACATTAGTATGAGTATAGAGAAGGCAAATGACGAGCAGAACAAAGTGACAATCACCCGTCTGCAGGCACCTAATCCAGGTTACGGCATTGAAGTGGATCACATCGACTACGTAGATGATACGAATGCAGTAATTTACTACAAGCTGACTAGTCCAAAGCCAGGGGAAATGAATATTCAGGTCATTACGGATACCCACACAAGCACATTGGTAGACAGCAAGTATAAGGTTACGCTTAAAGCAGTAGATGGAACAGTGCTTCCGCCCACAGGAACAGGCACGTCTGTAGCTAAATAAAATTACGAGCCCTATGTTATAGATATAAATAAAACCAGCGAGCCTCCAATTTGTAGGGGAGACTTGCTGGTTTTTTTCATACCAAATGTTAATCGTTAGCCCTAAGCAATAGGGCTATTCAAGCTTTAAATGCTGACTTTGCCTGCAAGCAGGTCATCTTGCGCAGAAGGCGTAGCAGAGGATGAAGCCGAATCTGTTGCAACTGTTCCCGACTGGAGCTGATACATTTGGAAGTAACGACCGCCTTGAGTCATAAGTTCGTCATGGCTACCCCGTTCAACAATTTCACCCCGATGAAGTACCAAAATTTGGTCCGCACTGCGAATGGTGGACAAACGGTGAGCAATGATAAAGGTCGTACGTCCCTTCTTGAGTACCTCAAGAGCGGATTGGATGAGCGCTTCCGTTTCGGTGTCAATATTGGCAGTAGCTTCATCCAGAATTAAAATTGCGGGATCAAAGGCTAGTGCACGAGCGAAGGAAATTAGCTGGCGTTGCCCGGCTGATAAAGTGCTACCTTTTTCAATAACAGGCTCATCGAATCCTTGCGGCAAATGGGCCAGCAATTTGTCGGCTCCAACGTCATGCAGCGCTTTATTCACCTGTTCTCTCGTGATTCGGCTGTCTTCGAGACTGACATTAGAGGCTACCGTACCTGTAAACAAATATGGATCTTGAAGAACAATACCCATATGATGGCGAAGCCATTGCTTAGGGATGTCTTTGACAGATGTTCCGTCAATGGTGATCGTTCCTTTTTGCGGATCATAGAACCGGAATAGCAGGTTAATAATCGAACTTTTGCCTGATCCGGTATGTCCGACAAGGGCAACTGTTTGCCCGGGCTGTGCAGTAAAGGAAATATGTTTAAGTACATCATCCTTTTTGTAGGCAAAGGAAACGTCGTTAAACTCTACCTGGCCTTTGTAGCGCGGCATCGTGCCGTCCGTCACCGGCTCTCCAGTTTCGTCCATCAACTCAAATACGCGTCCTGAGGATACGATGGAAGTATCCAGTACGGCGAGTTGGTTGACCATACCCGTCATAGGTTGGAACAGTCGACCCAGCACATCGACGAAGGCATACAATACGCCTAGTGAAACAGCACTACCTGTAGTTCCGAGCGCCTCAGATCCGAAATACCACAACACGACGGCAAAGGCGAGATTTCTCAACACGTTGACTAAATTGTGCGAAGTGAAGGCGTTCAAATTCAGCATTTTATTCTGATGCTTCATATAATCATCATTCAGTTCTTCAAACTCTTGCTGCGTTTGTTTCTGGTGGCGGAATACGCGAATGATGGACATCCCTTGAATCGATTCATTGATAATCGCATTAATTTCACTGAGTCTGGACCGAATGATCGTATTATAGCGGGTGGCGACCTTGCGATACAATACAATCCACAAGATCAGTAACGGTACTATAAACAGAGAGATAAGACCCAGTCTGAAGTCCAGCAAAAAGAGTGCAACATATACTCCTGCCATCGTCACAATCCCTGAAGTGAAATTTGAGAGCACAGCCACAAACAAATCTTTGACTGCCTCAGTGTCATTCGTAACACGGGATACGACTTTGCCTGCAGGCAAGTTATCAAAAAAGTAAACTGGCAACCGCTGGATGTGAGCGTAGAGATCAAGCCGAAGCTTTTGAATGACCTTGTTCGCCGAGGATTGCAGCCAGTATGTTTTACCGAATTCAGCAAAAATGGAAATAACCAGGAAGAAGCAATACCAGCCAATCAGCTGAAAGATACCGGGCATTTCCGGTTTGTAAAAGCTATACAGTTCATCAGCTGTCAGAGCCTTAGCTTCATAGCGAAAGGTGTCGGAGCCGCGTGTCACAGTCAGCGTTCCGTTCGTAAAGGAGCGGTTACCGTCAGCCACTTTAACCGAGCCATCGATAAATACGAAAGATTTCCCAACTTGTAAAATCCTCGCTTCGCGACCTTTGGTCTCCCCGGACTCAAAGCGATCTTCACGCTTAAAGTGGGTTCCAGCATAGCTTACAGTTCCGTCCACACTAGTTGTTTCATAAAATGGTTTTTCAATAGCGAGCATATGGTCGTCAATCATCGTTTTGGCGATGAAGGGACCAGCGAGCTCGGCGGCTACTCCGATAGCCAAAGCGATGAGAGCGGCAATAAAGCCTGCTTTGCTCGTCAGCGCGTACTGGAATAGCCTTTTGCCGATATTAGGTTTCATTAGGATACCTCCCCTGAGGTCAGATCAGATTCCACTTGTTGCCGTTCATACTGTTGTCGGTACCATCCGTCAGCCTGAAGCAGCTCGCTGTGGGTCCCTTCCTCAATAATGCGTCCTTGCTCCAGCACGACGATCCGGTCTGCATGTTCTACAGCAGAGAGGCGGTGGGTGGAGATCAAGGTTGTTTTACCCGAGCGCTTACGTCGGATATTGTCAATAATCCTTGCTTCCGTCCGGGCATCTACTGCAGATAGTGCATCGTCGAGCAATAGAATATCCGGATCACCGATAAAGGCGCGTGCCAGCGAAACACGCTGCTTCTGGCCGCCGGACAGGGCGATACCTTTTTCTCCGACCAGTGTATCCAGCCCATCAGACAAGGTACCTAAATCCTGGTCGAAGGCAGCTGTACGGATAGCTTCCATAATGTCGTCATCATCTGCACGAGGTTTCCCGAACTGAATGTTCTCGCGCACCGATTTGGAAAACAAAATTTGCTCTTGCGGCACGTAGCCGATCCAGCTGTGTAGTTGTTCTACTGCAATGTCCTCCAGACGTATGCCGGAGATTAAAATATCACCGCTACCCGTCGGATATTCATGCAGAAGCTGTTTGAGGAGAGTGGATTTCCCGCTGCCGGTTCTACCGACGACGCCTAGCGTTTCTCCGCGTTTGAGCTCCAGACTCACATGTGACAGATTGTCAATAGTAGAAGTAGGGTAACGGAAGGTAACGTCTTTCATCCTGATGGATTCGAGGCGGTCCACTGGAACAGGTTGAGCTGCATCCTGAACGTCTGGCTGGACATCGAGAGTTTCATTGACCCGGTCCAGGGAAGCGCTACCGCGCTGCATAATGTTAATCAGCTCTCCAATGGCAAACATCGGCCAAATCATCATTCCTAGATACATATTAAAGGAGACCAATTCGCCTAGCGTGATATCGTTATGAAATACCAGATAAATACCATAACCGAGTCCAATGACATAGCTAAGTCCTACACATAAACGAATCGTTGGTTCAAAGAGAGCATCCATCCGAGCGACAGCCAGATTTTTACGAAATACATCGTCGGTAATATCAGCAAAACGTTTTTCGTCCATTCGCTCTTGCACATAGGCGCGAATGACTCGGATGCCTGCTACGGATTCCAACACCTGATCGTTCATATCACCAAATGCATCTTGTGCCAGTGTGTAACGCTCGTGAACGGCTTTACCGTAAATGCTCATAGCCAGTGCAATAAAAGGTAGGGGCAGGATAGCTGCCAGTGTCAACTTCCAACTGATTAGGGTACCCATGGCAACTAATACAACGCTCAGATAGACCGTAGAGTCTGTCAGTGTCAGCATGCCGAAGCCCGCTGTACTTGCTACGGAGCGAAGGTCGTTCGTAGCACGAGCCATCAGATCACCAGTACGATTACGTTCAAAAAATGGAGGGGTCATCCGCAGTAGATGATTCATAAAGCGTGTGCGCAGTAAGCGCTCCACCAGATTGGCACCACCAAACAGCTTGTGCATCCATATGTACGTAATGTAGTAGATGACGGCTAGAATGCCTATGATGTACAAAATATAACGCCAAAGTGAGGACCAGGAAATCGAACCGCGCACAATCTCATCAATGGCACTACCTAGTAGCCGAGGTGGAGCAAGCTCCAGCACACCAACGGCTATCAGCAAAAACAATCCAATGGAGTATCGGCTTCGTTCTCTTTTAAAAAACCAGCTTAAATTTTTAAGTACCGAAAACAAGAGGAATCCCATCCTTTCATGACAAGTTCTTTCGAGAGTTGTGTACCATTTTGAAGAAACAACAGCGACTTGCTACCACAAATATGATCCGGCAACAGGCGCAAAAAAGGCATACCGTCCGCAGACGATATGCCCTAAATCTCAATATCATATGGCGCGCAGGTATTTTCAGCACACTCACCACTGAAAAACTGCTCAAACGCAGGCAGCCACTCGTATTAAACCATACAACGTGAATGGCCCAATTCTGAAGGATGCGACAGGGGAGATGCTCCGGTATGAAGTTGTTGTGTTTGTAGATGTGGGTAAAATGCAATAGGAAATTTTAGCACCGGTAACACTCCTTTCTTCCTCAAAATGGGTTCATTCTAACATGAGTAATCGTTCAAATTGGTAATAAATTTCAAAATGGATCTCGTATGGTTGAATCTTAACACCCTTTTTTGCGAATTGTCAAACCTTTTTCAAAAAAATGTATATGACTTGTCCAAGAATCTCGCTAGGTTGGGACGGTTGGTGGTCATTCTAAAAGATGCTATGATATAGTTGGCAGACGTCATTGTACAAGGAGATGAGCATAACGTATGAGCATACAGGTAACTGAACCTGCGGCACAGTGGTACATTAAGGAGCTTAGTTTGAATCGTGGAGATGCGATCCGTTTTTTTGTTCGCTATAGCTCTGGCGGCGGGTTGCATCCAGGCTTTTCTCTGGGAATTGCCGTAGAGCCTCCGCAGCACCCCGTATTACAGCATGAAGCGGCTGGCATTACGTTTTATATGGAGGACCAGGATTACTGGTATCTGAAGGGCCATCATCTGGAAGTTAAGTATTTGGAGGAACATGATGACATTATTTACACCTATGTTGAGGATGGACAAGCTTAGCGCTCTACTGTCAATCATAGCGTGCAAATAGTTGTTCTTGGACAAGAAGAGCGGTGGAGTATCGTGTTACAGGAGATGAACCTGTACATGATGCTCCACCGCTTTTTTGTGGTTAAGGCGGGTATGTCGTATGTTAAGGGTTGTTAAGTATCGGGCCATCGAGTGCAAAATCAAAATCATCAATGTCGTACACATGTACAGGTACGGAAGCTTCGATAATGCGGTGGATCCAGTCCAATTGATCCGTCAGAATAGGTAATGATTCACGTTGAGCTGTCAACACTAGTTCAGTCTCAATTGGATCAAAATATTCTCCGTAATGCGCAGTATCAACAGCATTAATGATAATGAGTGATGTATTGGCATCGAATAGAATAGGCAAGCTCTTGGCCCAAGGCATCTGAAGGGCACGCCGAATTTTTTTCTGATTCAACGGTTCCTCAAAATAACTGATCAACTCGCTTACCTTCCGCTTCACATGTTGATCGTCCATAGGATTATCCATGAGCGGCTCTGTGCTATCCTGGAATTCGTATAGCTCTAGCAGTGATGTGTATGGCACTATATATTCCACAGGGGCGGGAGATGTAAGTAGTTGGCCGTATATAGCCACCATTACAGCTTCCGTTACAAATTGTCGAGACATCGGTCAAGCCTCCTGCATTTACCAAATTATGCGATATGAGTATACCACAAAGCGGGACTGAATTCAGCCCGACATGCAGATTGCTATCATTTATTCCTATATTTGTTGTGCGAATTTAGCTGCGGCCGATTAACAAGGAAAGCAATCCGGCAGCAATCAGAGGTCCAACAGGAACTCCTTTAAAGAAGGCAACGCCAATGACGGTCCCGATCAGTAGACCTGTCACAATAATGGGCTGTCCAGACATCAAAGTTACTCCGCGGCCGCCAAGATAGGCTACCAGAATTCCGATACTAATCGCGAGCAGTGATTTCCAGTGCAGGAAAGACTCCATCACCTGATTGATACTGATTTTACCGCTGGCTAGCGGGGTCATGACCCCAATCGTCAAAATAATAATTCCGATCGTCAGGCCATACCTTTCAAGCCAGGGGAAAGCAGAATGAAAGCTGGTTACCCGCAGCAGCAGTAATACAACCATGGCAATAGTCACGGTAGAGTTACCACTAACAATTCCAAGACCAGCCAATACCAGTAAGATAAGTGAGCTGTAATCCATACAGATGTTCTCCTTCGTTTATTTAGCTTTGGATATGTTCGGCGATTTGTCGCCCGTGCCAGCGGCCTGTTTCAATAAACACCTCATTGGCATTGCTGCCTGAAGCGATGACCCCAGCGACATATATACCTGGGATGTTCGTTTCCATCGTGGCAGGATTAAATTCTGGTTTGTCCAGATCCTCAGCCATGTGGACGCCAACAGACTCCAGTAGTTTTCGTTCCGGGTGAAATCCAGTCAGTGCCAGTACAAAATCATTTTCGAGCCGGAATGCTTCAGTGTCCAGCGGAGTGACTACGACATGGTCTGGATGAATTTCGGTAATACGTGCGCCTAAGTGCAGCGTGATCTTCCCTTTTTGTACCATACTGTCAAACAGTGGACGAACCCACGGCTTGATGTATTGGGACAACTCGCTTCGACGATATACCATATCAATCGTAGCTCCGACCCGCACCAATTCCATTGCAGCATCTACCGCAGAGTTACTGCCACCGATGACTGCGACCCGGGTTCCTGTATAGGGATGGGCTTCGCTGAAATAGTGCGTGACTTTATCCAATTGTTCCCCAGGAATGCCCAAATAGTTCGGATGATCAAAATATCCTGTAGCCACAACGACATAGCGTGACGAATACGTTTTGGTTATTTCCCCTTTGCTCAGGGTATGTACGGTAAATGTACCGTCATCCTGGCGATGAATGGACTGGGCCTCCTCATAATGCTGAATGTTCAAGTTATAATGAGTGGCTACCTTACGATAGTACGCCAGTGCTTCATGACGAAAAGGTTTATCATTAGGGGTGCTGAATGGAACATCACCGATTTCCAGTAGTTCGGCGGTGCTAAAAAACTGCATGTTCGTCGGATACAGAAAAATGGAGTGAACGATGTTGCTTTTTTCAATAATGACAGTTTGCAAACCTCTGCGGCTGCATTCGATTGCAGCGGATAGTCCGCAGGGTCCGCCACCGATAATGATTACGTCGTACATTTGGATGAACCTCCAGTTGTATTGGTTTATTACGCCAGTTTTGTAGGGTTAACATTATTTTGACGATTAAAAACGGATCTCAGGATTGAAGCAAATAGCTCAGTATGTGAGAAGTTTTCAAATAATAATCCTACCGCAATGCGAACACAATATCCAGCCGTTTTCAGAAAGTGATGATGGAAGGTGAAGATTGACAGCTACTTTTAGTAAACATATAATTAGATATATATCTATTTTATGTGATTAAATTCGCTTGCATAGCAAGTATGTACTAGTGAAAAGAGGTGCAATAACGATGCAACTGGATAAAATGGTCAATTATCATAAAGCACTTGCTGATCCAACGCGTATGCGAATATTACTTCTTTTGTCCCGTGGGGAGATGCATGGCCAAGCTTTGGCGAAAAAGCTGAATTTGTCTCAGCCGACTGTTACACATCATGCTTCCAAACTCCGTGAGGCTGGGCTGATTAAGGAACGACGTGATAAAAACACGGTGTATTTTACACTGAATCCAGAGCTGATCCGGCAGCATGCCGAGGCGACGGTGCGATTTATTTTCGAAAAAGGAGAGGGGGAGGAAGAGATGTCAGAGTTGAATGAAACGCTGGAGGCGTCGGTCTTACGCAATTTTTTTTCCAAGGACGGCAAGTTGCGCCAAATCCCTGCGCAGTATAAGAAAAAATTAATCGTACTTCAGATGCTGGCAGAAAAGCTGGAGCCAGGCCGCATGTATCCTGAACGTGAATTAAACGAGTGGATCAAGCAATACCATGAGGATTTTGCAACGATTCGGCGTGAGCTGATTATGCATCAGTTTATGTACAGGGAACGGGAAATGTACGAATTGAACCCGCGTGAGATGTGGACGCGCTGGGATCAAGTACACTAAACGAAACTTGACAAAGATTTCAAAAAAGTTTCGTGGGCAGCCTTGACAGACAATTGATGGACTTGTATGATAAAGGAAATTTTAGGAGGAGGCGATGTTATATGCGTACGAACATGAATGGATGGGTTCAGCAGCAGAATGACTTGTCTCCCGCACGGACGATGCACGGTTAAAGACTGTATAGATCTATAGTCTTGGCTTAGCAGTTGGTTGGCAGTAGAACCAACGAAATCCGCAGGGAGTGATTCCCTGCGGATTTTTTATGGTTAGGCATCTTGTTATCCAGTTGCTGGTTCTGGGGAGTGGTCTGTGAAGACTGCTTGCTTAAGTGAACGAACGGATCACATCGGCCTGAATCGTATACCCTCCGCAGGGAAACCCCTGCGGATTTTTTGCGTTGTTTGCATGCGGGGAGAAAAATGTATACCTATCGATCGAATAACACTACGATCAAAAAAATAATAATGATTTCAGGAGGAAAACAATGAGTATACATGAATACGGTTGGTCTGATTACTGGAACGGTTTTTGGGACCAATGGAAGCAAAGTTTTGAGGAACGCGTAGGAAATACACAGGTACGTCCTGCCCGCTTGATTGCCGATTATGGACAAAAGGTGAAACTTATCACAATGGATGGAGAACGCTGGGGAGCGGCTTCAGGTAAGCTACGACATGCTATTGTCGATCCGGCGGAAATGCCTGCCGTAGGGGACTGGCTAGCAATCACTACGCCAGATGAAGTGTCGGATGCAGTCATCCATGCCGTCTTGCCACGGAAAAGTCGAATATCTAGACAGGCCGCGGGCTTTGAGACGAAGGAACAGCTGATCGCTACCAATGTGGATACGTTGTTCCTTGTTAATGCGTTGAATCATGATTTTAATATGCGCAGACTGGAACGGTATTTAATTATGGCTTGGAACAGCGGGGTAAACCCAGTTGTCGTTTTGAGTAAGAGTGATCTTTGTGAAGATGTCGAACAACGGGTTGCTGAAGCGGAGGGAGTTGCCCCTGGTGTACCTGTTATCGTTATTTCTGCTTTGCAGAACGAAGGCAGAGAGCAACTGGAGGCGTTTCTTCAACCTGGCTGTACAGTTGCTTTGACAGGCTCTTCCGGTAGTGGAAAATCCACGATAGTAAACTGGCTCTCCGGATCTGAAGTTCAACTGACACAGGATGTGAGGGAGGAAGACAGTCGAGGCAGGCACACCACCACTCACCGACAGCTTTTTCCCATCGCAAAGCAAGCCGTTTTGCTGGATACACCTGGTATGCGCGAATTAAATCTGTGGGATGATTCCATGGGTGTCGCTCATACCTTTACGGATATTATGGAAACGGCGCAGCAGTGCCGTTTTGCAGATTGCAAGCATAAGGGCGAAGCTGGATGTGCAGTGGAGGAAGCTATAGAGAGAGGGAAATTGTCGGAATCCAGAGTGAACAATTATCGCAAAATGCAGCGGGAACTGGAATATCAGGCGCGTAAGGAGGCAGACCGGCGCAGGAAAGATAGCCGTTCAAGCACAACCCCGGGTCGTAGGGATCAGCGAAGCGGCTGGCGACGTGATGTGGAGTGGTAAGCCGAACTGCAGTGAAGCATCAAATGTAAAAATATAAGAAAATCTATGTTGTAGTCGGCATATGGTATAAAGGGGTGAATATATGCCGAACTACAGCATTGTGGTGGATTTATCGGATCGTCGTTTATATTTGAAAGATGGAGATCAGATTGTTCTTAGTTATCCAGTCGGTATTGGCAAGCTGGCTACACAGACACCGCATGGGCAATTTACGATTATTAACAAACAGCCCAATCCCGGCGGCCCTTTCGGAGCGTTCTGGATGGGGCTGTCCAAGCCGCATTATGGCATTCACGGCACCAATGAGCCATGGTCCATTGGCAAGATGGTGTCACATGGCTGCATTCGAATGCAGAATAAGGATGTGCTTGAGCTTCAGGAAAAGGTAAGTATAGGCACGCCAGTCACGATACAGCCGTAGCGGCTAGACGATACTAGATTCTGTATCTACTCAGACGTGGATACCGCGTCATAGGCTGTATCTGTGAAGTATATTTCATGGCGAACGGCCGTAACTTTAAGTTAGATGCTGCGTTTAGTTACGATTTGGGTTGGATAGGGATACGGGCTTCAATCTGTTTGGAGCCCTCTTTGTCGTCTGCGGATTTGACTAACGGTCCCGAAAGACGTTCTCCTTGTGTACCGTATGCCTGTTTGGCGTTGGTCCACATATCTTCGTTTGGTTCGAAACTTATGACTATGGTGTAGCGGTTGGCAAGGCTCGGCTTTTTGACCCTCATGCTGAAGGAGCCGTCAGGCATAACTTTGGTTTGATCATCGTAGCCAAACTGCCATCGTCCCGGAAAATCAATCGTGAGTTTGACGTCCGACCCTTCCAGCAAATTGCTGCGCGCATATACATGATAATAGTTACCTTCTTGCTTCACATCAGGCTTAATCCACACTTGAGGACTACCGTAGTCCTTAGGTTTGTTCCAGACGGGCTTAACTAAAGGGGTATTGCGTTCTTGTTCAGGATCAAATTCAGCCCCAATCCGAACTTCATGCAGAAGCTGTTTGTTTTCTTCGTATTGATATACATAAGGACCTTCCAACTTGTTGCCACCGCTACCATACAGATTTCGTATTTCATTGTCTTGGTCATCCGGACGGAACAGAACAGTCAGATCCATACTGCCCTGTATTCCAGGGCGTTGCACTCGGAGTACAAAACTTCCGTCCTTTTGAATAGTGGTCTCATCCGTGTACCCAGTTAACAGGGAGTTTTTGACCGCAAGATTCCCTTTGATCCGTGCTCCGGCTGGGAGGTTGGAATGTCCTGTAACTTTCACGGTATTTTTATCAATGCTAACGCCACCTGATATTTCGACATAGCTGCTGCCTTGCTGATGAACAGGTGTATGATTGGCAGCTCTTTCATCAAGGGATGATGCGCCTTGGTTGGGATTACCCGTTACGGTGTAGGCACGTGCTTCAGCTTCATGTTGGGCCATACTCCGGGTTGAAGCTTTTTCCCTGCTGCATGCAGCCAGCATCGTTAGGATTAAGAATGCACATAAAAGGTTCCAGTCTATTTTGGTAATCATGTGTTTACTCATGGTTTCTGCTCGCTCCTTGTCCATAGCTTCCAGGCTTAACGTGATAAAATTTTCGAAACTTTATGTATTTACCCTAATTAAAGGGTATGTAATCCCGCCTGCTTTATCCTATAAGGAACGTACCTGTTTAAACAACGTACAGAATGGTTAAAAATGGATAGCCTGATCATCCCCTTGAAAAGCAGGGGCAGCTTGCTGTAAAGGAGCCTGAGTCATATGTCCATTGACCGTTTTATCTTAAAAAAGCTGGACAACTGCCGGGAAGAGCATACACGCGCTAATTTACTAGAACTGTTTAGAATACGGATTGAGAAGGCGCAGAATAAGGAACGAGGCGGTAAAAAAGGTTATCGCAGAATACTTTAAATAGAGTCTAATCAAATGAATAAGCTGCGGTAAGTCACATGTATCATGTTTCAAAGCTGCTGATATGGAGAGGGTGCTGAAATGCCCTTCTCTTTTTTGTGTCTAATGTGGACAAAAAAAAGTCCCTCTTAATAGAGGGACAATGCCAATGAATCATTTTCACTAACGCTATGCAGGATGGCTTCACAACCGACAATCTCTATACTGATCAAAGAGTTAAGACATTTTTGAAGGGCACGCTTGCCGCTGGAGATTTTATTCTCCAAAGTGTTACTTAGAAGTTTTAAAGTTTTTTGTACCGGTTGCTTATTTTCTTGATTGAAGTATACGGGAATACGTTTGTTTTGAAATGTAATTAATGTTCTCACAAAAATCACCTCGCCTGAGTTATTTCATGGCTTTATTGTAGTGCCCGTTTCTTAAAATTACCTTAAAAACACCTTATAAAAACATAAAGGTCTGAAAAATTTACAAAGTGTTCACAACAATCTAGGGAACAATCGAATTTAGTTCTAACTAATCGACAAAATGACGTATATAGCCGTATTAGAAACGTTTAAATACATATTATTGATACTAATGACTCTACTAATGTGAGAAAATATGACTAAAGTCGCTGTTTTATTTTTAGAGTGGGTATTTTGTAACAAATTGACAGTCTAATAGTCGGATGCTACAGTTACGATAGCCATATTTCCGTAGAAATAGGCTTTTTGCGTGAACTTTGCTATATATTAAGGATCGGGAGGGATGACAGATGATCCTGACCGTGCTTTCAGGACGACAGGAAACAGAGTGGTTTGACATCGAGGTAGCTGATGAATACTCGGTGGAACATTTAAAGCTGATGCTGGGTGTGCGCATTTTCGGCGAGCCTCCGGCGGAAGGCATGCAATATATTATGGAAGCAAAGTTCCCGGAAGGGCTTTGGTTCAGGGTGGGAGATAACCAACTACTCACAGGATCAGGCTTACGGGAAGGCTGTACTGTGCGTATTCAGCGCGCTTTTTCGACAACTCAGGACGAAGCGCCTGTGTATGGAAGGCGTTCTCTGTTTCAAAGTGAAAAAAATGGGTAAATACACACATGAAATTATATGAAACCTTGGTAAAATGAAATAGTAAGCGAAAAGGGGGACTTTTGTCTTGAATGCATTATACCAGCGATCCCCGAGATTAAGGCCGGCGCTCCGAGAGGAGAAGCTGGAGATTTTACGGCCTCCGGCTGAGCCGAGCAAGCCGTCTTTTTCTATTATATCTATACTTATTCCGTTAATGATGACGTTGGTGACTATAGGCTTTTACGTATATATGAGCAAAACAGGCAAGATGGGTAACAGTAACTATTTGATGTTCCAGATGGTCACTGTGGTCATGATGCTTACATCTTATACGATTCCTTTTTTCGTCTATTTAAATAATAAGAAGGAATACAAGCGCAATCTGGAGGAACGGGACCGGATGTACCGGGAACAGCTTCAAAAGCATCGTGAAGAACTTGAAATGAAACGCGAGGAGCAAATTCGCACACTATATGAAATTCACGGTGACCCGCAAATATGCACTCAAATCGTCAAAAACCGCAATAGTTCACTCTGGGAACGATCACCGGAGGATGAGGACTTTTTGCAGGTGCGTATTGGGACTGGACAAGTTCCCTTTCATATTAAATTGCAAATTCCACGTCCAGATGGTTATGACCGAGATCCTTTGTTGGGAGCTGCGGATGAGCTGGAAGAGGAATTTCGTCTGGTAGACGCTGCTTCCATTGCATTACCGCTGTTTCAATCCAAAGTGGTTGGATTGGTCGGCGACCGGGAGCATACCCTTGCTGCGTTAAGAGTCATTTTGGCACAGGTGACGGTTCGTCACTCGCCAGATGAAGTGAAAATTGCTTCCTTCTATGACGAGCGAGAGGAAAGTGAATGGACTTGGATGCGCTGGCTCCCACATGTGTGGGATGATGACCGCATCCAGAGAATGATGTCAGACCGCAGTAGCAGTGCACATCAATTAGCTGATTTTCTGTTTGCCAGACTGAACCGTCGTAAAAATAATCGCAATGATCGCCAGGACAAAGGAATGGAAGTCCCGTGTTATATCGTTGTTTTATCTGACACCCAGCTGATTGAGGAAGAACCGTTGCTGCCGTTGTTACTGGAGGACGGTCGAGCCATTGATGCGTGTACGATTGTGCTAGCTTCTCGTAAAGAGGCTTTGCCGATGCAGTGTCAGCTGATTGTGGAGGCTTCCAAAGAGCAGGGCGTATATGCCCGCAAATCAGAATCGGCGGAGGTTGAACAGCAAAGTTTTAAACCGGATCGTTTGTCAAAAGAGGAAGCCGATGCATTGGCGAGGTACATGGCTCCTATTCGCTTGAAGCGTTCCTCTGCTTCTGACATTCCCGCTGTGCTACCTCTGTTTGATATGATGAGCGTAGCGAGTGTGGAAGAACTGGACGTGGCAGATCGGTGGCGACGTAACCGCCATCCCGATACCTTACCTGTGCCGATGGGCGTGCGAGCAGGCGGTAAGAGGATTATGATTAACCTGCATGATAAGATAGAGCGTCAAGGACATGGTCCCCATGGCTTGATCGCCGGTACAACGGGTTCAGGGAAGAGTGAGGTTATCCAGTCCATCGTAGCCTCGCTTGCTGCCGAGTTTCATCCACATGATCTTGCTTTTATGCTGATCGATTACAAGGGTGGAGGCATGTCCAACACGTTCGTTAACTTGCCGCATGTTGTGGGTACGATCACGAACTTGGACAATAATTTGATTGAACGTGCCAAAATATCTCTTAAAGCAGAACTGGTTCGTCGACAGAAGATATTGAACGATGCAGGCAATTTACAGCATATTGATGAATATTACAGACTACTCCGGCAGCGGCAGGAACAACCGCTGCCTCATCTGGTTATTATTATTGATGAATTTGCACAATTAAAGCGAGATCAGCCAGAGTTTATGGACGAGTTAATCAGTATTGCCGCGATTGGGCGGACACTAGGTGTCCATTTGATTTTGGCGACGCAAAAGCCCGCAGGTGTCGTAGATGATAAGATCTGGAGTAACTCCAGGTTCCGCATCTGCTTACGGGTGCAAAGCGAAGGTGATAGCCGTGACATGTTGAAAATACCGAATGCCGCGTGGATTACGAAGCCGGGACGAGGATATTTCCAGGTCGGTAGCGACGAGGTGTTTGAAGAGATGCAGTTTGCTTGGAGCGGTGCGCCGTATATAGGCAACAGCGATATTTCTTCTGCACTACCTGTACATGAAGTGAGACTGAACGGGAAACGTGAAGCGCTACTGACGGGCGGCGAACGGGCAAGCTCAGGCTTAAAAGGAGAAGAAGCCCCTAAACAGCTTCAAGTATTTATTGATTATATTGCGAATGAGGCTGCTAAGGCAGGGATCGAACGACTTCAGGGACCGTGGCTTCCGCCGTTGCCTGAATTGCTGGATTTAACAAATCTGCCGGCATGCACCGAAATAGATAGTACATCATCACCTTTGGAGTTGAAGGCCCTTATTGGTCTGGTGGATGATTTGCCGAATCAGCGGCAGGAGCCAATTTATGCATCGCTGGATCATGGTCATTGGGCTGTGTATGGCATGCCGGGCATGGGAAAGACGACCTTTTTGCATACATTGCTGATGTCCACGGCTCAGCGTTTTGCAGCGAATCATTGGAACGGTTATATCATTGATATGGGTCGAACGATGCGCGACTTTGGGGAACTTCCCCAAATCGGGGCTGTTATGATGGCTGAGGAGGATGACCGGATCAAGCGACTGTTCCGTTATCTGTTCAAGATGGTGGCCGTACGCAAGGAAATGCTTTCCGAGGCTGGTGTCAAAACAATAAGCTCTTATCGACGTTCTGCTGTTGAGGATATTCCGCAAATTGTCGTAGTTATTGATGGATATCTTAATTTCCGTAATGCTTATCCAGATGAAAATGAACTGCTGGAATCTCTTTTGCGAGAAGGAGGCAGTCTAGGTATTACGTTTATCATTACAGCGAATCGGATTACCGATGTGTTTGAGAAATTCCGCAGTAACATACCGAATGCTGTTTCTTTTGAAATGTCCGACCCGAGTGACTATTACTATGCGGTAGGACGACCAGCCAAAACGCCAGGACCGTTAATTCCAGGCCGCGCTCTGGTTAAAGGGCATGTTCCTCCGCTGGAGTTCCAGACGGCATTGCCTTCACCAGGAGAAGATGAGGCGGAGCGATCAGCACGGTTACGCCGCAATATTGCTGGCATTGTGCACGAATGGAAAGGCAAGCACGCACCAGCCATCCTCCCATTACCTGAGCGGATTCCACTGTCGGAACTGCTTCAGCAGTGGGATCGAACAAGTGGACCATCGGGTGCACTTCCTTATGAAGTACCTGTAGGTCTACAGAGTGACGATCTTGAGCCTTTTCTCCTGAATCTGAAAGAAGGGCCCAATTTTATAGTGGGTAGTCCAATGGAGGGTGGAAAAACCTCTTTTCTAATGAGCTGGATTATATCGCTTGCTTATTACACATCACCCGATCAATTGGAAGTCTATACGATCGATACACGCTATGGAGGCGGAGGACTATCTAGATTACGGCATCTTCCTCATGTTAAGGCTGCTGCCGAAAGCGAGGAAGAAATGGGACCTCTGGTACAGAAAGTGTATGATATCGTTCAACAGCGGAACAAGGAGGGGAATGATCCCGAATTGCTCCTGGTCATTGATGATGCGGATATGTTAAGTAAGCAACTGAACGATTTTATGATAAAGGATCAGCTCTCTGCCATTGTACGGTTGGGACGTGATCGCAAT
Organism: Paenibacillus sp. A3M_27_13; assembly: GCF_024213315.1. Taxonomy (NCBI): domain Bacteria; kingdom Bacillati; phylum Bacillota; class Bacilli; order Caryophanales; family Paenibacillaceae; genus Paenibacillus; species Paenibacillus sp. A3M_27_13. The sequence goes on from NZ_JANAVE010000002.1 coordinate 1,184,880, forward strand.
GTGCATGTCGTGCTCTCGGGTGTGCCATCTGATTTCCCTACCTTTGGTGTGGACTGGTTTAATGATGTCAAGGCAAGCCAAAGCGGTATGCTATTTGGAACACTAGATTCGAATGATCTATCGTTCTTTCGTATCCCTTATTCGGAGGCGAACGCCGCTGCTGGTGGCCTAAAAGTCCTGCCACCTGGGCAGGGATACTACGTACGGCGCAAATTTACCAGGATAAAAGCGGCAATTCCCTTCTCAGAGCAAGTGAGCTGTGAGGATTGGATAACGAAAATTCGTGACCGATGGCATGTTGTAGTTTGAAGGGAGGTGGCTCATAATGTTAACGTTTCAAGCTTCCAAGCAGAAGTTAATAACCCTCAAGGCGAAGGAACTGTTTTTTCTGGCAGGCGTACTGGGTTCTGACAGACTGCTTGGGGTGGAAGATCCGTTTAAGGGCTATCTAGCAGAGGAGTTGGCGGAAGAGTGGGAGCAGGTAAAAGCTACTCTTTTGGAAAAGGGGTATCTAAAGCAGGTAGATAAGGGCAAAGAGCTAGCAATGCCTCCTACCGTTTTTTCAAGAGTCGCTATCGCGGGATTATCCAACAGGGCTTGCCGTATACGCTATGTGCGGGGAGGTAAGCGGTTTGAAGGCTATCTCCATTGCACGAACGAGCGTGTAGTGGAACTCGTGAAATCCGCTGATGAACCCGATGAGTATCGACTGTACGATCTGGGAAATGTGGAAAAGGCTTGCGAGACATTGATTGATAAAATGGGTTGGGTAGATCGACTTGTGCCTGAATCCCCCGCACTTATGTTCTCCAAGCAGGCATTTAATAAAATTTACGAGCAATCGGCAGGAGAAAGTGTGTCTCTGATCAGCAGTAAACTGACCGAGGCTAGCGGAGATGCAGAGGGGGCTGCAAGACTGGCTCAGTCTTTGAGTTCTCGTGTAGCCGAAGGAGAACTGCAATTGCTGGTATGGAACGGCAGAGAGTGGGAATCACAACGGGCAGCCTTTGTCCTGTGTCCTGCAATGAACTGGATATTTCGGATGAGCTCAAGTGGTAACGGAGACTGGCTGATTGCAGCTATGGCTTCAAGGGATCAGTTTGTGGATTTATTATTAAATTGGTTGAAACAGTCGGCAGTGAATGAAGAAGTGACAGAAGAAGGGTGATGGATATGCGCATTCGAGTTGAACCGGATGTGCTTCGGGGGCTTAGCGGGCAGCTACAGCATGCAGCGGAGCAAATTCAACAGTTAACAGCAGGTTTGGAGCAGGCGTTACAATCGCTGGATTGGGATGTATCTGCACGCGAGGCGATCTTGAATCATTGGATGCAGGCCAAGCGGATGTCAGAACAGATTCATGCTTACCTCCATACATCAGGTACACAACTGAACCGAAAGGCAGAGCAGTTTCAGTCTGTTGATCACAACTATCAAACGATTCTGTCATTTGCCAGCCAACCATTGGGACGACCCGTCACAATGCTCGATTGGTCGAATCAGCAATCACCGTCTATTCTGCCTGGGCAAGCTTCGGAAACAGGCAGTCTGATTTCAAACCCGCAGTCTGTCGTACATGCCATTGCTGGTGTACAGTCTTCGGATGTAGAAACGTTGCATCAGGATATTCTGATGCAGGCGTCTTCTAGCAGTCCGCAGGATTGGTATTTTACTGATCCGTCTACAACAAGAGATCAGCCTGTCGCTTAGTTGGGATCGCGTTCCGGGACAATCTGGACCGACTGCAAAATTTACTTGATTCGTTTCGCAGTTCCCGACTTTATGGGACTTATTAGGTGGTTGTTTTGTTAATATTATACTGTTAGGTGCTGTTTTATAGTTAAAAAGTGGGATTGTTACAATTAGGTCCTTTGCCTTTTGTAGGGAATTAAATAGCCATAGTACAATTTGAACTAGATAAAACAAAAACATTTTTATCATCAAGGAGGACGCAAAAAATGGCAGGACGCATTTTAATTACCCCAGAACAGGTTGATCAGGTGGCTAACCAATTTAAACAAAGTGGTGAGCAAAGCCAACAGATCGTTTCCAGTTTGACACAGTCCATCTCAGGTATGGAAGGTCAATGGGAAGGTATGACTAAACAACGCTTCTTCCAAGAGTTTCAGGAAGCTAGCAAACAAATGCAAGCTTTCGTAACGACTTTGAACAGCATCAGCCAAGAATTGACAGCTATCGCTAACAAATTCCGTACGGTTGACCAAACGAAATAAGTTGCCTTGCCTGATAGGCATTAACTTGTCATATACCACTCTATAAGAAGCAATATGTGAGCCATTCCTCACGGTTTGGCACAGGATGTTCAGGAAAAACCGGGCGATCTTCGGATACCCGGTTTTCTTGCCATCCATAGATGTATATAATAAGGTGAGGAAAACTAGCATACTGAATGATGTAAGGAGAGGGATGTTTCATGTCTTTTCAACCGAATCCGGGAGACGAATTGATCATAAACGGCACAGCTTATGTGGTTGGACGACATCCCGCTGCACCCGGTTTAGCCTATGCCCAAGCAGGGCGGCAGGGAATTGTATACCAACTGAATGCCAAAAACGGAGCACCGCATGAGGCAAAAGCCCTTAAAGTGTTTTTTCCGAAGTTCCGCATCCCGGCTATGGTTTATCAATCTGAGCATATGGAAGCATACGGGGATATTCCCGGTTTGCAGGTATGCAAGCGTGATGTGCTCACTCCAGAAAGAAACGGAAGTCTGATCGCCGAGCAGCCTGATTTGCTGTATGCGGTGCTGATGCCATGGGTTCACGGTATGACATGGTTCGATTGTCTCACAGATCAGCGTCAGCTTGAGGCTTCCGATAGTCTGGCTTTAGCCAGAGCATTGGCAGGGATCGGTTCAGCTATGGAGCAAAAAGGATTGGCGCACTGTGATTTATCGGCGCCAAATGTGATGCTTCCGTTTTTTTCTGAAGTGGAACTGCCTCAAGGCACGTCAGCTGTGGAATTGGTGGACGTGGAACAAATGTATAGTACTAAAATGGATCGTCCAGACGCTCTATTGGCAGGTTCGCCAGGGTATGCCGCACATCGTACCGTCCACAGCGGTTTATGGAGTGCGTATGCAGACCGTTTTGCAGGGGCAATTATTATAGGAGAAATGCTAGGCTGGTCTGACCGTGTTGTAGTCGACAAAGCGTGGGGCGAGAGTTATTTTGATCAGCATGAAATGCAGACGCCTTGCGAACGTTATTTTATTTTACGAAAATCACTTGAATCCCGTTGGGGCAGCAAGGTGGTAGAATTGTTCAGCCGCGCCTGGGATAGTCAGGATTTAAGCAGTTGCCCTACTTTTGGCGAATGGCTGGTTGTACTTAATGCGGTTACTGAGCAGGAAATTCCAGTTGAGGCTATAGAACCGGAGCCTGTTGCGACAGAAACAATAGAATCGGCAGCGGTGGGCGGTCTTGCCAGTGAAGCTGCACCCTCTTTGTCAGCGCCTGCACCGCTCAAGGCTGAACAGGCTGCATTGCTAAATCAGGCTGCCCTGGAGCAGGGAGAGCGTGGGGTAACGGACAAGCTGTTCCGACAGGCACGTGATTTGGAGCAGCAAAACAAACCTGCTGCAGCGCTGGAAGTATACCGGTCGTTGTATCATTTTGTAGAAGATGGCAGTCCTCTGCATGTGGAGGTGTCGGCTGCGATCACAGGGCTAGAGGAGCAGTTGAATCCCAAGACGCCGGAGCAACCTGAAAAATCAAAAGCCTGGTATCGCTCCAAAGCGTTTATCGTGACAACTGCGGCCGCAGTCGTTCTGTTGGCAGCTGGAATCCCAGCCGTGAATATTCTTGCAGATCAGTCCAATCAGCGTCAAATCGAGGCGGCCAAGCAGGAAGAGGCAGCGAAGGCTGCAAAGGCGGCCGAGGAAAAGCTGGCAGCCGAGCAGGAAGCCGCTCAAAAATTGCTGACGGAGAAACAACGCCAGGAAGCGGAACAGCAGGCCAAACAGCAGGTACTTGCCGCTCAAAAGCAACAGGAAGAGCAGAAGAGACAGCAAGCCCTTATCGATCAACAGGTTAAATATGAAGCTTATCTCGCCCAAAAGGAACAAAATAAGCAGGCGGCTGCCAAGTTGGCGAAGCAAAAAGCGTATGATCAACAGGCAAAGTATGAAAAATACTTGGCTTTGAAAAAGGAGCAGGAAACCCGTGCCGCCCAGGAAGAGGCAGCTCGTAAGGCAGCAGCCGAGGCGGAACAAAAGCAAAAAGAGTCTATGCATGCACGAAACAAGGAGAACGTTCTTCAGCTTATTTCCCTGTACAACAAGGCATATGCCTCTCAGGAAGGTGGAAGCGCTGCGAAGGCAAAGAGCTTTGCGAAGCGTTTTAGAACACTATATGATAGTAATCCTTCTTATTATCGTTCGGTAGGCGAAGTGGGATATCGGGCTTCCTCGATCTATAATTTTTTAGGCGATACGAATTTTAGACTGCCTAAAATTTAATATTTCATATGTTTATATATGGGCGGAATGATAGCTACAAAACAGATGAAGATAGAAGGTAACTGAGGGGAGCATGTACAAACCATGAATTATACAATACAGGCTTCACAACGCACTCCCGCCCTGATCATTTACCTGATTGACATCAGCGCGTCGATGAACATGCTGATGGAGGGGCGGCGGCGTATTGACGTTGTATATGAAGCTATATCGTTGGCGATCCGGCAGATGGTTTTCCGATCAACCAAAGGAAATCGGCTGACAGCACGCTATCGGATTGCGATTTTAGCTTATAGTGACGACGTGTATGACCTGCTGAATGGTGTCAAGGGAATTGATGAAATCGCGGCCATTGGTTCGTTGCCCGATTTGACACCCAAACGATTTTCAGATTCAGCAAAAGCCTTCCTGCAAGCTGAGCGTATTTTGCAGGCAGAATTACCAGGGATGCAGGACTGTCCTGCACCTTTGGTCTGTCATATGACAGATGGGGTTTCCACTGGCGATGATCCGGAACCGATTGCGAAGCGCATTATGAGCATGAGTGTACCGGACGGTAATGTACTGGTGGAAAATATATTTTTATCCGACAGGTTGCTGGAAACGCCTATTCAGGACCCCCGTCGATGGAAAGGTCTGACACATAATACGCCGTTGCAGGATGAACATGCTGTGAAATTGCGTGATATGTCTTCTGTGCTGCCTGAAAGCTATCGGGAAATGCTATTTGAGGCGGATTATCAGTTAGGTGAAGGAGCCATTATGATGCTGCCCGGAACCTGTGCGGAACTGGTGTCCATTGGGTTCCAAATGTCGGCTGCAACGCCTGTACGGTAAGGAGGTAAAAGCATGAATCCACTGCTGTCCCTGCTCCCCGCGAGCAAAAAAAAGGGAATGAATGCAAGGCTGACTCAGCAATTTGCTTACATAAGCTCTCAGACAGGCGATCAGCCTTTATCATCTCATCACAGTCGTTTTATGTGTCGTTATGGCTATGGAAGATCTGCCGAATCTGCCAGTATGGGGGAAAGCGGACAGGATTTCGCCGCAGTACGTATTCATAAATCCGTCTGTTGTTTTGTCTTGTGTGATGGTGTCGGGCTCAGTTACCGAGGAGATTTTGCAGCCCGCTATCTGGGTTCCTCTTTACTGGATTGGATGGAACGGGGACAAGATCTGTCTGTTGATCAGTTAAGAGTGTACCTTGAACGTTTGGCAGGTACAGCGGCAGAGGAACTGGATCGGCAGCCTTTGGATCATGAATCAGGCTTAATGCGGTCGGTATTGGAAGATAAACGTCGTCAGGGAAGCCAGTCCATGTATATTTGCGGTAAAATCGAACTGCCGAAGCGTGGTAGCCGTGGCCGTCTCCGACTTGCCTGGCAAGGGGATTCACGTTTGCGACTATGGAACGGTGCCGAGGAAATTAGCGAGCTGTTCGATCATACCTTTTCTACATCGGAGCGCTGGTCTACAAGTCGTGGGCCGATTGGTGGGAAGCCTCATTGGTACGAAAGAAGCATACCCGCAGATATGCCTATGAGATTACAGGTGTATACGGACGGTTTATCCGATTTGGACCCCATTCGCGAGCCTGTCCCTGATGAGCAGATACAGGTATTATTGGACGCATCCCATACCGGGGGACTTGATGATGATGCTGCATTTATTGAGCTTCAGTGGTAAATGAATAAGCAAAAGGACGTATGCATCCATATCCATGGTTGTATAACGTCCTTTTTTTGATGAATACATAGAAAAATACGATTCGTTAAGATATTTATAGAATGTAACGAGGAGGAGAAGGAAAGACGCGCTAATGCGCGTAATATTCGTCCTTTTCTTAAATACCGCAAAGGAATAGCAAAAAATGCGCAAAAATGGTGATTATAAAGTATATCCTTTTGGGTAATCTTGTGATTATACAGATTACTGAAAGGGAGCGATACATATGAGCTACACATATGCAGGAGGCGCGCGCTTTGAAGGCAAAACCGCTCTAATCACGGGGGCTGGTTCTGGGATTGGAAAGGCAACGGCCATTCAAATGGCCAGAGAAGGAGCGAATGTCGCTCTTTTTGACGTAAGTAATGAGCGCATTTTGGAGACGGAAAGAGAAATTAATGCCATACGTGAAGGATCAGCTCGGGCATTTGACGTGGACATTGCTGATCCGGTGCGTGTGGAAAAAGCAGTTCTGGAAGCGGTTGAATTATTTGGCGGTCTGCATATCATTTTTGCTAATGCCGGGATTAACGGGGTCGTCGGACCGATCGAGGATCTGAGCATTGAGGATTGGCGGCAAACATTGTCCACGAATCTGGATGGTACCTTCCTGACGGTGAAGTATACAATACCACATTTGAAAAAGAACGGTGGCGGCAGCATTATTATTACCAGCTCCATTAATGGAAATCAGCGCTTTACCAGCTTTGGGATGTCAGCCTACAGTACATCGAAGGCGGGTCAAACCGGTTTTGCTAAAATGGCTGCGCTGGAGCTGGCTAAGTTCCGTATTCGTGTCAATGTCATCTATCCTGGGGCCATTTCGACCAATATTGATGAAACCACGGAGAAATCGGAAGGGTTAAAGCAAATTACCATCCCCGTCAAGTTTCCCGAAGGAGGGCAACCGTTGGCAGATGGACCGGGTCAACCCGAGCAGGTAGCTGATTTGGTAACATTTTTGGCCTCAGATCATTCGCGTCACATTACTGGTGCACAAATTGTAATTGATGGGGCAGAGTCGTTATTGTTTTAGAAAATAGAGCATGCTCTGGGACGGAGAAATGTTTTGTGGTATCCTGAGTGTATTGTCTTGGTTACGGTGCGAATGTGAAGCTCACATAAAAACCCCGGGTCCTTCGCACCTCGAAATTTGTCGAAATGGATTCGGATTAGCTTTCTTCGTTAGAAGTCAATAGTCGATTCAAGCTTTTTTAGCATCGTTTTTTTCGAAAATGCATGGAATTGATATCATTAGGGTATGAATTCCTTCATTTTCGCTGTCGCACTCCATATGAGTGCGTGGATTGAAATCGACCATTCAGTGGTAGTCGCTCATGTATCCGGTCGGGTCGCGCTCTATATGAGTGCGTGGATTGAAATATGATGAATGGAGGACGTCCTCAAGAAAGAAATAGGCGCACTCCATGTGACAATTGACGATGCGGCAGGATTCACGGTCAGTCGTTACGGCATATGGTTTTGTTTGACTGGTATGCTTTGCATAGTTCTCAGGGCTTCAGCCGCAGAAGGAAGAAAATAAAATCGAAGTGAAACGATCTTTGTGATATGTACAATGCTCGCAATGGGCGCGATGAGAGGCAATGATGCGGGGGAATGAGGCAAGAATATGAGGGCGTACAGGGGATAAAATGCGGAAGAACCACCGAAGGATGAAAAATCCAGTGCGGTGGTTCTTTTTTTTCACTCGTCTTGTATGCCATCATTATAGGGGGAGGCGATGAAGAATGTTCCAGGATTTCAAGCTCGTAAGTGACCGCCCGGTCTCGATACAAGTAAAAGAATACGTCAATCGTTTAATTATAAAAGGGGCGCTTCAGGCGGATCAGAAGCTGCCTTCCACACGAGAAATGAGCGTTCTGCTTAAGGTGAGCCGCAATACAGTCATTGCAGCCTATGAAGGCTTGGAGGATGACGGATTTACGTATGCGATTCCCGGAAAGGGGAGTTATGTGGCCGCCATGGTGGGCCAGTCGGCCGTAGATAACGGAGGATCTGACGGTTCTGCCACCTGGGAGGTCGACTGGAAGGCAAGAATGAACGAGTATGCTGTATCGGCTGTTGATCTGGATATGATGAAGCAGGGCATTCGTGCCCAAAAGGGAACTATCTCGTTCACAAGCATCGCTCCGGATGAGCAGCTGTTTGATCTGGGGGATGTAAGGCGAGCTTTTATGGATCGGATGGCAATCGAAGGGCAGGTGCTGCTCAACTACGGCTATGCCAAGGGCTACAAGCCGCTGATTGATTACCTGATGCATTATATGGAGAACAAAGGCGTCGATATAATTGGCAAGGATATGCTGATTACAGGCGGGTTTACAGAAGGCTTTGACATTGTGCTGTCGGCTTTACGCCCTTCTGCACGCCGTGGAGCGGCAATTTGTGAAAATCCGACCCATCACACAGCGATCAAAAATTTGAAGTTGCAAGGATTTGAGATTACCGGCATTCCGATGAAGTGTGACGGTATTGATGTAGAGCGGCTAGAGGAGGTATTACAGACCAATAGCTTCGATTTGGCCTATTTGACTCCTTCCTATCATAATCCGACAGGCATCGTCATGTCGCCAGCAAAGCGTAGCGCTGTTATGAAATTAATGATGCGCTATCAGATTCCGGTGATCGAGGATGGATTCAATGAGGAGCTACGCTACTCGGGAGCGCATGTTGCGCCCTTAATAGCGACAGCAGGCCAAGGGAACGGAGTAATCTATATTGGCAGCTTTTCCAAGGTGCTGTTCCCTGGCTTGCGTGTAGGCTGGGTGCTTGGAGACCGAGCACTGATTGACACTCTGGAAAGCATTAAGCGTGCGCGCACCATTCATACCTCAACAATCGATCAATCGATTTTATACCAATATATGCTTAACGGAAATTTCGATAAACATGTAAAAAAAGCACGTACAGAGTATAAGCGCAAATATGAGCTGACAAAGGCATGCTGTGAAGCACATCTTCCTGAGGCGCATGTGTCAGGTGACGGGGGCTTGCATTTGTTCCTTACCTTCCCGACAGGCGTAAATACACGCCAGCTGCTAGAAGCTTGCACAGAACAGGGCGTCATTTTCACACCGGGAGACAAGTTTTTTATTCAAGAAGGCGAAGGGACGAATACATTGCGGCTTGGGTTTTCACGAGTAACAGATGAAAATATCGAACGGGGTATTCAAATAATCGGTCAACAGACGCGTAACTTTCTTAAGGCATAAGGATTAAGAAAAGAGCTATAGAGACGGAATATTGTTCTGAAGAAGCACTAGCGATCGGATGAACATCCGTAGCCACATAAAGATTTTGAAGAAAAATGAGGTGTCATGATGAAAATTGGCGTTATTATGGGCGGTATTTCCTCTGAGCGTGAGATTTCTCTGCAGACAGGTCAAGAGATGATCAATCATTTGGATCGCAGCCGTTATGAAGTGGTTCCAATGGTGATCGAGCAGCGAGCGGATTTAATCGCGCAGGTCCAGCAGACAGGCATTGATATCGCGCTGTTGGCACTGCATGGTCAGTATGGCGAGGACGGCACGGTGCAGGGAGCGCTGGAGACGCTGGGCATTCCCTACACAGGCAGCGGTGTCCTGGCAAGCAGCTTATGCATGAATAAGCAGTTGTCCAAGATGCTGTTGAAGGCAGCGGGTGTGCATACGCCTTCAGGCCTTTACTGGCAGGGGATGGACGATTATGATCCGCAGGTGGTGGAGCGTTTGGGCTACCCGGTTATTGTGAAGCCGAATACGGGGGGATCCAGCATCGGCATCCAGCTTGTACAAAATGAGAAGGAACTGCTGTCGGCTGTTCAGGGGGCTTGCAGCTTGGATCAAGCGATCTTGATTGAGTCCTATTATGAAGGGACGGAGATTACCTGCTCCATCGTAGATGGCGAGGTATTACCAATTATTAGCATTAGCTCCGCTCGTTCGAAGTGGTTCGACTACAAAGCAAAATATGAGGTCGGCGGTGCTGAGGAGAAGGTGGTCGAGCTTCCCACCGTTATTGAACAGCGTGTGCGCGAGGCGGCACTGGCCAGCTACCGGCTGCTGCAATGTAAGGTCTATGCAAGGGTCGATATGATTTTGTGTCAGGATAGACCTTACGTGCTGGAAGTGAACACATTACCGGGAATGACCGCCAACAGCCTGCTTCCGAAGAGTGCGGCAGCTGCGGGTATAACCTTTACACAGCTACTGGACCATATTATTGCCAGCTCGCTCCATGAGCGGAAACAGGAATGGGGGATGGCGTAATATGTTTAGTGAAAAGGGGACAGGGCGGTTTGTATCCTCGCGTGTACGGGATATTCGGCCATCGGGAATTCGCGCTTTTTTTGATCTGAATGCAGCAGGCGGAGGTACAATCGCCCTTGGGGTCGGAGAGCCTGATTTCGTTACACCGGAAAAGGTACGTGAAGCTTGCATTCAGGCATTGCGTGAAGGACAGACGAAATATACTTCGAATGCCGGCTTGATGGAGCTGCGGGAGGAGATCTCGGCTTATTTTTCCAGCAGCTTCGCGCTTTCCTATGACCCTGAGCAGGAAATGATTGTGACGGTGGGGAGCAGTGAAGCCGTCGACCTGGCGCTGCGAGCAGTGATCGATCCGGGTGACGAGGTGCTGATTCCAGCACCAAGCTATATTGCCTATGAACCCATTACCCATCTGCATGGCGGTAAAATTGTAGAGGTGGCGGCTACGGCAGAGGAGCAATTCAAGCTGACCCCGCAAGCGCTGCAAGCGGCAATTACACCTCATTCAAAGGTTTTAATGATCAATTATCCCTGTAATCCGACTGGAACAGTTATGACGGAGCAGGATTGGCTGCCGATGACAGAGCTCATTATCAAACATAATCTGGTCGTCATTTCGGATGAAGTGTATGCCGAACTGACTTACGGGAGAAAGCATGTCAGTATCGCCTCTTTGCCGGGCATGAAGGAGCGTACGATTGTCATCAGTGGTTTTTCCAAAGCATTTGCGATGACAGGCTGGCGGGTAGGCTATGCGTGCGGTCCGCATGAGCTGATTGCCGGCATGCTGAAAATCCACCAGTACACAGCCATGTGTGCGCCCACCATTGCACAGATTGCCGCGCTGGAATCATTGCGCCATGGCTTGGCTGCCAAGGATGAGATGATGGCGAGCTACAATGAACGTCGCAAGCTGTTTGTGGCCGGCTTGAATGCAATCGGGCTTGCTTGTCATGAGCCTGAGGGGGCTTTCTATGCCTTCCCTTCAATTACTTCTACTGGCATGTCATCTGAGCAGTTTGCACTTCGTATGCTGAAGGAAGCGAAGGTGGCGGTCGTACCGGGACATGTATTCGGAACAGGCGGAGAGGGCTTTATTCGCTGCTCATATGCAGCCTCGCTCGTCGATTTGGAGAAGGCGCTGGAACGGATGGGAAGGATTATGCAGGTAATGCAGCCGGTATGATGAACAGGGTTAATAACTCAACTTTTGCCGAACGTTTTCATAAAATATTTTACAAATACCTTTATGATTTTTGAAAACATAAAGGTATTTTTCTGATCAATGTAGTGGATATTTCCGGATGTATTTACCCAAAGCCAGAACGTTCAGCTTTGGTGTTAACTGGTGGGACCCTGCTTTTAAATGAGCTATCGATGAATTAAATATATTCGAATGTGCGCTTACTCCTTCACAGGTGGCAGAACTGGCAGAGGTGAAATAAGTCCAGGCAGGTATTTGTTGCTAAGCCAAAAAGCGAGTCTGTCCAGGTGCGAATGTGAAGCTCACATGAATTCTCCGAGAGATTCGCACCTCAGATTTTGTCGAATTATATCGAATGTGAACAAGTTTTAAACGATAGCAAGAGGATGAGGTAATATTAGATGCGTTTTTGCCAAAATAACGCTAGAATGTTACTTAAATAGGGGGCATTTAACCCATTTTCGCTGTCGCACTCTATATGAGTGCGTGGATTGAAATTGACTGGTGTTCCAGTAGAAGCTTAATACTTAGGGGTCGCACTCTATATGAGTGCGTGGATTGCGAATTTGTTGGCTGCTAAAAGGTTTGGTTTAGAACAGTCGTGGTTCAGTACAGTCAGCATTTTCATTTTACAAACGAAGATTTGCACGAGGAGGATTATATGAATAAAAATGATGATCGTCATGATAACACCCCAGAATAAAGAAGGCAGTCGAAAATATAGACGTACTCTTGATAAACTTTCTAATACATAAATAATCAGTCAAGTAAAAACACCGTTGGGAACGGAGAAAGCAATCACTATTTATCAAGTTTGTCCCTAATTGACAATGGAGTAGGTTGGGTTATTTTTATGAACGTAAGGAATTTGAAATTCACAAATCTAATATTTAATAGTAAAGCTGATCCTTTCTAGAATCAGCTTTACTGTTTACCCATTCCACTCTACAAGTAAAAGTACTTTTTTACTTGTGAGTCTTTAGCGTTCTGCCCTTAAAGAGAATATACGACAGTTCATGTTTGATAATTTTATTATTCTCTATTGTTTTCACATAATCTATGTCATCTTCGCGAGTTACAATTTCATCCTTATCTATACTGGGTCTTTTACGATTTCTATTTTCCCCGGCCGTGCTATTGTCAGAAAAAATAAAAGTGGTATTTAAATCTTCAATGCCCTCACTAATCTTTTTCCCTGTCATATTCTTAGCTGTAATGGCCAGATGAATTTTTTCTCCCATGGTCAATTTGTACGATAACAACTGGAATGCATTTTCATTATCCACTTGTTCTCTAAAATGATCCAAATCTTCTACATTCTCCATCATAGGTGTCTTCATTAATTCTTTCTCAGAGAGGGAATACAGTTTATTTTGCTTATCCCATTCCTGGTGTATATCTAAGTACTTAGTAAGTATCCCTAAAGGCACAAACATCGCATTTTTATAAAGTACAGGCACGGTATCCATCACGGACGTGTTCGAGTCGGTAACAATCTCAGTGGAGTTCATTTTAAACTCAACCTTGTGTGTTCCAAACTTAATTGTAGCCGTATTAGAAGTCGGGTTAAACGTAGTCTGTCCTCCCAACAAATCATTAATGGATCTCAAAGGCACCATATAGCGATTGTTCTGATCAATATAAGGTGCTTTGGGGGCTGTGAACAAGACATAGTAATTGTTAATCTTCAAAAATGGAGTGTTTGGAGCTATACTCTGAGCTGACATTTTTCCTGTATTGGGTTGAGAAAAGCAAAAAAACAATGCACCTATAAGCATAATTCTGAACAACATCTTTCCCACAAAATTTCCTCCTTAAAAGAGAGGGGTGAAGCAGCCCCTCTCTTAAAAATTCAGTCTAAAAATATACTGTCTGTTTCCTCTCCTCCATGTACGTAATCCACTTCAACTTTACTCCGTGGCATAGAACAATAATCATAGGTTTGACTGTTACGCCAAGGGATATTATCTTCTGAATTTGAACCGATATAGGATGTGGCCCAACGAACTCTTCTAATGTAAGATCCGTCATTATAGTCTTGTCGATCTTGTATCTGCCCTATACTTGTCGTTCTTTTGATAAGGTTACCGTTGCCAGTAGCAGTCCAATCTGGGGCCGGCTCGACATAGCTCCTACTTATCTTTTCACCGTCTGCATAACCTGTTACAGTCAAGGCAATGTTACCGTCAGAAGGAACATAAAATTTCATTTGTACTTCCTGATCGGGTTCAAAACGTGGCTTAAAAGTATACGGGTTCTTCACACCTTCAATAAGCATAAAAGGAGCCCAGTCATTATATTTTGTACTATGCTGCAATCCAACATCAACCGCCATATTGGTGTTACTCCAACCACCCATATAGATAAATCCTGTGCTTCCACTATAACCACTATTATTATCACGTATCTCTCTAGCACTTGGTAAATGAACTCGTGTACTAGCCCATGCAAACCCTATATGTGACCATACCGAACGATACGGCCCGTTTCTCAGGTCTCGACATTCAGGGAAGCTCGCGGAGTTAGTGCTAAAATCCATTGGTGTTAATGAGTGATTTCCCATACACGCTGGTTTAGGCTGTAACACGGGTAAAGTATATAGCTGCCCCGTTGAATCTTTATACCTATTATTTTTATACGTAGTATCAGTTACGGATGTGAGGGATGAATTCGAATTCTTATACGTAACCTGACTCACTGGTTCCAGTGAGATAACTTCCTGCCTTAAACTTTCCTTGTTTACCAGCACTTTGCCCGTTTCATCTATGTATGTAACGTTTTCTCTGTCTTCGGGGTCCAGCTAGTTGATGATATCGCTCAAAAAAGCATTGTCTGATTTAGTCATCGATGGATTGGTTAACTGTTCATTTTGGAGTGATTCTGCACCTACTGAACAAGTTAGCGATAACGAAAGCATGCCTACAACCACACACGTACACAAACTCTTAACCTTCAAAATCCATTCATCTCCCTCAAATTTTTGTTGTTACAATTACATAAAAAATCACTATCCTCCTTTTTTTGGTATTTTTAGCACGAATCTATTATGTACAAAACGATACATTAAATCAAGATCATATAATTTACCATATTTCCAATAAACATGGTTAAATATTTAAAATGGAAACCAATCAAAAGCAAGCATGAGGTAGATTCTGACCGTTGCTGACTTATAACTCTCAAAACTCTATTTCTTAACTTTAACCTCTAAGTAAGTAGAAGTAATGGACCTAGACGCGGACGTATGATGTACATTCAATTTCGTATGATGATGATATAAACAGGGAGTATTGAGGTATTTATATGAAAACTGGATTATATTATCATCCAGGCAGAATTAAATCTGACCAATGTCCTGTCATCATGAACGCATCGCATCACAGAGAAGTGAGGAGCTGGAGATTTTACGCTGTTTTGAGGGGAGGGAGGCGGATCAGTACAATTCCGTTTGGGATGAACTGATTTTGCAGCAAAAAAATGATTTTTACTTCCATGGACGCCATAAGTGCCCGCCGTTAGATCATGTGAATGCTTTGTTATCTTTTGCCTATACACTGCCGCCCAACGATATGAAATCAGCACTGGAAGTCGTCGGCTTGGATGCTAATGTAGGTTTTCTGCATAGAGATCATCCGGGATGAACCTCCTTGACACTGGATATGATGAAAGAGTTTCGAGGCGTATGCCGACTGTTTTGTCCTGTTTTTGATTAACAAGAAAATGACTAGATAAAGGATTTTACAAAAAAAAAATAGAAAATGGGCTGTCATGATGAAACGATAATACAAGGAAAATCGTAATGAAGGCATGGTACAATGAAACAGGATAGGATTATGTATCATATTTGAATGTATTTTGATTTGACCCAATTTCGACGTTTAAAGTATGAACTAGAAGAATTAATAGATAAAAGAGAAGATAGCCTGCATTTCTACAATTTGGGTGATAGCTATAAAAAGAAGAAGAGCATATAGGGGCTAAAGAAGCTTCCGATATGGAAAGCTCACTGATTTTGTACGGTGCGAATGTGAAGCTCACATAAAAACCCCTGGTCCTTCGCACCTCGAAATTTGTCGAAAAGCATTAAGGATGCTATCTATGAGAAAAAGTCAATAGTCGATACAAGCCTTTTTGGCATCATTTTTTGCGACAATGTGTGGAATTGATATCATTAGGGTATGAATTACTACATTTTCGCTGTCGCACTCTGTATGGAGTGCGTGGATTGAAATACCAAATAATATGTTTTGTACATATGCCAGCCAAGTCGCACTCTGTATGGAGTGCGTGGATTGAAATTCTCGTTGTTGGGGTAGGCCACATCTTTACCTGAGTCGCACTCTGTATGGAGTGCGTGGATTGAAATAAGTGGGAACCTGGTCATGATCGAAGGTGATGAAGTCGCACGTCGCACTCTGTATGGAGTGCGCGGATTGAAATTGCTGCGCCTTTTTAAGAGCACTTGTAGCAATCGTAGTCGCACTCTGTATAGAGTGCGTGGATTGAAATAGAAATCATCGAATCTAACCCAGTTCCACCTTTTGGTCGCACTCTGTATGGAGTGTGTGGATTGAAATTAAAACGCTATGCAGCGATTTTGTTGAGCTACGCAATAGGTATAGGGTTATTTTACGCTTTGGGATATCAGATGAGCGCTATGGGAATCTATGCAATTTTGACAGGAATTGTGATTGGAGAAATAATCAACTTCGCATTATCAAAGCGAGAGAAATGATCTATGTATCCCTTGATTGCATCAACATCAGGGGATTTTTCATGTAATTAAAAGGTCCAACAGAGTTTTTGCATGGGACCTCTATATCATTTACTGGTGAGAATGCACATGGGGAAATGAATCCGTCATGTCAACATTGTGAAACCTTTTACTTGGGACCATTCAATGATTTCAGGATGTCGCTTGTCCAATATGTCTCAATATGTGTGAGTTATGCTGAATTTTCGTTATAAACATTAGTTGCATAATATATTGACAGATGGTTAATTATGGAGAAGAATAGAGGGTGATTTTTAAAATAATGGAATTTTTATGTGAAGGGTGGTTATGACTTGAAGCATACACCTACGATTTCAGCGGAGTTTGAGGATTATCTAAAACAAAATGATATGACGTTGAGTCAATTTGCCGAATATTCAGGGGTTCATCAAAGAACGCTTAGTAATTGGATTACTCAGCATCGTCCTGTTTCCGTACAGCAGCTAGACCGAATCACTGTGGCTATGGATTTGCCAGAAGGCTATTTTTACGATCTATACATAGAAAATTACATCATTGACCTTTCCCCGAATTTTAGGCGAATCGAGCCATTATTGTATCGTTGTGCGGAGCTGGACAAGCTGGATGCAATCCGTCGAATGGTTGGACATATCATGGATAATCCGCTGTATGCGACTAGGCTATTTGATGTTGCAGAAGCATTATTTGAACAGGGACGACATGCTGCTGCGCTGCCTCTCTATGAGAATGTCGCAGAAGTGGAGAAATATCAGTATTCTGAACGCTTGGCCACCTGCCAATATCGTATATTCTCGATTCAAGTTGGAGACGACCAAAGCCGTAATCTCAAGGCAGCAACGCTATTTGAATCCTTCGTGGAACGTCTAGATGAAATAGACCAACTTGATGCGCTAAAAGATTTGGCGAATGTGTTTCGTTCTTTACGCTTATGGGACAGGCTTGATGTGACCGCTCGAAAAATGAGAGTTAGAGCGGAAATTCAATATACATTAGAGCATCAGCAGAAAAAACGAAAGCCTGCGGAACTTGAAAAGAGGCTGAGCCGTCCATTGTTTGTGTACATCACCTATTCTGATTTACTGTGTGCCAGTGTATATGAGGCCAAAGGCGATTATGAGCAGGCATTACAATATACATACGCCTACACTAATTTAGATTGGGTCAAAGAGACTGACGAGGATACTCTGCATTGGATTAAACAGTTTCAAGATTGGGCAGAAGGTAATATCTACACCTATAAGCTATTATCTGGAGATATAAGTGTACTAAACAATTATGTTGAATATATTGCTGCTTCGCCAGATGCTTCTGAAAAAGAAATGGTTACAAAGCTGTTGAATATTATGATGGCGGCTAACCGATTTCAAGTTGATGTGGATGAAATACTTAAGCAGTTCGAAACGGAGATAGATTCGATCACCCAACAGCAACCATCTGCTGATATGTACACTCATCAAGTGGTTCCAGAACAATCAATCCGTTTTAAATATGAACTGGCTAAATACTACTTAAATAAAGGTAATTACTCATATGGATTTAAATACTTACTAGACGTTTTATCTAAATCATTAGTCATTAACAAAGAAGCCTTCTTCATTAGCTGTATAAGATTATTTGAGCAGTTCAAACAATTTGCAGACTTTAGGATGTGTACGAAGTATGAAAGTTTAGTTAGAGAAGGGCGAAAAGAAAGATTATTTTATTATTAATAGTTATTAATCATTTCTCAGTGTTGATTCCAAGTTGAATAAAATAAAATATATATGGAAAACGAAGAAGGTAGAATGTTGCTGTGCAAGTAAAGCGGTCGCTTTTGCCACGAATTTTAACCCTCCTCTGACTTTTTTAAGGAAATACGGGGGCGGTGACGATGGGAAGCAACATCCGACTGCGTAGTGAAACAATAGTTGAATTTTAAGTTCAGCTTGTAGGAGTCTGTTGCATTTTTTTAAATAAACATAAAACTCCAAAAAGTGCCTCTGGAATGCTGCAGAAGCACTTTTTTTGTCGAGCAAATTTTCAAAAAATCCAAAAGTTTACGTTTTGTATTAGGATACGACACAGAAGGGGGAATCATGCTGATGAATCCAGGTGTGACTTTACTTCGTGTCGAACGGGCCAGAAAAAGACTGTACCAAGTCCAGAAGAAATACGGATTTTTAACGCATCCCAAAGTGATTGAACAATCCATGAAACTGGATGAACTATTGAATCAATACCAAATATACAAAATGAAATCTTAACAAATGAGTTCATGACATGTTGCTAAAGGAAGAGCGTGAAATCCAATCTCCAAACCCCAATCATAATCCTAAATCCTAAATCCCATACTATGAAGAGGTGGTAACGTTGTTGAAAAAACGCAATGCAGTAACCCCTTTTGGCTGGAAAATCAAAGAAAAGCTAGTCGAGAGGCAAATGGATCAGAGAACATTTTGTGATACCTATCATATTCCTGCTAGCCGCTTGTCTAATCTCATTCATGGAACACGTAAGGCCAAAAAATATAGAGTACAAGTATGTCAACTGCTTGGGATCGAAGAATAACCTCCTCTCTCCTTTATGGAAACAGGGCATCCTAATGATATGTAAGCTACAGTGGCAAAGGACTCCAGGTTTCTTTAATATAGATTGTACATAGGAAGCTTAAAACAAGGAGTGATGGGGATGTTCTCCAGAATGGCAGAGCAGAAGATTGCTGAGGCGATGGCCAAAGGTGAGTTTGATCATTTACCGGGAGAGGGCAAGCCACTGGTGATCGAGGATTTGTCACATGTTCCAGAGGAGCTGCGGATGTCGTACAAGCTGTTGAAGAATGCAGGCATTTTACCGGAAGAGCTTCAGTTACAAAAGGAATGTGTCCAGCTACGTGATTTGCTTCACGCTTGTCATGAGGCAGGAGAGCAACAACGGATCAGTCGCAGGCTGACTGAAAAATCACTACGTCTCCGTATGCTGCTGGAGGAAAGAGGGCTAAATACGTCGTCTGTATTTTATGAATATGAGTCCGCTATGCGTAAGCGACTGAAGGAATAGAAGCGAGCGGAGCAAAGGGCGGAATGCCCTTGCCCGTACACTTTGATTTCCGCGCTTTACCTCATTACCGTTGCAGTGCAGATAATCTCATGAGGCATTGTTTCGTCAGGATGACGGGTTCTTTGGGCAGTTTGTCCAAATGAAAGTCATCGATTAAATCCATAGCCTTCACAGGCTCAGGTGAATCCAGCAGCCCGGAAAAATAGGCGAGCCAGCCAATGACTGCTTCCGGTGTGATACCTTGTCGGCGCATAGCTCGGAGTGCTACGCCACCATGTCGTTTGGCCAGCCTTCGCCCATCAGGGCCCAGGACAAGGGGAACGTGTGCGAAACGTGGCGACTGCAACCCCAAAGCTTGGTACAGCAATAGCTGACGGGGAGTCGAATCGAGAAGATCATACCCACGTAGTACGTCGGTCATATACATATCTGCATCATCGACAACGACAGCCAGCTGATAGGAAAACATGCCGTCCGCCCGTTTGACGATAAAATCGCCGCCCTCTGCCGCACCGAAGGTCACATGGCCTGCTACCTGATCATGAAACGAAATAACGGCATCTGGATTTTGCGGTACTTTAAAGCGAAGTGAAGGGAGTTTATGTTGTGCTTTGGCTACGACATCTTGAGAGCTAAGGTTACGACATGCACCTGAATATGCGGGTCCTTCACCAGACAGTCCATGTGGAGCATGGGCGGCAGCCACAATGTCGGCCCGACTACAAAAACAAGGATACAGCAAATCTTGCTCCTGTAGTATCTCCAATGCAGATTGGAAGCGTTCCAGCCGCTGGCTTTGAGTGTAGGGACCGTAGGGACCGCCTACGTCGGGTCCTTCGTCCCATTCCAGCCCGATCCAGCGCAAATCTTCCATAATCCCTTGCGCCAACTGGCTGCGAGCTCGCGTCATATCGATATCTTCCATGCGCAAAATATAGGTTCCACCCAGGGAACGAACGTGCAGCCAGGATAATAAGGCGGTACGAGCGTTTCCTAAGTGTATCCATCCCGATGGCGTTGGGGCAAATCGCCCTCTGATGGGTTGGGCCTGTAATTCCATACGAAAGTGACCTCGATTCTATATTCCGTCCTTCAGCAATCCATATCAACCATATTATAAAACGAACTTGCCGCGAGTGCATCTCGACAGGGTATAGGAGCTAACACAGAAAACTTACATAGCTGCGATGGCCAGACGGGAAATTTAAATATCTGTATAATAGATTTAGAAGAATTATGCACGACAGATCAAAGAGAAGTCCCAGAGTGCAGCTTAACATTTTTTATTCAATATTCAATAATTACAGGTAATGAAAAATTCACAATAATAAAGGAATTAAAACTTAGATTCTACGCATCAAGCGTATCATTGGAGAGATTTCATTGACAGATAAACAACTGCCTATTATGCAAGTGATCCCCGAGCTTAAACATACACTGCAATCCCATTCGGCGGCGGTACTGATTGCACAGCCGGGAGCGGGGAAAACGACGGTAACACCGCTGGAGCTGCTGCATGAGCCGTGGCTGGCAGGGCAAAAGATGATTATGCTGGAGCCGAGGCGTTTGGCAGCACGTGCAGCAGCAGCGCAAATGGCGAAAGCGCTGGGAGAGCCCACCGGGAAGACCGTGGGTTATCGGGTTCGTATGGATACAAAAGTAGGACCAAACACGCGGATTGAAGTGGTTACGGAGGGCGTACTGACCCGGATGCTGCAACATGATCAGGCATTGGAGGGAGTCGGGCTGATTATGTTTGATGAGTTTCATGAACGCAGCCTGCATGCAGACTTGGGATTGGCACTTGCCCTGCAAAGCCAGGCGCTGTTGCGACCGGATTTGAAGATATTGATCATGTCTGCCACCCTGGAGGCAGAGCCTGTATGCAGACTATTAGGGGATGCGCCATTGCTGGAATGTCCAGGCACCGTATTTCCAGTAGAAACCTTTCATATGTCCAAACCTTCATCAATCTCATTAGAGTCTTTTACGGCTGAGACGGTAGATAAGGCGCTTGATGTTCATGAAGGCGATCTGTTGGTGTTTTTACCAGGGGCTAGAGAAATTCATAGAACGGAACGAGAATTGGCTTCAAAGCATTTACCAGCACACGTCAAGGTAATTCCGCTGTACGGCAGCATGAAGCTGGAGCAGCAGGATGAGGCAATACGTTCATCGGCTTTGGGCAGTCGAAAAGTGGTATTGGCCACATCGATTGCCGAGTCCAGTTTGACCATCGCCGGGATTACGGTGGTGATCGATAGCGGACTGTCGCGGGAATCGGTGTTTTCCGCGCGAACCGGTATGAGCCGTTTGACCACCGTCAAGGTGTCCAAGGCCTCCGCCGACCAGCGGCGCGGACGGGCGGGCCGTCTCCAGCCGGGCGTATGCTACCGGCTGTGGAGCGCACAGGAGCATGCCGCGCTCCCCGATGCCAGTCGCCCGGAAATCGCCGCGGCGGATCTGGCCCCGCTCGCGCTGGAGCTGGCGGCCTGGGGCGTGCGCGAGCCCGCCGAGCTGGCCTGGCTGGATGCCCCGCCTGAGGCCGCGTACCGCCAGGCCACAGGTCTGCTGCACCAGCTCGGCTGCCTGGATGAAGCAGCCGACGGCACTACAGGCGGCATCACCGCGCATGGGCGCGAGGTGTCCGCCCTAGGCACGCACCCGCGCCTTGGGCACATGCTGTTGCGCGCAGCCACCCTTAGCCTGGCCCCGACTGCCAGCCGTCTGGCTGCGCTGCTGCAAGAGCGGGACCCGTTCCGCGCACATGGCGGAACGGATTTGCGCCCGCGGCTGGATGCCCTGCGCGAGGCGGCCCATGCCCGCAGTACGCACAGCCTGCTGCGGGCAGCAGACGATACGGTGATTCGCCGTATCGTGCAAGAGAGCCGGCAGCTGCTAGCCACGCTGCCGACAGCAGCCGCAGCGCAGGACGAGCCTGACGGCTCCGCGGCTTGCGGGCTGCTGTTGGCCTTTGCGTATCCGGATCGGATCGCGCAGGGCCGGGGGGATGGCCGCTTTTTGCTTAGCGGCGGCCGGGGCGCGCGACTCCGACAAGTGGAGTGGATGTCGCGTTCGTCCTATCTCGTCGCCGCCGAAGTGGACGACGAGGGAGCAGATGGCGCCATTCAGTTGGCGGCACCGGTTGAACTGCAAGAGCTGGTCGAGCGTTGCAGTGAAATGCTGTTGGAACAAGCTAACGTATACTGGGATAGCTCCGCCTCAGCAGTGAGAGCCCGTAAGGTACTGCGGCTGGGCTCACTCGTCTTAAAGGAAACGTCCTATGAGCGACCTCCGGCAGAGGAAGTAGCTGCTGCCTTGATGCAGGGTGTCCGTGAACGAGGTCTGAAGCTGCTGTCATGGAATCGGCAAACCCTCCAGTTGCAGGCTCGTTTGATTTTTATGCACTTCTCGGCGCCTGAAGACTGGCCAGACTGCACGGAATCGGCATTGCTGGATTCATTGGAATCGTGGCTGTTGCCTTTTGCTCTAGGAGCCAAAAATGTATCCGATTTGCAACGGCTGGACAGTGCTGCATTGCTGCTTGGCAGGCTGGATTGGGAACAGCGGCAGCAGCTTGATCAGGAAGCGCCGACGCATATCCGCGTACCCAGCGGTTCCCGCATTCCTGTCGATTATTCGAATCCTGAGGCACCAGCGCTGGCCGTACGACTACAAGAGTTGTTCGGTATGAGGGATACGCCTCGTATTGGACGCGGACGCGTACCCATTGTATTGCATTTACTGTCACCTGCCCAGCGACCTGTCCAAGTGACTTCCGACTTGTCCAGCTTCTGGAGCGAGGCTTACTTTGAAGTCAAAAAGGACCTGAAGGGCAGATATCCCAAGCATTATTGGCCGGATGATCCACTGGAAGCTGTGGCGACCAACAGAGCAAAGCCAAAGCGTTAAATAGAAGCTGTTTTATGCTAATCGACTTTTTGAATTTTCGTAAAATCGTTTAAACGTCATAATGGTGGGGTAATGAAAGACGAACCACTCAACACCAAAATATTGGGAGGTAACTATTATGGCTAATAACTTAAACGATTATAATGAAAAGAAAATTGTTGGTGTTTTTGATACAGAGCAGGAAGCATCTCGTGCGATAGGACAATTGCAGAGCAAAGGAATCCCAAGCAGTGAAATTTCTGTGATCACCCGTGACCGTGACGAGCTAAGGACGATTAGTGAAGAGACAGGCACCAAAGCACCGGAGGGTGTAGCGACAGGGGCGGCTACCGGCGGTATTGTGGGCGGCGTTGCTGGCTTGCTGGCAGGCATCGGGGCCTTGGCTATTCCGGGTATCGGACCGATCCTTGCTGCTGGACCTATCGCGGCTACTCTTACCGGAGCAGCTGTCGGAGCGGGAGCAGGTGGCTTGGTCGGTGGACTGGTCGGGCTAGGCATTCCAGAAGATGATGCACGTCAATACGAGACATACGTCGATCAGGGCAAGATTTTAGTGCTGGTGGATTCTGCTGACCATCACAGGGATGTTTATGATATTTTCCGCACCAACCGTTCGCTGAATGCGGATCGTTACAGAACGTATGATGATACGGTGGCGGATACGCGGACAGATGCGTACACAGATACTAGAAGGAACCTGTAAACAACTAACGGCTAGTTGAGAACGTGATTTAACAGGCTTTCCTATCTCCTTTGTATATAGGTTGTTTCTACAGCAGCAGTCTCCCCGAGAGGGAAGACTGCTGCTTTTACATGTTAGTGAAACATAGAATAAACCTGAGATAAATGATGCTTTGCTTGCTGTTGGCACGTTTATCCTTCTATATATTTTTACAGAATTGTCGTTATAATAGATTTGAGGATTTTGAAAAATCATGGATTTATAAATTGCTAGATGTAACAGGAGAGTGACATGAGTCAAAAAGAGAGAATTTCCGAAGTCGCTTTGCTAAGAGGGTTGGCTTTTGCCGCCGTTGTTCTTCAGCATTCCGTCGCACATTATGCGGTTGCGCAGGGGGCGCGCATCCAGGACGGGGTTTTGATGACACTTTTACTGCTGTGTTCCAAATTTGCAGTTCCGGTGTTTGTGTTTATCACGGGCATGGTGCTATTTTACAATTATGATGGGGTCTTAAAGTACGGAACGTTTTTACGTAAAAGATTCATGGACATCATTGTTCCGTATATCATATGGTCTCTTTTATACGAATTGGGAAATCAGCTTGCCCAAAGTGGTGGATATATTCACCCGCTGGATTTTTTCCAGAAGCTATTGAACGGGAAAAGCAGCTATCATCTATGGTACATCGTTATGATTATCCAATGTTATGTGTTATTTCCCGTGTTTCGTTATGCGGTCCGTCATTTGTCTGCGCTACTGCCGTCAAAATGGCGACCCGCTGCATTGGCTGGATTCGGCGTGCTATATATTTTGCTCATGTTCGCCGTTGGACCCGTATACCAAGCGATGGATAAGCTCCAGCTTCCGGTCATTACCTCTTGGTTTACCCTGTACGCTGACCGGAATGTGATCTACTTTTTCTTTTATTTTGTGTTAGGAGCGGCAGCCGGGATGAACGTCAAGCGTTGGAATGCTTGGGTAACCAAAGCACAGATGATATACTGGCCGTTGTTTATCGTGATTACAGGCTACTTACTGTACGAGATGATCGGTCAGTTCCAGACGCCGCGAGGTACAGTTCTTTCCTTTAACTATTTGTCTTTGCTGCGTCCGGTCATGGCTGTATATTGCGTCGCGTCTATTTTTGTAGCTTATCGGGTAGCGACGTGGATTGCTCATAAGGGGGGACGTGCGGCGAGTATGCTGACGGCCATCGGAACGTTGTCCTATGGAGCGTATCTCATGCATGCCTTTATGCTGCGTGTGACCTATTATTTTGACGAGACGTTTTTTGCAGACTGGAGCCACGTTCTTCGTACGCTGGCTTCGTTCGTTCTCTGTATGATCTTTTCCGTTGCCGGAACATGGCTACTGGCACGCTTGCCTCTGGGCAAATGGATCGTGGGGCTTCGGGTTCGTCCTCGCCCGACTGGAGGTCCGCCAGCCTTACAAAAGCAAGCCTGATTTGATAACCCAATCATATATGTTCACAAGAGTATCCCAAAGCCAAGAAATAAGGCAATGGGATACTTTTCTATCTACATTTGTTTAATAGTATGCATACTGATAGACTGGATGTTCCTTTACCAGTAAGGTGAAGGAACATCCATATGGGAGGGTCGCAAAATGAGTGGTCCAGATACAAGAAGCGTTTTTCCGATGAAAAATATTAGAAGTCTGTGTTTTTTGAACAATGTAGTGGTTAATCCATATATCGAAATCGGGGATTATACCTACTATGACGATGATGATAACCCTTTGGATTTTGAGAAAAATGTCCTTTATCATTTTGATTTTATAGGGGACAAATTAAAGATTGGTAAGTTTTGTGCGATTGCAGCCAAAGCCAAATTTATTATGAATGGTGCTAATCATAATACAAATGCATTTACGACTTTTCCTTTTGGAGCGTTTGGCGGAGATTGGGAAGTTGGTTTACCCAATTTAAGTGGGGGCTACAAAGGGGACACTGTGGTTGGAAATGATGTTTGGATTGGTTACAACGCTACCATTATGCCCGGAGTTCAAATTGGTGATGGCGCGATCATTGCGTCAAACGCCGTGGTGACTAAAGATGTTCGGCCATATTCCATTGTAGGAGGAAATCCTGCGAAGTTAATTCGTTATCGGTTTGATGAGGAAACTATAGCTATGCTACAAACCCTGAAATGGTGGGACTGGGACAACCAAAAAATAACAGAATATATTCCTGTTTTGACAAGTAACGATACGGAGGCCTTAAAACAATTAATCCAGTCTTCGTAATCTGTAACTCTATTTTTTTAGCTTTAGTTATATTATTTCAACATATGAAAAATTCATAATAGCAAAAACAATAAAATCATTTCTCAGCGCTTCGCACACTACTCTATATCGCCTCATTCTATATCTCTCGCCATCTTAAAACAGGTCACAAGAGATGAAGGGTTCTCATACGCTCTCATATCATCAAAGGAAATAGTGTATGGACGCAGAGTGGTTTATAATGGAAGATAAGGTGCACGAATAAGGTGTGGAGGAGGCTGTGAAATGGCGTTTATGATATCCCAGCGGGCTTTTATCAAAATTTATCTGATCACAATGGTGGAGAGGCATCGCGGTTATGGATATCAGATGCTCGAATCGATGAAAGATGAATTTAGTGGCTTTGGGTATGTTCCGCCTCAGAGCGAGGTTTACCGGGCGCTGCATGAGCTGGTACAGGAAGGTGTTTTTTACCGTACCAAGCGATTGAAAGGAACAGACCCGCGCGTGGATTTTCAGGAGATTGTACTCTATCACTTTACAGATGATGGGGAGGAGAAAGCACGATTGTACAAGAAGCAGGTCAAAGCCGATTTGGACCGTTGCTTAGGTATGCTGCATAAAGCGGAACAAGACAACTATTCCTAACCACGAAAGGATGAGAATGATGGGTAGAAAGCTGAAATGGGGAATTTTAGGCACTGCGGAGATCGCCCAAATCGCTGTAATTCCGGCAATTCAGCAATCCGAACGCGGAGAAGTGCTTGGGATTGCTAGTCGTAATGCGGATAAAGCCGCTGAGGCCGCCCGGGAGTTCGATATTCCGAAAAGTTATGGAAGCTATGATGACCTGTTGGCTGATCCCGAAATCGGAGCGGTGTACATTCCGTTGCCGAACCATCTGCATGAAGAGTGGACCATTCGGGCAGCGGAGGCTGGGAAGCACGTTTTGTGTGAAAAACCATCTTCTCTTAGCTCGGCCGGGACAAGCCGCATGATTGAAGCATGTCAACGTGCAGGAGTGATCTTTGCAGAGGCTTTTATGTATCGCTATCATCCCAAACATCGAAGAATTAAGGAAATTATCAATAGTGGGGAAATTGGTGACATTCGCGGCATCCATTGCACGTTTACGTTTAACAATACCGATCAGGCAGATAATGTGCGCTTTAATAAAAACATGGGCGGCGGCTCGCTATATGATGTGGGCGTCTATCCGATATCAGCCGCTCGTATGTATTTGGATCGGGAACCGGAGGCAGTGACGGTACATGCCTTATTTTCCCCGGAGCATGACAACGTCGATATGATGGCTTCCGGTTTGCTGGAATTTCCGGGTGGAGTCAACCTTACTTTCGATTGTGGCATGTGGGCAGCCAACCGTTCCAACATGGAAATTCTCGGTAGCAAGGGTACGATTGCGATGCCCAAAATGTTCGGTTGGGAAAGAACGTCTGTTGTACCGCAAATTTTCGTCCACGTCGGTTCGGTCACGCGTGAGGAACGTCTGAAAGGTTTTAATTCCTTTGAACTGCAAGCGGATGCTTTTGCTAAAGCGGTGCTTGACGGTGTCCCGTTGCCGTATGAGCCAGAAGATGCGGTGAGCAATATGAAGGTAATCGATGCTTGTATTGAGTCAGCTCGCAGTCGGAAACGGATAGAAATTGGATAACGGGATCACTGTATTCCCGTAAAGACATAAAAAGCAGCCTGTCCAAAGGACAAGCTGCTTTTTTAGATGAACGAATACATAAGCATATAGCATTACATATTTTCATCATAATCAGTGACATCACGCTTGGCGGCAGTTGCAGGCGAGTTCGATGTACCGTATTTCTCCACGGCGTCCCATGCGCCCGCATCGTCAAATCGTCCTGCATTCCGTTGGCGAACCTCACCTGCACCCTTGGGCGGCGGAGTCATGACCTGTTCCTCTACAGGACGGTCATTCGATAATTCTCGAGTTGGCGTGTGCTCGACTGTATAGGCTGTATATGGAATGGCTTGCAACCGTTCAAAAGGAATTTCTTCCCCGCTCTCCACACATATTCCGTACGTCCCATCCTTCATCCGTTGAAGGGCTGCATTGACTTGCTCCAGCTCGTCTTGCAGCGAATCATTAATCGCCAGATCACGGGACCGTTCAAAGGTTTCTGTCCCTATATCAGCGGGGTGGTTGTCATAGGACGAGAGCTCACCTGTGGAATCTGTCAGTGTTTCTCCCAATTGAGCGTTTTCCTGACCGTTTTGTTCAAAATGCTTTTCTAAATCCTTTTTCTGCTCCAGCAACATATGTTTCAGCTCTGCAAGCTGCGAATCGTTCAAATGGTTCATAATCATCTCTCCCCTTCGTGGTCTGTATAAGTGACACGTATGCTCTTTTATACCCGTTCATAGGGCCGGGCAATCAGCAGAGACTTTTATTCCCAGCCTAGAATGTGATATAAAAAGAATAGTGTGTTAAGGAGGGAATAACCGATGGATGAACATATGAAGCGTCGTCTGGATAAACAAAAGCAGTTGTTTAAACAACTGGGCATTCAGCTGGACGCGCTCTCCATTCATGAGAAACAGTTTAAGAATAAAATGCGCGGCTATGATCCGGACGAGGTGGATGCCTTTCTGGATGAAGTGATCAAGGATTATGAACGCTTTTATGCGAATATAGCCGACCTGATGGACAAGTGGCAGGAGCAGCAGGCAACCATACGTGATTTGAAAAATGCACCCAAGCCTGCGGCCGACCTTAATGGACTGGACCGTCGTCAACTGGAGGATATCGTTAAGCAGTTGGAATATAGTGTACGCCAATTAAAAGTGCGAGTACGTCCTGAAAATGACTATTTTCCGGAGTAAGGTGCAGTAAGCACTGTGTTGGTGCCTCTATTGTGGTATGATGGAAACAAGCATTTTTCCAAACATTTAATGAGGCACACACATAAAGGTGGTTAACATGAGTACCCATTTTTCCGTTAGTATCCATTGTCTGCTTCTTCTGGCTGAAGGGGCACCGGAGCGAATGACATCGTCACTTATTGCTTCCAGCATCAATACAAACCCAGTAGTTGTGAGAAGGATTATGAGCCGACTCAAGCAAGCGGGTTTGGTGGATTCGTCGCCTGGAGCACGCGGCTTTCGTCTAAGCATGTCCAGTTCAAACATCAATCTGAAAATGATCTATGAGGCGACCAAGGATGAAGGTCCGTTGTTCGCCATCCATACCGACAGCAATCATAATTGTGAGGTAGGCAGGAACATAGACGCATTATTGGATGGTTTATATACCGTGGCAGAGCAGAAAATACAGGCGTTTTTCGAGACCGTTACGCTGCGAGATCTGGAGCAGGCACTTCAGCAGCGCGTGGGGCAACAAAGTTCATCCGTGTAAAGACGCTGGTAAGGAGAATTTATATGAAAATCATCGTACTTTCAGACACTCATATGCCGCATAGAAGCAAAGCGTTGCCTAGTCGGCTTGTACAGGAGTTAAAAGGCAGTGACCTCATTCTCCATGCCGGAGACTGGACGGATTGGTTCGTATATGAATGTCTAGCTGAATTTGCGCCTGTGCAAGGCATTGCCGGAAACAATGATGGAATGGACATCGTGGAGCGTTTAGGCTATCAGCGAATCGTTGAAGTTGAAGGCAAGCGGATCGGTATGGTTCACGGTCACGGCTGGCGAGGAACGACAGAAAATATCGCATTGAATACGTTTAAGGGAGAAACGCTGGATTGCCTGATTTATGGACATTCGCATATTCCGGTGGTCAAAACGATTGACGGTCAGCTTGTCCTTAATCCAGGGTCTCCGACGGACAAACGTGGCGAAGACGAATATTCATTTATCGTGCTGACGATTGAAGCTGGTCAGATGGAAGCACAGCTTGTTCTTTATCCAGATAAACATTGATTTAAAACCAACAACTGTTGATTAAAGGGGAAGCTATGGCCATTTTTGAATTAGAACCGATGAAGCATCATGTGTTGATCTGCAATGGAGGCACATGTATGCGACATGAGGGTGAAGAAGTTACACAGGCAATTCGGGATGAAATTCGTAAACAAAATGCAGAAGCATATATTCACACGACCAGAACTCGCTGTAATGGGCGTTGTCATGATGCTGCGGTTGTGATCGTATATCCTCAAGGGGACTGGTATGGTCAAATGACCCCCGACTCGGGGACTCAACTGGTGCAGAAGCTCGTAACGGGAGAGAAGCTGGAACCTCATCTTTTTCATGAGTGTACAGGTAAATCCAGCTCGGAATAATCCAATCAACCATCTATAAGAACATGAGTAGAGAAAATCTTTGCGGAGATTTTCTCTTTTTTGCGTTTAATCCTCGATGTGAAAGGTAAAAGTATACTGTGAACACCAATCCGATAGGGAGGGAAGTAAAATGGCCCCATTTGAAGATAACCTGCACGATCAGAATGAGCAGAAAGGACAGACGGGGAAAGGAACAACGGAGTCTAAACATCAGGAACAGTCGATCAATCGAGATCATGCAGAGCAGTATCCGACAGAGCAGGAAAGCTTGTTTGACCGTTTTGAGATTGAGCAGACGGTAGACGCCATTCCCGTAGAGGATTTGAAGATGGAAAGGCAGGAGGAGAGAGACAAGGATGCAACCAAGCACACCTCTTCCAGTGAGAAAAAATATAATGGTGGCGTATAATCATCAACTAACTGGTAATATTTAAAAAGAAATCTCTTGACTTTAAGATATATGTAATGTATATTAAGTTACGAAAAGTAATTAATTTTTCTCAGGAGGTAACAAAATGGCTAAAGACTTCTTCACAGCTCTGAAAGACAGACGCTCCTATTATGGTATTAGCAAAGAACAAGTCATTTCTGACCAACGGATTCAAGAGATTGTAGAGGAAGCTGTCAAGTACACACCTACCTCTTTCAACTCCCAAACTTCACGCGCTGTAGTGCTGCTTGGAGAGCATCATGACAAACTATGGAATATTACAGAAGATATTTTGCGTGAGGTTGTAGGCAATGAGGAGCAATTCAAGTCTACTGCCGAGAAAATGAACGGTTTCCGCAGCGGATACGGAACAGTCTTGTTCTTTGAAGACAATAACGTGGTAGCTGGTCTGCAGCAACAATTTGAAGCCTATGCGGACAATTTTCCGATCTGGTCCAACCAATCTAATGGTATGCTGCAATTGGTTGTATGGACGGCTCTGGAGCAAGAAGGACTGGGCGCATCCCTTCAGCATTACAACCCATTAATTGATGAAAAAGTGAAAAACGAATGGAACATTCCTGAGCATTGGAAACTGATTGCTGAAATGCCATTTGGTAAACCGACATTCCAACCAGGTGAAAAAGAATTCCAGCCTGTTGAGGAACGCGTAAAAACATTTAAATAATGTTCACGATAAAATGACGTTTCAGGTTCAGCCTGATTAGAGCACTGTGGTTATCTACAGTGCTCTTTGTCATTCCATTTTTAAGGCATGTAAGCTTTTGATATATACGGACACAGGGGTTAATTCATCCGTTAGTGGGTGATATTATGTTTAAAATTGGATGAGAAGTTTACATAGATGTTATTGCGATTTTATGCAGATGTCTAGGATAACGCGCATTCAAAGGAGGAAAAGTTATGAACTATGATTGCATTATTGTTGGTGGGGGAATTGCCGGATTGCAAGCAGCGATTCAATTGGGGAGATACAGCAGTCATCGAGTTCTAGTGATAGATTCGGGCTATGGTCGATCTACGCTGTGCCACCAGTATCATAATATTTTGGGCTTTCCTGACGGAATTTCTGGTGAAGAGCTGCGACGGCTTGGACGTAGTGAAGCCACGAAACTAGGTACTGAATTTGTTGAAGGGAAGGCGGTAAAAGCCGCCAAAAGAGCTGAGCTTTTTGACATTCAAGTGGATGCAGGATCCGTCTATTCGTCAAAAACGCTGCTGTTGGCGACAGGGCTAACGGACCGTTTTCCAAAGCTGGATGGGTTACAAGCCTGCTTGGGCAACAGTGTATATGTGTGCCCGGATTGTGACGGTTATGAGGTTCAGGATCGCAGCACGGTCGTTATGGGGGCAGGCAAAGCAGGAGCTTCCATGGCTCTGATTTTATCAGCGCGCACCGATCAACTTGTTTATGTCAATCATGAGCGTTCAGAGGTACCGGACGAGCTGATCGTAAAGCTGCGGGAAAAAGGGATTGGCTATAAGGAAGCAGCCATATCAGAGATTATAACCGGAGAATGGGGCTGTTTTGAAGGAGTGCGGCTGGCTGATGGACATGTGGTTCGAGCAGAGCGGGGCTTTTTAGCCTTTGGCAGCAATCACGTTCATTCAGAGCTGGCGGAGCAACTGGGTGTACATCTGCTGCATAATAAGCATATTGAGACTCATCCTCGCAGCAAAATGACAAATGTGGAAAATGTATGGGTAGCCGGGGACTTAGGAGCTCATGCCGAGCAAGCGACTGTGGCGATGGGAGAAGGAGCTATGTCAGCGATTTGGATACACAAGGTATTAACTGGTATGAAAACAAAAGAACCGCAGCTCTGAGAGCTGCGGTTTAGAACGATGGGTGTGTACTCGTTGGGAGTTGAAGTTCGAAGCGTTTTAATTGATCGCTCATGCCGTACTTACGTAAAATTTCCGTCTGTTTGTTGCCGATAAGATCAAAATGCGGATAGGGCTGACGCTGATGAATATATTGGGGGTTCAATCCGTTATGGTTGCACCATAAGCGCAGCTTGTCCAAATCAGAACATCCCACCTTGGTGACGGTTGTAATGCCTGGAAAGCGATCATCCAGCCAGTAATGTGTCAGGAAAGCAATTTCACCACGACTGACCTCTCTTTTCCAGGCCGTAAGCTCCTGCCGGGTAATGCCAAATGCCATCGTTCTCATCCTTCCTTGGCTCATTCTGAAATCATGAGCTGCTGCGCGGTTGTTCCATTATTTTCGTACTATAGTTTGTATTATGATCCACATGGGGTAACACAATAACAGGAGACCCTGTGTGACGACCTCCTGTTAGCGGTTAAAGCCATCTCTCGGCCCAGCTCTCCACACCATTTAATGCATCACCTAGCTCTTTACCCTTGCGTGTCAGCGAATACTCGGTACGCACAGGCCGCTCTGTGATGACATTGCGAAGGATCAGGCCGGAAAGCTCTAGTTCCTTGATGCGTTCGTTCAGCATGCGTTTACTAAGATCAGGTATGGAGACGTGAATTTCACTAAATCGTTTGGGATGTTCCATCAAAGTA
This sequence comes from Paenibacillus sp. A3M_27_13, assembly GCF_024213315.1. Taxonomy (NCBI): domain Bacteria; kingdom Bacillati; phylum Bacillota; class Bacilli; order Caryophanales; family Paenibacillaceae; genus Paenibacillus; species Paenibacillus sp. A3M_27_13. The sequence continues at coordinate 1,218,453 of NZ_JANAVE010000002.1, forward strand.
TGAATGATGAGAGCGGTCCATTTTTTGCTGATGATCTGAAAGGACTGTTCCACCTTACCGCACAAAAGCTTAGGCTGCCTGTCGTCGCTCATCTGAATCCCCTCAATTTCATTGTTGTTTTAAACAGTATACTAAAAGTAACTCTGTATACCAATAGTAACTATAACGCTTTGTATCAACTGTGACATATTTAACAGTTTTTTCTCTTTCCTTTCGTCAATCATACCACAGAAAACGTTATCATTACAGGATATATCGAATGTTCACGATTTCGCTAAAATTTGATTGACTTGCCCCTTATTTTGGGTGTATTATGGGTTACGTTAATTCCTCAGGTAACTTTTAATAACCTCATCTTTATAATGGGAAGAAGGAATATTTCATGGATTCAATGACATTTGTCTTATTTGGAGCGACAGGGGATTTGGCGAAACGCAAAATTTACCCTGCCTTGTATAATTTGTTTGTAGAAGGTAAAATTCCGGCTTCCTTTTCTGTAATTGGGATGGGGCGTCGTGAAGTGGCGGACGAGCAATTTCAAAGTAATGTAGAGCAATCCATTAAGGATTTTTCCAGACACGTGAATGAAGACCGTGCACAGATGGATCAGTTCTTAAGTGCTTTCCGTTACAGCGCATTGAACGTCAACCACCCGGAAGATTATAAAAAGCTGCTGCAGCTTGCTGAGCAACGTGAAAATGACTTGGGAATTCCGGGGAACCGCATGTTTTACTTATCGGTGGCACCGGAATTTTTTGATGTTATTGCCCTCAATATTCGGGAGAGTGGTTTAGCTGAAACAAAGGGTTGGAAACGGCTCATTATCGAAAAACCATTTGGACATGATCTGGAATCCGCACGTGAGCTGAATGATCGCCTGAGCAGAACATTTGCTGAGGATGAGATTTATCGTATTGACCATTACTTAGGTAAGCCCATGGTACAAAACCTGGAAGCCTTAAAATTTGCTAATCCATTGCTTCAAGGGATATGGAACAATCAATACATCGCCAATGTGCAAATTACCGCATCCGAGACTGTAGGGGTGGAGGAGCGAGCAGGATACTATGATCATTCTGGCGCTATTCGTGATATGGTACAAAATCACATGCTACAGGTGTTGATGATGACGGCTATGAACAAGCCGGGACATGTCACGGCTGACCAGGTGCGTGATGAAAAAAGCAAGGTGATGGACGCGCTTCGTGCACTTGATCCTTCCGATATTGCTTCCAACGTGGTTAGAGGCCAATATACCAACGGTGAGATCAACGGAAAAGCAGTTCCTTCCTATAATGAAGAGCCGGACATCGGTCCTGATTCACAAAATGATACTTTCATTTCAGCTCGCCTATGGATTGACAACGAACAATGGTCGGGTGTACCTTTCTATATTCGTACTGGCAAACGCATGAAAGAAAAATCTACTCGTATCGTTGTGGAATTCAAAAAGGACAGCACAGATCCTTATGCCGCTCAAGGGCAACCGACTGACCCGAACTTGCTGATCATCCATGTTAACCCGGATGAAAAGGTAACGCTGCGTCTGAATAGCAGAGACCCGTTAAACGCTGGTCAACTGGAAACGGTTCTGATGAATTATCATTCCGAGGCCAAGGATGTACCAGAAGCCTATGAGCGCCTCATCTTTGATGCGCTGCGCGGCGATTCCACCTTTTTTGCTCATTGGAACGAAGTTGAGCTTTCATGGGTGTGGGTTCAACCTGTACTGGAAGCTTTTGCTCGTGGTGAGGTTCCACTTCATACGTATGCAGCAGGCTCTTACGGTCCAGAAGCTTCAGATCAATTGTTGGAAGAGCAAGGCTTTACATGGTGGCTGGACGAAAAGTCCGAAAGCACTGAAAAAGCAGTCGTTCGTTCTTAACATCAATAAGAAAGTATATACAAAATATGTTTGCTACGGCAGGAGGCCTTTACAATGCAAGTAGGATTAATTGGTTTGGGAAAAATGGGCTTAAATCTCGGGAAAAATTTGATCGATCATAAGCATGAACTTGTGGCTTACGACGTCAATGCAGCCGCCATCCAAGAAATAAAGGATTATGGAGCTACAGGTGCTTCCACATTGGAAGAGCTTGTACAGGCAACTCAATCCCCTAGAGTATTGTGGATTATGGTTCCTCACCAAATTGTGGATTCTGTGCTGGATCAGCTTCAACCGATGTTGTCCAAAGGAGACATCATTATTGAAGGTGGTAATTCTCATTACAAAGAGTCTATTGCTCGCCATGCCCGTCTTCAAGAATATGGTATCAGCTTCATGGATGCCGGAACCTCAGGCGGGATGGAAGGCGCACGCAATGGCGCTTGTTACATGATCGGTGGCGATCCGGAAGCTTGGGCGGTTGTTGAGCCTATTTTCCGCGACACAGCAGTGGAAAATGGATATCTGTATGCAGGTAAATCCGGAAGCGGACATTTTCTGAAAATGGTTCATAACGGTGTGGAATACGGCATGATGGCTTCCATCGGTGAAGGATTTGAAGTGCTGGAAAAAAGCAGCTTTGACTTTGATTATGAACAAGTAGCGCGTGTGTGGAACAACGGTTCTGTTATTCGCTCTTGGTTGATGGGCTTGACTGAACGGGCATTCTCCAAAGATGCAAACCTGGACGAAATCCGTGGGGTTATGCACTCTTCTGGTGAAGGAAAATGGACGGTTGAGGAAGCGCTGGACATTCAGGCTGCAACTCCAGTCATTGCTTTGTCCCTGCTGATGCGCTACCGTTCTCTTGATGCGGACACGTTCAACGGGAAAGTGGTTGCTGCGCTGCGCAATGAATTTGGCGGTCACGCGGTAGAAAAGAAGTAATAACGATATAAGCTAGTATCTATCCCCGTAGCTTCACAACTGCGGGGATATTGCTATATGTTTTGTCGTTTATTGGATTTTTGCAAAACCTGCATATGCATATTTTTCCTTGTATATCCGCACAATAGGTGAAAAAGGCGGAAGGATGAATAGCATATGTGCAAAAGGTTTTCGTTATCGGCTGATTTGGATGAGGTAAGGGATCATTTTGGTATACAACGGGTGATGTATTATTACAAAACGCGTTATAACATGAGTCCCACCCAGCATGTTCCAATTGTGCTGCATCAGGATGGAGAACGGGTACTTGATGAATTTCGCTGGGGATTTATTCCCTACTGGGGCAAGGATTGTGTCAATGCAGACTTGAATACGGTTCGGGTAAATCCGAGTTATCGCAAGATGGCGGAAACCCGACGCTGTATCATTCCATGCAATGGATTTTATTATTGGCGAAAATTAGGTAAACGCATGTGTGCTGTACGGGTGGTACTGCCGGAACAGAAGATGTTTGCGGTCGCGGGGCTATATGAAGTATGGCAGGATAGTCGTAAGGAGCCTTTACGCACCTGTACGATGATGACAGTTCATGCCAATACGGATATACGTGAATTCGATACTCGTATGCCGGCTATTTTGGAAGCTGATCATATAGATTCATGGTTGGACCCGTCTGTCCAGAACATAGATGAGCTGTTGCCTCTACTGCGCACGTATGAGCAAGGAGACATGAGTATCTATCCAGTGACCCCACTGGTGGCCAATGATGAACATGATAACCGTGAATGTATTCAGGAAATGGATTTGCAGTGGTCCTGGATTAAACCTTAAACGTATGGAGATTTTCATCCATGATTGATCATAAGCTTCCCGCCACCTGCATAGGTATGTATTGGGGAACAAGCGTCATGATCCGGGGAGAGGGGAAACGGCCGAAGGAGTATCTCATATGGGATGGAGGCGATTGGAATGAGTAACGATACACTCATCCAGCTGCTAGTGCTCATGGTGACGATCATCGGTCTGGTCCAAAACCGGTAAGTGGCAGGTTCCAGAAGGCGGGAGAATTGCCGTAGGCAATCTTCCGTTTTTTTCTGTGTTAAAAAGCTCGCAGATTAAGGAAGCTTACGGTACAATAGATGCTAGGCTACAGGTGACAAGACACCTGAATATACGTCTACATACGATATATTTTTAAGGGAGAGCGAATCATGAGTGAATTAACTTCATTACCACCAGCCAAAAAAAGAAAATTGCTGTTTAGCGCAGGGCTCAGCTGGTTGTTTGATGCTATGGATGTGGGGCTGCTTTCATTTATAGTCGCAGCGTTGGCAAAGGAGTGGCATCTGGGATCTGAGCAAATTGGACTGCTGACTGCAATGAATTCGATAGGAATGGTGTTCGGAGCCGCTTTGGCGGGGATTTTGGCGGATCGTTACGGCAGACGCGCCATATTAGTGTGGACATTGTTGATCTTTTCTATTGCCAGCGGCTTATCCGCTTTTGCGACAGGTCTCGGAATGCTGCTGGTGCTGCGTTTTATTGCTGGTGCAGGCTTGGGCGGGGAATTGCCTGTTGCTTCGACGCTGGTGTCAGAATCAGTGCCTGTGAAAGAACGAGGAAGAGCGGTTGTGCTGCTGGAAAGCTTCTGGGCGGCAGGCTGGATCCTTTCGGCTCTTATTGCTTATTTTGTTATTCCAAAGTATGGTTGGCAAATGGCATTTATTCTCGGCGCAGTACCTGCGCTGTACGCTCTTTATCTGCGCAGAGCTATTGAGGATTCACCGCGTTACAAGCAGCAAAGCGTTAAACTTCCGCTGCGTGCACGATTGGCTTCGATTTGGTCGGGACCCAATCGCAAGTCTACGCTGATGCTGTGGATTTTATGGTTCACAGTTGTATTTTCATACTACGGCATGTTCCTGTGGCTACCGAGCATTATGTTTATGAAAGGTTTCGAACTGGTTAAAAGCTTTGAATATGTACTGATCATGACGCTTGCGCAACTACCAGGTTACTTTACCGCCGCCTATCTAATTGAAAAGCTGGGGCGCAAATTCGTACTGATCATCTACTTGCTGCTCACAGCAGTGTCCGCCATTTGGTTCGGCACCTCGGAAACGGCGGGAATGCTGCTAGCTGCTGGTATCTGCTTGTCCTTTTTTAATCTCGGTGCTTGGGGAGCCATGTACGCTTATACTCCGGAATTGTACCCGACAGCGGTCCGTTCTACCGGTGTGGGTATGGCGGCTGCGTTTGGCCGTATTGGAGGCGTTATCGGGCCTTTTGCGGTCGGTATACTCGTAGGACAAGGCGTAGCGTTACCATCTATCTTTGTGATTTTCTTCGTAGCTATCTTGATCGGAGCAGCGGCTGTATGGTTGCTGGGTACGGAAACCAAAAACCAGGAGATTGACTAACCTTTACATTCACCTGTGTAAAGATTCATAATATAAGAGAGAGGAGTGACCTGAAATGGAGCATACCTTTCTGCTCAAGGCAGACTGGAACGGGGGGCGCAACAGCGACGGCCGTATTGAGGCTGGACAGTTGCGGACTGCAATTTCGATCCCAGCTGAGATGGGGGGCCCTGGTGTGGGCACCAATCCAGATGAAATGCTGCTCGGTGCCGCTGCTACCTGCTATTTGATTACTTTGGCGGCTATGATGGAGCGCGCGAGTCTCCCGGTGGCATCACTGGCGCTGGAATCCGAAGGGATTGTCGATGTAACGAACAATATTTTTACATATCGCCGAATTGTGCATCGTCCGCAGGTTCAATTGGCCGCCGATGCGACAGAATCGCAGATCGAACAAGCATTGCGACTGGCAGAGCAGGCAGAAACCTCATGCATGATCTCGCGTGCCGTAGCGGGAAATGTGGCGTTGTCCACAGAGCCCGTGGTGGAGCGCGCCTCTTAAAGCGATATTTGTAACAGGAGCAATCATTCCAATTGCCCATCATTTTTTTAATCCAAGGAGGACACAACCATGACAGCACAACAAAAATTGCTCGTATTCGCAGGCTCTTACGCCGAATTGGAAGGTAACGGAGTTTATTCGTACACTTTTAATGAACAGACAGGAGCACTTACACTACAGGATGAGTTCTCCGGCTTGAAAAATCCTACATTCCTGAATGTGGACGTCAAAAATCGGAAGCTGTATTCCATTGGAGAGACGACTTCTGCTGCAGGAGCGAAAGTAGGCGAAGCCTCTGCTTTCGAAATTGACCCAGTTAAAGGAACATTTACATTGCTGAATCGTGCGGAAAACGTGGGTGCAACAACTTGCCACATTCAGCGTGATCCATCTGATCGTTACCTTATTGTAGTCAGCTACCACGGAGGTATGGTGGGACTGGTATCTCTGACCGAGGACGGACGTATCGGTGAGTTGCTGGATGTTAAACAGCATGAGGGCAAAGGGGCACATCCTGAACGTCAGGATCGTCCACATCCACATTCCAGTTTCTTTAGTCCGGATGGCCGCTTCCTGTTCGTACAAGATCTCGGTCTGGATCTGATCCGCGTTTACACCATTGATGACAGCAAAGGACAACTGGTGCTTCATGGTGAAACGAAAACCCATGCAGGTGCAGGTCCACGTCATTTGACGTTCCACCCGAATGGTAAATTTGCTTTTGTCATTAACGAAGTGGATTCTTCCATTACTTCTTTTGCATACGATGCAGAGGCTGGCAAGCTCACTGAGCTTGAGAGCGTACCGACATTGCCGTCTGACTTTACAGGTGAAAACACAACTGCTGAAATTGCGATTTCGGGGGATGGAGCTTATCTGTACGGTTCCAACCGTGGGCATGACAGCATTGTGGTATACGCTGTAGATGGAGCAACTGGCAAGTTGAGCTTGGTCGAGCATGTATCTGCCGAAGGAGAGCATCCACGCCATTTTGCTTTGACTCCAAATGGTGACCATATGCTCGTGGCCAACCGCGACACCAACAACATTGTTACGTTCAAAGTGGACAAGGCAAGTGGACGCTTGACCTACACTGGGCAACAAGTAACCGTGTCCAAGCCAGTATGCGTACAGCCTTTTTACTTTTCTGTGTAAAAGGAGCGCTACATTTATATCATGCGGAGTGGTTAAGTGATAGTGATGCGGATAATGGTCGCTACGAGGACGGATCATTCTTCCGGTCGCTGTTGCCCCCGGATTTCTCGATTGTATGTTCAAGGGTAGAAATCCGGGGACAAAGGCGAACGCTCCGCTTCTTCAGAACAATTCCGTCCTCTCCGCTGCTTTAGTGCTTTTGGCGACCATTTTTTTATGCAGAAACAATAAATGAATACGTATATGTTGATGGTACTGATAGATTAACCAAGCATAGAAAATTTTTTAGTGAAAACGGCTCGTAGGATAACCTACAGCCGTTTTTATTTTAGGGCTTAGTCATTTCAAAAGAAGTCACTACCTACAAAAATAATATAAAATTTTATGGTTACAAATAAGATACGAATAATCTCGGCAGGAAAAGGGTACATATGTTATAAGCGGGACAAGAATCTCTCAATCCGATAATGCAAATCTAGGACAAGCATTGTGAGTTCCATATAAGGGTTAGAGGCTTAAAATAAAAGTATTATATTTGGCCTAAGTATTAGTTTAGGTCGTTGGCTTTTTTAGAGGCAAACTCATGAAAAATGAGCAATGGCAAGGATAAACTGAGTAACGAAGCGGGCAGATGGATTCGGAGAAGCGATAGCGTTCGCCTTTGGAACTTGATTTTAACCATTAAAATATATTCAAAAAATCAAGCTCCAACAGCGATCGGAGAAACCATCTGATCGCGAAGTGGGCCTCACAGACCGATAAGAGTATATAAAGGAGGAAACGAAATGAAAATTATCATTACGCAAAAGGAAGCCGTCGACAAAGGAATATGGACAGAGATCATGGGGATGTTTGCTGTGACCAAAGAGGACGAAGTATGGCAAAATGAAGAGTTTATTCTCACCGAAGAACAGGCACGTCAGGTCGGATTATTAAGATAGCAAAGACAAATAGGACATGTTATCAAGTTTTAAGACCAAGTCTTAAAAAATCGTAACTTCTTTTTTATGTATCTGATACACTTTTTAACCGTGCAACGTTTATGATAAGTACACAAGGGTAATGAAGCTTACAGACACCGTGTACATACCCAAACGGCAAGGAGAGATCAGACATGATGAAACTAGCTTCGAAATGGACCGTATTGGCTTTAATGATGATGCTGATTACGACGGCAGGGGCAACAGCGCAAGGCTACACGCCTGTAGCAGCTGCTGAAAATCAGGAGACCGTATATATAAACCAAATGGAGATTCGTGACGGACAAATTTATTTGTCGGCAGACCCGATTGAATGGTATGAAGGCGCGGCAGCTGACAAAGCATTTGTGGAGCATGAAGGAAATACAGGATTGGATGGAGCTCCGGATGGCTACTACATCGTAAACAATTCCGTGCAAAATGACGTGTATCAGGTTGCACCAGATGCTTCAGTAGAGGTGCAGATTTATGATCACACGGGTAACATAGAAGATACAGACGTGCAATGGAACGAATCGATTCCTCTGGCACAGTTTGAGAAAGATTTTGCTAAAAAGGACGTTCTGGACCTCAGTCAATTTCCATACCATATTACGCTTCGTGAGGGTAAAGTTATAAAAATCGTGCAGCAATTCATTCCTTAAAATAGAAGTAATCTCATTTCACAAACACGTGCTTTCACTTGATTATAGATCAGGGGAGCACGTGTTTTTTTATACTTTATAACAAAAAAAGAGGATATCCAGCCCATATAGGGCGCGGATATCCTCTTCTCTTCATAATATATGATTAGAACGATTTTGCTGTGTCTACTGCACGTTGTACAGCAGAAGCAACGATTTCTTGTGCTTGATCTGGAGATTGATTATGTCCTTCCAGAACAACTTTCACGATGTCTTTCACTCCGAAGAAGGATAAGATGTTGTTCATGAAGTTCAAAGACATTTCAGCTGCAGCAGCTGGTCCTTCGGAATAAACGCCGCCTCTTGCATTCAGCAGGGCTACTTTAGTTTCAGTTACGAGACCAACAGGACCTTCAGCAGTGTATTTGAATGTTTTACCAGCTTGGTTCAGATAGTCAATGTACGTATGCAGTACAGCTGGAATCGTCATGTTCCAGAGCGGGAAAGCAAATACGACTTTGTCTGCTGCCAGGAATTGATCCAGGTAGCCATTAGCAATGTTTGCCAGGCGAGCTTCTTCTGCGTTCAGCTCCATGCCTCTAGCGGATTTGAACGTGCCGTTGATCATGTTAGCGTTCAAATAAGGAAGCTCGACGGAGAACAGGTCCAGCTCAGTGATTTCATCAGTTGGGTGGGAAGACTTGTAGCTTTCTACGAAGGCGTTATACAATTTAACTGTTGCAGATTCTTCAGCTGTACGATCATTAGCTTTGACAAATAATACTTTAGACATGATTTATTTCCCCCTAAGTAAGTTGAATAAGTAAGTTAAGTTAGTAAGTTACCAAGTAATATTACAATATAAAGATAATATCTGTCAACACTTTTATATTAAATTTACTTTGAAAAGCTACTTTATTTTTTACACTAAAAATTTTACGTGTTTCTTTTGCAAAATATCAGTTTTGCGGTAAAATTTAAATGTAAAGTTTAATGAAGAGAATGGTTTGAGTAGGCGAAGAAGAAAATGAACATGGTGCCAGCAAGATATAGCACAATAGTTGAACGAAAAAAGGTGAGTAGCTTGAAGATAGGTTTTTTTGATTCAGGATTGGGTGGAATTACAGTATTGTCCGAGGCACTAAGACGTTTGCCAAACGAAAATTTTGTATACATGGCGGATACCCTTCATGTGCCTTACGGGACGAAAACTCCCCAAGAGGTGCTTGGTTATGTCAAGGCTTCAGTACAAACGATTCTAAAAGAAGATGTTAAGGCATTGGTAATTGCCTGCAATACGGCTACAAGTATCGCGGTTGCGGAGCTAAGGAAAGAATATCCTATTCCGATTATTGGTATGGAGCCAGCAGTGAAGCCAGCGGTCGAGATGAACCGATCCAATGGTAAAAGAGTTCTGGTGTTAGCCACACCATTGACCTTGAAACAATCCTGTTATGCAGCGCTGGTATCCAGAGTTGACGATCATGGGAGCGTGGACTCACTACCTCTGCCGGAGTTAGTACAGTATTGCGAACAGTTGAATTTTGACCGGGCAGAAATGTCCGAATATTTTAACCGGGAGCTGTCTTCGTTCAATCTCGACATATACGGTACGGTGGTATTGGGGTGTACTCATTATCCTTTTTATAAGGAGATTCTAAGGGAACTACTGCCTTCTCATATTCAGTTAATTGACGGGAGCCAGGGAACAGTTAGACGGTTGAAACAGGTGTTGTCTGAGCGTAATTTGCTGGAGCCTTCGCCAAAATCCGGTCCATCGCAGGAGGGACACATTACATTTCTATGTTCTAGTCAGGATGAGACCTATGTGCATAAGATGGAGCGGGCGCTTGAAATCTATGCGGAGCATGAAAAGATTTATTTTTAAAAGAAGAGCGGCTGGCGAACGTGTTGGATCTTAATGAAATATCCAAATCGCCAGCCGCATTGTTGATCAGACGCATGAAGGGAGGGCGTAAGATGGATGTTCAACTGATCCTGAATGAGCTTCACGAAACGGGCGTGCTTGAAAGCCATATGCGAAATCTCAAACCGCTGACCGGCGGAACTTCGAGCAAAGTGGTTGTTGTCATGGACGGAACTAAGCCGCGATACGTGATTAAGCAAAATGATCCCGCTGTCGTAGAAGCCGAGGCAGAATTCTTACATACCTATGTACAGGTTGAGAAACTATCGCGTTTGGTTTATGTAGATCCGTTGCACCGTTATTTGGTGTACACGTTCAGGTCGGGGCTCACACAGTATCATGGACAAAACAAAAGCGATTTGTTGCTTCGTCTGGCGACGGAGGTGATCTCGCACTACAAGCCTATTGGAGAGGAACGTCATTATGGTTATTCGGATCATCCGTTTGTGGAATGGAGAGATTTTCTACTGCACAGAACGAAGGAATCTGAAAAGATCATACAAGACGTTTTACCCCCAGAGGATCATCGGTTCGTTTATACCCTTGTGGCTGGATTGCCACAACGGAATATTAAATATTTGCTTCATGGTGACTGTGGAGTACATAATTTTGTGTTTACCGAAAACGGCACATTGACAGGTATTATTGACCCTGATCCAGTGGTGGGAGAACCTCTGTATGATCTAATATACGCCTTTTGTTCTTCAACGGATAGGCTGACCGTCGATACTATTTTGCCTGCTTTAGAGAAGCTTGGGCCGGAGATGGCAGGGGAATACGAGCTGAACAGGGAAGTGTTACTGGGATTATACTTTCGTATAGCTACCTGCATTCGCCATCATCCTAAAGACCTAAATACATATACAGAAGCGTGGACCTATTGGCTAGACAGGATTTGCTGAAAGGAATAGGGAACATGAGCATACAAGGGTGGAATCATATTTGCTTTTCGGTGTCTGATTTGGAGAAGTCTATACATTTCTATCAGAATATACTAGATGGAAAACTGCTCGTTAAAGGACGTAAGTTGGCTTACCTGGACTGCTTGGGAATGTGGCTGGCCCTCAATGTGGAGGAGGATATCCCAAGAAATGAAATTCATCAATCCTATACGCATATTGCATTTTCGGTAGCGGAAGCGGATTTTGAGAGCATGCTTAACAAGCTGAGAACTTTTAATGTCACCATTTTGCCCGGAAGAGAGCGGAATGAACAGGACAAAAGGTCGGTCTATTTTACAGATCCAGACGGACATAAGTTTGAATTCCACACAGGACAATTGCAGGACCGCTTGGACTATTATAGAAACGATAAAAAGCATATGACTTTTTATGATTGAGTAAGTGTTATCGATATTGACGTGTAGGTATTAAGTAATAATTGGGTCGCATTTAGGAGGAATACGGAAGGATGTCACTGTCTCAGGAAAACGGTTCCAAGCAAGCACAAGCCGTTAAAACGATGAAGGTTTTTGCAATCACTTGGCCGATCTTTATAGAGATGTTGTTTCACATTTTGATGGGTAGCGTGGATACGTTCATGCTAAGCCATGTTTCTGATGAGGTTGTATCGGCTGTAGGTGTATCAAGACAGTTGATTGAATTTACGATTATACTTTTCAATCTGCTTGGTCTTGGTGTAGGTGTGATCATTGCTCAGCTATTGGGGGCGCAAAAGCATGTGGATGCAAGCCGTGTTACGGCTTCGGCACTAACCTTTAATCTGGTGTTTGGTCTGGCGCTGAGTTTGATGTTTATTGTGAGCCGGGATTTTTTACTATCCTTTTATCATATTACCCCGACGATTAAGGAAAATGCAGAAATCTATATGATGCTGGCAGGGGGTTCGCTGTTTCTGGAAGCGCTCATGCTAACCGCAGGTCCGGTTATTCGCTCGCATGGTTTTACTAAAGATACGATGATCGTGGGCATTGGTATGAATATATTGCATATCGTGGGGAATGCGCTGCTCATTTATGGCTGGTTTGGTCTGCCGCAGATGGGAGTGGCGGGAGCAGCGATTTCAACAGTTATTAGCCGTGCTGTAGCGTGTGTCTGGATTTTTCTACTGCTGTACAAGCGTGTAAGTGCGCCGATTCGCATCCGGTATTATGTACAGCTTCAATGGAGTAAGCTGGTAGCCATCCTGAAGATTGGTATTCCTGCCGGGCTGGAATGGTTGTCTTATCAGCTTAGCCAAATGATGGTGACCCGGTTTGTCAGCTTTATGGGTACAACGGCGATCGCAACCCATTTTTATACGAATACAATTGTGTACTTTTTTATGGTATTTGGAATGGCTGTAGGTGAGGGGACAGAAATTATTGTTGCCCGCCTGATTGGAGCAGGAGACAAGGAAAAGGCCTATCATCAACTTTTACGGAGCCTGAAATGGTCTTTGGTCATTACGATTGCTGTGATCGTGGTAGTATCCTTTTTCCGATATGAAGTGATGGCGATCTTTACAGATGAGCCGGCGATCATTCAATTAGGGGCAGCAATTTTGCTCTTCTGTATATTGCTGGAGCCGGGCCGAGTGTTTAATCATGTTGTCATTAACTCCTTGCGAGCGGCGGGAGATGTTCAGTTCCCGTTGATGATGGCCATTATTTCAATGTGGGGGATTAAAATCCCGCTAGCATATGTGCTGGGCATTCATATGGGATATGGTGTGCTGGGAGTGTGGATTGCACATGCCTGCGATGAGTGGGTACGAGGCATTTTCCACTATTTACGCTGGAAGGGGCGGAAATGGCAGCACAAATCGCTGTTATCTAAGGCTGAACTTCAGGCGGAATCAGCCTAAGGCTGAAAGAGATTCTACAACAGACATTCTTCAAGCGAATTGGAGGATGTCTGTTTTTTTTACAAAAATAAGCAAAATGGGGATGTTCAAACTTTTCAAAAATTGCTAGAATATAGTAACCTCGAAGGTAGTAGAGGTTTTCAAAGTTTCAAAGACGGATGGTTTCCGATTGAATCCATGAAGGAGGGAATAAGATGGAACGTAAAGTGCATATCATTCCTTACCAAGTGATCAAGCAGGAGCAACAAGTGAATGAAATACCGCGAGGTGTAGAGCTGATTCAGGCTCCTGCGGTATGGAACCAGACTCGAGGCCGAGGCGTGAAGGTGGCGGTGCTGGACACGGGCTGTGATTCGGACCATCCTGATTTGAAGGCGCGCATTATTGGCGGCCGGAATTTCACGGATGATGATCAAGGTGATCCGGAAATTTTCAAGGATTACAACGGTCATGGTACGCATGTGGCAGGAACCATTGCGGCAGCAGAAAATGCGGATGGTGTCGTGGGTGTTGCTCCAGAGGCAGACCTACTCATCATCAAAGTGCTAAACAAGCAGGGCTCCGGTCAATATGACTGGATTATTCAAGGCATCTATTATGCGATTGAGCAAAAGGCAGATATCATATCGATGTCACTTGGCGGTCCTGAGGATGTGCCAGAGCTTCATGAAGCAGTAAAAAAGGCTGTAGCTAGCCAAATCTTAGTCATCTGTGCAGCTGGAAATGAGGGAGATGGTGACGACAGAACGGACGAGCTTGGCTACCCCGGCTGTTATAATGAAGTGATTAGCGTAGGTGCTATCAATTTTGACAGGCACACCTCAGAATTTAGTAATTCTAATAATGAGGTGGATTTGGTTGCACCGGGAGAAGATATTTTGTCCACCGTTCCGGGCGGCAAATATGCGACCTTTAGCGGAACTTCGATGGCTACTCCACACGTAGCAGGTGCATTGGCGTTGATTAAGCAGCTGGCGAATGCGAGCTTTGAGCGTGATCTCACCGAACCGGAATTATACGCACAACTCATCAAACGCACGATTCCACTGGGCAATTCTCCTAAGCTGGAGGGCAACGGTCTACTGTACTTGACGGCAGTGGAGGAGCTTTCTCGTATTTTCGACGCGCAGCGTGTAGCGGGAATACTAACTGTAGGATCATTGAAGGTTAAATAAACCGTAACTTCAATTCGGAAATATAGCGGCTCTCCTAAAGGGAGGGTCGTTTTTTTGGATTTCAAATCTTAGGAAAAACTCCATTTACATTGCATTCAAATGTCGGGTAACATATACCTCAAAGATAGGCATGAGTCAGAAGTGGAGGATGAATATGAACGATATCATGGCGCAAGCTGACGAGCGTAGACGAACAGGGCAAGCAGAGAAAGCACGTAAGCTTCTTTTAAAGGCATTAGAACAGCAGCAAAATGATGCAGAATTGTGGTATCAGACAGCTTGGACACATGATTCATTGGGCTTAGAGAGGGAAGCGGTTGCCTATTATGAAAAAAGCCTAGGTATGGCGTTATCCGCAGAATCAAGGAAAGGAGCCATCCTGGGATTAAGCAGTACATATCGTGTATTGGGAGATTACGCCAAGGCGAAAGCGTGGTTGGACACAGGAATGAACGAATTTCCGGATTACAGACCGTTTCGGGTATTTTACGCGATGGTGTTATACAATCTGGGGGAATACGGGAAAGCCATGCAGGAGCTGCTAATGGAGGTGGCTGAGACGACCTCGGATTTATCTACACAGGAGTACTCACGTGCTATTCAATATTATGCAGATAAACTGGATCAGATCGAGGCATAGGTGAACCGGAGTGAGAGCATAAGCAGTAACGTATATATATGCTCGTACATAAAAAGATCACAGTCAGAGAGCAGTAATTCTCTTCCCTGACTGTGATCTTTTACTGTTTATTGTTTAGCTATAGGGTCCGTAACTTGATGAGTTAAATAACTGTGATTACTGCGCACCTTCAGTAACGGCAATTTCTTTCTCCAGGTTTTCTCTGGACAGGTTGGCCTTCAAGTAATCCGGCGTATCGGGCAGGACCAGGTGCAGATTGGATTTTTGACAAATGCGGATGGTACACTTTTCGACGATAAAATCAAAGACATGCCCGCCTCCGGTGCGTTCATCGTTAATAAAATGCAGATGAAATCCGGCTACCCCAATACCTTGAGCATAGGCAGGTGTCCAAAAACCTGTAATCACGCCGGAAGCCTCATTAAAAGTGAAGGTAGGCTGTGATTTGGTCGCTTCGATAAAAGGTTTGTATGGTTTAACTTGGTGAGGCACGGTCCGTGTCTTTACTTCATGAAAAGTGCCATCCATACGGAAGGCATAGAACAGATTACGGCTTGGAAACAACGTTAACAGCAGAGCTTCCAGCTCTTCACGATGCATAGGGCGGTCAATAGTATATGTGAAATCTTCCTGGAAAAAGGTGACAGTGGAAAAAGGTGTAGTTTCTTCCGGTTTTACGCGATGGGCCGTACCGTCTGGAAGCAAGTGATAAAATTCACCATCGAACGCGATCATCTCGCCATTCAGTTGATCAAAGGTACCAATTCCGAAATCCCCGTGCTTTTGCAACTCCTCAAAGGCAACAACTCCGTCATAAAGACCATCTAATAGAGCAAGCATAGTGGATGTTTGGTAAATATCATGATCAGCTTCTTGCTTGGTTTCCAATTGCGCAACGGTCATGGCAATACACTTCCTTTTATAATTGTATGCATTTATTTTCTTTCTTTTTCAATAATAAACGTAAAATTTCAGTAAATAACATGAATAACTCAAAAAAATCATTAAAAAAACGTTATACTCCATAATTGTCATAAAGCCGTCACGACTGAGGCATGGTTAAGGTTAGTTTAATTGGTTAGGCAGCAGTTTACGTCCCAACTGGATGTTATCCTGATAATCAATCGGAATATCGACGACCACAGGACCATCGGTATGAAGTGCCTGCTGCAATACACTTTCTAGTTCTTCAGGAGAGTGCACGCGTAATCCAGTGGCGCCGAAGCTTTCAGCATATTTCACTACATCAACATCTCCAAATTTTACACCAGACGTTCTTCCGTATTTAATCTGTTGTTGAAAAGCGACCATGTCATAGGAACCATCTCTCCATACGATATGCACCAACGGTGAGTTAAGACGTACGGCGGTTTCGAGCTCCATGGATGAAAAAAGAAATCCTCCGTCTCCAGAAATAGAAACGACTTTGTGACCGGGATTGACGAGCGTGGCAGCAATCCCCCAAGGCAGCGCTACGCCTAGCGTCTGCATTCCGTTGCTGAATAGAAGGCGCCGCGGTTCATACGAACGGAAATATCGTGCCATCCAAATATAGTGTGAACCGACATCACAGGTGACTGTGACGTTATCATCAATCAGGCTGCGCAGTGTACGAATAAATTGCAATGGATGAATCAGAAAATCATGCTTGTGTGCGGGAACAGCCGCTTGCTCGTTTAGATCATGGCGCAGACGATTCAATTGGTCGCAGGAGGATTTAGGTAGCTTTAAGGTAGGTAATTCTTCTGCAAGGCTACCCACAATCAGGGCTATATTTCCGATTAGCTCGTAGTCCGGTTGATAATCATGATCAATATCGGCTTGATGGTCATCCAGATGAATGAGTGTTCGGTTTGCCGGAATGTTCCAGTTTTTTGGATCGTATTCGATAGGATCATAGCCAATCGTCAGTACCAAATCTGCGGCTCCAAGAAGCATATCACCCGGTTGATTGTGGAACAGACCCACTCTTCCAAAATAGTGGTCTTCTAGTTCACGGGAGATGGCTCCAGCGGCCTGGAAGGTTTCGACAACAGGCAGATCTGTATCTCGGATGAGAGCACGGATAGCTGCGGTGGCTTCAGGCGTGCTGGCTTTCATGCCGAGAAGAAGTACGGGCAGCTTGGCTTTTTTGATTTGCTCTGCGACTTGTTTGATGAGTCCGGCGGGTGCGGTTCCGAGTTGGGGAAGAGAAACCTTCTCAATGACTGTTACTTCAGATGACGAAGTCAACACGTCCTGCGGCAGGCTGACGAATGTGGCTCCAGGCTGGGCTGAGGTCGCAATTCGAAATGCATTAGCAATTGCTTCCGGTACATTATCAGGATGTTCTACTTCTACACTGTATTTGGTGATGGGTTCGAATAGTCCGGCGTTATCCATAGATTGGTGCGTGCGTTTCAAGCGTTCGGATCTTGGGACTGCACCCGCAATGGCGACGACAGGATCACTTTCTGCATTAGCGGTGACAAGTCCTGTCGCCAAGTTAGATGCGCCTGGACCTGAGGTAACAATGCATACGCCCGGTTTACCGGTTAATCGACCGACTGCCGCTGCCATAAAGGCGGCATTTTGTTCATGACGACATACGATCAATTCGGGCCCCCGATCTTGAAGAACATCAAAAACAGAATCGATCTTGGCACCTGGAATGCCAAAAATATGGGTAACCCCTTGCTTGATCAAGCAATCGACAACAAGGTCGGCTCCTTTTGTATCGGATATAGTTTTAGTTTGAACAGCTTGCACTTTTGTACTCAATGCTACCACCTCTTCTTCTCCTCTGTGAAATAACTAATGAAATACTTTTAATGTAAATCAATGGATGTATATTGCAATTATAATACAATAACTGGTATTTTCAAGAAAGAAATTTTCAGAAAAAAAGAGAAAAATATATAAAACGTTTTCAAAGTTTGATCTATCACGGAAAATTAAAATTGTGGAATTTTCTTGTGGTGTCGGTCATCGAGAAGGTATAGAACAGATCTGTCCCAAATGGAGGCAGATCATTTTTATCCGCTCACATGATAAAAATCACTTTCCTCTACAAAGGATAGCGGTTACAATGTAATTGTTGTTAACGTAAACATTAAATTTAAGGTGAAGCAAACCAGTATGACATGATGTACAGGTATCATATTATAGTTGTATTGTCCTGTACAAATCATATGGATTTCCCACTGCTATGGGGAATGTAATTGTTAAAAGGCAAGTAGTATCTCGAACATTTTTGTTAACGTTAACAATTTATTAGGAAACACGATTATAGAAGGGATGAGAGAGTAATGACTAAAGCGTTTTTAGACGAAAACTTTTTGTTGAGCAATCCAACGGCTGAAATCTTGTACCATCAGTAC
Organism: Paenibacillus sp. A3M_27_13; assembly: GCF_024213315.1. Taxonomy (NCBI): domain Bacteria; kingdom Bacillati; phylum Bacillota; class Bacilli; order Caryophanales; family Paenibacillaceae; genus Paenibacillus; species Paenibacillus sp. A3M_27_13. Next base: position 1,236,872 of record NZ_JANAVE010000002.1, read on the forward strand.
GCCAAGGATATGCCGATTATCGACTATCATTGTCATTTAAGTCCACAAGAAATTTATGAAAATAAAGCGTTCAAAAATATTACGGAAGCCTGGTTGTACGGAGATCATTACAAGTGGAGACTTATGCGGGCTAATGGGGTTGAGGAACGCCTGATTACGGGGGATGGTGAAGATTATGACAAGTTTTTGGCTTGGGCCAAAACCGTACCTACACTAATAGGCAACCCGCTGTACCATTGGACGCATTTGGAGCTTCAACGCTTTTTTGGTGTCTATGAGCTGCTGAATGAACAGAACGCACCAGTGATCTGGGAAAAGGTAAACCAAAAGCTGCAGGGAAAGGGATTTGGCGCACGTGATCTGATTGTGAACTCGAAGGTAACTGTGGTGTGCACCACGGATGATCCGACGGACCATCTCGAATACCACAAACAAATCAGCAAGCTGACCGATTTCCCAGTGGCAGTGCTGCCAAGCTTCCGCCCCGATAAAGCTTTGGAAATTAATCGTGAAACTTTCCAGCCTTGGGTGGCTCGGTTGGGTGAAGTCAGCGGACTGGATGTTTCTGGCCTGGAAGGATTTTTGAATGCGCTGGCGAGCCGGGTGCGCCATTTCCATGCTGCTGGAGGCCGGGTATCTGATCATGCGCTGGATACTGTAGTCTATGAAGAAACGAAACTGGAGGAAGCGGCAGCCATATTCAGCAAGGCGCTGGAGGAAGGCCATGTGACTCCTTTAGAGGAGGCGAAATATAAATCATACGTTCTGGTTTTCCTTGGCAAACAGTATGCAGAACATGGCTGGGCTATGCAATACCACATTCACGCGCTGCGTAACAACAACACGGCTATGTTCCGTCATTTAGGACCGGATACAGGCTACGATGCCGTAAATGATGGCTCTATCGCTCGTCCATTGGCGGCATTGCTGGACGCACAGGAGCTGGCAGGTGGATTACCGAGAACCATTTTGTATTCGCTTAATTCGGTTGATTATCCAGTACTGGCAAGTCTCGCGGGCTGCTTCCAATCCGGTGGAACTGTAGGGAAAATCCAGTTTGGCACGGCATGGTGGTATAACGACCATATCGAAGGCATGCAGGAGCAGATGAAGTTGCTGGCTAACTATGGGGTGCTGTCCCGCTTTATTGGTATGCTGACGGATTCCCGCAGCTTCCTTTCCTACACACGCCATGAATATTTCCGCCGTATACTCTGTGACTTAATTGGGACGTGGGTTCAGGAGGGTAAGGCGCCTGAGGATCTGGAACTGCTCGGAGCAATGGTACAAAACATTTGCTACAATAACGCTGAGCAATATTTTAATTTCCCAACAGTTGTTCATAGTAAGTGAAGCTACCGCCTAAGGTGAGAACTCACTAACTTTATAAAAAATAGCTCTTGCCAGGAGCTTGTTTCAAACTCCCGGTAAGAGCAATTGAAAACAAAATAGTTATCAACTGAGGATTTTGCAAAAATCCCATAAGCGACTTCCAATGAACAAGATATAGATCGAAATGGTTTAGTTCGTCTGTATCTTGCACTTCGGAGCGACTGGAATCGAATTTTGCAAAATCCTGAACTAGATATGTGAAAATAATTACAAACATAGAGGAGTGTGTAGGTATGGGAGTGCCTATCGTGCAGGAGAGCGTCCAAACTGACAACAAGACAGGCGAGCATATTAGCCTGAAAGAAAAGATTTCGTATGGTATGGGTGACTTTGGAAACGGATTCATGTTTGATTTGGGGCAGTTGTATTTGCTGAAATTTTTTACAGATGTAGCAGGGGTTTCTGCAGGAGCCGCCGCAGGCATTTTCTTGGTCAGCAAGCTGTTTGCCGCCATCTGTGATCCCATTGTCGGGTCCTTTGTTGATTATCGCAAACATATCGGTGCACGTGGAAAATTTAGGCCTTTTCTTATCGTTGGAAGCGTTATCCTTGCAATTCTTACGGTTCTAACCTTTATTTCGCCGAATATTTCCCCCACAGGAAAACTCATTTACGCCTATGCGTCCTATATGATCTGGGGGATCGGCTACTCTATTGTAAACATTCCATACGGCTCGCTGGGTGCCGCCATTACGCAGGATACTCATCAGCGTGCTTCATTGTCATCTTTCCGTCAGGCAGGATCTCTGGGCGCATTATTTGTCACCAGTGTCGTTGTCATGCCGCTTATTTTACTGTTTCCTAACCATCATGTTGGCTATCCGGTTGTGATGGGGATTATGTCACTCATTGGTGTGATCGCTTTCATCATATGTTACCGAGGAACGAAAGAACGTATTATTAGCCAGTCCGGGCCAAAAGAGAAGCTATCTATAGGCGTTATCGTGCATACCTTTACGAATAACAAGCCTTTGCTGGTACTCGTTTTGATGACGATTTTCACCATATCCGCGTACAATATTAAGTCCGCACTGCTGATCTATTTTGCCGAATATAACTTGGGGCATGTAGAATTAATGGCTTATATGAATTTTATTATTATCGGTTCGTCGCTACTGGGTGTGTTGTTCCTGCCCAAGCTGGTACGGCGCTTCGGTAAACGAAAAACAGCTATACTGGGGATGCTGGTTAGTGTCATTGCCGACTCTATTAACTTTTTCATGCCTTCAAATGTATATATTTTCACAATCCTGGCCAGTATTTCGTTCATTGGTATTAGTATTCCTAACGGGGTTACCTGGGCATTCGTGTCCGATATCATTGATTATGGCGAATGGTCATCCGGGGAGCGTAAGGAAGGGATTACTTACTCGTTATTTAACTTTTCACGTAAGCTGGCTCAATCCTTGTCTGGCTTTCTATCGGGTATTGGACTAGCGCTCATCGGCTATGTTCCGAATGTGGTTCAGTCCTCTGGAACGCTGCTTGGGATCAAGGCATTACTTTGTCTCTATCCGGCTGTTGCCCTGGCTTTGGCCATGCTGGTCATCGGTAAAATGTACAAGCTGACTGACAGTAGACATGCAGAAATGGTTCAAGAGTTACAGCGTCGACATGCGGACAACCGCGTATAATTTGTGAAAGTCTTCTTTTCCGGGCGGCTCCTGTGGTATGGTGGGTATATAATTTTTTTAGAGCCTCACTAAGGAAAGGATACGTATATGGCAGCTACCATTAAAGACATTGCCAAATTGGCTAATGTTTCCCATACAACCGTCTCCCGGGCGCTCAATAATAGCCCGCTGATTAAAGAAGATACGAAACGCAAAATTATGGAGTTGGCAGAGCAACTCAATTACATTCCAAATTTTAATGCCAAAAGCCTGGTTCTCCAGCGCTCGCATACGATTGGCCTGTTTTTCACCAGTATTTCAGAAGGCACCAGCTCCAGTTTTTTTGCGGATACCATCCGCGGTGTTAATCATGTCATCGGGGTGGATTACAATTTGTTTGTGCGAGGAATTGACGATTACGCCGATTTTTCGGCCATTCACCGCAAGCGTTTTGATGGTATCATTCTGATGAGCCAGAGCGAGGCGGACAACCCTTTTATTTATCATGTGCTCGGTCAAGGTATTCCGCTTGTTGTACTGAATCGGCAGGTGTCCGGTGCGGGGATTGTAAATGTGATCTCTAATGATAAGGAAGGGTCCTATGAAGCGGTCTCCTTTCTCGTTGAAAGCGGGCATGAACGCATTGCGATCATCGAAGGGGTAGAAGGCTTCAAGTCTACCCAGCAACGCCGTGAGGGTTTTATGAATGCGTTGATTGATAGTGGTAAGCCGATTCGACATGAATATATCGTGCAAGGTCATTATGATACTGAAAGCGGAAGCCAGGCAATGAAGCAACTGCTTTCCTTGCAGGAGCCGCCGACAGCGGTATTTTGCTCTAACGATGATATGGCTATTGGGGCCATGAATGCGGTATTCGAAAACGGCTTGAAGGTACCAGAGGATATCTCAGTCATTGGTTTTGACGATATCGGGTTCTCAATGTATACGACTCCACCGTTAACAACGGTCAAAAGACCGATTGAGCAGATAAGTGAGCGCGGAGCCGCCTGCATTCTGGAACGAATTCAGTCACCGTCCAATGAGGGTGAGCTTATATTTATGGAGACTGCGCTTATGAAACGGAAATCAACGGCAGGCAGACCACGCTGAGTTTCGTTTTATTAACAGGCAGGCCAAAGGGGTAGAAACCATGCTAAATGTATGGTTTCTGCCCCTTTTAGGTTGAAATGCGCTCTGCTTCGTCTGGATTTAACGAAAGAGATTGGTTTTAGCCAGTTCCACAATCTCGTCACCGCGTCCGTTCAACATCGCTTTCATCATCCACAGTGTAAATCCTTCTGCTTGTTTAAGATTAATTTTGGGTGGCATAGATAGTTCCTGACGGTTCACCACCACGTCTACCACAACAGGGCCATCATGAGCCAATGCTTGCTGAATGGCATCCTCCAGCATTGCTGGATCTTCAACCCGGATGCCCTTGAGCCCCATGGCTTGCGCTACAGCACCAAAATCAGGATTCACCAGTTCAGTGCCGTTTTCCAGGAATCCGGCTGCTTTCATTTCCAGCTCGACAAAACCGAGAGCGCCATTATTGAAAACAATGACTTTAATAGGCAGCTGATGCTGCTTCAGAGTGAGCAGGTCGCCCATCAGCATCGTGAGCCCGCCATCGCCTGAGAGGGCAATCACTTGTCGGTCAGGCTCAGTAGCCTGCGCTCCGATTGCCTGCGGCAGCGCATTTGCCATCGTGCCATGGTTGAACGAGCCGAGAAGCCGACGCTGACCGTTCATCTGCAAATAACGCGCAGCCCATACAGTGGGAGTACCGACATCACAGGTGAAAATAGCATTTTCCTGCGCGGCGTCACTGATGACCTTGGCGAGATATTGGGGATGGATCGGCGTATGACCTGGTTTACCGACGGCAAGGTCATCCAACTCCTGGCGTACCTTGGTATAGTGGGAGACGGTTTTCTCTAGATGCTTGGAATCATGCTCTGACGTTAAATGCGGTAGCAGCATTTCCAATGTGGCTTTTACATCCCCGCATAAACCATACGTCAACGGAGTACGTCTGCCGAGATGGGCTGGCTCTATGTCTACCTGTAGGACAATCGCATCTTCAGGGTAAAATTGTCTGTAAGGGAAGTCTGTTCCGAGCATAAGCAGGACGTCACAATCCATCATCGCATGGTACCCGGAAGAATACCCGATCAGTCCCGTCAATCCAGCATAGTAAGGGTTGTCATACTCCAGATATTCCTTGCCTCGCAGAGCAGATACCATAGGGGATTTTAACTTGTCGCATAGCTGCATGAGCAATTCATGAGATTGTGCACAGCCGGCGCCGCATAGTAACGTAATTCGTTTGCCTTTATTCAAATATTCGGCCAGTCTGGAAATTTCGGAAGCTGACGGATGCACTACAGGTGCAGTGGGATGGTAGACATGTTCAGGGACAGGTACCTTTTCCGCCTCCAAAGCTGCTACATCACCGGGAAGAACAATGACGGAGACACCTGAACGTGAAATTGCCTGTTGAATGGCCATGGTCACCGTTCTGGGAATTTGACGCGGTGTCGTAATAACCTCACAGAAGTGACTGCATTCTCCGAAAAGATGCTCAGGATGCGTAGCTTGAAAATATTCACTTCCGATTTCGTCGCTTGGAATATGAGCGGCAATAGCCAGTACAGGCACCCGATTGCGGTGGCAATCATATAAACCATTAATCAGATGCAAATTTCCGGGACCACTACTTCCAGCACATACAGCAATGCTACCACTAAGGTCAGCATCCGCTCCGGCTGCAAAGGCAGCCACTTCTTCGTGCCTTACATGAATCCATTCGATTTGACCATTGCTGCGAATGGAATCAACCATATTATTTAGAGAGTCTCCAACAATGCCATAAACCCTCTTGACCCCTGCATTGACCAAAACTTGTACAATAGTATCTGCGATTGTCTTCATAGATGTTCCTCCTGCCTAGTAAGTAGTGTTATCCTGCCCGTGCTTTCTTGCGTCTATTCTCCTGAAATGTATATAAGAACAAGGTCTCGGGATAGGGTGATAGTTAGCCTTAACCGTCTTGGATCAGGTGCGAAACAACAGAAAAAGGACGATATACTTGCAAATTTTTATATAAACGTATATGTTAACGTGTTCATATTATTGTCATTATTATTTTTTTAAACTAAAAATATTGATAAAACTATTTTGTTAACGTGTGCATTGTGATAAAATAACGATGAAATCATTATGGTAATTGTGGGAGGTTACTCCGGATGAAACAAGTAGATGAATTAGACCAATTAAACAGAAAAAGCTTTATCGTAACAGACCCGCATCCTGTGAGGGTGCTGCAATTCGGGGAAGGGAACTTCCTGCGTGCTTTTGTAGACTGGCAATTTGACAAAATGAATAAGCTGGCAGAATGGAATACGGGAGTTGTGATTGTACAACCGCAGCCAGGAGGCCTCGTGGAGAAGCTTAACGAGCAGGATGGCCTGTATACGGTTATTCTTGAAGGGATTAAGGATGGGAAGGCCATGAAGGAGCATACCGTTGTGGAGTGCGTCACTCGTGGGATTAATCCATACGGCTCTGATTTTTCCGAGTATGAAGCATTATCCCAAAAGCCGGAGCTGCGTTTTGTCGTGTCGAACACGACGGAAGCGGGGATCGCTTATGCACCAGAGGATCAATTGGAAGATCGTCCGCAAAAGAGCTTTCCAGGCAAGCTAGCCGCCTTTCTGTACAAGCGCTTTCAATTCTTCGGGGGCGATCAGAGCAAGGGACTGGTGATCATTCCGTGCGAGCTCATCGACCGTAATGGAGACGCTCTCAAGGAAATCGTACTGAAATATGCGGACCAATGGAAGCTTGGGGCCGAGTTTATTGCATGGTTGGAGGAATCGAATACGTTCTGCAACAGTTTGGTCGATCGGATTGTACCTGGTTATCCCAAAGACCGGATTCATGAGATTCAAGCAGAATTGGGTTACAAGGACGATTTGGTTGTTGTGGGCGAACAGTATCATTTATGGGTTATTGAAGGGCCACAGTGGCTTAAAGAAGAATTACCTGCTCATTTGGCCGGATTGAATGTACTGATTGTCGACGATATGGCGCCATACCGTACACGGAAAGTACGCATTTTGAATGGAGCACATACGGCGCTTACCCCTGTAGCTTATTTATATGGCCTGGACACGGTGGGGCAGGCGGTCGAGCATGATATTATGGGAAACTTTATCCAGTCGCTGATTCGAGAAGAAATTATTCCGACACTGGACTCGCCAGAAGCGGAATTGAATGTATATGCCGACGATGTTATTGAACGATTCCGTAATCCCTATGTAAGTCATTATGTTATGAGTATCGCACTAAATTCGGTGTCCAAGTTCAAGACACGGAACTTGCCATCCTTGCTCCAGTATGTGACACAGCGTAAGGCGTTGCCTGCCAAAATTGTATTTTCGCTGGCGTCCTTGCTCGTATTTTACCGGGGTGACAGAAATGGCGAGTCGATTGCGTTGGCAGACGAAGCTGAAGTGTTGAGTACGTTTGGTGAACTGTGGAGTAAATATGACGGTACTCTCGCCGGGGCGAAGCAATTGACTGCGCTGGTACTTGGCCGGCAGACATGGTGGGGGCAAGACCTGAACCAGATCGAAGGACTGGCTGAACAAACGGCACAGCACGTGTATGAAATTACAAGCAGAGGAATGAAGGAGACGCTCGATTCTCTAACCGGGAACAGCGTGCCCAGAGCATAAGCAAGGAGGAGACCGGAATGCTGGAGTTCATTCAAATTCATGATCAAGATAACGTGGCTGTCGCCTTGCGTGATTACAAGCAGGGAGAGACACTGGCGTGGGGAGCACAAGAAGAACAACGAGTGGAGCTAGCCGAGGATGTAGCACGTGGGCATAAAATCGCCTTGCAGGATATAGCTGAAGGTGGGCATGTTCTGAAATACGGATATCCCATCGGTCATGCCATTCAGCCCATTCAGGCAGGACAGCATGTGCATACGCATAATACGAAGACGAACCTGACAGGCGTGGAGGAGTACACTTATAAGCCTAAGCCAGCTCCTCATTTATATGAACAGGAGAGTCGTACGTTTCAAGGTTTTCGGCGAAAGGACGGCCGTGTGGGGATTCGCAATGAGTTGTGGATTGTGCCGACGGTCGGCTGTGTGAACGGGATCGCTGAACTTATTTTAAACCGTTTCAAGCAGGAAGCGGGAGATATTTCACCTTTTGAAAATGCACTGGTGCTCAAGCATAACTATGGTTGTTCTCAGTTGGGTGACGATCATGCACATACGCGCACGATTTTGATCGATGCTGTGAAACATGCGAACGCAGGTGGTGTACTTGTACTGGGTTTAGGCTGTGAGAACAATGAGATGAAAGAATTTAAGGAAGCCATCGGAGAATATGATTCGGAGCGGGTAAAGTTTTTGCTTTCCCAGGATGTGTCGGATGAAGTAGAGGAAGGGGTAAGGCTGCTTCATGAAATTTTTGCGGCCGTGCAAGAAGATCGGCGGGAACCTGTACCTTTGTCAGAGCTGAACATCGGCTTGAAATGCGGTGGATCTGATGGCTTATCGGGTATTACTGCCAACCCACTACTCGGACGATTGTCGGATTATATGGCCGCGCAAGGTGGAACAACGGTATTGACAGAAGTACCTGAAATGTTCGGGGCGGAGACAATTTTAATGGAGCGCGCTGCCGATGAGCAAGTATTTAATAAGATCGTACATCTGATTAACGATTTCAAACAATATTTTCTGGATTACAAGCAGCCAGTATACGAAAATCCGTCACCGGGCAATAAAGCAGGGGGGATCACGACGCTGGAGGATAAATCACTGGGCTGTACGCAAAAATCCGGGTCTTCCACGGTCACTGATGTTATTCAGTACGGGGAGCGTCTCAAGACCAAGGGACTCAACCTGCTCAGCGCGCCGGGGAACGATCTAGTGGCATCTTCAGCTCTCGCTGCAGCGGGCTGCCAGCTCGTCATTTTCACAACAGGACGCGGTACGCCGTTTGGCTCCTTTGTTCCGACGATGAAGGTCTCAACCAACTCGCCGTTGTATAAGGCTAAACCTCATTGGATCGACTATAACGCCGGTTCATTGGTGGAGGATGTCAGTATGGAAGATGCGCTCCGCAACTTTGTCGATTACATCGTCGATGTAGCCAACGGAACCTGGGTGAACAATGAGAAAAACAATTTCAGAGAGCTCGCTATTTTTAAAAACGGTGTTACGTTGTAAAAGGCTGAAGTGTAAGGGAGGCGGAATTATTCCGCTTCCCTTTTTGAGTTTGTATGCTTCTAAATAAGCATGTTAGAAAAATTGGAATATATTATCATAATGTACTTGTCACATGCTTGAATTTATGGTATAACTTAATTACGTAATAAATACGTAATTAAGTTATTTTTAGATAGGATTTAGATCTTACTTTTGTTTGGTGAATATAAAAAGTCGGACAAGGAGGCGGGAATGGTGGATGATCTTGTTCACTCCGACATCACAGATCTAGACACACTTGTTAACATGATTAAGTTGTCTTTTTCATTTGCGGATGGTGCCAATATGATTGCTTTATGCGACCAGCTGTATAGCCATGTCAACCAAAAGTATCAGGAATTGCAGCTCTACAAAGCGCGCAAGAAACCTATACAACCCATACATACCAAACGGCCGCTAGTCTACTACTACGGCTACAGTCATCTTATGAAAGGCATGGCCTTCCAAAAACAGGGCAAGTATGAGGCCGCTCGCGATTGCATCGAAAAATATGCAGAATTGGGCTGGTTTAATGGTCTCGATCAATATGGGGAGGCAGAGGTAGAATATTACCGCTATGCTGCCAGAGCTAATTTGTATGCGCTTGATATTTTGTCAGGCCATGCCGAAGTGTTGCAGGAATACATCCAATTTCTTCGTAACAATCCGGAAGAACTGTTACCGGGGCTTCTTTCCATCGTTGAGGGAGCGTCGAGATACGACTATCCTTTAGAGGCTGTGCTTAAATCATTTGCCGAACAAATTGAAGGTTTTACATATTTTGAAGAGCCTGTGAATGTATCATATTATTTTCGCTTCTGTTATCAACTGGCTCTTTATTATATCAAGCAAGAACAGTTTACGGTTGCGTTGGGCTATATCCTGCAATCTCTTATGCTGTCCGATACCCTGGGTATGGAACATGAGCATGAGTTTAGGAAATGTACCGCTATATTTGAAATTTTCAGATCCCAAGCTACAGCAACACAGCAAGACCAATATATAACTATTTTAAAAGGAGTGTTAAAGGATGAAAAAATTGATTTCACGCCCTCTGTCGCTCAGTCTGTTTAGTTTGCTAGTGTTTGTTACAAGTCATGACCTCATCACGGTGTTTTATCATGGAGCCAATCATTAAGAAGGCAGAAGTAAAGTAGAAGTACACCCAATAGCAAGTAAGCTCATTAAGATCAGGGCTTACTTGCTATTTGGCGTATTATGAAGACCGATCATAACGTATATATAACGTGGCACATGTCCCAAAAATATTTAAGCTGTTGTAGGTTTATGCAGCAAACCTTGTTCTGATGGATGCAATGAAATTCTTGTCTGTTGGTAAACGGGGAATGGTTCTTCCGTACTGTATGATCTGCTTTTTAACGCTGCATCCAGTGCCCGTAGCAAGGAACCTATGAATTGCTCTGGAGAAAAGAAAATGCTTTTCCCGACCATATGAATGTGAAGCTCATTATGGTCACGGTTGCTTACAGACAGCAATATACCTTGACCCTGAAAACCCGTACCGATTGCGCGTATTTTGTTTATACCCGAGAGTAGCATTTCCGTTTTCACCGCACGCCCCTGTTCCTCCACAAATACAGAAATCAGGCGTTTGTCTGTAACGATAACAATTTGGTTACCCCGAAATGTATGACTCAGGTGTAGAAAATCTTTATATACCCCAATAGTCTGCTCATGCGGAGAAACAATCCCCATCCGTACAAACTCCTCCAGCTCAGTGACATCGGGTTCCTGATGATTTTTAATTCGTTTTTTGATACTGAACTGAATAGTCAGGATGCCCAAGATAGCTATGAGAAAAGCGCTAAGTCGGACATTAAATATAAAGAACATCAGGACAATAAGGCCGCCTACTAACCACTGTCCCCAAGTTAGATAGCGCAGCTTTTGTTGTACCGTACGGCGATAATAACCGTAGCCCTTTCCCGGTTGATACTCTTTGGTAAACTTTGTCATACCACGCATCATGGTTAATCCATAGACGGATAAAATTGTCATCGCGAGCGCCAAGAGCGTCATAAGCCATTCCTGAGCTGCAACGCCAACTAAAGTACACAGGCCAAACATGATGAGCCCCGCCCAGCAGGCAACCTTTTTAATTCGAACCTGTTTCTGAATCGAACGAACCAATTCTTCCATTCTTAATCCTCCTGATCTAGGTATATAGGTAATGATTGGAATCACATATAGTCTTATCGTACCATCTGATAGTCTTTTTCGTAAATTAATAGATGTAAAAATCCAAAGGCTGGAAGAAGGTTTTCGCGTATAGTCAGATCCCCACCTGAACTTTAGATACCAAAATCAAAAAATCCAGTACTACTCATTCGAAGCAGAAGCCTCTAAAATAATAAATGTAAGTGCTTACATTACAAAGAAGGGAGGTCTTCGTATGAGAACAGGATGGAAGAATCCGCAGCCACAGCCACCGGTTCGATCGGGTAGAGGGGCATCACTAGCGCGCAAATGGGTTCAACAAAGACATTTGCAGACTATGGCGCTGCTTGGGGTGGTTTGGATGATTATTTTCCATTACATTCCGATGTACGGCATTTTGATTGCTTTCAAACAATTTGACATCATTGGTACCCTATCAAGCGCACCTTGGGCGGGGTTAGAGCATTTTCGGGCCTTTTTGGAGGATGATAACTTTTGGTACATTGTCAAAAATACACTGGGCATTAGCCTGCTCAAGCTGGCCATCGGGTTCCCTTTGCCTATTGTGTTTGCTCTATTCCTGAATGAAATACGATCTACTCGGTTCAAAAAATCTATTCAGACCATTTCATACCTTCCTCACTTTTTATCTTGGGTCATTCTTGGCGGGATCTTAACGACGTGGCTGGCAGATACCGGGATGATTAATCAACTGTTGCTAGCCTGGGGTTGGATTGACCAGCCGATCAGTTATTTGGCAGAGCCGAGCTATTTTTGGGCTATCGTCGTTAGCTCGGATATCTGGAAGGAGCTTGGATGGTCAGCTATTATCTATTTGGCAGCAATGGCGGGGGTATCTACGGACATGTATGAAGCGGCCACCATTGACGGAGCCGGACGGTTTCAGAAAATGTGGTACGTCACCCTTCCCGCTATCAAGGGGACAATATCTATTTTATTTATTTTGGCGGTTAGCGGCATATTGAACTCCAACTTCGATCAAATTCTCGTCCTGCGTAACTCGCTGAATGAAAGTGCAAGTAATGTAGTTGATATTTATGTATATCAGGTGGGCATTCAGCAGGGCCGTTTCTCGTATTCTACCGCGGTGGGTTTGCTGAAATCGGTTCTTGCTCTCGTTTTGCTGCTAATTGCCAATTCGGTGACCAAGCGGGTGAATAATACATCCCTATTTTGAAGGAGGACGGCTGCATGCAGCTATTGCAACGCAGAACAGCAGGCGAAGCGATATTCGATTTCATGAACAACGTCTTCATGCTGATCATTTGTTTTGTCACGTTGTATCCCGTGTGGTATGTGCTGGTGAACTCCTTTAACGAAGGAGCAGACGCTATGCGGGGCGGCATTTACTGGTGGCCGAGGGTCTTCAGTCTGGGCAGCTATCAGGCTGTGTTTGCCAACAACGGTATTATGACCGCGATGGGGGTGACTATTGCCAAGACGCTTATCGGCACGATTGTTCATGTGTTTTTTACTGCCATGATTGCATATGCATATTCCCGTAGGGAGCTGATCGGGCGCAAGTTGTATATGCTGATTGGCACCATTACCCTGTTTTTCGGTGGGGGATTGATTCCAACCTATTTGCTGATACGTGATCTTGGACTGCTGGACAGCTTTTGGGTGTACATCATTCCTGCGATGTTCAGTTTTTTTGACCTTATTATTTTTATGGCTTTTTTCCGAGAACTGCCGGATGCACTGGAAGAGGCGGCGAAAATAGACGGTGCGAATGATTTTGGTATCTTTTGCCGGATCGTGCTTCCTGTATCTATGCCGGTAGTAGCGACGATTGCGTTGTTTCATGGGGTATACCAGTGGAACGATTATTTTACCGGAATGATTTATATTAATAATACGGATCTTCAGCCGATTCAAACGTATTTGTACCGGGTTGTTGCCCAATCTAGCTCTAATCAGATGATGGCTGCTGCACCGGGAATTGTTGCCCAGTCCGTCACTTCGCAATCGATCAAGCTGGCGACGATGGTCGTGACGACACTGCCTATTGTACTGGTATATCCTTTTCTGCAAAAATATTTCGTCAAGGGTCTGATGATCGGCTCGATCAAGGGTTAGCACATCATCCAAGGGGGAGATTTATAATGAACATTCGCAAATGGCAGAAGGGGCTGTTGGCCTCTGTTCTGCTGGTGGGTTTGCTCGCGGCATGTACGTCCGGTGGAGGCGGTACTGTCACGGAATTGAAGGACGAGAAGACCAAGGCTACGGCAGATGCACCGGGATGGAAGGCGGATATGGAGCCGATTACGTTTGACTGGTATTTGAACTTTTCCTGGTTCCCGAACAAGTGGGGGACGGATATGACCTCGAAGTATGTTACGCAAAAGACCGGGGTCAGCGTCAATTTTATCGTACCCGCAGGGAATGAAAATGAAAAGCTCAACACCATGCTGGCCTCCGGCAAGCTGCCTGATTTTGTCACACTTGGTTGGGGAGAGGACGCGGTCAAAAAAATGATTGAGGGCAAGATGGTGCTTCCGCTCAACAAGCTGGCCGAGAAATACGATCCGTATCTGATTAAAATAGCTGATCCGGCGAAAATGTCCTGGTATCGCCAAACGGACGGGAATGTTTACGGGTATCCTAACGCTTCTTCTTCGCCACAGGATTATCAAAAATACGGCCAAAATTTTGTTTCCAACCAGACGTTTATGGTTCGGAAGGATATGTACGAGGCGATCGGCAAGCCGGATATGAGAACACCGGAAGGATTTTTGAAAGCGCTTCAAAAAGTGAAAGAGAAATTTCCAGAGGTGAACGGTCAGCCTCTTATCCCGATGGGATTCCACGAATTTACGGATAACGGAAATTATTCTTTTGAAGACTATTTACTTAACTTCCTAGCCATTCCTCATGAAAAAGACGGCAAGCTATACGATCGTCGTTCGGACGAAGAGTATATTCGCTGGCTCAAAACATTCCGTCAAGCAAATGAGCAGGGCCTGATCGCCAAGGACGTATTTATCGACAAACGTCCGCAAATGGAGGAAAAGGTGGCACAGGGCCGATATTTTGCCATGTTATATCAGCGTTCTGACTTTGCCACACAACAGGTAATGTTATATGCGAAGGACCCGAACTCCGTCTATATCGCGGTGGATGGACCTTCGAACAGTAAGCTGGACCCGCCGACGCTGGCTGGGCCGGGTATTTCCGGCTGGACGGTGACGCTTATTTCGAAGGATGTCAAAGACAAGGAGCGGGCTATTGAATTTCTGACTTATCTGATTAGCGAGGAAGGAAACCGCGATCTGTATCTGGGGGAGCAGGGCAAGCTGTGGGACATGGTTAACGGTAAGCCAGCCTTCAAGCCAGAGGTGCAGGAACTGCTGAACAAGGATCGTTCTGCTTTTGATAAAAAATATGGAGCCTCCTTCACCTTCTGGATGCTGATGGATACGAATATGAATTTGCAGTGGGCGCCGCCCAGCGTCGAGCCGTATAAGCAGCCAGAGGATTGGACGAAAGGCAAGACGAAAGGCTTCTCCCAATATGACAATATCAAACCGACCGGAACTTCGGCGGAGGGCATTGCGTCAGGCCAGATAGATAAAATTTGGGGCAAGACATTGCCGAAGCTGCTGCTGGCTTCCTCAGATGAGGAATTCGACCAGCTGTTTGCTCGCTTTTTGGAAGATCGCAGAAAAGCAGGATATGACAAAGTTATGGCCTATCAGCAAAAAGCCTATGAGGAAAACCTTAAGAAAATTGAACAGTTCACCAAATGATTTAATTCGATGACTTAATCTATTGAACCCCTAAGGATGTGATTTCATGCCAGGCCGTGCACGTTCACAGATGAAGAGCCTGCTGCGCAGCACTATATGGCAGTGGATGAAGGGGACGGCCGATCGGCTTGGCGGTTGCTCTCTTCAAGTTAAGCTCATTGTCGCGTATATCGGAGTCATTTTAATTCCGGTGGTATTGTTCTCGCTATATACCTTTCACCAACTGTACGAGAATACCATGCAAGACATTACCGTACAAAATCAGTATGTGTTGGATACAGAGCTGGCCCATATTCACAGCAATATGGAAATTATGGAGCGAACCGCACAGCTTGCGATCTCAGATCGCAACGTACTTCGTTATCTGACCGAGGAACGTGAAATAAGCAGCGATGAGCTGGTCCAATTCAACTTGAATGTGTTTCCAAATTTACAGCACTTGCTGTACAGTAATCCCAATGTAGAGAACATTCGACTGTATACGAGTAATCCTCAGGCACATGAAATATGGCCAATGATTTTTAATGAATCACGACTGCCTAAAGCTTCCTGGCTGAAAACGGCCCAACTCCGACAAGGGAAAATATGGTGGGAAATGTACAAGGGGCCGAAAAGCTTACTTCTGGGGCAATCCCGGCAGGAAAGTGAGACAGTGCAGTATATGGCACTGCTGCGTGAAATTCAGTCTACCGGAGGAAGACACGCAGGGTTGGTAGAAACAAACATGAGGCTGGAGCTATTTTCACCTAGAGTATTTGGAATCCCACAACGTGACCGCGCATGGCAAATGTTCATTCTAGACGGCGACGATTCCAGCTCAAGGAACGCTGATAAACCAATGTCTTCTACCGATATAGCTACAGCTTCCTCTCAATCAGATTCAATTTCGATCCCTCTGTCCCATGTGCACCATCTGTTTCAGTCCCAGGTTCAGGGACCGGGTGGTGCTTTTGATTTTTCCTATGAGAATAAGCCTTATCTCGGCATGTACCGTTATATAGAAGGGTTGGACGCCTATTTGCTAAATGTGGTGGCGCTGGACGGTCCGCTGGGTGATCTCCGTCAGAAACGCAATGCCATGCTGCTCATTATTAGTATGCTGATTTTGTTTATGTCCGTCATTTCTTATACCCTGCATGCCTTCATTCTCAAGCAGCTACATACACTGCGTGAATCCATGAAAAAAGTAGAGCAGGAGGGTGACTTTCAGCTTAGAATTCCAGTATATGGGCGGGGAGAAGTGGCTGAGCTGGCTCTATATTTTCGCAGTCTACTGAGTCGGATAAACGGACTCATTGCCGAAGCAGTACACAAGCAGGCCGCTGCTCAGGAGGCTGAGCTGCTAGCGCTCAAGCATCAGATTGATTCCCATTTTCTCTATAATACATTGGAAAATTTAAAAATGATGGCGGAGATAGAACGACAGTATCCGCTGTCGGATGCCCTTACTTCCCTTGGCTCGATGATGCGTTATAATCTCCAATGGTCGGGATCGTGTGTTGCTTTGCGGGATGAAATCCGCCATATTCAGCATTATGTGGCCATCATGAACATTCGCCACGATAACCAAATTGGATTGGAAATTCATCTATCGTCGGCGTTTATGGAACTGGAGATGCTGAAAATGTCGCTGCAGCCTGTAGTCGAAAATGCTATCAAGCACGGTTGGAGTGCATTGCAAAGCCCATTCAGCATCACGATTGAAGCCTGCCCTAAGCAGGATATTATAGAATTGCGCATACAGGATAACGGAGTGGGGATATCTGAAGAAAGAAGAAACGCCATCATGGCTGGTCTAGCGCGAACGGAAATGGATTCCCACGAGCCCGGGATGAATGGGGGAATCGGTTTGTATAATGTGCATCGCCGTTTGAGTATGCAGTATGGCGAAGAGTATGGCATAAGACTGGACAGCATCCCCGGACAATCGACGACAGTGACCCTGATTTTGCCTAAACGTTACATGATGAGGGGGGCAGACCATGACGACCAAGCTGTTGATTGCGGATGACGAGAAAAATATTCGAATGGGACTTCAAGCTATGATCGAACGGGAATTTTCCGGTCTCTATGAATGTGTACTGGTCAAGGACGGAATGGAAGCCTGGCAGCATGTGAAGCAGTTTTTGCCCGAGTTGGTGATAACGGATATCCGTATGCCTGTTATGGATGGCATTATGCTGATGCAGCATATTCACGAGCTGGAGCCGGGTCGCAGACCTTTGGTAATCATTCTCAGTGGATATGACGAGTTCCAGTATGCGCGCGAAGCGATTCGCTGTGGGGCACGGGAGTATTTGCTCAAGCCAATCGTAAGGGAGGAACTGTTTGGTGCGCTGGCAGTTTTGAATGAGGAATTGAAGCAGAGGAACCACCTCATATACGATGGTGTTGTCAGCGTAGAGAAAGATAGACCAGCTGGCGCGAGTGCCATCGTCGATAGAAGCGGTAGTATGACACGTGCTATCCAATACATCCATGCTCATTACAGCGAGGATTTGAATATGGCAGTAGTATCCAATTCAGTATCCTTGAATTATACGTATTTTAGTCAGGCGTTCAAAGCCTATACAGGCCTTAGCTTTGTTCAATATGTAAAAAGGCTGCGCATTACAGAAGCCAAAAAGCTGCTGGAGTGTCAAGGGGGCAAGATTTATGAAATTGCGGCTAACGTGGGCTTTGACAATGCAAAGCACTTTAACAAAGTGTTTCGTGAGCTGGAGGGGATGACCCCGCAGCAGTTTCGAGTGCAGAATCAAAGGGGTAATTAGATATAAAGAGGCGGAAAACTTCACTGCCTTTTTAACCTTATCCTGATATAATAAACGTAAGCATAACCATCGCCTTCAATCAGAGAGTTTGTACACAATCACACGAATCGCCGAACGGAAGGGGAGAGCATATGGTTATTTATGAAACGGACCAAGCTTATATCATGACGACGCAGCATGACCATGCCCATATTTCAGGTGAGTTGGCTTCACAATGGGAAGAGAGTGCCTTCAAGAATAGACGTCATAAGCAGGATTTTGTATATGCAGCAAGGGAGCATGATCGGGGCTGGATACAGTTAGACGCTGCTCCTTTCTGGAATGATCATGTGTCTGCACCTTATACGTTTATTGATTTTCCGCTCAATCCTCGTTTTGTTTTCTATCGTCTTGGGATTGATGAAGTCGAACAAGGTAATACGTATGCGGCGTTGCTGTGTAGCTTGATGTACAGGGAGCTAGTCGGACGGACCGAGCATCAAAACGCTCAGGACAAGCAGATTACGCATGCTTATCAGGAAGCGGAGGCACAGCGTCGTCAGAGGCTCAAACAGGAGCTGGCATGTGGCGTAACCTTCGACCATCAAGTGCGGACGGATGTACGGAGAATGTTGTTTTGTGACGAATTGAGTCTGTTTTTGTGCAGCCGAGAGCCGGGCACGCCTACAGCAGATTATGAATGGTTTGCTGAAGGTTTAAGCTTCCCGGCTGTTCGACATGAAAGCGGGCGAGTTTGGGCCGAGTGGCTATCGGATCAGACTGTAGGTCTTTCCTTTTTTCCTTTCAGGGGCAAGGTAGGGATTACTCATACCTTTAAGAAGGTGGACAAGGAGAAAATTCGTACCTTTGGTCTCCTAGAGGCTTACCGTTCTTCTGAATGGACGCATCGAACCTTTACCGTTGAACATATCATGGAAGTAGAAGAACATAAGGAGAATGCCTGACAGTCTACGGATACAGCCTCGAACAATATTTTGTTCGTAGACGCAGAGAAAAGTCAGAGCAAAGCCTCCCTGAACCATGCTTCAGAGAGGCTCGCTTTTTTCTAGCTTTAACATTTTACGATTTTGCAGATGTTTTCGCACGATTGACAATAGTCTGTACCTTATTCAATACCTTATCGCGTGCCCCTTTATTTTTCATCAGATACGTAACACCCATTCCCAATGCGGCTACCACCCATTTTTTATTCTTCATGAATAACGCCTCCTTATGATCATGTTGTCATACACAATTGCTTTAAAAGCATCCAAAATGTGAAAAGATGAACGGGATTTTACGATTTAGTGATTCCTTGCACTCGTTCCGCATAACTATGATTTTACCCTTCTCCATCAAATCTTACCCGTTCCTTCTTCAATGAAACGATTACGACTGTCTTTTCATGTTTAATGGATATTATTAAATATCCCGCCACAATTGCTTCAGACGCACATGACAGGGAGGTCTTTGTTATGAGAAAGAAGGAAGTGGTTGCCATGCTGCTCGCCGGCGGACAAGGCAAAAGACTCAAAGGACTTACCCGTACACTAGCCAAACCGGCAGTATTTTTTGGAGGAACTTACCGCATTATTGATTTCCCTCTCAGCAATTGCACTCATTCTGGTATAGACACCGTAGGCGTATTGACCCAATACGAGCCGTTGGTGCTTCATTCCTATATCGGCGTTGGGAGCGACTGGGATTTGGATCGCCTGGATGGAGGAGTTTTTGTTTTACCACCGCACGAGAAAGAAAATGGAAACAACTGGTACAGGGGCACGGCGGATGCAATTTATCGAAACCTGCATTTCTTGGATCAGTATGACCCGGAGCATGTACTCATTCTTTCAGGGGATCACATTTATAAAATGGACTACAGTCGAATGCTCCACTATCACAAGGAGAAGGAAGCAGACTGCACCATTTCTGTCATCAATGTCACGATTCAGGAAGCCAAACGATTTGGGATATTGAACGCCGATGATGATCTCAAAATATATGACTTTGAGGAGAAGCCTGAACAGCCGAAAAGCACATTGGCCTCCATGGGTATTTATTTGTTCAAATGGGAGGTGTTACGTCGCTATTTACTGGAAAGTGCAAGCGATTCTGAATCCTCACATGATTTTGGCAAGGATATCATTCCATTGCTGCTTCAGCATGGACGGTCGTTGTATGCGTACCCGTTTGCCGGGTACTGGAAGGATGTAGGTACCATTCAGAGCTTGTGGGAGTCCAACATGGATCTTCTGGTTCAGGATCCGCCTTTGGATCTGAACGATCCTTTCTGGCGCATCTATACCCGCAGTCCTAATCAACCGGCCCAGTATATAACCCAACGGGCAATCCTCAAAAACAGCATTGTAAATGAAGGCTGCATGGTGGATGGAGAAGTAAGGCATTCTGTACTATTTTATGGGGTCGAAGTAGGTGAAGGGAGCGTCATTACCGATTCTGTCATCATGCCAAACGTAAAAATTGGGCGCAATGTACGTATCCACCGGGCTATCGTGAATGAGAACATCGTTATTGAAGACAACGCGTTTATCGGACCTGAAGATAGTTCTGATGAGATTATTTTGTTCGATCAGGAAAGCCAGCTTCATGCACGAATTTAACCCGGATAAGGACGGTGTCTGCTATGAGCCGACTCATTGGAGTTATCAACCTGGATCACGAACTGGATCAGTTGAAAGAGTTGACCTATTTCCGGTGCGGGGCCGCAGTCCCCTTTGCCAGTCGATATCGGCTCATTGATTTTACCTTATCCAACATGATGCATGCAGGGGTGCATGATATTGCACTGTTTATCCGCCGCAAATACCGTTCGCTGCTGGATCATCTGGGTGAAGGCCGGCCTTGGGATTTAGACCGCAGACGGGGCGGGTTGTTTATTTTGCCACCGGACTGGAATGATCCGACGGATGCATCACGTGGGGATTTGCAGCATGTGCACAACAATCTGGACTTTTTCCATCGCTCATCGGGGCAAACCATTGTTCACGCAGGAACTCAGCATGTCAATAAGGTTGATATTGAGGATGTATACCGTTATCATCGGGAGAAAAATGCAGATGTTACCCTCGTATATAAACCCATCGACCAGCTCGAATCTGAGCATGCTCCTTGTGCACGACTGGAGATTGATGAGAACGGACGAGTGACTGGTATTCATCAGGAGCAGGATCATCATAATATTTATCTGGAAATGTTCGTGATGGACAAAGGCTTGTATCTGGATCAGGTGAAGCATTGCATTGCCCATCAGGATAATCATTTCTTTCGCGATGCCATCCAGAAAAACCCAAGTGGACTGCGCATTTATGCGTATCGTTATGAAGGTTATCATGCGGTCATTAATTCTATCGAGAGCTACTATAAAAATAGCATGAAGCTGCTGGATCAGGAGCAGTATCATGCACTGTTTCAGAATCAGCCGGTGCATACCAAAATCAAGTATGAAGCCCCGACCCGTTATACGCACAGCGCCGAGGTGGATCATTCACTTGTTGCCAATGGCTGCACCATTGGGGGCAAGGTCGAGAACAGTATTCTTTTCCGTGGAGTACGGGTGGAGGAGGGTGCGCGGGTAAGCAACTCGATTATTATGCAAAAATGCGTCATCCGTAAAGGGGCAGTTGTGGAGAATGTGGTTTTAGATAAAGATGTACAGCTTTCACCAGATCGAACTCTGATTGGAGACATTAGAGTTCCCTATGTCATTGCCAAGAATAGCGTAATTTAAAGGATATACTTAGCCATTAAAACGGAAATAACAGGAGGTACAACTTTGTTCAGCAATAAAGAAGCATTTAAGCAGGCTTTTCGAGAGCAACTGGTCGGAAGGCTGGGCAAACCGATGCAGGAGGCTCAGTCGGAAGACGTATATAAGGTTTTGGGTGGCATGATTCGTGAACAAGTCGGCAAGAATTGGGCAGAAACGAACCAAGCCTACAAAGAAGGACAAGAGAAGCAGATTTATTATTTTTCACTGGAATTTTTGATAGGTCGTCTATTGGGCAGTAATCTGTTGAATTTGGGCGTACTGGATATGGTTCGGCAGGCATTGGGTGAACTGGGCTGGGATCTGGAGGAAATTGAAGAACAGGAGGCGGACGCGGGGCTAGGCAATGGTGGCCTCGGCCGTCTGGCGGCTTGCTTCATGGACTCGCTGGCATCCCTTGGCTATGCAGGACATGGTTGCGGTATCCGATATAAATATGGTCTGTTTGAACAGCGTATTGTGGACGGCAATCAGGTTGAACTGCCGGACTACTGGCTACAGAAAGGGAATGTCTGGGAGGAACGCCGTCCTGACAAAAAGGTCGAGGTTCATTTTTGGGGAAGAGTGGAAACCCGTGAACAGGAGGGACGTCTTGTATTCGAGACACAGGATACCGAAACAGTCTGGGCTGTCCCTTACGATATTCCGCTGGTAGGCTATGGTCATGCGCAGGTGAATACGCTGCGGATTTGGAGTGCGGAATCAGCGCTTGATCCCGTTCGAGGACCGATTCGAGGCGAGGGCGGTTATTACCGCTTTCTCGACTACAATCGATCGGTGGAATCCATCTCGGCATTTCTATATCCGGATGACTCCAATTATGAGGGGAAGCTGCTTCGCTTGAAGCAGCAGTATTTCCTGTGCTCGGCCGGCCTGCAAAGTATTTTGCGTACGTTCGAGAAGCTTCGTTTACCTTACGCCCAGTTGCCCGATAAAATAGCACTGCACATTAACGATACACATCCGACGCTGGTTATACCGGAACTGATGCGTATTCTGATGGACGTGAAGGGCTTGGGCTGGGACGAAGCATGGGATATTACGACGCGAACCGTTTCATATACGAATCATACGATATTAAGTGAGGCGCTGGAACAATGGCCTGTCAATATGGTACGGGAGCTACTACCTCGTATTTCCTTGATCATTGAAGAAATTAACAAACGTTATTGCGCTATGCTACTGGAGCGTTACCCAGGACAGGACATCAAAATTGGTGAAATGGCGATTATTCATGGTGAACAAATCCGTATGGCTCACTTGGCAATCGTCGGCAGCTACAGCGTTAATGGGGTGGCTGCGCTGCATACGCAAATATTAAAGGAACGAGAGATGAAGTCGTTTCACGAGCTGTACCCTGACCGTTTTAATAATAAAACAAACGGGATTGCCCATCGCCGCTGGCTGATGCACGCTAACCCGGAGCTGGCAAGCTTGTACGATGAGACCATCGGTACACGTTGGAGGACCCGTCCAAGGGAGCTCATCGACCTGCTTCGTTACAGTGGGGACGAGTCGTTCAAAGAACGGATACAGGCGATTAAGCGAAATAATAAAGTCAGGCTCGCTGAGCATGTTTTTGCAAAACAGGGAGTACGACTGGATACGTCCTCCATTTTTGATGTGCAGGTCAAACGGTTACATGGTTATAAGCGACAGCTGCTCAACATTTTGCATGTGATGCATTTATACAGTCAGCTTAAAAGTAATCCTGGCCTGGATGTGACGCCACGCACGTTTGTTTTTGGAGCCAAAGCCGCCCCCGGTTATTTTCTCGCCAAACAGACGATCAAGCTTATTAACAACGTGGCGGACACGATCAATCGGGATGTAGATGTCAAGGACAAGCTGAAAGTCGTTTTCCTTGAAAATTATTCTGTCTCGCTAGCGGAGCTGATTATTCCTGCGGCGGATGTCAGTGAGCAGATTTCCACGGCAGGCAAGGAAGCCTCTGGCACAGGGAATATGAAATTTATGATGAACGGTGCGCTCACAATAGGTACATTGGACGGAGCCAATGTTGAAATGCATGAAATGGTAGGGGATGCCAACATGTTCATTTTTGGATTGAAGGTGGACCAGATCGAGGCATATTACCGGGACGGCCAGTATTCGGCGCGCAAAACAGCCAATAGCGACGAAAGACTGCGTGAAGTGTTGGATCAACTCGTGAACGATGCTCCTTTTACGCGGCATGAACGGGAATTTGAGGCCATTTATCAATCCCTGATTGATCATAATGATGAATACTTTGTGCTCAAAGACTTTGCATCCTATGTGGATACACAGGTTCACATTGAACAAGTGTATCGGAATCCCTCGGAGTGGACTCGGCGTGCTATTGTCAATATGGCGAACTCTGGTAAATTTTCTAGTGATTGCACGATTCAGCAATACGCGGCTGAGATTTGGGACATTGTGCCTCTCCAAAACGATGTCAACAAGCGAATTCTGTCCTAAAACGGCGAAACAGGCGGAATAACATTGCTTTTCGAACGCTGAGGGTTATAATGACAGTATAGACATAAGTAAGGATGGGAACTGTATATACTCATTCCTGAACTTGAATTGTACTGTTGAAGGAGTCCTCCTATTGATAAAGCTCAATCCGAAAAGGCTCAAACCTCATAAATCGAAGAAGAAATATAATATGTTTCAAAATATATGGCGTGCGATTCGGCTGAATTTCATCAAGCTATTGCGCGCCCCTGGTGGAGTTAAAAAGATCTCTTTGGGCTTCGCCATTGGCTTTGCGCTGGAGATGATTGTGATTTCCACGGCTTCTCTGGTATACCTTGTTTTTTATCCGATTGTTCGTCTGTCCGGCGGCTCGTTGCCTGCGGCCATTGTGGGTAACGTTGTAGGTAAACTGACCTTTTTGCCAATTGTACTGATGCCATTCGCCAAGCAAGTGGGGGCTTGGATTTATCCATCCCATTATCCGGTACATGTCAGGGGCGGACGACTTCACGAGCATTCTTTTATGGAGCTGTTTCACGGCAACTGGTCTGTATTCAGAGACTTGCTGCACGGAGGCTTGCACATCCTGATCGGCATGTCGATTTTCGGTGTGGTGCTGGGCATTATCTCGTATTTTGTCATTCAGGTTCTGTATAATCGTTCGCTGCACAAACGGTTGGAAAAGCGGAAGTTGCGTCATGGTGCAGCATTTTCGGCGGCCAGACTGCTGAAGAATGGATAACGATGCATAAGAAAGAAGCTCTTCGAGCCTATTTATTAGGTCCGAAGGGCTTCTTTGAGTTGGGGCAAGCAACTTTTATTTTTGTATTACGTCTAAGGAATATATGTATCCATTCTTTTAAGTCTCTTTTGAGACATCAGGAGGAATTGCCCCATGAAAAAATGGAATTCTATCACTGCAACAGTTGCGGCAATATCCATGCTTTTGGGAACGGCTCCAGTTGCATGGGCACAGCAGCCCGCCGCTGCCATAGCTCAAAACGCACAAACTTCTGTTAACTTGGACCCAACCGCCACTAAGCGTTTAACAGATGTGCTGAACACATTAGCGGGGAAACAAACAATAAAGTTTACAAGCGCTGATACTGCTTTTGACTCATGGACGGTAAACGGTACTTTGAGCGGGACAGCTAATGCTGATTTCATCCAAAATTACGATTCCAAAAAGGGAATCGTGCAATCCACCAGCATTATTTATGATGCGGCTGATCTCAACAAAGTTATGGACAATAATCTACGCAGCAAGGTTGCATCGTTCCTGAAAACATTTGATTCTGATGGAGTGTTTAAAACGGATGCTGTCTGGCGTGTATATTCACCGGATGACGAAGGAGAACTCAAAAATTATTGGGTGCTATGGGGGCATGACCAGAGTCTCTACATTGACCTTGATCAAGGAAATAAAATAACGGCTAGCATAATGTATTCGCTTAAAGACGTTAAAGCTTCACTGTCCAACAAAGCGAATCGTTCGCTTAAAACAGTTGGTATTGCTTCGAGCAATCCGTTTGAATATGTGTTTCGTCAGCATGAAGGCAATGATACCGTTTGGAATTTCCGGGACGATAATGAGTTAAACAACGTGTTGATTGGGGTGAAAACTGGTAAAGTGTGGGCCGTAAAAAACGAGCTTGGCATGGATTGGACGGGGGAAAAGGATTTTGTCAAAGCATTCGCTAAGCCAAAGCTCAGCCAAACTCAGGCTCTTTCAGCCGCGAAGTCGAAAGTGCAATCTCTTTTCGGAATTAACCTAAAAGGATATACCGTAAAAATTAAGGATAACGAGTATACGTTCTCCCAAAAAGGCGCAGTTACTGTGGTGGGAAAAATCAATAAAAAAGGAGCATTTTATTCCCTAGAGGCTATGCCCGCGAATGGAGTTCGAAATTAAGCAGAATGATTTTATTGAAAAGCGTATGATCTCTATAAGAGGCATACGCTTTTGACATATTTTGTAACAGGATTGGCTTCATTCGCTCGAATCGTTTACAATACGTGTGCATACAACAATGGACGACAGGTTAATGTACATACAAGGAGTGATGAAGTTGCGGAAGATATGGCAAATCTACTTAACAGACTGGAGAAATGTATTCAAAGTATCGACCGGGACTTTATTAGTCATTGGCATCATTCTTTTGCCTTCTGTCTATGCATGGGTGAATTTGAAAGCGATGTGGGATCCGTATGCGAATACATCTGGGATTAAAATTGCAGTAACCAGCCAAGATCAGGGTGCAGAAGTGAATGGTAAAAAGATTAATATCGGCGATGAGGTTTTGCATAACCTTCAAAATAACAAGAAGCTGGGTTGGACTTTTGTCAATGAAGCGGAAGCACGAAAAGGTGTGTTGAATGGTGATTATTATGCCAGCCTGCTGATCCCGAAAGATTTTTCAGAGAAAATTACGAGTGTGCTGACGGAAAATCCGCAAAAGCCGGAAATTGATTACGCCGTAAATGAAAAAATTAATGCAGTAGCTCCGAAAATTACATCTTCGGGGGCAACCTCTCTGACGAACCAGATTAGCCAAAACTTTATTGAAACTGCCAGCCAGGCGGTATTGACGAAGTTGAAGGAAGCCGGAGTCAGGCTGGAGGAGGAGCTCCCGACGATTCGTAATATTGAGAACCGGGTGTTGGAGCTGAATAATCGATTGCCGGATATCGAAAGGTTGGGCAAACAGGCATTGGAACTGGAGCAAAATTTGCCGAAAATAAAGGCACAGGGACAAAAGATCATTGCATTGAAGGAGAAAATTCCTGAAATTAACCGTGCCGGTGACCTGGTGCTCAAAATTGACAAAAACATGCCTGAGCTGGACAAGGTAGCCGCTGTTATTTTGGATATCCAAAAAAGACTACCTGATATTCAAAAGGCCGGTGATCGAATTGTTGAACTAGATCAAAATTTCAGCAAGGTAGAAAGCGCACTGGCCACAGCCCTAGAGGACACGCAAACGGCTCTTAAAGTCATTAATGCTGCCCAGAAAGCACTGCCAGAAGTACAGAAAATAGCGGACACAGGCAAGGATTTTACAACCGGTTTACTCGAATTTCTGGACAAAAACGAGGGTGCGCTTGATTCGATTGGTACAGTAGTTAAAGAAGACTTACAACTGGTACAACAAATCGCGAATGAAGTTTCTCAGATTACAGACATTGTTCGTGGTGTGGATTTTGATCCTAAAGCAGCACAAGCTGCGGTGAATCGTGTCAGCGGTAGGCTGACAACTGCCGTGGGAGTGTTGGATCATATTTCTCAATTGCTGAAGCGTGTGAACGGATACTTGCCAAGTCAACCTCTGGATTCACTTATTTCCCGTGTGAGCGGGGTAGAGGATCGTTTCCGTCGTCTGAATAGCACAGTAACTAGCATCGGGGATGCCATTCAGCGCGGCGAAAAGCCTGCGCAAAATCTGCTGGATGACACTGATCGCCTTGCAGGAGAAATCAGTAGCGGAATTGACAGCATTTTGGGCAATTATGATACGGAGTATGCACCCGCCATTCAAAAGGCGCTGGATCAGATCAAATCCGTTGCCCGCAATTCTGCCAATGTGCTGACTACAGCTCAAGAGCAGCTACCGAATATTGAAAAGCTATTAAATGACGCACAGGCTGCAGCAGAATTCGGTCAGCAAGAGCTAACACGTCTCCAGCAGGATCTGCCACAATACCGTCAAAAACTGCATGAAGCGGCGACGACGATTCAGGGGCGCATGGGCGAGTTTACGAATGCTGTGAACAAAGCGGCAGACTTTGTAAATAACGATTTGCCAGCGGTTAAAAATAAAATTCATCAGGCAGCAGATTTTGTGCGTAATGATTTGCCTAAAGCGGAACAACAGTTTGTCAAAATGGCTGATTTAATTGAAAATAAATTTCCTGAAGCTGAAAAAGCGGTACACCAAGTAGCCAATTTTGTAAGGACCGATCTTCCAGCTGCCGAGGATTCCATACGTCAGGCTGCAGACACAATTCGCAAGCTTAAGGGCGAAAATGCACTCGGACGCGCTATTGCATTGTTAAAGGGGGATGTGAAAAAGGAAAGTGATTTTCTCGGCAGTCCGGTATCGTTGAAGCAGGAGCGGATATACCCAATTCCCAACTATGGTTCTGCGATGTCACCTTTTTACACTACATTGTCGATTTGGGTAGGTGCGATGCTACTGGTCTCCATGTTCAGGGTAGATGTGGATGACCCGGAAGGACAATTTAAAAGCTACCAAGTGTATTTCGGACGGCTTATGACATTCTCCACGATTGGCATTTTTCAAGCGCTGAGCGTATCTCTCGGTGACTTGTTCCTGCTCGGGGCGTATGTGGATGCCAAAGTAGCTTTTGTACTATCGTCTATGCTGATCAGTCTGGTGTTTACGGCGATGACCTATACACTAGTTTCTGTGTTCGGCAATATCGGCAAGGGACTGGCAGTCATCCTGCTGGTGCTTCAATTCTCCAGTTCAGGAGGGACATTCCCGATTGCGACGAGTACACCGTTTTTTCAGGCGCTGAATCCGTTCGTACCATTCACCTATGCGGTTAGTCTGTTACGAGAGACAGTAGGAGGGATGTTGCCTTCAACGGTGATACGAGATGTGGTGATGCTGTTTGTATTTATCGGTGTTTGCTTCCTGTTTGGATTGGTGTTTAAGAAGCCGCTCAGCAAGCATACGAAAAAAATGGCCGAGCGAGCAAAAGAAACGAAATTGATTCCTTGATTGTAAAAAAAGAATGAGTTACGGTGGCTGAAGTGAGCCGCTCCGCGAAGGATTTGATCTTACGATCGCTGTTGCCACGGGATTCTTTGGATTAGGACATGACAAGGTAAAAATCCCATGGCAAAGGCGAACGCTTCGCTTCTCCAGATTCAAATTCTCCGCTCCGCTGCAACCGCCGTAAAGTCACTATTTTTTCATATGGAGTAGGTAGTATGGTAGGAGATGCCTCGCGCTTGCTGCTTCGGCGGTGCGTGGGGCTTTTTTGCATGCGCTATCCAACCTTAAATTGCATTTGGGGTTGTTTCAATGTGGTTTTTTCTGGTGAATAAACGGAGTATGGTCTTTTTTGGCATGTAATTTTGCGGAATTTTAAAATCCTTAGGCAAAGGCGGGAAGCAGTATGGAGTATTCATACTTAGGAAAGTCAGGCTTGAAGGTTAGTCGGTTATGTCTGGGGACGATGAATTTCGGACCGGAAACCGAAGAAAAGGATGCGTTTAAAATTATGGATGCCGCACTGGATGCGGGCATTAACTTTTTTGATACGGCTAATGTATATGGCCATGATCGTAAAGGTTGGACAGAGGAAATTATCGGACGTTGGTTCCAGCAGGGCGGCGGAAGACGCGAGAAGGTCGTGTTGGCAACGAAGGTATACGGAGACATGAAAAATGAACATGACGGACCCAATGCAGGATCAGGCTTGTCTGCTTACAAAATTCGCCGTCATTTGGATGCGTCGCTGAAACGTCTTCAAACCGACCATGTAGAGCTATATCAAATGCATCACATTGACCGAAATGTGTCATGGGATGAACTGTGGGGCGTATTTGAGTCCGTGGTGGATCGGGGACAAGTTGATTATATCGGTTCCAGTAATTTTGCAGGCTGGCATATTGCGGTGGCGCAGGCAGAAGCGAAGGCACGGCGTTTTCTGGGGCTTGTATCCGAGCAGCATTTGTACAACCTGAACGAACGTTCCGCCGAGCTTGAAGTATTACCAGCAGCTCAAGAGCTGGGTCTGGGTGTGATCCCATGGAGCCCGCTGGCCGGCGGACTGTTGGGACGGAATGCGTTAGCAGGTACTGGTTCTCGCAGCGCACGCGCCAAAGAAAAGGTGGAGCAGAATCGTGCGAAGCTGGAGCAATTTGCAGCATTGTCCCGCGAGCTGGGTGAAAAGGAAGACGTGATTGCACTGGCTTGGGTACTGTCCCATCCGGCCGTAACGGCTCCAATTATCGGACCACGGACCTTAGAACAGTTAGAGGATGCTCTACGGGTACCTGAGGTCAAATTGAGCGAAGATGTGCTTGCCAAGCTGAATGAGATTTTCCCCGGTCCGGGAAAACCTGCGCCAGAAGCCTACGCTTGGTAAATAATACTTCGTACTCGTAATAAAACATCATTCTTTGTGAGAAATAATCGGCAAAAAAGCAGCAGATCAGGAGCTTCCTCTTTGATCTGCTGCTTTTTTTCTGGTGCCTGATCCACACTTGAACGACCGTAACAAGAATAAATATGCGCTAAATGGGATCTATCTTTTTAGATATGATTTTCTGAGTGGTTTTCTTATGATGTGTTACATAACTGTGTAGAATCATGCCGAGGATGACGATGAACATACCCATCCATGATAAAGGAGACGGCATGGGGATAGACAAAAAGATTAATTCTCCCATTAATGCAAAAAGAACTTCCAAAGATTGTGTTGCTTCTACGGTCGCCAGCTTTTGCATATTTCCACGAACCTGATCTGTAGCTTTAAAAAATAAAACCGTAGCGATCACCCCTGAAAACACAGCCACCAAAGCAGACTGTATCGTCTGATCCTTACTTGGCATTCCCGCGCTGAAAACTCCATATAACGAAAGCAATAACCAGAAGGGTAAGCTGGCTAATGTCATCCCGAGCACACGCTGATAGGCATCCAATCGTCCTGCACAGACTTCCATCATTTTACGATTACCTAATGGATAAGCGAATGAGGCGAGTATGACAGGCAGAATACCGAATAAAAAATCTTGGGTAGAAATGGATTGCGACTGTTCGACTTGCATAACAATAATGCCGATTAAAATAACGAGAGACATCAACAGTCCCTGGAGGGGGATTTTTCCTCGTATTTTGACAGGGCCGTTCTCCGTTTGGACAACCTCAGCAAATAAAGGGACAAGCAAAGAACCAGAAATGATGGTAATTTGCCAGGTTCCCGCGATCAACCACCCTGGTGAATAAGCCGATGCGAAGCATAACGGAGCATAAAATAAGCCAAATCCGATGAAGCTCCACCACAACCACGTTCCTGGTTGTTCCTTCATGACTTTCCAAAGAGGCTTAAGCTTTTGTTGGGTCATCACAATGACGACTAGAATAGGAACCATAAACAGATATCGCAATGAAGCACTCCAGATCCAGCTCCCGCCAGACAGCTCCATAGACCGGTTCAGAACAAATGTAAAAGCAAAAAAGAAAGCCGCCAACACACCTAACCAGATTGAGCGCATAGCATTCACCTAATTCTTTAAGTATCGTTATTTCTCATATTAATAACTTTAGATCATTCAATTCAAGAGTTTCTTACAGTTGACAAGGTAAGAGGGATGCTGTATATTACTGAAAGTTAATGTTAATAGTAATTATTACGATTTAAAAAAAGAATGAAAATGAAAAGCC
The DNA here is from genome assembly GCF_024213315.1 of Paenibacillus sp. A3M_27_13. Classification (NCBI taxonomy): domain Bacteria; kingdom Bacillati; phylum Bacillota; class Bacilli; order Caryophanales; family Paenibacillaceae; genus Paenibacillus; species Paenibacillus sp. A3M_27_13. The sequence goes on from NZ_JANAVE010000002.1 coordinate 1,268,523, forward strand.
AATATTCAAGGGAGCGTAACAGCGATGAATAAGAAAGCAATACCGGTAACAGTGTTGAGCGGATATTTGGGTGCAGGAAAAACAACGATTTTGAATCATGTATTAAACAATCGGGACGGAATGAAAGTGGCAGTCATCGTCAATGACATGAGTGAAGTGAATATAGATGCTGAGCTGGTTAAAAAAGAGGGCGGCTTGTCCAGAACAGAAGAAAAACTGGTCGAGTTGTCTAATGGTTGTATTTGCTGCACATTGCGTGAAGATTTATTGCTGGAGGTCAAGAAGCTGACGGAACAAGGCGGTTTTGATTATATTTTAATCGAATCTACAGGCATCAGTGAACCCGTGCCAATCGCTCAAACTTTTACATACGTTGATGAAGGAACTGGCATTGATTTGGCATCGCTGGCAAAACTGGATTGCATGGTGACCGTAGTCGATGCGAATCGTTTCTGGCATGATTTTGAATCAGGAGAAACGCTACTGGATCGCAGGCAGGCTACTGGTGAAGACGACACGCGTGATATCTCGGACTTGCTGATTGACCAGATTGAAACCTGTGATGTATTGATTCTGAATAAGTGCGATCTGGTTCAGCCTGCGGAGCTGGACAAGCTGGAGGGTGTGCTGCGGAGATTACAGCCTGAAGCCCGGATCATTCGTACTTCCAAGGGAAAGGTCGCTCCTTCGGACATTTTGAATACAGGGCTATTCAATTTTGACAAGGCTAGTCAATCCGCTGGATGGATTCGTGAGCTGGAGCTTGAAAGCCATACACCAGAAACGGACGAATATGGGATCAATTCCTTTGTATATCGCCGTAGAAGACCATTTCATCCTGCGAGATTGGCTGAATTTATGAACTACTGGCCGGAGGAGGTCGTTCGCGCCAAAGGTTTGGCCTGGATTGCAACCCCGCAGGATTGGGCAGCGAGTATTAGCCAAGCTGGACCATCTATTCAATTTGGCCCTGCGGGAAGCTGGCTTGCTGCGTTATCTGAAGAAGAACGGCAGGAGATCGTCGCAGCCGACCCTGAGGCTCTGGACCATTGGGATGAACAATGGGGCGACCGCATGAACGAAATCGTCATGATAGGTATCGGAATGAATCGACCAGACTTGGAAGAAGAGCTAGATGAATGTCTACTGAACGATAACGAAATGAATATGGACTGGTCCAGCTTTGAGAATCCGCTTCCTTGGCCGACATGCTGAAGCTAGTTGATCCATTCAGTAATAAAGTCCATACATTTTTTAGCTGCTGGAGAAACATTTTTTAAGGAAGCGGTAGCGATACCGATAGTACGGGAATGCCTTTCGTCCAAAGGTCGAATAGAGATGTCGTAAGGAATGTGAGACAGGATCATTTCAGGAAGAATACTCACGCCTAGGCCATTCTGCACCATAGCCATAATCGCATGGTCATCTTCTAATTCGTATTTGATTTTAGGTGACATATTATGCTGTGAAAAAATATTTCTTACATCGGTGTCACAGCCTGCAACAGGCATAATGAAAGGCTCATCTCTGAGCTGTTTTACTCGAATTGAAGCTTGCTTTCCAAGAATATGATCGGAAGGAAGTAGACAAAGCATGCTTTCTTCTTTTAATGGCAACGCCTCTAATGTGTCTAACGTGGGTAGGTTCACAAAGCCGAAATCAGCTTCCCCACTGACTATCCAGCTCTCAATTTCATGGTAGTTCCCATCGAGCAGTTTTACTTCAATAAGAGGAAACTGCTCATTGAATTTTTTTAGAATACGGGGCAGCCAATGAATAGAGACGCTTGAAAATGTACCGATCTTCACGGTTCCGATTTCCAATCCTTTAATTAAAGCTACCTCTTGGTAAAGCTTTTCGTCCATTTGTACAATCTCTCTAAATCGCTTCATTAATCTTTCCCCGTTATTGGTCAATCTGATGCCTGAACGACCTCGGATCAGAAGAGTCAGCCCTAGTTCATGTTCCAACCCAGAGATCGCATGGCTGATTGCTGATTGTGTAAGATTTAAAACTTCCCCGGCCTTTGTGAAACTTCCCATTTCAACTACGCAAAGAAAAATCTTATATTTAAACAAATTTGTGTTCACTCCTATTTTTATGAAATATATTCATGCATCATATCAGATATATTCATTTTTTTTATTTAATATTTATGATTATAATCAAATTAAAGAAAGGTTATTTAATTTTGTTTTAGGAGGGTCATATGAATTCAATTGCTAAAACTCCTCGTCCGCCCTATTATGCGGCTATCTTTACTTCTGAACGTACGGAAGGAGATGGCGGATACGGAGTGATGGGAGACAAAATGGTGGAACTGGCTGCCCAACAGCCTGGTTTTCTAGGTGTGGAAAGTGTTCGTGACCACAATGGAGTAGGCATTACAGTTTCCTATTGGGAGTCTCTGGACGCTATAAAAAATTGGAAACATAACGAGCTGCACAAGGTAGCGCAGGAAAAAGGGAAATCCGAGTGGTATAAAACATTTGGTTTAAGAGTGAGCAAGGTAGAACGAGATTATTTTTTTACAGTGTAAATAGGTTCAATATCAAAGTTAGTGCTTAGCATGAAGCCAAAGAGGTCCCATATGGGACTTCTTTGGCTTCTCTGTCAGAAAGGCATCGTCGACCATTTTGTGAAACGTAAACGGTTCTATTCATATTCAGTTCATAAACGTGGGTTATCCTCTCTATAGAAACCGTACAGGGAGGATATGAATGTGGATTATACAGACAGAAAAGAGACCTTGGCCATTGAAGCAAGGGGACTCGTAAAAGCTTTTGGTGACAAGCAGGCTGTTGACGGTGTCGACTTGAACGTGCGTGCTGGCACGATCTACGGTGTGCTTGGTCCTAATGGAGCAGGCAAAACGACTACCATCCGAATGCTGTCAACGTTATTGCGGCCTGATGGGGGATCAGCCCGTATCTTCGGGCACGATGCAGTAAAGGAGCCGCAGGTTGTGCGTCAGTTGATCGGGGTGACAGGCCAGTATGCATCGGTCGATGAGTCGCTTAGCGCTACCGAGAACCTGATCATCTTCTCCAGACTGCTTGGACTGGGACGTGCCGAGGCGCGTCATAAGGCAGCGGAGCTGCTGGAGGAATTTGGCTTGGCCGAAGCGGCCAAACGACCGCTAAAGCATTTCTCCGGAGGTATGCGCCGTCGGCTGGATTTGGCCGCAAGTCTCATTGCCAAGCCGCCGCTGATTTTCCTGGATGAGCCGACTACTGGACTAGACCCGCGCACGCGTGTCCAGATGTGGGACACGATCCGGAGTTTGGTCAAGACCGGTTCCACCGTACTGCTCACAACCCAGTACCTCGACGAGGCGGATCAACTTGCTGATCGAATCGCGGTGATCGATCATGGCCGGGTAGTCGCTGAGGGTACGGTGGATGAACTGAAAGCGGCAGTGGGGGCGTCGACTCTGCAACTCAAAGTGCAAAATCAACAGGACATCGAGAGAGCTGTTCAGATCGTTGAACAGGTGCTTTCAGTTAAGTCCAGCGTGTCAGTGGAAGCTGGAAAGATTATCTCTCCGATGGCCAACGCAGATCGGGTAACGGACCTGCTGATCGCCCTCCGTACCGGAGAGATTCGTCTAGCAGAGATGAGTGTGCAGAAGCCGACGCTCGACGAGGTGTTTTTGTCCATCACTGGTCATGGGGCACAAGTAAACAGACAGCAGACGTCCCAAGGAGCGCATGCTGTGGAGGGGGCGAGAGCATGAAGAGTACTACTGTTATGACAGGTTCTGATCGCACATTGAAGAAGTCTGTGAGTTTCAGGCAGGCGTTTTTCAATTCCATGACGATGGCCTACCGGGGCATTCTGAAGATCCGGCATACTCCCGAGCAATTGTTTGATGTCACGCTCCAGCCGATCATTTTCACCCTTATGTTTACCTATATCTTTGGCGGCGCCATCTCAGGAGACGTGCAGCATTATTTGCCTGTTATTATTCCAGGCATCCTCGTGCAGACGGTGATCTCGACCTCCGTCGTTACCGGCGTCCAACTACGTGAGGATATGGACAAAGGAGTGTTCGACAGGTTCAAGTCACTCCCAATCGCACGCATTGCGCCTTTGGCTGGAGCTCTGCTAGCTGACAGTATTCGGTATACTATTGCGACTGTACTTACCTTCGCCATGGGGTATATTTTGGGGTATCGGCCAGAGGGAGGACTGCTGAGTGTCGCTATCGCTGCGCTTTTGGTCATCGTGTGTTCCTGGGCAGTCAGCTGGATTTTCGCCTTCTTTGGCGTGATTGCCCGCACTGCTTCCAGTGTACAGGGCATCTCCATGATTGTTCTGTTTCCGCTCACTTTTGTTTCCAATGCATTTGTGCCTGTGGACACAATGCCTGGTTGGCTACAGTGGTTTGTAAACGTCAACCCGATTTCACATCTTGTGAACGCAGTCAGGGAGCTTGCGAATACGGGAACGATTGGCGAGGAACTGGCGATCTCACTGCTTGGCGCTACAGTCATTGTGGCGATCTTCGCGCCGCTTACGGTGCGTGCTTATATGCGTAAAGCATAAGATGGCGGTCTTCTTGACGAGGACGAGAGATTTAAGGCAGAGTTAGTTAGGGGGGATTGAAATGACGTGTGTATTAGTCGTTGATGATGATCCGCATATTCGTGAACTGGTCGGACACTTTTTGAGAATGGAAGGTCTGGAGGTAGTCGAGGCGGTGGATGGTTTGGACGCGATGCGCATTTTTGATCAAATCAAGGTCGATTTGCTTGTTCTTGATATCATGATGCCGGGAATGGATGGTTGGGAGCTGTGCCGTAAGCTGCGAGAGCAGACCGACCTGCCGCTGCTTATGCTTACAGCCAAAGGCGAGACGTCACAGATCGTGAAAGGCTTCGCGCTCGGAACGGACGACTATCTTGTTAAGCCATTCGACCCCATGGTGCTTGTCGCACGCGTGAAGGCTTTATTAAAACGTTATCGTATCATGGCTTCAAAATCAGTGACTGTCGGAGATCTTGTCCTGCGCAGCGATACATTTGAGTGTCGGGCTGGAGAGAAGGAGATTACCCTGCCGCTCAAGGAGTTTGAGCTGCTCTTCAAGCTGGCCAGCTATCCTGGCAAAACCTTTACCCGCGACCAGTTGATCGAACAGATCTGGGGTTATGATTATGAGGGAGACGAAAGAACAGTTGATGTCCATATCAAGCGCCTTCGGGAACGATTTCCGGAGGCAAGGCACTCCTTCCGGATCAGTACGATCCGAGGATTGGGTTATCGGCTGGAGGTAAGGCAATGAAGCGGGAACCGGGATTCCTCCATATCCTTGCGAGACTCATGCTGGTGTTATTGGTGCTGTATCTTAGCTGGACTGCCGCGTACTTTATTACGGCGGCGATCTATTCGCGCATGTCATGGGCTTTTCATGATTTGTTCGTCTTTCTTATTAATGCGACGCTTGGCTTTTTCTTCTTCGGTATTATCAGTATGACGGTAAGACGCTTCATCCAGCCTAGAGAGCAGCACGCTTTTACCGAAATGATCGATGCTTTAAAACGTATTTCGCAAGGAGACTTTCACATTAATCTGGATTGGGACCTCGGCGGGCGGAACGGAAAACATCGGAGGCCGCATCCTTATGTACAGTTGGTGGACAGTATCAATGATATGGCTGCAAATCTGAAGGCTATGGAAAAACTGCGGGAGGAGTTTATTTCGAACGTATCCCATGAAATCGGCTCACCACTGACCTCGATAATCGGATTCGCCAAGGCGCTTAAGGATGAGAATCTGGATCGTGAGCAGCGAGACCGGTATTTGTCGATCATCGAGACGGAGTGTATTCGTCTATCCAAGCTAAGCGATAATCTCATGAAGCTGGCGATTCTGGATTCGGAGCGGCATCCGTTTCGTCCGTCCCTTTATCGGCTGGACAAGCAGCTGATTTCGCTTATTCTCGCCTGCGAACCGCAATGGGAGGCTAAAAAAATCGAGATGACTGTTGAGGTGGATATAGTTGAGGTCAACGCGGACGAGGATCTGATGGGCCAGGTTTGGGTGAATCTTCTTCACAATGCCATTAAATTTACACCACAGGGTGGAAGCATATCTGTTTCTCTTTCAAGTAACGGTGATCAGGCGGTTATCTGCATTGCGGATACGGGACAGGGCATCAACGAACAGGATCAGCAGCGCATTTTTGAACGTTTTTATAAAGCAGACCAGTCACGGGCCCGAACTGCAGGAGGCAGTGGTTTGGGACTTTCCATTGCTTATAAAATAACAGAGATGCATACCGGCTCTATCTCTGTATCCAGCAAGGTGGGAGAAGGAACGGTATTTACAGTTATGCTGCCGCTGCGCCAGAAAGTAATGAAAGGCAGCAGCAACTGTGAAATGTACAACGGCACAGTAATTTAAAAAGGAGCATCTTCAAAGCCACAAACGGCTGAAGGACGCTCCTTTTTAGTTCCCATACTTATACTCTTATGGCATATGCGTATGTGCTCAGGACTTAGATGTATTTACCGGCTGCATCTCCTGTATAGCTTCTTTCAAGCTTTGTGAGCATTGCTCATATAGCTGTTTTCTTTGTTGCTCACTGGAACCAGATGCGAGTTTTTGCAACTCCGTTGTGCATTGTTCCAGCAAAGTCAGCACGGCTTGATTCGAATCCTGCACCTTGTTTAGCTGTACATTGTCACTATATTGGTCAATGTACAGTTCTCCTTGCGGGTCCACCTGCGCGAAAAACACATCTTTGACCGTTAGACTCTTTTCCTTTAGCTTGGCATCCAGCCATTGTTGAGTGATCCCCATATATGCCATTTGTTGCTCCATAAGTTGTCCATCCATAATGACTGCTGTTGGTTCCTTCTCCGGTAATTGCTGCATATTCAGATCTTTAAGTGTCACAGGCTGCTTGTCTTTGGTTAACAGCACATTGACTTCGCCACTGGTTTCCATAAGAGCAAATTCCACGTCAGATACTTTGAATACATTTTTGCTTCGAAGCTGCTCCATGAGTTCATCCAGGGTGAGCCGTTCTTTTCTCAGATTATCCTCTAAAATTTTGCCGTCTTTGATCAGGATTGTTGTCCTTCCATCTGTTATATCTCTGATTTTCTTGCTTTTAATTTGCAAATATTCAATGCCAAGTGTTGTCAGTACCCATACTGACAAGGCTATGAGGCCTAGATACCAGGTGGATTCACGCTCCATAGGAATGGTAGCAGCCAGGTTACCTATCGTGATTCCTGTTATATATTCGAACAAGGAAAGCTGGGATACCTGACGTTTTCCAAGAATTTTGGTGATTAAAAATAATATAGCGACAGCCATTAATGTGCGTATAGCAACCTCGGCCCAATCCTGCATTTGCTCAACCTCATTTCATTTCGCCACAAGGACGCTACTATTCCAAGGATATCCGCGTCAAGGCACATTTAAACTCCAATTCCCCTAAATTTAAATAACCAAGCTGCCAATAAGCGATGAAATACAATATATAATTAAAATTTTCTATCGATGAATTATCATTGTCTATTGAACAAGCGATTGACGGAAAGGAGGGGGGAGGATACATTATAAATATAATTCTTATTTAATTCATCGGGATTATAAACATTAAGCTCACGGAGGTATGTATATGTCGTCCAAACCTAAAGTTGTATTGTGGAGTAAAACCGGCTGTCATTTTTGTGGAGAGATCAAATCGTACCTGGAATCCCAAAATCAGCCGTATGAAAATATCCAAGTGGACGGAAATGATGCGCTGCGTGACGTGCTGGAGACCAAATATGGTATTCGTTATGTCCCTGTCGTCGAGGTAGGCGGGGATAATAAATATGAAGCACTGCTCAACCCGGATCTGGAAGAGTTGGGTAAAGTGCTGGAAAGTTACAATCAAGTAGTATAGGCCAATAGGAAAAGGATCAGTTGCTCCGCTGCCTATACAAAATAAGTAGCGGAGACTGCCCTACAAACCATTAGCAGCCTAGCTGCCCTAAAAAAATGATAGCCGTAGGATAACAATTATGTTCAAGAGAGGTGGAAGAGTTATGGCTAAGAATAGACAAATTAAATTTGGTGCGATTATTCACGGTGTTGGGGGAAGCATGACGACTTGGCGTCACCCTGAAGTACCTGCGGATGCGAGTGTTAACTTTGAATTTTATAAAACGCAGGCGCAAAAGGCAGAGGAAGGAAAGTTTGACCTCGTATTTATCGCAGATGGCCTGTTCATTAACGAAAAATCCATTCCCCACTTTCTGAACCGTTTTGAACCAATTACGATTCTGTCCGCTTTGGCTGGGGTGACGAAGCATATCGGACTGGTCGGCACACTGTCGACTTCCTATAGCGAACCGTTCACGGTAGCACGCCAGTTTTCTTCCATTGATCATATTAGCGGAGGTCGTGCAGGCTGGAATGTGGTAACTTCTCCGCTGGAAGGCTCTGCCCTTAACTTTAGCAAAGGCGAGCACCCGTCGCATCCGCAGCGCTATAAAATTGCAGAGGAATATTTACAGGTTACCAAAGGACTGTGGGACTCGTGGGAAGAGGATGCGTTCGTTCGTGATAAGGAAGCCGGCGTATTCTTTGATCCTGAAAAGCTGCATACATTGAACCATAAAGGTGAGTTTTTCTCTGTGCAGGGTCCACTGAACATTGGACGATCCAAGCAGGGACAGCCGGTTATTTTTCAGGCAGGTTCCTCGGAGGATGGCAAAAACCTGGCCGCCAAGGAAGCGGATGCTGTATTTACAGGACATGAAACGTTAGAGGAAGCGCAGCAGTTTTATCGTGATGTGAAAGAACGTGCGGTACGCTATGGTAGATCCGAAGAGGATATTGTCATTTTGCCGGGCATATCGCCGATTATTGGCAGCACGACGGAGGAAGCGGAACGTAAGTATGAAGAGATCACTAATCTGGTGACGATTGAGGCTGCGTTAAAATATTTGGGACGTTTCTTCGATCATCATGATTTCTCACAATATCCGCTGGATGAGCCATTCCCTGAGCTTGATGGTATTGGCAGCAATGCGTTCCGCAGCGGTACAGATAAAATCAAACGAGTAGCCAAGGAACAAAATTTGACCTTACGCGAGGTTGCGTTGCGTTCAGCTACGCCGAGAACCTCTTTTATCGGAACCGCTGAGCAGGTGGCGGATCGAGTGCAGGAGTGGTTTGAAAGAAAAGGAGCAGACGGATTCATCATTGGTTCTGATGTACCCTCGGGTCTGCATGACTTCGTAAATCTGGTTGTGCCTATTTTGCAGGAACGCGGTATTTACCGTCAGGATTATGAATTTAGCACACTACGTGAAAACCTGGGCGTGCCTATTCCTGAGAACCGCTATACAGCAGCCAAATCCAAAGTGAAGGTTGACGCATAACAGAAGGAGGAAAAAATATGTCCAAGGTTGTCATCCTATCAGGCAGTCCGTCTACACAATCCCGTTTATACGGCTTGATTAACTATACAACGGAGCAGTTGCAGCAGGCTGGAGCGGAGGTTACATTACTGAATGTGGTTGACTTGCCAGCTGAGGATCTGGTCACAGCTAACTTTAACAGCCCCGACGTCACAGCATCACTTGCATTGATTGCAGCAGCGGATGCCGTTATTGTGGCTTCTCCAGTCTATAAGGCGTCCTATTCAGGATTATTGAAAATATTCCTGGATTTGGTTCCGCAGGAGGGGCTAAGAGGGAAACCTGTCCTGCCTTTATTTATCGGAGGTACGCTGGCTCATCTGCTGGTCATTGACTATGCCTTGAAGCCGGTTATTAATGCACTGGGCGGAAGACATATTCTTGGCGGGGTGTATGCAGTGGATCAGTGGGTCGAACGTCTACCAGATGGAGCATACGGGTTGTCCGAAGAATTGGTTGCACGGTTGGAACGTTCTGTTAAAGAACTAAATGAGCTATTAAAATTATAGATATTTTCAATATTTCCATTGACAGGTCGTTCAGTGAGTTTTATGATACAAAAAAACCAAGTTAACATATTGGATAAATGTATATAAAACTTACTGGGGGACTTGCGTATGAATATCGAGAATATGGAAGCCTTTGTATACGTGAATCATTATGGGAGCTTTAACAAGGCGGCAGAAGCCTTGTTCTTGTCCCAGCCCTCCGTTACAGCACGGATTCAGACGCTAGAGCGCGAGCTAGAATGCAAGCTGTTCGACCGCCAAAGCAAGCAAACGGTTCTGACGGAGGATGGACGAAAGTTTCTTCCTTATGCGGAGCAGATGCTTCAGGTGCTGCAAAAAGGGAAGCAAAAGCTCCAACAGCGTAAGAAAGCCCCTCAGCAAATTCGAATTGGCTGCACGATATCGGTGTCGAACTACATCATTCCTGAAATATTAAAGCAGCTTCGTGCCCGTTATCCAGAGGTTAACTACAAAATTGTGACGGCTACGACGGATCAACTGGTACATAAACTGTTGAACCGTGAGGTAGACATTAGTTTTGTCCGTAAAGTGATGCATCCGGCTATCCGTACGCTTGCTTTTTATGAGGATCCGATTTCCCTGTATGTATACGACGGCCATCCGTTTATGAAAACAGGAAAGGCCAGCATACAGGATATTCAACGTGAAACACTGGTATTTTTCGAATGCGGATCACTAGATTGGATGAGGATTCATCGCGCTTTTGAATCACTGGAGCAGCCACCGGACATTGCTTTTCAGGTAGACAATGTGGTCACGGCCAAAAAGCTGGTATTGGAAGAAGCGGGTATTGCCTTTTTGCCGGATGTCTGTGTGAACCGTGAAGTGAAAGATCAGAAACTATTCCGTATCCATGTTCCAGAGGTAGCTGGGGTGTCTATGCAGATTAGCATAATAGCGACCAAAGAAGACTGTGCAGTGACCTCGGATTTTGCAGATGCACTGACAGAAGGTTTCCGGGGTGCTGTTTTGTTATAGAAATGTTCTATAGCTTGGTGGATTGACGTATAGGTTTCCAGGTGTTAAATTAATCACATCCTAAAACCAATTAAGCTTATAGGAATTATGAATTATTGGATGTTGTAGCTACCATGTATGTCGCAAACTGCTGATATACAAAGAGATGAGGGGGATTCATATGAAAAAGTGGTTTGCAATATTGTCTGTTATGGCAATCATCCTGGTGTTGGCAGGCTGCGGTTCCTCAGATAACGCGTCTAGCGCGTCAGGTTCAAGCGGAGACGTGAAGAAAATTATCGTAGGCACAGGTACTCAATTCAAAAATGTATGCTTTATTGACGAAAACGGAAATTTAACAGGTTTTGATGTGGAGCTGATTAAGGAGCTGGACAAGCGCCTGCCTCAATACGAATTTGAATTCAAAACGATGGACTTTGGAAATTTGCTGCTAAGTCTCGATGCCGGCAAGATTGATCTGGTATCGCATCAAATGGAAAAAAACCCGGAGCGCGAAGCCAAGTATCTGTTCAACAAAAATCCGTATAGCATTTTTCTGAACAGAGTCGCTGTAGCGAAGGATAACAATACCATTCATTCAATTGATGATTTGAAAGGGAAAAAGGTACTCACCAGCCCAACCAGTAATGCGGCGTATGTGCTGAAAGAGTATAACAAAACCCACGGAGATGCCCTGAATATCGTTTATACGAGTGGTGCAGCCAATGATACGGTGCAACAAATTACGAGCGGCCGTATAGATGCTACCGTTACGACAGACTTTGCGAACCGTTTTAACACCGATGAAAAAGGAGAAGTAGCTCTGAAGACCGTTGGTGATCCTTTGACTCAATCGGATGTACTGTATGTACTGAACAAAAATGAGCAAGGGTTGGCGGATGACCTGGACAAAGCCATTCAGGAAGTGAAGGACGACGGTACGTTGTCGAAGCTGAGCATTAAATGGCTTGGAGAGGATTTCACTAAGTCTCTGGAAGATGTGAAAAAAGAAGGTAGCAGTAAGAAGTAAGGATAGACTTGGACATTTCAGCGGTCAGGGTACTCTATGTATTCTGACCGTTGATGTATAGAAAGGAGGCAGGCATATGAGCAGAGAGTTCAATATTGACTATGTTTTTAGCTTTATCCCGAAAATGCTGTCTTACTTACACATCACCTTGTTTATTGTGGCAAGCTCGCTTGTATTGGGGCTTATCATTGGTCTGTTGGTTGCGCTGCCTCGCATGTATAACATTCCATTTCTCAAACGTGTTTCTCAAGTGTATGTTTCCTTTTTTCGCGGAACACCTATTCTAATCCAATTGTTTCTGGTGTATTACGGCCTGCCAGAGCTACTAAAGCTGTTGGATATCAATTCCTCCAGATGGGATGTGCTGTGGTTTGCCGTAGCGACCTACGCGCTCAATAGTGGAGCCTTTATTTCCGAAATTATCAGGTCAGGAGTAGAGGCAGTAGATCGAGGACAAATCGAGGCTGCGCAGTCCGTCGGCATGTCAGGCTACCAGACCTTTACACGTATCATAATGCCGCAAGCGCTGGCTGTGGTGGTTCCGGTATTTTCCAATCTGGTGATTGGCAATCTGAAGGATACTTCGCTGGCATTTACGATCGGAGCGATGGAGATGACAGGGAAATCACAGACATTAGGGTCGGCTACCCAGCATTTTGTTGAAACCTATATCGCGTTATCCCTTATCTATCTGGTGATCAGTCTGATTTTACAAAAATTGTTCAAGGTGCTGGAAAATACGCTTCTCCGGCATGAGCATCGGGATGCAGTACAGAAAGAACCCGAAAAACGAAAAAGCTTTGTGGTGCGTTACCTGAGAAGTCCCCGTCTTAGTAAAGGAGGTAAAGGCATATGAGTCTGGATTTTGGCTTTATATATACTGCCTTTTTAGGGTTGTTCTCCGCGTTGCCCAACACTTTAATTATTACGGTGGTTTCCGTACTGGCAGGGTTGGTCATCGGTATTATAACGGCGCTGGCGCGAATTTATAAGGTTCCTGTGTTGTCCCAGATTTCTCACGGTTACGTCACCTTTATCCGTGGCACACCGATGCTGATGCATTTGCTGCTTATTTATTTCAGTTTGCCTTTGTTGATTGATGCGGGAGCGAAGCATTTCGGCTGGCCGCTGCAATCCAAAGATGTTCCTTATATGGTATTTGCACTCATTTCGTTTTCCATTACCAGTGGCGCGTATATGTCTGAGGTCGTCCGTTCTGGAATTCAATCGGTCAACAAGGGACAAATCGAGGCGGCTTATGCCGTCGGTATGACGACGTGGCAAGTGCTGAGACGGATTGTATTTCCGCAGGCGTTCGTGGTGAGTTTGCCAAACCTGACGAATTCCGTTATTGGGATGCTTCATGGCTCTACCTTGGCTTTCACGGTATCGGTCACAGAAATCCAGGCACAGGCTGAAATTCTGGCATCTACCAACTGGAAATATTTAGAGGTATATATCGCGGCTGCACTGCTATTTTGGGGCTTGACGGTATTAATTGAGCGAATATCCGGCTTGGTGGAGAAAAAAATCAATGTGTTTAATGGAGGTCGAGCATCATGATCCGTCTGCAAAATATAACGAAGTCGTTCGGCAAACATGAAGTGCTCAAAGGCATTGATTTGACCGTGAACAAAGGCGAGGTCGTCGTTATTTTAGGCCCGAGCGGTTCAGGAAAAACGACTCTGCTACGCTGCATTAATTATCTGGAAAAGCCGAATGATGGGGAAGTCAGCATTGGCGATTTTACAGTGAACTGCAAGCGACCTGCGAAGAGGGATGTTTTGGCTCTACGTCAAAAGACGGCTATGGTTTTTCAGCAGTACAATTTGTTCAAGCATAAAACAGCACTGGAAAATGTCATGGAAGGGCTTGTCGTTGTCCGCAAGGTCAAGCAGGAGGAAGCGAAAAAAATTAGCATTGAAGTGCTGGAAAAGGTCGGTCTGGGTGAAAAGCTGAATCATTATCCAAGCCAGCTATCCGGAGGGCAGCAGCAGCGTGTCGGCATAGCGCGTGCCTTGGCGCTGAACCCGGAAGTGATTTTGTTCGATGAGCCGACTTCGGCGCTGGACCCTGAATTGGTGGGTGAGGTGCTGTCGGTGATCCGCAAGATTGCGAAGGAAGGCATTACAATGATTGTCGTTACACATGAAATGGGCTTTGCGCGCGATGTTTCAAATCATGTGGTATTTATGGATGGCGGTCATATTATCGAGGAAGGCACACCGGACGACATTTTTAACCACCCCAAAGAGGAACGTACCAAACAATTCCTGAAACGGATTACACCGGAATATAACTATTCAATTTAGACGGGAGAGGGAGACATGAGTATTAAAATCGGAGTATTGGATCAAAGCCCTATACACGAGGGGGAAACGGCAGCGCAGGCCCTTCGTAATACGATTAAGCTAGCACAGCGTGTAGAGGAATTGGGGTTTACGCGTTTCTGGGTATCAGAGCATCACGATTCCGAGCAGGTTGCGGGCTCTTCGCCAGAGGTACTCATTTCCCATTTGCTGGCACGCACTGAACGTATTAAAGTCGGTTCTGGTGGAGTGATGCTTCAGCATTACAGCCCTTATAAAGTAGCTGAAAACTTTAATGTGCTGTCCTCTCTTGCACCGGGTCGCGTAGATTTGGGAATTGGACGCGCGCCGGGCGGGTTGCCGAAATCCACACAGGCGTTACAACGAAACGTTCATGACGCGCCTTCTCTCGAAGAAAAAATTGATGAAGTAAGTCGCTATATTCATAATATTCCGTCTGAAGAAGGACCGTTAGCCGGGTTACAGGCGAATCCGATTCCAGAAACACCAGCGGATATTTACGTTTTGGGTACAAGTACAGACAGTGCTGGAATTGCTGCGCGTTTGGGGTTGCCCTACGTTTTCTCGCAATTTATCAATAGTAATGAGCAGATTGCATTGGAATCATTCCGTACGTATCGGGCGTCTTTCGATTATAGTTATGGACGTGAGCCGAAAGCTCTTTTTGCGCTTTCAGTCATCGTAGCGGACACTTCCGAGGAAGCTGAGGAGTTAGCAGGGGAGCACAAGCTGTACAAAATTCATCTGGCCAGTGGCAAGACGGCTACGGTGGGCACGCTGGAAAGTGCAGAAGAGTTCGGCAAGCAATCAGGTGAAGAATATACAATTGAAGCTACACAAGCGCAAATTAACAAAGGGAATAAAGACGAAATCTATGCTGTGTTGACGGAAATTCAAGCGAAGTATCAGGCCGATGAGCTAATTGTTACGACAGGAATAAGGGATATACACAAGCGCGTGCGCTCGTTCGAGTTATTGCATGAAGCTTTTGCCGGGTTGCCTGTGCAGTCCTAGATGTTGTTGGTCTGAGAGAATTGTAACTATTTTGGGTTCACGAAGGAGGAATAGGGATGAGTGGATCAACCGGGACGAAGGAGCAGGTTTTGGAGCAGAAGCTGGTGGACATTCGCCGCCATCTGCATCGAAATCCCGAGTTATCTAACGAGGAGGTTGAAACTACCGCCTTTATCCGCCGTCTGCTGGAAGAACAGAACATAACCATTCTGGATGTGCCGCTGCGTACCGGATTAGTAGCGGAAATCGGCGGACAGCAGGAGGGACCAACTGTCGCGCTTCGTGCAGACATTGATGCGTTGCCTATTCAGGAAGAGACGGGATTGCCTTATGCTTCGGTGCATCCCGGCAAGATGCATGCCTGTGGGCATGATTTTCATACCGCATCCCTGTTAGGAGCAGCCGTATTGTTGAAGCAGCGGGAGCAGGAGCTGAAAGGCACGGTTCGGCTGGTGTTCCAGCCAGCTGAGGAAAAGGCCAAAGGCGCTGCCCAAGTGCTGGACAGCGGTGCGTTGGCAGGGGTGCAGGCCATATTTGGCCTACATAACAAGCCGGACCTGCCCGTAGGCACGGTCGGCATCAAAGAAGGTCCGCTAATGGCAGCGGCGGATGGTTTTTACATCGAGGTGGAGGGTCTGAGCACACATGCGGCAGTGCCGCATGCAGGGATTGACCCCATCGTGGTATCGTCACATATCATTACGGCGCTGCAATCCATTGTGAGTCGGAGCGTTAATCCGCTGGATAGCGCGGTCATTAGCGTCACGAAGCTGCACAGTGGCAACGCCTGGAACATCATTCCTGACCGCGCCCATTTGGACGGAACCATTCGCACATTTGACGAAAATGTTCGCGCCCAGGTGATTGAGCGCTTCGAGCAGGTCGTAAAAGGCGTTGCGGATGCTTTCGGCACGAAAGCATCCATCCGCTGGATCGAGGGTCCGCCGCCTGTGCTGAACGACGGTAAGTTGGCCGTCATCGCGGAGGAGGCGGCAGAAGCGGTCGGTCTGGACGTAGTTCGTCCCATACCATCCTCGGCGAGCGAGGATTTTGGGTTTTATCAGAAGAACATCCCTGGTGTATTTGTCTTTGTCGGCACTGCGGGAAGCCAGGAATGGCATCATCCTGCCTTTGATCTGGACGAACGCGCGTTGCCCGGAACAGCGAAGCTACTGGCTTCACTGGCAGAATCGGCATTGATATCCATAGAGTAGGAGTGCAAGCCTAGTCTATGGATACTTATCCCCTCCTTGTAGAGGGGATATTTTTGTTTGACGCTATATCATTCCAATGATAGTATAAAATTGTAATTTTATTCAAAAACGAGAGTGGGTGTAATAAGAGAGTAGGCGTTGTCCTTTTAGATGTCTCGTAAAAATAAAAGGTATGGAGGTTAAATAAATGCCGAAGAAAAATGGAATGATCATGGCTTCTTTTTCATTGGTAGTGGCTGCTTCTTTACTGGTTGGCGGGGCTAACGTTGGTTCAGCAGCCTCAGATTTGGAAAGCACTTCTGATATAGCGTCGACAAATATTAATTTGGCTGCTGCTGATATACCTGCTAAATTTAAGCCATCGGTAGAATGGGTTTGGAAGAATAGAATGGTCAAAGAAGGCTCCACCAACCGTAAAAATTTGATTTTTGATCAAATCTATGCGGGAAAAGGAACGCTAAATTATGTAGTGCGTTGGCAATCCTCTAAAAATATCACTCTTCAGCAGCGTAAAGATATGGCTTCCATGCTGAGTCGCCAAATCAATAATTGGAATAAGCAGTTGAAAGGGTATGATGGCTGGCCTTATAACAATATTACAGTAAAAATAGTAGGCTGGGCCGTTGCGAATCCATCACAGATTCTTAACAAACAATCTAATGAAATCGTTTACACGGATACCATTACGGATGACTTAAGTAAAACAGACCCGAATATTCCAGCTAAACTTCCAGTTGCTCCTAACGCACTATCGAGATTTGAACATTTTATGGACCCTAACTATTCTTACCCAGGTGGCCTGGACAAGCGGTTTGATATGTACTTATGGGGAACGTCCAATTTTCAAGGCGGAGCCGGCGGGGATTGGGGGCAACGTATGCCTGATGATTATATCCTGAACACCTTGAATTCGGATGAAATCCAGATTACAGAGCACGAGATGGGGCATGGATTCGGCTTGCCTGACTTCTATGAAGAACATGAGCGTCCACCCGGTGGGTTTCCTGTGCCAACTATTATGTGGGCCGGAAATTCCCCCAAAATAACAGAGTGGGATACCTGGATGTTGCGTTATACCTGGAGCCAGGTTAAGAAGGATACCTCTCGTTTTCCTAACCGCTAAAAAATGCTAGAGTAGTGTGAAAAAAGCTTATAAATAGAGCCGTTTGTTCCAAAATCAAATTCTATGGTGGAATTGATTTAGTGAATAAACGGTTTTTTCATTTTATAAAATACCAGTTTTGTGCATGCAAAGATCAAGTATATGTTCCAAGATACGATTAAAATGACTAATTTAAATCATTAAGGAAAATATTGACGATGCAATAATCCAGTGATAATATGATTTGTGATTATTTACAAAAAACGACAAGGAGATTTGATAGTGTACTCTTAATCTCCTAGATTAGTTCGCAAACACGAAAAGAGAGGTGATAGAGATAGTTATTTCAAGAAAACTATTGCAATAATACAAATGGATATGGAGGTACATACATGTTGAACAGAAAAGGAATGATGATGGCTTCTTTTTCAGTAGTCATTGCTAGTTCATTACTGATGGGAAACGCTAGTTTTGTATCAGCGGATTCTCATCTAAACGGGGATTCTGTGGTTGCGGCAACGGGTGATTCGACGTTAGCTGATATGCCAGCTTATCTCAAATCCTCGGTGGAATGGGTTTGGAAGAATAGAATGTTGACCGAAGGCTCGACGGCTCGTAAAAATACGATTTTTGATCAAATTTTTGCGGGAAAAGGGACTCTTAATTATGTTATACGCTGGCAATCCTCTAAGCCCGTCACACTGAAGCAACGCCAGGATATTGCTAAAATGATAGATCGGCAGATGAACCATTGGACAGATCATCTTCAAGGATATGACGGTTGGCCCTATAAGAATATTAAAGTAAAAGTGGTAGGCTGGGCTGTTGCCGATCCTTCACTGCTCCTGAACAAGCAGCCTGACGAGGTCATTTATACGGATACCATTACAGATACACTAGCTTCTGAAAAACCGGAAATTCCTGCTGCGCTTCCAGTTGCGCCTAATGAAATATCCCGGTTTGAGCATTTTTCGGACCCGAACTATTCGTATCCAGGTGGATTGGATAAACGCTTTGATATGTATCTCTGGGCCACAGAAAATTTTGGCGGGGGAGCCGGCGGCGACTGGGGACAGCGTATGAATGATGAATACGTTCTGAGTACGGTAAACTCGGATGAGATTGAGATTACTGAACATGAAATTGGTCACGGATTTGAGTTAAACGATTTTTATGAAGAACATGAGCGTCCACCAGGTGGATTCCCAACGAACACCATTATGTGGGCCGGCAATTCCGATCATATCACCGACTGGGATGTTTGGATGCTGCGTTATACCTGGAGTCAAATCAAGAAGGATACGGCTCGTTTCCCAATCACGACTAAAGACGACGAGGGCCCAATTGAAACAGATCCTGATGAAATCGTGAACATAGCACCTGCGGCAACGGCTAGCAGCTCTTATACTTCATCTTGGGAAAATGTAAGCGCGCTAAACGATGGATTTGAACCTGCCAATTCCAACGATAGAAGTCATGCTGTGTATGGTAACTGGCCTGAGACGGGTACACAATGGGTCCAATATGATTTTGATCAAGAATATACGATATCCCAAACGGATGTCTATTGGTTCAAAGATGGCGCTGGCGTTGATGTTCCTAAATCTTACAAGATTAAGTATTGGAATGGTCGTAGCTGGTCCAATGTCAAGCAGGCTAATGGATTGGGTACTTCGGCAGACCAGTATAATACGACCACTTTTACGCCTGTAAAAACAACGAAATTAAGAATTGAAATGGTATCCAAAGGTTCAGCATCCACAGGAATATTAGAGTGGAAAGTAGCAGCTAACAAACTTTAAGCATCATATTATTTGTCCAAAGGTTGTCTCCTGCGATATTTGTGGGAGACAACCTTTTTTAATTCATAGCTGAACAGTTAGAGTCTGATGAGATCAGGCTTTTTTTTCGTCTTGATTATGATGCTTGTTTCCTTCATATTTGTATCTGTGTTTTGCTAAATTCTCGTATGAATGGATCACTAAGAATGAACGGGTGTACGATAGTATGTATAATGGACATCAGACATGAAAGAAAAGAGGACAGAAAGCGATGAGTCACGACGTGAATGCTCCTTACGATGTACATGTAGCATATGGACCGGTGTTTGAGCTGCTCAGCAGCTTACACACCTTTATTTGCCGCAAGGCTTACAAGAAGACCGATTTATCAGCCGGGTGGGCGGAGCAAGTGCGTAGAACGCTGTCTCCAGGTTTGTCCAAATTGCTGGAGTCCATGGAAATCAATGCAGATTGGAAGGTTATTTATGGACTCGTCTGTATGCTTTCTGATCAGGGGAACGTTAAAGAGGTCGTAGATCGTCTGGAGAACCGGACTGTACAGGAATTAAATGAACAGGCATCAGCCTATGGGGTCTCGCTGCCTGACGACATGGAGAAGCTTCGCAAACTTGCTTTGCAACTGCTATCTGGCTGGGACGAGGAGTATTTCCGCCATGTGGATACAAGTATTCTAAGCGGTCTGGAACAGGAAGCTGAACGGAGAAATAAGGAGAGGGGCGTATATAGCTCTATGGAGTGGGTGGATCGTACCACTAATGGCTTCCGGTTCGAGCCTTCCGAAGGGCTGACACGGGTGTTGCTGGTGCCTCAATACCATTTTCAGCCGATTAATATCATTTATCGATTTGGGTCGCTCCTGTTGTGCCATTATTCGGCAGGGATTTATGTTCAGGAGGACGATTTTTTATCCCCACAGGAATATCGAATGATCCGAAGTTTGGGGGAGAAGAGCAGGCTTAAGATTTTAAAATATTTGTATCAAAGCCAGTCTCCACGAACCTTTATTGAGATTGTCCGTCATCTCAAGCTGTCCAAGGGAATCACCCACGACCATATTTTTAAGCTCCGGGCCTCTGGCTTCATCCATGCACATTTTGATGGCGAAACATTACTCGGATATAGCGCACGGCTTTCGGCTGTGGATGAAATGCATCGGAGCATTCTTGGCTATATGGAGCGAAATTAGGCTACACGCACCAGTTAGACTTTAACACTTTAAACAAATAGACGTCGATCATTTGGAATCCAGATGAGCTGACGTCTTTTTTTTACATAAAAAATGGAGTTCTCTCTTTACAGAACCGGAATAGATTCCTATAATGAGATTTATCTTATTAATTACAACTTGTTCGATCGGAATTTACTAAATTAACTCGGGGGGATTATTTTGAAAAAGGGAATTATTCTACTCAGCAGTCTACTTCTGGCAAGTTCTACCTTATTAGCAGCTTGCTCTAGTGGTGGATCAGATAGCGCTAATGATGCTACTTCGCAAAATAGTGATGTCGCACAGACAGCCGCTACAGCGCAGCCATTAACAAGTCTGGTACAAGCTTCAGATTTATCCAAATTGCCGGAAGTGTCCAAAAAGAGAAGCGACACGATTATTGTTGGTCTGACTGACCCAGCCGGGGTGTTTACTCCGTATTTTAACCAAAGCGGCTATGATGGCAACGTGATTTCGCAGTTGTGGACTCCGCTGGTCACGGTAGACGAGAAGGGGCTTCCGCTGCCAAATCTGGCTAAGAGCTGGGATATTTCTAAGGATAATCTAACGTACACGTTTCATCTGGTTCCCGGTACAAAATTCAGTGATGGCTCTCCTTTGACAGCAGAGGATGTCGCTTTTACCTGGACGTTGATCTATGACAAAGCCTATCCTGGTGACAGCCAAATCCGAAAGCTGAACATTAAAGGCGGCAAAGACTATACGGAAGGCAAGGCAAAACAAATTGAAGGAATCAAGGTGATTGATGCGCAGACCATTTCTGCGACGTTGGAAAAACCAAACGCGCTGGCTCTGCCGATTCTGGGTGACTATGTACTGTCCAAAGCCTACTACGGCAAGGATTACAAGTTCGGACAGCTGGATTATTTTAAAAATTTACATAGTAGCCCTCTGGGAAATGGGGCTTATAAGTTGGAAAAGTTCATTCCAGGGCAAGAAGTTCGTCTGGAGGCGAATGATCACTTTTTCAAAGGCAAACCGAAAACACAGCATTTCATTTACAAAACAGCAGAAGGCGACGCTTGGCAATTCATAGAAACAGGCGATACCGATTTTGCTCAATTCACCGCAACTCAGGAAAATATCGACAAACTAAAAGGGCTTGGCTTCTTAAACATTTTGCCGTATACCCCTAGCACTTACGGATATTTGCAAGTAAATCTTGAAAATGAAAAGCTTAAGGATAAAAAGGTTCGTCAAGCATTGACCTATGGACTGGATCGGAAAAGCATTTATGTCGACGCAGCACAGGGAGCAGGGGCGGTCGCAAATATTCCAGCTTCCCCAATATTCTGGTCTTACACGACCGATGGAATCAATCCATATAACTACGACCCAGAGCAAGCGAAAAAGCTGCTGGATGAAGCGGGCTGGGCAGAAGGTAGTGACGGCATCCGGGAGAAAAACGGTCAGAAGCTGACCATTCACCTGCTGACCTCTAAACGTCCAGAAACAGATACCTTTATTGCGCTTGCGGCTGAAAATTACAAAGCGATTGGCGTTGACCTACAGCCGGAAATCTTTGCAGACTTTAATGCAATGGTCGCCAAAGTAGAAGGTAAGGATTATGATCTTGCCGCCTTTTCGACAGGCATGCTGACAGATCCATCAGATGGAATCGAGCAATTCGTCAATGGAGAAGTCAAGGGATATAACAATCCAAAGGTAAAAGAGCTATATGAAAAAGGCTTGTCTACGACGAATATGGAAGAACGCAAGAAAATATATCAAGAATTATATGTGCTGCTAAACGATGAACTGCCCGTAATTTTTACCAACTATAAGAAGACGGTGTATGCCTACAATGGTCGGATGGAACATGTAAAGGTCAGTCCGTTCATTGGCTTGTCTGGTAATCTGTTCGAATGGTCCCTTAAATAAGCCACATTTGCGGGCCCCTTGTGAAGAACATCAGGTTCGGATCAAGGGGCCTCCCAAATAGGGGAAACGTAATGAGTAGCCTGACCTTGAATTGAAAGGAGTCTGTCATGAGCTCGTTTTTAACGAAAAGACTGACGTATATGGTTATTATTTTGTTGGCCGCTTCGATGATGATTTTTTTCCTGTATGCCATGACACCGGGAGATTTCATTAGCGGCAATCTGAAGCTGTCGCCAGAGAGAAAGGCGGAGCTGAGGGGAATTTACGGCCTGAATAAGCCTATTCTTGAACGCTATGGAAATTGGCTGGGCAATGCGCTGCATGGAAATTTTGGTTATTCGCTTGCCCAGCAGAAGCCGGTGCTGACCTTATTTAATGAGTATATCTGGAACTCGTTTTTGCTGGCCGTTGTATCGACCTTCCTGACCTGGTTTATCGCGGTCATTATCGGTGTGGTTGCTGCTTATAAGCAGTATTCATGGTTTGATACTCTGGTAATGGTGGTGATTTTCGCTGCCATGTCTGTGCCCTCATTTTTTATAGGGTTGTATCTGATTAAAATCGCAGCGGTTGACCTGAAGTGGTTGCCACCCGGTGGCATGCTTAATACGGGGAGTAACGCTACAGGTATGGAGTATGTGAAGGAGGTTCTCCAGCATATGACCTTGCCAGTGATCGTTATGACGCTGCTGGGACTGGGGTCGTTGACCCGCTACTTCCGTAGCAATATGATCGACGTGATCCAGCAGGATTATATACGCACAGCCCGTGCAAAGGGCTTAAAGGAAAGAAAGGTACTTTTTACGCACGCATTGAGAAATGCATTGCTGCCTGCCATTACGCTCGTTGGCTTCGAATTACCTGCGCTGTTTGGCGGGTCCCTGATTATTGAAAAGATTTTTAATTGGCCAGGAATCGGTCAGTTGTACATGCAATCCTTTTCGCTCCGGGATTATCCACTACTTATGGGCTTTACGATGCTAATTGCCATATTGAGCGTTATCGGAACACTGTTGTCCGATATTTTGTATCGCATCGCGGACCCGCGTGTGAAAGTGTAAGAAGGGGGCTAAGGAATGTCATCCGTGAGCAGTAATTTGAGCAAGAGCAGCGGCAGACTGCGAACAACTGTTAAATCTTCAATGTGGCAGCAAGCGCTCCGGCAGCTGTTCAGAAACAAGCTTGCTATGGCTGGTCTGCTTGTCGTGGTATTTATGTTTTTGCTCTGTTTTATCGGTCCGCTATTTTCTCCTTATTCCGATAATAAAACAAATATATTAATGATGAACAAGGCGCCAAATATCCATCACTGGTTAGGAACAGACAAGCTGGGGCGGGATGTGTTGACACGTGTGATGCAAGCAGGTCAAATTTCTCTTACCGTGGGTTTGGCTTCAATGGTATTGTCTGTCTTTTTGGGGGCTACGCTGGGGGTCATATCCGCATATTTTCGCGGGATTGCGGATCAGATTATTATGCGCGTTGCTGATTTGCTGCTGACGATTCCCAGTTTGCCCCTGCTATTTATTATGGGCGCGCTGCTATCTGACTGGAAGGTTCCACCCGATCAACGAATGTATATTGTCATGCTGATGCTTAGTCTGGTCAACTGGCCGGGGATTGCACGGATGGTGAGGGGCCAGATGCTTAGTTTGCGGGAACGTGAATTTATGCAAGCCGCGACGGTACTGGGACTCTCGAATCGTCGAAAGCTGTTCAAGCATCTGCTGCCGAATATTTTACCGTTGTTGATCGTTATCGCTACATTGAATATTGGCGGAGCCATCCTGAGTGAATCTGTGCTCAGCTTCTTTGGCCTTGGCGTGCTGCCCACAACACCGACTTGGGGCAACATGATTGATGCCGCTAACAATGTGCTGGATTTTCAGCAACGTCCGTGGTTGTGGATACCGCCAGGACTGTCTATTTTTGCTACAGTCATCGCTATTAATATTTTTGGTGACGGGCTGAGGGATGTACTTGACCCGAAACATAAGAGGTAGGTGATCATACACCATGGACAATTTCTTTCTATTGAACATTTAAGCACTCATTTTTATACAGAAGAAGGAACGGTTAAAGCGGTGGATGATATCAGCTTCCGTGTGAAGCCAGGGGAAACGGTATGCATTGTCGGTGAATCGGGATGCGGCAAAAGTATTACCGCGATGTCCATCATGGGTCTGATCCAGAGTCCCGGTGGTAAAGTGGCAGGCGGAAGCATCCGCTTTGAGGAAACCGATCTGCTAGAGCTTAGCAGAAATGAGATGCGCACGATTCGCGGACATGAAATATCCATGATCTTTCAGGAGCCGATGTCTTCATTGAATCCGGTCATGACCATTGGTGAACAGCTATCCGAACCACTGATTGAGCATTTGAAAATGGGCCGTAAGGAAGCTCGTAAGCGAGCACTGGAGCTGATCGAACAGGTCGGTATATCCCGGCCGGAGCAGATTTTAAAAAGTTATCCGCATGAGCTGAGCGGGGGGATGCTGCAGCGAATTATGATTGCAATTGCTGTTTCTTGTGGTCCCAAGCTGCTTATCGCGGATGAGCCAACCACCGCTCTGGATGTAACGATTCAGGCGCAAATCCTCGATATGCTGCGTGAATTTAAAGCCCAATCCAATATGTCGCTCATGCTAATCACCCATGATCTGGGTGTTGTCGCCGAAATGGCCGATTACGTCATTGTGATGTATGCAGGCAAGATCGTCGAGGAAGGCGAAGTGGTACAGCTGTTTAATCATCCCAAGCATCCTTATACACAAGGGTTACTAAAATCCAAACCGGTGCTTAATCAGCGCCAAGAGGAACTGTATTCCATTCCCGGGCAGGTACCTAATCCACTGGAGCTGACGACTTCCTGTTATTTTCATGACCGCTGTGGGCATTGCATGGACATTTGTCGTGTAAAGGAGCCTACATTAAAAGAAGTTTCAGCTCAGCAGAAAGCATCCTGCTGGTTATATGAGGAGGCGGTTGTTCATGGCTGAGCCATTGTTGGAAATAGACCGCTTAAAAACGTACTTTCCGGTGAAGTCCGGGTTTATGAACCGTACTTCAGGACATGTGCGGGCGGTAGACGATATCAGCTTTACGATCCGTCAGGGTGAAACCTTCGGATTGGTAGGGGAATCGGGGAGCGGTAAAAGCACGGTGGGCCGCACGATTGTTAGATTGACGGATAAAACGGACGGTACCGTAAAATACAAAGGGGTGGATTTGCACAGCTTGTCTGCCAAAGGGATGCAGGAACTTCGTCCCAAAATTCAGCTGATCTTTCAAGACCCATATAGCTCGCTGAATCCGCGTGTACGGATTGGTGATGCCATTGGTGAGGCGCTACTGGATCACGGTATAGCAACGAAGGAGGAGGTCCGGCAGATTGTGCTGGACGTGCTCAAGCTATGTGGATTGTCAGAGTATCATATCGACCGTTTTCCCCATGAATTTTCGGGAGGTCAACGCCAACGGATCGGCATTGCCCGAGCGCTGGCGCTTCAGCCGGATCTAATTATCGCTGATGAGCC
Organism: Paenibacillus sp. A3M_27_13; assembly: GCF_024213315.1. NCBI lineage: Bacteria > Bacillati > Bacillota > Bacilli > Caryophanales > Paenibacillaceae > Paenibacillus > Paenibacillus sp. A3M_27_13. The sequence goes on from NZ_JANAVE010000002.1 coordinate 1,294,572, forward strand.
GGTATCAGCGCTGGATGTGTCCATACAGGCGCAGATTATTAACCTATTCGCCAAATTGCAGGCCGAACGGGGTCTGACATATTTGTTCATCTCGCATGATTTGAGCGTGGTGGAACATTTGTGTTCCCGTATTGGCGTGATGTATTTAGGCTCCATGGTCGAAACGGCATCGCGTGACGAGCTATTCGGGAATCCGTTGCATCCGTATACGAAGGCGTTGCTGTCGGCTGTACCTATTCCGGTGCCGAAGCTGAAGAGAGAACGTATTTTGCTCAAGGGGGATATTCCAAGTCCGGTTAATCCGCCTTCGGGCTGCAAGTTCCATACTCGCTGCCCCTTTGCAATCGACCGTTGCTCCAAAGAGATTCCACTCTATCGTGAGGCTCGTCCAGATCACTGGGTAGCTTGCCATTTGGCTGAATGAACAAAGTCAGTCAGCAAATTTTAAAGCCGTTGAAACGGCAGACCGTTCACAAGAGTGAAGGGGGCTGCTGTTTCAACGGCTTTTTAATGTCGTGATTCAAACCGCTTGGGTTGACAACACACCTGGAGCAGCGTTATATTAAATAGTAATCGTAATGATTACTATTTAAGGTATAAAATCATGTCCATATCCGTGTTCATCAATCTCGCGGTAGTGATGGTGAACCTTCATGATTGGCATATATCACAAGGAGGAGCTTTACATGGCCAAGAAGTCAAAAGTCGTAAAAGAGAAGAAATGCCAGGATATTGTAGCTAAATATGCGGACCTGAGACGTGAATTGAAAGCAAAAGGGGACTACGAAGCTTTGCAAAAGCTTCCGCGTGACTCATCTCCAACCCGCCTGAAAAGCCGTTGCGAGCTGACGGGCAGACCTAGAGGATACTTGCGCAAATTCAAGCTGTCTCGTATCGCGTTCCGCGAGTTGGCACATAAAGGCCAAATTCCAGGAATTACGAAATCAAGCTGGTAAACAGGTACTTATGTCGATCGTCAGCGCATGGAGATTATCTGTGTTGTTAACCTGAGGATATGTCTGATAGAAGGTTGTAACGGGAATGCTTCATGTCGTAGGGGGACATGGGGCATTCCTTTTCCATGGAAAATATTATCGTTTGTATTGATTCTCCTCAGATGGTTAGGTAGAATATGGACGGGTTAAAAATATACATAACAAACGATTACATAATGTGGATATATCAGATTATGTATACCTCAGGAGGAGCTACAAGATGGAAGTGAAACAGAGAGAGGACTCCTTTTGGAGTATGGTCAAAAAAGGAAACAAATCCTCGGGCTCGGCGGCGTTAGGTAATACCGGCATTGCTCTGATTAAGGGGATTGCTTTTGCCTTGACAGGCAGCGGCTCTATGTTTGCTACGATGATGCATTCCATTGCGGATGCAGTGAATCAAATGTTTGTATTCGCGGGCAGTGTACTGGCAGAGAAAAAACCGACAAAACGCTTTCCTACCGGCTTTGGACGAGTGATTAACCTGTTTTGTATGGTTGCCGTTATTGTTGTAACGATTATGGCCTATGAAACCGCATTGGAAGGCATTCATTTGCTGCAGCATCCAGCTGAATCTACACATGGATTTTGGATTAATGTAGTAGTGCTGATTTTGTCACTAGTGGTGGACGGATTTGTATGGAGCAAAGCGATGAAAGAAGTGCTGCATGAATCCAGAGTAGAAGCGAAGGGGCTAAGCATTTTCACCACTGCGTTCCGCCATGTGGGGCGTGCTGCACCGCCAACCCGGCTGGTGTTTTATGAAGATTTGGTAGCAACAACGGGTGGAGTACTTGCTCTGCTAGCAGTGGTGGTCACATCGCTGACAGATTTTAAACTGCTGGACGGAATTTCGAGTATACTCATCGGTTGTCTGATGGTCGGTGTTGCTTTCCGGGTCGGTTACGACAACATGGTAGGCTTGATTGGTGTATCTGCTCCTCCTGATATCGAAGAACGTGTGGCTTCCATTATTCTAGCAGATACACATGTAACGGATATTTATCAAATGCGTATTTTACAGGAGGGACGCTACTATCACGTGGAAGGGTTGATTGAGCTTACACCGGGCATGACGCTGGCAGATGCTGACGATATTAAATTTAGAGTCGAGGACGCTTTGCTACGTGATCCTAATATCTCAGATGCAGCATTGGGTATTCTGGAAGATGACGGGATTAGAAAGTGGAAACAAGAGAAACCCACAGTTTAGAAAAAATGATCAAAGCGAATCTGGACGGGGATTGGCAATAGTGTAAAATAAGAGCTTCCATGACCACAGCAACGGGGCATGGAGGTTCTTTTACTTTTTCTCAATTGTTTTACTACCCCTTTGAATTTAGGATGATTGTTAGATACAATGAAAGCGTTAACAAAAAAGAAGGTGAAACAAATGCTTCTCATGGGGAGGAAATGCAAATGAGTCTTCTGAGGGAGGCTTGGCCTGCTTCGCGGCTCGTTAAGGCGCTGGCTGGCGGCATGCAGGATTCAGCAAGGCAACGGTTAAGGAGTAATTGGACAAAAAGGCTGCGGACGACTGTCTCTGAGCCGATATACGCCGAACTTTGGATGGATATTGTGCGTGTCTGTAAAGATAATCGGGAAACATCATGGCCTGAACTGCCGTTGTCTCTGTTTCGGGAATTTACTAATACAGGAGAGCGCAAGCCGTATGAGGATGTGTACTTTGAACGGCGTGGACGACTGGTTGCTATAGTGCTTGAAGCTGTTGTCAAGCCGGAGCCTCGAAAGATGAAAGAGGTGGAAAGCGGTCTGCTGGACATATGTAGCGAGTACACATGGGCGCTTCCTGCACATGTCAATGAAGAGGACACAGTAACACCGCCTTGGCAGCAGGTGGATTTATTCGCGTCCGAAACAGCACAAACGCTGGTTGAAATTTTATTGCTGCTAGGAGAACAACTGGCTAGCCATGTGGTCGCTCAGGTGCACGAAGAGATTGAACGTCGTGTGCTGGAACCCGTTTTTTGGAAGCCTCGTCATTTTGGATGGGAAACCGCAGATCATAATTGGTCGGCAGTATGTGCTTCCGGTTGCGGAATTGCAGCATTGCTGCTGGTAGAAGACGACTTTTCCAGAGCGGTAGCCATCGAGAGTATGCTGGGCGCGCTGGATTGTTTTTTGGCAGGCTACAGAGAGGATGGGGGATGTCCCGAAGGCGTAGGTTACTGGGTATACGGCTTTGGTTATTTCACTTATTTTGCCGATATGCTGCGTGAGTTTACCGAGGGAGCTGTGGATATTCTGAACTCGGAAAAGGTTAGGAAAATCGCAGCCTTTGCAGAGCGGGTTCATCTGTCGGATGGCATTTTCGCTAATTATTCGGACAGTAGTGAAACGGAACGATTGCCTTCCGGACTCATTTCTCATTTGAATTCTTTGCAAGGACGACCATCTACACTCCCTTTCCGCGTACCTGGTCTGTTGGAAGACCCCTGTCGCCGCTGGGCTCATGTATTGCGCAACTTGGTCTGGACGAATCCTCTGGCATTCGGGAGCGGTGAGACCGTTACCAATTATTTGCCGCAACTCGGTTGGCTGATGTGCCGCAGCTGCAGTTCCAGCCATAGTGGACCCGAAAGCCAAAAGGGTGAACCAGATGTCATGCTTGCATTTTCAGCGAAGGCTGGGCATAACAATGAACCGCACAATCATAACGATCTTGGACATTTCATCCTTCATGGCGGTGGCGAAAATATATTGTGCGATCTGGGAGCTGGCTTGTACACGAAAGCCTATTTTTCATCGGGACGAGAGTCGATTATTAATATCTCCTCCGGCGGTCATTCCGTGCCTGTCATCAATGGGACTATGCAGCAATCGGGCGCACAGGCAAAGGCGGCTGTGCTGGATATTGCTTTGGATGAGCAGGAGGAGGTACAGACGGGCACAAGGCTTAAGCTTGATTTGACATCTGCTTATCCTGTAGAAGAATTGGCGGTCTTCACCCGCTCCTTTACATGGAATGTGCTGGAGGGAAACGAGGGGGCAAGGCTTACCGTCACAGATCATTTTGAGTTTGAAACGTCTGGCGTGAGCATGAAGTCACGGGATGTGGAGGAGCTTTTCATCAGTCGTATTCAGCCTAATCTGGGAGCAGGCTTCGTGGAATGGAAGGGAGCGAACGCAGGGGTCAGGTTAGATTATGATGCCAGCGTGCTGCGGGCGGGGTTGGAGGCTGTGAAGCACATAGATCATGACGGAGTTCCTTTTGTGTTTTATAAAACATCGCTGCAACTGGACTCCAATCAATGGAACGGTTCTGCAAGCGTAGATTGTAATCTGTTTTTTACCATACATTAATTTTCATTTTGAATGGGAGGCAGACAGGATGAATAAGCTGCAGACAGGCAGCGTGTACCCTTGGCAGACGGAGCTGGAGAGATTTATAGAACAGGTGGAAAGCGCGCCAAATCGAGTGAATGACGGATGGACTCACCAACATAAGCTGGCTGTGCTGGAAAAGCTGGTTCGCGCATATGCCCTGCATCAGGACGAAACCGGAGCTATCATTGACCCCCATTCTGAAAGTGAACGGTACTACTCCACCCCCTCCTATGCGTTGGCTGCGGCGGTGTTGGTCAAAGAAGGTCGGCATGATTTACTGGAATCTGCTGCTGCGGCCTTGACGCATAGCATAGCTTGTGTAGTGGAGGAAAAAGCGCCAGATCACCACCCAGACTTTTTTCCAATTATGATGATGGGAGCGTATCGGCTCCTTAAAAATCTGCTGCCAGAACAAGCCATGGCATGGAAGCAGCAACTGAGCAGAATTCAGCCGGAGCAGACCTACATTTTTACGATGAGCAAAATGAAAAATCCGAACCGGATGATCAACTGGAATGCGATTATGATTTCCGGCGAGTTTTTGCGTGCAACGGAAGGAATTGCAGCCGATTCGGAATGGATGGAGACGTATATCCGCAGCTACCATTTGCCTCGTTTTACCGGGTTGGGCCTGTATCAGGATGGTCCGTTGGATCGGCCCAATAGCCCATTTGCCTACGATATCGTTACACGTTTTCATCTGGGCGTGATGCTGGAGAACGGATATGATGGCAGCTGCGCACTCGAACTGCGTGACCACCTTCGCAGGGGGGCGCTCAGCACATTACTGGCGCTATCCCCGCACGGGGAAATTCCGCCGCGTGGAAGAAGCGCCCAGCATCAGTGGAACGAAGCGGCGGCGGCCTTTGTCTTTACAACACATGCACAGCAGGCTTTTACAGCAGGAGAGCATGGGCTCGCAGGTGCGTTCCGACGGGCAGCAGATCTATGCTGGAAAGCGATTAGTCGCTGGCAGACGGATGACGGCAAGCTGCATATCGTCCGCAACCATTATCCGTCTGAGGCACGGCATGGCTTTGAGGTGTACTCGAATCATACCTGCTACAGTCTGTGGACGGCGGCTGTGCTGGCCCACACCCTTCTACATGGTGAGGAGATGGATCGCATTTCCCCAACCTTCATCCCGGCGGAGATCGGCAGCCGGGTGATGGCAACGGATGGCTGGTTCCAGACTGTCATTGCAGCCGTAGACGGGCAGCAAATGCTTGTGCAAACATCGGTCAACGACCCGTACAATATTCCGGGCATCGTGCGTATTCAGCAGTCTGCGCTGCCGTCGCTGATCGGTCCGTCCTCAGCAGGTCATGCAGACCGCGGCTTTACAGGCTTCGCGGAGGGAGATATTTTCCCGTTGAGCTATACCCCGGCCTGGCAAACGGAGGACGGAAAGTGGCACAGCTTGTCGGAGGGCATTCCCGGTACACTGGAGTTCGACCGGGATGGAGGGATTGACCCGCAGGATGGTGGAGGAACCGTACAGATGGAACAAAGCTCAGCGTCTGACGGAGCAACGGATTTTACACTCCTGTGGGAAGGCCCATTCCCGGGAGTGAGGGAAATCCGAACGCATTATCGTCAGGTACCCGGCAAAATTGAAGTGGCGTATGAGCTTCAAGGCAATATTCAGAATGTAGGGGCACTTATTCCCCTAATGGCGTACGACGGTCGGGAGCGCAGTGTTATTCATCATGTCATGTCAGCTGGGAAAGAAACGGAAAGCATTCGAGTAGAATACGCAGGTGCAAGCCTTGAAGTCATCCCGACGACGGAAGGAACGAACGTGGTTTGGCCGGAAGAATTAGCTTCTGTGGCCTGTCGGAATGGTTTACTTAAGGGAGCGCGTCTGGAATGTGAAGGCAACCGCATTTCCTTTATCATTCGGTTACCTGAATAAATGGAACTGGTGTAGCCATATATATTTTTAAACATGTGGAAAAAGGAGAGGAAAAAGAAATGACGAAAGCAGAAGCGTGGCTGGAGCAATCGTGGGAGCTGGCTTTGGATAAAACGCTTGCCTTGGCGGCAAGACTGGGGGACGCTTTTCCACATGTTGCAGAGGGTGGACGTTATGATAATCGTGAAGAAGCGTGGTGGACAGCAGGCTTTTATCCGGGACTGCTATGGCTAGCCAATCGGGCGCGTCCTGACAGTGTGGCTGCCGGGATTGCACAGCGGTGCGAGGGTCGTTTGGAAAAAATACTCTATAATAGCGAAGCTGTAGACCATGATCTTGGCTTTATTTGGCTGCTCAGCGGCGTGGCCGCCCACCGATTGAACGGAGATTCTGAGTCCAGAAGACGTGGGTTATTGGCTGCCAATCTGCTGGCTGCCCGTTTTAACGTGAATGGCCGTTTTATTCGTGCGTGGAACTTCCCCTCGAAGGACATGGATACACGGGGCGTTGCGATTATAGACAGTATGATGAATCTACCCCTGCTTTATTGGGCTTCGGAGGAAAGCGGAGATCCGCGTTTTGCCGCTCTCGCTGTGCAGCATGCAGATACCGTAGCACGTGAATTTGTCCGTTCGGATGGCTCTATCGCACATGTGATCGAATTCGATCCGGAGATTGGAAAAAAGGTCGCCGAGCATGGTGGACAGGGATTTGCTCCCGGTTCTGCCTGGGCACGTGGCACGGCTTGGGCTTTGTATGGTTTTACGCTTTCGTATGGGTACACGCGCGATTCGCGTTATTTGAAGGTGGCCGAGAACACGGCTGACTTTTTCCTGTCCCAGCTGGGCGATGCTTGCCTGCCTGTGTGGGATTTTAGAGCAGAAGAAGAGCACCGCGGGGCATGGGATTCATCGGCGGCGGCAATTGCGGCCAGTGGTTTGCTGGAGCTGGCAAAATATTCGACGCGTGCAGAGCATTTTACAGAAGCTGCAGCATCTATCCTCGAGGGCTTGCATCATACATGTACAGCGTGGGGCGAGGAGCATGAGGGATTGCTGATGAACGGGACTGTACATTATCCTGAGCAAAAATACATCAACGTTCCCATTATCTATGGCGATTATTTCTTTGTCGAGGCATTGGCAAAGCTGCGCGGAGAAGAAGGTTTGTTTAGTATTGAATGCAAAAAAATATAGTGTATAAGCGTGCAAGAACGAACTCATTTTAATCATACGGTCGTTTGTCAGATTTACGGAATGAATTGTGAAGCAGCGTGTGTGTAATTTCATTTACATATACGCTGTTTTTTTATGCATGAAAAGGCTGGATTTATTTCGATGCCAAAGTACTACTTATAGGGGGTTAAGAGATTGTGGCTGAGCTTATTTTGTACCCAATCAGAGAAAAATCATTGATATAAGCTCTTAACTCCTATGAAAAATTTCATTTTGATGCATGGAAATAGTTCCTTTTACTTGTTTAAGAGCATTTACTCGTAAATTGACAATATAGGTGGGGAACCGTATGATATCTTCTTGGGTAAAGGAATAAACTGGATTTTAAATCTCATTTGCAAAAGGAGTTATACATATCATGACAGCAACAAGTGATTGTACAAAAAGAATATACGGAGGATTTTGGATAAGAACGGCAGCGTTTGTGATTGATCTGATCATCCTTACTGCCATAGTCCTTTTAGTAGGGGGCGCAATTTACATTATCCCAGATCTTCTGGGCATAAAGGAGACGGGTTTCATACAAGTACTGCTTATGTTGTGGCCGCTGATCTTATGGCTCGTAGTGCCATGGTTGTACTGTGTGTTATGGGAATCATCGAAGGTAAGAGCAACACCGGGTAAGCTGGTGTTCTCTTTAATTGTTGTAGACAAGGAAGGAAAGCGTCTTGGATTCTTACATGCCTCAGGACGTTATTGGATTAAAGCCATTTCTTTTGTAATTGCTCATATTATTTATATTGTGGTTGCTTTTACTGCCAAAAAACAGGGACTCCACGATCTTTGTACCAACACCTTTGTTGTGAATAAAAAAGAATTGCAGCGATATGATCAACAATTGCCCTTCCCTCCAGTAGCTTCTAATATCATGAATTAAGGAAATTTCCGTTGCAGAAGATGGGTCTATTATGTAATATTAAGTGAATGATAATGATTATCATTTTCTATAGACTATATAACTTGGAGGATACATCCATATGCTACATGTAAAAAAATCGACCAAACTCCCTATACTGGCGGGAGTACTGCTCATTATAGCCGTTGTACTATCAGCTTGTAGCTCTCAAGGAAATGTTGCCCAAACTTCCCCTACAGCAGGACAGGCTGCAAACAGCACGGTTCAAAAGGAAGAGGCATCAACAACGCCGACCACCCGAGAATATACAGACTCTCAAAAACGTAAAGTAACGATTCCGGTAAATCCACAGCGGATCGTTTATGTAGGCAGTGATCCGGGGGATTTGCTTGCCTTGGGTGTACGTCCAGCAGGTGCGAGTCTGAGTGTCATTCAGTCACAAATTGTGTATGCGGACCTTACCAAGGATATTACCGATGTAGGCTACCCAGTGAATCTGGAAAAAGTGACGATGCTGAAACCGGACCTTATTCTTCACGACAATTGGGATGAAAAGGCGATTGATACGTTAGCTAAAATTGCACCTACCGTGGCTCTTCATTCCGACCAGGCAACTTTTGAACGTATGCAGGAGCTAGGTAAACTTCTTGGAAAAACTAAAGAGGCAGACCAATTCAAAACCTTATATGACGAGAAGGCCAAACAAATGAAGGCCAAGCTGGATGTTGACATTAAGCCAGGAGAGACAGCGACGGTGTTGTTAGTTATGGGGAAGAACCTGTATGTTATGGGACATCAGGGTGCATCCGTGTCCTTGTATGATGTGCTTGGCTTTAAACCGGCTCCCAAGGTACAAACAGACCTGATTGATAAAAAAGAGCGCTTTGCTACCATTTCTAACGAGGTGCTTCCTGCATTTATCGGGGATGAACTATTTATTCTGTCGGATCAGAGTAAAGAAACAGTTGCAGTTACTAATAATCTGATGAACAGTGAAATATGGAAGACCATTCCCGCGGTTCAAAACAAACGGGTATATACACTCGACAGCTCATGGAATTTTGATGATGCCATCACGAGAGAACGGCTTCTTGAACAAATTCCAGATTTGATGAAGCAAAAGTAAACATGGAACCAGCCAGTGCCTGAAAGCATTAGCTGGTTTCTTTGTTTTCTCATTATGCTATGAATAATTCCCTTGCTTAACCTATCTCTTATCAAGCTTTCTCCACCAAATCCTTCGCCAAATCCTCCTCGTAGCGTACTCACACAAACGAACCCTGATGTCCTTTATTTATAGAATTTCATGGCGAAATAAAAAATGTAAGCTGTTCTTACAGTTTTCATGTTCTTTTTAGCTTGTTTTGCGTTATAATGAAAGGATGCACATTATGAACGAATTGGAGGCACAGCCCGATTGACTACTTACCCTTTTGCCTTTGATCCGTCCAAGCCGTTTATTGAGCAGGCAAGTGACTGGATTGCGGATGTATTTTATGAAGTTTTGCCTGAAGTCGGCTTTGAGGTTCGGGATGAACAAATTTATATGGCATTCCAGCTAGAACGTGCCTATAAGGAAAAAAAGACCATTTTTGCAGAAGCAGGTGTGGGCACTGGTAAAACGCTGGTATACCTGCTGTACGCTATTGCATATGCTCGATACATGAGAAAACCGGCGATTATCGCCTGTGCGGATGAATCGTTAATTGAACAATTGGTAAAGCCGGAAGGGGATATCGCCAAGCTGGCACGGCATTTGAGTCTGACGATTGATGCCAGATTGGGGAAGTCGCCGGATCAGTATATTTGCCTGAATAAGCTGGATGAGGTGCGAGGCGGACTGGATGAGGACGCAGATGTTTTCCGTGATATTTATCAGGAACTGCCGGATTTTGTTCATTTTCCAGATACGTTACAGTCCTTCACTCCTTACGGAAATCGGAAGGAGTATCCCGAGCTAACAGATGGACAGTGGAGCAGACTCGGATGGGATGTATTTCAAGACTGTCTCGTTTGCCATCAGCGCCATCGTTGCGGTCAGACGTTGTCTCGTGATCATTACCGCAAAGCGGCAGATCTGGTCATTTGCTCTCATGACTTTTATATGGAGCATGTATGGACCTACGAAGCGAGAAAGCGCGAGGGTCAGCTGCCGTTGCTGCCGGAGCACAGCTCTGTCGTCTTTGACGAAGGGCATCTGCTGGAGACAGCGGCACAAAATGCACTTACCTACAAGCTTAAGCACGCTCAGTTTGAGTCTATTATTACCCGACTTCTCGAGGGGGAAGTGCGAGAATCTTTGGCAATGACGATCGAAGATGCGATCTCCCAAAGTGAGGTTTTGTTCGCTGCGCTTGATAAGAACAGTCAGCCTGTACAGGGTTCTAATCGCAAGGAGTTCATCCTGAATGAGTCGCTGATTCGAGAGGTAAACCGCTTTGGTGAATTGATCGGCACGATCGAAGAAGAGCTTGTATTTGAAAGCGGGCTATTCTCTTTGGATGAGTATCAAGTCAAAATTGTGGAAGAACATTTGGAAATGATTCAAACCGCATTGGCTTTGTTTAAGCGTCCTGAACTTCTCATTTCGTGGGTGATGGAGGATCAGGATGGGTTAACGCTTGTGGTTATGCCGAAGATGGTAAAAGAGATTCTCAAAGAACGAGTATTTGCGCAGCATATACCAATCGTATTCTCTTCAGCTACGCTTTCCGTAGAGAGCTCTTTTGACTATATGGCGCAGAGTCTCGGTATTGAAAATCCGCTAACGTTTTCTGTTGCTTCACCTTATGACTACAGCGATCAGATGCAAGCTGCACTGTACCCGTTGCAAGCAGGGCATGATCCAATCCAGAGAGCGCTGACACTGCTGGAGAAATCGCAGGGAAGAGCGCTTATCCTGTTTCCTTCACAGGAGGAACTGGCTGCATTCAAGAAGGATCTCGTTGCTTACCCGGAGGCATCAGCCTATCGTTTTCTGTACGAAGGTTCGGCTGAAATCAGCCATCTGATCTCAGCTTTTCAGAATGATGAGGAAAGTGTGTTGTGCGCTGTTACATTATGGGAAGGATTGGATATTCCTGGACCGTCTCTGTCGCACGTCATTATCTGGTCACTGCCATTTCCTCCGAATGATCCGGTTTTTACGGCTCTGCGCAAGGATGCAGCAGATCCGTTTATTCAGATAGATATGCCTCACATGGCACTTAGACTCAGACAAGGCATAGGGCGTTTAATTCGCTCGCGTAATGATCGAGGCTGGATATCCATCATGGGCCAGGATTTGAGACGTCAAGAAGTACGCACACAAGTTGAACAACTACTGCCTGCGGGCGTAGAATGCACCGTAATTGAAGGAAACCCGGAGGGAATAAAAACATGTTGAATTTTACAACGTACACAGTAGATCAGATTAAAGATGCTTTTGGTATTTTGACTGGACAGCGTTATGAATTTATCATTGATGTAGAGGTAGAGGAGGACGACGAGCTATACACTGAAAACGGACTGTATATCCGTTGTCTTTATTTAGTAGACGAAGAAAAGACGGGACTGCTAAAGTATGAATTAATTGAAAAAGTAACGAATAGTTACATTGATCTTGAACTTGAAGATGATGAGCTGCAAGCTGTTGAGAACTTCTGTAAAGAACATGTACAGGATGAAACAGTGAAGTAACAGTATAGAACACTTAGCTAGTACAGCTGGTGTATAGCTAACATATAATGAAGATATCAAGGAGTCCTGGGATGACCAGGCTCCTTTTTTATGGTCTAATGAAGAGAACTTATTTGCTCTAGCGCAGTCTATCCCACACATTCACCATAAACAGCATAGTCCCCCCCGCGAGTAACACCCACCCTATGGCGACCCAAACTCCAGCCTCTGGAACCTCGTAATTTTCACCTATAATTGCCAATATCAACACAGGCAGACCGATATTATGCATCCAAAAATGGATATGTGCCAGAATAGTAACTGAAAGTGCAGGAAAGGTCACATAGATCAGACCTATAATTCCAAGTGCAATCCAACCCAACAAATGAATATGAGACTGAACATTGGACAGGCTGTAATCACCCGACAAGCCAATAATTACACTAAGCAGCACACTGAGGGCAAAATATACGGCAGCTATCTTCAGAAATTGCTTTCCCATATATGAACTCCTCCTTATGTTGCACGGGGATATTTTGTGACATCTTCTCTATCATATCGAGCAAGCAGGCAGGGTGTGTGGGTATTGTGACTGGTCCATTTGACAAAAGCTTCAAATACACATAAAATCTTATTGCATCAATACTTACCGTATTACTGTGTTTTCTCGGAGATGATAGCGAACTTCTCCGACAATAGGCGTTAATTTTTGACCATTGGTTTATTTTGGATTCGCCATTAAAAGGAGCTTGAAATTATGAATGTATATCAAAATACCCTTGAACTCATCGGACGTACGCCATTAGTGGAGCTGAACAGCTATTCTCTACCGAGAGGAATTCGCCTGTTTGCGAAGCTGGAGTTTATGAATCCCGGCGGCAGCGTAAAGGATCGGGTAGGTAAGGCTCTAATTGAAAAAGCATTAAAAACAGGTCAGCTGAAGCCAGGTGGGACATTAATTGAAGCAACAGCAGGCAACGCAGGTATTGGTCTTGCGATGGCGGCGCTTCATTATAATATCTCGGTTATTTTTGCTGTGCCTGAGAAGTTCAGCCAAGAGAAGCAGGACCTGATGAAGGCATTGGGAGCACGCATCGTTCATACCCCGACAAGTGAGGGGATGAAAGGAGCTATCGAAAAAACAAAAGAATTGGCTGCTGAAATAAAAGATGCATACTTGCCACGGCAATTCAGTAATCCGGATAATCCCGAGGCATATTATACGACAATGGGACCTGAAATATGGAACGATCTGGACGGCAAAGTGGACGTATTTGTGGCAGGTGCAGGCTCGGGGGGAACGTTTATGGGAACCTCGCGTTATCTTAAGGAACAAAATGCAGCCCTTAAAACGGTCATCGTGGAGCCGGAAGGGTCCATTTTGAATGGCGGCGAGTCAGGTCCACATAAAACGGAAGGAATTGGCATGGAATTAATCCCTGAATTTGTGGATAAAGGATATTTTAATGCCATTCACACCATTAGCGATGTTGATGCTTTTGACCGTGTCAAGGAACTGGCTGCACGTGAAGGTCTTCTCGTTGGCAGTTCTTCAGGGTCTGCTTTACATGCCGCTTTACTGGAAGCCGAAAATGCACCGGATGGCGCACATATTGTTACCATTTTCCCGGATAGCAGCGAACGTTATCTGAGCAAAAAAATATATGAAGGCGGGATATAAAATGAAACGCAAAACAAAACTGATTCACGGCGGGCTTCCTACCGATCCCCATACAGGCGCGGTTAACGTTCCTATTTATCAGGTAAGCACTTATGAGCAAGAGGAAATTGGCGTCCATAAGGGATACGAATATTCGCGTACAGGCAATCCGACCCGGTTTGCTCTGGAGGAGCTGATTAAGGATCTGGAGGAAGGAAAGCGTGGTTTTGCTTTCGGTTCGGGTATGGCAGCAATCCATGCGGTATTTTCACTGTTTAATGCAGGGGATCATATTTTGCTGACCGATGATGTATACGGAGGCACCTACCGTATTGTAAGCAAAGTCCTCAGCCGTATCGGAATTGAGTCCACATTTGTGGATACGACTGACCTGGAAGCCATCTCCAAAGCAATTCGTCCGAATACGAAGGCATTGTATGTCGAAACGCCAACGAACCCGCTTTTGAAGGTTACGGATATCCGCGCTGTTTCGGAGCTTGTAAAAAAACATGATCTTTTATTGATCGTCGACAACACATTTGCTACCCCTTATTGGCAGACGCCAATTACACTTGGGGCTGATATCGTCATTCACTCTGCTACCAAGTATTTGGGCGGCCATAGCGATGTTGTAGCCGGTCTGGCTGTTGTGAACAGCGACGAGCTGGGAGAACAACTTCATTTTCTGCAAAACGCCATTGGTGCTATTCTCGGCCCGCAAGATTCTTGGTTATTGATCCGAGGTATTAAAACATTGGGTCTGCGTATGGAAGCGATTGAGCAAAATGCAAAGGAAATTGCAGCCTTTTTGGAAAAACATCCGAAGGTTAGCAAAGTGTACTATCCTGGACTGGAAAGCCATGCACAGCATGAACTGTCCAAAATCCAGGCCGAAGGCTTTGGCGGCATCATTTCCTTTGATGTAGGTAGCGACGCTAACGCGGTTGCACTTCTGAAAAAGGTGAAATATTTTACACTGGCTGAAAGCTTGGGAGCGGTTGAAAGTCTGATTAGTGTTCCGGCACGTATGACGCACGCCTCTATTCCAGTAGAACGTCGTGCAGAGCTAGGTATTACCGAAGGTTTGGTGCGGATTTCGGTTGGGATTGAAGATCTGGAAGATTTGATCGAAGATTTGCAGGCAGCATTGTAAGAAAATAATCGTAATGTTCAAGAGAGGTAGCTGAGGCTGCCTCTTTTTTTGTGTATTGTAGAATAAAGTATTGCTTTCCCTTAATAACCGAGTATAATACTTGGTAATAGATTGAGCCATAAGGAGAGAGACCCTATGAAACAGATAAAAACACGCAGTTACCTGCAGGTAGATGACTATCTGGATCTTCTTAATTATGCGAAACAATTGAACGATATAGAGTGGCAACAGGAGCTCAAAGAAGCCCTGCGGCATCAATTGCTGGAGAATGGCAAAGAGACTAAAGATTCTGAGATTAATACGCTGTGGCGGCATTTTGATCAGATTAACGATGAATTGCTGAGGTTGTTTGATCTCTTACGAAATAGTAATAACGCGGCGGATCGAAACTCGTGGAGCGAACAGATTTGGGAGCTAAAGTTAGAACGCATTAAGTTGGAAAAGCAAATTCAAGCGAGTTATGCACATTTTTAAAATATTAACTTCACCCTAAACATACTATACCCTAGTATTGTTAGCAACAATCATGGCAGCATTAAATAGGTTTTTAGATATAGAAATTTTTAATAACGAAGTGAAGCACTCTGCTTTCTTCGTTTTTTTGTTTTATCATAGCTACTTTTTTGAGAAGAACAGAGGAGTACGTAGAGGTAATAACGAATAGTTTTATATAGTTAAATTGAATGTTAAACGGAATATAACCGCGACTACGTCTCTGAGGAAACAAAAACCTGGAGGGGGAATGTTATGAGGTTCACACATCTGGAAAAAGCAACAACTGTGCTGTCGGATCATCCGGTACGTCTGAGGTCTGCTTATGCAGTCGGTCCGGTCATGCTCCCGGAAAATTGCGGTGTGGGCAGGGAATGGACAAGTTATTTTGCCCATGAGGAATGGAATTTGGAAAAGGCTTGTGATGAAGAAGGAGTAGAGCTTTCAGCCGGAGGAAAGGCAGCGTGCCGATTATTGACCGAGCTGGACCCTCGGACTGCCGAACTAAATCTAGGTGTTTTTCCGCCTTTGGCCGAACAAGAAAGGCTTTTGCTGGTTTCAAATCTTCGTTGTATGGCTGCACAGGAAGTGATTTTCAGACCCTTTGAAGGAACGGGACAAATTTGGATAGATGGCACACTGGTATATGCGGAATCCGGTCCTTTTCGCTTGTATCTGGAGGAAGGCGATCACACGGTAGTTATCATTGCTGCGTTTATTCCCGAGGAGGCCCGCTCTATTCGTATCAGTGGAAATCAGGTATGCGACGAACCAGATGTGACAGAACTGCAACGTGAATTTGTAGAGCGTAATATACGTTTTCATATGGCTTGGTTAGAGGTTGAGAAAAGTGCTGGCAGGGAGGGTGAAGACAGCCCGATCTTATTTTATTTACTGCGTAAGGATCGGATAGATCTTCCCTTAGATCAAACGTTATGGGTCGAGGTAACGAATGATGAAGGCATGAAGCTGGATCGCTTTCCAGCACATTGGGAGCAGGAGCAAAGCTATGACTGGGACGAGGAAAAGGCCAGGAATACGGGAATGCTGCACTTCACCGTTACATATCGGGATCATGAGGCTGTGGAGCATCATTTTGTGTATTCGGCACTTGTGCGGCCTTTGTCAGTCGTCGTGGAGGGCTTGCAGGAAGAGTATGACCGGTACATTCAAGCCCGCGCTATAGATATTCTTCATTCTGCGCAGAAAATACAAATAGAGGGCCTGCTTGAGGAATTAAAAAGGTTAACGGATTTGCCGGAAGATCCTTTTGAAATCTGGGATTACCGGGTTGTACGTGAATATATCAAGCTATTAAAACAAATCTTCACGTGTGGACATGCCGAACAGTCACACTCCCCGTCCTTACTTCAAGAAGAACACATCTTTTTGTCTAATGACGGAATTGGGGAAGGATTTTTTGTCTCCCGTTTGGATAATAGTTTGCAACGCTATACCATTCAGCTTCCCAGAAGCTATTCGACTGACCGACAGTATCCTCTGATCGTTCTGATGCCAGGCAAGCGATATGAACTGGGCTTGCCGGATTTTCAGAATCGAGGTTTTGGGCAAGGCTGGGAAGAGGAAGCTATATTCGTTACTTTTTCATGCCGTGGTGTAACGTTGGGCAGTTATATTGGAGAAGCTGCTTTTTTGGAGGCGCTGGATGTCATACTGCAAGCGTACCGAGTGGACGAAGAGCGGATCTATCTGACGGGTTATTCGAACGGAGCATATGCGGCCTGGGCGATGGCACAGGCTTATCCTTCTCGGTTTGCGGCTATTGCGGTTATCTCTGGAGCGCCACATCCCAAGCATCTGATAAATCTGTTGAATATGCCAATATTGAATGTATGCGGAGATCAGGATTACTTATTTGCACAAGCATACACAGCCCCTGTAACAGAGCTTCCATCTGATCATTTTAAAGGTGTCGTAGAGCGGCAGTCTAATCACTGGGATACGCATGAGCTGAGACTTCTGGACGGCGTACTGGGTTGGCTTATGCAATGGAAAAGGGATGTCGTACCTCAGCGTATTGCCTATCGGACGGAACGGGGCAGACATAACCGGGCTTACTGGCTGGAACTGACGCGAATGGATGAAAATGAGGAATATGCCGAGTTGTACGGTGAAATGAGTGCCACAGGTGAGTTGGATATTGAGGCAGTTCACGCCGAAGAATTTATCATTCATCTTTCTCAAGAGGTCATGCCCTTGGAATTGGCCCAAGTTCGTATCGGAGCCCGTATTTTCGTGTTGGACTTGCGGGAATACAGCCGCTTTCGCTTTGTTAAAACACACTCACATAAACGTCCCTCACCTGAATACCGTTTGATTGCCGAACGGGAGGAAGAAAGCAGTGAATGCTTTTCAAAAGAATCGGATGCCAAAAAGGAAATTGTGGATTCGAAAAGCGTGGGAAGAAACGTTTTGAGCCATGGTATGGGTGTGCTTGACGTTTATATGGATCGTCTTCACATTGTCCTTCCATCCAGCTATGCTACACCGGAGGAAGAGCAGGCGGTGAGACGGACGGCGAACGCCTTGGCTAGCCCACGAACAGCGACTTGGAATCCGTATATCGGTGTTCATTATCCGGTGGTGTCTTCCAATGATATTACAGAGGAAGCACTGGCTGATAGCAACGTGATATGTGTCACTTCGGGCTTGTCCAGACATGAGCTGCTTCAGAAGCACCAAGCTGATCTGCAAATTACATGTACGGAGGAAGGGTATACATTGGGCGGCGATTTTACGGCAGGCGAGTATTGTCTGTCATATATTCAACCTAGCCCATGGTCTGCAACCCAGCAAATGCTTGTCGTAGCGACCAATTCCCCCCGTATGTTGGGTAAAAACCTATTTATGCGCAGACTGATTATGCCTGGATATTTTAATGGTTTACACCCATATTTGAATAAAGAGATTATTGTGTATGACAGCAAGGGAGTGCGTGCTTTTAACTTTACTTCCATCAGACATGCGCACCAAAAACTGCAAGGCCAATAAAGAAGACAGCTAATTAGACACGATAATCCTAAAATAAAAAAACGTCCGGAGTTGGGGAGGGGGACTGACCCCTTAACGTGAGACAAATCAAAACTCCTTCAAGAGAGCTCAACCATGTCGAGATATGGAAGTAGCCTTGTGCGTCCACTTTATTGACAAAGCTAAAAAATGTGAATATCATCATAAACGTTTTGAATCCTTCTTCTGTCCAGGGAAAGGCACATTAAGTGCACAGAAAAGATTAATCTAGTCATGCAATCTATTAATATTATTATAAGATATTTTTTTTGATCTATTTAGAGAGCAAATGCTCTCTCTCCGAAGGAGGGAAAACATAATGGAAAATTCATTTGAAAACAAGTCGGTTATTGTAACTGGTTCGAGTAAGGGGATTGGTAAAGGAATCGCCAAAGTCTTTGCTGAAAAGGGAGCTAAAGTAGCCATTATTTCTCGTAACCTAGATGAGGCCGAGATATGCGCTGCCGAAATCAGAGCATCCGGTGGATACGCGCAAGGCTTTAGAGGTGATGTCACGGATCGATCTTCTATGGAAATGATGGCACATTCAGTATCGGTGGCCTTTAGCGGCATTGATGTGTTGTGTGCTAACTCAGGTATTGCCCCTATGACTACAATTGAAGAAATGGTTGCTGAAGAATGGGATAGCGTGATGAATACTAATGTGCGTGGAGCTTTATTTTCTGTACAGGCTTGTCTGCCATTCTTAAAAAAAGTTGAATATGGAAGAGTGGTGTTAACATCTTCGATTACGGGGCCGTTGACAGGATTTGTAGGATGGTCGCATTACGGTGCCAGTAAGGCTGCCCAACTCGGTTTTATTCGCAGTGCAGCGCTTGAGTTAGCTCCGTTTGGTATTACAATCAATGCGATCATGCCCGGTAATACAATGACTGAAATGATACAAACCTTCCCAGAATACATTGAAACCATGCTTCCAGCTATTCCATTGAAACGGTTTGGAACCGTTGAAGAAATGGGACACGCAGCTGCGTTTCTTGCCTCTAAGGAGGCTGGCTTCATCACGGGACAAACAATTATTATCGACGGAGGACAGAGCTTGCCTGAATCTTAATAAAAACAAGTTTGTACCAAGAGGAATAAAATGAATCCTTGAGTAGTCATACCCCTGTCAAGTAGACGAATGAAAAAAGCTAAGCTGCAAGCGCGTGCCGATACTCGATCGGGGCGCGCTTTTTGAGTTTATCCTGAAACCGCTGAGCTTCGCTCCGTCACCAGATTTGAATATCGCTTTTTAAGTAGTCCACCCCTGAGCTATCAAGTAATCTCGTTCTTCTTTGATACTGGAAAAGGAGGTACGTGTACGCCCCTTCATCGGGCTGGATGAACCCTTGCGCCAATCGAGCGGTTCAGCATTTCGAACCTTCTTCACCCAAACTTTGAGTTGGTTAGCCATACGAAAATCCCCTCCAGGTTCACTCATACTCTCATGGTAACACACAAGGTTTTTTAAGAGTGTCTACTTGAAGGGGATGATACCACCCAGGCGATCCTGACGGTTTTTTGCTGCTTTATTGCAGTGGTTTGTCATGGTAATGACGTCATATATAGAAGGGCGTTAGGACAGATCAGTTTTTATACTGCTCCATCAGGTACATGATCTTTACTTCATCGGCTAAATCTCCAAAGGGTTCTAACGGATTCTCCTGAATGATATGATATAAACGCTGGATTCGTTCCTTTGGCAGCTTGCGTACATATCTGGAAATGAAAGCAGCATGGATGACTACGTAGCGCTTTTTACGGACGGCCGCACTGGCTACGCGGACGAGAATATCTTCGCCTCCTGCCAATTCCAGAATACGGCGCTCATAAAAGACTACGTATCGGAATGTCCGGTCCTTGATCAGCTCACGATTGAGTCTGGCAATCTCTCCGATATATCTGACCATAAGCGGCTCGAAGCTCTTGATCAGGAGAGGATCGAGCGTTAATTCCATGTCTTTGCGGAGAACAAAAGATTGCAGCAGGGCGACCTGCTGGAGCCTTATCCGATCATTGTGAATGAGTACAGCCATCTCACGCAGCATTTCATAGGAGACACGCTCACTGAGCTGCCGCAGGGCAACCGCGTTTTTATGATTAACGTTTAGTCCTTCCTGGATCTGCCCTATACGACCTCTGAACAGACGTATAAGCTGCCTACGCTGTTCATAAGGATAAATACCCTGCTGTAGAAGCACCAAGGGCAGCAGAAAGAACGCACCGACGATACCGCATAGAAGCATTTGTTGCGGCGAGTGGCCGAAAAAAACAGTAGCGGCCAGCAATATGACGCCGACGGCAAGGTCTTTACGAAAATAACGTTTGGCTCTAAGTTTGGCATATTGCTCTACAGGAACTAGTGTATCCCGACCACATGATGTACACTTCTCTTCCCAAAGGGCGGTGAATTGTCCACAACGCTTGCAGACTCTTAGCTTTTGGAAGGCGTGCTCTGTGCGGGTAAATGGGCGAAATTGTACAGCTTGTTTGGAACTATTCATTGCGCTCACTTCTCCGGTTCAGCAGTGCCAGAAGCTCGGTGTCGATTTGTGTAATCGACGGGGCGCGTTTTTTATGTATATAGTAAATTAGTGATTTGATGGCGACAAAAAGAAACATAATCGCCAGACATCCGTATGAGATCATAGTGTACTTCCTCTTTCTGCTTGGATTTTTACTTCAATATTTTACATGGGCGGGTTTCGCTACTGTCATTTTTGTCGTATAAAGGAGAAGGCTGGTGCCCGATTGCCCTTGTTGGGGTATAATTATATCATTACTGCAGGATATTGGTAAAATCACGCGGTATGACAGGCTTTTTGGTTGGATTCAGACCATTTGGGCAGTATTTTCAGCTGGCGCTCATGTAAAACTCATTATAATTTAATAGTAGGGGAGTACAACTGTAATTTAGAATGAGAATTAACCGGCAAAGGGGTACAAGCGATGTTTAGTAGAGACAGAAAATGGTTTTTGGTCATCGGAATCATATGTACAATGATCATGACCTCGATTTTGGCATGGCAGCCACAGATGGCGAATGCCGCTTCACCCTCTGCTTCTAAGGTGGATGCGGTGCTGGTCGTCGATGTAAGTAATTCAATGAACACCAGTGATCCTGGGAAAATTGGCAATGAAGCCATGAAAATGTTCATTGATATGCTGTCGACGCAAAATGACAAGGTCGGGATTGTAGCGTATACGGATGTCGTACAGCGCGAGAAAGCCTTGCTTAATATTACATCCGAAGCGGATAAGCAGGAACTGAAGACGTTTATTGACGGACTGAACCGGGGGGCGTATACTGACACCTCCGTGGGTGTCAAGGAAGCGATCCGCATTTTGCAAGATGGTAAAACAGCTGGACATGCGCCTATGATCGTCATGTTGGCCGACGGTAACAACGATTTTAATAAGACGACAGGCAGAACCGAAAGCCAATCCGATCAGGATATGGCACAGGCTGTAGCCGAGGCTAAAAATAGCGGTGTTCCGATCTACACCATCGGGTTGAATGCAGATGGGAAGCTGAATAAAAACAAGCTTGCCGACATAGCGCAGCAAACGGGCGGCAAGTCCTTTATTACAAGCTCAGCGGATGACTTGCCGAACATTTTAAGTGAAATTTTCGCCAGCAATTTGAAGTTGAAAGTGGTGCCTTTGCAGTCCATTACGGCAAACGGCGACTATCAGGACGTAACGGTAACCGTACCGAACGATAGTGTGCTGGAGGCTAACATTTCGATCATGTCCTCGAAACCGGTGGATGCGAGACTGATAGACCCGTCGGGCAACACCAAGCCGATTCCTTCGAGCGATGTGCTGCTGTCCAAGTCCAAAAGCTACTCGCTGATTAAACTGCTCAAGCCTGTGGCTGGTGACTGGAAGCTCCAAGTCAAGGGAGTCCAGCAGGATCAGATTGATATTAATCTGGTGTTTAACTACGATCTGGAACTGAAAATGGACGCACCGTCCGCCAAATCATACAAAAAAGGCGATGCAGTTCAAATTCGTTCCTACCTGACGAGCAATAGCCAGCAGCTTCAGGATCAGGAATTGTATGCAAATATGAATGCTGTTCTGAAGGTCAAGGATCTGGATTCCGGTACAACGAATGAGGTTCCGTTAACCAATGCAGGGGATTCTTTTACCGGTTCCTATACGATTCCAGATGAGCATGACTACGAACTAACCGTTAGAGCAGAGGAGAAGAGCTTCTACCGTGAAACACAGCCTGTAACCATCAGTGCTAAAGCAGGGGCGACGAACGGTACGAATACAGGCACAACGCAGCCAACAACACCTGCTGAAAAGTCCAAGCTAATGCCACTCATTCTTTTAGGGCTGGGGCTGCTCATTCTGCTGGTTGCCGCATATTTCATCTGGAAGGCTGTCAAAAAGGCCAACCGTGGCTTTGTCGGTCAAATCGTACTGGAAATCCGGGATGAGAACACTGGCGAAAAAACGTATCCACAATACAAGAAGCTGAACACCTTCCGGGGCAAATTTAATCTG
Source organism: Paenibacillus sp. A3M_27_13 (assembly GCF_024213315.1). Taxonomy (NCBI): domain Bacteria; kingdom Bacillati; phylum Bacillota; class Bacilli; order Caryophanales; family Paenibacillaceae; genus Paenibacillus; species Paenibacillus sp. A3M_27_13. The sequence continues at coordinate 1,317,434 of NZ_JANAVE010000002.1, forward strand.
CACCAGTTGCTGCAACTGGCACCGGAATTTGCTGGAACCGACAAGGTCGTGTTCACACCAGCCAATCAGGATCGTATCATTGTGCGCAGTACCCCCGAGATTACGATTGAGAAATCCGGACGGGCTGTAGACACAGGAAACGGTCTTGAACTCAAAAACGGTGATCGTCTGACCATCCCGTTAGCCAGTGTGGACAAAACCATTTTACTGGAATTTATTTCAGTAAACAGCTAAACGAACCCTTAGGAGGTCATATCTATGAAACCAGTAGTTAGAGAGCATATCCAACAATTAGACGTATCACTCGGCGGGGGGATCGTAAGCGATAAGATCAGAGTTGATACTATTGATAATCCTATTTTAATTATCGGACTCGGAGGCACGGGAATTGATGCCCTTCTCCGCTTGAAATATCAAATTAACCGCAGATTCAAGCTTCCAGCAGATCCGATCTCCAAGAAAAAGAGCGATAAACCGGACAATGTGGAATTTCTCGCTTTTGAAACGAATGAACAAGACCGTAACAAAAAATACAAGGGGATTGGTTTGGACCCCATCAATGAGTTTGTATTGCTATCCAATGCGGAAATCGGCGGATTGCTGCAAAACCGCAGCATTCTTGAGCCGTACATTACCGATTGGCTGTCTCCAGAGCTGAGCATTACCGATGGTATGAACGGGGCGGCAGGGGTACGTCAGGCAGGACGATTACTGCTGTTCACCAAAATCAATCAGGTCGTACAAAGCATTGACAAAAAAATCAAAACCTTGTCTGAAGGCACCAACAAGAAGCTTATGGTGTTCCTGCTGTCCGGTTTGTCCGGCGGTACAGGAAGCGGTACTTTCCTCGATATCTCATATATCGTCCGAGGAATTATTGAGCGTGACTATGGCTCTGCAGGTGTAGACCGTGTAAATACATTAGGTTATCTGTTTACACCGGATATTAATTTAGCGAACAAAAGCCTGAGCGAGCATACACGTGAATATATTAAAAAGAACGGCTATGCTGCACTGAAAGAGCTGGACTATTGGATGAATGTAGACAGCCGTGGTGAACGCTTTAAACAGCAGTACGGAAATATTTTGACCGTGAACTCGCCGCTTCCGCCGTTTAATCTGTGTCATCTCATTTCGGCCACGAATACGGAAGGCAAGCTGTTGGAAAATGCTTATGATTACTGCATGAATGTCACCGCCGAGAACATCACCAACTTTATGGCGAGTGAGGAAAAACAGTCAGGTGAAGAGTTTGCCATTCATGACTATATCAGCAATATCCGTACCAACATCGCACAAATGAATAAGGCCTATCCGGCAAACTACGATTACAATATTATCGGGGCTTCCTCGGCGGTACTGCCAATGGAGGAAATGACGACATATCTGGCCTATCGAATGTTTGGCAAAATGTCCAAAATGTTTGAGCAATCGCCAAATCAAGAGGATGTAGAGAAGTTTGCCCGCAAGCTGGGCGTGGATCTGGATAGCATGATCAAAAACTTTGAATCCCGTGTACCTGAGCCGCTTCCGGGCTTTGAAAACAGTGAACGGTTGAGTTATAGCAATGTTGTTAAAATGCAAGTTGTCAATATGGACACCGAGCTGGAGCAAACGTTCCTGACGCGTGCCCGCGAAGAGTATATCAAAGCGAAGAAACAGCTTCCTGGCGAAATTACAGGACAGTTTACGGACCAAATCCGCCGGATGTTTCTGCATCCTGAGCAAGGGCCGTTTTATGTATCCCGCATGATTTATACTGAAAAAGGATTTAGCTTGCTGAAAATGCTGCTTTCATATGTTGAGACGTTGCGTGAATCACTGCACCGTATTCCAACGGACATTGAATGGGCGCGTGAGCAGGCGAACGAAAAGCTGGGCGATGCCAAGAGCGCGTTTGTGTCCAAGGATAAAAAGAAAAATGCGTACATTGAAGCGAAAATTAACGAATATTGGCTGCGGGCTGATGTGGAACGTACAGAGCAGCTCATTGAATTTTATGAAGACCTGTATGACCTGTTGAACAAGGAAAATAGCCGCATTTATAATGTATTTACTGAAATTTTGAACGCATTGAGCGCAATTTTCGAGAAGAATGGCGATCTGCTGATTAACGGCGAGGAACAGTCCGATCACAAAGGTAATAAAACGTACTATTGGAATCTGGTAAGTGTACCGGATATTTCTGAAGTTGTGACCAAGCTGCTGGACAACCGCAACGGTGATGATTTGATTCGTGATTTTGCCCAAGAATTGCTGGAAAATTCAGATCAATGGGTGAAGGATCAGGATATGGACATCATTAGCTCAATCTCCAACTTCTTGACTGATAAGTTCGGTGATCTCATTACCCGTTCCATGGAGGATTTCCTCGTCATGAAATACGGGCAAGATGAAGCCATTGAAAAATTTGTGGAGCGCTACATTGCGAGCAAACTGGATGAGGAAGCTGTACCTGTGTTCCATTTGAGCAATAGCTCTGGCAACTTGTACTTCCCATCATGGGGATTCGTTTCAGTACCTGTACAGTCGCCTAATATCCTGAAAGGCGTTCGCAATTATCAAAATAATGCAATTGGCAAATCACACTTTACTATTAAAGAGAGTGAAGTTCGTAACCGGATTTTCTGGCTCAATACGCGTAATGGTGTTCCTCTGTTTGTATATACGCCGCTCAAAGTGTATGAAGAAAGCTATGAAAAAACGATTCTTGACCGCGAAGGTATTGGCCGTCATCTGGTGCAAACAGGTCAGAACAATTGGACTAATCTGCCGTCGCCGATTCCTGAAAAGTCATGGGGCGAAACTTACGTCAATTCGCGTGTGCAAGCTTACAATGCCCGCATTCGTAATGATTTTGACCGTGCCAAGTCACTTGGCGTGATTCGGGAAAAGGATGTCGATCAGAATACGAGCAGCCGCTTCACTGTAATCCGTTCACATGCGCTAGATCTGAATGCGATGCTGGCAGGCTACGATATGCGCTTGCAGGAATCCAAGCCGAATTTGGGTGAAGTCAAAAGAGCATGGTCTGAGTTGAAACGTCTGCTGGCTGAAGGGCTGGAGCAGGCCGGAAGCAAGGACATCTTTGGCAGCATCAATGAAGAGATGGCGAAGGAAAACCTGATCCGTTCACCAGAATTAACACAGGTGGTTCGTGAAGAACTGGCGAAATATACACTAATTGAAGCGAAAGCCGCTGAATTGGAAGCTTTGCTGGGCAAATATCAGGATGAAGAAAAATGGCTGGATCAGTTCATTCAGGCACTCTATACGGACACGATTACGAAAAAAGGTGCTTTGTACGTCTATGATCGCGACGAAGAGGAAGAGGCTTGGGAGCCATTTGCCAATGTCATGAAGAGCCGTAATTATGTGGAGTTTGAAGTGTTTACAAACTTCCGTGGTTTGGAAGAAAAGAAATTTGCTGCTCTAATGCGCAAGGCGGATCGCCGTGATGCTGTATTGACTTCATCTGAGGATATTACACCATTGCTGGCGAAGCTGGATGAACTGGCTGCGATTTACACAGAGGCCCGCAATCAATTGGAATATGAAAAGGTGGAGCTCGCTAACGGAGCGGAACTTTATGCATTCTATGCTCAAATGGCTGGAAAATTAAACGACATCCGCAGAAAGTTGAAGTAAAGTATGAGAGAGCAGCTGTTACGTTATGCGGCTGACTATGCAGCCGCAGAGGACCAATTAATCGGAAGCGGAGATGGACGCAGTAGCATCCATTTCCCGTCCGTGTTTCTTTTTATCGGTGATCGCATGAACCCGGTGATGAACACCATTGCAGATATCAACCGGACCAAGTGGGATAACAGCACGGGAGTAACGTATATTCAGATCCGCTCGCAGGAAGAACATGCGGCTGTAGATCGTTCGGTGGATGCTATTGTTCATACGATAGCAGTACCGGAGGAAAGTGGCCACCAAACGATACGCCGTGACTTGCACCAGGCTTTTTATACACATGAATCGCAGCTAATTGAGCTTAACACCGCGTTGCGCCGGGCTAGTGGACACCTGGCAGATTACGGTCGGTTGTATTCTTCGTTCGAGCGTGTCCATTTGTCGATTTTGACGACAGCGGATGACCCCATGAACGTATTAATCCCTGAAATTACGCTGTTGGCGGAGTATATTTTTGCACAGTCTTTTAAATCGGTACAAATGGATCTGTATGTGTTGGTGAATGAAAGCGATCAGGCTGTCCAATTCGGCTACAGTAGTGCAACGTCCGTTGCTTTCATGCGAGAGCTGGACTATATCCAGAGTCCAGAGTATACGTTTACGGCACCGCTTCATATGACCGAGGACAAATTGACCATTCCAGTATCCCATGCTCCATCACCGTTGTTCGATCTCGTCTATGTGCTGTCCGACAAGAACGAACGCGGCGTAACGGTGCCGAATAGCCTGCGGGAAAGCTGTGACATCATTTGCCACATTCAGCTTCTTAAAAACCGCTATCAGGCAGGAGATTCCTATCGGTCACAGGATGGGGGATACAACAATACATCGTTTAAAAACAACATCATGACGGAATCCGGGCGGCAGGGTTATGTGTCGGCTGGATTTTCCCGAGTCAACCGCCCTAACCAGTCAATCGCACTTACGGTGCTGTATCACTTTTATGTAAAGCTGCTAGAGCGTATGAGAACAGAGCAGGAGTGGGACATACGCGATAAGCTGAATTATTTTGGTTTAGATGCTGCTGAGCGCGGTCGCACGCGAAATGATCTCGTTCCTGGTAATGAGGCGATCACGGACATGAGCGCACTGATGACCAGCGGAGCCAGCTACGGCTCCTTGAAGCGAATGACATTACGTGAGGCGGAGGGAGCCTTGTTCGGTCAGGGCTGCGAAGCCTTTTTCCGCGATAACTGTGAACGGATTATGCACAAACGGTTGGGAGATTTTCAGGCGGAATCAGGTCTGCAGTTGGCTGTGAATGCAGCTTCCAAGGAATATCCTGAAATCGGCTTATTCGAGTTGACAGACTGGACGGATGAAAATAAAACAGGAAATGTGCTTACGGCCATTCGGGGACTGATTCGGGATACGTCCAATGACTTGCAGATTAGTACCGCTGAACTGGACACCCTGTATAGCGGTCAGGTGGAGGACCAGCCTTTTCAACGACTGCCACTCATGGATAAGCATAATGTGCGCAGCTTGATTCGTTACCTGACCGAGACGGTTTACGGGCACAAACTGCACATGCTGCGAATTCAAGCCGATTTGGAGCTGCTTCGTCGCTATGAACTGGCACTAGAAAAATGGCATGCACAGGCGAAGCATATTACAGTACAGCTTTCCAGCCTGGAGCGTGAACTGCATCAAGCTGCAACGGATAGTATTCGGCAGGCTGATAGTTACACAGGTCAAAACCTGTTCGAGTATTACGAGCGTGTGACGGAGGATGTCATGCGTGAGCTGGAAAGCAAGCGGGGAAAATCTATATTCTTTGATACCCGGCATATGGGGCCTGTATCCGGATTGCTGGACGGGGGCCTGTCCGCATTGGTGGATCGACTTACGCAGACCTGTCGAACCTTGATTCTCAGTTCACAGCCGTTTAATCAGACCTTCGAAGAAGAATTATTGCGGCGTGCCAATGTAGCTGCTGCATATGAAAATCGGCTGGTCGTTCCGAAGGATGAGCTGTTTAAAAAACTATATCAAACGTTAGAGGAACATGGCGGAATTAACGTACGTTTGCTCGACTATACCCATGAGCATCGGTATGAAGAAAAGTACTTCTTTGGTGACTACGAAGGCGAATTTCTTCCTTATGCGATGGATGTGGACATTACTTCGCGTATTTACAAGCTGGGTTTTGTACATGAGCGTCGCAGCAGCGGGGTGGAAAAGCTGCATTTGATGGGCGGCTTCCATCTGGAGGATCTGATGGTTTACCGCAACGGCAAAACGTATTATGAGACATATACTGCGAATGGTTTCGTGTTTCACGGAATCGACGTGGACCGGTTGCCGGAATTGCGGTAGCCACATATTAATCCTACTTTAATGATGGAAGGAAGCAACGATTCTTATGAAGCAACGTAAATTTAACGTTCTCCTATTACTGTTCGGCTTGTTGGGCGCTGTAGTAGGCTTCATCTTGGGAGAGCTTATTCTTCACAAATTGATAGGGCACTGGCCGCATATCGTCGTGATTGGGCTGTATTTTGGCATCATGGCACTGTGCATTGGCCTAGGTTGTCTGATTGGCGAACTAATTTCGCCACAGTTAAATGGGCATTCATGGCGGCAGCGCTACTCCGGGTTATCCTGGAAGTTACTGGTGCCTGCTACACTAGTGATGTTGTTCGTGGCAGGTCTGCTATTGGAGTTGGGCTATCAGGTTAACCCTGAAGGGCGCAAGAGCGTACAGGACCTCGTGCTTGTGATTGATAATTCCGGGAGTATGCAGCAAACAGATCCCGATAATGAGCGCCTAACGGCTGCCAAGAGTCTGATTGGCCAAATGGATGGAGACAAGCGGGTAGCCATTGTTTCATTTGAATCTGCTGCGCAGTTGGTTCAGCCATTTACTCCCATTGGCACAGATGCAGAGAAGCAAGCGGTTTATTCCAAAATCGATAGTATGCAGACTATAATGTCAGGCGGTACAGAGATCGGGCTTGCTTTGGACGAGACGATCAAAGAGATTGAAACCCAAGGTAATGCAGAAAAAGGTTCTCTCGTTATCATGCTCTCTGATGGCTTTAGCGATCTGGATACCCAGACAGCATTGGCTCCTTATATCGCCCGCCAGATTCCGATTAATACGATCGGGCTGAAACTGGCAGAGTCGGATGGTATAGCCTTATTGCAAAATATTGCTGACCTGACGGGCGGAACTTATTCTAATGTAGCCAATGCCCAAGGACTTACTCAGGCGTTCGGAAAAATATATAACAAAATCGGTGATCGCACACTGGTAACGGAGCGGACAGGTGAGTATGCCGACAGTCTGTATTTTGCCATTTATCGCGTAACGGCGCTGGTCATTATCGGCGCTTTATTGGGATTGGCTCTTGGGCTGATGTTCGATAACCGTTTTCTCGCACGGAATTTTGCGATTGGAGGAGTCCCGGCAGGCTTGCTCGCTGGTTTTATTTTGGAAAAGGGACTATCTGGCTCGCCTATAGGCGACTTGATGATTCGTTTGGTGGCAGCGCTCGTACTGGCAGCCCTTATTGCTGTCTTTTCGCTTGTTCTGCCGATTGCGGAAAATACTCGCCGATCTTCCGGTGGAGGAAGTCAGGGTGCGCCATCAGGACGCCGGAGAGGGGCACCGGAAGCCCCGACGCGCAATCGACGCAGCAGTGGATTTTAGAACGGGAGGCTGGAACTTATGCAGTATAGGGAAGCACAGCCCGGTGATCCTATTATTTCGGAGCTGAGCCACAAAATTGATGACAACCGGGTTGTGTTACGCTGGCAGTGGCCTGAGGGCGCAGCCGTGGTATATATTGCGAAACAATCAGCCGATGCAGGTGTGAATGGGCAAAATGAAGGTGAAGTTTTACCGCCTTTTTCAAGCCTAAAACTTTTTACACGCGAGGAGTATAAGGCTGCTGGCAGCTATCGTGACCGAATTGAAGGCATTGGACGCGTGCGGTATATCGTATATCCAGCTGTTCGGGAGGATGGAGACACTTACGTGATCCGTCAGCAAGACGGAGCCAACCAACTGGAGTTGAGCACGGGGAGGGCTAAAATCAGATATGCAGTTCACCATAAAAAAAGCTGGTTTCGCAGCCGCAAAACCGTCCAGATTCAGGTGACAGCCGAAGTTCCTGTCCCGCAAGAGGCGCTTTGCTACGTGAAGAAGCGCGGGGGTTATCCAGCAGACCGGGACGATGGAACCTTGTATCCGTTCACGGCACCTTTTGCCGCGGGACGGAATGTTTTACCCTCTGTTGAAGTGGGGGGAGATGAATATGTGCGGCTGTTTTTTACGGATGGCCAGAAATATGGCACGGTATATGAATTAGTCCCTGAATGAAAGGAGGCCGCAACCGATGAGTTTTCTTAGCAATTTATTCAGAAGAAAGCCACAGGCAGCGCCAAGGCCGTTATTTTATGATATTGTGTGCCCTTATTGCTTTAGTAAATTTTCCCCGGAGGAAGTGGTATTCCGTGCTTCTCATCACCGTGAAGATGACGAGGACTACGCTTTGGGTGAAGATGAGCTGTTGAACAAATATCGGGAGCGTTTTGGTTTGGACAGTGTGCATGATATGGAGGCGATTTTGCATCCCCATGATGTCCCTGAGGAACATCGATTGTATTCTGATCATGTACTGACAGGACTGACCGACCGTTATGGCGAGCTGACGCGTCACCGACTGTGCCCGCACTGCCATAACGAACTGCCCGTGACCGCGGGTAAGGTGCCTAGCAATATCATTTCGATCATTGGAGCTTCGCAGGCGGGGAAATCTGTTTATATGACCTCACTGATTCACACGTTGCAGCATGTTACGGCCGATCATTTTGACGCGGCTTGCATGCCGCTCAATGCAGAGATCAGCCGAAAGTTCCGCACCATGTATGAGGAACCCCTATTTGAACGAGGGGATCTGCTTACATCGACACAAAAAGAAAAGATGCAGGAGCCTTTTATCTTCCAGTTTGTATTTAAGGATGAGGAAAAGCCGCCACTGACGCTGGTATTTTTTGATGTCGCCGGTGAGGGAATGGTAGATCAGGACTATCTGGGACTGCATGGACAGCATATTAAGAATTCTGCAGGTATTCTCTTTATGGTCGATCCACTGCAAATCCGCTCTATTCGGGAGCGCATTAAGATTAACCTTGGCGATAAGCCGGGTGAATGGGTCTCGCAATACGATGAACCGCGTGATGTCGTACTTACGATGTTCGGTGATTTTATCGCTTATCAGGAAAAAGGGAAAACGGATATTCCGACCGCTGTCGTCCTGACCAAAAGTGATATGCTTACTGCGTTGGCAGATGAAGAAGGCACATACATCAAGACGAACAGCAATATTTTTAATCCGATGGAGCATCGCAAATATATGGATTTGGATGAGTTCGCGAACATTGATGGCGAAGTTCGACGCTTCATCGAAAAGGTGGATAAGCCGTTCAAGGGCACGATGGATGTATATTTTACGGATACGGCCTATTTCGCAGTTTCCGCGCTGGGTAGCAATCCGGTGGAGCAAAAGCTGCAAGGGTTGGTTAGTCCGATCCGTGTGGATGAGCCATTCATTTGGCTGCTTTATAAGTTGAAGTACATTGAGGGGAGAGAATCACAGTGAGTTATTCTACCTCTCATTTAATACAACAGCAGATGTACACACGGGAACGGCGTGGTATTTTCCGTTCTACGGAAGGCTTCGATACAGTGGCTAATTCCAAAGGATTGGATGCTTCTTTTATTAAAAAGGTGCTCCATCCCTTATGTGTATATGATGCGCCTGCTGCTTTGACGGCGCGTGGTGAGAAACAGGAAAGCGTCTATCCGGAAGCTATACATCTGGTACGGACGGAGTCCGGGGATGTAGTGCTTGGCCGCAGTATTTATAAGGCCGCGGATTTTACTGGGCTGCGGAGCGCCTTTTTCACGCACAACTATGTGATTCCAGCCGGACATGGTGAATCTCCGTCTGACTATAAGCAGTGGCTGAACACATCCTTTGTTGATACCTATGATATTGAGCAGGGAACGGATTTGCCGGAATTGGAGCGTCTACCGGGTGGAAGTGTATTTCCGGCTGTTGACCCGTCTACAGTGCTGACTCAATTACAGCTGAGCGAAGAAGTGTTCAAACAGCTTTTATACGCAGTCATGATGTCCGCAGCAGGTCGCAAAAAGGTATATGTAGCGCTGAATGTTCCTGTAGAAGCGGTCGGATCTTCAGCCAAGCAGCTACTGGGTGTGCTGTATGCGGCACTGCCTTATGCATTTCGTAACAGACTCGGATTTCTTACATATGCACAGGAACCGAACAGCAGAAAAGGCATTCACTTGATGTTCGTTGAGCCTTTTAGTTTGCGTCCCGGTGATCGGAATGTGGAAAAGGACTTTGTATTTGACCTGTCTAACCATAGTCGAATACTTAATGTGGATGCAGAGCAGGTGAGACAGCCGTATTTTGACTGGATTGTTCGTACGTTGCTGAATGGTGAGACGCCGGACGATTTCTTCAAATTTGCCGAGCAAATGCTGACAGGTATGGAGGCCGGGCGTGATTTGACGCCATCCAGCTATCATGAGCTCATTACGTTGTACAGAATTGAGCAGGGAGAGCGGGCATTATACAACGAACAACGAATCGCTGTGTTACGAAGCTTGACTGATTATTTATCGCCACCCGATGCGCTGCCACGTAAAATGAGGCTGAATGATCTGTTTCTGTCGTTTTTTGATCATGAATTTGATCGGGTGAAGGATGGATATATTCCAGACGTAGGTCTAGTCGATAGTTTCAAGGACTATTATAAAGTTCATGCACGCAGCAGCGAAAATCGGTTGGTGGAATATTTAATCCGTTCGCTAAACAATGCTTATACTGCCAGAAATACGGAAGCAGTCACGTATATTTATCATACGATTGAAGAAAATCCATCATTAGGCAAGGCATATTTTACGAAAGTGTTGGGTAATCCAGCACTTACAAAAATGCTGTTCATTCCCTACATGGACAGTCAGATGAAAAGAACACCGGATGCCAAGGGACTGCTGGCTGTTGTGCACGAATGGGGCAGTCGGTATATCGAAGTGTCGGCGAATGCCGATTTTCAGCTTTTGGCAGAATCTGCGCTGATGGGCAGACTGCGTGCCGAAAGAAAACCAGTAGAGGCTGTGGCTGCCATTCACCAACGCTTGCGTCAATGGGACAGCAACTCTGCCGTAGGCAAACTGTCCCCGTTGGAGCAATCTGGATTGACAGAGCGCTTGCAGGAAGCGTCGGATCGGTATTTACTTACCGAAGTAGAGCTAAAAGAGATATCACCCGATCAGGTCGTACAGATTCCCTTTTTTACACGGCCCGATTTGGTGCAGTGGGTTGGAAAGCTGCCTGCTCCTCTCAAGGGACAAGCAGTGCGATTGATTGCGGCTTACGATTGGTTTAATACAGAGGAACCGGAACCGTCGGTGCTGGACGGCCTGGAGCCTGGCGAAGTAGAAAAGGTACAGGATTGGGCTTATGGCTGGCTGCCCCAGCAGCTTGCGGAAGGCCATTTTGCCCGTCTGTTGCCTGCTTTCTATCGTTCTGACGGGCCGGGAGAAGGAATATTGGACTTCGCTCGCCTAGTCGGTTCGATCCGCAAATGGGCGAAGGATAACGATACGATGTACCGTTTTATCCGATGGTCAGAGGAACACCCCGAGTTTGCTACTCCACGTGGCGGTTTCGAACCGGCGTATCGACGTGCGCTACTTCTATTCTTCCAAAAGGAAGGACGAGAGGGATTGCACAAAAAAACGCTGTGGCGTCAATATTTTGAACCTGCAAAGCCTGCTTTTAAAAATTTCTATTTGGCAGCAAAGCGGGAGACGGACACGCCGTTGGTCAAAACACTTCGTCGTTTCCGTAAAGGTGGGGTGATTTCCGGGATTGTGCTGATTGTCATTGCAGGTACGCTAGGTGGCCTTAAAGCAACCGGGGTGATCGGATCTGGTGACACACCTGCGCCTGTTGCTGCCCCGAAGCCTGTACAACAGCCTGTAGAGCCTACAGTGCCCGTAAAAGAGGAGCCTACGGCCATAGTGACACATGTGCCTAATACCAAGTCCACTACGAAAATGGTCAAGCTGCTATTTGCGTTTCAGACATCGACAGAGCAGGCAGAATTTAAGCCGAAGAAGCTCGTCATTGTCGGGGCGGATCAACAGGAGCACTTATACGAAAATTTTACGCTTGCTGAACAGAACGACAAGGAAGCAGCCATTAAAGCGAACAATGATACATCCAGTGACGTAAACATTGGGAATCCCACTACAAAAAGCACGACAGCAGATGGACAATCCACGGACAGTGGTTCCACAGCTCGTGGTGGTACATCCAGCGGAAAAAGCGGCGATCAGTCTGGAACAGTGACAGACAATACGGACGGAGGCTCGACTTCAGAGATTTCTACTGAGGGTAGTGGTAATGGAACCAACACAGACACTGACGCACCATCGGAGTATGATCTGAAGAAGTATCCTTATCGTACGCTGTTGACCATTTGGCAACGGCTGGAGCTGAATGATGCTAGTACGGTTACCGTTGATGGAGAAGAATATCCGCTAGTTCAAGTGAAAACTGCAGACTAAGCAATCATAAAACAGAAATGAATGATGAATGAAGTAAAAGACGGGTTTCCTTCAAGGGCTCGTCTTTTATTATGCCTATATTTCCATAAAGGATGAATTCAAAATTTGAAATTCACCTTATCTAATAAAACATCATTTTTTACGAAAGTATTGACACCAAGTAGGCAGCTGATTAAAATTAGTTGGAATTCAAACTATTAAAATTAGATAGCTATGGAGGTTAGTAGTGAGATGGGAAGTGAGGTGTATCCCGTTTGTCTTCCTTGGGAGGAAGAGAGTACGATGTATTTAATTAAATGGATTTTCACTACCGTCCGGCGCGAAATTGAAACAGCACTGCGCCCTTTGGGGCTCACCTCCCCACAATCGCAGACGCTCTATATACTGGCGATGTCGCCTGGAGTCACCAATACGGATTTGGAAAAGCTATTGCTTATTGATAAATCAAGCGTTACCAGCCTGGTTAACGGGATCGTTAAGAAAAACTGGGCAGTACGCAAAAGTCACCCGGAAGATGCACGAATGAAGCAAATCTATTTGACTGAGGAAGGTTTGGAGATTCACAAGACAGCTGAACGTACCATTGAGGCAATTAAAAGCTCGGTAGGTGAAACGTTATCTGTCGGAGAATCGGAGACGCTGCGCGGCCTGCTTAAAAAAATTCTCCACGATTACCGTTATGCGAACACCCGCGTTTGAGCGGATATATAGAGAGTTTGCCCGGATAGGGATATTCAAAAGCAGTGAAATACGATCTTAGATAAGAGGTTTACAGGAGAGGGAGACAACCAAATGATAAATGAACAAACTTATCCCAATGCGGATAAGCTTATGCGTGTGTTGGCTTTCACACTTGTTTTTTCAGTGATGAACGCTTTTATGTTTAATGTCGTTATGCCTGTGATTCGGGAGGAGTTTCATATTAGTGCTTCCGATGTAAGTTGGCTGCTGACTGGCTATATGATCGTGTATGCGGTTGGCTCGGTGACCTACGGCAAATTGGCAGATAAATATCGTCTTAAGGATTTGCTGACGTTTGGGATTATCTTTTTTGCACTGGGTTCGCTTATTGGACTGTTGGCCAATCAATTTTGGATGCTCATTGTAGCTCGTTTGCTTCAGGCTGCAGGGGCTGCAGTTATTCCGGCAACTGCTATGATCGTCCCAGTCCGTTATTTCTCGGCTGAAAAAAGAGGACGTGCTTTGGGCGTCACAGCAATCGGCTTGGCGTTAGGTACTGCACTGGCTCCGATTATTTCCGGTTTGATCACAGGCTTTGCAAGCTGGCGTTTTTTGTTCGTCATTTCCATGCTACCACTGATCGCATTGCCGTTCTTCCGCAAATATTTGGACGATCAGCGTGGAGAGGATCAGAAGTTCGATTTTCTTGGTGGATTATTGCTGGGTGGAACAGTAGCCTTCTTGTTACTTTCGATTTCGCAAACCAATATGATGTTTTTTCTGCTCGGTATGGTGTTATTTGCACTGTTTATATGGCGCATTAACACTGCGCATGATCCATTCATCCAGCCGAAGCTGTTCCGTAACAAGCAATATTCATACGGGCTCCTTATCGCTTTTTTAGGGACGGGGATTAGCTTTGGATTGCCGTACTTGGCACCGCAGTTTCTGAACAGTCTCAATCAGCTTACGCCGGCAATAATTGGACTGGTTATGTTTCCGGCTGCTATTGCTTCGGCTCTATTGGGTAAAAGAGGGGGGCGTTTGGCGGATAGTAAAGGAAATTCGTTTCTCGTCTATACAGCTGTATCGCTTTTGTTCATCTGTTTTATCAGCTTGTCTACGTTTGTGGGTGCATCTCCGTATCTGATTTTATTTTTGCTTATTTTCGGAAACGTAGGTCAGACCTTCATGCAAATTGCCATGTCCAACACGATTTCTCGTACCTTGTCGAAAGACCAGATTGGTGTTGGAATGGGGCTGTTATCTCTGCTGAATTTCATTGCAGGGGCGATCACGACAAGTATTTTGGGCAAAACGCTGGATAGTTCGTCGTCCTTTCATTTGAATCCTGTCGTATCTAATGTGCAGGTGTTCAATTTTAGCAATATTTTTACGGTGCTTGCACTGATTGCGCTTGTGACGATGGGACTTTATGCGTTGCAATTCCGAAGGGGTTCACGCCGTAATACGCCTGCTGTTGAACAAGGATAAACATTTGATGCAAACTCATGCCAAAACAAGGGTATAATATAGAAGGAAAAGTTCATCTATGGAAGGACGGAGTGTCCAGCATGACAAGAAACCTTCAATATGTGCCCTATGGTTATGAGCCTCCGATCGAGACGCATAAAGGGACCATGGTTTACTATGATACGTTCGAGCAGATTACAGCCAGAGAGCTGGAGCTTTTTGCCGAAACGGGGGCTGCATTATCTTTTACAAAGCTGGTGCTGTATCCGCTACATGAAGAAACCGTCAGAAGAATGTGGAAGCAGCCGGTACGTTCGTATTACAAGCGGGTGGACGAGCTGGGAGAGTGGCAGCGGGAGCAGGCTTTGAGTGCTGTTGTGATTGAGAGTTGGGAAGGTAAGCGTAAAAAGTATACGCCGATTGAAGCAGCCATCCGTTTTTTGGCGGAAAAGTATACGACCCCACTTTTTTTGTACATGAGTCCTGAAACTGCAAATTTGTGCGCTTCCTATGCATCGTTTGGAGAATGGATTAGAAATGTCAGATTGCTGCTTTCGAGCGAACCCCAGGAACTTCATCCGAAGCTTGCACAGTACCGTAATCGCTGGAACACGGTAGAAGAAGCGACAAACCGTGACTCTAAGGTTGACAAAGCGGAGCATGAATTATAGAATAGAACTAATCGTAAAAATTACTATTGTAATTGTATACCATGTATTCCAATTAAGGAGGAAGAGAAATGCGCGTAATTGTTACCTTGGCATGCACCGAATCCGGTGATCGCAACTATACAACAACCAAGAACAAAAGAAATCATCCGGAGCGTCTTGAAATGAAAAAATACTCTCCGCGTCTGAAAAAGTACACGATCCATCGTGAAACTAGATAATTTGAGGCTTGCTATATAGCAACCTGAATGATCCTGCATCCTGAACGGAGCCTGTAATTCTAATGAATATAGGGCTTCATGAAAGGAGCTGCGGCATGATCTCTCCAGTTAACGATGAAGAAATCGTGTTAAGTTTGCAAAAGCCTGCGTTATGGAACCGGCGAAAACTTGAATTAGTCCAGTGGACAGAGCGTCCAAAGTTAAAGCTTGCACCTAAGAAAACGGCTTTTTTTCAAGGCTGTATGATAGATGCCGAGCTACATGGCACGCTTTGCCTTTTGAATCGAAAGCACGTGGCTACCGAGTTCTCCTGTGCTGGTGTCAGCATTTGGGACGAGCCGGAGGACCATTCACTATATGCTTATATAACGATGAAGGCTGACGAAAGATCCGGAGCGTTCGTGCAATGGGCGATGCGATATATGCGGCATCGTTTGCTTGTCGTTTACGAGCTTGAGCGCAACCGTTATGATCTGTCGTCTTTTTTTCTGGGACATAACCGTTCCTTTTGCCAACTGATGGAGTATTGCGCCAGTACGTTTGAGTTTGAAACTAAAACTATATGAAAGATTAGGTGAAACTAATGAAAAAAGATATTCATCCAACATTGAACAAAGTTATCTTTTTGGACCCTAGCTGTGGATTTACTTTCCTGAGTGCTTCCACTAAATATTCGCAAGAAACGATGGAATGGGAAGATGGCAACACATACCCAGTTATCCGTGTAGATACTAGCTCCGCTTCCCACCCGTTCTTCACTGGTAAACAAAGAAACGTGGATATCGGTGGCCGTGTGGATCGCTTTAACAAAAAATATAACCTTAAGTAAGAACAGTCGAGCGTTATGTTTACGGATTATGCTAATAATCCGTGAACATCGCTTTTTAAAAAACCTCCTGCAGATGCAGGAGGTTTTTTTGTCTTAATCTAGACCTGTCATTTATAGCGAAATGAAGCACTGTTCCCATTGGTCGGTAATGGATGCTTTGTCGAGCTGCTCCCCAATTAGCGTGACATATCCCTGACTCACGGGAAGTGCAGTAGGCTGCCACTCCAAGTGATTTCCTGAAAATTGCAAAAGCATTGTACCTTCCTGAGGAAGTACGCAATAACCTTTCGCACGAAGCAACGAGGAACCTAACCCGGTCAAAAAGTTTTCCAATCGTTGTTTTTCGAGTGGTTGAGGAGAATATTGATGCAGCGTTATGCTCTCCAGACGGGAGAACGAATGAGGCTGCTTAGGATCGTGGTTATGACTGTGTGTCGAAATAACTTTGAAAGCCGTACTTCTGGAGACACTACTGGTGCTTCCGATACTTTTGACGGGAATGGGGACGAACGGTGCATCTGCATCAGTGAGCTGGACCTGTGCAGGTGCTGGTTGAGGTGTCTGTGCAGGTTTCGCGGCAACGGATGCGGAGGCCAGAACAGGCTCTAGTAGTGGTTCAAGGTCAACCCGGCTATATTCAGTAGTTTGCAGCTTGGCCGTATCGTTGAGCTTGCGGATGCTCTTGACGACCTTCGTCACTTCACGGCTGCTTGCTGCATCCGTCTTGTTCACCACAATGAAGTCTGCGGTGCGCAGCTGTCCGTGCAGGGTGCGAACCAGTTCTTTATCAGCCGTAAAGCGGCTGTTGTACTCATGGAACAGCTCAGCATCCACAACACTGATGCTGTGAACCAGATAAAGCCGATCTGCCAGTAGAGGGGAGCGAAGCTCCTCCAGTACTTGTTCGGGGTTGGCTACCCCGGTGGTTTCCATGAAGATCAGATCTGGCTCCTGGCTGAGCAGGGTATGCAGAGCCCCTGCCAGCTCATTTCTTTTGCTGCAACAAATGCAGCCTTCTAGCAATCCTTCTACTGTTACGTCAGGCATTTCCTCTGAAATTATAGCGCTGTCTACATCATATTCGCCCATTTCGTTCATTAAAACAGCAGCACGAAGGGGGATTTGACGAGTATGGGCTAATAGGCGCAAAAGTAGTGTTGTTTTGCCGCTTCCAAGAAAACCACTGATTAAAATAACAGGAACTTTATTCATCATTTTTCCTCCTTGGTGGGTTTAGTGTGCTGTGTTCAAGCGATCAAAGGTAGCTACCGAGTCTGCTTGGGTATAGACATAAGGGGATTCTGGCTGCTCGACAGCGGTTATTTTTTCGGATCGAATTTCAAGTACGGGAGCGTTGCCCTTTTGTGTGGCATGCAGTGTTCCTTCAATGGTCACCCAGGTATCCTTGTCAAAGGACGGGGCTTTCTGGGATTGGACGATGATCCCGAATGGCATGGCATCGGCAGTACAACACATGACGAGGAATCTTCCTACTGCAAATAGGCCTTTACCCGGCAGGTTGTCGTCTTTATAGACAAAGCCTGTCACCTGTACTTTTTTTCCTTCAAAAGCTTGTTTATATAATTCAATGGCTCCAATAGTTTCGGAAAAAATCTCTGGCTTGATCTGTATGATAGGTTGCTGATACAGGCGTTTCGCCAGCTCAGCGAATTCTACATTGTACTTATCAGGCGGAACGAACAGCTTATCCAGCGTTTCCTGACTCCATTTTCCCTCTGGAGGGGACGAAGTTGGGACAGAAGATGCAGTTGATAAAAGGGAGGAGGTGGATGCTTTTGTGGTCTGTGTATCCGTTTTTCGTCGGATATCCGGGTTGGGATACGTGAAGGACATGCCTTTTTTGGCGGCCATATCACTACCAAGTGCCTGATTGGGCAGCAGAGAACCGAACAGGAGCGGGATGAGCAGCATTCCATATACGAGTGTTTTTTTGAACCAGCTTTGCGGCAACGGATGCTCACAATCACATACATCCTCACCGTCCCGCTCCCCGATGATTCCGTGCCATGCCATCGCCAATGCGATGAACAAGAGTGGTACAGGACAGAGTAGGAGCAGCTTTTGCATATGGGGAGCCAAGTAGTAATGAAGTGCATTCGTGCGGCTTAATGAGACGATGTACACAGCCAATCCGATCAGGAGCAAGGAGCGCATGCCGTATTGCCAGCGAATGCTAAAGGTTGAATTCACGTTTGTATTCACCTCCCTAATAACCATTCAGCAGCTATAGAACCCACTAGGACGAGTGAAACAATGAGCAAGCCCAGGATGGCGACAAATTTGGTGCGGAAGGTGCTTAGCAGCATGAGCGTGCCTTTGAAGTCTAGCATTGGGCCGAGTACAAGAAAGGCTGCCAGCGGACCTAGTGTAAAGGTGTGTGAAAAAGCAGTAGCTACAAAGGCATCGGAGGTGGAACATAGCGACAGTATATAGGCAAAACCCATCATAAAGGCGTACGATCCGACCGTTCCGTTGCTTAACGAAAGCATCTCATCACGTGGGATGAAGGTTTGGATGCAGGCTGTTAATAATGCGCCGATAGTGAGATATTTACTCATGTCCAAAAACTCGTCACCAGCATGTACAAAAAAGCCCCGCCATGTGCGACTATGCCGATGAGTCTGATTGTTCTGCTTTTGCTGGTTAAAAGAGAGCAACGACCGTTTGAGCGGATGCACTCGTACAAAGGCATACACGATCAGCCCGATGATCGCGGAGACGGCAAAAGCCAAACCCATTCGAACGGCAGTGACCTCGGGATGGGAAGGGAAAGCCATCATCGTCGCAGCCAGTACCACGGGATTGATAATGGGCCCGCTTAAAATAAAAGTGATACCCATATAGGCAGGCATTCCCTTGAGCATTAATTGCCGAACGACAGGGATCATGCCGCATTCACAGATGGGAAATAGCATACCTAGTAAGGAGGCCAGCAGGACACCCGGTACAGGATGCGCAGGCGCTATTTTGCGAATCCATGTCTCCGGTACAAGCCACTGCAAAAGGGATGAGACGAGTACACCGATAAGGAGAAACGGAACAGCTTCCAGAAAAATGCCCATAAATACCGTTTTTAACGGTTGCAGCTGGCCCATATCTAACAAACGAAGCCACTGGGGAGATAGCGTGACAAGCACAGGGATGAGAAAGGCAAACGGAATTATAAAAGGCAGCATCTTCAACAGCGTACTGTTTTTCATTCCACGTCTCCTTGGGAATAAGGGTTCTTATCTACATCCTATGTCTGTAGAGGGACAATCATGCCCGCTGGATTGTGCTTGTCTCACCTCCTATATTGACAATTCAAAGAGTGGTCATATATATTTATGTTTGTTATTAGTAATTATTACGATTAAATTTCGATAAATGATTGCAAGAAGGAAACTTTTACGGTACGATCCATATTAAATGTTGCAAAGACAAGGAGGGGTTATATGATACCGATTGTTGTTTTATCCGGTTTTTTGGGTAGCGGTAAAACCACTCTTCTTCAGCATGCGCTGGCTTACTACAAGGAGAAGGGCCTCAAGCCAGCCATTTTGATGAATGAGTTGGGTGATGTTAATCTGGACGGCAGTTTGGTGAATGGCCAAGCACCCATGAAGGAAATGCTCAGCGGTTGTATATGCTGTACCATTCGCGGGGATTTGGGCGTCGAGCTCATGAATCTTGCTGATGAATATAAGCCGGACGTGATTATTGTAGAATGTACCGGAGTGGCTAACCCGATGGAGATTGTAGATGCAGTGACAGACGCCTCCATCTATTCCTCTATGATTTTACAATCCGTTATCACGGTCATAGACGCGCATCAATTTCTGGACTTTGCCTCGGGGAACGAGAGAAGCAAGTCGCTTCGTTTGATGCAGGATCAGCTTCGGTGCGCTTCCAAACTGATTATTAACAAGACCGATTTATTGGCTGCGGGCGAGTTGCAGAAAGTACAGGCCCTCGTAAAAGAGTTAAATCCATATGCTTTGACTGTGAGCACGCAACGAAGTGACGTGGACGCGGGTATTTTTTTCTCCACTCAAGGAGAGGAGCGTATGGACGTTTCGCGGCATAAGGAATCCGCAGTTGATATTAAGAGTAAACATTCTCATTCGGAAAATCATTTGCAGACGTATGATCATGATAACCATACAGATCATCATGATCATGATCACCGTGATCACGCCCATGGCCACGAACATGGGGAGCATTATCATTCCTACGACCATGTAGTTGTTCACACGCATTTCTTTGGACAACCTGTGCCACGCTCCGAGTTTGAACAGTTGTTCCGCAGTTTGCCAGCTGAAATTTACCGGGCCAAAGGAATTGTGCGGTTTCTGGAATCAGAGGGCCAGATGATGT
The DNA here is from genome assembly GCF_024213315.1 of Paenibacillus sp. A3M_27_13. Lineage (NCBI taxonomy): Bacteria > Bacillati > Bacillota > Bacilli > Caryophanales > Paenibacillaceae > Paenibacillus > Paenibacillus sp. A3M_27_13. Next base: position 1,337,996 of record NZ_JANAVE010000002.1, read on the forward strand.
TTCAATTTGCCTATCGGGAGCTGGAAATCATTCCGATCCGCCCGCAAAAGCCAGTGAACGATGTAGCGGTTGTCATGGGTGAGAATTTCTCTGCTTCCGAGATCGAGGGACAATTGAGAAAGCTGGAAGCGGCCGAAAAGCCATTGAGTAGTTCATGACTTCGAGAACGAGCAACCTTAATCCATCACAACATAATTCTCGCGCACACCTAGCGGGCAAGCCTACTTGGGGATTTACAACAATTCTGCTGCTGACTGCTGGACTGTTGCTTTCGGTCACACTCGCGGTTATGCTGGGTCCTGTAGCTGTCACACCGGGGACGATATGGCGAATTGCACTGTCCCATCTTCCTTGGCTGGACCAGTGGATACCCGTGACATGGACCAAGCCTGAGCAATATATCGTTTGGGAAATCCGCTTTCCACGCGTGCTGCTAGGTGTTGTCGTAGGAGCAGGACTTGCTGTTACAGGAGCGACTATACAGGCATTAATCCGTAATTCGTTAGCAGATCCCTATATTTTAGGAGTCTCGTCTGGGGCTTCGGTAACAGCCACGTTGGTGATTGTGTTCGGAGCTTTCGGATTTTTAGGACGACTTGCGCTGCCTTTATCTGCTTTTATAGGTTCGTTAACTGCAATGCTTATGGTGTTCGCGTTAGCCCGTGTGGCTGGGAGCATATCGACGACCCGCTTATTGCTGGCAGGGGTGGCGGTGTCTATGATGCTGTCGGCAGTGACTAGCTTTATCGTTACGATGGCCCCGAATGAAAAAGGCATTCGTGACGCGATGTATTGGATGATGGGAAGTCTGGCAGGTGCTCAATGGGATACACTTTTTATTCCAAGCCTCATTGTAGCCGTTGGAACGGCTGTGCTCCTGACCCGATACCGTTCGCTGAATGCTTTGCTAACGGGTGAAGAAACCGCAGTAACGCTAGGTGTGAACGTACAGACGTTCCGCGTATTACTGGTTGTTGTGGCGTCTCTTTTAACCGGGGCAGTCGTATCAGTTAGTGGCTCGATTGGCTTTGTCGGGCTTATGATTCCGCACATCGTTAGGCTGATAGTGGGATCAGATCATCGGCGTGTACTGCCTGTCAGTCTGTTGGCGGGAGCTATTTTTGTCGTGTGGGCTGATGTATGTGCCCGGCTCGTGCTGGCTCCACAGGAGCTGCCGATTGGTATTGTGACGGCTGTGTGCGGAGGACCCTTTTTTGTGTGGCTGCTGCGTCGTAGTTCCTACTCGTTTGGAGGCGAAAAATGAATATAGAAGTCGAATGCGTGACCTTCAGTATTCACGACAAACGGCTGATCGACGGCATCTGTCTCCAGGTAAAAGCAGGGGAGCTGGTCGGATTGATCGGTCCGAATGGCAGCGGGAAATCGACGTTGCTCAAAAATATGTATCGTGTGCTAAAGCCTGACAGTGGTTTGGTTACGTTGGATGGCCAGGATATGCTGCGGATGAAGTATAAAGAGACGGCCCGACAAATGGCAGTGGTGAGTCAGGATGCGCCGCAAACGTTTGATTTTTCAGTACGGGACATCGTGCTGATGGGGCGCCATCCGCATAAGAAACTGCTGGAAGCAGATACTGTCGTCGATCATGAACTGGTCGAGCAGGCGCTGGAGCGGGTAGGCATGGATGCTCAGGCGGATCAGGACTTTGCCACCTTGTCCGGCGGAGAAAAGCAACGGGTATTGATCGCCAGAGCTTTGGCCGGGCAGGCGAAATTTCTTGTTTTGGATGAGCCGACGAATCATCTGGATATCAGGTATCAGCTGCAAATTTTGGATTTGGTCAAAACACTTCGGATAACTACGCTAGCTGCACTACATGATTTGAATTTGGCGGCATTTTATTGTGATCGAATGTATGTATTAAAAGAAGGCAAAGTGGTAGCCTCTGGCATAACGGAGGATGTGCTTCAGCCAGACCTGCTGTGGAGTGTATTCGGTGTGGAGACAGAAATCTGCATTCATCCAAAAACCGGGAAGCCGAATATTACCTTTTTACCGGATTCTCTCAGGAGAGGAGGCTATCCATAACGTCAACAGAAAAGGTGATACGATGAGGTAAGATATACTACAAATAAAAGAGGAGACGGTACATATGAAAAAATATAGCAAGCCCGCGTTACCGCTGGTTATGCTCGCTTTGGCGATGATGCTGTTGTTATCAGCCTGCGCAGCAGGAAACACAGCTCAAACAAGCGATCCATTGGCAAACGGGCAGCAACCTGCCGCATTGCAATCGGCAACCAATAAGACGTCGGTAGAGCTTGAGAACATGGGCGTTAAAATGGCATTTCCCGAGGCGCCCAAACGCGCGGTTACATTGAACCAGCATGCAACTGAGGTTATGCTGGCCCTTGGACTGGAATCCTCTATGGTAGGAACTGCGTATTTGGATGATCAGATTTTGCCAAAATATAAGGCTCAATATGACAAAATCCCGGTACTGGCCGGACAATATCCGTCCAAAGAGGTGTTTATGGCCGCTGCACCGGATTTTGCCTATGCGGGCTGGAAGAGTGCCTTTAATGATAAAAATCTGGGTTCCCGTGAGGAGTTAGCCAAACAAGGGGTGCTGACCTATGTACAGGAGTCCTCAAATAAACCGGGTCCCACGTTAGAAGATGTGTATCAGGATATACTAAATATTGGGCGTATTTTCAGGGTTGAGGAGCGTGCAGAAAAGCTGGTAAATGACATTCGTGAACAAGTGCAGTCCATTCAGACTCAAATTGGTATTGTTGAACAGCCACCCAAGGTGTTTGTCTATGACAGCGGAGAAGACAAGCCCTTTACGGCTGCCAACAATTACCTAACGTCTTTGATTGAAAGTGTGAAGGCGAAAAATATTTTTGATGATATCGACAAAAGTTTTACCGAGGTAAGCTGGGAAGAGGTTGTGAACCGTAATCCTGACGTCATTGTCATTCTCGACTATGGAGATACTTCACTGGCGGATAAAGAGAAGCTGCTCCTGAGCAAGCCTGCGCTGGCTGGTGTGGAAGCGATCAAAAACAAACGGTTTATAGTACTGCCATTATCCGCAGCGGCTGAAGGCGTGCGCGCTCCGATCGCGTTGAAAACCTTGGCGGCAGGCTTATACCCGGACAAGGTGAAGTAAACAAACAAAAGAGTTTCCAAAACATTGACGAACCTTGCCTAAACTGTTAAACTTGCTAATGCGTAAAGGTTACGTTTATCAAACGCTTATTTTTTTATTACCAAATCGTAATAATTACGGTAGATGGTTTAATGATCATAAACGACCTGGAGAATCTGCGCAAATGATGATCGCTCAGATGGCTCCAGGCTTTTTAAAGGAAAAGGAGATTTGCGTCATGTTATTGGCCTCATTGGAACAGGTCACATTTGGCTACGGAGACGTTCCTAACTTGGTGGATGCCAATGTTGAAATTTTTTCGGGAGAATTTGTAGCTATTACCGGACCGAATGGTGCTTCCAAATCAACCATGCTCAAACTGTTGCTCGGCTTGCTTCAGCCTTGGAAGGGCAAGGTGTTCATGTCTAACCGTACAGGTGAAGGCAAAAAGCTCGTTGTCGGATTTGTATCCCAACAAATTGCTGCTTTCAATGGCGGATTTCCAAGTACGATTTTGGAATTTGTCCGTTCAGGAAGATATACTCATGGCTCTTGGTTACGCCGTATGCGGTCTGAGGATCATGATCTGACTGAGCAGGCGCTGCGTCAAGTAGGCATGTGGGATTTGCGTCACCGTAAAATCGGAGAATTGTCGGGTGGACAGAAGCAGCGTATTTGTGTGGCAAGAGCACTCGCTCAGGAATCGGATTTGCTCATTTTGGATGAGCCTACGACCGGAATGGATCAGGAAAGCCGCCATCATTTCTACGATCTGATGAATCAGCAGGTTAAGGAATATGGAAGAACTGTGGTCATGGTGACCCATGGACTATCGGAAGTGCAACATTATCTGGATCGAATTATTGAGCTTGAGAGGAAGGAAGATGGCGGATGGAAATGCTGCACTACGACTTCATGCAGCGGGCATTTTGTGCCGGTGGGGTAATTGCACTGCTGGCCTCGGTGCTTGGAGTATACCTGATGCTACGGCGTCAGGCTCTCATGGCGGACATGCTATCGCATGTATCGCTGGCAGGGGTGGCAGCGGGTGCCTATTTAGGCATTAACCCAACGATAACTGGATTTATTGTTGCCGTAATCGGCGCGATTATCGTTGAATACGTCCGCAGGTCTTATAAAACATATAGTGAGATATCTGTGGCTATTATTATGGTAGGTGGCCTCTCGACGGCCGTTATTTTAATGAATCTGAATCAGAGCATCAACAAAGGGTTTTCCGCTTATTTGTTCGGTTCGGTAGTAGCGGTCAATCAGACAGAGCTGATGTTGATGATTGTAGTGGCTGTGATCGGAGGTATTTTCTTTTTTGTATTCCGGCGTCCATTGTATCAGATTACCTTTGATGAAGAAACGGCGAAGACTAATGGTCTTCCTGTCAAGTCCATCTCATTTGCATTTAGTATTTTAACAGGGATGATTGTAGCTGCTGCAATGCCGATTGTCGGTGTGCTGCTTGTCTCCTCACTCATCGTGCTCCCTGCGGCGCTGGCGATTCGAATCGCACCGAGCTTCGCGGCAGCCATCTGGATATCTATGATCACTGCATTGATCGGCGTATTTATGGGTTTAACGGCGTCGTATGAACTTAGTACACCCCCAGGGGGGACAATTGCCATGGTGCTGTTATTATTCCTGATCGTAGGAGCTGGTATTCAAAAGCTGGTCCGTAAGCTGGGCAAGCAGCAGGCTTCCCGACGGAAGAATGCGACAGGCCAGTGAGTGTAATTACAGTGAGAGTGACTAAAAACTAACACATAAAGGAGTAATGAATATGAATACATGGTTCAAAAAATCATTTGTATTGTCTGCGGGACTAGCACTTATTTTGTCTGGCTGCGGAGCCAAATCTGATAATACAGCTACAAATGCTTCCCAAACCGAGCCGAATGCGGCACAAACAGCAGACAAGCTGAATGTGGTCACCACTTTTTATCCAATGTATGAATTTACCAAGCAAGTTGCTGGAGACCATGCTAACGTAACCGCGTTGATTCCTGCCGGTGCTGAGCCGCATGACTGGGAACCAAGCGCCAAAGATATGGCACAGGTTAAGGATGCTGACGTATTTGTTTATAACGGTATCGTCGAAGGTTGGGCAGAACAGGCTTTGAGCAGCGCGTCCAACGATAAGCGTGTTGTAGTTGAAGCGAGCAAAGGATTGAACCTGATGGAAGGCACGGCTGAGGAAGAAGGAGAAGAAGCACACGCAGAGGAAGGCCATGATCACGATCATGTGCTGGATCCTCATGTATGGCTTAATCCAGTCTTGGCCCAAAAAGAAGTGGAGTCCATTGAAGCAGGGCTTGTGGCAGCCGATCCGGCAAACAAAGCTGATTATGAGAAAAACGCTGATGCTTATATCGCCAAGCTGAAGGATCTGGATAACGAGTTCAAAACAGGTCTGAAAGATGTAAAACGTAAAGACTTTATTACGCAGCATGCTGCTTTTGGTTATTTGGCTAAGCAATATGGTCTGACCCAAGTACCTATTGCCGGATTATCTCCAGAGCAAGAGCCTACACCGGACAAGCTGGCGGGTATTATCAAATTTGCTAAAGAAAATAATGTTAAAACGATTTTCTTCGAAACTCTTGTTGATCCGAAGGTTGCTGAGACCGTAGCTACTGAAATCGGTTCAAAAACCGATGTACTGAATCCGCTCGAAGGATTGACGGATGAAGACAAACAGAAGAACCTGGATTACCTTGGTGTGATGAAAAACAATCTGGAGGCTTTGAAAAAAGCTCTGAATGAATAAGGAATTCTTAAACGAATAAGTTTAAAAACTGACGTCGGAATGATACCGGCGTCAGTTTTTTTATAACTATCTAAGAAGATTGTACTTTCTGGGCTAGTGCTCTAGATACAGTAGATATATAGTCCTTTGTAATTTGCTTTTCAGAAATGATTTACGTCATTGTGAAACGTTTTTTTGAAAACTAATTCTGTAGTAGCTAGTTTCAAATTTCTTTTATAATTCATTGGTAGCGTTTTTATTTTTACAGATTCTTTCTATTAATATTACTAGTTTATTCACCGATATTGAAGTTTGGGCGTGCATATCATTTGACAACGGATTGGAGAGGTTAATTTGGCAACAGTTATAGTAGTGGATGACTCTTTATTTATGCGTTCTGTGCTTAAGGATATTCTTTTGGATTTAGGTCACGCTGTTATTGCGGAAGCAGAAAATGGGTATGATGCTGTTTTGAAATACGCACACTTTCGTCCCGATTTAATCACCATGGATATTAATATGCCTAAGATGGACGGACTTGAGGCTGTTAAAAAGATTGTAGAGCTTGATCCCCAAGCCAACATTTTGATGTGTTCTGCTTTGGGGCAGCAGGAAGCGATTATAAAAGCATTTCAGGCAGGTGCAAAAGACTTTATTGTTAAACCATTTGAGATGGAAAGGGTCGTGAATGCCGTCACAAAAATGTTGGGGAGTTAAGGAATCAAGATTTTTAATACATAAATATTGAACATGTTAAAGCGAGAATTCCATGCTTATTTTCACGAATATGGAGATGAATAGGATGAGCAATCGAGTGTTGTCTCAAAAAGTATTTATAGACGAACTGATCGCTACGATCAAGAATGGAGGGCTTGTCCCTGTAAATTATGAACACCTCGTCAGCGAACAAAGGGAAAGAATGGATGCTCTTAACAATGAACTTACCCTTCGTATTGAGGGATTAGAGACCGATTTGATCTCTGCTTCGACACATTCCATTCCTTTTGCCAATGGCGAAATTATGTTTCTTGCTCGCTATATTGTACTCATTGGGGATCATACCGAGGGATACTTTGTGTTCTATCGAGCAGAAGACTGTGAAAGTCCAGAGGAATATCAGTTTTTAACAAGCTCTTATCAACTTCCACATTTATTACTTGAATTATCTCTTTCTTTAAAAGAACATGGTACTAATGAGCCGCTTGATATTCTGACTTATTGGAATGGCCCTGTCTATCCGCTGAAAGATTTGAATAAAGAAGATATTAAGCTATCCACCTATGAATTTTAAAGTGAGGAGATGGGATTAGGGGCATCGAGGTTTGGTAATTACTTATACAAAGGAGTTGAAAAATCAATGATTAGTAAAGTCGGTCAAATTATGTTGTATGTAAATAACCAGGATGAGGCACTGGATTTTTGGACAAAAAAAGTAGGATTTAAAGTAATTTCTGAAGAAAATAATGGTCAAGGAATGAGATGGATTGAAATTGCTCCTGCAAAGGGTGCAGAAACAAGCATCATTCTCCACAATAAGGAATTCGTTGCTAAAATGTCACCTGAATTAAATCTCGGTACACCTTCTTTAATGTTTTTTTCGGAAAATCTTGATCAATTATATGACGACTTATCAAATAAAAATGTCAAAGTTGGAGAAATTGTAACTATGCCTTTCGGAAGAGTGTTTAACTTTGCAGATAATGAAGAAAATTACTTTGCTGTAAGGGAACGAACTAAATAATAAATTTTTGTAGAAGTTAAATTTTTAAGTTCAGATTACATTGTTACGAAATCCCTTGAGAGAGTCAAATCCCTCAGGGGATTTTTTTACATTGATAATCAAACGCATGTTCGCATATAATACAAACAAACGTTCTGATAAGGAGTGAAGGATCATGTTGGAAAAATACGTGGGGCAGATCGTGGAAATCGTGTATTTGGATCGGAAGGGCAAACTGTCTCATCGGCGTATCGAGGTGCATCGTGTGCAGAATGGCTTGATACGAGCCACCTGTTTACAGACAGGCCAGCCACGTGTTTTTCGATTAGATCATGTATTGGCATGGCATCCGGTAACCAGAACAGCATAGGAGGGGCTTACGATGGGGAAAAAGCTTGAAGGAAATGGCATATGGGAAAGCTCGCGCATGATTTTGCCTGAGCATCGGGAGGCATATTTAAGACTGATGAAGGAGCAAGGAAGGCGCGGCAAGCCAGCACTGGACGATCAGGAAATGCAGCAGATTGAACAGGCCATTATCGTATCCTATAACGAACGTAAGCCTATTACGCTAAAAGTGTTCAATCCATTTGATGATGAGGAGCTGCGTGGACTGGTCACAGTAATTAACACAAGTCGGCGAGAAGTGAAGCTATCCCGTGGGGAAGAGGATTTTAGCTGGATTAAGTTGGAGGAAATTATCGAGGCGCATATATAAAAACAGTCTGACTAAGTCGGAGTGTTTTTTACATTTGTCCCGCCGTTTTTTAAAATTAAGATTGTAGCTCTATGAATCCATATTTAAAATAAAACTGTAATTGCAAAAGGAGGAGTTCAATATGAAAATAAGTAAAAATAATGCTGAACATTATATATGGGGAGATCAATGTGATGGTTGGCGCTTGGTGAAAAATAATGATTTGAGCATTATTCATGAGCGGATGCCCGGAAATACACATGAGGTCAGACATTATCATCATCATGCGCGCCAATTTTTCTTTATTTTATCAGGTACAGCGGTACTTGAAGTGGATGGTGAACGAATCCAATTAGGATCTCAGGAAGGGTGTGAGGTTCCTCCTATGGTGCCTCATCAAATGTTTAATGAAACGAATCAGGATGTTGAATTTTTGGTTATTTCTCAGCCTGCGAGCAGAGGTGACCGGGTTCTGGCCGAAAAATAATATTTTGGAGCAGACATGTTCCAGCGAAGGTTGACAAGTCTTTTTTAGTACCGTATAGTGCTAAATATGATGAAAAAAAATAAAATCACGAATCGGGATGTTGTTCTGCGCATCGCCACCTCATTGTTTCTTACCCAAGGATATCATGCAACAAGTATGGATGAAATTGTGGCTGTGAGCAATGTGTCCAAAACCAACATTTACTATTATTTTAAAAGTAAAGAAGAGCTACTTTCAGCCATTCTGGATCAACTGATTCAAACGTATAATGAGATGATTTATGAAGTTGTTTCGCGTAAGGATCAGTCTGTTCAGGAACGTTTTGAAATCCTTCTTCAATTGCTGACAGAGCAAGAGACAGATTGTTTGGGAGGCTGTCCCTTTATTACTCTTTATACGCAAATGCCTCAAGATAGCGCCTTGTTTCGGAATAAAATAAGCCAGTTCTTCCAAAGCCAAATCACTACCGTAGAAATATTGCTGAACGAGGGAAGGGAAAGATTAGAGATTCAGGCTGAACTTCCTGCGAGGTCGACGGCCCAATTCATCGTCTCGGCCATTGAAGGTGCGCTCTTTCTGCAGCATGCAAGCCAGGACCCGAGCATACTCGAAAATTTAAAATTTACTTTAGCACTTCTGCTAAAGTGATTTTTTTAATCTTTATTAGTACTACGAAGTACTAAAAATTAAAAAAGGCAGGTTTCGTATATGGCACATATCTTTATCACGGGCGGCACAGGGTTTATCGGCATGCATACGTTACGACAACTTTCAAAGGCGGAACACACTATTACCGTCCTGGTTCGTTCGCAGCAGAAGTGGGAACAAATATGCAGGCAAATGGATTTGGAGACAGCATGGCATATCGGGAAATTAACACCGGTTATTGGCAATTTGAGTATACCTGCTCTAGGATTAAATCCTGTTGACAGGCAACTCGTGGAGACAGCAGATGTGATAATTCACGCAGGAGGCCCGATGGATATTCTGCTGGGAGAGGAGGATGCGAGAGCAGCTTTTCTACAAGCGGCAGAAGAAATGATAACGTTGGCTACACATATTCATGCGAGCAAAGGGTTACGACATTTTATTCATTTGGTTGGGTATAAAAGCCCTTTTAATGATCATAACTGGATTACTCCCGAGCCCGTCATCGCTCATTTGGAACAGGCGCCTCCATATGAAAGGATGAAATTTTTGGCTGATTTGCGTATTCGTCAAGGAGCACACAAGGAAGGATTTCCGCTTTCGGTTGTCCATTTGAGCGTTGTCATGGGTGACTCAGAGTCTGGGGATACGCCCCAAACTGGTGGGCTAGGCATTCTCGTAGGTTCTACAGCGCGCAAGCTTATGGGACTTGTCCCCGGCGGAAAATCTCATTGGCTTCCCTTGGTCCATGTAGATCATGCAGCCGAATTGATCAGTGTTCTTACGAAGGAATCACATCCTGCTAGTGAAACATACTACTTGATGGATGACAGGCAGCAGAGTCCAACGATGATAGAGCTGGGAACGAATATGGCGAAGGAGCTTCGTGTCTGTAAACCGCTCGGTTCGATCTCGCCAGCTTGGCTAACCAGTATATTGGGTACTCCTCTGGGCCAAAAGTTAGGTATTCCGAAGGAATCACTCGATTTTATCGTGGATGTGGACTACCCACTGGATGCAGCACGAGAGATTCAACGTAAATACGGGTTGTCACAGGCAACGAACAAAAGCATGTTCCCATTTGTCATTACTGATCTTGATTTCAGGATTGCTCATTCCACCATAGATACAGATGGATATGTCCGCAACAGACGTGGGCCATTAGCTACCCTGGAGCGAAGGGTGAAGAATGGAAATCCAACGATCGTATTAGTTCACGGTACTTTCAGCGGGGCAGATTGTTTGATACCGCTGGCAAATCAATTTCCGGAATCCTCTGTTTGCTTGGTGGATCTTCCCGGTTTTGGCCGTTCCCCATACCATCATAAGGAGGATGTACTAGAAGGCCACATTGAATCGTTAGTGCAGGCTATTCAGGCTTTGGAAACGCCAATCTGCCTTGTAGGTCATTCGTTCGGCGGACTACTAGCTGTTAAGGCATGGGAACGCGTACCTGAGCGTATCAGTAGCTTACACCTATTGCAGCCTGTATTGCATACTGCTCCGCGCAGATATCGGAGCGCACGAATTACGGAGAGTATGCTAGGCAGACTCAGCGAGTCAGGCTTACGCAAGCAATTGCTTGCGCAGACTTGTTTTGAAAGTATCGACGATATCCCGCCAGCATACATCACATATGTTCTTGAAGAAATGCGTTCCCCACGCGTAAGAAAGACGACTGCGCAAGCCCTAGCCATGCTAACCAAGTCCGATAGCTTCCGGTCGGTCCCTGAGATATCCGAAAGAATGTATAAAGAGGAGGTTTCGATTCTATGGGGTGTGAAGGATCAGATCTATAAGTTGCCCGAGCCATTTCATGCCCTGCATACGCTGAATATTCCGGCAGCTCATCATTTTCCGATCTCGCAACCGGAACGAACAGCGCAATATCTAAAGCAGCACATACGACAGAATAACGTTAGTGTATAAAAATAAAACCAGCCTAGCACATATAAATCAAGTGCAGCCTGGTTTTTTATCAATAAATGTCCTTAGCATCTGCTGGGAGAGCTTTTACGTGATGGAGATAGTTCGTAACACGTTGATCGTCCAGAGTCGGATATTCGTAACCATAATGGTTCGCTACTTCCAAGGCAACTTCTCTAAATAAATTTCCCATGATAAAAAGAGACTGCCACATATGTTCATAATCTGCATCCGCAAACGTTTGGATGTAGGCTGTCCATTGTTCAGGCTCAAGGTGGTTCTCGAAATATTTTCCCTGCTTACCCGGATCTGCCGCGAAGTCTGTTCGTATACCAATATGCCATTCCAACATCAAGTGGAGCGCATCTCTAACAGGCCGATCCAGCATAAATTTAGCATAGGGCAGCTCTTGTCGCCATAATCCTTTAGCCACATAAGTACTGACCCACCAGAACTCGTTGCAGGAATCCGCATAGGCTTGGGCGGTTGGGGGTATCGTCTTATAATCTTGAAGACTTGGCGGTGGGAAAGGCTGCACAAGCCCGTCTTTATCCAGCAGCAGTACACTTAAGCTGTCTCGGGTCCAATTGGCGATGTTTTCTGTAGGATAGAGAGTAAGATCTATGCGATTGCCGTCCGTAAATAACATGAGAAAAGCAAAACGATCACGGGGCATCGGAGTAGGTTCCATATGCTCATCGGGCGTCTGCATAATGATCAATTCACCAAAATGGTTGATCCAGCGACGTTCCTGAATAAAGCTGTCCATGGAGGATACGAGAAAGACGATATCATAATCCTGAAAAATGTCCCGTGGAGCATGTGGATTGGCGCGTGAACCATTCAGAATCACGGCACGTACCCGTTCGTCCTCTTGAGCAAGATGGAGAATGGTATGAAGCATTTCATGTTCACTTCTCATAATAGTTGTCTCCACAAGCGGTATCTAAAGGAGAAAAACGTGGACAAGGGAGCAATAGAAATAATGGCCACTAGCTCAAGGATCATCAAGGAAAACAACCTCCTGTAAGTTCTTTTATCTGGGATAAGTCTCCTATCCTTACAATAGCCTATACACAGAAGCCATTCAATTGTGCTGCCGAGGCCTTCTTCATTACCAGAAGTACACTTGACCGAATTGTATGTTTTATCCATAATGAAGCGAGGCATCAAGTACAGACCATCTTAGAGCCTAATCCTCTAATACGTTTAAAGGAGTGATGATGTTTGAACACGAACAAACAAATCAAAAAGCTTATGAGAGATTTATGTATTTAGATGAATAAGAAAGAATCTCTCATAGGCTTATGGGAGGCAAATCGGACAGATGTGTGCTCATCACATGATTAAAGGAATAGAACTCGCGGAATCTTATTTTTATAAGGCATTCGGTCTTTTTATTACAATGAAGCATCACATATCGATTCAAGGTGTTATTAGCGGCACCACACCGGGTAGAATTTTTTTATCTAATAATGGGGATACCGCTGTATTGAGCAACCCCCAAGGCATTTTTCTGGGAGGAAGTCCGGACAATAAAGCCTTTTTAAAAGAAATCAACATGTTGCTTCAAGAAATCCTATTACCTCAACTGGCATCCAAAGGAGAATTAGACTACGTGCTATATTACCCGGCAGATGAGAAGTGGGAAGCTGCTCTTGAAACCGTGATGAAGGATTTACGGCCTATGAAGAGTGGACGAATGACGTTTACTCAGCATTTGGACGGTATAGCTAACCCGCTTGGAGAGGATATCGTAGCAATAGATCGTGAACTATTAAAGCAGCGGCATCTGACCGTAATTGTAGAGGTGCTGAGTTTTAAGACTTGGTACCTACCGCAAGCATATGCGGGCTCATACCGATTACGGATTCCTGCTCTTCAACCTGCCGTGATATATCCAGCAAGCGGCTGCGATGGGAAGGAAGCACCCACTTTTCCTCAAATCCGGGTGCAATCCAGACGGGTCCTTCCACGCCCAGTACACGAGGCTTCGGCAATCCAGCCGCCTGCCAGTCTGCGCGCAAGGCATCCGGTGTATGGAAGTAGGAGCGTGTGAGAAAAGAGGGATAAGCAGCAGGGCGCACATGCTGACCATCTGTTAGCTCCTGTCTGACCATATCCATGAACGCATCTTCCTCCACAATGGTATTGCACTCACCGTACACCGATAGCCCCCACAGTAGCGAGCCAAACCTGGAAATAGCTGAAGTAATCAGCGTTCCACCTTTTTTTAAGACACGCGCTGCTTCTTGCAGTGCTTTTACTCGTTCCTTCTGTTCCGTTAAATGATATAAAGGTCCCATCAATAGCACGATGTCCGCGCTTTCATCTTTACGATCAAGATTTCTGGCATCCGCGGTTTCCAGCTTGCTGATGATGGGTTTATTCAGTTGCTGCTGACGAGCGAATTCAATGGCTTGGGAAGATAGATCAAATAAATGAACTTCGTATCCCAGCTCCGCCAGCCACGAAGAGTAGACCCCTACACCGCCGCCGATATCGTAAATAACATGAGTAGACTCCCTGAGATAACGTGAAATGATTTCTTTTGATCTTTCCAGTTCTATTTTTCCTATGCCTCGCTCTAACCTGCCTATTTCTGCACCGCCATCATAATAAGCCAGAATTTCATGCGTATCTTTTTCAAGCATAGCGCACCTCATCTCAAGTGATTGGAATAATATAACATTATCACTTACATCATGAACAAGTCTACCGTGTTTAGGATTAAGAAACCATCGGAAGCATTGGGAAAGAAAAAAGCTGTTCCCCAGTAGCTAAACCTACTTTTTGGGAACAGCCATATTTAAATGATGTTTGTTTCCAGCATGCCCTCGAGATCTTCTTTGGTAAGATGGTAGTGTGCGTTACAAAAGTGGCAATGAGCTTCAGCCTGTCCATCGGTATGGATCATATCTTCTATTTCCTTATTCCCTAAGCTGATAATGGCATTGGTAACGCGCTCTTCTGAGCAGGGACAATGAAATTGTACAGGCATGGTTTCCAGTATGTTTATGTTGCTTTCTCCTAAAATCTGACCCAGAATCTGCTCTGGTGTAAGACCTTCCATGACCATTGCGGAGATGCTTGGAATGCTCTCAATACGTCTCTCGATAAAACTGATAACCTCTTCTGGTGTATCTGGCATCAGCTGAATAATAAAACCTCCAGCCGCCTGTATAGAGTTATCCGGGTTAACAATAACTCCCGCTCCCACAGAAGAAGGAATTTGTTCGGATTGGACGAGATAAGATGTGAAGTCCTCGCCCAGTTCACCCGATATGAGAGGGACCTGTCCAACAAACGGGTGTTTTAAGCCGATATCTTTGGATACAATTAGCGCTCCATCTGTTCCTACAGCTCTGGCGACATCTAATTTCCCTATCTGATTAAGCTCAAAATGGGTTTGTGGATTTTTTACATAACCTCTAACTTCACCTTTGGAGTTGGTATCGACAAGAATGGTGCCGATAGGTCCGCCACCGTTGATTCTGATCGTCAGTTTATCCTCATCTTTAAGCATGGCTCCCAGCATGACGCCGACCGTCATAGAACGTCCCAATGCAGCCGATGCTGTGGGCCAGGTATAATGACGCCGTTGGGTCTCACTTACCGTTTCCGTTGTTCTCACGGCATAAGCCCGTACCTGATTGTTGTAGGCAAGAGCTTTTACTAAATAATCGTTCATGTTCATATTCCTTTCTGTTAATTAGAGTTCTTTACAAGACCATTTTTTCCTGAATCCAGTTCTCCAAAGAAGTAATTTTGTCATCATATCCTTCTTTAAAAAAGTCAGCGGATAGTGACGCGATGGTTTCTCTTTTCAGAACGGCCTTCCAGGAGGCTTCCGCTTCTTCCATCAAATTTGCCAGTAAACAACACTGATCGTCTTTCTTTAATTCAAGCATTTCGTTGTATATACCACTGGAAGAATACAGGGTTTGTTGTCCCTCAATCGCTAGATAAATATCAAATACCCGTATATCCTCAGGTTTTTTCTTTAATTTGAACCCGCCCTTGACACCAGGTACAGAAGTAATCAAATCGGAGCTAACCAATTTTCGTAACAGTTTATGAAAATAAGTAGGTGAAGCACCTAACTGCTGGCTGATGGCCTCCCCAGGTAAAACGGCTTTGTCCGGCAGCATCGTGAGTAGAAGAAGAGCGTAGACAGATTGTTCGACACCTGTTTTCATATGCACTAGCAATCACCTCAATATTTATAACCAGGCTAATGTGGATAAACATTATCCACATATATTGCATAATAGATGAGCTTATTATAAAAGTAAACTGTTTTTTGATAAAAACTAAAAATTTAAATCATTTGCAATTCATAACGGAACACATTATCATAATTGACGTATCAATTGATGGGTCAAAGAATTAAGACGTTGAGGGAAATATGTAAAATAATATTTTGACAGGGGGTTTATATATAATGACTACGCGTAACGTTGCACTATCTATATTAGATCTTGCACCTGTCATTGAAGGCGGCACTCCTGCCGATTCCTTCCGCGACACGGTGGATCTTGCCCAGCATGCTGAACAATGGGGGTACCATCGGTACTGGCTAACGGAGCATCATAATATGCAGGCGGTCGCTAGTGCGGCTACGTCCGTGATCATCGGGCATGTAGCTGCACATACAAACAAGATTCGGGTCGGTTCAGGCGGTATCATGCTGGCTAACCATGCTCCACTCATGATTGCAGAGCAGTTTGGAACCCTAGAGTCGCTCTATCCGGGACGAATTGATCTGGGACTTGGCCGGGCTCCAGGCACGGATCAACCCGCGATGAGGGCACTGCGGCGAGGGCTTCACAGTACTGGGGAAGATTTCCCCGAGCAATTGAATGAGCTGCGTTCTTACCTGAATCCAGCGCTAAACGGAGCCGTTCCGGGAGTAAGAGCGATTCCTGGAGAGGGGCTGGACATTCCCATCTGGTTACTGGGATCAAGCGGATTCAGCGCACAGCTGGCAGGTCAGCTTGGGTTGCCGTTCGCGTTCGCCAGCCACTTTGCCCCGGCTCATTTGCTACAGGCTTTAGAGTTGTATCATCGCAATTTTCGGCCATCCAAAGCACTGGATAAGCCATATGTGATGGTCGGTGTTAATGTGCTTGTTGCAGATTCTGATGAGGAAGCAAAATGGCTCTTTACTTCACAAGAACAGCAGTTTCTAAATGTGCTGCGCGGGCACAGCGGAGGACTGAAGCCACCAGTGGATGACATGGAAAAGCTTTGGAGTGAGCACGAGAAGGAGATGGTTCGTGGTAATATGCTGGGGTATTCAGCCATCGGCAGTCCTGACACCGTCAAGCAAAAGATGGATTTGATAATCGACCAGACGAGAGCCAATGAGCTGATTACAACCTCTCAGGTATATGACCATCAAGCGCGCCTGCGCTCGTACGAGCTGCTAGCCAAAGTGATGCGTATAGTTGGGTAATTAGATGAGTTAAACAAATGAGGCTGTGCCAGAAAGGTTCTTATAACCGATTCTGACATGGCCTTTATTTTCTGCGTGGAAATGATCGTTTTACAATGAATATATCCGTTTTATAGATGGGTAAAAATTAAAATTTATTTTTGATTATTTTTGTATTACTTATTTTCAAATTAAAACAAAAGTGTTATAGTCTCCATAAACAAAGAATAACCACTTTAATAAAGCCTTTCAAAACTAAAACTAAACTTGGAGGTCTTTTTCCTATGGTACAAAGTCTGTGGATTTCTTCACAAGCATCTGAGCAGAAAAGCACGCTGGAACAGCTCGTATACCGTTCTAACCTGATTGGCACAGATAGGAGTGTGTGCAACTGGGGAGGCGGCAACACTTCGGCCAAAACGATGATACAAGATTTTCGTGGGCGTGAAGTAGAAGTGATGTACGTTAAGGGCAGCGGTTCCGATCTCGCAACAATGAAAGCGCATAACTTCACAGGGCTTCGTATGGAGGATATTCGTCCTTTATTTGAAAGGGAAGATATGTCTGACGAGGATATGGTCGCATATTTGGCGAACTGTATGATAGATGCCAAGCATCCACGGGCTTCAATTGAGACGCTATTGCATGCTTTTCTGCCTTTTAGACATGTGGATCATACACACCCGGACGCGATTATTAGCTTGTGCTGTGCGCACAACGGCAAGGAAATCGCTAAGGAAATTTTCGGTGACCGTTTTGTATGGGTGCCTTATATCCGTCCTGGCTTTAAGCTATCGAAAATGATTGCCCAAGGTGTACTCGATCATCCACAAGCTGAATTGGTATTGATGGAAAAGCATGGTCTGGTTACGTGGGGAGAGACATCCGAAGCGGCTTATGCGAAAACAATCGAAATCATTCAAGAAGCAGAAAGCTATATTAAAGCTCGTCAAGAGGAAAAGCAGGCATTTGGAGGCACAAAATATAAAGCGCTTACTTATAAAGAACGCCGCAGCATTGCATCCCAGGTCATGCCATCCGTCCGTGGTGCAGTCAGTGATGAGAAAAAGATGATCCTCACCTTTGATGACGCGGAGGATGTGTTGGAGTTTGTGAACGGCAGGGATTCTGCTGCTTTATCCCAGGTCGGGGCTGCGTGCCCGGATCATCTGGTCCATACCAAGATGAAGCCACTCTATGTAGATTGGACACCGGATGTGGAGGATGTAGAGGGCTTGAAAGTTAAGCTTGCCGAGGGTATAGCAGCCTATAAGGAGCAGTATCAAGCTTATTTCGAGCGCAATCGGCATGAGGGAGATGTTATGTTTGAGGCTGCGCCACGTGTAATTTTGATTCCGGGTATTGGTATGATCAACACAGGAAAAAGCTGGAGCAACGCGCAGGTAAGCGGCGCCTTGTATCATCGGGCTATTGCTGTCATGCGAGGAGCAACGGCGTTAGGAGAGTTTGTTTCACTCAGCGAGAACGAGTCATATAACGTGGAATATTGGCCGCTGGAGCTTTATAAGCTGTCACTCGCGCCAGCAGAAGCTGAATTTTCCCGTAAAATTGCGTTCATTACAGGCGGTGCAGGCGGAATTGGCAGTGCAACCGCACGTCGTTTGGTGGATGAAGGCGCACATGTCGTACTGGCAGATCTGAATCTAGAAGGCGCGCAAAAGGTAGCCGCAGAGATAAATAGCAGCTACGGAGAAAATCGTGCCATCGCCGTAAAAATGGATGTGACGCTGGAGGAGCAAATTCAGGCTGCCTATGCAGAAACGGCATTGACCTATGGCGGTGTAGATATCATCGTCAACAATGCAGGGCTTGCTACATCCAGTCCGTTCGATGAAACATCGTTAAAGGAATGGAATTTAAATGTGAATGTGCTGGGAACGGGTTATTTTCTGGTTGCACGAGAAGCGTTCAAGCTCATGAAGGAGCAGACACTTGGCGGCAGCATGGTGTTCGTCGGTTCCAAAAACTCGGTCTACGCAGGAAAAAATGTAACAGCCTACAGCTCGGTCAAGGCGCTGGAAGCGCATTTAGCCCGTTGTATTGCCGCAGAAGGCGGTGAATATGGTATCCGTGTGAACACCATTTTGCCGGATGCCATTCTGCAAGGCTCGGCAATCTGGAACTCCAATTGGCGCAACGAGCGCGCTGCCGCCTACGGGATTGAGCCCGACCAGCTGGAGGAACATTACCGCAAACGGACGACGTTGCTGGTCAACATTTACCCGCAGGATATCGCCGAGGGCATTGCCTTTTTCGCCTCGTCCAAGGCAGAGAAAACGACAGGTTGTATGCTGACCATCGACGGTGGCGTTCCCGCAGCATTTACACGCTAGCCGAATTAAAATGAACCTATGTAAGCGATAGACTCATTTCAACGGCTCAACACTTAGGATTATAATGAACTAATTTAATGTACTAATCTATTTCACTAAACCAAGCCACATGACGATAGTTTCGAAGGGCTTATACACACTAACACTTTAAATATAGAAGTGACTTTATGGGTGGTCAGCAGCAGAGCGGGCGGAATTGTTCTGAAGAAACGATGTGTTTGCCTTTGCAACGGGATTTTAACCTTATCATGTGTTATAAAATGAAAAATCCCGTTGCAACAGCGATCGGAAGAACAATCCGCACGCGAAGCGGCCTCCCGTAACTCACTTCATTTTCCAAGGAGGAACCACGATGAGTGACAAAGCGTACGCCTTATTCGAGGAGCAACAGCAACAACGGGGCATTGACCTGGAGCAAGTAAAGGCAAAGCTGAAAGCGCTTAGCATAGAAACACCATCCTGGGGATATGGTGACTCAGGTACACGATTTAAAGTCTTTCAGAAAACAGGCGTGCCGCGTGACCCGTTCGAAAAGTTGGAGGATGCCGCGCAAGTTCATGCCGTGACAGGCCTATGTCCATCCGTTGCGATCCACATTCCGTGGGATACAGTAGACAATTACGGCAAGCTTCGCAGTCATGCCGAAAGCTTGGGACTACAGATTGGGGCCGTGAATCCCAATCTGTTTCAAGACGAGGACTACATGCTCGGCAGTGTCACCAATGTAGACCCGGCCATCCGCCGCAAGGCCATCAACCATTTGCTGGAATGCGTGGATATTGCGAAGGAAACGGGCTCTAACGATTTTAGCTTATGGTTCGCAGATGGAACGAATTATCCCGGTCAGGGAGACATTCGCAAACGGAAAAATTGGATGCTGGAAGCGCTCAGTGAAATGTATAAGGCGCTTACTCCTGACATGCGCATGTTGATTGAATACAAGGCGTTCGAGCCAGCCTTTTACCATACGGATATTGCCGATTGGGGCATGGCGTACAATTTCGCAACCAAGCTGGGGCCGCAGGCACAGGTGCTGGTGGATACAGGGCATCATCTGCCGGGAGCCAACGTGGAGCATATTGTCGCGTTTCTAATTGATGAGAAGCGATTAGGTGGTTTTCATTTTAATAGCTACAAATATGCGGATGATGATCTGATCGTGGGCTCCGCGAATCCGTATGAACTGTTCTTGATTTTTTATCAGATTTTGAATGCGGCTCAGGATGTGGATGCGGATATTCGCCATACCGTCGATAAAATTGCTTATTTGATCGACCAATCGCACAATATTGAACCCAAAATTCCGGCGATGATTCGCTCGGTGCTGAATGTGCAGACTCAATATGCGAAGGCACTTCTGATCAATCATGCAGAGGTGGAGGAAGCGGCGAGTCGCCAGGATGTGCTGGGTGCGGAGGATGCCGTGCGCCAAGCGTTTGAGTTCGATGTGGCACCATTGCTCAGAGCGATCCGTGAAGAGCAAGGGTTACCGGCAGACCCGATGAAAGCCTATTTAGCGTCTGAGTATGGCACGCAGATTTTGCAAAGAGGCAAGGGTGGTGCAAGCTGGTGAGCATCCTCGCTTATGATTTGGGAGCAAGCAGCGGCAGGGTTCTACTCGGAGAATTGACAGATTCACGTATAGTGGTGGAGGAAATTCATCGCTTTTCGAATGATCCGGTCAAGGTTGGGGAGCGTCTGCACTGGGATCTGTTGCGTCTGCATCACGAGGTTCAGCAAGGATTGCTCAAAGCCAAGCATATGGGAGTGAATCCGTCCAGTCTTGCGATTGACTCCTGGGCGGTCGATTTTGGATTAATTGGGAAAACCGGAGAATTGCTGGGGAACCCTTATCATTATCGGGATTGGCACACCCACGGGGTGATGGAAGAAATACAGGAACGGCTGGGAAAAGACTTCATTTTTCAGCGTACAGGCATTCAGTTTTTGACGTTTAACACGATTTATCAGCTGGCTGCTATGCGAAATACGAGTTCACCGTTGCTGGAGCAGGCAAAGCATTTCTTGATGATTCCAGATCTGCTGCGGTATTTTCTGACAGGTGAAATGTACAATGAGTTTTCGAATGCGACCAGCACGCAATTATATAATCCGTTGCAGCAAAAATGGGATGATGAGCTTTTGTCTGGAATCAATATTCCCCGTTCCTGGTTTGGTGAGGTACTGGAGCCAGGAAATGTTGCAGGAACTATCCGCTCGTCGGTCATGACCGATCTGGGTATTGGGGCGATTCCTGTAATTGCAGTAGCAGAGCACGATACGGGATCTGCTGTGGCTGCCGTGCCTGCGCTGGAGCACTCGTTTGCGTACTTGAGCTGCGGAACATGGTCCCTGATGGGAACGGAAACGGCACAGCCTGTAATCAATGACGATACGCTTCGTTTTAATTTTACGAACGAAGGTGGGGTCGGTCGAACTTACAGGCTGCTTAAAAACATTATGGGCTTGTGGATTTTACAGGAGGCGCGCAGAGAATGGGAGCGGCAGGGATACTCCTATTCCTTCCCCGAACTGGTTCATATGGCAGAACAGGCTCCAGCATTCACTTCTTTGATTGACCCGGACGATGAACTGTTTCTGCACGCCGGGGATATGAAAACACGTATTCGCCAATATTGCCGCAACACCGGGCAGCCATTGCCCGAGACGCCGGGAGAAATCACGCGCTGTGTTTTGGAGAGTCTGGCGTTAAAGTACCGTTACATTTTGGAGCTTACGGAGCAGGTGTCAGGACAACGGTTTAATGGTTTGCATATGGTCGGAGGAGGGATTCAAAATCGCTTGCTGTGCCAATGGACAGCCAATTCGATTCAAAAACCAGTGTGGGCGGGACCTGCAGAAGCGAGCGCAATCGGCAATCTTGCGGTACAATGGATGACACAGGGAAAGTTCGCCGATATATGGGAAGCACGCCGGGTCATCGCGGATTCTATTTCCGTGGAGGAATATGAACCTGCCGAGTCAGAAGCGTGGGAGGATGCCTACGGGCAATTCCGGCGGGTGGCGGGACTTTTTGTACATTAAAGATGTGGAGTGAGATTGCCATGCTGGTCGCAGAAAGATATGAGATGATTGTGCAGCTCGTTAATGAAAAAGGAAGCATACGGGTGTCCGAATTGAGTGAGTTGTGCAAAGTAACGGAAGAAACGATCCGCCGTGATCTGGACCGCCTGGAGCAGGCGGGACGACTGCGCCGTTCGCATGGGGGAGCGGTCAGTGTCAAAAACGAGCAGCCTGAAACGCCCTATGCGGTACGGGAAATTATGAACGCAGAGGAAAAGCGTAGGATTGCCGAGGAAGCGGTCAAGCAGATTCAGCCGAATGATCGTATTTTGCTGGATGCCAGCACAACCGCCTGGTATATGGCGTCAAGTTTACCGGATATTCCTTTGACAATATTAACAAATTCAATTCGGGTAGCTACAGAGCTGGCGGGTAAGGAAAAAATCGAGGTTATTTCGACAGGGGGGCAGTTGCTTCAACGCTCGCTGTCATTTGTAGGCCCGCTCGCAGAGCGTTCACTAGAAACCTATTATGTGGATAAATTGTTTTTCTCCAGCCAGGGGGTTCATCTGGATCGCGGTATTAGTGAATCGAATGAACTGCAAGCACGTTTGAAGCAGAAAATGGTCAGCATTGCAGACCGTGTGATTTTACTGGCGGATGCGAGCAAATTTGGGCAACAGGCGTTTACGCATGTCGTGAACCTGTCGCAGGTATCCGAGATTATTACGGATTCGCGGTTGTCGGACCCGATTCGCAGTCAACTTGCGGAGCTGGCTATTCCAGTTACGGTTGTGTGAAGCGGGGAATTTCCAAGGTGAAGGCTGCTTTGCGTTTCATTTGGTCTTACGATCGCTATTGCAGTGGGATTCTTTGATGATGTAAAAAAGTTATAAGTGAGAATCCCACTGCAAGCTTCTAAAGTATCACTTCCCCCGGATTTTTAGCATTGAGTAAAGAATCTGGGGGCAACAGCGATGGGAAGCACCATCTGACTGCGCAGCGGCACTATAGGTAACCTTTCAGTTATAAAGTAATAGCTATTCCATGGACGGAAGGGTGTTCCGTATGAAGGTATCTTTATTTATAACCTGCCTGAGTGATGCGATTTATCCCAAGGTAGGGGAAGCGATGGCACGCTTGCTTGTCAGATATGGTGTTCAGCTGGATTTTCCGAAGATACAGACATGCTGCGGACAGCCATCCTATAACAGCGGCTATTGGGATGAAACGAGGGTTGCGGCTAAAACGATTTTGAAAGCGTTTAACGACAGCGATTTTGTCGTATCTCCTTCCGGCTCGTGCACATATATGATTCATCATTACCCGGAGTTGTTTAAGGATGAACCCGAATGGCTCGATTCGGCACGGAGGCTGGAGCAAAAGACGTATGAGTTTACGCAATTTATGGTGCAGGTGCTTGGCGTGACCGATGTGGGCGCGTCTTTTCCGCATACGGTAACCTACCATCCGTCTTGCCATGGCACACGTTTGCTCGGCGTGAAGGAGGAACCGATGAAGCTGCTTGGCAGTGTAAAGGGGCTGCAATTAGTACCACTTCCCTTTGCTGAGGACTGCTGTGGCTTTGGCGGGACTTTCGCGGTGAAAATGCCGGATATTTCGGGAGCGATGGTGACTGAAAAAGTGGACCACATCAGGGAGACCGAAGCCGAGGTACTGGTCGGACTAGATATGGCCTGCTTGATGAACATTGCTGGAAATCTTCGGTATCGGGAGGAGCCAGTTCGGGTGATGCATCTGGCTGAGCTGCTGTACGAAGGGGTGAAGCACGCATGACCGCCGTACACTCACATTCCATGAACCAAAAGGTCAAAAAACGCGCAGAGCTGGCCCTAAATGATGATTTTCTGCGGAATGCAGTTCGTTTCACTACGGAGCGGCTGCGCAACGGCAAGCGGGTGGCTTCAGAACAGCACGGAAATTGGGAGGAATGGCGTGAACGGGGCCGTCAAATTCGTCTGCATACCATTGCCCATCTGGACTATTATTTAAATCTATTTGTAGAAAATGCCCGTGCCAACGGGGTGCATATTCATTTTGCCGATACAGCAGCCGATGCCGTACGTATTACACTGGATATTGCTGCGCATAGCCAAGCCCGCTCCGTCGTCAAATCCAAGTCGATGGTGTCGGAGGAGTTGCATTTGAATCAGGCGCTGGAGGGTGCGGGTATCGAGACGATTGAAAGTGACCTCGGTGAGTATATTATTCAACTGGCAGGAGAGCCCCCGTCTCATATCGTCATTCCGGCGATTCACAAAAACCGTTATCAGATTGCCGAGCTGTTATCCAAAGAAGCAGGGGAGAAATTGTCCGCGGATACGACGATTTTGGCGGGCTTTGTCCGCAAAAAGCTGCGTGAGAAGTTTCTAGAAGCGGATATTGGCATGACCGGGTGTAATTTTGCCATCGCCGAGACAGGCTCCATGGTCCTGTTTGAAAATGAAGGCAACGCACGAATGGTATCCACTTTGCCCAAAACGCAAATTACGCTGATGGGCATGGAACGGATTATTCCATCCTGGACGGATTTGGAGGTGATGGCTACATTACTGCCACGATCCGCTACTGGACAGAAGCTGACCATGTACATGTCTGGTATTTCAGGCCCTCGGCGCAGCCAAGATGCCGATGGGCCTGACGAAATGCACATCATCATCGTAGATAACGGACGTTCACTACAGCTAGGCAATCCCGAGTTTCAAGAGTTGCTGAATTGCATTCGCTGTGGGGCTTGCCTGAATGCCTGTCCAGTGTACCGACACATTGGCGGGCATGCGTATGGCGGGACATATAGTGGCCCTATCGGTGCAGTGCTTACGCCTGCCCTTCATGGCAACATCGAAGAGTGGAACGATATTGCGAGTGCATCCAGTCTGTGTGGTGCGTGTTATGAAGCCTGTCCGGTCAAAATACCGCTGCATGATATGCTGGTATATTTGCGTAGACGTAAGGTAGAGGCGGGACAAGGAGATAAGCTGGAAACAGTAGGAATGAAAGGTTTTGCGACCGTGGTTTCCAGCTCGAAGCGATTCGCAGCGGCGATTCGGCTAGGGCAGATTGCTCAGAAAGCGGTCGTTCGTAAGGGCGAAATTACCCTAAAGCTGGGCCCCCTAAAGGGATGGAATACGTACCGTGTGGCTCCCTCTTTGGCGAAAAAATCCTTCCGTCAGCAATGGAACACGCTGGAGCATAAGCTGGAGCAGGAACGCAATGTGATGCAGCCGGATGTTCTCAGTCGAATGGAGAAGATTTTGGCAGATAGAAGTAAAGGAGGGACGCAGCATGAGTGAACAGAGTAATCCTTCTGCGCAAGCAAAAGCGGCCCATGAAACGTGGCTTCATCAAATGGAAGCAGAATCCCGTGCCAAGCAGGTACGCTTTATGGACGACATCGCGACGCGGCTCAAGCGTCCACGACAAACGGAACCGCCAGTTCAGCCGTTTCGCGGGGCACCTGCATTTTGGCACGAATTCGAATGGAGCGCGGAGCAGCGCATCGAAGAGTTCACCGCCAACTTTACAAGTGTTGGCGGGCATGTCGTGCGTCTGTCGGATTTGGAGCAGACCGCAGACTGGATCGCGCACAAAGCGCGAGAGCTGGGAGCGGCCTATATCGTCCGGCAGAATGAGCCGGACCTGGATGCGCTCCAGCTGGAATTGGCGCTGCCGGAAGTCCGTTTATCGGTGTGGAACACCGATCCAGTCGAGGATTGGAAGGCCCGCGCCGCCGAGGCGGATATCGGCATCGTCATCGCCGACGAAGCGGCTGCTTACACCGGTTCGGTAGCGGTGCTATCCTCGCCGGAGAAAGGCCGTGCGGTCAGCCTTTTGCCAACTGTACTGATCATTCTTCTGCCAGTAGAGCGCTTGCGAACACGGCTGGGCGAAATTCTAAGCCATTTTGACAAAGCCGGGCGTGAGCAACTGCCCGCAGGCATTCATTTTATTACTGGACCGAGCCGCTCGTCGGATATTGAAAATGATCTGACGATCGGTGTACACGGGCCGGGTATCGTCTATACACTGTTGATTGGTTAGTTTGTAGATGGATTAGCAGGTAGACTGGCGGACCTTCAATTCAAAAGCAAGGGAGGCTGGCTCCAAAGGCTGTCCGTTCAATTGCTGATATAATGTACGGAACATTTCCTGTCCGATTCGCTGCAATGGGTTCGTAATATTGGTCAGTCCCATGGCGTCGGCTACCTGACTTTCGTCAGCTTCAAAGCCGACCACTGCTAAATCTCCTGGAACCTTCCACCCTTTACTACGAGCAGCTGAGATAATACCGCATGCCACCAAATCATTGGTTGTCATGATGGCATGGGGACGTTCCTTTAAAGACTCCAGCTTGGCGAACGCTCGCATTCCGTCCTGCACCGTATGGATACCACTGAGCAACCATTCCTCATTCACTGGCAGCTTCCTTGCCGCGAGCAGGTCATAATAGGCCTGGAGTCTTCTTTGGCTGTTTACGCTGTTTTTTCTGCCTACGGTGCAGGCGATTTTTCTAAATCCCAGCTCGGCCAAATGCTCTAATCCAATCCGAAATCCTTCATAATGATCGAGATAAATGGATGAAATCTCTTTATTTTTTAATGGCTCGCAGGTCACAATCGGCCCATACTTGGTGTAATGCCTCACAGCAGACCAATCCAGCATACGCCGTAAAATGACGATCCCGTCCACTTTTTTCTGCCTCAAAAGCTCTAACGCCGCGCTTTCCAAATCCTGATTTTCCTCCGTCTGGTAGATCAAAACCTGATAATCTTGCTCTTTACCCGCATTGGATACTCCCTTGATGATTTGCATGTAATAATTGTTAATCGTTGGGGTCATGATCCCAATAACCTTGGTACGGCCTACTTTCAACTGCACCGCATTAATATTCGGAATATAATCCAGTTCCCGAATGACTTCCATCACCCTGGTCCGCGTTGCTTCACTGACATATGGATGATGATTAAGCACTCGAGATACGGTACTTGTCGATACCCCCGCAATTTCAGCAATTCTTTTTATATTATGCATGACATTCAACTCCAAAAATTTAGTTCTTGACCTGGAATGCATCCCAGATTGTAGCATGAAAGCATAAAGCGTATGCAGCAATCCGGGATGCATTTGAAGGACATGGGTTCCGCATACTTCTTCACAAATTATAACCTACTTGGAGGAATGCAACATGGAACAGGCAAAAGGTTTTCCCAAGAACTTTCTATGGGGCGGGGCAGCCGCTGCCATGCAGATTGAAGGGGCTTACAACGTAGATGGAAGAGGACTCTCGATTTCTGATGTATTTACCTTTGATCCAGCACTCGACAAAAAGCATTGGCTGGATCAGTGGCATATGATGACCCATGCGCAGGTCAAGGAAGCATTGGACCCAAACAGCACCAAAAATTATCCAAAACGTCGGGGAAATGATTTCTATCACCGTTATGAAGAAGATATTAATCTGCTGGCCGAAATGGGTTTTAAATGCTTCCGCACTTCCATTTCCTGGACACGTATTTTCCCGAATGGCGACGAGACAGAACCCAATGAGAAAGGGCTGCAATTCTATGACAAGGTTTTTGATGCCCTGCTGGCCAAAGGAATTGAACCTGTCATCTCGCTGACCCATTACGATATGCCTTTGTATCTTGTCACCGAATATGGTGGCTGGAAAAACCGGAAACTGATTGAATTTTTCGTCCGTTTTGCCGAGACTGTATTTACCCGTTACAAGGATAGAGTAAAGTACTGGATTACGTTTAACGAAATGAACTGTGTCAAACACCATCCGTTTGTCAGCGCGGGGATCATTGAAGAGAATCACCCGAATCTGGAGCAGGACAAGTATCAATCTGCCCATCATCAGTTTATAGCTAGCGCGCTGGCAGTCAAAGCCTGTCATGAGATTATACCGAACTCCCAGATTGGGTGTATGATCAGCTATCTGTTGCTTTATCCGAATACTTGCAATCCGGATGATGTGCTTGAATGCCAAAAGGAAGAACGAGTGTCCTTCTTTTTCAGTGATGTACAAGCTAGAGGGTATTATCCGTCCTATACCGCACGTATGTTCAAAGAAAAGGGTGTTGTTCTGCATAAAGAACCTGGCGACGATGAAATCTTGCGAGATAACCTCGTGGACTTCGTGTCCCTGAGCTACTATATGTCCAACAATGCCAGTGCCACTGCCGATCAGCATGCCAAAGCAAGCGGAAATCTGATTGGTGGCGTGAAGAATCCTTACCTGGAGCAGTCCGAGTGGGGATGGCAGATTGATCCTAAAGGATTACGTTATGCGTTGAATAACCTGTATGACCGCTATCAAAAGCCACTGTTCATTTCAGAAAACGGCGTGGGTGCGACAGATCAAATGAATCCTGACGGGACCATTAACGATGATTACCGTATCGACTATCTGAAAAAACATATCGAGCAAATGAGGGAAGCCATTGAGGATGGAGTGGACCTGTTCGGCTACACCGCCTGGGGTCCCATCGACATGATCAGTGCTTCGACCTCACAGGCATCCAAGAGATACGGCTTCGTCTACGTCGACCAGGATGATCTGGGCAACGGAACACTGAACCGCTACAAGAAAAAAAGCTTTGACTGGTATAAAAAAGTGATTGAATCGGGCGGAGAAGTGCTCTAAACGGAGGCGTATGATGCATGAAAGGCTTGAGCCTGCTCTTATGCCTGATCTGGGGCTTTAATTTTGTCATCATGAAATTGGGCAATGGAGCCTTTGAACCTGTTCAATTTGCGGCTCTCCGGTTTCTCACAGGGACGCTACTTCTGTTCGGAATTCTGATGTGGAAACGGGTTCCGAACCCTGACAGGCACACGATAAAATGGTATATACTCTGCGGGATTCTCCAGACTACCTATTTTAATATTGCGATTCAGATATCCCTGAACTACATTAATGCGGGCTTAACCTCCGTGCTTACGTACAGCATGCCGCTGTTTTTATCCATTATGGCTCATTTTATGATTCCAGGTGAGCGGCTGAATACACGCAAAACGATTGGAATTGCTACAGGGGTCCTGGGGCTATTATTTGCTATGGACATTCATTTGGGCGGCAATTTGTGGGCCATGCTGCTTGGGGTGAGTTCAGCGATTGCTTGGGCACTTTCGAACCTGATTATCAAGCTCAAGCTCCAGCATTGCGATAAAACCCAGTTCACGACCTGGCAGATGGCGTTCGGTGCGCTCGGATTGTTATTGTACTCCCTGTTGTTTGAGAGATGGGAGCCGAACTTTAGCGCTGCGTCGATCTTTTATATCTTATTTTCCGGCATTGTGGCGTCTGCTCTTGCATTCCTGCTGTGGACTCATATTCTCACTAGAATGGAAGCTAGTAAAGCTTCTGTTACGCTGTTGCTGGTTCCTATCATTGGTGTTGTGTCCGGCTGGATCTTTCTTCACGAGGCGCTCAAAGCGGCTACCTTGCTTGGCATTTTCTTAGTACTGGCGGGCATCTGGATTGTGAATCGTTCAGGGACTCCGAAGCCGTAGTAAGCGGATGGAAGGCTTTTTTTAATAAAGGGTTGACAGAAAAAAAGAAACTCTATTATAATGAAGCCAAGAAAACGATTACAAAAATGAATCTCATAATTTTCAGGGTGTTACTATTTTAGGCATAACCTGAATGGAGTTCCGGTAAATGGGCGATAACGTCTATGAAGCGGTATTCTGTTCAGGTTTTTTAGTGTATGCACATTTTTTAACAGAGTCTCTTTAAAAAATGGCCTTCCAGTAAATAAAAGCAGGTGGTCGCATGATTTTGAAGAAAGCGCTTAACAACAATGTCGTTTTAGCAGAGGAAGAGGACGCCCAAGAGGTCATTGCGACAGGAAATGGAATCGCATTCAACCTGAAACCGGGGGATACCATTGATGAGCGGAAAATCACGAAGCTGTTTGTAGTCAAAACTCAGGATTTATCCGCGAAGCTGGCGGATTTGCTGAAAGATGTGAAGATGGAATGTATTGAAATCGCGGATGAAATCGTGGAGTATGCCAGACCGAGATTGGCTGGAGACATTAGTGACTATATTTACCTAGCCCTGATCGACCACATTTCATTCGCCATCCAACGGCATGAACGGGGAACACCGATTGAAAACCGATTTCTTTGGGAGATCAAGCGGTTTTATCGCGAAGAATTCGCGATCGGAAAACACGCGCTGGAGATGATTCGTAACAGGATCAACATCACGTTCGATGAGAATGAAGCTGGGTTTATTGCCCTGCATTTCGTCAACGCCCGCCTGGATAACCAGAAGCTTGATCTGACGCTAAAAACGTCAAAAGTCATCAAGGATATTATGGATATTGTAAAATACCACTTCAATGTCGAGATTGATGAAGATTCATGGAATTACAACCGTTTTGTAACCCATCTTAAATTTTTTGCCCAGCGGCTTTTTGCCCACGAATCGGCAGACCCGCAGTACATGAATTTGTTCGAAGACCTGAAAATCAAATTTCCAGAAGAGCACAGATGTGTACAAAAAATAGGGGTGTATGTGAATAAGCAGTTTGAGCAGAAATTAACCAATGATGAAATGATGTATCTTATGATTCACATTTCCAGATTGGTCAACAGAACTGAAAACTAACAGGGTGTTACCATTCGTGGGCATTACCTGAGTGATTTCGATACTAAATTGCATTTTGGTATCGGGGATTACTCAGGTTTTTTTTATATCAACCAGAGAACATTGGAGGCAGGCATTATGAGCAAACATGATGAATTAGCGAAATTCATTGTAACTAATGTAGGCGGAGAAGAAAATATACGTGATCTGTACCATTGTATGACCCGTCTGAGATTTACACTTAAGGATAAGCAAAAAGCCAATAAACAGGCTTTGGAAAATTCCGACAGTGTCATTTCCGTGATAGAAAGCGGAGGGCAGTACCAGGTGGTGATCGGCAATCATGTTAACGAGGTTTATGATACGATTGCGAAGAACTATAACCTTCAGGTAAAAAGCGGCAACGAAAAGAAAGAGGATAATGCAAAGGAAGGTAATTTCATCAGTCGTGCTTTTACCGTCATGAGCTCTATCTTCCAGCCGATTGTACCTGCTTTGGCTGGTGCAGGGATGCTGAAAGCTATCCTGGTTATTCTTACACAGTTAGAGTGGTTGGACAGTGCCTCCAGTACCTATGCTATCCTTGCTGCCGCAGGCAACGGCGTATTTTTCTTCCTGCCACTGATGTTGGCGTTTTCAGCTTCGAGAACATTCAAGACCCAGCCTATCGTATCTGCTGCCATTATGGCCGCTCTGCTGGAGCCTAACTTCACCAAGCTGATGGAAAACACGGGGGATATTGCTTCCTTTATCCACATTCCCGTTGTCCTGATGAGTTATACGACATCCATTATTCCAGCAATTTTAGCCATTTGGCTGTATTCATATCTGGAACGGTTTCTGAAGCGGGTGGTTCCGAAAAGCATTGAATTGTTTATGGTCCCGCTTGTTTCCTTATTAATTATGGTTCCGCTTACCGCCATTGTGATCGGTCCACTGGGAGTGTACACCGGTAAAGGTATTGCGGATGGTATTGAATTTTTGAGTACGCAAAGCGGTCTCTTGACTGGAGCCATTCTGGGAGGCGGCTGGACCTTCCTAGTGATGTTTGGTTTACACTGGGGGATTGCACCTGCGATGATCAACAATCTTTCCCTCAAAGGGTTTGATACGATTCGACCTATGATGGCTTCTGCGACCTTCGCCCAATCCGGTGTCGCTCTTGGGGTCTTTCTGAAAGCCAAAGACAAAAAGCTGAAAGCTTACGCACTGTCATCTATTTTCCCTTCACTGTTCGCTGGTATTACAGAACCTATCGTTTACGGATTGTCCGTGAAGCTGAAAAGACCAATGATTGCCGCCGTCATCGGGGGAATGATCGGAGGGGCCATTGCCGGACATTTCCAAACGACCGTGCTTGCTTATGTGTTCCCGGCAATAACTACTATTCCGGCATTCTTTACGAATACAATTGCTTTTTATTTGATTAGTATCATCATTTCATTTGTGGTTACTACCTTATTGACTTATATTCTGGGCTTTAATGAAGGAAACGGGGCAACGGATGCGGAGACAGGAAAGACGGAAGCAGAAAAATCCGAGCCTGCCTTACAAACTGAACCTGGACATACCGAAGTCACCGAGAATGTCTATGCGCCTATCCATGGCCAAATTGTTCCGCTTCATGAGGTTCCTGATCCTGCGTTCTCTACAGAAGCGATGGGTCAAGGAATAGCCATTCTACCGAGTGAAGGAAAGGTATATTCACCGGTTTCCGGGGTTGTCTCGCTCGTATTTCGAACCGGCCATGCGATAGCCATCACCTCAGATAACCATCTGGATCTGTTAATTCATGTGGGACTAGATACGGTTAAGCTGAAAGGCAGCTATTTCACGAAGCATGTAGAACAAGGGCAACGGATTGAACGAGGCGATTTGCTGCTTGAATTTGATATTCCGAAAATCCAGGCAGCCGGTTATGACCTGACCACTCCAATTATTGTTACCAACAGCACTGCTTACCAAAAGGTTACCCAGACACAGCAAAAATCCGTAGATTTGCAAAGTATTTTGCTCACTGTACATTAAATAAAGGAGGAAATGAGTTATGACAGCACAAATAGCCAAAAGTTTTCCTGAGAATTTTCTATGGGGTGGTGCTATAGCAGCGAATCAAGCTGAAGGGGCATGGAACGAGGATGGTAAAGGGCCAGCAATCAGCGATGCATTTCGGGGAGGAATAGTAGGCGGGACGTTTGATGATACGATTGATGAAAACAAGTACTACGCCAGCCATGAAGCGATTGATTTTTACCATCGTTATAAAGAAGATATCGCCCTGTTCGCCGAAATGGGCATGAAATGCTTTCGGACTTCCATTGCATGGTCCCGAATCTTTCCGAATGGGGATGATGCCGAGCCAAATGAAAAAGGGCTGCAATTTTACGATGATCTGTTTGATGAGCTACTGAAGTATGGAATTGAGCCGGTCATCACCATTTCTCACTTTGAGCTACCTCTGAATCTGATTCGCAAATACGAAGGCTGGAAAAGCCGCGAGCTGATTGGATTCTATGTAAAGTATGCGGAAGTTGTCTTCAAACGTTATAAAAACAAAGTGAAATATTGGATGAACTTCAACGAAATCAACCATTTCCATACCATTCCTTTGGCGGCAGGAGGCATTGTTGTTCAAGACGATGAGCACAAACTGCCGACTATTTATCAGGCTAGTCACCATGTTTTCGTTGCCAGTGCCCTGGCTACTAAACTGTGTCATGAAATTATCCCAGGAGCGATGATGGGCGCTATGTTATCCCTGAGTCCGATCTATCCGAATACCTGTAATCCGGACGATGTGTTTGAAGCCTATGAGCTGAGAAGAAGATCCTTATTTTATTCGGATGTGATCCTTAGAGGCTATTATCCAAGCTATGCGAAACGGATATGGAAAGAGCATAACATCATGCTCCAAATGGAGCCCGGAGATGAACAATTACTGCGGGAGCATACAGCGGATTATTTAGGATTTAGCTATTATCGAAGTACGACACATAAAGCAGGTATGCCCATCTTGGGCAACACAGGGGGAATTATGGGACTCGACAATTCCTATTTGGAAAAAACGCCATGGGGATGGCCAATTGATCCGAAGGGCTTCCGCTATGTGTGTAATGAGATGTACGACCGATATCAGAAACCTCTGTTTGTTGTAGAGAACGGCTACGGCAGTCATGATGAAATTTTGGAAGACGGTTCAATTCATGATCCCGAGCGGGTAGACTATCTGAACAAGCATCTGATCCAGCTGCATGAAGCTATTGAGGATGGCTGCGAAGTGCTCGGCTATACCTGGTGGGGTCCAATCGACATTGTCAGTGCGGGAACGGGAGAAATGAAAAAAAGGTACGGCTTTATCTATGTAGACAAAAACAACGATGGTACGGGTACGCTGGAAAGAAGAAAAAAGAACAGCTTCTACTGGTACCAAAAGATTATTGAATCCAATGGGGAAGTATTATTTGAACAAAATAAAGGAAAATAGTCCTGTATTAAATAAAAGTCAGAAATGAACCGGCCAGAGATACAATCTTTGGCTGGTTCGTTTGTTTATGTGTAGGAGTAGAGGGGAAAACGGGTTTCAAAATCTGTTTGTCTGCGATTGCTCCTAACCGAAATGCGGCCATCATGCAGCTCGGTAATACTTTTTGTAATCGCAAGGCCCAGTCCGGTGCCTCCGGTTTCCTTGGAACGTGATTTGTCCACCCGGTAAAACCGCTCAAACAAGTGCGGGACATCTTCCGCAGGAATTGGGGTGCCGTAGTTAGTGCAGATTACCACCGCCTCGTCGTCTTCGCGTCCTATGGTGATATCGAGGCGTTTGCCGTCTTTTCCGTATCGAATAGCGTTGGAAAACAAATTTTCATACAGGCGTACCAGCTCGTCGGTATCGGCTAGAATCCGAACAGGCTCGACGATTCGGACACGGTAGGACATGTCCGCCTGTTCCAGCGAGGGTACAAATTCCTCAGCAAGCTGGGTAAGCAATTTGCCGAGATCTACAGGCTCCAGCTCCAGTGGCAGACTGCCACCGCTCACACGCGTGTATTCAAACAGCTCATCGATCAGCTTTTTAAGCGTCAATGACTTTTCATAAGCAATGTTCACATAATAGCGCAGCTCAATTTCATCCCGATAGCGGTCGGTTTCAATATATTCCAAAAAACCGATCACGGATGTTAGCGGGGTACGAAGATCATGAGATACGCCGGTGATCAGGTCGTTTTTGGCTTTGGCGGAAGCCCGTTCTTCTTCCAGTGAGAGACGGAGCTTGTCCGCCATGGTGTTCATATTTTTCGCCAAGGTACCCAGCTCGTCCGCTGAAGACACAGGGATCGTATAGGACAGATCTCCATCAGCAAACTCCTGCATCCCCGTCGTAATTTCGCGAAGATAGCCAATCGTATTTTTGGTAAAAAGGAAAAAGAAATAAATATATAAAGGCAGCCCTCCAATCAGCATGATGAGTGGGGACCCAATATGATTCACGGTCCAGCGAATTAGACGAGTGCCAAAAAATGAACGGGAAGGGTTCAGCCATAGTAGCAAAGATGCTCCATAATAAAACACCATCAAAATCAGTCCGGTTAAAGTGAAGGCGGCAAGGCTAAGGGCTGCCAGCTTCCATCCCAATGTGTCATATCGTTTTGCCTTCAAGACGTGAATCCTCCATTAATCGAATTTTTCCATTTTGTAGCCGATTCCCCACACCGTTTTCAGGTATTTAGGTTTTCTCGGATCAGCCTCAATTTTCTCGCGAATTTTACGCACATGAACCATCAGCGTGTTGTTGGATTCCAGATATTGCTCCTTCCACACTTTTTCATAGATCTGCTCCATGCTCAGCACTTGACCACGATTACGTGCCAACAGCTCGACAATGGCAAATTCACGCGGGGTCAGCTTAATGGATTCTCCGGCGAGAGTGACCTCATGCGTAGCAGAATTAATGGAGAGTTCATCCAGTATCATTTCATGCTCCAATGCAGGGGAGGAGTGGGTATATTTCCGTACTCTGCGCAGCTGGGATTTGATGCGTGCCACCAGCTCCAACGGGCTGAACGGCTTAGTGACATAATCATCGGCTCCAACGCTGAGTCCTGTGATTTTGTCCATATCTTGTCCCTTCGCAGACAACATAATAATCGGAAAATGCTCGGTTTCTCTGATCTTCATGCAAGCTTCAACCCCGTCCATATTGGGCATCATCACATCAAGCACCATCACATCTATCGATTCCCGACTGACTTGCTCCAGCGCTTCCAGTCCGTCTCGTGCCATAAGCAGTCGATATCCTTCATTTTCCAAATAAATTTGCATCAGCTTAATAATTTCAGGTTCATCGTCTACTAATAAAATGGTTCCGTTATGCATGGTTGTGCACCCTTTCTGTTCTTTCCAGCAGTATACAATATGGGCGTATTATATACCTTTTTAAAGATGGAGGCTATGGACACTCATCTCAGTTCGCTTGCTTGGGGTCGTCAGCCTTTGGATAGTGCTGTTTCAGTTGAAGAAATACGGTTTTCTTGCTTGAATTGTCTTTTTTCTATTTCTGGTAGTTGACCGAACAAGATCCAAGCAAATGGCAGGAAACGGGAGATGATCGACACGACGAGCCAAGAGCAAAGAAGTGCAAAGAAAAAACCTCCGGCATACCACGCATGAATAAGCTGCGGAGAACCGATATGTGGTGAAAACTGCCGATACAGGAGCAGGAAGAACGGATGAATCAGATACACACCAAAGGACAGCGTGCCCAGACGTTCCAGTTTGCGAGTGACAAAGGAATCTTGTCGTCTGTACATTAAAAAGGAAATCTGTAGTATTACCAGAGTGCTAGACAGGCTGTACATATTATACATAAGTTCAAAAACTAGCGAATTGTACGAGATTCCGTACATTCTATTTTCGTACCACATATAGACATGCATGGTGGCTGAAATCAGCCATAAAGCCCAAATTGCGATCCATGTCAACACACCGGCAACACTTCGTTCCCCCTTACGCATCAGAAACCACGTTCTCAGCTGTGGGTAGTAGTAACCGAGAGCAGCACCCAGCATGTAGCAAGCTATATAAGACAGTGCCCAACTGCCCTTATTTTGAACCTGAAATAGAAATTTATTTCCAATAACAAATGACCACTGTACCAACAGCCCAAGGACAATAGACCATTGTGGAAGTTGCCGACAACGCTGGAACAGCCACAGTACGAATGGAAATGCAAGATAGAATTGCATCATGATAAAAATATAATATAAATGAGTATACGCTTTGCCTGTGGCCAGCTTCAGAGCAAAGCTTTTCGCAAGTGTGATTATATTCCATGGTTCGGAGCTGCCAGCCATAAGGGACAGGATGAAATAAAATAGAGAGAACATGACGTAAGGTAAGAGGATGTACAGCAATCTCTGCTTATAAAAGCGGCTTAAGAGCTGTCGTCCCATCGGACGATCCTTGTAGTTGTAGAACAGTACCATGCTGCTAAGCGCGATAAATACGGGGGTTCCATACTTCATCAACACATTGAGCGCATTGTATACAACATAAAGACTGGAATTTGTAAGCTGAACCGTTGCATAAGAAGTGGCATGTACCATCAAGACGGCTAAAATCGCCATGGCTCTGACCAACTGCAATTCGGGAATTTTTTCTTTGGTCTTAGGCTTCATAAGCTTCATTTCCTTTCAGGAGTGAACTGTATCTTGTTGAACTCTTTCTATTAAAAGATAAAGTTCTTAACAACCCTGAAGGGAAGGGCTTAAGAAACGCTTATGAACTTCTTAACTTTTGTTAAGAATTGAGGATTTTGCAAAAATCCCATAAGCGACTTCCAATGAACAAGATATAGATTGAAATGGTTTAGTCCGTCTATATCTTGCACTTCGGAGCGACTGGAATCGAATTTTGCAAAATCCTGAATTAAAAAGAACTTCCATAGCCTCAAAATGAGTGGCATGGAAGTTCTTTTTTATACTCATGATCATTCGTTATTTGCAGCGTTTGATAGGTGCGCGTCTAATTTGTCCACGAATGGCACCGTTCGGATGACGGATGGTGTGGACATTGACGTAAGCATTGCCCTCTCTGATTTGGCACACCAAATCATAAATGGTTCTGCCTCTGAGCGGACCGGTAAGATCACATGCACGTAGCACGCCGGTAACGACGCCTCTTCTAACGGTTATCCCAAACTTCGAAGGACCAAACAGTGTAGCAACAACAGGGCCATTTTCACCTCTTCGTCCCAGATGAATATGCGCTTCGGTTACCCGTGAGATATTGCGTACAGTCAGTTCAAAGCTTAATTGTTGGCTCGTTGGACGGTAACGAAATTCGGCTGTTCCTGTCGCATTTGTTCTGACAGGAGGCACTTCATTAGCCCCCCTTAAGGTGGCTCTAAACTTATTAGACATGACATCCCTCCTTTCCCAGTGTTGGTTTAGTGTATTCACAGGGCCAGGAAAAGGGCTGCACAATAGCCTATTCATCAGAAGTTGTGTGTTTTACAAGATATTCAGTCCAAGCACAAAACAAACTTTTTCATAGTCTATGAGTATCTGGTAGAGAGAGGAGGGGGAAACCATGGGAACATTTATTGATGGGAGAACATCCCAAAACGCTTCGACAGCTAACTCTATTGCCATTCCGATCACTCTTTTAAATACGCCTCAATTGTTTGGGCAGATCGGATTAAACACACTGGGAGCTACAGGTACGCCACGGGTTCTGCTTAAAGGAACCATATCGCTTCAACTTCCGCTTGCTTTAGTCGGAATAACGATCACTATTGTAAGAGGTACCCTGGTAACTGACCCTGTTGTTTATTCGGCTACGTCTACTTTCAGTTTGAGTTTATTAGCTCCACAGGTTATTGCGTTCTCAGCCGATGACTTTAACCCGCCGATTACACCACAATTGGTTTATACAGCTTTTGTTTCTTCTAACCTGCTGGGTACAGTACGAGTAGGTCCAGAGAGCTTTGACGGAATTTTGGTTGCGGATTAATGTAGTGATTTTGATATGAAGAAATATTGCTTCATAAAGCTTCGCAGTTGTAACTGCGAGGCTTTTTTGTGTACAAGTACAAGTTTTAGCTTAACGAATAAACTACTTTTCTTTTGCATAATAATCACATAGGCATAACCCTGCAACAATTGGTAGAATTTTATGTATGCGCTTACAAAAATAAAATATTCTTTGCTTCGTACATTTAAAAATCTGAAGGAGGAATGAAGAATGAAATGGAAAAAAGGATTGACTGGTATGCTTTTAGCAGCTTTTTTATGTGGTGCACCAGGTATGGGCATAGCTACGCCGGCACATGCATCCGCTGGCGAGTACAAGTTTGATTTTGGCGGAGGTACGGTCGAAACGGGTTATACCGGTGTGAGTGCTTCGCTGTCCTATGACTCAGCACGTGGATATGGCTTTCGTACCCCTGAGAATATGCGTAATGTCAGCGCTTCGGGGACTGGAGTGGCAAGTGATGCGGTACGGTTCCTGGCTACAGGTACGAAAAGCGAGAATACTTTTGACGTTGATCTTCCTCCTGGTTTGTATGAGGTGTCGGTTACTTTAGGAGATACCTCTCGTTCGAGTATTGCGGCTGAAGGGGTGTATCAGGTCATTAATATGACAGGGAATGGGGCCAAGGATCGTTTTCAAATTCCAGTGACAGATGGACAGCTAAATCTGCTGGTTACTGAAGGCAAAGAGGGCGCGGTCTTCACACTCAGTGCATTGGAAATCAGGCAATTATCTAGCAATCCGGTTACGAATCGAACGATTTATATCGGTGGAGATTCTACGGTTTGTAACTATTATCCGCTAGATAGCAGCGTACAGGCGGGATGGGGTCAACTGCTGCCAGAGTTTGTGAACACGAATACTTTTCAAATTCGCAATATGGCGTCAGGAGGCCAAATTGCTAGAGGCTTCCACCAGGACGGTCAGTTGGAGGCCATCGTCCAATATATTAAGCCGGGGGATTATTTTATTCTCCAATTGGGCATCAATGACACCAATCCAAAGCATAACGAAAGCGAAGCCGAGTTTAAGGACTGGATGAAGGATATGATTCGGCAGGTTAAGGCTAAAGGGGCGACGGTAATCCTGTCAACTCCGCAAGGACGAGCGACTGACTTTAATGCTAACAATGTACACAACGCAGAAAATAGATGGTATAGAAGCGCTATTTTGGCACTGGCTCAAGAGGAACAAACGCCTTTAGTCGACCTGAATGTTCTTAGCTCAGCTTATTTCACTTCTATTGGTAAAGACGCTACACTGGCCTTGTATATGAACGGCGATACACTCCATCCAAACTATGAAGGTGCAAGGGAACTGGCCCGATTGGTAGCACAGGATTTAAAAAGGCAGGGTCTGAGCGGATTCTAAATTTAAACGATGGGTTTTCCCCTGCTTCTTACATTCGTAGGAGCAGGGGTTTTTAGCCTCTGTTCAGGGTGCTATAATTATTGAAAAAGCAATAGTAATACGGAGGAATTAGAACATGCAGCCTTTCACTGCCCGTGTGCTTCAAATTATACTGTTGATCCCTGAGGGAAAAGTAATGACTTACGGTCAAATTGCGGCAGAGGCCGGAAGCCCAAGAGGTGCCAGACAGGTGGTGCGAATTTTGCATACATTGAGCCAAAAACACCGACTTCCTTGGCATAGAGTAGTCAACCGTTTGGGGGAGATTGCTTTGCAGGAGGATGAGTCCGCATCCCTGCAGCGTCTGTACTTGGAGGAGGAAGGCATACGTTTTAATGAAAGCGGGCGTATTCCACTCGATCAATATCTCTATGATCCGCAGGCGGAGATGGAAGAATAGGAACGGAACAAGCTATGCGGTTTTATATTAGATTTGATGATCACAAAAATCCGGGACAAATCAATTATCGATTTGTCCCGGATTTTTTTCATCTAGCATACGAAGCGGATAACTAGAGGTAATCTGTTATTTATAGCATAAGATTCACTTGTCATTTTATCCGATAAGATGCTGCTGATCCCGTTGGGCAAGGTGAAAAGAAATGCTGTTCATCAGCGGTATATCGTTATTTTTCCGGGCTTCCCGGATCAGTTGTTTCTTTTTTTGTTCTGATTCACGTAAAAAGCGGGTCATCCACAAATCAGACGGTTCGTTAGTGGTTGTCATGCGAGATTCTTTTATCATCTATTAACCCTCCCAGTGAGCGGCTGTTATTCTTTCTCTAGTATATGTTCCAAACCTTAATAGATGCTGTTGGTTTCCTTAAAATTAGCTGAAAATTAGGTAAAGTTCAGGTAAAAATAGGTTGAATCAATATCTCATTGGACGAAAAGTAGTATAAAGCGAGTAATCAGGAAGTAAAGGTTACAAAAATGTATTGTTTTGACACCTTGTACCAACATAAACCTGAAAGTACAATTAGAATGCAAAGAGTTCGTGGAAGTTTATGTCGAAAAAAATGGAAAAGATTCGGGGAATGAACCGAAAGGGGAGAGATTCATCTATGAAGCAAAAAGCGGCTGTCGTGCTGCTTGTATTGTCCTTATCATCAGGATTGGCCTCCACTGTACAGTCTGAGAGTTTATCAGGAAATGTAGCATCAAGTACGTCGGTTAGTCCATCTACTGCGGCTACATCGAAGACATCATCCGTAACGGGTCAGGCTTTACCTACATTAACACTCAAGCAGGCCGTGG
Organism: Paenibacillus sp. A3M_27_13; assembly: GCF_024213315.1. NCBI lineage: Bacteria > Bacillati > Bacillota > Bacilli > Caryophanales > Paenibacillaceae > Paenibacillus > Paenibacillus sp. A3M_27_13. Next base: position 1,379,483 of record NZ_JANAVE010000002.1, read on the forward strand.
AATGGGCACAGACGAACAGTTACAATACGCGTACCGCCGAACGGGATGTAGAGCGTCGCAGAATCGAACTGAAAAATGCAGAAAAGGAGCTAGGTTATACACCTGTTGATTCGTTTATAGAGGATGAGTTTTTTGATGATGAAACGTCATGGAGGAATTACAGTTCCTCTACGTTATCCTATCTAGCCAGTAAAAAGCAGGCGCAGTTCGCCAAAGACCAGATTTATTTTAATGTGATGAAAAGCTACCAAAGTGTGTTTATAGCAGAGAATCAGGTGAAAAATGATCTGGAAGCGCTTGAAATCGCCCAAGCGGAGGAAAAGATTGCACTTGCCAAATTTGCACGCGGCAAGCTTTCTGAGTATGCGAAAAACGAGAGTACACAGACCAGAAGCCAGGCTCAGCAAACAGTAGAGCAGGGGAAAATTGCGTTGCAAAAATCTAGGGATGCTCTGAACTTCCTCATGGGACAACCTAACGGAACAGCCTATGAATTGGTTGATCGGCCCGTGTACAAGGAACCGAAGAAGCTGGATATCGAAATACATATACAACAGCTGACAGACATGAATCCAAATTTATGGAAGCTGGAGGATAGTATCAAAACTTCGGAACTTAATGTGAGATACTTCGATTTTAACAGCGGCGCAGGTGCTTATGATCTAGCTAAAATGGATGTCGATACGGCTAAAGAGGAGCTCGACAAAGGTCAAAAGGATTTTGCCGAATCACTCCGTAATTTGTATGCCACGGTTAAGGAAAACCAAAAAAAATATGTACAACTGGAAGAAAGCTTGCGTACGGCAAAAGAGGCCTTGGAGTTATCACGCAAAAAGTGGGACAGAGGTCTAATTATCGAGATGGAATTGAAAAATAATCAGTTGAAAGTGAACCAGATTGAACGGCAAATGGAAGAACTGGCGATCGAGTTGGATCAAAATGAGTATACGTTGAACAAGCCATGGAGCACATAGGGAGGAAAAGGCGTTGGCAGAAACGGTTTTAAATGATGCTTTAATCAAGTTACGGAAAAAACGGAGAAAAAAGTGGATATGGACTGCAATTGTTCTACTGGTTGTAGGTGGAGGCGGAACAGCAGTATATCTGAGTCTGCCCAAGGAGCAGGCGGCACCTTTGGTTCAGGATGAGACGCTTAAAGTAGAGCGCGGCGATGTGAGTGAGAAGCTGGACACGTCCGGTACCGTGCAAGCGTCCAAGGAAGTGAAGTTAAACTTCACGAGTGCAGGTGATAACAAGCTGGCAGTGGTAAATGTGAAAGCCGGGGACAAGGTGAAAAAAGGACAGGTGCTGGCTCTTTTGGACAGTTCAGAAATTAAAATGCAAATTCAGACTGCGTCTGATACTTTGGAAATATCCAAATCCAAGCTGGCTGAATTGGAGAAAGGTCCGAAGGCAGAGGATATTGAAATTCAGAAAACAAATGTACTTCGGGCCAAAATGGCTATCGATACAGCGCAAGAATCATTTGAGCTGGAAGAAGCCGAAAGTCAGAAGAAAACTTCCCAAAAACAGTTGGAACAGGCGCGAAAGGCATATGAAGACCAAAAGTTTTTACATGATGCCGGTGCGGTGTCCAACAGTGAATTGGAGCAGGCAGAGCAAGCACTGGATAAAGCACAGACGGACTATGATGGTCTGGATCTGCAGTTCCGCAAAATCATGTCGCAAAAACGTCGCACCATTTCAGAAGCTGAAATCGGATATCGTACGGCAATGGCAGAGCTTCGCAAAATTCAGGTTCCGGCTGATGCATCCAATATTCAAGCCTCACGGATAGAGGTTCGAAGACAGGCGACGGAACTGGAGCAGAAGAAAAATGAACTGAACAAGCTTCAGGTCACAGCACCTTGGGACGGGGTAATCTTGAAGGTGAACGGGGATGTAGGGACCAGTCCGACGGCTCCATTCATTGTCATGAATAACTCGGATTCCAACGATCTTAAGGTGGTTGTGAAGGTAAGTCAGACCGACATTGTCAAAGTAAAGAAGAGTCTTTCAGCCGTGTTGACTACCAATGCATATCCTGGTGAATCATTTCCAGGGAAGGTGCAATTCGTCTCACCGGAAGCCTCTACGGATGAAGGGATGACGACGTATCTGATGGAATTGTCTGTTCATGACCCGAAAGGCAAGCTCAAAACGGGCATGATTATGAATGTGGCTGTTATTTTGGGAGTACACAAAAATGTGCTGTTCGTACCTGCTACTGCGCTGAGATCGGAAGGGGGACAGGATGGCGTGTATGTTTCCGCTAATAACGCTGCGAATCAAGGGGCGCGCACATTCAAGCCCGTAGAACTCGGATTTTACACGCCAGATCGAGTCGAGCTCAAGTCAGGTGTAAAGGAGGGTGACACGCTTATTGTGCCTGCTCCTGAACCTCCGCCGGACCCTTCTGCTATGGGCGGCATGCAGGGAGGCTTTTAAACGGGTATGAGATACGTCATTCAGATTGAGGATTTGAAAAAAGTGTATCAGGTCGGAGATCAGGAAATTCATGCCCTGCGTGAGGTACAACTTGATATTGCTGACGGTGATTTTGTCGCGATCATGGGACCGTCTGGATCAGGCAAGTCCACGATGATGAATGTCATCGGCTGTCTGGATTTACCTACATCGGGACAATTTTATTTGGATGGCTATTCGATATTAGATGCCCGCGAGGATGAACTGGCTATTATACGTAATCAGAAAATCGGATTTGTATTTCAAAAATTCCATTTGCTCCCGCGAGCAACGGCTTTGGAGAATGTGGAACTGCCTATGATCTATGCGGGTATTCCTGCCAAGGAGCGTCGTTTGCGGGCAATGGAGGCTCTTACTAGCGTAGGTCTAGGCGATCGGATGAACAATAGGCCAAACGAATTGTCAGGCGGTCAGCAGCAGCGGGTGTCTATTGCGCGCGCACTTGTGAACAATCCGGTCATTCTCTTGGCGGATGAACCGACAGGCGCATTGGACTCCAAAACAAGTGTTGAAATAATGGGGATTTTTCAGCGTCTGAATGATCAGGGGAAAACGGTTGTATTGGTTACTCATGATCAGGAGGTTGCAGAATACGCCAAGCGTCTGATTCATTTTCGGGATGGGCGGATTGAAGAGGATCAGCCTGTTGGGAAACGAAGAATGGCGGCAGAGGAAGTGAAGGCATGAAGTTTAAGGAAATTATCCGTGTATCGCTCAACAGTTTGCGAACCAATATGCTGCGATCTTTGCTAACCATGGTGGGCATTATTATCGGAGTGGCCGCTGTGATTATGATTGTAGCCATTGGTAAAGGATCAACGGCTACGATTACATCTCAGATCAACAGTATGGGAAATAATCTGCTGATGATCTATCCTTATGCTCCATATGATGGCTCCAGCTCCATGTCGTTCAGTCAGACGAAAGGAATATCTCTGGAAGATATCGATGCGCTAGAGGAGCAAAAAGCAGTAGCAGAGGTAGCGCCAAGTGCCATGACCAATGCAGATATTACGTGGAGTCGCAATAAGGTCAGCGCGCAAATTGAGGGGACTTCGCTGGCATTCGTTCATGTGAGAAAGCTGTCACTAGCTCAAGGCAGGTCGTTTACCCACTATGAAGTGGATAAACAAATGAATGTGGCCGTGCTTGGGAGTGATGCGGCCCGTAATATTTTTGGTCCGGATGCCTCAAGAGCGGTCGGTGAGACGATCATGATTAAACAGCTTCCTTTTAAGGTGGTTGGTGTGCTGGCAAATTCCAATTCCAATATGAGTAACAGTGGTCAGCAGGTATATGTACCGATTACAACGGGGATGGAACGGCTAGGCAATATGAGTATTCAGCAGGTGAACGCCTCTGCAACAACAGAGGAGAAGATTAATCAGGCAAGTGCTGAAATTCGGCAGGTGCTACGTGCCAGACATGAGCTAAAGCCATCAGAGGGCGATGACTTTCAGATCATGACCCAGACGGAAATCTTAAAAACAGTGTCCGGGGTTGATCGGATTATGAATATGCTGCTGGCCGGTGTAGCTGCAATTGCGCTTGGCGTTGGAGGTGTCGGCATTATGAATATTATGCTGGTGTCCGTCACGGAACGTACGAGGGAGATCGGGATTCGTAAAGCGATTGGTGCGCAACGCAGTGATATTATGCTGCAGTTTGTGGCTGAGGCTGTTTTTCTCAGTCTGATGGGTGGACTGGTTGGCGTAATGGTGGGTCTCGGAGGTGCAAAGCTGCTCGAGAAATTCGTCCAAATGCCGATTGTGTATTCGATAGAGCCCGTGCTTTACTCTTTTCTGTGCTGTATGGGGGTTGGAGTGTTGTTCGGAGTATATCCGGCGCGAAAGGCGTCGAAGCTGCGTCCAATTGATGCTTTAAGATACGAATAAGGGAGCGGGTACTTCGCCTTACTCGAAAGAGCAGGGTGCAAAGTACCCGTTTTTTTGTGTTAAATAAGTGTTTTAAATGATAAAAAGACATGAATAACCGCCTTAATTTTATATATGTGATGTTTTATATGCTTTTTAAGGTTGATTTATTGTTATATATGACGTATTATATTCATTATTAGATCGCAAGAAAAAAGGAGGGACGTTCATCATCGACCTTACGGCAAGACAAGTAGAAATTTTAAACATCGTACAAAAGCATGCCCCGATTACCGGGGATCAGATTGCGGAAATGCTTAATCTCAGCAAGGCGACCATTCGGACCGACCTATCCAAATTGGGCATTCTGAATTACATAGATGCAAAGCCCAAGGTCGGATATTTTGTTGGAAAGCGGGGCACGCCGAACCGGGAGGAAAAATTCCGGCTGTTGCAAATGAAGGTCGGCGATCTTCATGGGGTTCCAGTCATCGTACGAGAAACAACCACGATTCAGGAAGCTGTCGTAGCTCTCTTTTTGGAAAATGTGAGCAATTTGATCGTCACCGATGAAGACGGAGATTTGGCAGGGGTAGCTTCCCGCAAGGATTTGCTTAAGGTAACGTTAGGGAATCCCAATGCAGCAACCATTCCTGTCAGCCTTGTGATGACCCGACAGGCGAATGTTGTCACCGTTTCCCCAGAGGATACGGTATTAGAGGCAGCGCGCAAAATTATTGCCCGTCAAATCGACAGCCTGCCTGTTGTCGTCCCTTCCGACTCCGACAAGCCAGGGGAGCACTGGAAAGTCGTGGGACGCATTACAAAAACGAATATTATTAAAATGTTGCTCGATATGGTAGCAGAGGATTAATGGGAGGAATCGAATGGTTCAGGTGAGCAGTCATTTTATAGCGATCTGTTCAGACTCGATTGGCGAGACGGCAGAAGCTGTCGTACAGGCGACCATGCGCCAATTTGAGTTACCGGACACAGAGATCAAAAGATTTATGAACGTGAGGGATGAAGACGAACTGAGCCGGGTGATGGAGGAAGTTGCCGAGCGTAAAGGCTTCGTAGCTTATACGCTGGTACAGCCAGAATTGAGAGAAGCGATGAAAGAGGAGGCTGTCCGGCTGAATGTGCGGGCTGTCGACATTATGGGACCGATGATGCAGGCGTTTGCTGATACGTTCCATAACGATCCCAAAGAGAAGCCTGGTCTGCTGCACCGACTGGACGATAACTATTTTCGCCGTGTAGAGGCCTTGGATTTTGCGGTTCAATATGATGATGGTAAAGATGTGAGCGCCATTCTCAAAGCGGATATTGTATTGCTTGGAGTATCCCGTATTTCCAAAACCCCTTTATCCATGTTTCTCGCGCATAAAGGTTATAAAACGGTCAACATACCGATTGTACCGGAGCTGACACCGCCTGTTCAGTTGAAGGATGTTCAGCGTGGTCGAGTATTCGGATTAACGATCGAGCCAGAGTTACTGTTGAAAATACGCAGTGAGCGACTAAAGGTTATGGGGCTTCCTAATAATGTGCAGTATGCTACAGCGATGAGGGTAGAAGAGGAAATAGCGTATGCGCAGTCTTTGTTTAAAGAGCTGAATTGTCCGGTTATTGATGTTACAGATAAGGCGATTGAAGAGACGGCAGGTTTAATTATCAGAATGTTATAGAGCCTAGTAGCTGCTCATATAACTAAAAATTAAAATCGTAGGATACAGGAGTTTAATAGATAAATAGAAAGATTGCAGCAAAGTTGCCCTAAATAGTTCATTTGCTTAAGGGTAACAATTAATTTTTAGGAGAGGTGGAGGGATAGGTATGGAGAGTCAAATGGCATTGGAATTCGTTCGGGTAACAGAGGCAGCGGCACTGCAATCAGCACAATGGACAGGGCGTGGAGATAAGAATAGCGCAGACGAGGCGGCTACGGTAGCCATCCGCACTCATTTTAATGCGGTATCCATGGACGGCACGGTCGTCATTGGCGAAGGCGAAATGGATGAGGCTCCCATGCTGTATATCGGGGAAAGAGTAGGCAATCGCAGGGGACCGGCTATGGACATCGCTGTCGATCCACTAGAGGGAACCGAAACAGTAGCAAATGGTTTGAATAACGCTCTGTCGGTCATTGCTGCTGCACCTCGTGGTAGTCTACTCCACGCTCCAGATATGTACATGCAAAAAATGGCCGTTGGCCCGGCATTGGCTGGAAAGCTATCACTTGAGGACCCAATTCCAACTACATTGTCAAAAGCTGCACGAGTACTCGGTAAATCCTTGTCTGATCTTACCGTGTCCATTCTTGATCGTACACGGCACGCCGGGATCATCAAGCTTCTGCGGGAAAGCGGCGTTCGAATCAAACTGCTTGGCCATGGGGATGTGATGGGCGCGATTGAAACATGCCTGGATAGCGGTGTAGATTTGCATATCGGTTCTGGTGGCGCTCCTGAGGGTGTATTGGCCGCTGCAGCGCTGAAATGTATGGGCGGAGAAATCCAGGGTCGCCTGCTGCCTCATGGTGAAGAAGAGATTGAGCGTTGCAAGCGTATGGGGATTACTGATCCCGGTGCGTTGCTCTCCATGGATGATATGGTCGGACGCCAAGGCGTGATGTTTGTGGCTACAGGTGTGACACCTGGAGAGTGGTTGCAGGGGGTTCGTTCTCTTCCTGGTCACAGAGCGGAAACTCATTCAGTCGTAATGCACTCAGAAACAAAAACGATTCGCTTCGTGCGGAGTATTCATCATACAGCGGATTCTTCCGGTACGCTTGCGGTAGCGGCATCCTCTTGAACATTGAAGTCATGGCTTCCTAAATCTGTTCCCACAGTAGGCGAAAGGTTCTTCTTCACCTTGCATCGTCCAGAGGTGAATTCAAAGCAGAAGTTTCGTATGCTGTAAACACAATACGGAGATTAAGTTTATCGTTTAACAAACAAGGAACGATAGTTCAAAAAAACAGCGGTATCTAGGACTCATCCAAGGATACCGCTGTTTTTCATATTTCGGGGTCATTCTAACTGTCATGGAACAGATGAAGTTATCAACTCCATGGAATACGCATCGAGTATAACCTCACTTTCATTGAGTGACGTAAGTATAATTATTTTTGCCGTTTTTTGGTCCGTATTAGAAATGTGTTTTTCATTTACGTGCTTTTTTTATTAAACACACAGTCAGATAACCTAGTGCTACTATTTCTGTGCTTATAAAGCAAACTCTTAAACCATCTATTTCTACTTTTCGAGTAAGTAAATAAATAGCGAAGAGGCCAGTGAAAAATGTAAGGATTAAGTTCATGATAAATTTCTTCATAATTATCAACTTCTTCTGAGAAAAATGCATCCAAAAAGAATATAAATAGTATTACTAGCATCAAAATCAAATGAAATACAAGAAGCATCAACCTTCGAAAACATCTAAGAACTAATTGACAAAGCAAATCTTTATGGAAATTAGAATAACGTAGATTTAAGCAAAATTTCCACCTATTAGGATTATGAACCACTTTGGTGTATTATCTATAGTTGTCTATCAAAAGGAATTAATTTCAAGTAGAATTAATTTGGTATGCGTGTTAAATTACTAGTCCAGCCGATAGAACAAGATCAAAGATTTTTAATAAGTTCGAACAAGCTGGGAATTTTTACAGGTAGACTTGATCGGTTTAAATTGATATATTATTATCCCAGCCCGAAAGTGATTGTTAACTAAATAAGGTTTGGATAACTCACCTGGAATTATTTACAGGTTGATTAAATTAGATGAAAATGTTATATTATTGTTCTGGCTCAAAATGCCGCATGAAAATTTGATCTTTGAAAACTGAACAACGAGTGAGTACGGATTTTGTTTACAAAATCCAACGCTGAAATTTTGGTACATGCCATCGGGCTGTATAAAATGGAAGCAAACAAGAGATATTTTATCTCGTCAGTTTCAAAATGAGCTTATCGCTCTTTCTATAAACCAACTTCGGTTGGTCTTTAATGGAGAGTTTGATCCTGGCTCAGGACGAACGCTGGCGGCGTGCCTAATACATGCAAGTCGAGCGGGGTTGTTTAGAAGCTTGCTTCTAAACAACCTAGCGGCGGACGGGTGAGTAACACGTAGGCAACCTGCCCACAAGACAGGGATAACTACCGGAAACGGTAGCTA